>NZ_QQOA01000012.1 GCF_003443895.1 Paraburkholderia phosphatilytica | reverse complement strand
GGTGATCGCGCCGTTCGCGTTCGTGTGCGCATCGCTGATCCTGTACTGGGCGAAGTGGCCGCTGACGGGCGAGATCATCCTGCTGATGGTCGTGGCACTGCCGGTGTTCTTCTACTACCAGGCGAAGGTGGGCTTCACGGGCTTCAACCAGGACATGAAGGCGGCGTGGTGGCTGGTGGCGTACCTGCCGATCATGGCGCTGCTGTCGCTGATCGGCAGCAAACAGTTCGGCGGCCACGACGTGATTCCGTACGGCTGGGACATGCTGACGGTGATCGTGGTGTCGCTGGTGTTTTATTTCTGGGGCGTGAAGTCGGGGTATCGTTCGTCGTATCTTGATGAGCGTGACGCGATCGATGACGATCCGATGTCGCAAACCGATGCAGCGCAACTCGGCGAGCTGACGCCGATGCGCTGAGCGATTGGCGACTCCGGATTCACATGACGGCCGGCGCAGCGATGCGCCGGCCGTTTGCTTGATGACGAACCCGATGAACGATCCTGATGAACGATATTGATGAACTACGCCGGCATTCTCGAACAGATCCATCATGACGTGAGGCCATGGCTCGGCAAGGGCCACGTGGCTGACTACATTCCCGAACTCGCGAAGATTTCCGCCGACCGCTTCGGCATGGCGATCGTCACGGTGGCGGGCGACGTGCACCATGTCGGCGACGCGCATACGCGCTTCTCGATCCAGAGTATCTCGAAGCTGTTCGCATGCACGCTCGCGTTCGGGCTCATCGGCGATGCGTTGTGGCAGCGCGTGGGCCGCGAGCCGTCGGGCACCGCGTTCAATTCGCTCGTGCAGCTCGAATCCGAGCAGGGCAAGCCGCGCAATCCGTTCATCAACGCGGGCGCGCTCGTCGTGACCGACGTGCTGTGCCGGCGCTTCGTGAAGGCGGAGACGGCGCTCGTCGAATTCATGCGACGTCTTACCGGCGAACGCACTATCGACTACGACATGCGGGTGGCGCGTTCCGAGCTCGAGCATGCGGAGCGTAACCGCGCGATGGCGCATTTCATCGCGAGCTTCGGCAACCTGGAAATGCCGGCGAAGACGGTCGTCGATGCGTACTGCCGGCAATGCGCGATCGAGATGAACTGCGTCGAGGTCGCGAAGGCGGCTTTGTTCCTGAGCAATGGAGGCGTGGTGCCCGCTTCGGGCGAGCGGATTCTGGATTCGAGTTCGGCCAAGCGATTGTCCGCGTTGATGCTCACGTGCGGTACGTACGATGCGGCCGGGGATTTCGTGTTTCGCGTGGGCTTGCCGGCTAAAAGCGGTGTGGGCGGGGGGATCGTCGCCGTGTTGCCTGGGGAGATGGCGGTGTGCGTGTGGTCGCCGGGGCTCGATGCGAATGGCAATTCGCTGGCAGGGGTGATGGCGTTGGAGTGGTTGACGACGCGGACGGGAAGGTCGATTTTTTGAGGGGGGACGGGGCTTCGATGTGCATCTCTGAAGCCACATGATCACTCTGCGCGTCGTGCTAGGTGTTCTTTGCCCGCAATCTTGAACGACTGATGAGGCCCGACGCGCCCCATACGATGCCGGTGGCAATGATGAAGCTGGCGACCAGCAGTACGCCGGCCACCACGCTTTCGTGACCTTCGACACCGACCGCTCCGAACAGGACGAATAGCGGATGCAGCGCTGCGTACCCGTTGTCGCTATACAGCCAACCGGGGATCGCGTCGATTTTCGTCAGCACGAGGAAAACCGGTACGGTCAGTACTATTGCTAACAACAAACGCAGAATCGCTTTCATCGAACTGTTACCGTGCCGTAGTAAGGAATGGTCGTGCCTGGGATTATCTTTGTGTGCTGCGAAAGCAGCCACGTGCGCAATCGGTCGAACTGCGTTGGCGACAGCAGCGTAATGCACCCTTCGCTTATGCCAAACCGTCCATTCGGATGCAGCCGGAAGTTGCCGCGCCGCACGCCATTGATGAACATGTAGTCGCTTACGATGCGGTCGTTGCGGTAGAGCGCGAACCAGTTGTCGTGGTGCACGTGCGATGCGTTATCCTTCACCCAGTCCCATAGCCAGCCGAGCCGACCGCCGCTCTGGCGCGCGATGATGTAGTAGGTGCCTTTCGGGATAGGTCCGGCATCAGGCACAGCCTCGGCATCGGGACTGTCCACGTAGCCCGGCTTGCCTGAGAACGCGGCCATGCCGCCGAGGCCCACGCAGTATAACGCCGAGACTGACTGGCGATTCAGGGTGAATATGCACTGTGCTGGCATCTTGTGCTGTCGGTGGTGGTAACGGCGATACGCTATGTGGAAGCGCCGGCTCGCGCAATAAGAGATGTCAAATGCTGATTGCTTTATGCGCATTACATGTCAGATCGACTAACCGCGATCGATCATGGCGACCGTTACGGTTCAATACGCACGACAGTCGAAGCGCCGTTCGAATCGGTGTCTGGATTCCCATGTTCATCGACGCTGCCGGTATGCAACTCCATGTCGGCAGTCAGCGTGATGGTGGAGCCGGCCGGAAGAACGATCGTCTGCATGTCGTCCATCTCAGCGCCAGGCAGGAATTCATAGTTTCCGCTGGCTAGTTTCAGAAGATCGATGCTTGCGATCAGGTCGCCTTCGTCCTCGTGAAATACAGTCCCGGCCTTGCCGTCGGTTGCGATCTTTCGCACCCGTAGCGTGTAAGAATCATGTTGCGTGCTGTCGAGGTCGAAACTGGTGCTGCGCGGATTTTTAGCTTTTACGTGGACGACCAGTAGTCGCAGGTCGTCGCGATAAGGCAGGACTTGCGTGTCGACCGCGATATTTGCCTGCCAGTCCGTGGCGCCTCCGAGCCAGAACACCCAGAGCGCCCATCCGCCTGCGCACAGAATGGCGATGCATGACAGCGTCTTGAGCGCAAGATCCGATATTTCGATGGCTCTTTTCATGGCTCTTCTCCGCCGTGGCATACACCATCATAGCCAACGGCGGACGAGGCACCTGAAAGACAAGAGGCCCTTTACTCGGAGTCGCGCGACAATCGTCGGGTGTGTTGTTTGATGCTTTCTCGTTTTCCAGAGATTGACGACGCGGACGGGAAGGTCGATTTTTTGAGGGGGCACGCGGTATTCGCGGATGCCGCGCGGCGCAGGCTACCGATCTCCATATCCGACCTTGAGCGGCTCGGGATAGTGCTGCGTAATCGGATAAGCGCTCTCCGCGGGCCATGTCGGCGCCGCGAGGGTGCCCGGACCCTGGGGGATGCATGAGCCGGGCGCGCCGTTGTTCAGACTGAGGATCGACCCGGCCGCGTTGAGACTCGAATACGTATCGCTGGCGACGTACACGGTGACGTCCGCGCCATTCCTGATCGCGGTGGATGGCCGGCCGACGGAAACGTCTTCCGAGTTGCCGATCTGCAGGATCAGCGGCGTACCGCTGCAATCGGAGGACGCGTAGGCTACGGCAGAACTGTCCGACCACTGGTACTGTGATGACGAACGTTCGGCTTCCAGTCTTCCGTTGGTATAGTTGCGCGCGCTATGGATGATCGGCACGAAGGTGAACGCGCCGTTTATCGTGATGAACACGCCGCTGACGCCCGATGCCGACACGAGGGGACCGACCGTCTTGCCCTGTGCGTCGAACACCATCGGGATGCGGTGGTCGTCGAACTGGCCTGCTGCGGAACCCGGGCTGCTGTCGGGGTATGACAGGGTCGCGTTGCACACAAGCGCGCCGACGATGAGGACTGTACGCATGTCAGTCTCCCGTTGACCTCTCATACGATTGATAGGCCAAACAGGGGCGAACGCAAGCCATTTCGGCTGGCGTCACGCAAAGTTCACTGGGGCGGGGTGAGGCCGTAATCGAACGCGTGGCGGCGCCGTTTGGGTGCCCCACTCCGGGTAAACACCCACGAATTCCCATCACCCCCGAAAGCAGGCAGAAGGCAGCCAGTTTCTATACTCCCGCCAAAGTGCAGTGCCGCGCGCCGCGCCCATCCACGGCCCACGCGTCCCGCTGCAAAGCCGCAAGGCTGCACACTCACAAAACCCAGGAGACTCGCCGTCATGCCATCCATCACCCGATCCTTCATGCTCGCGCTCGCGGCATGCTCGATCCTGTGCTGGGCGCCCATGGCCGCCGCGCAGAAGGTGACGCTGATGACGGGCGGCGCGGCGAAAATCGTCTACCTGCCGGTCGTGCTGGCCTCGCAGCTCGGCTACTTCCGCGACGAAGGGCTCGACGTCGAAATCCTGTCGCAGCCGGCCGGCGTCGACACCGCCACCGAGCTGATCGCGGGCGCGATCCAGGGCGCGGCAGGCTTCTACGACCACACCATCGACCTGCAAAGCCGTGGCCAGGACATCGAAGCGGTCGTCGTGTTCTACGACGCGGCCGGGCTCGTCGAGCTCGCGTCGACCAAAGCCGCGCCGCACTTCATGGCGATGACCGACGTGCGCGGCCGCACGCTCGGCGTGACGGGTCTCGGCGCATCGACCTATTTCCTGACCCGCTATCTCGCGCAGCGCGCGGGCGTCGGGCCGAATGCGTACGCGGTCGTGCCGCTTGGCTCGGAGAGCGGCTTCGTCACTGCGCTTGGCAAGGGCACCGTCGACGCCGGCATGATCGAAGAGCCGACCGCGTCGCGTTTGCTGGCTGACGGGACGGCGCACGTGGTGGTCGACATGCGCGATCGCGACGGCACGCGCGCCGCGCTCGGCGGCCCGTACGTCGGTGCGTGCCTGTACATGCAGCGCGCGTGGGTGGCCGCGCACCGCGACGACACGCGGCACCTCGTGCGCGCGCTCGTGCGCACGCTCGGCTTCATCAAGTCGCACAACGCCGAGCAGATCGCCGCGGTGCTGCCGAAGGATTTCTCCGGCGTGGACCGCGCGCTGTACGTGAAGGCGCTGGCGGCATCGATTCCGTCGTTCAGTCCCGACGGCAGGATGCCGGACGGCGCGCCGCAGACCGCGCTCGCCGCGCTCGCAGCAGTGAACCCGTCGATCGTGCCGCGTCACGTGGACCTCGGCCGCACGTACACGAACACCTTCGCCGACGACGCCGCGCGCTCGCCGAATCTGGCATCGAACCCGGGCGCGTCGATGGCGCCCGCGCATTGAGCATCGCGACACGATACGGACGACACCCATGAAAGCGATACGCATCGAGGAGTACGGCGGACCTGAAGTCCTGCAGCGCGTCGACGTCGCGATCCCGGCGCCGGGACCGGACGACGTGCTGATCCGCGTTGCCTGCGCGGGCATCAACTTCATGGACGTGCACACGCGTCAAGGCAAGTACCGCGCGTCGCGAACCTACCCGGTGCGTCTGCCGTGCACGCTCGGCATGGAAGGCGCGGGCGAGGTCGTGCAGACGGGCGCGAACGTGCGCTCGTGCGCGCCGGGCGATCGCGTGGCGTGGTGCATCTCGTGGGGCTCGTATGCGGAGTACGCGGTGGTGCCGGCGGCACGCGTCGCTCGCATTCCGGCGGCGATTTCGTACGAACTCGCCGCCGCGGCGATCTTTCAAGGGTCGACCGCGCACTACCTGCTCGACGACGTCGCGCGTCTGCAGGCGGGCGACACCTGCCTTGTGCACGCGGCGTCGGGCGGCATCGGTCAGCTGCTCGTACAGCTCGCGAAGCGCCGCGGCGTGACCGTGTTCGCCACCACCAGCACCGACACGAAGGCGGAGGTCGCGCGCAGGCATGGCGCGGATCACGTGATGCTGTACGAAGACGGCCGCTTTGCGGACCGCGTGCGCGAAGCGACGGACGGCCGCGGCGTCGACGTCGTGTTCGATTCCGTCGGCCGCACGACGCTGCGCGACAGCTTCCGCGCGACGCGCGTGCGTGGGCTCGTCGTCAACTATGGATCGGTGTCGGGCTCGCTCGACAATCTCGATCCCTACGAACTCGGTGAAGCGGGGTCGCTGTTTCTCACGCGTCCCCGGCTGGCCGATCATCTCGCGGACGGCGCAACGGTACAGCGCCGCGCCGACGAGATTTTCGCTGCCTGTCTCGACCATACGCTGGATATCGCGATCAGCGGCCGCTATACGCTCGCCAACGTGGAAGAAGCGCATGAAGCGCTGGAGTCGCGCCGGCAGCTTGGGAAATCCGTGATGGTCATCGGCTGATGCGCTGAGCCGACCGTCACTTTGTCGTCAACCTTATCCGGACGCGGCGGTCTGCCTGGCCGCCGGGGCGCGTTTGAGCCGAACGTCCGTTGTTGTCTTTAACTGCGAGGCCACCATGGCAATCTCCACTTCGACCAACGCTGCCGCAGCCGGCGGCGCCGCGTCGCAATCGCGCCTCGGCGCGGTGTTCCGCGTCGTCAGCGGCAACTTCCTCGAGATGTACGACTTCATGGTCTACGGCTACTACGCCGCTGCGATCGCGAAGACGTTCTTCCCGACCGGCAACGAGTTCGCGTCGCTGATGCTCGCGTTTTCCGTGTTCGGCGCGGGCTTCCTGATGCGCCCGATCGGCGCGCTTGTGCTGGGCGCGTACATCGACCGTCACGGCCGCCGCAAGGGGCTGATCCTGTCGCTCACGCTGATGGCGATCGGTACCGCGTGCGTCGCGCTCGTGCCGGGCTATGCGTCGATCGGCCTGCTCGCGCCGGCCATCGTGCTGGCGGGCCGCCTGCTGCAGGGCTTCTCCGCGGGCGTGGAACTGGGCGGCGTGTCGGTGTACCTGTCGGAGATCGCGACGAAGGGCAACCGCGGCTTCTACTGCGCGTGGCAGTCGGGCAGCCAGCAGGTCGCGGTGGTGTTCGCGTCCGCGCTCGGCGTGCTGATGACCACCGTCGTGCCGCACGGCGCGATGGACGAGTGGGGCTGGCGCGTGCCGTTCGTGATCGGCTGCCTGATCGTGCCGTTCCTGTTCGTGATCCGCCGCTCGCTGCGCGAAACCGAAGAGTTCGAGAAGCGCCGCCACCATCCGTCGATGAGCGAGATCATGAAGTCGATCGCGCAGAACTGGGGCCTCGTGCTGTGCGGCATGGGTCTCGTCGTGATGACGACGGCGTCGTTCTACCTGATCACCGCGTACACGCCGACCTTCGGCAAGGTCGTGCTGAAGCTCACGTCGGTCGATGCGCTGCTGGTGACGGTGTGCGTCGGCGTGTCGAACTTCATCTGGCTGCCGATCTCGGGCGCCGTGTCGGATCGCGTCGGCCGCCGTCCGATGCTGCTCGTCCTCACGGTGCTGACCATTCTCACCGCCTACCCGGCGATGCAGTGGCTCGTCGGCGCGCCGTCGTTCACGCGTCTCCTGATCGTCGAACTGTGGCTGTCGGTGCTCTATGCGTGGTACAACGGCGCGATGGTCGTCGCGCTGACCGAGCTGATGCCCGCTGAAGTCCGCACCACCGGTTTCTCTATGGCCTACAGCCTGGCAACCGTGATCGGCGGCTTCACGCCGGCAATCTCGACGTGGCTGATTCATACTACCGGCGACAAGGCCGCACCCGGCGCGTGGATGGCATTCGCGGGTCTGTGCGGCGCCATCGCCACGCTGGTCGTGTACCGCTCGGCCCAATCCCGGGAGCAGTACAAGGCGGCATGAACGCTTCCGGGAAGGGTGGGAAAGAGGCAATGAGGTTGCTGCTCGTCGAAGACAATGACCAACTCGCGCACTGGCTGGCGCGCATCCTCGAGGACGACGGCTTCGCGCTCGATCGCGTGAGCGACGGCGAGGCCGCCGACCGCGCGGTGCGCGGCGTGCCGTACGACGTGGTGCTGCTGGACCTGAACCTGCCGGAGATGTCCGGCAAGAGCGTGCTGCGCCGCATGCGCGAGCGCGGCGACGAGACGCCCGTGCTGATCCTCACGGCGACGGGCGCGGTCGACGAGAAAGTGGTCTGTCTCGGCGCCGGCGCCGACGATTACATCGTGAAGCCGTTCGATGCGCGCGAGCTGATCGCGCGCGTCAAGGTGCTCGCGCGCCGGCAGGCGCCGTCGCGCAGCAACCGCCTCAAGTGCGGCAATCTCGCTTATGACATGGATCGCCGGCAGTTCGCCGTGGAAGGCGAGCCGCTGACCTTGACGCCGCGCGAACACGCGGTGCTCGAAGCGCTGATGTTGCGCGCGAAGAAGACCGTCGCGAAAGCGATGCTCGCCGATTCGCTCAGCAACGCGGACGTCGCGACGAGCGAGGATGCGATCGAGATCTACGTGTCGCGGCTGCGCAAGAAGCTCGAAAAGAGCACCGCGACCATCATCACGCTGCGCGGTCTCGGCTATCTGCTCGAAGACGGCGACGATGACGAATAGCCTGCGGCTGCGTCTGCTGCTGTGGCTGCTGGTGCCGATGACGGTCTTCGTCGTCGCGGCCGGCGTGATTTCGCGCGATAACGCACAGCAGGTCGCGAGCCTCCTGCAGGACGATTCGCTGCTGTCGTCGGCGCGCGTGATGGCGGGCGACATCCGCTGGCAGAAGGGCTATCTGCACGCGGAAATCTCGCCGAGCGCGATCGAGATTCTCAGCTCGCCGTACGGCGATCAGGTGTTCTTCAATATCCGCGAGGTGAACGGCGCGACGATCGCCGGCACCTCCGATTTTCCCGTGCGTGTGCCCGACGAGTCGCCGGAGTGGTACGACGCGAGCGTCGACGGCAAGCCGATCCGCGCGGTCGCGGTGATCCGGCGCATGTACGACTCGGGCACGAGCCGGCTGGTCGTGGTGTCGGTCGGCCGCACGACGATGCAGCGCGACGCGATGGCCGCGCAGCTGTGGCGGCCGCAGATGCTGTACTTCGCCGGCATCGTGACGATCGCCGTCGTGCTGGTGTGCGTCGGGCTCACCTTCGAACTCAGGCCGCTGGTGCGGCTCGCGCGCGGCATGCTCGCGCGTACGCCGAACGCGTCGGTGCGGGTGCGCGCGGACCCGCTGCGCAATGAACTGCGGCCGATCATCGATGCGTTCAACCAGTGCCTCGAGATCATCGAGCGGCAGACCGCGACCCAGCGGCGCTTCATTTCCGATGCCGCGCATCAGCTGCGCACGCCGCTGACGCTGCTCGGCACGCAGCTGCAGTTCGCGCGCCGGCAGAACGATCTCGACGAAGTGAAGGACACACTGCTCGCGATGCACCGGAGCAACCGCTCGCTGGTCGCGCTGACGAACCAGCTGCTGCTGCTCGCGCAGGCCGAAGCGGCCGACTACGCGCATTTTGAAGGCGAGCCTGTGGACCTGCGCGCGGTCGCCACCGATACGATCGAGCAGCTCGCGTTGCTCGCGCAGCGGCGCGGCATCGAGCTTTCGGTGCAGCTCGACGAGCCGGTCAGCGTGATGGGCAACGCGCAGCTGCTGTCGGTGCTGCTCTTCAACCTGATCGACAACGCGATCCGCTATACGCCGGCGGGCGGCCACGTGACGCTTTCCGTGGCGACGCGCGACGAGCGCGTGGTGCTGTCGGTCGCCGACGACGGGCCGGGCATTCCGGCGGAGATCCGCGCGCGGGTGTTCGAGCCGTTCTTCCGCGCATCGGCGGAAGAGGGCAGCGGGCTCGGTCTCGCGATCGTGCGTGAGATTGCGCGCGCGCATCGCGCGGAGATCACGCTCGCAGAGGGTCCGGCGGCGGACGGGCGGGGGTTGATGGTTTCGGTGGCATTTCCTCCGGAGCGGTAAGCACGCGGGTGTTCCATTTCTACGACGAATACTGTATATATATACAGTAAAATAGCGATGCGAGCTGCCCACGGCAGACCGACTGGAACCGCCATGATCGAACAACTGTTGCTACCCGGTGTCGAGCCCTCCTGGGCGCCGACCGACCGGTTGCTGCTGATGCTGATGCCGCCGCCGGAGGTCGCCGAGCGCGTCGACGCGTTGACCGCGCGGCTGCGCACCCAGCTCGGGCTCAAGCCCAGGCGTTCGCGCGAGCGCCTGCACGTCACGCTGTGTCCGCTGGGAGACTACGATGGGTTACCGGCGCCCGTCGTGGCAGCGGCGGGGCAGGCCGCCACCGAAGTGGCCGCCGCGCCGTTCGACGTAACGTTCGACCGGATGACGAGCTTTCGGGGCGGGCAGGCGCATCCGCTGGTGCTGCTCGCAGGTGCGGGCAACGACGCGATCGTCGCGCTGCGGCGCAGGCTCGCCGAATCGCTGCGCGCGGCCGGCGTGCCGTTTCCGTCCCGCAGCGCGATTACGCCGCATATGACGCTGCTGCGCTCGCCGCGGTCGCTGCCGGAGACGCCCGTCGAGCCGGTCAGCTGGACCGTCCGCGACGTGGTGCTCGTGCATAGCCTGCTCGGTCAGTCGAAGTACGTCGAGCTTGGGCGGTGGGCGTTGCAGTGAGCGGTCCCGGGTTCATCGTCCGGCGCGTGCGGCGGCCCGACGTAGCAGCCCCGCGGCCGCTATTGGTTGGACAAATACAACGGGCATCGGCGGCCACCGGTGAACCCGTGGGAATCCCATGCCTGGCAGGGATCGGGGGACTCGCGCAAGGCATTCTCTAGACGGCGTATACCAGGAATGAACCAGGAATGCGCCGATGGATCGTTGCGCTCCCTGATAGAATGCACCAGCCGCAACGTAGTGGATTCTCGATGAAATTGCTTGATGCACTGGTCGAACAGCGTATTGCCGCAGCAGCCGCGCGCGGCGAGTTCGACGACCTGCCCGGGGCCGGTCAGCCACAGGATCTGGACGACGACCTGATGGTGCCGGAGGAGGTTCGCGTGGCGAACCGCATCCTGAAGAACGCCGGCTTCGTTCCGCCGGCCGTCGAACACCTGCGGGCGTTGTCGGAACTGCGCCGTGAACTCGCCGCTGTCAGCGACTGCGCGTTGCGTGGTCAATTGCAGGCGAAGATGCTCGCACTCGGCATGGCGCTCGAATCGCTGCGCGGCGGCCCGCTGGTCGTGCCGCGCGAATACTGCCGCCGTGTCGCCGAACGCCTGTCGGAGCGTGCCAGCGGCGGCGAGGCGCCGGCCGCGGAAGCGCAGTGAGCGCGACGCGGTTGCCGCCCGGGGCGTCGTCGTCTGAGATGGACCTTCCCGATGCGGGCTCCGCGGCCGATGCCGCCGCAGGCGTATCCACCAGCCCGGCGATCCCTTCTGACTCCGTCGAACCCGTTTTTGAAGTGACCGATCGTGACCGGCACTTCATGTCGCTCGCACGCGCAGCGGCCGAACAGGCGCGCGCGGTCGGCGAGGTGCCGGTTGGCGCGGTGCTTGTGCGTGGCGACGAGGTCATCGCGTCCGGCTTCAATCATCCAATCAGCGGACACGACCCGTCCGCGCACGCCGAGATGGTCGCGTTGCGCAACGCGGCGCAGGCGCTGTCGAACTACCGGCTGCCGGGCTGCGAGCTCTACGTGACGCTCGAACCTTGCCTGATGTGCTCCGGCGCGATCATGCACGCGCGCATCGCGCGCGTCGTGTTCGGCGCCCGCGACCCGAAGACGGGCGCGTGCGGCAGCGTCGTCGATGCGTTCGCGAATGCGCAGCTCAACCACCACACCACCGTACTCGGCGGCGTCCTTGCCGACGAATGCGGCGCGTCGCTCAGCAGCTTCTTCGCGGAGCGGCGGCGCGCGATCCGGGCCGCGCGCGCGGCAGCGCGGGACGTCGAGGTTGCCGGTGAAGCCTCAGCTTCCGCCGACGCGGCCGCGCGAGATGGCGCTGGCCGCGAATCTCCGCCGGACCCCGCGACCGATAATCCCGCTCCTTCGAACGACCCCTGATGACCGCTCATCGCACCATCCAGCTGATCGCGCCGTCCGGCTATCCGCATGACCCGGAAGCCGTGCACCGCGCGCTGCACCGCCTGCGCGCGCAGGGACACCATGTGGAAGGCGTGCAGTCGACGGAGCGCCGCTACCAGCGCTTCGCGGGCACTGACGGCGAGCGCGCCGCCGAGCTGAACCGCCTTGCCGACCCGACGCAACCGCTGCCGGATATCGTGCTGGCCGTGCGCGGCGGCTACGGCGCGGTGCGCATCCTGCACGGCCTCGACTACGAAGGGCTGCAGCGCCGCCTGACCGGCGAGCCGATCGCGTTCGTCGGCCACAGCGACTTCACTGCGATCCAGCTCGCGCTGCTGGCGCGCTCGGGTCTGACGACCTTCGGCGGCCCGATGCTCGTCAGCGACTTCGGCGCGGAGAACCTGAGCAGTTTCACGATGAAGCACTTCTGGGACGTGCTGACCCAGCCCGACCTGAGTCTGACCGTCAAGGCGCCGCAGGCACAGACGGCCGACGTGGAAGGCACGCTGTGGGGCGGCAATCTCGCGGTGCTGTCGGCGCTCGTCGGCACGCCGTATATGCCGCCCGTGGAGGGCGGCATCCTGTTCGTCGAGGACATCAACGAACAGCCATTCCGGATCGAGCGGATGCTGTACCAGCTGCACCTGGCGGGCATCATCGAGAAGCAGCAGGCGCTGGTGCTGGGCGACTTCTCGGGTCACAAGCCGTTCGACTACGACAACGGCTACGATCTGCGCGCGATGATCGAGCAGATCCGCTCGGTGGTGGGGATTCCCGTGATCACCGGGCTGCCGTTCGGCCACATTCCGGATATGGCGACCTTGCCGGTGGGCGCCGACGCGCGTCTCGTCGTGCACGAGCATGGTTTTACGCTGGAGCTGTCCGGCTATCCCACACTTTCGTGACGTGAGCGAAACAGCAGACGAATCCGGATCGCGCGATTCCAGTCGCAGCAGGGCAGGGCGGACGATGAGGTCCGCCTTTTCTGGCGATGTTGTCGCAACTAACGGTCAATGCTGTGGCGCCCCAGCAAGTGGCATCGCGCACCGTTATCGTGAAGATTGTCAACAATATTGGGCGTGGCTTGAGCCAGTTTCGTGCTCCGGTGGCCGCCAGACCATAGCAAAATCAAGCCCAGAAGGCCGCCGGGATTACGCACTAAAAAGTCACGACTCTCCATAGCGTAAATAGCCCGCAAATATTGTTGACAATCTTTGTGTCCAATCTAAGATACGAACCATAACGACGGCTACATCATGTCCGACACCACTTCCGCCCAGGCGAACGGCACGAAACCCGAAGCGATCGCAGAGCGCATCCGCGCCGCGATCCTCGAACACCGGCTCGCACCCGGGGCGAAGTTAACCGAAGCGCAGTTGTGCGAAGTATTTGGCGTCAAGCGCGGTCCTATCCGTCTCGCGTTGGCGCAGCTGGCGACAGACCGTCTCGTTGACCTCGAACCGAACCGCGGTGCGTTCGTCGCGAGTCCGTCGCTGCAGGAAGTGCATGAAGTGTTCGAGATGCGCAGGATCATCGAGCTTGCGGTGGTCGAGCGGATCTGCGCCGGGCACGGCTTGCGGCGCCTGAAGAACATCGGCGGGATGATTGCGCGTGAACGCAAGGCGTTCGAGTCGCACGACTTTCCGGCGTGGATCCGCCTGTCGGGCGAGTTCCATACCGAACTGGCGAAGCTGACCGGCAATTCGGTACTGTGCGAATGCCTGAGCGGGCTCGTCGCGCGGTCCACGCTGATCTCGGCGCTGTACGAGTCGCTCGGCCGCAGTCCGTGTTCGTTCGACGACCACGAGGCGATCATCGCCGCGCTCGATGCCGGCGACGCAAAGGAAGCAGGTGCGCTGATGGCGCGCCATCTGCAGAGTGTCGAGCTGAAGATGCTCGACCGGCCCGCCCGGGGCGGCGCCGATCTGCACGAAGTATTTGGAGGCAACCGAGGCGCCTGAACAGGGCTGCCTGGTATCCCGGAGCGCACCACGCTCCGTGCTTCCGAACAGAATCCGCGCTGCGTCGCGTCCGGCTCACTGACCGCCGGATCCGACTCGCCGGGCGGCCTTCAGGCCGCGCCGACGTAGCGCGCATACGTTCCGGCCGGGTTCGCGGCTCGCCGGGGCGATAAAGACAAGTACTTAGTACGGAGATGACCGCGGCGTCCTCTGCAGGATGATCCACATTGGTAATGTATCGGATACCTAAATAATGGGGTGTCGAATGCATGCCGGTGTGATGAAGCGCGCAGAGAACGAAGGTGCTTTTCAGTTTTCAAGCCCAATCAACGGAGGAGTGTGATGGCTCAGTTCAGCGCAACACAGGGCAGTTCCGCGGTTTCATCGTATGAAAGCGAGGGGCCGCATCTGCCGGCCGGCTACAGCGAACGGCTCTACAACGAAGACCTCGCGCCGCTGCGTGCGCAGACCTGGGGTGCGTACAACATCTTCGCGTTCTGGATGTCGGACGTGCACAGCGTGGGCGGCTACGTATTCGCCGGCAGCCTGTTCGCGCTCGGCCTGACGAGCTGGCAGGTGCTGATCGCGCTGCTCGTCGGCATCACGATCGTCAACGTGCTGTGCAATCTGATCGCGCGGCCCAGCCAGCAGAACGGCATCCCGTACCCGGTGGCGTGCCGCGCAACGTTCGGCGTGCTCGGCGCGAACGTGCCGGCCGTCATTCGCGGGCTGATCGCGGTGGCGTGGTACGGCATCCAGACCTTCCTGGCGTCCAGCGCGCTCGTGATCGTCGTGCTCAAGTTCTTCCCGCAGTGGGCGCCTTATGCGGACGTGCACCGGCACGGGCTGCTCGGCCTCTCGACGATGGGCTGGATCGGCTTCATGACGCTGTGGGTGCTGCAGGCGCTGGTGTTCTGGAACGGCATGGAGACGATCAAGAAGTTCATCGACTTCGCCGGCCCGGCCGTGTACGTGGTGATGTTCCTGCTCGCGGGTTACATGGTGTATCGCGCGGGCTGGCAGAACATCAGCCTGAACCTCGGCGCCGTGAAGTATCACGGCATGGAGGTGGTGCCGGTGATGATCACGGCGGTGTCTCTGGTGGTCTCGTACTTCTCCGGACCGATGCTGAATTTCGGCGACTTCTCGCGCTACGGCAAGAGCTTTCGCAGCGTGCAGCGCGGCAACTTCTGGGGACTGCCGGTCAACTTCCTCGCGTTTTCGCTGGTGACGGTGATCACGACGTCCGCGACGCTGCCGGTTTTCGGACAACTGATTACCGATCCGGTGGACACGGTGGGTCGCATCGACATGCCGACCGCGGTGATTCTCGGCGCGCTGACCTTCACGATCGCCACCATCGGCATCAACATCGTCGCGAACTTCGTGTCGCCGGCCTTCGACTTCTCGAACGTCGCGCCGCGTCTCATCAGCTGGCGCGCGGGCGGCATGCTGGCCGCGGTGGCGTCGGTGTTCATCACGCCGTGGAACCTGTTCAACAACCCCGCCGTGATCCACTACACGCTCGACGTGCTCGGCAGCTTCATCGGGCCGCTCTACGGCATCCTGCTCGTCGACTTCTATCTCGTGAAGCGCCGCAAGATCGTGCTCGACGATCTGTACTCGGTGGCCGAGACGGGCACATACTGGTATCGCAATGGCGTCAACTACCGCGCGGTGTTCGCACTGCTGCCGGCTGCGCTGATCGCGATCCTGTGCGTGATGATTCCGTCGCTCGGCGGCTTCGCGAACTTCTCGTGGTTCGTCGGCGCGGGGCTCGGCGCCCTGTTCTACCGGTTGCTCGTGAAGTAACGCACGGCACCACCGCACTCGCAGCAAGCAATTCAGGAGGAGACATGCGCATCAAGCTCATCAACCCCAACACGACGCAGCGGATGACCGACGCGATGGCGCGTTGCGCGCGGGAAGTCGTCGCGCCCGGCACCGAGTTGATCGCCGCGACGCCGACGATGGGGCCGCCGTCGATCGAGGGCTACTACGACGAAGCGCTCGCCACGCCCGGTCTGCTCGCGGAAGTCGCGGCGGGCGAGCGCGACGGTTGCGACGGCTACGTGATCGCCTGCTTCGGCGATCCCGGCCTCTATGCGGCACGCGAACTGGCGCGCGGCCCGGTGATCGGCATCGCGGAAGCGGCGATGCACGCGGCGAGCGTGCTCGCGCCGGGTTTTTCGGTGGTGACGACGCTTGCACGCACCTGCGGGATGGCGTGGCATCTGGCGGAGCGCTACGGCATGAAGCGCTTCTGTCGCAACGTGCGTGCAACGGATGTTGCGGTGCTCGATCTCGATCAGCCGGGTTCGGCGGCGCGGCGCATCATCCTCGACGAATGCCGCCGCGCGCTCGACGAGGACGGTTCGGATGCGATCGTGCTCGGTTGCGCGGGGATGGCGGAACTGTGCGCCGAGATCGAGGATGCGCTTGGCGCGCCGGTGATCGAAGGTGTGACGGCTGCCGTCAAATGGACCGAGGCGCTCGTCGCGCTGCGGCTTTCCACGGCCAAGCGCGGCGACTATGCGCGGCCGCTCGCGAAGCGTTACGACGGCGCGCTGGAGCGCTTCAGTCCGTCGGACGCGCTGCTGGCGCGCGGCGGGGCGGCAGCAGCACCCGCAACGCACGATGTGCGGGTAAACGCGAGCACCGCGAAGCCCGACGTGGTGGGGCACATACATTCAGCGTGACTCGTACTATCTGCCCGTAAATATGGGCGTGCCGGGGTGTTTTCGCTACACTGGTCTGCATCCCGGTAACTCGCCCGGCGTCCGCAGACATCGGCTTCAGACCGTGTCGCGCGGCGCTCGCCGCGCGCATCGTTGCTCCCGGCACGGCCATCAGGAACTTCACTGCATCGTCCACTCATCATGTCATTCGACTCGAACTATCCCCGCGATCTGATCGGCTACGGCCGCCACCCGGTGCAGGCGAACTGGCCCGGTAAGGCGAAGGTGGCGGTGCAGTTCGTGCTCAATTACGAAGAAGGCGGCGAGAACTGCGTGCTGCACGGCGATCAGGGCTCCGAGCAGTTCCTGTCGGAGATCATTGGCGCCGCCGCGTATCCGGCGCGCCATATGAGCATGGAGTCGATCTACGAATACGGCTCGCGCGCGGGCGTGTGGCGCATCCTGCGCGAATTCGAGAAGCGCGGGCTGCCGCTCACGGTGTTCGGCGTCGGCATGGCGATCGAACGGCATCCGGAAGTGGCCCGCGCGTTCGTCGAACTGGGGCACGAAATCGCGTGCCACGCTTACCGCTGGATTCACTACCAGAACACGTCGCCGGAAGAAGAAGCCGAGCATATGCGCCTCGGCATGCAGGCCATCGAACGTGTAACGGGCGAGCGTCCGCTCGGCTGGTACACCGGCCGCGACAGCCCGAACACGCATCGGCTCGTCGCCGAATACGGCGGCTTCCTGTACGACTCCGATTACTACGGCGACGATCTGCCGTTCTGGATGGACGTCGAAACGTCGAATGGCGCGAAGACGCCGCAGCTGATCGTGCCGTACACGCTCGATACGAACGACATGCGCTTCGCGAGCCCGCAAGGCTTCAACACCGCGGACCACTTCTTCCACTACCTGCGCGACGCGTTCGACGTGCTCTACGCGGAAGGCGACGAAGCACCGAAGATGCTGTCGATCGGCATGCACTGCCGGTTGCTCGGGCGTCCGGGCCGCTTCCGCGGTTTGCAGCGCTTCCTCGATCACATCGAACAGCACGACCGCGTGTGGGTCACGCGGCGCGTGGACATCGCGCGGCACTGGCGCGAACACCATCCGTACCAATCACAGGACAACCGCGGGGCGGCCGCATGAAGGCAATGCACTACACACTCGAGCAACTGAACACGATTTCGGCCGACGCGTTCGTCGCGGCGTTGTCGGGCATTTTCGAGCATTCGCCGTGGGTGGCCGAAGTGGCGGCCGCAAAGCGCCCGTTCGCGAGCATCGACGAACTGCATCGCACGATGTCGAACGCGGTGGAGACGGCGGGCGACACGAAGCGGCTCGCGCTGATCAACGCCCACCCGGAGCTGGCCGGCAAGGCCGCCGTGCGCGGCGAACTGACCGAGGAATCGACGCGCGAGCAGAGCGGCGCGGGCCTCGCGCAATGCACGCAGGAAGAGTTCGACAAGCTGCAACGCCTGAACACCGAGTATCGCGCGAAGTTCGGCTTTCCGTTCATTCTCGCGGTGCGTGGTTACGACCGTCACGGCATTATCGCGAACTTCGAATCGCGCGTGAACCACGATCGCGAACAGGAACTGCGCACGAGCCTCGACATGATCTATCGCATCGCGCGTTTCCGGCTCGACGATCTGATCGACGCATGACGCGTTGCGTTCCGGCGGCGCTCGTATCCAGAGTAGGCCGAAGCATTTTTAGCGCTAACAGTAGTTTTAAACCAGACACGAAGGAAGACAACGATGGCACTCCCGACTCTCGACCCCAACGCACCGGATTTCACGCGCCGCTATGTGAACCTGGCGGACCCGCGCCTGGGCGCGGAGGCGCTCGAGGCCAGCGATGACTTCTTCGCGCCGAAGGAGCGCATGCTGAATCCGGAGCCTGCCGTGTTCATTCCCGGCAAGTACGACGATCACGGCAAGTGGATGGACGGCTGGGAGACGCGCCGCAAGCGCGTGTCCGGCTACGACTGGTGCATCGTGAAGCTCGCGCGGCCGGGCGTGATCAAGGGCATCGATCTCGATACGAGCCACTTCACCGGCAATTTTCCGCCGGCGGCGTCGGTCGAAGCCGCGTATGTCGCTGACGGCGCGCCGACCCAGACCACACAATGGACCGAGATCATTCCGTCGACCACGCTGCAAGGCAACAGCCACCACTATGTCGACGTGACGGCGACGGGCGCGTTCACGCATCTGCGCGTGAACCTCTATCCGGACGGCGGCCTCGCGCGTCTGCGCGTGTACGGCCAGCCGCAGGTGGACTGGCAGGGTGCGGACCGCAACCAGACCTTTGATCTCGCCGCGATGGAAAATGGCGCATACCTGGTCGCGGCGAACAACCAGCACTTCGGCAGCGCGTCGAACATCCTGATGCCGGGCCGCGGCGTGAACATGGGCGATGGCTGGGAAACGCGCCGCCGCCGCGAGCCGGGTAACGACTGGGCGATCATCGCGCTCGCGCAGCCCGGTATCATCAAGAAGATCGAAATCGATACCGCGCACTTCAAGGGCAACTATCCGGACCGCGCGTCGATCCAGGCCGCGCACGTGACGGGTGGCACCGACAGCTCGCTGATCACGCAGGCCATGTTCTGGCCCGTGCTGCTCGGCGAGCAGAAGCTGCAGATGGACAAGCAGCATTTCTTCGAGAGCGAGATCGCGTCGATCGGGCCGGTCACGCATGTGCGTCTGAACATCATTCCAGACGGCGGCGTGTCGCGGCTGCGTCTGTGGGGCACACTGGCATGAAAAAACTGCGCGTCGAAGCGCTGACGAAGCAGGCGTTCGCCCCGTTCGGCGACGTGATCGAACTCGAAGGCGCGAAACAGATTCCGATCAATCTCGGCACGACGATCCGCTTTCACGATCTCGCGAAAATAGATATTGCCGATGAAAGCGGCCGTCCGCTCGTCAACCTGTTCCGTGGCGAACCGCGTTCGCTGCCGTTCGAGGTGAAGATGCTCGAGCGCCATCCGCTCGGTTCGCAGGCGTTCGTGCCGCTCAACGACAAGCCGTATCTGGTCGTCGTCGCGCCGGCGGGCGAGCTCGACGAATCGAAGATCCGCGCGTTCGTCACGAGCGGCTGGCAGGGCGTCAACTACGCGAAGGGCGTGTGGCACCATCCGCTGCTGGCGCTCGGCGAAGTGACCGATTTCATCGTCGTCGATCGTGGCGGCGATGGGTTGAATCTGAACGAGCAGGATCTGAAGGAATCGCTGTGGCTCACGGAGTCGCAGCCCGTCTGATTCGCTGCATCCACGTAGGTCGTATTGAGTAGTTGGGTGATACGCCGGTTCGAAAGGACCGGCGTTTTTTTATTCTGATTCGGGACGATGAAACGAAGACTACTGACCTTTATCCGCGTACTTTTCTTCATCGCCACGACCTACTTCGGCGGATTCCTGCTTTCACACCTGATCGCCGATTGCATTCCCGAGATGCCGGACTGGATGTGCGAAGCGATTCGCTTCACGCTGGACAGAACCGGGAACGAGGACATCAGGGATCCGGAAAACATCACCACATCGGGACTGCTAACGATCACAGTCGCCAGCTGGATGTCCGTGGGAGCCGCGCTCTGGTTCGCAACGAAAATGCTCCGCCGGCGTAGGGCGAACCGAAGGCGCGACGCGCTGACCAACAACAGCAACTAGAAAAACAAAACGGGCTCTTCACTACCTCGAAGAGCCCGCGTTCTACAACCCACAACCTGCAACCGCAGCGATTTCGTTCAATCGCCAGCAGCAATCGCCGCAGCAAAAATCACTTCACCGCCCCACCTTCAAACCACGCGGCAATCTTCTGCCGCTCGTCGTCGGTCATATGCGTGACGTTGCCAAGCGGCATGGCCTTCAGCGACACCGCCTGCTGGTAGATCCGCTGCGCGTTCTGCGAGATCTCGTCCGGCGTATCCATCAGCACGCCGGCCGGCGCGCTGCCCATCAGCGTTGGATGCGCGGAGTGGCACGCGGCGCAGCGCTGCGTCAGGATCGGCTGGATGTCGGCAAGCTTCAGCTTCGGCGCGTTCGCGGCCTCGGCCTGCGGCACGACCGGATGCGGCAGCGTCCAGGCCAGTGCGCCCGCCATCAGCGCGACGCCGGCCACCGGCAGGTACCACAGCACCTGACCGCGGTGACGCATCACGAAGAACTGGCGGATCAGCGCGCCAGCGAACATGATGATCGCGAGCACCGCCCAGTTGTACGGATGCGTGTACGTCATCGCATAGTGGTTCGACAGCATCGCGAACACCACCGGCAGCGTGAAATACGTGTTGTGCACCGAGCGCTGCTTGCCGCGCTTGCCGTAGATCGGGTTCGGCGTGTCGCCCTTGAGCATCGCATCGACCATTTTGCGCTGGCCCGGAATTATCACGAAGAACACGTTCGCCGACATGATCGTGGCCAGCATCGCTCCCATGATCAGGTACGCCGCGCGGCCCGCGAAGATATGGCACGCGAGGTACGCCGCGATCAGCACATAGAAGCCGACGCACACGCCCAGCAGCTTGTCCTTGTTGCCGAGCACGCGGCACAGCGAGTCGTACACGATCCAGCCGGCCATCAGGAAACCGAGCGCCGAGAAGATCGCGACGACCGGGCCCATGTCGAGCACGTTCTTATCGATCAGGTAGGTCTCGGGCGAGTACAGGTACAGCACGGTGAAGAGGCTGAAGCCGGAGAGCCACGTCGTGTACGACGGCCACTTCGACCAGTGCAGGTCGTCCGGCATCTCGGGCGGCGCGACGGTGTACTTCTGCATGTTGTAGAAGCCGCCGCCGTGCACGTGCCACAGTTCGCCGAACACGCCGCGGCGGCGCTGGTTCGCGTCCGTCGGCGGTTTCAGGCTGTTGTCCAGCGCGACGAAGTAAAACGATTCGCCAATCCACGCGATCGCGGCGATGACGTGAAACCAGCGAAGCGCCAGGTTCAGCCAGTCGGTGATAAAGCCTTCCATGTACTCCTCCACTTCTCATTCGTTGGGGCGCGCGACGTTCGTTCGGGGTCGCTGTGCTGACTGCGGGGATGGGCTGCGCGATTCACCTGCAAAAAGCGGCGTTCGTCGCATGCGCCAGCCGGGGTGTCCGGTTCGCTAAGGCTGCGTTATGTGCGGAACTCAGCTGCCGCGATAGGTGCTGTACGACCACGGCGACACGAGTAGCGGCACGTGATAGTGCGAGCTGGCGTCGGCGATGCCGAAGCGCAGCACGACGCGATCGACGAAGCGCGGCTCCGGTACCTTCGCGCCGGCGGCGGCGAAGTAGTCGCCCGCATGGAACACGAGTTCGTATTCGCCCGCGACGAGCGCGGCGCCTTCGAGCAGCGGCTCGTTGCAGCGTCCGTCGTCGTTGGTGGTGGTGGTTTTCAGCGCGCGGCGCGTGTCGCCGACGAGCGCGAAGAGTTCGACCTTGATGCCCGCGCCGGGACGGCCGTTCGCGGTGTCGAGCACGTGGGTAGTGAGCTTGCCCATTCGCAGTGTTCCTTGTATGCGAGGTTTGCGAGGTTTCGGCGGCGGTCCGATCCGATCACGCATGTTGCTTTGCGTTGGCGGCGGATCGAGGCTCCACGTCAGTGGCTACATACCCGTCGGCGGATCGAAGAGAGCGCCGTGGGAGTGATTGTAAGAACGATGGGGCCCGCGCAACGCGAGCGATAGGAAAGATAATGCCGCGCACATGAGCGCCCGTCACCACCGCAGCGCATGCAGACTGCACGATCGTGCAGTGCATCAGGCCGAGCGCCGCGTCCCGATGCTACCGGCGCCAAAAATAGCCGTTATATGGTGCGCGTGAACCCCGGTATCGCACGGGGGTGAATTGCCAGCGCATTTTTGGCCCCTGAAGGTTACGTCCATGCGCAGCGCGGCTGCGCGTCCCGAAGACGGCGCCGTGCGCTGGGTAACCGGGCCAACGGCGTCCGAACGGGACGCGGCGGCGCGGTTGGTCAGGCGCGCTGCCTGCATCGCGTTCGGATTGGCTTTACAAGGCTTGCATATCAGCACGGAAACGCTGCACGCAGGCAGACTTGGAGCGGAGTGACGAATGACGATGCTGCACACACCCATGAATGACGGCGCGGGCCTACCGAGCCAGCCCGGCAAGCAGCCCGGCAGGACGATGCTGGTCCGCCACGCGGACGCGCTCGTGACGATGGATGGCGCCCGGCGCGAACTGCGCGACGCGGGCCTCTTCATCGAGGACAACCGGATCGTCGCGGTCGGCCCGACGGCGGAGCTGCCCGATACGGCAGACGAAATCCTCGACCTACGCGGCCATCTGGTGATTCCGGGCCTCGTGAACACGCATCACCACATGTATCAGAGCCTGACGCGGGCGGTGCCCGCCGCGCAGGACGCCGAGCTGTTCGGCTGGCTGACGAATCTGTACAAGGTCTGGGCGCATCTGACGCCCGAGATGATCGAGGTGTCGACGCTTACCGCGATGGCGGAGCTGCTGCTGTCCGGCTGCACCACGTCGAGCGACCATCTGTACATCTACCCGAACGGCAGCCGGCTCGACGACAGCATCCGCGCGGCGCGTCAGATCGGCATGCGCTTCCATGCGAGCCGCGGCAGCATGAGCGTCGGACAGAAAGACGGCGGTCTGCCGCCGGACAGCGTCGTCGAGCGCGAAGCGGACGTCCTGAACGATACGCAGCGCCTGATCGAGACGTACCACGACGATGGCCGCTACGCGATGCTGCGCGTCGTCGTCGCGCCGTGTTCGCCGTTTTCGGTGAGCCAGGGCCTGATGCGCGATTCGGCGGCGCTCGCGCGGCAGTATGGCGTGTCGCTGCATACGCATCTCGCGGAGAACGTGAACGACATTGCGTACAGCCGCGAGAAGTTCGGCATGACGCCCGCCGAATATGCGGAAGATCTCGGCTGGGTTGGGCACGACGTGTGGCACGCGCACTGTGTGCAGCTCGACGAGGCGGGCATCGCGCTGTTCGCGCGCACCGGCACCGGCGTCGCGCATTGCCCGTGCTCGAACATGCGGCTCGCGTCGGGCATCGCGCCGGTGAAGAAGATGCGCGCGGCGGGCGTGCCGGTCGGGCTCGGCGTCGATGGTTCGGCGTCCAACGACGGCGCGCAGATGGTCGCGGAAGTGCGTCAGGCATTGCTGTTGCAGCGGGTCGGATTCGGGCCGGATGCGATGACCGCGCGCGAGGCGCTCGAAATCGCGACGCTCGGCGGCGCGAAGGTGCTGAACCGCGACGACATCGGCGCGCTGGCGCCGGGCATGGCCGCGGATTTCGTATCGTTCGACCTGCGCCAGCCGCTGTTCGCGGGCGCATTGCACGACCCGGTTGCGGCGCTGGTATTCTGCGCGCCGTCGCAGGTGTCGACGAGCGTGATCGGCGGCAAGGTCGTGGTCAAGGACGGCGTGCTGAGCACGCTCGAACTCGGTCCCGTGATCGAGCGGCACAACCGGCTTGCGAGGCAACTGGTGGAAGCGGCACGGTAGCGCCACAAACGCGAACGCAACAGCAACACAGCATCAAGGCTTATCGATCAGGGTCCTCGTCGCTTCGGCGACGAGGCTCCTCAGCCAACGTACTTCGTCCGAATAGTGACAGCGCTCATGCCACAGCTGGTAGTACTGCATCGGCGGGAAGTCGAGCGGCGCCGGCACGACGGTGAGCGGCAGGAACTTCGCGTAATGGTCGGCGAACAGGCGCGTGGTCGTGAAGATCAGGTCGGACTTGATCAGCACGTACGGCGCGAGATTGAAGTACGGCAGCGTGACGACCACGTGGCGCTTCAGCCGTTCGCGCGCGAGATGCACGTCGATCGCGCCGCGCTGGCCGACCGAGTACGGCGTGGGCGCGAGATGCGGCGCGTTCAGGTACTGGTCGAGCGTCAGGCCGCCGCGCTTCGCGAACGGATGCGTGTTGCTCATCAGGCAGACGATCTGGTCGACGAACAGGTTCGACAGGTGCAGCTGCTCGGGCGGCTCCGGCCAGTTGCCGACCACGATGTCGAGCTTGCCGTCCTCGAGCGCGAGCTCGTAGTCGAACGCGGGGCCGAGCGAGTGGAATTCGAGCGTCGCGTTCGGCGCGGCCTGCCGGAAGCGTTCGACGACGGTCGGCACGAACAGCACGTTGAGGTAATCGGGGCAGCCGATCCGGTAGCAGCGGATCGATGTGGCCGGATCGAAGTTGTGCTGCTGGAAGCGGATGCGCTCGATTTCACGCAGCGCGTTCTGCACCGGCTCGAGGAGGCGCAGTCCGTATTCGGTGGGCACCATGCCGGACTTGCCGCGCACCAGCAGCGGGTCGCCGGTGATGTCGCGCAGGCGGCGCAGCGCGGCGCTGATCGCGGGTTGCGACTGGTTGAGCTTCACCGCGGCGCGGGTGACGCTGCGCTCCATCAACAAGGTGTGAAGGACGCGCAAGAGGTAGGTGTCGATCGCCTCGCGTTGCTGACTCATGACTTCTCCGAATTATATGGTTTGGCTGATCGAGCGGTCTCTGGGGTATATGGTTTTTAATATGAAGACGGGGCGCCGTCAAGAGTGGCTTACCCGCAAAGCAAGGTGTGGCGGGGCTTAGCGGGGATTTTTGGCAACTCGACGGGGCGCAGCGGATTCGGTATTGTCACCCGGCACCCCGCGCTTGCGAAGGGACCGGCAGGCGCGGGCAGTCATAGCGAACATCGAAAAGACATGGGCGATTCATCCACCAACAGCGGCAACGCTATGGCATCGGGCGCTGCATCGGCAACAGGCGGCGCGGCGGGCAACGTGCCGCGCCTCGCGCTGGCCGGCATCACGAAGCAGTACCCGTCGGTACGTGCGAACGACGACGTCAGTCTCGTCGTCGCGCCCGGCGAGATTCACGCGGTGCTCGGCGAGAACGGCGCCGGCAAGAGCACGCTGATGAAAATCATCTACGGCGCCGTGCGTCCGGATGCGGGCGAGATCCGCTGGGAAGGCGAAGTCGTGGAGATCGCGAATCCGGCGGCCGCGCGGCGGCTCGGCGTCGGCATGGTGTTCCAGCATTTCTCGCTGTTCGAGACGCTGACGGTTGCCGAAAACATCGCGCTCGCGCTCGACGAACCCTTCGACCTGAAGACGCTCGGCAAGCGTATCCGCGAAGTATCGGCGGACTACGGGCTCGACATCGATCCGCAGCGGCACGTGCACAGTCTCACGGTCGGCGAGCGGCAGCGGGTGGAAATCGTGCGCTGCCTGCTGCAGAACCCGCGTCTGCTGATCATGGACGAGCCGACCTCGGTGCTGACGCCGCAGGCGGTGCGCAAGCTGTTCACGACATTGAGGCGTCTCGCGTCCGAAGGTTGCAGCATTCTCTACATCAGCCACAAGCTCGACGAGATCCAGGAACTGTGCGACGTCGCGACCGTGATGCGCGGCGGCCGCCTAACGGGCCGCGTGATTCCGCGCGAAGAGACGCATGCGTCGCTCGCGCAACTGATGGTCGGCCATTCGCTGCCGGACTACGAGCGCCGCGCGCATACGCCGGGCGAAATCCGGCTCGACGTGCAGCATCTGAGCGTCGCGAGCGAAGACCCGTTCGGCACCTCGCTCGACGACGTGTCGTTCTCGGTGCATGCCGGCGAGATCTTCGGCATCGCGGGCGTGTCGGGCAACGGCCAGGCGGAGCTGCTCGCGGCGTTGTCTGGCGAGCGCCGCATCGCGCAGCACGACGCCATCTCGATCTGCGGCAAGGCCGCGGGCAAGCTCAACGCCGGCGCGCGCCGTGCGCTCGGCTTCGCGTTCGTGCCGGAAGAGCGTCTGGGCCGCGGTGCGGTGCCGGCGATGTCGCTTGCCGAAAACGGGCTGCTTACCGCGCATCGCGGGCAGAAGATGGTGAAGGGCGGCTGGATCAACGCACGCGCGATGCGCGCGTTCGCCGCGCGCTGCATCGAGTCGTTCGACGTGCGTTGCGGCGGCACCGAAGCGCTCGCGCAGAGTCTGTCGGGCGGCAACCTGCAGAAGTACATCGTGGGCCGCGAGATTCTGCAGGCGCCGCAGGTGCTGGTGGTCGCGCAGCCCACGTGGGGCGTCGACGTCGGCGCGGCGGCGTTCATCCGTCAGCAGCTGCTCGACCTGTCGGCGCGCGGCGTCGCGATCCTCGTGATCTCCGAGGAGCTCGAGGAACTCTTCGACATCTGCGATCGACTCGCAGTGCTCGCGCGCGGCAGACTGTCGCCCGTGCGCGCGACGGGCGCGACCAATGCCGAAGAGATCGGCCGCTGGATGGCGGGCCTGTTCGGCGAGCGCGCCGCGCCGCCCGCGGAGGAAGCGCCCGCGCACGTCTGAGTCTGAGTTTGAGTCTGAACGCAGCACCATCGGCGCACGCACGCCGATACCCGAACAACGAAGCACCACTTACACCCACTCACACGCTACGCATGATGCTTCCGTACCGACTCGAAGCGCGCACTTCGCCATCCCGCACGATGCAGCTCGCTGTGCCGCTGATCGCCGCGCTCCTCACGCTCGCGATCGGCTTCGCGATCTTCGGCCTCGTCGGCCGCGATCCCGTGCAGGCGATGACCGCGTTCTTCATCGAACCGCTGTCCAGCATGAACGGCTGGTCCGAACTGCTGCTGAAGGCGTCGCCGCTGTGCCTGATCGGCCTGGGGCTCGCGATCGGCTATCGCGCGAACGTCTGGAACATCGGCGCCGAAGGGCAGATGCTGCTCGGCGGCATCGCGGCGAGCGGCGTCGCGATCCACTTCGATCAGGCGAGCGGTGGGTGGATCCTCTTCACGATGATGATCGCGGGCGCGCTCGGCGGCATGCTGTGGGCCGCGATTCCCGCGTTCCTGAAAACGCGCTTCAACACCAACGAAATCCTCACGAGCCTGATGCTCACCTACGTCGCGACGCAGCTCCTGATCTGGCTCGTCAGCGGCCCGTGGCGCGATCCGCAGGGAATGAACTTCCCGCTCTCGGAGATGTTCAGCGGCGACGCGCTGTATCCGACCTTCGGCGGCGACTGGCGCTGGAAACTGCTGCGCGGTACGCGTCTGAACGCTTCGATCTTCATCACGCTCGTCGCGATTCCGTGCGTGTGGTTCTTCATGCGCAAGAGCTTCGCGGGCTTCCGGATGAACGTCGGTGGTCTCGCGCCGCTCGCCGCGCGCTACGCGGGCTTCTCCGATCGCAAGACGGTGTGGATGTCGCTGCTGATCAGCGGCGGTCTCGCGGGCCTGGCGGGGATGGGCGAGATCGCCGGTCCGATCGGCCAGCTGCAGGCTACGTGGTCGCCGGGTTACGGCTTCACCGCGATCATCGTCGTGTTCGTCGGGCGGCTGCATCCGGTCGGCATCGTGCTCGCGAGCCTGCTGATGGCGCTGCTGTACCTGGGCGGCGAAGCGGTGCAGACCTCGATGCAGCTGCCGCAGGCGCTATCGGGCGTGTTCCAGGGCCTGCTGCTGTTCTGCCTGCTCGGCGCGGACCTGTTCGTCAACTACCGGGTGCGCCGCCGCGCGATCGCGGTGGGCCATTGAACGCAACCGCGACGCGTGACCGCTGCGCATCGCAAGTACACCGAATCACCGTCTGACCTCGACAGAACGAAACACATGGATATTCAGACCGCCACCACGCTCACGTCGAGCGCCGTCGTCGCCGCGATTCCGCTGATGTTCGCCGGCGTCGGCGAGCTTGTCACGGAGAAGTCGGGCGTGCTCAACCTCGGAGTTGAAGGGATGATGCTGATGGGCGCCGTCACCGGCTACGCGGTGACGGCGATCAGCGGCAGCCCTTGGCTCGGCGTCGTTGCATCGGCGTTTGCCGGCATCGCGATGGCCTTGCTGTTCGCGTTCCTCGTGCTGACGATGATGGCCAACCAGGTCGCAACCGGCCTGTCGCTGACGATCTTCGGCGTGGGGCTCTCGGCGTATGTCGGCAAGCCGTACACGTCGGCCGCCGTGCGCGCGACGATCGATGCGCTGCCCATCCCCGGCCTCGCGTCGATCCCGGTGATTGGCCCGTCGTTTTTCAGCCTGACGCCGCTCGGCTATCTCGCGTTCGCGATGTTCGCGGTGGTGGCGTGGTTCCTGTACCGCACGCGCGCGGGGCTCGTGCTGCGCTCGGTCGGCGAATCGCCGCAGGTCGCGCACTCGGTGGGCTTTCCGGTGATCGGCGTGCGCTACGGCGCGACGCTGTTCGGCGGCGCGATGTCGGGCATCGCGGGCGGCTACTACTCGATCGTCTATCTGCACCTGTGGCAGGAGAACCTGATTTCGGGCCGCGGCTGGATCGCGCTCGCGCTCGTCGTGTTCGCGACCTGGCGGCCCGGGCGGCTGCTCGTCGGCGCGCTGCTGTTCGGCGCGGTGATGGGGCTGCAGTTCTACGCGCAGGCGATCGGTGTGCCGGTGCCGACCCAGTTCCTCGCGATGCTGCCGTACGTCGCGACGGTGGTCGTGCTGGTGCTGATCTCGCGCAATCCGAACACGATCCGCCTGAACGCGCCGGCTTCGCTCGGCAAGCCGTTTTTCGCGGCAGGCTGAGACTTCACAAAATGCATTTCCAGACCAACGCTTTGAAAACGCAATCACACGACAGGAGAAAACGATGCAAAGAAAACTGCTGACCGGACTCGCGATGGCCGCTGCGATCGCCGGCGCCGCCGGCTCGCTCGCGCAACCGGCGAACGCCGCCGACGCGCCGGGCGTCGCGTTCGTCTACCTCGGCAATCCGGGCGACGCGGGCTGGACCTTCGCGCACGACGCCGGTTCGAAGGAAGCCGAAGCGAAGTTCGGCAGCAAGATCAAGGTGACGCGCGTCGAGAACGTGCCGGAATCGGCCGACTCGGAGCGCGTGTTCCGCGATCTCGCGAGCAAGGGCAACAAGATCATCATCGGCACCAGCTTCGGTTACCAGGACTTCGAACTGAAGGTCGCGAAGGACTTCCCGGACACGGTTTTCCTGCACGCGACGGGCTACAAGAAGGCACCGAACTTCGGCACCTACGACGTGCGCATGTACCAGGGCGCGTACCTCGCGGGCGTCGCGGCTGGCTACGTGACGAAGACCAACACGCTCGGCTTCGTCGCGTCGGTGCCGATTCCGGAAGTGATCCGCAACATCAACGCGTACACGCTCGGCGCGCGTTCGGTGAACCCGAAGGTCCACACGAAAGTGATCTGGATCAACAGCTGGTTCGATCCGGGCAAGGAGAAGCAGGCAGCGGAGACGCTGATCGGCCAGGGCGCGGACGTGCTGCTGCAGAACACCGATTCGTCGGCGACGCTCGCTACCGCATCGGAGAAGCACGTGCACGCGTTCGGCTGGGACTCGGACATGAAGAAGTTCGGTCCTGACGCGCACCTCGGCTCGGTGGTCGGCCACTGGGGCGTCTACTACTCGGCCGCGATCCAGCAGGTGCTGGACGGCAAGTGGAAGAACGATCCGGTGTGGTGGGGCATCCCGCAGAAAGCGGTCAACCTGGAAGACCTGAACACCTCGGTGATTCCGGCGAACGGGATGAAGGATGTCGACGCGAAGCGCGAGCAGATCGCGAGCGGCAAGTGGGACGTGTTCACGGGCCCGATCAAGGACCAGTCGGGCGCCGTCAAGGTGCCGGCCGGCAAGTCGCTCGGCGATGCGGACCTGCAGCGCCTCAACTGGTACGTGGAAGGCGTGGACGGCTCGCTGCCGAAGTGACGCACCAGCGGCGCAGCCAGAGCGCCGCCGCTGTCATCGAATGGAAAGGCTGCACCCGCATGCTGTAGGTGCAGCTTTTTTATGGCCCGAGAACTGGTGGTGATCGAGCGAAGTCCGCGGCGAAATCAGTCGTCGATCCGCAGCCCGACCTTGAGCGTGACCTGCCAGTGGACGACCTTGTCGTTCTCGATGTGGCCGCGCGTCTCGGTCACCTGGAACCAGTGCAGATTGCGCAGCGTTTTCGACGCTTTCGCGATCGCGGTACGCACGGCGTCATCGCTCGACGTGGTCGACGACCCGGTGAGTTCGATCTGTTTGTAGACGTGGTCGCTCATGTTCGGCTCCTGTGTTGACGACGGGTTGGGAGGCGGCGCGTGTGCCGGGCAGATGATGCGCCGCAGCGTCTTTCGACGACGCACATCGCATTCCCGGCATGCCGCGCGATGGCGCTACCGGTATCATGCGCGCGTGATGCGGCGGCGGATACCGCCGCACGGGTTTGCGTGACGAAATCGCGTGACGAACCGAGGCGAGGGTGGCGATGGAACTGGGATTTTGCGGTCCGGGATTGATGGGTGCGGCGATGATCCGGCATCTGCTGCGCGCGGGACACAGCGTGCAGGTGTGGAACCGGACGCGCGACAAGGCGGAGGCGCTCGAAGCTGACGGCGCGCGGGTGGCCAATACGCCGGCCGAACTGGCGGCGCGCGCGGAGATCGTGTTGCTATGCGTCGCCGATGCGGCGGCCGTCGAAGCGGTCGTGTTCGGCGCGCAGGGTTTGCTCGCGGATGGCGCGGAGAACGCAGCGGGCGGCCCGGCGCGGAAACTGCGCCGCATCGTCGATCACTCCAGCATCCCGCCATCCGCGACGCGCGCGCTCGCGAAGCGCGCGGCCGCGGCCGGCGTCGGCTGGGTGGATGCGCCGGTGTCGGGCGGCGTCGGCGGCGCGCAGGCCGGCACGCTCGCGGTGATGGCGGGCGGCACGGCGGAAGACGTCGCCGCGGTCACGCCCGCGATCGACGCGTACGCCGCGCGAATCACGCATATGGGTGCCGTCGGTAGCGGTCAGACCACCAAGCTGTGCAACCAGGCGATCGTCACGGCGACGGTCGCGGCGATCGCCGAGGCGGTCACGCTCGCGGACCGCAGCGGCATCGATCCGTCGCTGTTGACCGAGGCGCTCGCGGGCGGCTGGGCCGACTCGGTGCTGCTGCAGACGTTCGTGCCCCGGATGACACAGCCGGCGATGAAGCCGATCGGCGCGCTGCGCACGTTCCAGAAGGACGTGGACACGATCGCCGCGGCCGCCGCCGAGACCGGCGCGCCGATGCCGGTCAGCAGCACGGTGCAGCAGGTGCTGCGGCTCGGCGCCGCGATGGGGCTGGCGGAGGCGGATCTGTCGGCGTTCATCGACGTGCTGCAGCCGCAGCGGACTTATTGACCCCGCCGGTGGCAGCACGCTGGTCGGCCCGGCAGCCCCGCCCCGCAGAGGACATAGCGATCTGCTAAAATTACGGGTTTTTCGCCGATCCATCATTCAAAGGGACGCGCCGTGCTGTCTACCGCCAATATCACCATGCAATTCGGGCCAAAGCCCCTCTTCGAAAACATTTCCGTCAAGTTCGGGGAAGGCAACCGCTATGGCCTGATTGGCGCGAACGGTTGCGGTAAATCCACGTTCATGAAGATCCTGGGCGGCGATCTGGAGTCGAGCGCGGGCAACGTGATGCTCGAGCCGAACATCCGCCTCGGCAAGCTGCGCCAGGACCAGTTCGCGTTCGAAGACGTGCGCGTGCTCGACGTCGTGATGATGGGCCACACCGAGATGTGGGCCGCGATGAACGAGCGCGACGCGATCTACGCGAACCCGGACGCGACGGATGACGATTACATGCACGCCGCCGAGCTCGAAGCGAAGTTCGCGGAATACGGCGGCTACACCGCCGAAGCGCGCGCGGGCGAACTGCTGCTCGGCATCGGCATCGCGCTGGACCTGCACAACGGCCCGATGAGCGCGGTGGCGCCGGGCTGGAAACTGCGCGTGCTGCTCGCGCAGGCGCTGTTCTCGAAGCCGGACGTGCTGCTGCTCGACGAACCGACCAACAACCTCGACATCAACTCGATCCGCTGGCTCGAAGACGTGCTGAACCAGTACGACTCGACGATGATCATCATCTCGCACGACCGGCACTTCCTGAACCAGGTCTGCACGCACATGGCGGACATGGACTACGGCACGCTGAAGGTGTGGCCGGGCAACTACGACGACTACATGCTGGCCAGCACGCAGGCGCGCGAGCGTCAGCAGGCCGCGAACCAGAAGGCGAAGGAGCGCGTGGCCGACCTGCAGGACTTCGTGCGCCGCTTCTCGGCGAACAAGTCGAAGGCGCGTCAGGCCACCAGCCGCCTGAAGATGATCGACAAGATCAAGATCGAGGAATTCAAGCCGTCGTCGCGGCAGAACCCGTTCATCCGCTTCGAGTACGAGAAGAAACTGCACAACATCGCAGTGGTCGCCGATTCGATCTCGAAGAAGTACGAACGCACGATCTTCAACAACTTCAGCATCAGCGTGCAGCCGGGCGAGCGCATCGCGATCATCGGCGAGAACGGCGCGGGCAAGACTACGCTGCTGCGCTCGCTGTACGGCAACCTCAAGCTCGAACACGGCACCATCAAGTGGGCCGAGAACGCGAACGTCGGCTACATGCCGCAGGATACCTACGAGGAATTCCCGAGCGACGTCACGCTGATGGACTGGATCGACCACTACCGCAAGGAAGGCGACGACGAGCAGATGGTGCGCGGCACGCTCGGCCGGCTGCTGTTTAACGCGGACGACATCCGCAAGTCTGTGAAGGTGCTGTCGGGCGGTGAGAAGGGCCGCATGATCTGGGGCAAGCTGATGCTCGGTCGCCACAACGTGCTGCTGATGGACGAGCCGACCAACCACATGGACATGGAGTCGATCGAATCGCTGCAGATCGCGCTCGAAAAGTACGACGGCACGCTGATTTTCGTGTCGCACGACCGCGAGTTCGTGAGCGGGCTGGCTAATCGGATCATCGAAGTGAAGACCGACGGCACGCTGTACGACTTCGGTGGGAATTACGAGGATTTCCTGCTGACGCAGGGCGTGCAGTAAGCGGCTTTCAACGCCTGTCTATCTGAGGCCATTGTCCCGTTGGGACAATGGCTTGCGTGGCCTCTGCCATAGCCGCCCGACGTGCCTGGCGCGGGCGGCCTACCGAAAGCCGACGCTTCGCGTTACTTGTACTCCCAGGTGTCGTCCACCTTGGTGATTTCCCAGTTGCCCGACACTTTCTTGAGAAACACCAGCACGTCCACCTTCTCTTTGGAACCGAACGTGACAGGCACGACCGTCACGCCGTTGAGCGCGATCGCGTGGTGGGTGGCGATGTGGGCGAGCCAGTCGCTCGGGTCGTAGTCTTGAACCTTCAGAAAATAATCCACGCCATTGGGCGGACCGCCGTGCGCGTATTCGCTTTTTAACCGGCTAACGGTTCCCGGCGCGACGTATTTCTCGATATCCGGCTTGTTGAGCGGGTATGACTTGTCCGAATCGTTCTTGATGAGCCACGCATAAAATGCGCTAACGCTTGCTTCAGGCGTGGCCTCTGAAGCAGATACGGATTGTGGCTGGAATGTCCCAAACACCAGCGCTATTGCCGCAATCCCCAACATTAGCAGACGCTTCACTATTCACCTCTTCAGTTATGGCGGAAGACCGTGTATGCGGGGTTAATACGGACCGCGTACGCTAGCATGAAATCGCGGCCTATTGGGGTGGTAACTGTTTGAGGAGCATCGAAAATCGTTAAAGCGGTGCTTCGATTATTCGCTATAACTGTCAGTTATTAAAAATCCTCTAGTTGGCAGAGCACGGCGTCGCACCGTCGCCCGCGCACCGTCCCCATCCTCATCGACTTAAAATAACCCCGACGACACACCAGGAGACAGGAGCCCCCGCCATGCACACCTTCGACAAGCTCTACATCAACGGCCAGTGGATCAAGCCATGCGGTACCGGCTCGATCGACGTGATCGACTCCGGCTCCGAAGAAGTGATGGGCCGCGTTCCGGAAGGCAACGCAGCCGACGCCGAACTTGCGATCGACGCGGCGCGCGCCGCCTTCGACGGCTGGGCCGCCACGCCCGCCGCCGAGCGTGCTGCGCTGCTGCAGAAGGTCGCGGACAACCTGAAGGCGCGCACCGACGAACTCGCGGCGATCATCTGCGGTGAAGTCGGCATGCCGATCAAGCTGGCACGTATGATCCAGGTGGGCAGCCCCGTCTACAACTGGGGGGCGTACGCGAAGCTAGCCGCTTCGTTCGAGTTCGAGCAGGAGGTCGGCAACTCGCTCGTCGTGCGTGAGCCCGTAGGCGTGGTCGCCGCAATCACGCCGTGGAACTACCCGCTGAACCAGATCACGCTGAAGGTCGCGCCTGCGCTGGCCGCCGGCTGCACGGTCGTGCTGAAGCCGTCGGAAGTCGCGCCGCTCGATGCGTTCGTGCTCGCCGAGGCGATTCACGACGCCGGTCTGCCGGCGGGCGTGTTCAACCTCGTGAGCGGCTATGGGCCGGTGGTGGGCGAAGTGCTCGCGAGCCATCCGTCGGTCGATATGGTGTCGTTCACGGGCTCGACGCGCGCCGGCAAGCGCGTCGCCGAACTCGCGGCCGCATCGGTCAAGCGCGTGGCGCTGGAACTGGGCGGCAAGTCGGCGTCGGTGATTCTCGACGACGCGGATTTTGCGGCCGCGGTGAAGGGCACGGTCGGCGCGTGCTTCGCGAACGCGGGCCAGACCTGCTCCGCGCACACCCGCATGCTGGTGCCCGCGGCGCGCTACGACGAAGCGCGCGATCTCACGAAGAAGGTCGCCGAAACGTACGCGCCGGGCGACCCGCGCAACGAGACCACGCGCCTGGGCGCGCTCGCCTCAGCCGCACAGCAGCAGCGGGTGCAGCAGTACATCGCGAAGGGCATCGAGGAGGGCGCGGAACTCGTGACGGGCGGCACCGGCAGGCCCGAAGGCCTTGGCAAGGGCTTCTTCGTGAAGCCAACCGTCTTCGGCCGTGTGCATCCGAAAGCGACCGTTGCGCAGGAAGAGATCTTCGGGCCGGTGCTGTCGATCCTCACCTACGACGACGAAGACGAAGCCGTGCGGATCGCCAACGATTCGCCATATGGCCTCGGCGGCGCGGTGTGGGCGGGCAGCGACGAGCGCGCGATGCGCGTGGCGCGCCGCATCCGCACGGGCCAGGTGGACATCAACGGCGGCAACTGGAACATGGCTGCACCGTTCGGCGGCTACAAGCAGTCCGGCAACGGGCGTGAGAACGGCGTGTACGGTCTCGAGGAATATCTCGAGTACAAGTCGATGCAGCTGAAGGTGGCGAAACCGGCTTGATGCGCGAACGAGCACGCGGGCGCGAACGGCGGACGATCGATCGGATGCCGTATCAACCGCGCCCGCTTCGCCGGAGGGAAAAGGCTCAGATCTTGTCGTAGCGGAAGCGCATCGCGGTGCCTTCGCGCTGGATGCGCTCCCAGACCGCGCGTTTTTCGTCGTCGGTCATGAACACCCAGTTCGCCACTTCCACGGCCGTGCGGCCGCACCCCTTGCAGATGTCGTCGAAGAGCGTCGAGCAGACGCCGATGCACGGACTGTCGGGAAGATCATGCAGATTGGAAGCCATCGAAAACCTTGGGGTGTCGCGCGTGAAAGTCCCGCTATGTTAACCGATGGTGCGTGGCGCCGCCGTGGCGTCGTCGATGACTTATGTCCGTCACGCGCGACGTTCCAGGCTCGCTTCGAACCGCGTAAAGCGATGCGCGTGTAAGCGTATCGCAAGCACGCGCACGCTAAATGGCGACTGCGCTGGCCGTCCTCCAGGCCGACAAGATTGCGCAAGCACTCACCCGAATGCACGTCGGGATTATTTCGGCTGGACACGGCCGCTCAACCCGCTAAAATTGCGGCCAATTTTGCAGTGAAGCACGTCCGCGCGAGGCCGCCAGACAAGCCGCGCCGCACGGGCCGAGGCAGGCCGCTCACTGCTTGTACCCTTTGTGCGACACCCTGGCATTTTTTTTGTGGTGTGCGATAAATGGTGGTAGCGTTCGGATTTTTCAGGGGAGCCGCGCGCCATGCGCGACGGCACGGGCGAGGCAGATGACCGGCACTGTCCGGTTGGGATCGGAGAACGGGATGAAAAAACAGGTGTTGAGCAGCCTTGCGGCGCTCGTGGTTTGTGCGGTGCCGTTTGTGAGCGCTGCGGCGAAAGACACGCAGCTGAACGTGTACAACTGGTCCGACTACATTGCCAAGGACACCATCCCGAACTTCGAGAAGCAGACGGGCATCAAGGTCAAGTACGACAACTACGACAGCGACGACACGCTGCAGGCCAAGCTGCTGACCGGCAGCTCGGGCTACGACATCGTCGTGCCGACCAGCAACTATGCCGGCAAGCAGATCGCGGCCGGCATCTTCGCGCCGCTCGACAAGTCGAAGATCCCTAACCTCAAGTACCTCGACCCGTCGCTGATGGCGCTCGTCGCCGGCGCGGATCCGGGCAACAAATACGTCGATCCGTGGGCGTACGGCACGACGGGCCTCGGCTACAACGTCGACAAGGTCCAGTCGATCCTCGGCAAGAACGTGCCGCTCGACAGCTGGGACATCCTCTTCAAGCCGGAAAACATCTCGAAGCTGAAGGCGTGCGGCGTGTCGGTGCTCGACGCGCCGGACCAGATGTTCGCCGCCGCGCTGCATTACATCGGCAAGGATCCGATGAGCACGAACCCGGCCGACTATCAGGCCGCGCTCGCGATGATGAAGAAGATCCGCCCGTACATCACGCAGTTCAACTCGTCGGGCTACATCAACGACCTCGTGGGCGGCGACATCTGCTTCGCTTACGGCTGGTCGGGCGACGTGGTGATCGCGAAGCACCGCGCGATGGACGCGAAGAAGTCGTATCACATCGAGTACTACATTCCGAAGGGCGGCGCGCCCGTGTGGTTCGACGTGATGGCGATTCCGAAGGACGCGAAGAACAAGGACGCCGCGTACCAGTGGATCAACTACATCGAGACGCCGCAGGTCCACGCCGCGATCACCAACGAGGTGTACTACCCGAGCGTGAACCTCGAAGCCCGCAAGTACGTCGACAAGGACATCGCGAACGATCCGGCCGTGTACCCGCCGGCCGACGTCGTGAAGACGCTGTTCCTGTTGAAGCCGCTGCCGCCGCAAATCCAGCGTCTGCAGACGCGGCTGTGGACCGAGTTCAAGTCCGGCCGCTGATGCGACGGAGTTGAGCCTTTCGCGCCATCATCCAGAAGCCCCCGGCGAGTGTGCCGGGGGTTTTGTTTGTCCAAAGCAGAGAGACGCAGCAGATCATGAGTAGTGAGCACACGGGCGTGCCGGCGGGGACCGGTGTGTCGCTCCAGGGCGCCCAGGGTAAAGAGGCCGCGCTGTCCGCGGCGGACAGCTTCGTGCAGATCGTCGACGTCGTGAAGAAGTTCGGCGAGACGTTCGCGGTGAAAGGCGTATCCCTCTCCGTCAAAAAGGGCGAGCTGTTCGCGCTGCTCGGCAGTTCCGGCTGCGGCAAGTCGACCCTGCTGCGGATGGCGGCGGGCCTCGAATCGATCACGTCGGGCAAGATCCTGATCGACGGCGAAGACCTCGCCGCGATGCCGCCGTACCGTCGCCCGGTCAACATGATGTTCCAGTCGTACGCGCTCTTTCCGCACATGACGGTGGAGTCGAACGTCGCGTTCGGGCTGAAGCAGGAAGGCGTCGCGAAGGCTGAGCTGAAAGACCGCGTGCAGGCCGCGCTCGAACTCGTGCAGATGGGCCGCTTCGCGAAGCGCAAACCGCATCAGCTGTCGGGTGGCCAGCAGCAGCGCGTCGCGCTCGCGCGTTCGCTCGTCAAGCGGCCGAAGCTGCTGCTGCTCGACGAACCGATGTCCGCGCTGGATAAACAGATCCGCCAGCGCACGCAGATCGAACTCGTCAACATTCTCGACAAGGTCGGCGTGACCTGCATGATGGTCACGCACGATCAGGAAGAGGCGATGACGATGGCCTCGCGGCTCGCGGTGATGAGCGAAGGCGAGATCATCCAGCTCGGCACGCCGAACGAAGTCTACGAGTTTCCGAACAGCCGCTTCTCGGCCGAATTCATCGGCTCGACCAACCTGTTCGACGGCCACGTGGTGGAAGATGAGCCGGACCACGTGTTCGTCGAGACGACGGATCTTTCCGTGCGGCTCTACGTGAGCCACGGCATTACGGGCCCGCTCGGCATGCCGGTCACGATCTCGGTGCGTCCGGAGCGCATCGCGCTGACCCGCAAGCCGCCCGAAGGTGCGTTCAACTGGGGGCACGGCGTCGTGACGAACGTCGCATACATGGGCGGCTACTCGCTGTACCACGTGAAGCTCGACTCCGGGAAGATCGTGATCGCGAACGTGACGAGCCTCGCGCTGTCCGAGATCGATTCGCCCGGCTGGGGCGACGAAGTGTACGTGCGCTGGAGCGCCTCGGCCGGCGTGGTGCTGACGTCATGAAGCGCACGCTGACCGCCTTCTGGCAGTGGCCGGTGCGTCGTTTCAACCTGACGGGGCGCACCGCGGTGGTGGCCGGGCCGTTCGTCTGGCTCGTGCTGTTCTTCCTCGTGCCGTTCCTGCTGGTACTGAAGATCAGCTTCGCCGACCTGCAGCTCGGCGTGCCGCCGTACACCGAGCTGACGTCGTTCAAGGACGGCGTGCTGAACATCGCGCTCGATCTCGGCCACTACGCATTTCTCGTCACAGATAGCCTGTACATCGCGACGTATATCAACTCGGTGATCGTCGCGGCGATCTCGACGTTGCTGTGTCTGCTGATCGGCTATCCGATGGCGTACTACATCGCGCGCTCGAATCCGGCCACGCGCAACATCCTGATGATGGCGGTGATGCTGCCGTTCTGGACGTCGTTCCTGATCCGCGTGTACGCGTGGATCGGCATCCTGAAGAACAACGGGCTCCTGAACAATTTCCTGATGTCGGTCGGGCTGATCCATACGCCGATCGAGCTGTATCACACGAACACGGCGGTCTACATCGGCATGGTGTATTCGTACCTGCCGTTTCTCGTGATGCCGCTCTACGCTCACCTCGTGAAGATGGACCTGACACTGCTCGAAGCCGCGTACGACCTCGGCGCGAAGCCGTGGAAGGCGTTCCTGCAGATCACGCTGCCGCTGTCGAAGAACGGCATCATTGCGGGCTGTCTGCTGGTGTTCATTCCGGCGGTGGGCGAGTACGTGATTCCGGAACTGCTCGGCGGCGCGGACACGCTGATGATCGGCCGCGTCATGTGGAACGAGTTTTTCGACAACGCCGACTGGCCGATGGCCTCGGCCGTGACGTGCGCGATGGTGCTGCTGCTGCTCGTACCGATGGCGCTGTTCCAGCACGCGCAGGCGAAGGAGCTGGAGGAGGGCAAGCGATGAAGCCGAATCGCATTCTCCAGTGCATCGCGCTCGGGCTGGGCTTCCTGTTCCTGTACATCCCGATCGTGAGCCTGATCGTCTACTCGTTCAACGAGTCGCAGCTTGTGACCGTGTGGACGCAATTCTCGACGAAGTGGTACGTGGCGCTCGCGCACGACGACGAGCTGATCACGGCCGCGTGGCTGTCGCTGCGCATCGGCCTGATGACCGCGTTCGCGTCGGTCGTGATCGGCACGTGGGCGGGCTTCGTGCTTGCGCGCATGGGGCGCTTTCGGGGCTTCACCCTGTACACCGGCATGATCAACGCGCCGCTCGTGATTCCGGAGGTGATCCAGGGTATCTCGCTGCTGCTGCTCTTCATCGAAATGGGCAAGTGGCTCGGCTGGCCGGCGGGGCGCGGCGTGTTCACGATCTGGATTGGCCACGTGATGCTGTGCATCTCGTATGTCGCGATCATCGTGCAGTCGCGGGTGCGCGAGCTGCATCCGTCGCTGGAAGAGGCCGCGCTCGATCTCGGCGCGACGCCGCTGCGGGTGTTCTTCGCGATCACGCTGCCGCTGATTTCGCAGGCGCTGGTGGCTGGGTGGCTGCTGTCGTTCACGCTGTCGATCGACGATCTGGTGCTGTCGGCGTTCCTGTCGGGTCCTGGCTCCACCACGTTGCCGCTCGTCGTGTTTTCACGGGTGCGGCTGGGACTGAATCCGGAGATGAATGCGCTCGCGACGCTGTTCATCACGGTGGTGACGATCGGTGTGATCTTCGCCAACCAGTTCATGCAGCGAGCCGAGAAACGGCGGATGGCGGAAGCGGTGTGAGCGCGATGCAGCGCGCATCATTTTCTCGGGCAAGCGCGGTGGCGGATGAAAGGAAAAAGGTAAAAATCGGTCAAGATCGATCGCGCCTCTGGCCGCGTGTGGCAACATAGCTCCGTTACTCATTGGGCCGTACCTGGCGAAAGCTTGTGGCGGCAAATCCTAGGGTCACCTTCGGGTGGCCCTAGTTGCGTTTACGGGGTGGAAATCTGCATTTGTGTTACATCGACGAGTCTGGTTGCCTCGGTGCAATCCGGCACGACAGTGATACCGGCCCAACCCCGGTGTTTGTCATGGCCGGTCTGTTCCTGCACAAAGACAAGATCAACACGCTGACCGGTGCTGTTCGATGTCGACCGCCGGTCAAAACAACCGCAACAACCCATCCAGCCCAACATGGTTGAACGCCACGCTGGCCGCTTCGCGCACCACCGGCTTCGCGCGGAACGCGACCGAGAGTCCGGCTTCCGCCATCATCTTCAGGTCGTTCGACCCGTCGCCCAGCGCGATTGCACGTGAAGGCTCGATGCCGAGCGTCGCGCAGGTTTCCAGCAGCGTGTGCGCTTTCACGTCCGCGTTGACGATCTCGCCCACCACCTTGCCCGTGAGCTTCCCGTCGACGATTTCGAGCGCGTTCGCGCGCGTGAAGTCGAGCCCGAGGCGCGCCTTCAGCTTCTCCGTGAAAAACGTGAAGCCGCCCGACACCAGCAGCGTTTTCAGGCCGGCCGCTTTCGCGCCGGCCAGCATCTGCTCCGCGCCCGGCGACAGCTTCAGGCGCTCCTCGTACACACGTTCGAGCGCGTTCGCATCGAGCCCTGCGAGCAGCGCGACGCGACGCGTCAGGCTCTCGTTGAAGTCCTTGATCTCACCGCGCATCGCCGCTTCGGTAATCGCCGCGACCTCCGCCTTGAGTCCGCAGAAGTCCGCGATCTCGTCGATGCATTCGATCGTGATCAGCGTCGAGTCCATGTCCATCGCGACGAGACCGAAGTCCGACAGCCGCTTGCCCGGCGCGACGAACGCATAGTCCAGGTCGTGCGTCGAGCAGTACACCTCGAGATCGCCACGTTGCGCGGGTTGCGCATCGTCGATGCGGATCGCGTTCGCGTCGATCGCGGTGACGCGGCTGCCCCGCGCGAGCGCCGCGAGCGGCTTGTGATGCGCGTCGGCGAGCGGCGCGGGACTCTGGATGACGAGATTCATGACGGCGTGAGTGGGCACGATAGCCGGGGGCGGCGAGGTGAAACGGCGAGTTGAGGCGGTTAAGGAAACGGGCAGTGCTGCCGCGGACGGCGGAAAATCCCGCTATTGTAACGGTTCGGCACTGCGAGCCTGGCCGTTTTACGGGCCGTGGTCCACATGGACGCATTCGCGTGAAGACCGGAACGACGGAGACAATCATGACCCCGGCTACCGCCATCGTCGACGACCGCGCACTCGCGGCCAGCTTCGACCTGCGGCATCTGACGCCCGGTTTCTATGCCGATCCCTATCCGCTCTACCGGGCGCTGCGCGCGCACGAGCCCGTGAAGCGGATGCCCGACGGCTCGCTGTTTCTGACGCGCTATGCCGACGTGCAGGCGGTCTACCGCGACCCGAAGCTCTTCAGCTCCGACAAGAAGGTCGAGTTCCGGCCGAAGTATGGCGACTCGCCGCTCTACGAGCATCACACCACGAGCCTCGTGTTCAACGATCCGCCGCTGCACACGCGGGTGCGCAGATTGATTGCCGGCGCGCTGACGGCGCGTGCGATCGCGGCGATGGAGCCGGATCTGGTGCGCCTCGTCGACGGATTGCTCGACCGCGCGGAGACGCGCGGCGAACTGGATCTGATCGGCGATTTCGCGGCCGCGATTCCGGTCGAGATCATCGGCAATCTGCTGGCGGTGCCGCATGACGAGCGCGGAGCGCTGCGCGACTGGTCGCTGGCGATACTCGGCGCGCTCGAGCCGGTGCCGACCGAAGCGCAACTGCAGCGCGGCAACGACGCAGTGCGCGATTTCGTCGCGTACCTGCAGGGGCTCGTCGCGCAACGCCGTCGCGCGCCCGGCGATCCGCAGCACGATGTGCTGACGCGGCTGATCGCGGGCGAGGGCGGCGAGCAATTGTCCGAAGCGGAGTTGCTGCAGAACTGCATCTTCATCCTGAACGCGGGGCATGAGACGACGACCAACCTGATCGGCAACGGCCTCGTGACGTTGTCCGAATGGCCCGACGAACGCGCGGCGCTGTTGCGCGAGCCCGAACTGATCGGGACCGCGGTGGAGGAATGTCTGCGCTTCGAGAGTTCGAACCAGCTCGGCAACCGGATGACGATGGCCGACACGCAGATCGGCGGTGTCGAAGTTGCGCGCGGCACACCGGTCACGTTGTGCATCGGCGCGGCGAACCGCGATCCCGCGCAGTTCGCGGACCCGGACCGGTTCGATATTCGTCGCGATCCGAACCGGCACCTCGCGTTCGCATTCGGCATTCACCAATGCGCGGGGTTGTCGCTCGCGCGGCTCGAAGCGCGGGTAGCGATCGGCCGGTTCGTGCGGCGCTTTCCGGGATATCGAGTGAGCGGCACGCCGACTCGCGGCGGTCGCGCGCGTTTCCGCGGCTTCGCGGCGGTGCCGGTCGCGCGCGCGTAGCAACGCGTACGACGTAAGTTTTTGCTCCGGTAAAGCAAGACTTACAGCACGTGCGATTGAACCCATGTGTTGCCGCGACGCACGCCGCGTCCATCGCCGATGGCCCTGTTCATTGGCACGTCCAATGCTTCGCCATCAATTCCATCTTCTGGGAGCGCGCGATGGCACACATGATCTGGAAAGGCGCGATCAGCTTCGGCCTCGTACACGTGCCGGTGCAGCTCTATCCGGCGACGCAGTCGGAGCGCGTCGGCTTCAATCTGCTCGACAAACGCAGCAACGATCCGATCGGCTACCGGCAGATCAACAAGCGCACCGGCAAGGAAGTGTCGCGCGACCAGATCGTGCGCGGTTTCGAGTACGAAAAGGAGCACTACGTGATCCTGACGGACGACGAGATCCGCGCCGCGAATCCCGAGTCCACACAGACCGTCGACATCATCGCGTTCGTCGACGGCGCCGACATTCCGTTTCTCTATCTCGACACGCCGTACTACCTCGCGCCGGACCGCAAGGGCGAGAAGGTCTATGCGCTCTTGCGCGAAGCGCTGAGGGACTCGGGCAAGGTGGGCGTGGCGAGCGTCGTGATGCATAACCGGCAGCATCTGGCGATGCTGATTCCGGTTGGTCCGGTGCTCGCGCTCAATACGCTGCGCTGGGTCGCGGAAGTGCGTTCGTACGACGAATTGAAGCTGCCCGCCGAGGGCGCGAAAGCGGCCGGCCTCGCGCCGCGCGAACTGCAGATGGCGAAAAAGCTCATCGATGACATGTCCGACACGTGGGATCCGGCGGATTACCACGACACGTTCCGCGACGACATCGTCGCGCTCGTCGAGCGCAAGGTGCGGCAGGGCAAAACGAAGGAGGTCGATAAACGGGCGGGCGAAGCGCGCGAGACGCGGCCGTCGGCGGACATTCTCGATCTGTCGGAACTGCTCAAGCGCAGCCTCGGGCACAGCAAGGGCGGTCGCGCTGCACGAACCAAAGCGGATGCCGACACCGCGCGCGGGACCGACGACGACAGCGGTCGCACCACCACCGCACGCAAGCGGCCCGCGACGAAGCGCGCGAGGGCAAGCGCAAGCGCCACGGCGGCACGCAAGTCGACGAGCACGAAACAAGGCGCGACCCGTGGCACATCGACCGCAGGCGCGGCTGCCGCGCGACGCAAACGCGCCGCGTAACGCTTGCCACACTGCTCGTGCGCAGTGCCGGTGCCGTGAACCATGGCGCGACGCTTGCGATGCAGCCGTAGCGGAAGCGAACGGAAGCAACACGGAGCCGACCGATCATGACCGACCGACTGGAACGCTACTCGACGAAGCGGCGCTTCGGCGGGACGCCCGAACCGCGGCCCGAACCGCGCGGCGCCCGCGCGCGCCGCAGCGCGTCCTCGCGAGCGCTCAGCTATGTGATCCAGGAGCACGATGCCCGGCGCCTGCACTACGACTTCCGGCTCGAACTGGACGGCACGCTGCTGTCGTGGGCCGTGCCGAAGGGTCCGAGCCTCGATCCGTCGGTCAAGCGGCTTGCGGTGCACGTCGAGGATCATCCGGTCGAATACGGCTCGTTCGAAGGCGAGATTCCGGAAGGCAACTATGGCGCGGGCACGGTGGTCGTGTGGGATCGCGGCACATGGGCGCCGCACGGCGGTATCGCCGCTGCGCGCAAGGCGTACGCGGCAGGCAAGCTGAAGTTCACGCTCGACGGCGACAAGCTGCACGGCGGCTGGGCGCTCGTGAAGAGCCACATGCGCGGCAGCGGCGACAAGGAGCAGTGGCTGCTCATCAAGGAGCGCGACGATGACGCGCGTCCCGAAACCGAGTTCGACGTGATCGCGGAGATGCCCGGCAGTGTGCTGGCCGATGCGCGTCATCATGGCGAAGCAGGGAAGCCGAAGAGGCGAGGGGTAGTTGGAAAATCAGCGGCGAAATCGGTGACAAAGTCCGCAGCGGCAAAGTCCACGATCGAAGGCGCGGTGAAGGCAACGTTACCCGCTACCTTCAAACCCCAGCTCGCGACGCTCGTCGATACCGCGCCGCCAGGCGACTGGCGCTACGAGATCAAGTTCGACGGCTATCGCGTGCTGATCCGCATCGATCGTGCGAAGGCATCGCGCGCAAAGCGACGCAATAGCGCAACCCACGTCTTCACGCGCGCCGGCAACGACTGGACCGCGCGCTTTCAAACCCAGGTCGAAGCATTCGATGCGCTCGACGTCGACAGCGCGTGGATCGACGGCGAAGCCGTGGTACTGAACCGGGACGGCGTGCCGGACTTCCAGGCACTGCAGAACGCGTTCGATGCGTCGAGCACGCAGGACATCGTGCTTTATCTGTTCGACCTGCCGTACCTCAATGGCTACGACCTACGCAGTGTGCCGCTCGTGCAGCGCCGTGCGCTGTTGCAGGCGCTGCTCGAACCGGTGGCGGGCGAGACGCTGCGCTTCTCCGAAGACTTCGCTCAGGTGCCCGACGAACTGCTGAAAAGCGCGTGCGACATGAAGCTCGAAGGGATCATCGGCAAGCGCGCAGATAGTCTATACACGTCCGGCCGCTCGCCGGCGTGGATCAAGCTCAAGTGCAGGCGGCGCCAGGAGTTCGTGATCGGCGGCTATTCGGAACCGTCGGGGAGCCGCGCGGCATTCGGCGCGCTGCTGCTCGGCGTGTACGACGAGGACGGCAAGCTGCGCTACGCGGGCCGCGTCGGCACCGGTTTCGATGCCGTGAAACTGCGCGCCGTGAAGCGCGAACTCGACGCGCGCGAAACCGCGAAGATGCCGTTCGCGAGCGTGCCGCGCGAACGCAGCCGCACGCCGGTGCATTGGGTGAAGCCCGAACTCGTCGCCGAATGCGAGTTCGCGGAGTGGACCACCGACGGCATCGTGCGCCAGGCCGCGTTCGTCAGCCTGCGCGACGACAAGCCCGCGAAGCAGATCGTGCACGAGACGCCGGCCGCGCATGACGCAGTGGAAGGCGATGAGCGCACTACATCGACATCGAAATCGACGAAAGCGAAAACGGAAACGACAACCACCGCAACGCACCGCGCGTCGCGCAAACGAGGAGCCGCCACCGTGACGACAGGCACCGCAAACCACGCATCGAAAGCCACTACCGCGCGCATCTCGAAGCGCGCCGCCGCCAGCGACGCCGAAGTCGCCGGCGTACGGATCTCGCATCCCGACCGCGTGATCGACAAGTCGACCGGCACCCGCAAGCTCGACCTCGTGCGCTACTTCGAATCGGTCGCGGAGTGGATCCTGCCGCATCTGCGCGACCGGCCGGTTGCGCTCGTGCGCGCGCCGGAAGATATCGGCGGCGAGCTGTTCTTCCAGAAGCACAGCGCGAAGCTCGCGATTCCGCACGTCACGCAGCACGAAGGACTCGACCCGGGGCATCCGCCGCTGATCACGATCGAAAGCGTCGAGGCGCTGATCGGCGCGGCGCAGATGGGCACCGTCGAGCTGCACACATGGAACGCGGTGGCGTCGAACATCGAGAAGCCGGATCGCGTGGTGTTCGATCTCGACCCGGACCCGTCGCTCGACTGGGCGCGGATGGTCGAGGCCGCGCAGCTTGTGCGTTCGCTGCTCGACGAACTGGGCCTCGTGTCGTTCTGCAAGACGAGCGGCGGCAAGGGCCTGCACGTGGTTGTGCCGCTGTCGAAACATGTGGGCTGGGACGCCGTGAAGGCATTCTCGCAGGCCGTCGCGCAGCACATGGCCGATACGCTGCCGAAGCATTTCGCCGCGAAGATGGGCGCGCAGAACCGCCGCAACCGCATCTTCGTCGACTACCTGCGCAACAACCGCGGCTCGAGCACGGTGGCCGCGTACTCGACGCGCGCGCGGCCGGGGCTCGGCGTTTCCGTGCCGCTCGCGTGGGACGAGCTCGATGCGACGACGGGCGGCGCGCAATGGACGCTCGCGAACCTTCACGAACGGCTCGACGGTTTGCGCAGGGACCCATGGGCCGATTACGCGAAGACGCGTCAGCGGATCACTGCGGAGATGAAGCGGCGGCTCGATGTCAAGGATGACTGAATGTCGATCATCGGGCGTGTCGACGAGACCCGTCTCGCTCGATATCCCAGTACGGCGGATCGCCGAAATGCTCCGCGAGAAAGTCGATGAACGCAACCGCCTTCGGCGGCACGAACGAGCGGCTCGGATACACGGCCCAGATCGCAACGGTCTCGGCGAGCGGATAGCTGTCGAGAATGCTGACGAGCTCGCCGGTTTGCAGATACGGGCCGACGTCCCACGTCGATTTCATCGCGATGCCGAAGCCGGCCAGCAGCGCATCGCGCAGCACTTCGCCGTTGTCGGCCGAGAGTCGCCCGGTTACACGCACGTTGACCGGTCCTGTCGGCGTGACGAAGCTCCAGTCGCGCTGGTCTCCGAGCACCATGCATTCATGTTGCGCGAGATCGGACGGATGCTGCGGCCGGCCATGCGCGGCGAGATACGCGGGCGCGCAGCAGATCACCCGGCGGTTCACCGCGAGCCGCCGCGCGACCAGCGTCGAATCCTTCAGCGCGCCAAGCCGGATCGCGACATCCACGCCCGCGTCGACCAGATCGACGATGCGATCGGTCAGGCTCAGCTGCACGCTGACGCCCGGATAGCGGCGCAAAAACGCCGGCATCACCGGCGACACATGCTGGCGCCCGAACGACGACGGCATCGATACGCGCAGCCGCCCTTGCGGCTCCGACTGCGCGCGGCCCACCGATGCGCGCGCGGCATCGGCGGCATCGAGCAGCGCTTCGGCGCGCGCGATGAACACTTCGCCGTCCTGCGTGAGACTGATGCGGCGCGTGGTCCGATGCAGCAGCCGCGCGCCGAGCGAGCGTTCGAGCTGCGCGATGCGCGCGCTCGCCACCGCCGCCGACAGCGAGAACTCGCGTCCCGCCGCGGACACATTCGCGAGCTGCGCCGCGCGCACGAACAGCGCGACGTCGAGCAGGTCGAGGCGTTCGCGGCCGTGGGTTGCAGCGGGCACCGGAGTCGGAATCGAAGCCATTTTCAGAAATTTCCGAAAAATGTTTCAGCGATTATGAGGCTTTTCTGAAAAACCGGGGCCACCTACGATGTCAGTCATGCGGTCGCACTTCAAGCACGGCGCCGTGCCAACCCAACTCAGCAAACGCTCAACGGAGTCCTTCACCATGAAAGCCATCGGCCTGTATCGCTATCTGCCCATCACCGATCCTGAATCGCTCGTCGACGTCGAGATCGACACGCCGCAACCCACCGGACACGATCTGCTCGTGAAGATCGAGGCGATCGCGGTGAACCCCGTCGACTACAAGGTCCGCGCGCCGAAGGACAAGGTCGAGGACACGCCGCGCGTGCTCGGTTGGGATGCGGCCGGCACGGTATCGGCCGTCGGCCCGGACGTCACGCTGTTCAAGGTCGGCGATCCGGTGTTCTATGCCGGCAGCATCACGCGGCCGGGCGCGAACAGCGAGTTCCATCTCGTCGACGAACGCATCGTCGGGCACAAGCCGCAGTCGCTCGACTTCGCGCAGGCCGCCGCGTTGCCGCTCACCGCGATTACCGCATGGGAGGCGCTGTTCGATCGCCTCGGCGTGTCGCCGGAAGGCCGCGACGAAGGGCGCACGGTGCTGATCATCGGCGGCGCGGGCGGCGTGGGTTCGATCGGCATCCAGCTTGCGAAGCAGGTCGCGAAGCTCACCGTGATCGCGACGGCGTCGCGGCCCGAATCGGCGAAGTGGGCGACCTCGCTCGGCGCGGATCACATCGTCGATCACTTCAAGGACATCCCTGCGCAACTGAAGGCGCTCGGGCACGACACCGTCGACTACGTGCTGATGTTCAACGACACCGACCGCCATTTCCCGGCAGCGGCGGCCGCGATCCGTCCGCAGGGCGGCATCGCGACGATCGTCGAGAACGCGAAGCCGCTGCCCGTCGAACTGCTGAAGGCGAAGAGCGGTGCGTTTCACTGGGAGTTCATGTTTACGCGCTCGATGTTCGGCACGCCCGACATGATCGAGCAGCACAAGCTCCTGACCGAAGTGGCGCGGCTCGTCGATGCGGGCAAGCTGCGCACCACACTCGGCGAGAATCTCGGCACCACCAACGCGCAGAACCTGCGGCGCGCGCACCAGATGCTTGAAGAGGGACGCGCGATCGGCAAGCTGGTGCTGAGCGGTTTCTGAGCCTGTCAGGACATGGCGATTCGTTGCAATACGATGTGCGTTGCCGTGACGCGTTGCGGATCGTCGTGCGACCGGGTTAACACCCAATCCGCAGACGATCCGCAATCTCGCGCGCGGAGTTAGACTGGTGCTGCATCAGGCACCCGGCGCGTGACGATGAAGTGCGGACGCAGTGCGTCACAGCATCGTCATCTGGCGCCGCGGCACAACAACGAGGTGACAGCCATGAGCTTCAGACTCCACGTCGTAACGGTCAGTGCTGGTATCGCATGCATGATGGCTTCGGCAGCGCAGGCCGCCACGCCGATCACGGTCACATCGCAAGCTGCAACGGACGGACCGATCCAGTACACGGTCAAGGTCACGTCGAAAGTCTTCGGCAACGCGCAGGACACGCGCACGATCCGCTCGGGCCAGTCCGACGACTACACATGGAAGACCGTACCGCCGGGCGGCCCCGTGGCGGCCACTGAGGATTGTCCGGACTACTCGTCGCTGCCTGTCGACGCGAACGGCAAGATGATCCGCCAGATCCAGGTGCGCGTTGCGCCGGTCGTCGCGAAAGACGGCGTCGCGACCGTGCAGATCAGCTTCCAGGCGCAGACGCCGAAGGGCACGAAATCCGTGACCGCGAACGGCAAGACGCTGACCTGCCCGAACGCAACGACCTTCAGCCAGATCCTGCACTTCACGATGCCGACCAACGGCAGCGTGAAGACCGTGTCGCTCACCGATGGCACACAGGTCGCGGTATCGGCGAAGCGCTAGTGGCTCGCTGTACCTGTCGGGCGCTCTGATTTCGCTGCGTGCTCAACCAGTGGCGCGTTTCGCGCGCGTGCGCTCGACCAGCCGCGTCGCGAGAAAGCGGTGCTCCTTCGAGAACAGCCGGCTCCACGTGAGCAGCACTGCGCCAACGGTGCCGAGCGCCGACGAAGCCGCGATCAGGAACATGATCACGATCTGATAGCGCACCGCCTGCAAAGGCGACTGACCCGCGAGCACCTGGCCCGTCATCATGCCGGGCAGGCTGACCACGCCCACCACCGCCATCTGGTTCAGCGTCGGGATCATGCCCGCGCGCACCGCTTCGCGCGCGGGGCCTTGCGCGGCTTCCCAGCGCGTCGCGCCGAGCGCTAGCGCCATGTCGACGCGATCGCGCCGCGCGGTCAGCTCTTCCGTCATCCGTTCGATGCCGAGCGACACGCCCGTCAACGTGTTGCCGAGAATCATCCCGAGGATCGGGATCGCATATTGCGGCTCGTACCACGGATGAATGCGGATGATCACGAAGAGTCCCACCGCGCCGATCAGCCATGAGCTGACCCAGATCGACGCGATGCTGTCCACGCGCTGCCCCAGGTAAGTGCGCGCGCCACGTTGCGCGCCTGCGAAGCCGGCAATCAGCGTCATCACGATCATCAGCGGCAGCACGACGAACCAGCGGCCGTAGCTGAACACCCAGCCGAGCACATAGCCGATCGCGAGCAGCTGGGTGATCGTCCGCAGCGCGGCCCACGCGAGTTTTCGTTCGAGGTCGAGCTTCAGCGCGACCGAGAGCGCGCCGTTCACGACGATCAACAGCGCCGCGAGTCCGACGTCCCAGAGACTCAGGTCCTGCAGCACGCCTTTCATTGCGCGCCTCCCTGTGTTTCGCCCGATGCGCGATGCGTCGTTTCGTTCGCCGTAGTCATGCGCAAAGCGTCGGAGGCTGGTCCGGTATTCGATGCGTTATGATCGTCGCCCGGTTGGTTGTCTGGTTGTTCGTTCTGCTGGTCGCTCGCTTCATCGCTCAGCGTGCCGGCCCGCATCGTCAGGCGCCGCTCGCTCATGCGCTTCGACTGCGCCGGGTCGTGCGAGACCCAGATCGATGCGCGCGGCCGGTTGCCCGCGGCGAACCATGCGTTGACGAGCGACTCGATCGCCTGCGACGATGCAGGGTCGAGCGACGCGGTGGGCTCGTCGAGCAGCAGCACGTCGGGGTCGAGCTGCAGCACGCGGATCAGCGCGGCGATCTGCGCTTCGCCGCCGGACAGCTCGCTCGCGCTCTGGTCGAGGAAGCCTGTGCCGCGTCCCGCCTTGCTCGCGAGTTCGGCGGCGCGGGCGCGATCGAAGCTCACGTCGCGATACACGGCGAGCGAGTACGGATAGCGCAGGTTGTCTTCGACGGTGCCGTCGAGCATCGCGGGCCGCTGGCGGATGTACGCGACATGACGGCGGTAGCGCGGAATGGTTGCGCGCGAGACGGTTTCGCCGAGCCATGCGATACGGCCCGCGTCGAGCGGATCGAGCATCGCGAGCGTGCGCAGCAGCACGCTCTTGCCCGAGCCCGACGGGCCCGTGATGGCGACGCGCTCGCCGCCGTGCAGCGCGAAGCGCGTGGGATGCAGCAGCGTACGGTCGCGTTCGCGGTCGCGCCGCGTGATGCCTTCGGCGTCGATGATCGGAGTTTCGGTCATGGCATCACAGATGGAAGAGGGAGGCGCAGAGTGCGCCACACACGGGATTGACCCGCAACATTGCGTCGCGTCGGGCACACGATATGCGTACCCGCGACGCACGAACGACATGGCGGAGCGTCTTCATGGCATGGGCAGGCAGCATCGGAAAACGCATCGGTAAAACGCTTCTGTGGCTACTCGCGCTGCTGATGGTGCTGATTGCGATCGTCGTGGTGTTCATACTCACGTTCGACTGGAACCGGGCCCGTCCTTACATCGACGAAAAAGTCACCGAGGCCATCGGCCGGCCCTTCGCGATCAACGGCGACCTGAAGGTGGGCTGGAAGCATCCGGTGGGTGAAACGGGCTGGCGTGCATGGGTGCCCTGGCCGCGATTTTCCGCGCAGAACATTACGGTTGGCAATCCCGACTGGACGAAGCGCCCGCACTTCGCGACGCTGGACGAGATCGACTTCCAGGTCGAGGTGCTGCCCTTGCTCGTGCACGACATCGTGATTCCGGCCATCAACCTCGTCAATCCTTCGGTGGACGTCGAACGCTTGATCGATGGCCGCGACAACTGGACGTTCAAGCTGCCGGCGTCGTCCGGGCCGTCCGAATGGAAACTCGATCTGCATGATATCGAGTTCGCGAAGGGCAACGTGACGGTGGACGACGCGAAGTCGAAGACCAGCGTCGAAGTGGGCATCGACACGCTCGGCCAGCCGATCCCGATCGGCGACGTGATGAAGCAGCAGGAAGCTGCGTCGCGCAGCAGCTCGGCTCAGGTGGTCGGCAAACAAGGCGAGAAGCGGCTCGAGGCGCAGGTTGCGTCGGAGGCGAAGGCGGCGTCGGCTGCTGCGGCTTCTGCGGCGTCCGGTGCTTCAGGTGTACCGGTGGCTTCGGCTTCCGCGGCGTCCGGTGTCGGCGCGATCGGTGCCTCCGCGGCGACGGCTGCGTCGGGCACCGTGTCGAGCGGCGCCGCTACGGCGGATGCCGCGGTGAGCGGGTCGGGCACGGCGTCGTCGGCGAGCGGCACGGCAGTGCAGCAGTCGATTCCGCTCTATGCGCTCGGCTGGACCGTGAAGGGCACCTACAACCATACGCCGGTGTCGGGCAGCGGCAAGGTCGGCGGCGTGCTCGCGCTGCAGGACGCGAACCGCCCGTTCCCGGTGCAGGCCGACGTGAAGGCGGGCGATCTGCACGTCGCGCTGGTCGGCACGCTCACCGACCCCGCGCATCTCGCCGCAGTGGACTTGCGGCTCTGGCTACAGGGCGTGAGCCTCGCGCATCTCTACTCGCTGACCGGCGTGACCTTGCCCGAAACGCCGCCGTATGCCACGGAAGGCCACCTGACCGGCAATTTCAAGCCGGGCGCGAGCGTGTTCCGCTATGAAAATTTTACAGGCCGGGTGGGCGGCAGCGATCTGAACGGCACGGTCACGTACTACCAGCGCTCGCCGCGTCCGAAGCTGGAAGGCGAGGTCGTGTCGAACCTGCTTCAGTTCTCCGATCTCGCGCCGATCATCGGCGCCGATTCGAACGCGAGCAAGGCGAAGCGCGGCGATACGACCCATCAGCCGTCGGATCGCGCGTTGCCGGTTGAAACGTTCAAGACCGACCGCTGGAAAGCGATCGACGTCGACGTGAAGTTCACCGGGCGGCGCATCGTCAAGAACGAAAACCTGCCGATCACCGATCTCTACACGCACGTGATCATGAACGATGGCGTGCTGTCGCTCGAACCGTTGCGCTTCGGCGTCGCGGGCGGCACGCTCGCATCGAACATCCAGCTCGACGGCAGCACGACGCCGCTGAAGGGCCGCTTCTCGACCGAGGCGCGCCACCTGAAGCTGAGGCAGCTGTTCCCCGGCTTCAAGACGATGCAGAACGCGCTCGGCGAGATCAACGGCGACGCCACGCTGTCCGCCACCGGCAATTCGCCGGCGGCGCTCGCGGCGAGTTCGAACGGCGAGGTCAAGACGCTGGTCACGCAGGGCGAGATCGACCTCATCCTGATGGAGGCCGCGGGGCTCAACGTCGCGAACGTCGTGTACGAGAAGCTCTTCGGCAGCCGCGATGTGAAGATCAACTGCGCCGCGACGGATTTCGTCGACACCGACGGCGTGCTCGATTCGCGCGTGTTCGCGCTCGATACCGACGACGCGGTGATCAATGTGGACGGCACCGTGAACCTGAAGGACGAGGCGATGGACCTGAAGATCCATCCGCATACGAAGGGCTTCCGCATCTTCTCGCTGCGCTCGCCGCTCTACGTGAAGGGCACGTTCAAGAATCCGCATGTGGGCGTGGATGCCGCCGCGCTCGCGCTGCGGGGCGGCGCGATGGTCGGCCTCGGCATCATCAACCCGTTCGCCGCGCTGATTCCGCTGATTGCGCCGAGCAACAACAAGGGTCTGCCGTGCGATACGCTGATGCAGCAGATCAGCGCCGAACGCACGACCGCGCCGCCGCCGGGCGTCAAGGAAAAGGCGCCGGCGGGCGCTTCGATGCCGGGCGCGGCGTCGGCGCCTGCACGCAAGGGCACCCAAGCTGGGCAAGGTACGACGCGGGGCACTGCAGCCGTGCCGGCCAACACCGGCAACACAGCGGATTACTCGAAGCCTTGAGGACGTTGCGCCGGCTACGAGCCTGATGTTGGGCCGTGGCCGCGCGCGGATTGCGCTCGCGGCACGAACGCGCACCAGGGCGCACCAAAACAAAACGCCGGACGTATCCGGCGTTATCTCGACCCAGCTACCCGAAGCAAAGGAAGGCGGCGCTAGCGTAGCGAACGCGGCGTCGCGTCGCCCGCTGCATCCTGCCGCCGCACGCCGCGCCGTACGGCGCCTGCCGCGCGCGTGGCGCCAAACTCGTGCAGCACGCGGGTGCGCGCGCGGCTCGCGAACACGAGGAAGCCGAAGCCATCCGCTTCGTACCAGTAGCCGCCGTTCTCGAGCCCGTCGAGCGGCTGCTCCAGCGCATTCGCGATCGATTCGATGCAGCGGCGGCGCAGCTCCGCCGTGGCCGGATAGGGAGGTTGCGCGCCGCGCACGCTGCACAGGAGCACGTCGAGGCCCGGCAGCGCGTGGGCGTACAGCACGGGTTCATCCTGCGCCCGGGCGCGCGCGATCTTGGTGTCGAGCTGACCGAAGGGCTTGAAGTGACGTAGCACGGCGAGGAACGACTCGTCGCCGTCCACCTTTGCGCGTTTACGCTTTTTCGGGAAGGACATAAAAATTCGCCTGAAAAAGAATTGCAAGAAACGCAGCGTCCTCATGCGACCACTCCCGGCTTCGCGCGCCGCACGTCGATCTTTTATAGCATACGAAAATGCCGTATTCACGGTGATCGCGCGTTTCAGTGCGCAGCAGCAATTCGCAACGAACCTGCCGCACTGCCGTGGATGCGCCGTCGTGCTTACGGCTTCCGCATTCCGTTCCATCACGTTCCATCATAGTCGCATGCGTCGCGCAAAGGATTCCGACACCGTAAAAAAAACGTCGCGAAATGTGGGTAAGCCCATGTGGGAACTCTTGCATGCGTGACGTTGAAATCAGGCTGATTCGCGTCGATAATGGCCCGGCCTCTGAATTCGTACGCAATCGGATCGAACCTCGGCCATTGTTGCTTTCAGGGCATCGACGCGCTACGAGCGGACATGAGACTACTTACCAAGGGCCTGTTGCTGATTGCCGTGCCGGGGCTGATCGAGCTTGCGCTCGTCACCGCGGTATTCGACGCGCAGCAGCGCACGGCGCGCGCCGAGCAGGGCGCGAGCACGAGCCGCCAGGTCCTGTATCAGGCATCGGCGCTCGTCGACCCGCTGCTACGCGAAGCGGCGCGGGTACGCACCGCGATCGTCGTCAGCGATGCGTCGTTCATCGACCAGCGCGGTGTCTGGATCGAACTGACCGACCGGCTGACGCGGCTCGAAGCACTGGTCGCGGGCAATGCGCAGCAGATCGAACGGTTGCGGCGGATGCGTTCGGACGTCGAGGCGTACCGGCTCAAGGTGGCCGCGCTGAGCGAGCGGCTCGACAATCTGACCGCGCCGCTCACGGCCGCGCAGATGAAGGAGGCGTTTCCGCTGACGGGCGAAGAACTGCCCAGCGAAGTCGCCGCGTTTCGCAGCGAACTGGATGCGTTTCTCGCCGACGAATCCCAGGCGAACACGCAGCAGAGCGAGTCGCTCGCGCGCAACCGCCAGCGCCAGCAGCTCACGCTGATGGCGGCAGTGCTCGCGTCGATGCTGGTGTGGGCGGTCGCGGCGCTGCTGTTCGCGCGCAACATCGGCAACCGGCTCGCCGCGCTGACGGCCAACGCGAAGCGGCTTGGCAGCGATCAGCGGCTGACCGTTGCGCTGTCCGGAAACGACGAAATCTCCGCGCTCGACGCGGTGCTGCACCAGACGGCCGCGCGCCTGCGGATCGCGGATCGCGAACAGGCGGCGCTGAAAGACCGGCTGGAAGAGCGCGCGGAGGAGCTGGCGCGGGTCAACGAGGAACTGCGCCAGGAGACGCAAGACAACGAAATGTTCATCTACAGCGTGTCGCACGATCTGCGCTCGCCGCTCGTGAATCTGCAAGGTTTTTCGAAGGAGTTGCAGGTATCGTGTGACGAACTGCGCGCGACGGTCGCCGCGGCCGGATTGCCGGACGCGGAACGCTCGCGGCTCACCACGGTGCTCGACGGCGACGTGGAAGAGTCGCTCGGCTTTCTGCGTTCCGCCGTGACCCGCGCGGCCGCGATCATCGAGGCGCTGCTGCGGATTTCCCGGGCCGGGCGCCTCGAATACCAGTGGCAGCGGGTGCAGGTCGGGCAGGTGGTGCGGCGGGTGGTCGATTCGCTGCAGACGCGGATCGACTCGCGCGGCGCGCGGATCGAGCTGCAGGAGCTGCCGCCGGCGTGGGGCGATCCGGGTGCGATCGGCCAGGTGTTCACGAGCCTGATCGGCAACGCGGTGAATTTTCTCGATCCGGGCCGGCCGGGCGTGATCGAGGTGGGGGCGCTGGAACCCGAGCCGCCGGGCGAGCCGCACGTCACCCGCACGCGCACCTACTATGTGCGCGACAACGGGCTCGGTATTCCAGCCGCCTACATGCCGAAGATGTTTCATGCGTTCCAGCGGCTGCATGGCGACGTGTCGCAGGGCGATGGCGTCGACCTGGCGGTCGTGAGGCGTATCGTGGAACGGTTGGGCGGACGGGTGTGGGTCGAATCGGAAGAAGGGCGCGGCTCGACGTTTTTCGCGGCGCTTCCGGAGCAGGCGATGCGGCGCGCATGACGGGACCGGGTTGCGCGAGCGGTGGCGATAACGAGGTAATGGGTACGGAGGCATCATGAATCACGGGGACGCGGTCGGCATCGTACTGATCGAGGATGACGACGGCCATGCGACGCTCGTCGAGCGCAATCTGCGCCGGGCCGGCATTTCAAACGGTTTCGTGCGCTTTTCCGACGGCCAGGAAGCGCTCGACTACTTCTTCGGCACACCGGCGCCGAACACGGCCGCGCTGACCGCGGCGGACCCCGCCGTCAAGCCGCGCCTGGAGCTGACCAACTTCGTGGTGCTACTGGATCTGAAGATGCCGCGCGTCGATGGCTTCGAGGTGCTGCGCCGCCTGAAGGAAGAGCCCGCCACCGCGGCGGTGCCCGTGATCGTGCTGACCACCACCGACGATCCGCGCGAGATCGAGCGGTGCTACGAACTGGGCTGCAACGTGTACATCACGAAGCCGGTCGAATACGATGCCTTCATCGAGGCCGTCCGCCGCCTCGGCTTCTTTTTGCAGGTCGTCAAGCTGCCGCAGAACCTGCGCCTTGCCGGACGCTGACACGCGATGACCCACGCTATCGCGGATAACGAGTTGCAAGAGAAAGCTGCATGACCGACCACGCATCGACCGCCCTGTCGCTAACCCCGGCCTGTGTGCTCGTCGTCGACGACGACGACGGCATCCTGCGGCTCGCGCGCAAGTCGCTCGAACGGGCAGGCTTCAAGGTCGCGATTTCCGGCGACCTGGCGGGCGCGCGCCGCTCGATCGACACGGCCGCGCCCGATCTGCTGGTGCTCGACTACCAGCTCTCCGGCGTCGATACAGGCCTCGATTTCTTCCGCCGGCTGCGCGCGGAAGGCATCCGTATTCCGGCCATTCTGGTGACCGGTTTCACCGACGAATCGCGCGTGATCGAAGCGCTGCGCGCGGGCGTGTCCGACGTGGTGCCGAAATCCGGCGACTACCTCGACTACCTGCCGGAAGCGGTCGAGCGCGTGCTGACCCAGGTGCGCCTGCAGCGCGCCTCCGACGAAGCCGCCGCGCTGCGCGACCGCGAGCAGCACTACCGGATGCTGTCCGACGCGCTGCCGCACCTCGTGCTCGCATGCGGCGCTGACGGCGACTGCGATTTCCTGTCGAAGCCCTGGTACGACTACACCGGGCTCGATACCCAGTGCTCGCTGGGTCTGTCGTGGCTCGATGCGGTGCATCCGGACGATCGCGAAGACATTCGCGGCATCTGGCTGAAGGCCGTGCGCAGCGGCGCGGACGACTTCCGGCGCGAACTGCGGCTGCGCCGCGCCGACGGTGCATGGCGCTGGTTCGACATGCGGATCCTGCCGGTGCGCGACGCGGCAGGCGGCGTGACGCGCTGGTTCGGCAGTTGCACGGACATCCATCCGCAGCGCGAAGCCATCGAGGAGCGCGAAGCGCTGCTCGTGTCCGAGCAGGCCGCGCGCCAGGCGGCGGAAGAGGCGAACCGCGCGAAAGACCGCTTCCTCGCGATGCTGTCGCACGAACTGCGCACGCCGCTCACGCCGGTGCTGGCGGGCACGCGGGTGCTCGAGCTGGTGCCGGAGCTGCCCGACAACGCGCGGGCGAGCGTGCGGATGATCCGCCGCAACATCGAACTCGAAGCACGCCTGATCGACGACCTGCTGGATCTGACGCGCGTGACCAACGGCAAGCTGCGCCTGTCGCTGGAAACGGTGGACGTGCACGACCTGATCGACAGCGTGCTCGACCTGTTCCGCAGCGAGATCCAGGTGAAGCAGCAGGACGTGCATATCGACGCGGCCGCGCAGCATCACTACGTGCTCGGCGATCGCGCGCGGCTACAGCAGATGCTGTGGAATCTGATCCGCAATGCGGCCAAGTTCACGCCGGATGGCGGCCATATCTTCGTGCGCACGCGCGACGAGCGGATGCACGTGCAGATCGAGGTCGAGGACACCGGCATCGGCATCGAGCCGGAGCAGATCGGCAAGCTGTTCAAGGCGTTCGAGCAGGGCAGTGAGAACACCAACCGGCAGTTCGGCGGACTCGGGCTCGGCCTTGCGATCACGAAGGCGCTGACCGACGTACATGGCGGGACGGTGGTCGCGAGCAGCCCGGGCGCGCATTGCGGCGCGACCTTCACGATCACGCTGCCGACCGCGTTGCCGCCGCCGCCCGAGGCGGTGCAGGCGGACGCCGCCGCGGCGCATCCGGCCAGCGCGCTGGCCATTCTGCTGGTCGAGGATCACCTCGACACGGCGGAGGTGATGGCGCAACTGATTCGCGGCCTGGGGCACGACGTGACGACGGTCGGGCGTGTGGCCGATGCGCTGGCGGCGACGCAGTCGCTCGAGTTCGACCTCGTGGTCAGCGATATCGGCCTTCCGGACGGCACGGGCCTCGATTTCATCAAGTCGTTCCGCGAGCGCTCCGAGGCGCCGGCGATTGCGCTCACCGGCTTCGGCACCGACGAAGACGTGCGCCGCTGCATCGCGGCCGGCTTCAATTCGCATCTGACGAAGCCGGTCAACTTCGGTCAGCTCGAACTGCTGATCCAGAACGAAGCGGACCGCAAGGCCGGACGCACTCCGGCCTGACGTCGCGGCTCAGCGTGTCGACGACACGCTGAGCCGCGACATTTAACACTTCAGCGCGGTGCCTTCAGCGAATCGCGGATTTCGCGCAGCAGCAGCACGTCTTCCGGCGTGGGCGGCGGCGCGGCCGGCGCGGCTTCAGCCGGTTTGCGCAGGTTGTTGATGAATTTCACCATCAGGAAAATGATGAACGCGAGGATGATGAAGTTGATCAGCACGGTGATGAACGAGCCGTAGCCGAACGCGGCGACGCCCGCCGCCTGCAGGTCCTTGTACGATTCCGGGTTGCCCTTGAAGTTGGCTGGTATGTCGCCGAGCCTGACGAATTTGTTCGAGAAGTCGAGACCGCCGGTCACGACTCCGATCACCGGCATGATCAGATCTTTAACGACCGAATTGACGATCGACGAGAACGCCCCGCCGATGATCACGCCAACGGCCAGATCCATCACGTTGCCCTTGACCGCAAACTCCTTGAACTCCTGGATGATGCTCATAGATCGATCCTCCTCGTTATCGATGGCGACATGATAGCCACCAGGAATGCGGTTAGGGTAGGGAATATCGAACAGGTTCCAGGCGCATCCATATTTCCGGACCGAATCCGGGTTCAGTTCTGGGCGCTTCCCGCACGCTCCAGATGGGCCGCGAGCGCAACCGGATCGGTGTTCGTCCCGCAGAGCAGAACGCCGACCCGCTTGCCTTGCAGCGTTTCGCGCAGCGGACCGAGCAGCGCCGCGGTGGCGGCCGCGCATGCCGGCTCGACCGCGAGTTTCAGTTGCGCGAACAACGTGAGCATCGACGCACGCAGCGCATCGTCCGACACCGTCACGATCCGGTCGATGTGACGGCGGCACAGCTGGTAGCTGTATTCCTCCGTGTGCGGCGCCATCAATGAATCGGCAATGCTATGCATCTGGCCCATCCGCACCGTGTGGTTCGCGGCGAAGCTCTTCGACATCGCATCCGAGCCTTCCGGTTCCACGCCGTACACATGCACCTGCGGATTCGCGAGCCTGAGCGCGGTGGAGACGCCCGCCGCGAGACCGCCGCCGCCGATCGGCAGGATCACCGCGTCCAGGTCCGGCGTTTGCGTCGCCCATTCGTAGCCGAGCGTCGACGTGCCGAGCACGGTCCGGTAGCCGCTGTACGGATGCACGAAGTAGCGGCCCTCCTCGGCTTCGATGCGCCTCACGATTTCGAAGGCTTCCGCCGCCGTCTCCGCGACCACGATCTCGGCCGCATAGCGGCGGCATAGCTCGACGCGTGCCGGATTCGCGCTGCGAAACAGCACGACCTTCGCGCCGATGCCGAGGCGCATCGCCGCATACGACACGGCGACTGCATGATTGCCACCCGATACGCAGGTGACCCCGGCGTTGCGCTCGGCGTCGGTGAGCGCGAGCAGGTTCGTGAACGCGCCACGCGCCTTGAAGCTGCCGCTTGCCTGCAACAGCTCGAACTTGAAGTTGATCAGCGTGCCTTCGAGCGACGGAAAGTCGTGCCGGTCGAACACCGGCGTTCGCAGCACCCACGGCGTGAGCGCGAAATGCTGCGCGGCGATGTCGTCGAGCGTGGGGATCGGCTCGCCGTCGATCGTGTGGTTCGTGTGTTGCGGCGTGGCTGTCGACATGGCGTGGGAAGCGACGGTTGGCCAGCGTGTTCGATGTGTTCGACCCGACTCAGACTGCTCAGACTGCTCAGACTGCGTGCACGTCCACCGACATGCTGTGGATGAACTTGTGCAGGAAGTTTTCGCACGCGGCCAGCTGTTCGAGCGACACGTATTCGTTCGGTTTGTGCGCCTGCTCGATGTTGCCCGGGCCGCACACGATGCTCGGAATGCCCGCGAGCGAGAAGAGGCCCGCTTCCGTGCCGTATGCGACTTTGCGCTTGTCCTGGTTGACGGTCAACGCCCGCACCAGTTGCGTGATCGCGGCCTGTTCCTCGGCGTCGAGTCCGGGTGCCGCGGCGATCTTCGTGAACTCGATCGCGGCCACCGCGTGTTCGGCCTTCATCTTCGGCAGCAACGTCTCGTTCGCGTACTGCTCGATGCGGCGGAAGATCGGCTCGGGGTCGAGCGTGGGCAGATTGCGGAATTCGAACTGGAAGCGGCATTCGGCCGGCACTGTGTTGATCGCGTTGCCGCCCTGGATCGTGCTGGTCTGCGCGGTGGTGAAGGGGACGTCGTAGAACTCGTCGAACGGACCTTCCGCGCGGAACTGGTCGGCGATGTCGCGGATGTGGCAGATCAGGCGCGCCGCGTATTCGATCGCGTTGAGCCCTTTCGGCGTCAGCGACGAATGTGCCGCATGGCCGCGCACGCAGCACTGGTATGCGTTGATGCCCTTGTGCGCGATGATCGGGCGCATGCTGGTCGGCTCGCCGACAATGCAGCCGTCCGGCTTGACGCCGCGCTTCATCAGGTCGGCGATCATCAGCGGCGCGCCGGCACAGCCCACTTCCTCGTCGAACGAGAACGCGAGATGGATCGGCTTCGCGAGCTTCGTACGCTGCATGTCGGGCACGAGCGTCAGCGCCGCGCCAATGAAGCCCTTCATGTCGCACGTACCGCGGCCGAACATCAGCCCGTCGCGTACTTCAGGCCTGAACGGATCGCTGTCCCATTGCTGGCCGTCCACCGGCACCACGTCGGTGTGACCCGACAGCACGATGCCGCCGTTGGTGTCGCCGTTGTGCGCGGGGATCGTCGCGAACAGGTTCGCCCATTTGCCGCTGTCGTCGTGCGTGAGCGTGGACTGCACGCCGAGCGCGCGCAACTCGTCGCGCACCGTCTCGATCAGGCCGAGATTCGGGTTGCGGCTGACTGTATCGATCGATACGAGCCGTTCGATCCAGCGCAGCGAAGCCGGGGACGACGCGTTTGAAACGGACGAGGCGGACGCTGCATCAGCGACGTGGGACATAGCGGACTCCAGCTTGTGAGTCTATCGATCATACTCAAAAAAATGCTGGACGGGTCTGGCGCGGCGCAGCAATCCGGAGCCCGTTGCGATGTATCGCGGCGGCTGCGAGCGGCTATGGATGGGCCCGAGGCGTGCCTTGCAGCAGCGTGTGCAGCGCATCCTCGTAGATGCGATAAACCGTGCGGATGCCGGCCAGTCCGATGCGCTCGTCGGCGCCGTGGATGCCTTCGGCACGGATGCCGAACCCGCACAGCGCCGGCACGCCGAGCGACGCCAGATAGTTGCCGATGTTCGACGGGCCCGCCACGGCATGCGGCAGCGCGGCGTGCAGTTCGTTGCGCGCGGCAGCATCGAGCGCGGCGAGCAGCGGATGCGTATCGGCGATCCGGTACGCGGGCCAGCCCGGCAGCCAGTCGATCGTCGTGGCCAGATCGGGCGGGTAGGCGGTGTCGTGCGTGGCGACTGCGTGCTGCACGGTGCGTCGTGCTTCGTCAGCGTCGAAGGACGGCGTGAGACGGATGTCCAGCGCGAGCTCGCAGCGGTCCGGCACCTGCGTGAAGCCGCCGGTTCCTGCGGCGAGGCTGGTGAGCGTGAGTTGCGCAGGCTTGTCGAAGGCGCTGTCGATGGGCGCTGTCTTGACCGGCACGAGCGGCAACGCGGCGAGTGTCTGCGCAAGCGCCGCGCCACGCAGCAGCGCGCTCAGGCCGCGCGAACTCGACCCGCCCGAATGCGCGGCGATCCCACGCACGGTCAGCCGGGCGCGCAGAAAACCGCGCGCGCCGACCATCACGCGATCGATGCCAGGATAGCCGATGAAGACGCCGTCGGGGCGCGGCGCCTGCGAGTGTCCATTCACTGGCAGCACCGGCGTATCGCGATCGAAGAATGCGCGTGCGCCGCCAAACCGGCCGCTGTGTTCGTCGACGTCGAAAAGGGCGGTGAGTGTGCCCGCGAAGCGGTCGCGCCGTGCCGCGAACGACGCGAGCAGATGCGCGAAGATCGCCGCGCCCGCCTTGCTGTCGCCCGCGCCGCGACCGGTGAGCCAGCCGTCGACGATCGCCGCGTCGAGCGGCGGGCGCATCCAGGATTGCGGATCGCCAAAACCGGCGGTGTCGAGCGTCGCGTTCAGCACGTACCACCGGCGACATTCGCGCGGAGCCGGCGCCAGGCCTTCGACCTGCGCGACGATGCCCACCGCCGCTGTGGCGTCCGCAGCCAGCAGACGTTGATGAGGAACGCCTTGGCCGTTGAGCCACGCTTCGATGCACGCGAGCACGGGCTCGTGATCGTCGCGTGCGCTGCCGGCATCGCCGCGGCTCGGAATTGCCACGAGTTCGCGCAGCAGCGTAACGATCGAATCGACGGGAACGTCGTCTTCGGGCATGTCGTGGAGAGCCTGTGCCAAGAGAGCGTAGCCAGCGAAAACGCGCTACGACGCGGCGACGCGTCCCGCCGCCGGCGCACCCTTCGAAGGCTGGCCGAGCGAGCGCAGCGTCTCCTTCACCGTCGCGACGCGTACCGCGATGTCCGGGCTGCGGGTTTCGATCCGCAGCCGGTCCTGACCGGACAGCTTGATGTGCCGATGCTTCTGCACCATCTCGATGATCCGCATCGCGTCGACGGGCGGATTCGGCACGAACTGCAGCGCGATCGCCGCTTCGCCCGCGTCGATTTTCGAGATGCCGAGCGGCTTCGCGGCGAGCCGCAGCCGGTGCGTCTCGACGAGCGCGTGCGCCTGCGGCGGCAGCTTGCCGAAGCGGTCGATCAGCTCTTCCTGAATGCCGTCGATCGAATCGTTGTGTTCGCAGTTCGCGAGGCGCTTGTACAGCGACAGGCGTTCCTGCACGTCGCCGCAGTAGTCGGCGGGGAGAATGGCCGGCACGTGCAGGTTGATCTCCGTGGTCGCGGCCAGCGGCGCGGTGAGGTCGGGTTCCTTGCCGTCTTTCAGCGCCTTCACCGCGTCGTTCAGCATGTCCGTGTAGAGCTGGAAACCAATCTCGTGGATTTCGCCCGACTGCTTGTCGCCGAGCACTTCGCCGGTGCCGCGAATTTCGAGGTCGTGCATCGCGAGGTAGAAGCCCGCGCCGAGTTCCTCCATCTGCTGGATCGCTTCGAGCCGGCGCTGCGCCTGCTTCGTCAGCCCCTGCGGATCGTGCACCAGCAGGTACGAATACGCCTGGTGGTGCGAACGGCCGACGCGGCCGCGCAGCTGGTGCAGCTGCGCCAGCCCGAACTTGTCGGAGCGGTGGATCAGGATCGTGTTCGCACTCGGCACGTCGATGCCGGTTTCGATGATGGTCGTACACAGCAGCACGTTCGCGCGCTGCGCGACGAAATCGCGCATCACGCGTTCGAGTTCGCGCTCGTGCATCTGGCCGTGCGCAACGGCGATGCGTGCTTCGGGCACGAGCTCTTCGAGCTTCGCGCGGCGGTTCTCGATGGTCTCCACTTCGTTGTGCAGGAAGTACACCTGGCCGCCGCGCTTCAGCTCGCGCAGCATCGCCTCGCGGATCACGCTGTCGTCCTCGCGGCGCACGAAGGTCTTGATCGCGAGACGCTTCTGCGGCGCGGTGGCGATCACCGAGAAATCGCGCAGGCCTTCGAGCGCCATGCCGAGCGTACGCGGAATCGGCGTGGCGGTGAGCGTCAGCACGTCGACCTCGGCGCGCAGCGCCTTCAGCGCCTCCTTCTGGCGCACGCCGAAGCGGTGTTCCTCGTCGATGATCACGAGGCCGAGCCGCTTGAACTGCACGTCCGACGACAGCAGCTTGTGCGTGCCGATCACGATATCGACGCTGCCTTCGTTGATCTGCTGGATCGCCGTGTTCACTTCCTTGCCGGTCTTGAAGCGCGACAGTTCGGCGATCCGCACCGGCCAGTCGGAGAAACGGTCGGTGAAGGTCTGCGTGTGCTGCTCGGCGAGCAGCGTGGTGGGCGACAGCAGCGCGACCTGCTTGCCGCCCATCACCGCGATGAACGCGGCGCGCAGCGCCACTTCGGTCTTGCCGAAACCGACGTCGCCGCACACGAGGCGATCCATCGGCTTGCCGCTCGTCATGTCGCCGATCACCGCGGCGATCGCGGCGGCCTGGTCGGGCGTTTCCTCGAAGCCGAAGCTCTCGGCGAATTTCACGTAGTCGCGCGGCTCCAGCGCGAACGCGTGGCCCTGGCGCGCGGCGCGGCGGGCATACAGATTCAGCAGCTCGGCCGCGGTGTCGCGGATCTGCTGCGCGGCCTTGCGGCGCGCCTTTTCCCACTGGCCCGAGCCGAGCGCGTGCAGCGGTGCGCTTTCCGGATCGGCGCCGCTGTAGCGCGAGATCACGTGCAACTGCGACACCGGCACGTAGAGCTTGCTTTCGCCCTGGTATTCGAGGTGCAGGAATTCGGTTTCGCCTTCGCCGAGATCCATCGTGACGAGGCCGTGATAACGGCCGATACCGTGCTGCGCATGCACGACCGGATCGCCGATCTTCAGCTCGGACAGGTCGCGCACCATCGAATCGACGTTGCTCGCCTGTTCCTGGCGGCGCCGCCCCGCGCGGCGCGTGAGCGGTCCGTATAGTTCGGTCTCCGTGACGATCGCGATGCCTTCGCCTGGCACCGCGAAGCCGGTGGAGAGCGGTGCAACGCCGAGCGAAAAGCGCTCGTCGCTCGCGAGCCAGTCGGCGTAGCTGTCGGTGGACACCGGACGCAGGTGATGCTCGGCGAACAGCTGCGCGATCGTCTCGCGCCGGCCGGCGGATTCGGTGGCGAACAGCACGCGGTTCGGCGTGGTCTCGAGCCATGCGCGAAGCGCGGCCATCGGTTCGTCCGCGTGGCGGTCGAGCGCGAGGTTCGGCAGCGACGTCGCCCAGCCGCCGCCCGCATCCGGGGTCAACTTTGCCGGCAACGTCAGACGCGCGAACGGCTTCGCGAGCACGAAGAAGTCTTCGTCGAGCAGGAACAGGCGCTGCGGTTCGAGGATCGGCCGGTCGCGGTCGTGCGAAAGAAATGCGTAGCGCTGCTTCGTATCGTTCGTGAAGCGGCGGATCGACGCTTCCAGATCGCCGACGAACACCAGCTGCGCGGCTTCCGGCAGATAGTGGAAGAGGGTGGCCGTTTCGTCGAAGAAGAGCGGCAGGTAGTACTCGATGCCCGCCGACGGCACGCCGTTGCCTATGTCCTTGTAGATGGACGCGCGGCTCGGGTCGCCTTCGAACACCTCGCGCCAGCGGCTGCGGAAAGCAGTGCGTGCGGCTTCGTCGAACGGAAACTCGCGGCCGGGCAGCAGGCGCACGTCCTTCACCGGATAGAGGCTGCGCTGCGAGTCCGGATCGAACGCGCGGATCGAGTCGACCTGATCGTCGAACAGGTCGATCCGGTACGGCAGCGTCGAGCCCATCGGGTACAGGTCGATCAGCGAGCCGCGCACGCAGTATTCGCCGGGCCGCACGACCTGGCTCACGTGCTCGTAGCCGGCCAGGGTGAGCTGCGCCTTCAGCTTCGCTTCGTCGAGCCGCTCGCCCTGGCTGAACGCGAACGTGTACGCGGCCATGAACGACGCGGGCGGCATCCGGTAGAGCGCGGTCGTGGCGGGCACGAGCAGGATGTCGCAGCGGTCTTCGCCGAGATCGTGCAGCGTCGCGAGGCGCTCGGACACGAGGTCCTGGTGCGGCGAGAAGGTGTCGTAAGGCAGCGTCTCCCAGTCGGGCAGCACCCGCACCCGGGCTTCCGGCGCGAAGAACGGCAACTCCTGCGCGAGGCGCTGCGCGTCGACCGCGCTCGCGCAGACCACCGCGAGGAGCGGCACGCTGCCGCGCGACGCGAGGTGGTAGCGGGCGATCAGGAGCGCGTCGGACGAGCCGTGGATGCCGTCGAACGCGAACCGCTGGCCCGGCTTGACGAGCGCAACGGGCAACGCGGCGCTGGCCGTGGACGGCGGTGCGGTGGACTTCGATGAAGCGTCTGTGTCTGACATAACCCGAAAGAAAACGGTGAACCCGGTTGATGCGAGCGGACGTGGCGGTGAGCCGCAAGTCTACGCGCTTTGAAAGGCCGGCGCGGGACAGTTTACGGCACGGCTGCAACGGCTCGCAGTGCGCCCCGTTGCCCGCCTGACAAGGCATTGCGCGTGATCGAGCTACGCGGCCGCGTACGTTTGCCGCGCTCCGGCACGGTACTTCGACGCGCATTGCCCCGACGCTCCGGGACACCCCGTCACATCTTTTCTTGCCCCCGAAGGCCGTCCGAAGGGTGCGAACGAAAGACCTATTATAAAATCCGTCCTTCACTTTGACTTCGCACCGTCTGCCTCAGCCGTGACATCACGCCTTTTCGCCCTGATCCCGTGCGCCGGAACCGGCAGCCGCTCCGGCGCCGCGCTTCCGAAGCAGTACCGCACCATCGCAGGCCGCGACATGCTCCATTTCTCGCTCGCGGCCTTCGACGCGTGCAGCGAGTTCGCGCAGACGCTCGTCGTGATCGCGCCGGACGACCGGCATTTCGACGCGGGCCGCTTCGCCGGCCTGCGCTATGCCGTGCGCCGCTGCGGCGGCGCGTCGCGCCAGGCGTCGGTATTCAACGGCCTTAACGCGCTCGCCGAATTCGACGCGCGCGACGACGACTGGGTGCTGGTGCACGACGCCGCGCGTCCCGGCATCACGCCCGAGATGATCCGCTCGCTGATCGGGGCGGTGAAGGACGACCCGGTGGGCGGCATCATGGCGCTGCCGGTGGCCGATACGCTGAAGCGCATCGCCACCGACGGCACCACCCGCATCGCGCGCACCGAGCAGCGCAACGGCCTGTGGCAGGCGCAGACGCCGCAGATGTTCCGCATCGGCCTGTTGCGCGAGGCAATCCTGCGCGCACAGACCGAAGGCCACGACCTCACCGACGAAGCGAGCGCGATCGAATGGATCGGGCATGCGCCGCATCTGGTGCAGGGCAGCCTGCGCAACTTCAAGGTCACCTATCCGGAAGACTTCGAACTGGCCGACGCGATTCTTTCCGCGGGCGCGAGCCTGCAGGTCGAATAGTTTCTTCCGCGCACACACTCCACGAATTTCACTTTCCAGCAGGCATTACCCATGGATCTCAGGATCGGACAAGGCTACGACGTGCACGCGCTGGTGCCGGGACGCCCGCTCGTGATCGGCGGCGTGACGGTGCCGTACGACCGTGGGCTGCTCGGCCACTCCGACGCGGATGTGCTGCTGCACGCGATCACCGATGCGCTGTTCGGCGCGGCGGCGCTCGGCGACATCGGCCGGCACTTTCCGGATACGGACAAGGAATTCCACGGCGCGGACAGCCGCGTGCTGCTGCGCGAATGCGTCGCGCGGGTGCGCCGCGCGGGTTTTTCGATTCTCAACGTGGACACCACCGTGATCGCGCAGGCGCCGAAGCTCGCGCCGCATATCGCGGGGATGCGCGAGAACATCGCGGCCGACCTCGGCATTGCGCCCGATCGCGTCAACGTGAAGGCGAAGACCAACGAGAAGCTCGGCTATCTTGGCCGCGCCGAAGGCATCGAGGCCCAGGCCGCGGTGCTGTTGCTGGGGGCGTGATCTACGGCGTGACGCCTACAGCGTCTCGCCGCCGATCGTCCGGCTCGACGGGCACGCTTCGCCCGTCTGCAGGCCGTCCAGCACCCGCAGCACTTCCGCCGGATTGCGGCCCACCTCGAGGTTGTTCACTGACACGTGCTGGATCGTGTTGTCCGGATCGACGATGAAGGTGGCGCGCAGCGCGACGCCCGCTTCGATATCGCGCACGCCCAGCTGATCGATCAGCTCTCCCTTCACGTCGCCGAACGAGTAATGGTTCAGTCGGTTCAGGTCCTTGTGCTCGCGTCGCCACGCGAGCTTCACATACTCGTTGTCGACGCTGCCGCCTAGCAGCACTGCCTCGCGGTCCTCGAAATCCTGCGCGAGTTTCGCGAATTCGGCGATCTCGGTCGGACACACGAACGTGAAGTCCTTCGGGTAGAAGTAGATGACTTTCCACTTGCCCGGAAACGACTGTTCGGTGATGTCCACGAACGCGGACACGCCGTTTTCCTCGTGATGATTGAAGCCCGGCTTCGCAGCCGTCACGGTGAACGCTTCGAGTTTGTCGCCCACGGTTTTCATGCGGATGCTCCTCGTGCGGATCGGGTCGGGTCTGATCGGTTGCGAGAGCCGGGCCGTGCCGGCGCGGTGTTTCATGTCTTGTCAGGCGGAAGAACGCGGCGCAGGTTTCGGGCCAGCGGGAGCCGGCCGTGAGATTCGCCGTGCGATCAGCTGCCGCGAGCGAGCGGGAATTCGATCGTCACTTCGAGGCCGGGGCCGGGCACGCGGTTGCGCAACCGCAGCGAGCCGCGATAACGGCCGACCAGCCGCAGCACGATCGCCATGCCGAGGCCGGTGCCGTTCGCCTGGGTGCGCGCGGTGTCGACGCGGTAGAACGGGCGCGTGACGAGCGGCAGCTGGTCTTCGGGAATGCCGGGGCCTTCGTCGAGCACCGACAGTTCCACGCGCGAGTGCGACACGCGCGTCTCCAGCATCACGTGCGGGATGCCGTCGCCGTCGCTCAGCCCATACTTGCGCGCGTTCTCGATCAGGTTGCCGACCACGCGCCGCATGTCGGTTTCGTCGGCTTCGATCATCGCGGTCGGCGCGAGACGCGTGATCAGGCGCATGCCGTCTTCGGTCGCCATTCGCGCAGCCAGTTCGCCCGCGATCACCGACAGATCCACCGGCTCCGGCATGCGCTGCACCGGCCGCGCGTAGTCCAGGAAGCGGCCGATGATCATGTCCATCTGCTCGATGTCGTCGATCATCGCGTCTTTCGTGGTCTGATCCGACGGGCTCATCTCGGTTTCGAGCCGCAGCCGCGCGAGCGGCGTGCGCAGGTCGTGCGAGATGCCGGCGAGCATCAGCGCGCGGTCCGCCTCCAGTTGTTCGAGGTCGCGCACCATCTGGTTGAAGCTTCGGTTGGTTTCGGCCGCGACGCCCATGCCGCGCTCGGGCAGCGCTTCGGGCAACTGGCCGGAGCCGACCTTGCGCGCGGCGAGCGCGAGCCGCGCGAACGGCCGGTTCACGAGACTCGTGATGAACGCCGCGCCGAACAGCGACAGCGCGAGCGCGAACACGCCCCAGCCGGCCCACTGCAGACCGGTGACGTTGTCGAGCTGATCGCGGTCGAGCGCGACCCAGTAGTCGTCGTCGTCGATCTTGAAGCTGATCCACACGCCCGGGATATCGTTCACCGACTGTGCGATCACAGTGTCGTCGCCGAGACGCCCGCGGATGTCGTGCTCGATCAGCCGGTTCAGCGATTCGTCCGGCTGCAGCTTGTACTTGTCGGTGGTTTCGCGCGGATACACGCGCACCCCCTCGTTGCTCTCGAGGTCCTGCAGCAGCGCGCGCCGCAGGTCCGGGTCGGAGTAGAGGAGCGCGGTGCGCGTGAGCTTGACGATCGCGACGAGCTGAAGCGCCACGCGCTGTGCGCGTGGTTCGCGTTCGATCACGCGAAAGCTCTGGAACCAGGCGGCGAGGCTGACGGCAATCAGCAGGGCGATCAGCAGAAAGGTACGCCAGAACAGGCCGCCGAACGCGAGCGTCAAGGTGCGTCGGTCAATCCGCATGAACCCTTCTTGTTGAAAAAACGAAGACACAACCGATCAACCGGTTTCAACGGAAGGATTCAGCGGCCAGACGCCCGACGCACGGCGCTCGCGGAAGTCAGGCCGCGCCATCCGGAATGAAGACGTAGCCAAGACCCCAGACCGTCTGGATGAAACGCGGGCTGCCGGGATCCGGTTCGATCAGCTTGCGCAGACGCGAGATCTGCACGTCGAGGCTGCGGTCGAACACTTCGTATTCGCGGCCGCGCGCGAGCTCCATCAGCTTTTCGCGCGACAGCGGCTGGCGCGGATGACGCGCGAACACCTTCAGCACCGAGAACTCGCCCGTGGTGAGCGGAATTTCCTGGCCGGCCTTGGTCAGCGTGCGGGTGGCGAGGTTGAGGGCGAACTCGCCGAACTCGAACACTTCGGTGGTTTCGGACGGCGCGCCCGGCAGCTCGGACGGCGACTGGCGACGCAGCACCGCGTGGATGCGCGCGACGAGCTCGCGCGGGTTGAACGGCTTCGGCAGGTAGTCGTCGGCGCCCATTTCGAGCCCGACGATACGGTCGACATCTTCACCCTTCGCAGTCAGCATGATGATCGGCGTGCGGTCGTTGCTGCCGCGCAGACGCCGGCAGATCGACAGGCCGTCTTCGCCCGGCAGCATCAGGTCGAGCACGAGCAGATCGAAGCGCTCGCGGACCCACAGCTTGTTCATCGACGGAGCATTTTCGGCGACGTAGACATTGAAGCCCTGTTCGCCAAGGTAGCGGCGCAGCAGATCGCGCAGACGCGGATCGTCATCGACGACGAGGATTTTCGAAGGGTTTTTGGTTTCCATGGTCGGCATCTTAGCGCGATTAGAAAGAGGTGCGCGTTTGCACTATTTCACAGGTTACAGTCAGTTACAAAATTTACCCTGCCTGTGGCACGGCGTAAAGCGGCTTCCCTTAGACTCCTTTACGGAATGCGGCTGTTCGGTAGATACTTCACTCGACTAAAACTCTCGCACCCGCCACTTTCCGGGTTTGCACACGCATTTGAGGTACCGGTTGCCGCGCCACGAAGGGAACAAAATGATGGGAGGGGTCTGGCCGAATCTGCGCCTGAGAGCGATCGCACTGGCCACCGCCAGCACGCTCGCCGGCGCGGTGAGCCCATCCGCTCATGCAGAGCCTTCGGCTGCGAGTGCCGGCTATCCTCACGTCCGCGGCCTCGGCAAACATCCTCACGGCGCCTTCGCCGATCAACCTGCCTCCGCTGCCATCATGCGTACCGCCGTGCCGCCCGAAATGGACGAGCGTCGCCGCGACGGTCACATGACCCCCGAAGAACGGCGCCTGCTCCGCCAGCACATCGAAGACGCCGTGCGCGAGCTGTACAAGCGCTGATCGCGCTGCCGCGTCGGTCGGCCGCGTGCGCTTTGCCGGCGCTTCCGGCACATCGTTTTCTTTGCTCACGCCGCGTCCCGCCATCGCGCTATCGACGTTCGTGCAGCGTTGCCGTGTGCGCGCCTCGAGCGCACCGTTTCCGGCGACGGATTTTCGCGCCCGGCAGCGTTCAACCGGTATCGAACTCCTGCGTATATCGAGCATGACCATGCGCTGTGCATCGCGTGTGAACGCGGAAAAATTCGGTTGCAAATTGACCGTCAACTTTAGCTCGCAAGGGCCGTTTAACTGGCCATGAGGCGTGCGCATCTGGCTGTATCAGGCGCGCCTGCAAGTGCGGCGTAAGCCGCTCTCCATGACCTCCATCCGCGAGCGACGATCGCCATGCACCTTTACCGTACCCGTCGAGTTGTCATGCTGATGTGCGCTTGCGCACTCGGCGTGCCGGCGATCGCGAGCGCTGCCACAAGTGCCACCCCGAGCGCTGCGAGCGGCGCACATCCCGCGCATGTGCGCCACCGCGCGGCGGCGTCCGTTGCGAGCACGCAAGCGGTGAACGAAGCCGACGAAGCCATCCTCACCGCGGACGACGTGCGTTTCCTGCTCACTCGCACCGGCTTCGAACCGGACCCGGCCGAAGTCGCGCCGTACGTCGGGCTCACGCGCGAGCAGGCGGTCGACCGGCTGCTGGCCAGCACCCGCACGACGACCGTCACGCCGGCGCCCGCGTGGATCGACGACCCGATTCCGACGCGCGCCGAGCGCAAGGCCTGGACGCCCGACGAACAGAGAGCGCAGCAGAAGCTCGATCAGCAACGCTATGAAGAACTGCGCGCGCGGTGGGTGCGCGAGATGATCGCGACGCCGTCGCCGCTGACCGAACGGATGACGCTCTTCTGGCACAACCACTTCACGTCGGGACAGGACAAGGTCGGCTATCCGCAGGTGATGGCGCGGCAGAACGAACTGCTGCGGCGCGATGCGCTCGGCAACTTCGGCACGCTGCTGCACGACGTATCGAAAGACCCGGCGATGCTGCTGTACCTGGACGGTGCCGGCAACCGCCGTGGCCGGCCCAACGAGAATTTCGCGCGCGAGGTGATGGAGCTCTTCACGCTCGGCGAAGGGCACTACACGCAGCAGGACGTGACGGAGGCGGCGCGCGCGTACACCGGCTGGACACTCGATCCGGATACGCAGGCGTACGTGTGGAATCCGAAGGTTCATGACGACGGCGTGAAGACCGTGCTGGGCGAGACCGGTCCGTTCGACGGCGACGCGGTGCTCGACATCCTGCTGCAGCGTCCCGAGACCGCGAACTTCGTGACGACGAAGCTGTGGCGCGAGTTCGTTTCCGATACGCCGGACGAGGCGCAGATCGCGCCGATCGCTGCGCGTTTTCGCGCGAGTCACTACGACATCAAGGTCGTGCTGCGCGGGCTGTTTCTCTCCGACGCGTTCTGGCGTGACGAGGATCGCGGCGTGCTTGTGAAGTCGCCGGCGGAGTTCGTCGTGGGGACTGTGCGCGCGTTCGACATCAGCTACGACAACACCGCGCCGTTCGCAGGCGCGATGCGCAATCTCGGTGAGAACCTGTTCTATCCGCCGAACGTGAAAGGCTGGCCGGGCGGCGAAACGTGGATCAACAGCTCGACCTTGCTCGCGCGCAAGCAGTTCGTCGAACAGATGTTCCGCGCGACCGAGCGGGCCGCGCCGCATCGGCCGGCTGGCAATGCGATGCAGAACGGTGCAATGCAGAGCGGCGCGATGTCGAATGGCGCGATGCAGAACGGCATGACGCAGAACGGCGCGTCACACGTTGCGGTGGCGGCCTCGGCGAGCGCCGCCGCGAACGTGCAGCGCGCAATGGCGCGCAGCGGGCAGGGCGGCGTACGCTTCGATCTGGATCACTGGCTCGCGCGCTTCAACGCGGCGCCCGACGCGCAGCCGGGGCTGTCGGCCGAACTGCAGATGCAGCACGCGGTGTTGCCGATCGCACCGGTCGATGCGATTGCGGTCGGTGCGAACGGCAGCGCGTATCTGGAAGCATTGCTGATGGATCCGGCTTACCAGTTGAAGTGACGGGATGAAGTCGAAGTGACGCAGTAGCGCAGGTATCACGGACGCGATGCCTGCTCAGGGAGAAACGACATGAAGCGACGCAATTTCCTGGCGATGACCGGCGCAGCCGGTGCCGCGTTGTGGCTACCACGCGCATTCGCCGCGCAGGCCGACGCGCATTCCGATTTCTCGGCGAGCGGCATCGCGCCGCCGTTCGCGCGCGGCTACGGCAACCTGCTGATCCTCGTCGAGCTGAAGGGCGGCAACGATGGTCTGAACACGGTGATCCCGTACACGGACCCGCTGTACCAGTCGTTGCGCCCGACGATCGGCATCAAGCGCGAACAGATGATCCAGCTCGATGAGCGCACGGCGCTGCATCCGTCGCTCGCGCCGCTGATGCCGCTGTGGCAGGCGAAGCAGCTCGCGATCGTCGAAGGCGTCAGCTATCCGCAACCGAACCTGTCGCATTTCCGCTCGATCGAGATCTGGGACACCGCGTCGCGCTCCGATCAATATCTGCGCGAAGGCTGGCTCACGCGCGCGTTTGCCGAGCGGCCGGTGCCTGGCAGTTTCGCGGCGGATGGCGTGGTGATCGGCAGCGCGGAAATGGGACCGCTCGCGAACGGCGCGCGGGCGATCGCGCTCGTCAATCCGGCGCAGTTCGTGCGCGAATCGAAGCTCGCGGTGCCGGTGTCGCTGCACGAGCGCAACCCGGAGCTCGCGCACATCCTCGACGTCGAAAACGACATCGTGAAAGCGGCGGACAGACTGCGCCCCGCGAAAGCGGTGCCGCTCAAAACGAGCTTCAGCGGTGACGCGTTCGGCACGTCGATCAAGGCGGCGATGCAGGTGCTGGCGGCAGGCGGCGCGCCGAAGTCCGACGACGTCGCGGTGATCCGGCTTACGCTGAATGGCTTCGATACGCATCAGAACCAGCCGGGCCGCCAGGCCGCGCTGCTCAAGCAGTTCGCGGACGGCATGGTCGCGCTGCGCTCGGCGCTGACCGAACTTGGCCGCTGGAACGACGCGCTCGTGATGACCTACGCGGAGTTCGGCCGGCGCCCGCGCGAAAACCAGAGCGCGGGCACCGATCACGGCACGGTCGCGCCGCACTTCATGCTGGGCGGCAGGGTGAAGGGCGGGCTGTACGGCGTGCCGCCCGTGCTCGCGCGGCTCGATGGCAACGGCAACCTGCCGGTCGGCGTCGATTTCCGTCAGATGTATGCCACCGCGCTCGGGCCCTGGTGGGGGCTCGATTCCGCGAGCATCCTGCAGGGACGGTTCGAACCGCTGCCGGTGTTGAGGGCCTGAGCGGGCGAAGCGACGCGCGGATTTTTACCGGGCGAAGCGATGCGCGCCGTTTTAATGGCGAGGGCAAGAAAAAACCCGCCATCCGGTCAGGACTGGCGGGTTTCAATGTTGCGAGCGACGGAACCACCGGTTGGTGCGCCCGACGCGGCAAACGTGAATGGTGCGAGGAGCGGGACTCGAACCCGCACACCATTGCTGGCGTCAGGACCTAAACCTGGTGCGTCTACCAATTTCGCCATCCTCGCAGCCGGGTGAGCTCAGCAAACTGAGCCTGCAAACTGCGTGCGGACGATCGACCGGATCGATCCGCAGGCCACCCGATGTCTGGCCATGCCGCCGGCAACATCGACGCCATCAAACTACGGCGACGGCGCCTTGCCCGGCAGTCAAGCGCGAGATTCTAACCGATTGAAATGCGCTTGTCTGCACCTGCCCGGGCGGCGCGCGATGCTACAATTTTGCGCTTTGTGCAATCGGCTCGCAGTTGCCTTGAAGTTGCCGTGCAGTTGCCGGCCAGGGGCCACGCCATTGCTCGCAAGAACACCAACGAACACCACCCCGCGCAACCCCGACGCATCCCCATCCGTGAATTTCGACGAATACTGTCAGCAGAAAGCGGCGCCGCCAGGCTCGAGCATCTACTACGCGCTGCGTCAGGCGCGTGCCGCGCATCAGCCGGCGCTGACCGCGCTGTTCGCGCTGCGTAGGGAGCTCGAGGAAACGGTCAAGGAACTCAGCGATCCGACCATCGGCCGGACCAAGCTCGCGTGGTGGCAAAAGGAACTGGCCGCGCTCGCGGCAGGGCAGCCGTCGCATCCGGTCGCGAAGGCGTTGCATGCGCATCTGCGCAATGCTGAAGCGAGCGATGCCACGCTGCAGACGCTCGTCGCCGGCTACGAGATGGATCTCGACCAGGCTCGCTACCTCGATTACCCGAACCTGCGCCGCTATATACAGAGCGTCGGCGGCACGTTTGCTGCGCTGGTGGCCGATGCGGTGGCCGGCAGCGACGGGGCGGCGGCGTGGGCCACGCCGCTCGGCGAAGCGCTGATGCTCGCGCAGTTCGTCGCCGATCTCGGCGACGACGCGCGGCACGGCCGTATCTACATCCCGATCGACGAGATGCAGCGCTACAACGTGACCGCTGCGGACATCATCAACCGTCGCTACGGCGACACCTACACCGAACTGATGCGCTTCGAGACCGGCCGCGCGCGCGACGCGCTCGAGGCCGCCATCGCCGCGATGCCGGCCGGCGAACGCAAAAGACAGCGCACGCTCGTCGCCCTCGTCGCGCTGGCGTGCGCGCTCCTCGATGAGATCGAGCGCGACGGCTTTCAGGTGCTGCATCAGCGCATCGCATTAACGCCGATCCGCAAGCTGTGGATCGCGTGGCGCGCGAAGTAGCGGCACAGCGGCATCGGCGCGCGTGGCGGGCATTGCCACAGCGCGCATGATGCGCGAAGCTCACGGCTCGTCGAACTTACGCGGAGCGAGTCCAGCATGAGCGCAACCCCAGTCAAAACAGCGGTCGTCGGCGCAGGCGCGATCGGCGGTCTGATTGCCGCCGCGGCCGCGCGCGCCGGGCACGCGGTCAGCGTGCTCGCGCGCGGCAAGACGCTCGACGCGATCCGTGCGGACGGCATCCGCGTGATCGGTGGCGACGGCAACGAAGCGGGCGTGTCGACGGTCCGCGCGAGCGATGCCGCAACCGAACTCGGCGTGCAGGACTTCGTCGTGGTCGCGCTGAAGGCGCAGGTGCTGCCTTCGATCGCCGCGAGCCTCGCGCCGCTCGTCGGGCCGCACACGGTCATCGTCGCGGCGATGAACGGCCTGCCGTGGTGGTTCCTGCATGGACTCGCCGGCCCGCTGTCGGGCCAGTCGATCGAAGCGGTGGACCCGGGCGGTGCGGTGTGCGCGGCGCTGCCGCCCGCGCAGGCGATTGGTTGCGTCGTGCATCTGTCGTCGTCGACGGATGCGCCGGGCGTGATCCGCCGTGGGCGCGGCAACCGGATGATCATCGGCGCGAGCCACGCGGCGCTCGATCCGGCCGCGCAACGCTTCGCGACGGCGCTGCGCGACGGCGGCTTCGACGTCGACATTGCCGGTGACAGCAAGGGCAACAGCGCGGCCGACATTCGCACCGAGATCTGGGTGAAGCTGTGGGGCAACATGAACATGAATCCGCTATCGGCGCTGACCGGCTCGACCGCGGACGTGCTGCTCGACGATCCGTTCACGCACGCGCTCGTGCTGCGGATGATGGAAGAGGCCGACGCGATCGGCGGAAAGCTCGGCCTCGCGACCGGCATGAGCGCGCCCGATCGCGTTGCGGTGACGCGTCAGCTCGGCGGCTTTCGCACGTCGATGCTGCAGGATTTCGAAGCGGGCCGCGCGCTCGAGATCGGGCCGATTCTCGGGGTATTCCCCGAACTCGGCGGCAAGCTCGGCGTGCCGACGCCATTCTGCGACGCCGTGCTCGGTTTGCTGCGGCAGCGCGCGGCGAACAGCGGGCTCGCCTGACGCCCGCGCGCGCAGCAATTCAGATCGATCGCAACGATCGCGCGCAACTCGACGAAGCTGCCGTCGAACTGCAACTCATTCGTCGCGCGCAAACATATGATCGATCACGCGTTCGAGCGCATTGCCGAACGCTGTCTTTTCCGCGTCGTTGAGGCAGTTGAACAGATCGGTATTCCAGCGTCGCGCGACCGGCATGACCTTGCGATGCAGGGCCCGTCCTGTCGTTGTGAGCGAGACGAGCACGATGCGGCCGTCGTCGTCGCTCGTGCGACGTTGCACGATGCCGCGCTGGATCAGCGCTTCGGCGGCGCGGCTTGCCTGGCTCTTGTCGAGATTCGCATGGCGAGCCAGGTCCATGATCGAAAACGGCCCGAACGTGCCGACCGCCGCAATGACCCGCGCTTCGGGGAGCGTGATGCCGAGCTTCTCCCGATATCGCTCGCCCATGATGCGGTCCGCGTGTTTGTTCAGGACGTGCAGTCGATACGTCAGAAACTGATCGAGCCCAGCTTTGGCAGCACCTTTCATGATCGACCCCGCTTGGGAGTGAAGGGCGGTTGCGGCATTTTGATTGTTGCCGCAACTGCTGGGCCGGTCAACGCCAGATCAACCCGAAGTCCTCGCTCAGCCAGACGGGACGGCGCTTTGCGGGAAACGTTGCATCGGCATCGTTGTGCAGCCGTTGCAATAAGCATCTAAAGAATTGCAATTTCTGAGGTATCGCGCGTGCACCGTGTGCTGCGATTGAGAATCACACACGAGGTGGTTGTGGCGCGAAGGCGGTGCTGGATGATGGAGTGGAAGCGCTCCCGCTCGAGCCGTCGCGTGAATGCGTTGCGCACTTCGCTGCGTTGGCCGCTGTGGGCACCGCTTTGGACTCTTGACGCAGGCGCCGCGTTGCCGGAATCAACCGGTGCGCCGGCGCGATGCAATTTGGTGCGGTGAGCGAAATATGTGCCGGCGTCAGCGATGTCCGTAGCGCACGCAGGTCAACTGCTCGGCTTCGTTCTCGAGCAGACGCGCGGCGTCGCGGATGGCGACTTCCAGCGTGATTGGCCCGGGTGCCGGCGAGAAGCAGCCGCTGAAATATTCGGACAATCTTGGCAGCGCGGCCGGGTCGACTGCGCCGGACAGGAGCGTGGCAGGCACCCCGGCCGCGGCCGCATGCCGGCACGCGACGAACGGCGCCTTGCCGTGCAGCGTCTGCACGTCGGAGCGGCCTTCGCCGGTGATCAGCCAGTCGGCGCCCGCGAGCGCGGCGTCGAGTCCGATCTGCCGCGCGACCACCTCCGCGCCCGGTTCGAACGCCGCGCCGAGCATGTGCAGCGCGAAGCCGAGTCCACCCGCCGCGCCGGCGCCCGGCAGGTCGCGCGCGCGACGGCCGAGCGCGGCTTCGAGCACGTCGGCGAAATGCGCGAGCGCGGCATCGATCGTATCGACCTGGTCCGCACGCACGCCTTTCTGCGGACCAAAGACGGCGGTCGCGCCGTGCTCGCCGGTGAGCGGATTGTCGACGTCCGACATGGCGGTGAACGACGCTTCGGCGAGCCGCGCATCGAGCTGCGAAACGTCGACGCGCGCAACCCGGCCGAGCGCGGCCGGCGTCGGTTCGAGCGCGTCGCCGGCCGCGTCGAAGAGCTGCAGACCGAGTCCGGCGAGGAGCCCCGCGCCGCCATCGTTGGTGCTGCTGCCGCCGAGCGCGACATAGAAGCGGCGCACGCCGGCGTCGAGCAGCATGCGGATCGCTTCGCCCATGCCGAGCGTGTCGCGTGTGTCGACCGGCACGGCCATGCCGACTGGGTCCGTGATGCCCGCGATCTCCGCGGTTTCGACGATTGCGCTGCCGTCGGGCAGGATGCCGGCGCGCGCGTTGCGCACGCGGCCGGCCGCGCCTCGCACGATCAGCTCGCGCTGTTCGCCGCCGCGCGAGAGCATCGCGTCGAGCGTGCCTTCGCCGCCATCGGCCATTGGACACAGCCGCACTTCGGCCTCCGGACGCGCGCGCCGCACGCCGCGCGCGATGGCTTCGGCCACCTGATCCGCTTCGAGCGAGCCCTTGAAGGAATCGGGTGCGATCACGACGACGGGTGCGGACGACGGATTCGTCATGGTGTCTCCTTCAGAGGATTGATGGATATCGGTGGATACGACGCCGCGAACTCCACGCGTCTGCGTCTTCCCGGGGCGACGCGGGAGCGTAGTGTGGGCGCTCAGCTTAGCAGTACATCGCGGGCCGCAGGATACGTTCGGCGGCATGACCGGGATGGTTCGGGCGCAGCCGTTTCCCGTCAAAAAACGGCCGGAAATCCCCGGAAAAACCCGTATCCGGTGCAGTTCGACCGCTGTTTGACTGGAATCGGCGTTGACCGGACCAATAGTTTGCTAAAATACTCGGCTCTTTTGACCCAAACCGTGTGCGGGCGGTCCGAGTGTTGACGGCGAAAGCCACGCCGGGCGCCGGAATCGAACCGCGGCAAGGCAAGAAACCTGATCCAGCAACTGATTCGCTCGAAAATATTAGGACGATTGAAGCCATGGCAAACGTAGTTGAGAACCTCGGCAAGCTCGAACGCCGCGTGACGATTTCCCTGCCGAAGGATGCCGTGCAGAAGGAAGTGGACACGCGTATCCGCCAGATCGCGAAGAACGTGCGCATGCCGGGTTTCCGCCCGGGCAAGGTGCCGCTCAAGATGGTCACGCAACAGTACGCGGGCCAGGTCGAAGCCGAAGTGCTGAGCGACAAGGTCGGCAAGGAATTCTTCGACATCAGCCGCGCCGAGAACCTGCGCGTCGCGGGCCAGCCGAGCTTCGCGCCGAAGTCGGAAGTCGCGGAAGGCGACTACTCGTTCGACGCGACCTTCGAGGTCTACCCGGAAGTGAAGCTGGGCGACGTCGCCACGGCTGAGATCGAGCGCACCACGACCACCATCAGCGAAGCGGAAATCGACCGCACGCTGGATATCCTCCGCAAGCAGCGCGTGCACTACCACGCGCGCGGCGAAGCCGGCGAGCACGGCGACGGCGGCGCGGACACGGCCGCGAAGGAAGGCGACCGCGTCACGCTGGATTTCGTCGGCAAGATCGACGGCGAAGCGTTCCAGGGCGGCAGCGCGGAAGACTTCGCGTTCGTGCTCGGCGAAGGCCGCATGCTGCCGGAATTCGAACAGGCGGCAACGGGCCTCAAGCTCGGTGAATCGCGCGAATTCGACCTGAAGTTCCCGGAGGACTACCACGGCAAGGACGTCGCCGGCAAGACGGCGCAGTTCACCGTGACGATGAAGAAGATCGAGTGGCCGCACCAGCCGGAAATCGACGGCGAATTCGCGAAGTCGCTCGGCATCGCTGACGGCGACCTGACGAAGATGCGCGCCGAAATCAAGGACAACCTCGAGCGCGAAGCGAAGCGCCGCACGCAGTCCATCGTGAAGAACCAGGTGATGGACGCGCTGCTGAAGATCGCCGAACTCGACGTGCCGAACGCGCTGATCGAGCAGGACCAGGAACGTCTCGTCGAGATGGCCCGCCAGGACCTGACGCAGCGCGGCGTGCCGAACGCGGCGAGCGCACCGATCCCGGCCGAGATGTTCAAGGAACAGGCCGAGCGTCGCGTGAAGCTCGGGCTGGTACTTGCAGAACTGGTGAAGGAGAACAATCTTCAGGCGAAGCCGGAGCAGATCCGCGCCGAAGTCGACGAATTCGCCAAGAGCTACGAAGACCCGAAGGAAGTCGTCCGCTGGTATTATTCGAACCAGCAACGCCTTGCTGAAATGGAAGCGTACGTGGTCGAAGCGAACGTCGTCGACTTCGTGCTCGGCAAGGCAAAGGTGACGGACAAGCAGGTGAGCTTCGAGGAACTGGCAAGCGCAACGGCGCAGGCGTAAGCGGCGCTGCAACGGCGTGCCGGCTGTCGGAGCGACGGCCTGCGCGCCGTTTTTCTTTTGGACATGCGAAAGTATCGCGTCCGTTTGCGAAAAGAATGACGGCGGCGTCCAGTTCGACCGTTCAAGAACCCATCCTGACAAGGACCGATTGCATGACCTTTCGCGCTCAATCAATGGACACGTTGTCTTCCCAGATGTCCCGGGATCTCGAGGCGCAGGCGCTCGGACTCGTGCCGATCGTCGTCGAAACGAGCGGCCGCGGCGAGCGCTCGTACGACATCTACTCGCGCCTCCTGAAAGAGCGCGTGGTGTTTCTCGTCGGCGAAGTCAACGACCAGACGGCGAACCTTGTCGTCGCGCAGCTGCTGTTCCTCGAGAGCGAAAACCCCGACAAGGACATCAGCCTGTACATCAACAGTCCGGGTGGATCCGTATCGGCCGGTATGGCGATCTACGATACGATGCAGTTCATCAAGCCCGATGTGTCGACACTGTGCATGGGGCTGGCCGCGAGCATGGGTGCTTTCCTGCTCGCAGCGGGGGCGAAGGGCAAACGCGTCGCGCTGCCGAACTCGCGCGTGATGATTCACCAGCCGCTTGGCGGCGCGCGTGGCCAGGCGTCCGACATCGAAATCCAGGCGCGTGAAATCCTGTACCTGAAGGAACGTCTCAACCAGCTGCTCGCGCACCACACGGGGCAGCCGGTCGAACGCATCGCGCGCGACACGGATCGCGACAACTTCATGTCCGGCGACGATGCGCAGGCATATGGCCTCGTCGACCAGGTACTGCACAAGCGTCCCTGATCTGGCACCCGCCCGCGTACGCACTCTCAAAAAGGGCGCGTACGTTGAAGGGAAGCGTTGTGAAATAATCGGCACGATATCCTGAGCGCCCGCGGCTAGCGCCGTCCCACTATTTGATCCGGCAACCCATCTGTGACACCGGGGCAAACGGCGTATCATGTAATTCGAGTGTCCGGAGGCTCATACATCTATGGCGGACAAAAAAGGTTCGAACAGCGAGAAGCTGTTGTATTGCTCGTTCTGCGGCAAGAGCCAGCATGAAGTGAAGAAACTGATTGCCGGCCCGTCGGTATTCATCTGCGATGAATGCATCGACCTGTGCAACGAAATCATCCGCGATGAAGCAGCAGGGGCCGGTACCGAGGCCGGGCTGTCGAAGTCCGATCTGCCCAGTCCGCAGGAGATCCGCGAAATCCTCGATCAGTACGTGATCGGCCAGGAACGCGCGAAAAAGATCCTCGCGGTGGCGGTGTACAACCACTACAAGCGCCTCAAGCATCTCGACAAGAAAGACGACGTCGAGCTCTCCAAGAGCAACATCCTGCTGATCGGACCCACGGGTTCCGGCAAGACCTTGCTCGCGCAGACGCTGGCACGCCTTCTGAACGTTCCCTTCGTGATCGCCGATGCGACCACGCTGACGGAAGCCGGCTATGTCGGCGAGGACGTCGAGAACATCATCCAGAAGCTGCTGCAGAACTGTAACTACGAGGTCGACAAGGCCCAGCGCGGCATCGTCTACATCGACGAAATCGACAAGATCAGCCGCAAGTCGGACAACCCGTCGATCACCCGCGACGTGTCGGGCGAAGGCGTGCAGCAGGCCCTGCTGAAGCTCGTCGAAGGCACGATGGCGTCGGTGCCGCCGCAAGGTGGCCGTAAGCATCCGAACCAGGATTTCATCCAGGTCGATACGACCAACATCCTGTTCATCTGCGGCGGCGCGTTCGACGGCCTGGAAAAGGTCATCGTCGACCGTACGGAAAAGACTGGTATCGGCTTCGGCGCGAGCGTGAAGAGCAAGCAGGACCGCGATTCCGGCGAAGTGCTGCGCGAAACCGAGCCGGAAGATCTGATCAAGTTCGGTCTGATCCCCGAACTGATCGGCCGTTTGCCGGTGGTCGCGACGCTCGGCAAGCTGGACGAAGCGGCGCTGATGAAGATCCTCGTCGAACCGAAGAACGCGCTCGTGAAGCAGTACCACAAGCTGTTCGCGATGGAGCGCGTGGAACTGGAAATCCGCCCGGCGGCGCTGCAGGCGGTGGCCCGCAAGGCGATCCGCCGCAAGACCGGCGCGCGCGGGCTGCGTTCCATTCTGGAACAGGCGTTGCTGGATGTGATGTACGAACTGCCGGCAATGAAAGGCGTCAGCAAGGTCATCATCGACGACAACGTGATCGATGGCGACGGCAAGCCGCTCTTGATCTACGAAGACGCCCCGAAGGTGGCCGGTTCGAACTGATGATCGGCTAAAGCTTTTTGCAAAAAAAGCCGTTCATGGAGACGTGAACGGCTTTTTCGTTATATTGTGGCTACGACGGATCGTTTTTGGTGTCACTGAACTTTTCCCACACGCGTAGGCTTGCAATCCGTACCCGCGGCCTTAACTACCGAACAAACTGATTCCACTCATGGGGAAATGAAATGTCAGGAACCCAACTCCTCCCGCCGGAAATGATCACGCTCCCGCTGCTGCCGCTGCGGGATGTCGTTGTCTTTCCGCACATGGTGATTCCGCTCTTCGTGGGCCGTCCGAAATCCATCAAGGCGCTCGAAGCGGCGATGGAAGGTGGGAAGCACATCATGCTCGTCGCGCAGAAGACTGCGGCGAAAGACGAGCCGACCGAAAAAGACATGTACGAAGTAGGATGTGTCGCGAACATCCTGCAGATGCTGAAGCTGCCCGACGGTACCGTGAAGGTGCTGGTCGAGGGCCTTCAGCGCGCGAAAACGGTGTCGATCGAAGAACAGGAATCGATGTTCTCATGCGACGTGATGCCGCTCGAACCCGACCACGCCGACAGCGCTGAAACCGAAGCGCTGCGCCGCGCGATCGTGTCACAGTTCGATCAATACGTGAAGCTCAACAAGAAGATTCCGCCAGAGATCCTGACCTCGCTGTCGGGCATCGACGAAGCGGGTCGTCTGGCCGATACCATCGCGGCGCATCTGCCGTTGAAGCTCGACCAGAAGCAGCACATCCTCGAGATGTTCCCGGTGATCGAGCGCCTCGAGCATCTGCTCGCGCAGCTCGAAGCCGAGATCGACATCCTGCAGGTCGAAAAGCGCATCCGTGGCCGCGTGAAGCGCCAGATGGAGAAGAGCCAGCGCGAGTACTACCTGAACGAACAGGTCAAGGCGATCCAGAAGGAACTGGGCGAAGGCGAAGAGGGTGCGGACCTCGAGGAACTCGAGAAGCGCATCACCGCCGCGCGCATGCCGAAGGAAGCGAAGAAGAAGGCCGACGCCGAGCTGAAGAAGCTCAAGCTGATGTCGCCGATGTCGGCGGAAGCGACGGTCGTGCGCAACTATATCGACACGCTGATCGGGCTGCCGTGGCGCAAGAAGAGCAAGGTCAACAACGACCTCTCGAATGCGGAACGCGTGCTCGACGAAGACCACTTCGGTCTCGAGAAGGTGAAGGAACGCATTCTCGAGTATCTCGCGGTCCAGCAGCGCGTCGAAAAGGTGAAGGCGCCGATCCTGTGCCTCGTTGGGCCGCCGGGTGTGGGCAAGACGTCGCTGGGTCAGTCCATCGCGCGCGCAACGAACCGCAAGTTCGTGCGCATGGCGCTGGGCGGCGTGCGTGACGAGGCCGAGATTCGCGGTCACCGTCGCACGTACATCGGCTCGATGCCGGGCAAGATCCTGCAGAGCCTGACGAAGGTCGGCGTGCGCAATCCGCTCTTCCTGCTCGACGAAGTCGACAAGATGGGCATGGATTTCCGCGGCGATCCGTCGTCGGCGCTGCTCGAAGTGCTCGATCCGGAACAGAACCATACGTTCGCCGATCACTATGTCGAAGTGGACTTCGATCTGTCGGACGTGATGTTCGTCGCGACGTCGAACTCGCTGAACATTCCGCCGCCGCTCCTCGACCGGATGGAAGTGATCCGCCTGTCGGGTTACACGGAAGACGAGAAGGTCAGCATTGCTCAGCGTTATCTGTTGCCGAAGCAGACCAAGAACAACGGTCTGAAGCAGGGTGAGATCGAGGTCGCGGAAGCCGCGGTGCGCGACATCATCCGCTACTACACGCGTGAAGCGGGTGTGCGTTCGCTCGAGCGTGAAGTGTCGAAGATCTGCCGCAAGGTCGTGAAGATGCTGCTGCTGAAGAAGGCAGAGGGCGCGGTGAAGGTCGATGCCGGCAACCTCGACACGTTCCTCGGCGTGCGTAAGTACGACTTCGGTCTGGCCGCGAAGGAAAACCAGATCGGTCAGGTCACGGGTCTTGCGTGGACGGAAGTGGGCGGCGATCTGCTGACGATCGAAGCGGCGGTGATGCCGGGCAAGGGCAACGTGATCCGCACGGGTTCGCTCGGCGACGTGATGAAGGAATCGGTCGAAGCGGCACGTTCGGTGGTGCGTTCGCGCTCGCGGCGTCTCGGCATAAAGGACGAGGCGTTCGAGAAGCAGGACATCCACATTCACGTGCCGGAAGGTGCGACGCCGAAGGACGGTCCGTCGGCAGGGGGTGCGATGACCACGGCGCTGGTGTCAGTCTTGACGGGCATTCCGGTGCGCGCCGATGTCGCGATGACGGGCGAAATCACGCTGCGCGGCGAAGTGCTGCCGATCGGCGGGCTGAAGGAGAAGCTGCTGGCGGCGCATCGCGGCGGCATCAAGCTCGTACTGATTCCGGAAGAGAACGTGAAGGACCTCGCCGAGATCCCCGACAACGTGAAGAACTCGATCGAAATCGTGCCGGTCCGCTGGATCGACAAGGTGCTCGAACTCGCGCTCGAACGTACGCCGGAGGCGTTGCCGGAAGAGGAACCGAAGGCGGATGCGCCGGCCGTGACCGAGAAGTCGAAAGACACAGGCGCGAGCGACGTCGTCAAGCACTGAAGCGGATCTGCTGCGCGCGCCGACCGGCGCGCTGCATCGGCCTCCGAACCAACCCGCGGCTTGCGCCGCGGGTTTTTTTGCGCCCGAATTTTCAGGGCTACGTACGGTTGGCCACGTACGCCGCACAGCGCACCAGCCGGCAAGCGATCGCCATAAAAATCGAAGCGGACGCAACGCGCAATCGTTTCCGTGTCGACTGGCGAGCATAGATCGCGCGAAGCGCTTCCTTCCAGCATGAAAAGTTTGGTATTAAATCGGCCGGAAACCCGCGTGGAATAAGGCTGAACCCGTCTTGACAGTGATCTTTCGGCCCATTCTAATTAGCTGGCCCGGCGCTAGCCGCCGTGTCGTTTCCTGGCTGCGCGCAAGCGCGTTCAAGATTGCCCAACAACATTCTCGGGGGCTGGAATGAATAAAACGGAATTGATCGACCACATCGCACAACAAGCCGATATCTCGAAAGCAGCGGCGGGTCGCGCACTCGATGCCGTCATCGGCGGTGTCAAAGGTACGTTGAAGAAGGGCGGCTCGGTGACGCTCGTCGGCTTCGGCACGTTCGCCGTCGGTAAGCGCACCGCTCGCACGGGACGCAACCCGCGCACCGGCGCCGCGATCAAGATCAAGGCAGCGAAGGTGCCCAAATTCAGGCCTGGCAAAGCACTGAAAGATGCGCTAAACTAGCGGGCTCGCTGCTTGAGAATCCTGATGCATAAAAATGCGTGAAAGCGATTCGACTCAGGCAGTGAAAGTTAGTAAAAGCGTTAGTGACAAGAACCGCGAAGCGGGTGCTTAGCTCAGTTGGTAGAGCGGCGCCCTTACAAGGCGTAGGTCGGGAGTTCGAGCCTCTCAGCACCCACCAGCTTCAGGTTCGCCCGCGGTGAGCGGCATGCGGTCATGCATGGCGGGCTCGCTGCAAACAAGGAGTGGTAGTTCAGTCGGTTAGAATACCGGCCTGTCACGCCGGGGGTCGCGGGTTCGAGTCCCGTCCACTCCGCCAGCATTTCGAAAGGCGAACTCCGGTTCGCCTTTTTTATTGCGCGCTGATGTAATATCGTGCGATTCGTTTTTGGCCAAAGCCGTTTCGGGGCACTCTTCACGCATGCTCGATTTCTTTCGCAATCACCAACGCCTGATGATGTTCATGCTGGTCCTCGTGATCCTGCCTGGACTGGGATTCGTGGGTATTCAGGGTTTCCGCGGCTTCTTCGATGAAAGCGCCAACGTTGCGAGCGTCAACGGTCACAAGATCACGCGCGCCGACTTCGACAGCCGGATGCGTCAGCAACTGGATCAGGCGCGTCAGATGCTGGGCGCGCAGTTCGATCCGAAGATCATCGACACGCCCGATCATCGCAAGGACATTCTGGATGGCCTGATCGACCAGCGCGTGGTAGCCGACGAAACGCAGCGCCTGCACCTCACGGCATCGGACGACGCGGTGCGCCGCGCCGAGATGTCGAGCGGCATCGTCGCGTCGGCGAAGAATCCGGATGGCTCGATCGACCTCGACCGCTACAAGCAGACGCTCGCGATGATGGGTATGACGCCCGAGCAGTTCGACGAAAGCATGCGCTATTCGCTCTCGTTGCAGCAACTGCAGGGCAGCATCGTGTCGAGCGCGTTCACGCCGAAGTCGCTCGCGCAGAACCTGACGGACCTCGCCGAGCAGCAGCGTGAAGTGCAGGGTCTCGCGTTCCACCCGGCCGATTACGCATCGAAGGTCCAGCCTACCGACGCGCAGCTGCAGGCGTTTTACGACGCGCACAAGAGCGACTTTGCGACGCCGGCCACCGCGCAGATCCAGTACCTCGTGCTGTCGCCGGCCACGCTTGCGGCGGGCGTCACGCCGTCGGACGCGGACCTGCAGAAGTACTACAACGACAACATCGCGCACTACCGCACCGAAGGCGAAGTGCGCGCGAGCCACATCCTGATCGCGGTGCCGAAAGACGCGAGCCCGGCGGATCGCGAGAAGGCGAAGCAGAAGGCCGATCAGCTGGACGCCGAAGTGAAGGCGCATCCGGACCAGTTCGCGAAGATCGCTCAGGACAACTCGCAGGATCCGGGTTCGGCATCGAAGGGCGGCGACCTCGGCTACTTCGGTCCCGGCATGATCGCGGGCGGCAAGGCGTTCGACGACGCCGTGTTCGCGATGAAGAAGGACGAGATCAGTAACGTGATCCAGTCGGACTTCGGCTATCACATCGTCAAGGTGACGGACGTGAAGCCGGCGGTCACGAAGCCGTTCGCCGACGTGAAGGATTCGATCGCGAAAGACCTGAAGACGCAGCTGGCCACGAAGTCGTACACGGACGATGCGGATGGCTTCACGTCGCTCGTCTACGAAAAGTCGAAGAGCCTGCAACCGGCAGCCGACAAGTACAAGCTGCAGGTCCAGACCGCCACGGTTACGCCGGCGCCGAACAGCGCATTGCCGCCGGATAGCCCGCTGAACAACGCGAAGTTCCTCGCGGCCGTGTTCGCGGACGATTCGCTCAAGCAGCACAACAACATCCAGGCGGTCGATCTCGGCAACAACGCGTTGATCTCGGCGCGCGTGACGGACTACAAGCCGTCCGCCGTGCCGGCACTCGATGCGGTGAAGGACGCGGTGCGCCAGAAGTACGTCGCCGAGCAGTCCGCGGAACTCGCGCGCAAGGACGGTGCCGCGCAACTGGCCGCGCTGGAAAAATCGAAGGCCACCACGGGCTTCTCGTCGGCGGTGAAGGTGTCGCGCAACAACGCGCAGGGCGTGCCGCCCGCGGCGCTCAGCGCGATCTTCAAGGCCGATGGCGGCAAGCTGCCCGCGTACGTCGGCGTCGATCTCGGCAGCGACGGCTATGCGATCTACCGCGTGAACTCGGTGTTGCCGGCGGCACCGGCGGATCCGCAGCGTCTCGCGGCCGCGCAGCAGCAGATCGCTTCGGTCGAAGCGCAGTCGCAGGCTGAAGCGTACGTCGAAGCGCTGCGCGCGCGTTCGAAGGTGAAGTACTACGGTTCGCTCGGCTCCGCGCAGGGCGACAGCAACTAACGTCGCCACGCGCAAAGCAGCCCACAAGCAGCAGGCCACGAACGAAAATGCCCCGCCATCAAGCAGCGGGGCATTTCTATATGTGCGGCATGACCAGACGCGTGAGCATCGTCACGTGCGCGATGACGATCGCCTCACACGCCGCATCACCCTCATTCAGGCATCACAGACACGCACTGATCCCGCTCGTCGCATCGGTGCCGCCCGCGCCGCCGGCGCGATAGCCGACCCACGTGCCGTTGCCTTGACGCGCGGGCCGTACCATCGCCGCGGAACCGTTCGGCGGCTGCTGACCCGGCATGTAGACGTCCACGGCGGCATCGTTGGCCATCACGGCCTGTGACACGACCTGCTGCTGCGACGCGTCGGCCCACTTGTGCGCGATGCACTGCGCGACCGCCGCCGGCGGTTGCTGGCTCGTTCCAACCGATTGCACATTCATCCCGGCTGCGCTTGCCGTCGTCGCATAGGCAGAAATTGCAATGGCGAGTCCCATCCACGGTAAGGATTTCACGTTTTCTTCCTCCAGATTCGGCTCGATACGAGCGTTACACGATTGGCGTCAGTGTCGGATCGGGGAAGCCGCGGAGTGTTCCGGCGATAGCGAAACAGGACCGGCGATTGAGCAACAGGATGTCAGCGCGCTTGACCGGGCTTCCCTGATGTGGCCAGCAAAGGTTTCAGGGTCGGCCACACATTGTCGAGTAGCGCGGATTGTGCCTGCTCGTTCGGATGAATCTGGTCGGCCTGAAAAAGTGCGCGATTGTTCTCGATGCCGGCGAGCAGAAACGGCACGAGCGGGACTTTGTACTGCTGTGCCATCTGCGTGTACAGCGCGTGAAATTTCTGGGTGTAGTCGGGGCCGTAATTAGGCGGCACATACATGCCGATCAGCATCACCTTCGCGTGCCCCTGCTGCGCCTGCTGGATGATCGCGCGCAGATTGTCTTCGGTCGTCGCGAGCGGAACGCCGCGCAACGCGTCGTTCGCGCCGAGTTCGATGATCATGATCGCGGGCTTCAAACGCTGCATCAACACGGGCAGACGCGCGCGTCCGCCGCTCGTCGTGTCGCCGCTGATGCTTGCGTTCGCAACGCCATAATCGAGCCGCTCGCTCGCGAGCCGCTGGCGCATCAGCGCGACCCAGCCTGTGTCGCGCTTGAGGCCATACTCAGCCGAAAGACTGTCGCCGAGCACGACGATCGCGGGCGGCGCGGCGCCTGGTGCCGCGGCGGGCATCGCCACTGCTTGCGCCGCTTGTGTCGTCTGACACATCACCGCGCCGACGAAAACAGTCAGCGCGAGCGCAACTGAGCGCGCAACGAAAAAGCCGCCCAGCCAGCGCGACATGTCGCGGACACGGCGCAATGCGCGGCGAACGGTTACGATGCGTCGAGCAGCCGGCGTCTCGTCCGGCCGTCTCTCCAATCGACCCATCCCTATGCAAAAGAAAACCGGTTCAGTCATCGAAGTTCGGGGTTTGTGCAAGCGGGTTAAGGACGCCACGGGCGAGCTGACGATCCTCGATCATATCGATCTGACGATCGATGCGGGCAGCAGCATTGCAATCGTGGGTGCGTCGGGGTCGGGCAAGTCGACGCTGCTCGGTCTGCTTGCCGGATTGGACAGCGCGAGCGAAGGCTCGGTTCGGCTGCTGGGCCACGAGCTGACGGGGATGAGCGAAGACCAGCGCGCGGCGTTGCGCAACGGCTCGGTCGGCTTCGTGTTCCAGTCGTTCCAGTTGATGCCGCATCTGACCGCACTGGAAAACGTCACGCTGCCGCTCGAACTGCAAGGCGGGATGGCGTCGCGCGATGCGGCGGCGCGGGCGCGGTCGCTGCTCGAGCAGGTGGGTCTCGGCCAGCGCACGCGTCACTATCCGAAGCTGCTGTCGGGCGGCGAGCAGCAGCGCGTTGCGCTCGCGCGCGCGTTCGTCACGCGTCCCGAGATCCTGTTCGCCGACGAGCCGACCGGCAGCCTCGACGCGGCCACGGGGCACGCGGTGATCGACCTGATGTTCGAGCTGAACCGCTCGCATGGCGCGACGCTGATTCTCGTCACGCACGATATCGAACTCGCGCGCCGCTGCGACTCGATCATCACGATCGAAGCAGGGCGCGTGGCCTGACACGCCACGCAGAAGCACAACGCAGAAGCACAACGCAGAAGCACGACGGCCGTCTCCGCATCACACGGAAACGGCCGTCAGACCATCTGTGAAAAAAAGGCGATTACTTCTTCAACGCCGCGCGCGCCCGCGCGATCAACGCGGACGTCGACGAATCGTGCTTCTTCGTGTCGACGGTTTCCGACGTCAGATCGGCCTCGACCACCTTGCCGAGAATCTTGCCGAGCTCCACGCCCCACTGGTCGAACGAATTGATGTTCCACACCGTGCCCTGCACCAGCACCTTGTGCTCGTAGAGCGCGATCAGCGCGCCGAGCGAACGCGCGGTGAGCGCATCGACCATCAGCGTCGTGGTCGGCCGGTTGCCGGGGAACATGATGTGCGGCACGAGCTGCGGCTTGTCGGGACCGGCCACCTTCTTCGCTTCCTCTTCGGTGCGGCCGAGCATCAGCGCTTCGCTTTGCGCGAAGCAGTTCGCGAGCAGCTTCGGGTGGTGATCGGTAAGCGGATGCTCGGGCGTCAGCACCGCGATGAAATCGATCGGCACGATCGTCGGGCCCTGGTGCAGCATCTGGAAGAACGCGTGCTGACCGTTGGTGCCCGGCTCGCCCCACGTGATCGCGGAGGTCGCGTAATCGACGAAGGTGCCGTCGAGCCGCGCCTGCTTGCCGTTGCTCTCCATCTCGAGCTGCTGCAGATACGACGGCAGCAGATGCAGCGCTTCCGAATACGGCGCGACGAGATAGCTCTGCGAGCCGAAGAAGTTGCGGTACCAGATGCCGATCATGCCCATCAGCACCGGCAGGTTGCGCTCGAGCGGCGCTTCGCGGAAGTGCGTGTCCATCGCTTCGGCGCCGGCGAGCAGTTCGTCGAACTGCTTCGGGCCGATCGAGATCATGATCGACAGGCCGACCGCCGACCACAGCGAGTAGCGGCCGCCCACCCAATCCCACATTTCGAACACGTTCTCTTTCGCGATGCCGAACTTCACGACTTCCGTCGGGTTCGCCGACACGCCGACGAAGTGCTTCGCGAGCTGGTTTTCCGGGCAGCCGCGCTGCGTGAACCAGTCGCGCATCGAGCGCGCGTTGGTCATCGTTTCGAGCGTCGTGAAGGTCTTCGACACGACGATCGCGAGCGTTTCTTCAGGATCGAGATGCTGGAGCGCGCGATACAGATCGGCGCCGTCCACATTCGACACGAAGTGCGCGTCGAGCTCCGGCGACGACAGGTGCTTCAGCGCGTGCACGACCATCTTCGGGCCCAGATCCGAGCCGCCGATGCCGATGTTCACGATGTGCCTGATGCGCTTGCCAGTGTAGCCGGTCCACGCACCGCTGCGGACCTGGTCGGCGAACGCGGCCATCTTCGCCTTTTCGGCCGCCACTTCCTTGTGGAACGGCGCGCTGGATGCGCTCGCGCGCAACGCGGTGTGCAGCACCGCGCGGCCTTCGGTCGGGTTGACGATTTCGCCGGCGAACATCGCGTCGCGGCGCTTTTCGACGTGCGCTTCGCGGGCAAGCTGCACGAGCAGCTTCAGCGTTTCGTCGGTGATGCGGTTCTTCGAGAAATCGGCCGTGATGCCGGCGCCTTCGAGCGTGAAGCGTTCGGCGCGCGTGGGAGCGGGGTCGTTGCCGGCGGCAAACCAGTCGCGCAGACGCGCATCGCGGATCTGTTCGTAGTGGGCCTGCAGCGAGGACCAGGCGGGGAGCGAAGAGTTGAGCGTCATAACCGTTCGTCTAACGATGAGGCGTGGAAGGAACGCAGCGGAGCACAGCTGCCGCGGAAACAGCGGGGCACAGCAATGACGTGCAGCGAAGCGCGGCGCACAGGCACTGCGGCGCGCGAATCATGTCGTGCACGTCGTGCGGCAAGGCTCGTGCGTGAGAATGCGCGGTGCGATGCGTCGAGGTGCAGTCATCCAGTATAGCGACCTTAAATCAACAAAGCGCGACAAAGCGTGACATGACGCGGGCAGCCGTTCGTCGGACCTTAAGCGATCACATTCAAGCGACCTCATTTAACCAACCTCATTTAAGCCACCTCAAGCGCGCGCCTTGTAGAACGACCGGTTCAGCAGCGTGCGAACCATCGGTGCAAGCTCGCCGGCGGTGAGGCCAGCAGGACCGTCGCCCTGTGCGGACAGCGTATCGGCAGCGAGGCCGTGCAGGTACACGCCCGCGAGCGCGGCTTCGTAGCGCGGCAGACGCTGCGCGAGCAGCGCGCCGATCAGTCCGCCGAGCACGTCGCCGGTGCCGCCCGTGGCCAGCCCCGCGTTGCCGGTCGGGTTGATCGCGAAGCGGCCGTCCGGGGAGGCAATCACCGTGCCCGTGCCTTTCAGCACGACGACGCTCGCGAATTTGTCCGCGAGCGCGCGGGCCGCTTCGAGCCGGTCGCGCTGCACGGTCTTCGCGTCGCTGCCGGCAAGCCGCGCCGCTTCGAGCGGATGCGGGGTCAGCACGCACGGGTCGCCTTGCTGGCCGCGCGCGGTGACGAGCGCGGCCAGCGCCGGGTCGTTCGCGATCAGGTTCAACGCGTCCGCGTCGACCAGCTTCGGTACATCGAGCGCGAGCGCGGTGCGCAGTACCGCTTTCGCGGTGTCGCGATGACCCATGCCGCAACCGATCGCGAGCGCGTCCATCGTGTCGAGCGCGAATTCGTCGGCGGCGTGCAGCATCAGTTCCGGATGCGGCGCGTCGTACGGCGGCGCGCCGGCGCCGATGAACGCGACGTGCACCTTGCCCGCGCCGATGAAGAGCGCCGCCCGCGCGGCGAGGATCGGCGCGCCGCACATGCCGGTGTCGCCGCCGATCACCGCGAGGCTGCCGAAGGTGCCCTTGTGGGTCGAGAAATCGCGCGGCGGCAGATGCGGCGCGAAGAGCGCGGGCGCGTTGAGCTGCACGCGATCATGCGCGCTGCTGTCGATGCCGAGCGGCGCGACCCTCACGTCGCCGGCGAGATCGCGGCCCATCGCCGTGAAGAGGCCGGGCTTCGCCGCGATGAACGTGACCGTGTGCGTTGCGCGCACTGCCGCGCCCCCGTCGACGACATTGCCGGTGTCGCTGTCGAGCCCGCTCGGCACATCGAGCGCGAGCACACGGCCATGCTTGCGCGCGTGCTCCGACAGGCGCCCCGCGAGCGTCGCGAACACGCCTTCGAGCGGCCGCGCGAGGCCGATGCCGAACAGGCCATCGACGAGCCAGCCATAGCCGTCGAACGTGGCCGGCGCTTCCGTCTGAATCGGCACGCCTGCCGCGCGCGCTTCGGCGAGCGCCCAGCGCGCGTCGTCCGGTTTCACTTCGACCGGCATGCATACTTCGACCGGCACGCCGGCGCGCCTGAGCACCGTCGCGACGACGAGCGCATCGCCGCCGTTGTTGCCAGGGCCCGCGGCGAGCCAGACCGGATGGCGGGCATCGATCGAACCGTCGTGCGCGGACTCGTCCAGCAGAAACTGCGCGGCGGCGTGGCCGGCGCGGCTCATCAGCGTGTTCGGCGGCAACGCGGCGGCAGCGTTGCGTTCGAGTTCGCGCAGACCGGCCACCGTGACGAGAGGCAACGCGCGTTCGTGCGGGCTCACGAGCGTGGACGCTTCACTGGCCGTGGAGCGCGGCGCGATAGGGGACAAAGAGGACGAAGGAGAGTCGGGGCACATGGCGGGCTTCGCGGTCAGGTTCGCGCGGCGCCAGGGCGCCTGCGCGAGCATGGGAGCGTGGACGTGGGTCCTGCCGATGATACCCGTCGACGGCGCGTCGGGTGAGCGACGCTGGCGAAGCGTCTAGCGCTTGAACCGCCCGGGCTGCAACGCTTTGAGCGTATGCTCCGGCACGGCCGGGGAATCGCCGGTGACGAGATCCGCGACGACCTTCGCCGAGCCGCACGCGAGTCCCCAGCCGGTCGGCCCATGCCCGACGTTGACGAAGAGCCGCTTGTGCGACGTCGTGCCGACCGCGGGCAAGCCGTCCGGCGACAGCAGCGTGACGCCTTCCCACGGCAGCGCCGCCGAAATTTTCGCGGCGCCGGGGATCCAGTCGCGCGCCGCCTCGCCGAGCAGCGCGAGCGCTTCCTCGGTCAGCTTCTCCGGCAGCGGCTTGCCGGTCTGGTCCGCGGGTTGCAGCACCGCGCCGCCCGCGATGCGCAGCCGGTGGTTCATCCGCGTGATCGTGATGCGCTTCACCGCGTCGACGACCGTCGAATGCGGCACGCACTCCTCATGCGCGATCGGCGCGACGAGCGTATGCATGCGCAGCGGATGAAACGGCAGCTTCACGCCCACCTTGTCGAGCAGCGCGAGGCTGCCCGCGCCGGCCGCGACGACGATCGCGTCGGCCTGCATCACGTCGACTTCGCGCGCGTTCGCCGCTTCGCCGTCACGCGGACCGAGTTCGACGGCCGCGCGCTGCGGGTCGACCCGAATGCCCGTGACCGCGCGGCCATGCAGGAACTGCACGCCATCCTGCAGATCGAGCGCCTGGCGCAGCAGCTTCGTGAAGAGCGGGCAGTTGCCCACGCGTTCGTGCTCCAGCAGCACGCCGCTGGCAAACGGCGGGTCGGCCGGCACCGCGTGCTCGTGCGCCGAGCATTCGGCCGCGGTCAGGATGTGGTGCGGAATCTCGTGCACGCGCAGCAGGTCGACCGCGGGTCGCGCGAGGTCCCACTCGGCCTGGCTGCGGATCAACTGGAGCACGCCGTTACGCTGTTCGAACTCGAAGCCGAAGCGCGCCTCGATCTCGGCCAGCTCGTCGCGCGACCGCTCGATCAGCGGACGCAGCGCATCGAACTGATGACCGAACTCGTTCGGTTCGCGCAGTTTCGCGATGCGTTTGACGAAATCCCGCGCGCCCGCGTTGAAACCGTAAGCACTGACGACACCGCTGCGTTCCGCGCGGCGCTGCTGCATGAAGGTGGGTCCGAACCAGACGTCGAGCGTGGTTGGCAGGATCGTGCCGCCATGCCCGTACGTCGCGCCCTGAGCGACTGTGGCGTGGCGTTCGATCACGCAGACGCGATGACCCGCCGCGCGAAGCTGGTAGGCGGTGGCGACGCCGGTGATCCCGCCGCCGATGACGATGACATCCATGTTGATTCGGATTGTTGCGGAGTAAAACTCGCCGTAAGTGGATTGCCGGCCGAATGCGAAATGCCGTGCGCGCCCCCGTTGGCGTGGCATGCGGCGCGCGGCGATTGCCGTCGCACCGATCTGTGAAAGGGCGAATGATAGCAGTCAAAGCGGGCCGGCGGGCGATGCGGAGCCGGGCGCGCAACACGGGGCCGGCACGCGGAAAAGGCCGTGCGGCCGAGCCGGCGTGGCCGCCGGGACACGTTCCCGGGGTATAATCGCGGACTCCCCTACGCCTCACGCCGTGCGTTCAGCGCGGCACATCGACGCAACGTCCTGTCCATGGCTCACTTCTCGTGTTTCCCCGGCGCTTCGGCCCTCTCCGACTTCCGTCAAACCCGCCTGCTCGACACGCTGCAACGTATCGACGCGAATATCGTCGGCGTGCGTGGCCAGTTCCTGCATTTCGTCAAAGCGGCCTCGCCGCTGTCCGCTGAAGACAGCGCGAAGATCGACGCGCTGATGCACTACGGCGAACCGTTCGACGCCGGCAAGGAGCGCGGCGCGGCGGAGACCTTCCTCGTGGTGCCGCGCTTCGGCACCGTCTCGCCGTGGGCGAGCAAGGCGACCGACATCGCGCATCACTGCGGCCTCACGCAGGTGCGCCGCATCGAACGCGGCGTCGAGTACACGGTGATCCTGAAGACGGGTCTGCTCGGCGGCAAGAAGCTCTTGTCCGACGAGGCCCGCGTGGCGGTGGCGACCGCGCTGCACGACCGCATGACCGAGAGCGTCGCGCCGTCGCGCGACGCGGCGCAGCACCTGTTCGACGAACTGCCGGCGAAGCCGCTGCAGTCGGTGGATGTGCTGAAGCACGGCCGCAAGGCTCTGGAAGAGGCCAATGCGGAACTGGGCCTCGCGCTCGCCGACGACGAGATCGACTACCTCGTCGATGCGTTCACGAAACTCGACCGCAACCCGACCGACGTCGAGCTGATGATGTTCGCGCAGGCGAACAGCGAGCACTGCCGCCACAAGATCTTCAACGCGCAATGGACGATCGACGGCGAGAAGCAGGACATCTCGCTGTTCCAGATGATTCGTAACACCGAGAAGCTGAATCCGCAGGGCACCATCGTCGCGTACTCGGACAACTCGGCGATCATGCGGGGCGCGCAGGCCGAGCGCTGGTTCCCGCGTAACGCTGCCGATGCCGGCAACGCGGCGAACGCGCCGGCCGAAAAATACGGCCGCCACACCGAACTCACGCACACGCTGATGAAGGTGGAGACGCACAACCACCCCACCGCGATCTCGCCATTCCCCGGCGCCGCGACCGGCGCGGGCGGCGAAATCCGCGACGAAGGCGCGACGGGCCGCGGCGCGCGTCCGAAGGCCGGTCTCACTGGCTTCACGGTGTCGAACCTCGAACTGCCGGATGCCGTGGAGCGCTGGGAAAACGCGGGCGACGCATTGCAGCCGGTCGCGGAGCGCAATCCGGAACAGCAGGCGGGCGCCTATGGCCGCCCGGACCGCATCGCGTCGCCGCTGCAGATCATGATCGACGGGCCGCTCGGCGGCGCGGCATTCAACAACGAATTCGGCCGGCCGAATCTCGGCGGCTACTTCCGTGTGTACGAGCAGAACGTCGGCGGCCGCGTGCGCGGCTATCACAAGCCGATCATGATCGCGGGCGGCATCGGCAACATCTCGGACCAGCACACGCACAAGCACGATCTGCCGGAAGGGTCGCTGCTGATCCAGATCGGCGGTCCCGGCATGCGGATCGGCATGGGCGGCGGAGCCGCGAGTTCGATGGCCACCGGCACCAATACGGCCGAACTCGACTTCGATTCCGTGCAGCGCGGCAACCCGGAAATCGAGCGGCGTGCGCAGGAAGTGATCAACTCGTGCTGGCAGCTGGGCGACGGCAATCCGATCCTGAGCATCCACGACGTCGGAGCGGGCGGTCTGTCGAACGCGTTCCCGGAACTCGTCGACGGCGCGGACAAGGGCGCGCGTTTCGAACTGCGCAAGGTGCAGCTCGAAGAGAGCGGTCTGTCGCCGCGCGAGATCTGGTCGAACGAAGCACAGGAGCGCTATGTGCTCGCGATTGGGCCCGAGCATCTGCCGATGTTCGAAGCGATCTGCGAGCGCGAGCGTTGCCCGTTCGCGGTCGTCGGCGTGGCGACGGCGGAACGGCAACTGCAGCTGATCGATACTGAAAAGCAGGCAAGCGACCAACACGAGCCCGTCGACATGCCGATGGAAGTGCTGCTCGGCAAGGCGCCGCGCATGCATCGCGACGTGAAGCGCGAATCCACCGAGCTTCGTCCGGTCGACGTGACCGGCATCAACCTGTCCGAAGTCGCGGCGAGCGTGCTGCGTCATCCGACAGTCGCGAGCAAGTCGTTCCTCATCACGATCGGCGACCGCTCGGTGGGCGGCACCAGCGTGCGCGACCAGATGGTCGGTCCGTGGCAGGTGCCGGTGGCCGACTGCGCGATCACCACGATGGACTACGCGGGCTTCCATGGCGAAGCGATGACGATGGCCGAGCGCACGCCGCTCGCGGTGATCGATGCGCCCGCATCGGGTCGCATGGCGGTCGGCGAGGCGATCACGAACATCGCGGCCGCGCCGATCGCGTCGCTGGATAAACTGAAACTCTCCGCGAACTGGATGGCCGCGTGCGGCAGCCCCGGCGAAGACGCGGCGCTGTTCGATACCGTGAAGGCGATCGGCATGGAACTGTGCCCGGCGCTCGGCATCGGCATTCCGGTCGGCAAGGATTCGCTGTCGATGCGCACGAAGTGGAGCGACGCGGGCGTCGCGAAGGAAGTCGTCGCGCCGGTGTCGCTGATCATCTCGGCGTTCGCGCCGGTCGACGACGTGCGCCGCCATCTGACGCCGCAACTGCGTCGCACGGCGGAGGTCGGCGAAACGGTGCTGCTGGTGATCGATCTCGGCCGCGGCAAGAACCGGCTGGGCGGCAGCATTCTCGCGCAGGTCACGCAGCAGGTCGGCGATGCGGTGCCCGACGTCGACGACGCGGAAGATCTGAAGCGCTTCTTCACGGCGATCCAGGCGCTGAATGCGGACGGCAGGCTGCTCGCGTATCACGACCGCTCCGACGGCGGCCTGTGGGCGACGGTCGCGGAAATGGCGTTCGCGGGTCACGTCGGCGTGTCGCTGAACGTCGACATGCTGACACTCGACCAGAACCACGAGTTCGACTACGGCGACGCGAAAGACTGGGCGAAGCAGACGAGCGGCCGCCGCGACGATCGCACGATCCGCGCGCTGTTCTCGGAAGAACTCGGCGCGGTGGTGCAGGTGCGCGCGGCGGATCGCGACGCGGTGCTCGGCGTGCTGCGCGAACACGGTTTGTCCGCGTGCTCACACGTGATCGGCAAGCTGAACGAACTCGACACGCTCGAAGTGTGGCGCGACGCGAAGAAGATTTTCGACGCGCCGCGCGCCGAACTGCATCGCGCGTGGGACGACGTGAGCTGGCGCATCGCGCGTCTGCGCGACAATCCGGCCTGCGCGGATGCCGAGCACGACACGCTGCTCGATGCCGCGGATCCGGGCATCAGCACGCATCTGAGCTTCGATCTCTCGCAAGACGTCGCGGCTCCGTTCATCGGCAAGGGCGCGCGCCCACGCGTCGCGATCCTGCGCGAGCAGGGCGTGAACTCGCACCTCGAAACGGCGTACGCATTCGACCGCGCGGGCTTCGATGCGCACGATGTCCACATGAGCGACCTGCTTGCGGGCCGCGCGACACTCGCGGACTTCACGGGCGCCGTCGCATGCGGCGGCTTCTCGTATGGCGACGTGCTCGGCGCGGGCGAAGGCTGGGCGAAGACGATCCGCTTCAATCCGCAGCTGGCCGACATGTTCGCGGCGTTCTTCGGCCGTGGCGACACGTTCGCGCTCGGCATCTGCAATGGCTGCCAGATGATGAGCTCGCTCGCGTCGCTGATTCCGGGCGCCGACGCGTGGCCGAAGTTCACGCGCAACAAGTCGGAGAAGTTCGAGGCGCGTTTCTCGCTGGTCGAAGTGCAAAGCTCGCCGTCCATCTTCTTCGCAGGCATGGAAGGCTCGCGCATTCCGGTCGCGATCGCGCACGGCGAAGGCTTTGCAGATTTCTCGCAGCAGGGCGACGCCGCGAAGGCGGCGGTGGCGATGCGCTACGTCGACCATCGCGGCCTGCCGACCGAGCAGTATCCGTTCAACCCGAACGGATCGCCGAACGGCATTACGTCGGTCACCACCGCCGATGGCCGCTTCACGGTACTGATGCCGCACATGGAGCGCGTACATCGCACGGTGCAGATGAGCTGGCATCCGGAAGGCTGGGGCGAGGCGAGCCCGTGGATCCGTGTGTTCCAGAACGCGCGCCGCTGGCTGGGTTGAGGTGAGTTGAGCTGGGCGCTGCGTCCCGACGCAGCGCCGCCTGGGCATCAAAAACAAAAAGCCGCCCGAGGGCGGCTTTTTGCTGCGTGCAAGATCTGGCGAGATACCGCGGGCGGCTACGTGCGCCCGCGCGCGTTACTGGATCTTCGCCTGCTTGCGCAGATTCTCTTCGAATGCCTGCAGCTTTTCCTGCTGGATCTGCTGCACGATCTGCGGCTTCACCGAATCGAGCGGCGGCGGCGTGACGTCGCGGACGTCGTCGAGACGGATGATGTGCCAGCCGAACTGCGTATGCACCGGCGTGTCGGTCATCTGGCCTTTCTGCAGATGCTCGGCGGCCGTGGCGAATTCCGGCACGTAGGCCTTCGGATCCGACCAGTCGAGGTCGCCGCCATTCTTCGCGGAACCCGGGTCCTTCGAGTACTGCTTCGCGAGGTCTTCGAAGCTCGCGCCGCCCTTGATCTTCGCGATCAGGTCCTTCGCCTGCTGCTCGTTGTCGACGAGGATGTGGTGCAGGTGATATTCCTTGCCGCCCGCCTGCTTCACGAGCTGGTCGTAGCGGGCTTTCACCTCGGCGTCGGTGGGCTGCTCGTTCTTCATCACGTCTTCGATCAGCGCGCGCAGCACGACGGTCTGGTCGGCGACGGCGATCTGCGCCTTGATGTCCGGACGCGTCGGCAGGCCGCGGCGGGCCGCTTCCTGCATCAGGATCTCGCGGTTGATCAGCTCTTCACGCACCGCTGCCTGCAGTTGCGGCGAATCCTGCTGACCCTGCTTGACGAGCTGGCTGACGAGCGCATCGACACGCGACTTCGGGATCGGCGTGCCGTTCACGACGGCGATATTCTGTGCGAACGCTGGCGCGGCCGCGAACGCAGCCGTCGCGACCCAAAGACGGGTTTTATTCAGAATCATGAAGTTTTCCTGACGGGGCAAAAACGGGATTTGACGCGCACCTGAGAGCACCTAAGGGCGCAACGCAGCGAATTCTTCGGGCGTGTAAGCCGTGATCGCCAGTGCATGGATGCCGCGCTGCATTGCGTCGGCCAGCGCATCATACACCAGCCGGTGGCGGGCGACCCGCGGCTTGCCCGCGAACGCCGGCGCCACGATCGTCACGCTGAAGTGGCCGCCGGCGGCCGCTCCGGCATGGCCCGCGTGCTGTGCGCTGTCGTCGCGAATCTCGAGAACCGCGACCGGTTCGAGCGCCGCGCGCAGCCGCGCATCGATCATCACAATGCGCGCTTCGGGCGACGCGTTGAGGAAAGCATCGCTCATCGTCACTCTTCTTCCTTCATATACTTCGCGAGCCACAGGCTCTGCCCGAGAATGAACACGATGAGGCAACCCGTCGCGCCGAACAGCTTGAAGTTGACCCACGCATCGAGCGAGTAGTGGAAGGCCACATACAGGTTCAGGAGACCGAGCAGCACGAAGAACACGGCCCACACGAGATTCAACTGGTTCCACACGCGGTGCGGCAGCGTGACCTGCTTGCCCATCATCGCTTCGATCAGGTTCTTGCCGAAGCCGAGTTGCGAAGCCAGCAGCGCGACCGAGAAGACCCAGTAGAGCACGGTGGGTTTCCACTTGATGAACGTGTCGTTGTGCAGCACGAGCGTCGCGCCGCCGAACACCGTCACGACGCCGAGGCTCACCCACAGCATCGGGTCCACCTTGCGGTGGCGGAACGCGACCCACGCGATCTGCACGAGCGTCGCGACGATCGCGACGGCGGTCGCGGTGAAGATGCCCCACACCTTGAACGCGACGAAGAACAGAATGATCGGGAACAGATCGAACAGAAATTTCATTGTCTGGCCGGGGGCTCGCAAAAAACGCGCAAAAAAGCGCGCAAAAAACACGCAGACGATGCGTGCTGGACAGGCGCAGAAGGACAGGGCGCGGCGCCCGCGTCGTGAGGCCGGCGGTGTTCGCGCGCCGGGCACGAGCCCGGCGTTCACCGTCGGCGCGCAGCCCGGCGCGGGTCCGGGTTACGTCACTTGGGCTCGAATTGTAGCGCAGCCGAGTTGATGCAGTACCTGAGGCCCGTCGGCGCCGGGCCGTCTTCGAACACGTGGCCGAGGTGCGAGCCGCACTGTTTGCAGCGCACCTCGATGCGCAGCATGCCGTGCGTGCGGTCGGTCTTCTCCTGAATCACCTCGCCGTTGAGCGGCTTGAAGTAGCTGGGCCAGCCGCAGCCGGCGTCGAACTTCGTGTCCGATTCGAAGAGCGGCGTGCCGCACGCGACGCAGTGATAGACACCGCGGTCCCAGTGGTCCCAGTAGCGGCCGGTGAACGCGCGCTCGGTGGCCGCGTGGCGCGTCACTTCGTACTCCATCTCGGAGAGCTGCTTGCGCCATTCGGCGTCGTCTTTCTGCACAGGGTAGGCGTCGGTATCGTGATCGTCGTGGCTCATGGTGTTGTCCTGATCGAAGGCTCGTGGCGTTGACTGATGAGTGAAGTTGGCGTCACGACGAACAGCTCACTTCCAGCGAGCTTGCCCAGTCAGGCGGCAGGCCCGCGTAGGCGTCGTGTTCCGGCTGTTCGTCGAACGGATGGCGCAGCACCGCGGCGAGACGTTCGAGTTCCGTGAAGTCCTTCTCGCGCGCGTGGCGGATCGCTGTTTCGGCCAGGTGATTGCGCAGCACGAATCTGGGGTTGATCCGGTTCATTGCAACCGCGCGCGCGGCGTCGTCGCGCGGTTCTTCGGACAGCCGACGGCGGTAGTCGTTCGCCCAGGCGTCGAACGCGGCGCGATCGAGAAACAGGTCGCGCGCGGGCGCGTCGCCGCTCGCGTCGTGCTTCGACAGCTTCGCGAGATGGCGGAACGTCAGCGTGAAATCCGCGCGGTTCTTGTGCATGACTTCGAACAGCGCGTTGACGAGCTGGTCGTCGCCGTCGCGCTCCAGTTCGAGGCCGAGCTTCGCGCGCGTTCGCGCTTCGAGCCCCGGGGCGAAGCGCGCCTTGAAGCCTTCGAGCACGCGCTGCGCGTCTTCGATCGCGCGTTCGTTGCGCTTCGCTTCGCCGTACTGCGCGCCAAGCAGCGGCAGCAGCGCCTGCGCGAGGCAGAACAGGTTCCAGTAGCCGACCTGCGGCTGGCGCCGGTACGAATAGCGGCCCTGCGAATCGGAGTGGTTGCAGATGTGGTTCGCGTCGAAGCCGTCGATGAAGCCGAACGGGCCGTAGTCGATCGTGAGGCCGAGGATCGACATGTTGTCCGTATTCATCACGCCGTGACAGAAGCCGACCGCCTGCCAGTCCACCATCAGGTCCGCGGTGGTCCGCACCGCTTCGCCCAGCAACGCGAGATACGGGTCGTCCTGCTCCCTGCACTGCGGATAGAAGCGGTCGATCACGTGATCGGCGAGCGTGCGCAGATCGTCGACGCGATCCTGCGAATAGAAATGCTCGAAGTGTCCGAAGCGCACGAAGCTCGTCGACACGCGCGTGACCACAGCGGCCGTTTCGATTTCCTCGCGGCGCACCGGCTGGTCGGAGCCGATCACGGCGAGCGCGCGCGTGGTCGGAATGCCGAGGTGATGCATCGCTTCCGAGCACAGATATTCGCGAATCGACGAGCGCAGCACCGCGCGCCCATCGCCCATCCGCGAATAGGGCGTAAGGCCCGCGCCCTTCAGTTGCAGCTCGTAGCGCATGCCCGCATGGTCGACTTCGCCGAGACCGAGCGCGCGCCCGTCGCCGAGCTGGCCGGCCCAGACGCCGAACTGGTGGCCCGAATAGACCGATGCGTACGGGAGCGACGGCTGCGGCCAGTCGGGCGTGGGATTGCCCGCGAAGTAGTCCGCGAAAGCGGGGTCGTCGGCGACCGATGGCGCGAAGCCCAGCATCGCCGCCGCGTCCTTTGAAAAGCCGACCACGTACGGCGAAGGCAGCGGTGCCGCGGGAAGCCGCGTCATGAACGCGGAGCCGAGCGAGCCGAATGAACCTTCGCGGCGGGAGTCGATCGCGGCTGATACCTCAGCCATCGTAGCGGCCATCCTGGTAGCCGACCCGTGCGATTCGTCGGCGGGAGAAGCGGCGAGCGTCGCCGCATTGCTTCGGGAAAACGACATGTTGAGCGCCTCTGGATTAACCGATATTGTAAGTCCGCACCCGCGGCGGCGCAGGCCGGCGCCCCGGCGTGGTGCGATCCCCGCGGGAGGCCGGCTGAAGCGGCGCCACAGGCGCCGCATCCGGTGCGGGACACAACAACGGAGACACCGCGCATGACGACGCCGCTCTTCGGGCAGATGATGGACATGCCGCTCAACGTATCCGCGCTGCTCGCGCACGCGGCGCGCTACAACGGCGACGCCGGGATCGTGTCGCGGCGGATCGAGGGCGATCTGCACCGCTACACCTGGCGGGACTGCGAGCGGCGCGCGAAGCAGCTCGCGCAGGCGCTCGCGGCGCTCGGCGTGCAACGCGGCGAGCGGATCGCCACGCTCGCGTGGAACGGCTACCGGCACGTCGAGGCCTACTACGGCGTGGCGGGTTACGGCGCCGTGTGCCACACGATCAATCCGCGCCTCTTCTGCGACCAGATCGCGTACATCGTCAGTCATGCGGACGACAGCTACGTGCTGTTCGACACGACCTTCGCCGCGCTGGTCGATGCGCTCGCGCCGCAGTGCCCGAAGGTGCGCGGCTGGATCGCGCTCACGGACGAAGCGCATCTGCCCGCGATGCAGACGCCGGTGCTGTCGTATGAAACGCTGCTCGCCGCGCAGGATGGCGAGTTCGACTGGCCGGTGCTCGACGAGCTGAGCGCGTCGTACCTCTGCTATACGTCCGGCACCACCGGCAATCCGAAAGGCGCGCTTTACACGCACCGCTCGTCGGTGCTGCACGCGTTCGGTGCGGCGATGCCCGACGCGATGGGACTGTCGACGCGCGACTCTGTGCTGCCCGTCGTGCCGATGTTCCACGTCAACGCGTGGGGCATTCCGCACGCGTCGGCGCTGGCCGGCTCGAAGCTCGTGCTGCCCGGCAAGGATCTCGACGGCAAGTCGCTGTACGAACTGATGGAGGCCGAGCGCGTCACGTTCTCGGCCGGCGTGCCGACCGTGTGGATGGGGCTGCTGCGGCACGTGAAGGAGATCGGCGCGAAGTTCTCGTCGCTCGAGCGCACGATCATCGGCGGGTCCGCGTGTCCGCCCGCGATGCTCGCCACGTTCCAGCAGGACTACGGCGTCGAGGTCATTCATGCGTGGGGCATGACCGAGATGTCGCCGCTCGGCACGCTGTCGAAGCTCAACTTCGAGCAGACCCAGCGCCCACCCGAAGCGCAACGCAAGCTGCTCGAAAAGCAGGGCCGCGCGATGTTCGGCGTCGACATGAAGATCGTCGGCGAGGACGGCCACGAGCTGCCGTGGGACGGCGTCGCGTTCGGCGATCTGCACGTGCGCGGTCCGTGGGTGATCGACCGGTACTTTCGCAGCGATGCGTCGCCGCTCGTCGACGGCTGGTTTCCGACCGGCGACGTCGCAACGATCGACCAGGACGGCTTCCTGAACATCACCGACCGCAGCAAGGATGTGATCAAGTCGGGCGGCGAATGGATCAGCTCGATCGACGTCGAGAACGTCGCGGTCGCGCATCCCGCGGTAGCTGAAGCGGCGTGCATCGCCTGCGCGCATCCGAAATGGACCGAACGGCCGCTGCTGGTGGTCGTGCTGCGGGAGGGCGCGAGCGTCACGCGCGAGGAACTCCTCGCGTTCTACCAGGGCAAGGTCGCGAAGTGGTGGATTCCCGACGACGTCGCGTTCGTCGACGAACTGCCGCACACGGCGACGGGCAAGCTGCAGAAGCTCAAGCTGCGCGACCAGTTCCGCGATCACAAGCTGCCGGGAGCCGTCGAAGGCGCAGCCTGAAACGGCGGTGAGGCCCGCCGGCGCGGGTTCTCTGACCCAACCCCGACCCGACCCCGAAGCGGCCTTCGCACGCACTGCTGCAAAAATTTGAACGATCGTGCTTTTGTCGTGTATTCTGCCTGCTGACAGGGAATGTCGGACAATGATCCGACCGCATGCAACGCGCGGCCGACGCGCATGGAGGCAGGCAGAATGGCAGTCGACTACACGACCCGCGACGGCGTCGCCGTCATCACGCTGAACAATCCGCCGGTCAACGGCCTCGGTCACTCGACGCGCCAGGGCATCGTCGAAGGTCTCGACCGCGCCGCGCAGGATCCGTCCGTTCGCGCAATCGTGCTCACCGGCGCCGGCAAGGCGTTCTCCGGCGGCGCCGACATCACCGAATTCAACACGCCGAAAGCGCTGCAGGAGCCGATGCTCGGCACGGTCATCAAGGCCGTCGAGAACAGCGCGAAGCCGGTCGTCGCCGCGATCCACAGCGTCGCGATGGGCGGCGGTCTCGAACTCGCGCTCGGCGCGCACTACCGGGTGGCCGCGCCCGGCGCGCAGATCGCGCTGCCCGAAGTGAAGCTCGGCCTGTTGCCGGGGGCGGGCGGCACGCAGCGTCTGCCGCGCGCGATCGGTCTCGAGGCGGCGCTCAACATGATCGTCTCCGGTGCCACCGTGAAGTCGGAACAGCTCGCTCAGTCTGGCCTTTTCGACGAGATGGCCGACGGCGACCTGCTGGAAGCCGCGCTCGCCTGTGCGCGCAAGGTCGGCGAACAGGCGGGCCCGCATCCGAAGCTGCGCGAGCGCAAGATCGAGCATCCGAATGCGGCGGGCTTCATCCAGTTCGCGCGCAACACCGTCGCATCGATGGCGAAGCAGTTTCCGGCGCCGCACAAGTGCATCGATGCGGTGGAGGCGGGTGTCAAACAGGGCTTCGAGAAAGGCCTCGCGTTCGAGCGCGAATGCTTCCTCGCGCTCGTGCAGACGCCCGAGAGCCGCGCGCTGCGCCACGCGTTTTTCGGCGAACGCGCCGCGAGCAAGATTCCCGACGTGCCGTCCGATACGCCGACGCGAGAGATCCGCCAGGTCGCTGTGATCGGCGCGGGCACGATGGGCGGCGGCATCGCGATGAACTTCGTCAACGCGGGGCTGCCCGTCACGCTGCTCGAAACGAAGCAGGACGCGCTCGATCGCGGCCTCGCGACGATCCGCAAGAACTACGAAAACACGCTGAAAAAAGGCAAGCTCACGCAGGAAGCGCTCGACGGGCGCATGGCGCTGATCCGCCCGACGCTGTCGTACGACGATCTGAACGACGCCGACCTGATCGTCGAAGCGGTGTTCGAGGAACTCGGCGTGAAGGAACAGGTGTTCAAAAAGCTCGACGAAGTGGCGAAGCCCGGCGCGATCCTCGCATCGAACACGTCGACGCTCGACCTGAACCGCATCGCCGCGTTCACGAAGCGTCCGCAGGACGTCGTCGGCATGCACTTCTTCAGCCCGGCGAACGTGATGAAGCTGCTGGAAGTGGTGCGCGGCAGCGAGACGTCGAAAGACGTGCTCGCCACCGTGATGAAGCTCGCGAAGAAGATCAGGAAGACCGCGGTGGTGTCGGGCGTGTGCGACGGCTTCATCGGCAACCGGATGGTCGAACAGTACATCCGTCAGGCGCTGTTCATGCTCGAGGAAGGCGCGCTGCCGCAGCAGGTGGACCGCGCGATCGAAAAATTCGGCTTCGCGATGGGCCCGTTCAGGATGAGCGATCTCGCCGGCAACGACATCGGCTGGGCGATCCGCAAGCGCCGCTATCAGGAGCATCCGGATCTGCACTACTCGAAGATCGCGGACCGCCTGTGCGAAACCGGCCGCTTTGGCCAGAAGACCGGCGGCGGCTGGTACGACTACAAGCCGGGCGATCGCACCGCGCATCCGTCGAAGCTCGTCGACGAGATGATCGTCGGCTATTCGAACGAAGTCGGTGCGACGCGCCGCAAGATCGCCGATGAGGAAATCGTCGAGCGGCTGGTGTTCGCGCTCGTCAACGAAGGCGCGAAGATTCTCGAGGAAGGCATCGCATCGAAGCCGTCGGACATCGACATGGTCTATCTGACGGGCTACGGCTTCCCGCTGTGGCGCGGCGGCCCGATGCTGTACGCGGATGCGGTCGGGCTCTACAACGTCGAGCGTTCGATTCGCCGCTATGCGTCGCAGGCGAACGGCGACGGCTGGCAGCCGGCGAAAACGATCGCCGAACTGGCCGCGCAGGGCCGCGGCTTCAATAGCTGAATACAGCTCAGCGCGGCGTCCGGTCAATCCGCGCGATGCGAACGGACGCGCGGTACACGAGGTGATGCGATGAAAGACGTCAGCGAGGTGCTGCTCGTCATCGACGTGCAGAACGATTTCATGCCCGGCGGTGCGCTTGCCGTCGCGCACGGCAACGAAGTGGTGCCGGTGATCAACCGGCTCGCGCGCGACTTCAGCCACGTCGTGCTGACGCAGGACTGGCATCCGGCCTCGCATGTGTCGTTCGCGGCGAATCATGCCGGACGGCAGCCGTTCGAGACGATCGCGCTGCCGTATGGCGAACAGGTGCTGTGGCCGGTGCACTGCGTGCAGGGCACCGAGGGCGCGGCGCTGCATCGCGATCTGGACGTGCCGCATGCGCGCGCGCTGATCCGCAAGGGACATCACGAGCAGGTGGACAGCTACTCGGCGTTCGTCGAAGCCGACCGCGGCACGCCGACGGGCCTCGCCGGTTATCTGCGCGAGCACGGCGTGAAGCGTGTGTGGTGCTGCGGCCTCGCGACGGACTACTGCGTCGCCTGGTCGGCGCTCGATGCGCGCGCAGCCGGCTTCGAGGTCGTGCTGATCGAGGACGCGTGCCGCGCGATCGATCTGAACGGCTCGCTCGATGCTGCGTGGCGCGATCTGCGGGCGGCGGGCGTCGAGCGTGTGCAGTCCGCCGGGATAGCGATCTGATGTGACGGAACGCGCGCCGGCGCGGCGCGCCCACGCGTTCCTTCATGAACTACGAACACCGAACCAACCGAAGCAGGAGACAGGCATGACTGATGCCGTAATCGTATCGACCGCCCGTACCGGGCTCGCGAAGTCGTGGCGCGGTGCATTCAACATGACGCACGGCGCGACGCTCGGCGGTCATGTCGTGCAGGCTGCCGTCGAACGCGCGAAGCTCGATCCGGCGCGCGTCGAGGACGTCATCATGGGTTGCGCGAATCCCGAGGGCGCGACCGGCATGAACATCGCGCGGCAGATCGCGCTGCGCGCCGGGCTGCCCGTCAGCGTGCCGGGCATGACGGTGAACCGCTTCTGCTCGTCGGGCCTGCAGACGATCGCGCTCGCGGCGCAGCGCGTGATCGCGGGCGAGGGTGACGTGTTCGTCGCGGGCGGCGTCGAGTCGATCTCGTGCGTGCAGAACGAGATGAACCAGCACATGCTGAAGGAAGGCTGGCTCGATCAGCACAAGCCGGAGATCTACTGGTCGATGCTGCAGACCGCCGAGAACGTCGCGAAGCGCTATTCGATCGCGAAGGAGCGTCAGGACGAATACGGCGTGCAGTCGCAGCAGCGCGCCGCGGCGGCACAGGAGGCAGGCCGCTTCGCGGCCGAGATCGTGCCGATGACCGTGCTCGCGGGCGTCGCGGACAAATCGGGCGGGCGCCTCTTCACGAAGGAAGTGACGATCGCGGCGGACGAAGGCATTCGCCCCGACACGACGCTCGAAGGCGTTGCGAAGATCCGCACCGCGCTGCCCGGCGGCGTGATCACGGCGGGCAACGCGAGCCAGTTTTCGGATGGCGCGTCGGCGTGCGTCGTGATGAACGCGACGGTCGCGGAGCGCGAGGGGTTGCAGCCGCTGGGCATTTTCCGCGGCTTCGCGGTGGCCGGCTGCGAGCCCGACGAGATGGGTATCGGCCCGGTGTTCGCGGTGCCGAAGCTGTTGCGGCAGACCGGCGTGAAGCTCGAAGACATCGATTTGTGGGAGCTCAACGAAGCGTTCGCGGTGCAGGTGCTCTATTGCCGCGACAAGCTCGGCATTCCGAACGATCGCCTGAACGTGAGCGGCGGTGCGATCGCGGTTGGGCATCCGTACGGCGTGTCCGGCGCGCGGCTGACGGGGCATGCGTTGATCGAGGGCAAGCGGCGCGGTGCGAAATTCGTGGTCGTCACGATGTGCATCGGCGGCGGACAGGGCGCCGCCGGGCTGTTCGAAGTCGTGTGACGGTGTGCGACCATCGTCCGGATGGCTAACGCTGTCCGGACAGATGGAATCCTGATGTCCAGTTGTGTATGATCGTAAGGACTGCAGTATGAATTGATCTGAACTGGACGTGAGGGTGGAAATGCAGCGAAGCAGCAGAGTAATGGCCATGCCGAAATTCGGCACGGCGAGGCGTTTCGGGCGGGCGGCTCCGCGATTCGTCGTGAAGCGTGAACAGGATATTCGACAGAAGCACGGGCAGAGGGAGTACGCAGCGGAGAATTGTCTGCTTGAAGATGTGGATGATTCCGCGGAATCGGCCTGGGAAGCTGAGCGTCACGCTTCCTTCGGCGCGAAGCTGAACCGGATCTTCGAACTGGCGATTGTCGGCATGCTCGGCGGTGCGGGTCTGGGCAGTGTCGCTGGTACGAACGGTACGTTGATCGGGTTGATCGTTGGCGGGGTGTTCTGTGTCTGCAATGAAAGCATGGCTTGCTTCGGCCGCAGCCGTTGACTTCGGCTTGTGCAGCGCGCTGGCCGCGGGGCTGTGCTTCGTGACGCTGCTGTTGGCCAATGCGTACCAGCGGAGATGGGGCGATCTCGGCGACTTCGCGCTGGCCATGACGACCGCCGGCAGCACCGTGATGGGCATCAAGGTGATGCTGCTCACGCTGGTGCTGGAACCGGCCAACTTGGGTGCATTGGCGGACGAACGCGCAGTGTTCCACATCGGCGGTGCGCTGGCTACGGCGATCTCGCTGCGGGAGTGCGTCAGGTCATGGTCTCGGGCTGCGGGTTTTCCGGACCGCTCCGGTGACAACCGGCGCGCCGCACGCCGGTTGAACCTGCATTGCGCAAGGCCCACTGGCGAACCTTGACATGAGCCGTGAGGCGAGCCTTGGAGCAAGCCGTAAACGGTGGAACCGGATGCCCGTGGCAGCGACTGATTTCGGCGCGCTCGGCTACAATTCCTTGCTGTTGGGACTGTCGCCACAAGCGTTGCGGGAGCAGTTGGCTCGTTAGTCTCCGAGGCACGCCGGCGCGCGCGACGTCCGACCATGGTCCAATTCGTTCTGCAAGGTGAAGCCGGTGATCAGACATATCGTGATGTGGAAGTTGAAGGAGCACGCCGAGGGTGCGAGCCGCGCGGAAAATGCGCTGAAGCTGAAGGAAAAGCTCGAAGCCTGTCGCAACATCGTGCCGGGCATCCTGCATCTGGAAGTGGGCGTGACGAGCGAAGGTCTCGACTCGACGCACCATGTCGTGCTGATCTCCGACTTCGAGAACAAGGCCGCGCTCGACGCATACCAGGTGCACCCAACGCATCTCGCGCTCAAGTCGTTCGTCAGCGCGGTGCGTGAAGCGCGCGAATGTGTCGACTTCGAAGTGTGATCTGCGGCGATGAGTGACAGCAAACAGACGTTGCCAGCTCTCGAGAGCCCGTTCGTCGATCGCCTCGGCGTTCAGGTCGTGTCGGCCATGGATGGCGCGAGCGAAGTCGTGCTTCGCCTCGCGCCCGACCATCTGAACACATGGGACGTCGCGCACGGCGGCGTCACGATGACCATCGCCGATGTCGCGCTGGCGATGGCGGCGCGCAGTCTCGCGGCAGACGGCGTCGGCGTCGTCACGGTCGAGATGAAGGTCAACTTCATGCAGCCCGGTCGCGGCGAACTGCGCGCGTTCGCACGCGTGCTGCATCGTTCTACAACGATGGCGTACTGCGAAGGCGAGATTCGCGACAGCGAAGGACATTTCGTCGCGAAGGCACTGGGTACGTTCAAGTACATGAAACGGCTCGCGGTCGGCCGTGACGTCGCGCAGCAGCGTTTGCGCACCGATCCGTCCGCGAAACCGGGGCCGAGCGACGGCTGATTTTCAGCTGACGTTCAGCTGGGTTTCACTTGAGTTTCAGCGCGGCGGGCAAGACGCGAACAGGCCGTTGCCGCGACGTCGCGCAACGGTCGAGCGGAACACACTACATCCTCATCAGGAGACAGACGCATGGCCGACATCAACCGTCAGATCCTGCTCGTGTCGCGGCCGCAAGGCGCTGCGAGCACCGATAACTTCAGTCTGGTCGAAGCGCCGCTCGCACCGCTCGCGGATGGCGAACTGCGCGTGCGCAACCACTATCTGTCGCTCGATCCGTACATGCGTGGACGGATGAGCGATGCGAAGTCGTATGCAACGCCTCAACCGCTGAACGAAGTGATGATCGGCGGCACGGTGGGCGAGGTCGTCGAATCGAAGCATCCGAAATTCGCGGTGGGCGACAAGGTGGTTGGTGTGCTCGGCTGGCAGGAATTCGGCGTATCGGACGGCCGGGGTCTGCAGAAGGTCGACGATACGCACGTGCCACTGTCGGCGTATCTCGGTCCGGTTGGCATGCCGGGCGTCACCGCATGGTATGGGCTCAACCGCATCATTACGCCGAAGGCGGGCGAAACAGTCGTCGTGAGCGCGGCCAGCGGCGCGGTCGGCAGTGTCGTCGGTCAGCTGGCGAAGCTCGCCGGCGCGCGCGCGGTGGGCATTGCCGGCGGCGCGGAGAAGTGCCGTTACGTGGTCGAAACGCTCGGCTTCGATGCGTGTGTCGACTACAAGGCGGGCAAACTGTACGACGACCTGAAAGCGGCCACACCGGATGGTGTCGACGGCTACTTCGAGAACGTCGGCGGAGAGATACTCGACGTCACGCTGGCGCGGATGAATGCGTTCGGCCGCATCGCGGTGTGCGGGATGATCGCGAACTACGATTCCGAGCCGATTCCGTTGAAGCGTCCGGGCACGATCCTCACGCAACGGCTGCTGGTGCAGGGCTTCATCGTCACCGAACACCTGGACGTCTGGCCGGAAGCGCTCAAACAGCTCGGCACGCTCGTCGCGCAGAAGCGGCTGCAGTATCGCGAGACGGTCGCGCAGGGTCTCGAGAGCGCGCCCGAAGCTTTTCTCGGCATGCTGAAGGGACGCAACTTCGGCAAGCAGCTCGTCAAGCTGATCTGACCGGCGCGCAAAGGCCTTTCAAGAGGAATCGCGATGTTCGACTTCGACGGCAAGGTTGCCGTGATCACTGGCGCGGCGAGCGGCTTCGGCCGCGCGTTCGCGCAGCGGGCGGCGGCGCTTCGCATGAAGCTGGTGCTGGCCGATGTGGATGATGCGGCGCTCGCGGCAACCGTCGACGCGGCGCGCGCGAGCGGTGCGGAAGCGATTGGCGTGCGCACCGATGTGTCGGATGCGGCGCAGATCGAAGCGCTTGCCGACGCGACGCTCGGCGCCTTCGGCAAGGTGCATCTGCTGTTCAACAACGCAGGCGTCGGCGCGGGTGGCTTCGTCTGGGAAAGCAGCGCGAACGACTGGGAATGGGTGTTTCGCGTCAACGTGATGGGCGTCGCGCACGGCGTGCGGGTGTTCACGCCCATCATGCTGAAACAGGGCGAGCCCGCGCATATCGTCAATACCTCATCGGTCGCGGGTCTGCTGTCCCCGCCGGCAATGGGCGTGTACAACGCGTCGAAGCACGCGGTGGTGTCGTTGACCGAGACGCTTTATCACGACCTGAAGACGGTGGGCGGCGAGGTCGGCTGCTCGCTGCTGTGTCCGGCGTTCGTGCCGACTGGCATCGCGGACGCCGAGCGCGCGCGGCCCGACATGTTGCGCAATGCGGATGCGCCGACGCGTTCGCAGCTCGCCGCTGGCAAGCAGCTGCAGCGCGCGGTGCGCTCGGGCAAGCTCACCGCGGACGACGTCGCGCAGATCACGTTCGACGCGGTGCGCGAGCGGCGCTTCTACATCGTCACGCACCCGGGCATCATGGCCACAGTGCGCCTGCGTCACGAAGACATCGAAACGCTGCGCGAGCCGACCGACCCGATGTCGTTGAAGCCCGAAGTCAACGAAACGCGCTAGACGCATGCCGCTGAACCCGAAAATCGCGCAGATGCTCGACATGGTCGCGCGAGCGAAGCGTCCGGCGTACCCAACGCTGACCGCGCAGCAGGCGCGTGCATCCTACGAAAAGAGCGCGACGATTCTCGAGATCGACTCCGCGCCGATGCACGCGGTGGAAGACCTGTCGGTCCCCACCCGCGACGGCGCCACGATCCGCGCGCGGCTCTACTATCCGACGCAGCCGCACTGGGCCGAACCGCTGCCGGCGCTCGTCTATTACCACGGCGGCGGGTTCACGGTGGGCAGCGTCGATACGCATGATGCGCTGTGCCGGATGTTTGCGCGCGACGCGCGGTGCGCCGTGCTGTCGGTCGACTACCGGCTCGCACCCGAGCATCGCTTTCCCACTGCGGTGAACGACGCGTTCGATGCACTGCGCTGGCTGCATACGGAAGCGGCGAGCTACGCGATCGATCCGTTACGGCTTGCGGTTGGCGGCGACAGCGCGGGCGGCACGCTCGCTACGGTCTGCGCGGTGCTCGCGCGCGACGCCGGCATCCGGCTCGTGCTGCAGATGCTGATCTATCCGGGAACGTCCGCGCATCAGCAGAGCGCATCGCACGTGCGGCTCGCCGACGGTTATCTGCTGACGGCCGAGACGATCCAGTGGTTCTTCGATCATTACGTGCTCGACCCGGAGGACCGCGAAGACTGGCGCTTCGCACCGCTCGACGGCGCGCGCGGCGCGCCGGACTTCAGCCACGTCGCGCCCGCGTGGATTGCGACGGCCGAATACGATCCGCTTAGCGACGAGGGCAAGGCGTATGCGGATAAATTACGCGCAGCGGGCAACGCGGTGACGTTCCACTGCTACGCGGGAATGGTCCACGAGTTCTTCAAGATCGGGCGCTTCGTGCCGGACGTGGCCGCGGCGCACGCGGACGCGGCGCTTGCGCTGAGGCAGGCGTTCGGCGTGGAGTGAGCGGACCCGCTACCGCGCAACCTCGCTGCCTCACTACGCATTGGCAACGTCGAACGCATATCGCGTCTCGAAGTGCCCTGGCCGCGCGAGCCGATGCGAACCGTTGTCATCGCTGCGCTCGACAGCTTCCACTGCGAGCCGCCCATCGCGCGCAATCACGCGCAGCGCGGTCGTGCCGCGCGTCCCGTAGTCCGGCGTATCGATGAATGCCGCGGACAGCGCCCGTTCGCGTTCGAGCGAAATACCCGTCGCAGGCAGTTCGTCGTCGCGCGCGAGCTGCGGGTCGCGCATCAGCTTCACCAGTTCGTCGAGCGGCGGCTGGCCGCCGTCGCCGACGAGCGCGCCGAGTTCCGCGCGCTTTCTGACGAGCTTCGGCCACGGCGTGTCGAGCACCGCGTTCGAGATGCCGTGCGTGCCGGCGGCGAGCAGTGCCGGCGCGGCGGCCGAGCGGTTGCAGTACCAGCCGAGTTCGCGCCGCCGCCAGTCGCCGACAATGAGGTTGAAGCCGTTGTAGACGTCGCCTGTGCGTGCGACGTGCCGCAGATAGTCGAGCGGCGTCGCAGACCGGATCAGCTCGCGCTTGCTGTCGGACGATCCGCCGTCGAGCCATTCCCCGCTCAGCCATTCCCCGGTAAGCCACGCGCTGACGAGCGTGCCGCGGGTCGGCGCATCGGCGCGGAATTCGCTCGGCGCGCGGTAGTTGGTCAGCGCGGCGAAGCGGCCGTCGCGCGTGATGCCGAGCCACGTGCCGCCGCCCACCAGATCGCGGCCTGCCAGCAGGTCGGGCGCATCGCCCCACCAGGCCATCGGCATGGCCGTGCGGCGCAGGAACTCGTCACGGTTCGCGGTGAGCGTGAAGAGCGCGCCGTCGTCGGCATCGGGACGCCAGTCGAAGACGATCAGGCACATCGTGGGCACACTCGTGGGAGCGCGGAAGCGCGGGGGGCGGGAAATGCGGCGGCCAGCGGAAGGCGGGCCGCCGCACGGCTTCAGTTTTCGGTGGGCAACGCGTACGGCAGCGGCAGGAACGACAGCAACGGGCCATCGGCCGCGCCGAGATGCACGCCGCCGGCTTCGAGCGCGGCGAGCTTGATCTCGACGAGCGCGTCCACGCCGCCTTGCGGCGCGGCGGCGACGTTCACGATCATGCCGCACGGCTGGCCCGGATCGTCCGCCTGAAACAGCTCCGCGCCGGCCGCGACCGGATGCGCGGCGTCACCGCTTTTGTCACCGAATGCAGCGATGTTCGCGAGCGCCATGCGGCGCTTGATCGTGCCGCGATACTGGCTGCGCGCGACGATCTCCTGGCCCGGATAGCAGCCTTTGCGGAAGTTGACGCCGCCGAGCACGTCGAAGTTGACCATCTGCGGTACGAACTGCTCGCTCACCGCCTGCGTGATGCGCGGCTCGCCGGCGTGGATGTCGAGCCAGTCCCATACGGCGGGCGACACGCGCGACAGCTTCTGTTCGAGTCCGGGCAGGCGCGCTTCCACTTCCGCTTTCGGGCCGATCCATAGATAGCGCAGCCGGCCGGCGGCATCGGGCACGCGGATCAGCGAACCCGCGGGGCCATCGACATTCACGTGCACACCGTCGGGCACCGCGTCGAACACGGTGGACAGCGCACGGCGCACGTCGCCGGCCAGACCGACGACGGCGAGCGCCGCGCTCGCATCGGCGAGCTTCGCCTTCGAGCGCAGCACGAACATCGACAGGCGCTTCTGCACCGCGGGCTGCACGTCCTTCGCGAGCAGCAGACGGATCGTGTCGCCATGGCGCCACGTGAGGAACGACGCGAGCAGGCGGCCTTTCGGCGAGCAGTAGCCGGCAAGGCGCGCGCTCGATGCGTCGAGATGCTGGACGTCGTTGGTCAGCTGCGCGTGCAGGAAGCTCGCCGCGTCGTCGCCGGTGACGTCGACGATGCCGAACTGCGTGAGCGGCATGAACGCGCCGCGCGACAGCACGGCGTCGAATTCATCGGGCGCGGGGCGCACGAGCGGCGCGGCATGACTGGCAGGCGTGACGGAAGCGGAGGGTGCGGTGCCCGGCGCGGCGGCGCCGGATGAAGAAGCGAGCGGCGTATTCATGTGATCCGGGGACAGTCAACTCTGACTTTGGCGTGTGCGAACTTGTATTATATGGGGTATGCGACTATAAAAATCACCACATAATCAATCGGTTGCGACTCTCTGTGTGGGGTATGGCACACTATTGGCACACACGCCCCGCAACAAGGTCTAGTGTACCGCGACCGCCGAGGCGGCGCCGTCCGTGGTCGCTAGCTCGCGCTGCGCCCAGCGTTGCCAGCCACGAATGATTGCGGCGTCGGCACGACAACCGGCGTAGTTGTCGCTGACGGTTTCGGCAACGGTTGCGGCAGGAACGGCGGGGCCATCAACGCCGCTGGGGGTTGCGGGAAGTGGCACACCTGCGGCGGCGGCATCGTGGAGCAGGCGGAAACCATAAGGCAAATCGGGAGTAGAAAGCGGAACATAGCGGATGACTTCCTTCGTGATGGTTGCGCCCTTGTCGTGGATGACCTGGAGCTTTGTAACGACTTTGGTTTGAACAATGGCGGTCTGTGCGACCTGTGCCGTGTTGACCTTGGCGACGGCTTTCGCGGTCGCGACCTTGGCGGCGTCCCATTTCGCCTGCACGCGGCTCGATCCGAAGTGGTATCCGGTCCCGAGCAGGACGACGGCGGCGAGCAGGGCGACGGCGATACGCCAGTGCGCGACGGCGAATTTGAACAGCTTGCCGAGCAGCGAGGGGAGCAGAAGTAGGAGGGTCATGTGTAGCTCATGAAGGGTTGGACGGTCATCGCGAACTGACACGCGCACGGCGTTGGGTTCCAGATTTTCCAGCCGAGGTTCAGGCGCAGCGCTCGCGTTTTGCTGTAGCACCAGACGATGTACAGTTCCCAGCACCACGACCCATCCGGGTTGATCAGGTCGGCATGGAAATAGCCTGTTTCGGTCGGGCCGCCGCTGACGTCCAGATTGCCTCGCTTGCGTGCGACCAGCGCGCCCTTAGTCGCCTGGAATGCAATAACCGTCAATCCGAACCCATAGGCAGGGTTCCGCAACAGCCAGAAGATTCGGTTGATGTATTGCCGCCATCCAGTCTGCGCGCCACGGAAGGGCGCTACGTTCGCCTGAAAGTTCGCGTCGCCGTCCAAGGGGTTGTCGGGCGTCTGGAAATACGCGAGCCACGAAGGGAGCGTTGGGCGGCCGATTGCGAATAGCGGCAGCAAGGGCGCCAGCAAGTACGCTAGCAGCGTCACAACGAAGTTCGCGAGGGAGAAGGCTAGCCATCGTGTGTACATGTCACTTCCCGAATTTGGCGGACAGACCGAGGCCGCCGAGCAGGGCGCAAGCGCCGATGCCGTAAGCCTGAAAATCGAACGGCTTGCCGGTGATGGAGCAATAAACCTCCAGTCCGAAGCCGACGAGAATCGCGGCAGCGGACCAGAAGTAGGCGGGCTCCAGAACCTTCCCGGCGTCGTCCGTGATGAGGTCGGACAATTTCATTTTGAACTATCTCCGTGGTATGTTACGCGCGCAACAGTACCACAAAGATAGTCGATAGTCAATTCGGACTACTTTTCTTCATCCGGCGTGAACACGAAATCGGCCTTCTGAATGCGCTGCATCTCCCACATCGGCAGCGGAACCATGTGAATCCCGTGATTGATGCCACGGTGATGCTTGGCGCACAGGATTTTCATGTTGTATTCCGAATCGATGAAGTCGGACGGCTCTTTGAACGTCGACCAGTCGAAGGCCGGATGCAACGCGCGCATCTTGTCCCAATCGATACCTTCGGCGTCCGCCCATTCCGCGTGCCAGTGGTGCACTTCGCGGTGTTCCTTCGTGTCGCACACGTAGCACGGCGTATCGAGCACGTGCACCAGGTGATGCTTGGTTTTTCGGAACAGCGCGGATTCGGTGCGCGGCGGATGATCGGGATAGAAAATGTCGATATGCAGTGTGGTAGCTTGCTCGTGCTCGTGTGCGGGCGTCATGTGTATGGGCGTAAAAAAGCCCGCACTAGGCGGGCTATGTTGATCGATGTGCGGGCGGGTCAGTGCGGCGTGCTTGCGGGCTTCATGAAGAGCGCCTTCTCTTCGGTGCGTCGCGTCTTGAGACCAGCCATAACATGGCCGCCCGCCAAATCCCAGCGGTCGAACTGCGTCGCGGCGTCGCCGTAGTTACCGGCGTTGAGCATGCGCAACAGGGTCGAACTGATGAAGTTCCCGGCGCCTTCGTTGAACACGAAATCGCTCAGTGCGTCGAACTGGTTTTGGTTGATTGTGGCGACAACGTACTTGTTCACCACGAACGCGGCCTTGCGCAAGTCAGCGACAATCCACGCTTCCGCCTGTGCGAGCGTAATCACCATGCGCGGCGTGACGTCGGGTCCGGTATGCCCCCATCCACCCGTCCACGGCGCGCCGTCGAGATGAGCCATTGCGACCGGGATTGCCTTTCCAGACAGAACGCCTTGCCACAGGCCCGCGCTCTGTAGCGCTTTGCCGAGTTCGGATGCCGGGTCGGGATACGCGATGAGATACAGCCCTTCGGATGCCTTGGTGAGGGCTACGCCGTTTTCAGATACCTGCATCATTGCTTGTCCGCCTTTGTGTCGAGTTTGTCGCGCACGTTGTCGAGCTTTTCAAAGATGAGCTTTGCAACTTCGTCAAAACGATCCGTGTAGGCCTCGAAGCGCTTCACCGATACGTAGTCCTCCGCCACATGCAGGGCCAGCGCTGCGGTAGCGTCTTCGGCTTTCTTGATGCGCTCGCTAGTCGCCGCTTCAGATGCAGTTAGGCGCGCGTTTGTGCTTCGGTATGCCCAAAAGCAAAGCACCGCGAACGCTGTAACGATCGCGAGCGACCATTCATTTACGATGTGAACGTCCATCGAATTCCCATAAAAAAAGCCCGCACGCGGCGGGCTCGATGACAGATAGACGGTTTGTTACGCGGGCTTGATGGTTGCGTTTGCGAGGCAATGCCCTTTGCCGAAAAAGAAATCGATGATGGGGCTGACGATCTTTGCCCAGCGCGCGCCCTCAATCAGGCCGTTGCCGGTGCGCGCTGAAATCGTCATGTAGGCCGGATTGCCGAACATGCCGCCCATCGCGCAGTCATAGCCGATTGCCATGTTCTCCGCGCGGGACGGAACACCGAACGACAGTTCGCACAGCATTCCTACATACATGATCGGCATCGTTACCACCATCAGAAGCCATACGGTCAACAGTTGAAGTCGGCTCATTGCGGCCACACTACGGCTTGCACGGCCGCCACAGTGGTAGCCGCGTTCACTTGCGCGACGAGAGACAGGAGTTGCGTGTAGTCCGGCGCGTCGACGGCTTCCATCGCAGCGGCGAGCCCTTGCAGGTCCGCATACGTGAAAGGCGTTACCGCCTCGCCCCCAGCGGATAGCCACAGATTGAGGGGCCACGTACCCGCCTTTTCGCTCGCGAGCATGGCGTTTTGCAGGTTCGATTTCGCCGTTGCGTCTTGATTGAAAGTCGCCGTAGTTCCCGCCGCCGTCGTGTAGCTTACAGGCGCGGTGATTGCCGCCTGATATGCCGAATTCAACGCTGCAATTTGAGCGGCCTTCGCGCCGGGGACCGTTGCAGAAGGATTCGAAAACGCGAGATAACGCAAATCGGTTGCGTCTATCTCACCCTGATTCGGATACTCGTTTGCATCCTGAGAGCACCCGAACGTCGCGACTACAACGGTTTCCGTTGCATCCGCGAACTGGACGAAAATCGTAGTCATGTTAGAAATCGTACCCAATGACAGAAACGGTCGTTGTGACGCTACCTTGGCACGTGTAATAGGTAGTTTGTGCGGTAATTAGCGGGATATTCTTCATCGTGCCGTAGGAGCTAACTCCGCTCGCGACATACCCACCGAATTGACGCGCGCCGATCTGATTCGACGTGCCGCAAAAAGTTACGTCCGTGTTGCCGCTGGAACTTGCGCCGCCGACAAGGCCGCTGGCGTCGAATGTCTTTGCATTCTTCGGAACAGCGGAAGCGATGCTCAGCGACTGGTTCGTTGCGGAGGTCGTTGTTGCCAGAACCTGAACAGGGAAGCAATCAATGTGTCGATCAAATTGATTGCCGATCTGCAACAGACCACCGCTCGTAGTCGGCCACACGCTGAGCAGTGCGCTAGCCGTATATCCTGCTGGCATGTGCCCGTTGGAGTAAACGCTAGGGGCAACGATGCTCGTCGCGTTAACGCCAATCAGGTTGAACGTGTTCGTTGTCGGATTGTAGATGCCGTAGATCGCGACATAGCCACTGGTAGGCGCACTACCGGTATCCATCGCCCCGGCACCATTGGCGCCGGCGAGATTGATCGATCCGCTAGCGTTCCCGACGCAATATCGAAGGCCGCCGAGCGCGGTTTCTAGCACGACTTCGTCGGTGGTCAGCGAGGCCGAAGCGCTCGCGGCGCCCACACTCATGACCAGATTGCGCACCTGACCGACGACGCCGGAAACCTGCCCGAACTGCACTGCATGGCTCGCGGATACTGCCGCCGCAACCTGGTCCGATCCGCCAGTGCACGCAAGCAAAATCCACGAACTGATGCTTGCTTTCCAGATAACCTCAACCTTGCCGCCAGCGACAATTTCGTTCCCGGTCAAGGCCTGATGTGCCGCGCCGAGAATCGGGTATGCGGTCAGCCCATTAACGGAAAACGTCGATGCGCCCGTGTTGGTGTGCGCCGCCTCGAAAACCAGAGTCTGATTGTTCTTGAGCGCGGTAATGGCGGGCAGGTAGCTAGCCGCATACGCGTTCGCTGCGCCCGTGTCAGTCGCGGACGTGGAAAGCGATCCTTGCACGATACCGAGCAAACTGGCGGGCATGACCGGAGCATTGCTAACTGCGGTGATGTTGCCAGCCGTAATCGTTGCGGCGCCGTATGCAACCGTGACGACGTACAGCGCGAATTGACCGGCAGGCGTCGAAGGCGTCGTTTGCGATCCGGTCGTGGCCGGAACGCCAGCGGTCAGCGTCAGTTGCACCGTGTCTTGCCGCGTGGTGTTCTGCGACACGCCGGTATTGTTCGGGCCGCTAAACGCAGCGGCAGGATTGGCCGCGTCGTAGTACGGCAGCACGACCGGGTTAATGTCCTGCTCGATGAACGCGGCGGAAATCAGGTAGTTAACCGAATAACCGACCGTGGTAGGCGCGGTGAGCGCGAGCGATTGCGCAGCCTTCAAGATGCCTTGCTTCTGCGTCGTGACGGAATCGGCGACGAGCGACGAGTAATTCGTTGCGTCCAACACCGATTGCGAATACACCGCGCCAGGCTGCACCGAAACCGACATGGACGCCGGTACGGTGGGGATGCACGACAGACCGCTAAACAGCGTCGTGGTCCCGAAAATGTCTTGCGCAAGCTGACCGATTGCGAACAAAACATTTTTGTTCGTGTTCAGAATGTCGGTTTCGAGCGGGATTGCGCCGGGGAAAACTACTTGACGGTCCATTGATTACCCAATAGAAAAAGCCCGCACGGGGCGGGCTTGTGAATTCGAATTGACTGGTGTTTTCGCTTAGGCGGGCGGGTTGGTGATGCTCACCCATGCAATCGTGGCGGCTGGCATAACGGAAGCGATTGCCGCGTAAATCTGCGCGTCCGACACGCCCGTTGCTACATCGGAAATATCGACGTAGGACGCTCGCGAAGGCGTCGAATAGCCGCCTGCGTAGTTGCCGTAACCATTGACATAGGGGATGCCTTTTCCTACAGGGCGATATGCCGTGATGAACGCTTGATACGGATACAGCAGAGAGCCGTATGCGCCTGCAACGCCGTAGCCCATCGCATACCCGTATGCGCCTGTGTCTTGCGGTCGCGACGGCTCGATGATCGTCGGCGCGTTGCCGGTTAGCTGCGTCAGGATGCTGATGACAGCGCGCCGCGTGCCTCGCTCGCGCAGCATGTTGATGCTGATGCGGCTTTGATACGATCCATCCGCCTCGTTCGCGTTGCGCTGCAATCCGGTCGATCCGAAGTAGTCGACGGCGAACAGGTCGAGCCATCCGCCTGTCGACGTCGACAAACGAGCCTGTGCAATGAAAAACTGCACTGACGTGTAGACCGTCGCTAACACATACGCGATGCCAGACAGAACAGCATTGATGACGGTCGCGCCAAGCGGGAACCAGGCATTCGGCATGCGCGCCCATAGACGCGCGAGAAAGTCGCTTTGATCGCCTGTAGCCATTACGTCACCGCGATACTGGAGAGCTTGATAACCTGCTGATTCGTCGCCGTCAGGTCGACTGTCACGCCGTTGAGCGTCAGGAGCGTAATGCTGATGACGTCCGGCGACGTATCGAGCGCGATTTGACCGAGACGGAAATACGAAAGCGACTGCCCGAGCACCAGCGCATTGACATAGTTCGTGATCGCTGTTTGCACGAGCGCAGCAGTCGCGACGTGTCCGACGCCGGTCGAGGTTGTCTCGATCGCCATAACGATCGACGCATTCAGAATGGACGGACCAAACACGCCGAATGTCGACGTGAAAGGACGAACGGCATCCACTGCGCTGTACACCGTAGAAAGGACCGTGCTTGTCGGGTTACCTGTGCCATCGTCCACGATGACATAGAAGTAACCCGGCTGATACGTGCCGCCCTTCGTGTAGTTCTCCGTCGCGTTGCAGGCGAAGTTATCGCCGAGCACCAGGATTGCCGCGAGAATTGCCGCCTTCGTCGCCTTCGAGAGGGACGCCAGCCACGCCACGAAACGGATGCGCGCTGCCGCGTCGCTTTCTGCGTTCTCGCCGTTCGTGAATGCGAGCGGGTTCGTTACCGTGTCTACGCCGGGGATCGACTGATACAGGGCATTGATTGCGTTCTCGCTGACGTTGCCCGACGCATCGGGCAGGCTGAGCGAGTTCGACCCAGGCGTGATGCAGGTAACAGGCACCGAAACGGACGACGTGCCAGCGGGCAAGTCGTATCCGTTATTGGTCGCGTCCCATGCTGCATTGGACGTGTTTTCGACAACCTGGTATTGCAGCGCGCCGTTCTGCGTCTGAACGATCGAGCCGACAGGAATTAGCGCCGCATTCGTAGGCGTGAAGCGCGAGAATGTGACGTTACCCGATGCGGCGGTAGGTGCGAGACGGGAAAAGCCGAACTGAGCAAGCCACGAATCCAGGTCCGGTCCGTTGGACGACGCCGCACGGGTGAGCGCGATGCCTTGCAGCACTAGCGACTGCAACCATACGCCCATCCAGCTTGTCGCTTCGCCAATCGACCGGATGACCGAGCCGATAACGAAATTTAGAAGCGTCGAACACTTACCCTGGACCGTTGATGCAAACCCGCTCAGAAACTGAGAGAACGAATTCTGTTGTACGGTCATTTATTCAGGTCGAAGGAAATAACCGCAGTGCGGCCGGTTATCGTGTTGTAATAGGTAATGTCAACCGTCGCCGTTCCTAGATCGTCCTGCACGACAGACACAGAGGGAATCGGTACACGCGCCACGCCGGGGAAGGTGACAAGTACGCTCGTGATGAGCGCAGCAAGCTCGCTCGAATCGATAGACGAGCCAATGCGACGCGGGAGGCCCGCGCCCCATTCCGGATGGTCGGTGTAATCAGCCTGTGCGACCGGATCGCCGCTTACGTCTTTCAGAAGCGGGTTAGTCAACAGGGCGCGAATGATTTCCTGCTCTGTGCTGTCTGTTGCGCTGGCTACCTCAAGATCGCCAGTAGGACTTACGGTTAGATCATTACCCCAATAGTGGTAAATGTCGCTCATTAACCAACAGGGGGAGTTGTGTTGGCGCCGCCGTTGCCGTTGCCGTGATAGTGGCCCGATCCAACGTCTGTACCGTTGTTTGTTAGGGTGCCTTCCGTCGCGACGTTCCCGTTAATGTTCATGTTTCCGGTTACGGTGGACGTCTGGCCGTTGCTGTTCGTGCCGCTGATTGCCATTCCGCCTTGGCCCGTGATTTCTTCCTCAACTAGTAGCGTGCTTTGCATCTGCACAGGGCCGACGAAATTGTGTTGCGTTGCCGTGTACGTGATTTGCGCGTTCGCCGTGACGGTTATGGTTCCGTCCGCGTTGAACTTGAGACACGACGTAGACGGATGAACGATCCAGGTATCGCCAGAAGGGACCGGACCAGGAGGCATGTCGACGGTATTGAAAAATCGCCCGGTGATGCGCGGGGCGTCCGGGCTACCGCCGTCGAACGTGACTTGCACCATGTCTCCGGGCTCGCCGTTGCTTCCGACGTTAGGCCCCGACACGATGCCGAAGCCATTACCGATCGCTGCCGCGCCAAGCGGAATCCAGCCAGGAACCTCAAGGTTTTCAGGCTGAATCAGAACCTTTACTGCGTATGCGTTCGGGTCGTAACTCGTCACGAATCCCGTGCGCGGCATGCTCAGGTCGAGCATTGCCAGCGCGGCGCGTTGCGACATTGCGTTAGCTAGATGCTTGCCCATTGCTTGCGTCCTGTGCGTCTGGAGACATGTTCTTTGCGCCGATGGTCAGGCAATATCCGCCTTCGATGTCGAGCGACCGTTTTAGCGTGTCGGGGTAGTACGTTTGATCGAACGCGGTTCCAGTCCCGCGTATGCCGATCGAACTGTTTTTCGTGATGCCGTCGTTACCGGCTGCTGGCAACGCTATGTCGCACTTCATTTCGTGCTGCACCAGTTCCTGATACTTCGCTTGCGCGAGTTGAACGCATTGTTGCTGCGTCTTGTTTGGAACATTGAAGTAGTAGACCTGAGGCTCAGAGCCAGCCTGAGAGCCAACACCCTGTTTCGGAATGCTGTTTCCAGGGTAGATCGCCGTGAACGATCGCTTCATCTTGTCGTGCAGCGAGCGGACAACCACAACGATTCCTTTTGAAACCGTCAGCGCTCGCGTGAACTTGATCGATTTGTAGTCCGCAATTGGGAATCCATTTACGGGGCTACGCGGGAACCAGTTAAGAATCTGGCTAGGTGGAGCGCTCGAATCGGGGATAGGCTGGAAGTACAGCGACGTCCCTTGCACGTACACCGTGTAACGCTCGAATCGCGCAAGTTCGCAGAGAATGTCCCATTCCGTGCGCGCGTTCGTCATCTTGTCGTGGTCGATCTGATAGAACTTGCCGACCTGCGTCGACGTCGCCGTGACAACCGGTGTCAAGCCGTGGCGTTTCGCGAGTAGCGTTGCGATTTGTGACGATGTTTTGTTCTGCCACTTCTCCGTTGTCTTTGCGTCCTGAAACACGCGCGTCAGGTCGCGGCCTTTCAGGGTGATCGTCGCGACTTCCGGATCGAATTCGACCGTATCGACCTGACCGTAAATCCATTGAGTCAGTTCGTTGAGCGCCCAATTCGTCGGGTCACTTGGCGTTCCGCCCCAAAGCGACACGTACATGACTTTCTGACTGGTCATCCATGCCGCGTCGTATGCATCGGGCAGTGCGTTCGCTGCGAAAACTACTTCGAATGTGTCGGGCGAATGGTGCGTGTTGTTATCGACTTCCCAAGACACCCAGCCGCCCACAGTTACGGGGGCGGCGTTCGTGTCAGTTGAGATTTGCACCGCGCCCCGTACCGTGGAGCTAGGCACTAAGGATGCCTCCAGAACCGCCGCTGTACGGCGGGATGGTGATGGTTTGGAAACCAGAGATATTCGGATCGGACCCAAGTTGCGGGTTCGCCTGCATGATCGCCGTCCATCCGGACGTGTCGCCGTAGTACTTCGAGGCGAGGTCATAGGCGTTCCCGCTTCCGACGTTCACCGTTCGAATTCCGGTGTTGATCTGACCGAGGTTCAGGCCGATTCGACCGAGCACGCCGGATAGCTGAATCAGACTGCCTTGATTCGCCATTGCCGTGACTTGCGACGTAAGCGCGGTTACCTGCTGCGAAAGCGGGTTGCCGGGCAAGATGCCGCCGACAGTCGACACGCTCAGCAGCGTGTTATCCGTCGACGCAATGAGCGTTGAAACCTGAGATTGCACAGCCTGTAGCGGTTGCAGAACGCTCGCGACAGTGCTTTTCGCCGCATTCGCGAACGTCGACACAGCGCTTATTGCCGATTGCAGCGACGACATGGGCGACGACAGCGCAGAGAAGGGCGACGCAAGGCTACTGGCCGTCGTCATGTCTCCGTTAATCAGGTCATCAATCGAATCCGTTCCGCCGTCGCTCGTGTTGTTCGTGAGGTCATCACTCACAATGATCGTTATCGAATACGGAATCTGGTAGTCCCGTTGATACTCGGCGGCAAAGTCGCCTATCACGACGTTGTACAGCCATTGCGACCAGGAGAGCGTTACCTCCTGGCCGCTGTCTTTCATCGCCTTGAGCGTTAGCGCGCGCTGCATCGCATTCGAGCCGGTCAGCCAGCCAGAAAACGCGATCGGGTCGTGATCCGTACCGAGCACGTCGATTTGCCGAGCGCCGCCGATGAAGCGGTGAACGGCAAGCCGTTGTTGCGTTCGAATCTTGATGTGTTCGGGAATCTCCGCGTCTTGAAAAACGAAACTGCCTAGAGCTAGTGTGATCGCCATTAGTAAGACATCCCCGCCGTTGCCTGCCCGAACGTCGAATCAAACGTGTTCGACTGGCTCGCCGATGCCGCCGCGTTGCCTAGATGCTTATCGAGCACCTTTCCTACCTTGGAGCCATCCATGTAGACGTCACCATTGCGGCCCGCGTTAGCCTGCGCCGCCGTGCGAACGTTGTCGGACGGCGAATCGTCAGTGATACCCAGGAATTTGCCCAGCTTGCCGAGCTTTTCGCTTACCCAATGCCAAAGGCCAGCGAACACGGACACGATCTTGTCGCGGAAAACGTAAATAGCCACGCCCGCCGCAACGAGCGCGACGCCGAGCGCAACCGGCCAGCCAACGAGGTCGACAAATGCCAGCGCGACGAACCGCAGAACCGTGAATGCGATCCTTCCGACCGTCCATAGCTTCGTCAGAACCGACCACAAACCTTTAATCAGGCCCGTGACGCGCATAACGGCGCCGATGAGTACCGAGATAGCCCCGGCCGCCATCAGAGCCGCTGAGAGCCCTAGAATCGCCTTGACGAGCCCAGCAAGCTTTCCAGGGTTCGCCTGCAACCATCCGTTTAGCTTGATGAATGCCGCATTCAGGAACGTGAGCCCCTTAACGATGATCGGGAGCGAGGTTTCGCCGATCATCAACAGCAAGTCCGACTCGCGCGCGCGAAGCTCCGCAACCTGGCGCGCTTGCAGGCCGCCCACTTCGGTAGCGCTGGCAGAAATGCCGTGCTGGCGTCGAATCGCTATTTCTGACGCGTCCATGAGCTTTTGCTCGCGGAGTGCGCCAGTAAGGAACTTAGAGCCGCCCGTGTTGCCGACCAGTTGGTCAACCTGTCGCCGATCGGCGTCGGTCTTTGCGCCATACCGCTTGTAGAACTCCGGCATGTGCTTCTGCGCCCATCGATCGGGGTCCGTTACGAGCGTGCCCGAATCGATCACCTTGCCTTGCTTGTCGAGCACTCCCAGGTCGATGAGTTTTCGGTATTTGCCAAGCTGCGGCTTCTCTCCAAGCCCGACGTGCGCGAGAAGCCGGTTTTCAAGGGTACGCAGACTGACCGCGAACGTGCCGCCCATCTGCTGCATAAGCGGCTCGGAACGCATCATGAACCCGTCCGAAACCTTTTGCATGTCGGCGGGGTCGTTTTTCATGATCGACGCCAGCACGTTCGCCTTGAGCGTGCCGCCGCCCGACTGCATGATGCGATAGAGCAGGTCGGCGCGTGCTTCGGTGTTGACGCCGTTATTGAAGCCGCCCGACATTTCGAGCGCCTTCACGAATGCTTGTTGCTGGGCGACGCTGGTATGCGTGCCGCGCGCCTTGTCTGCCGCTTCCATCATTGCGAGGATCGGCGCGAGCTTGACCGTTTCGTCGGCGTTATCCCGGCCCGCGTCACGGGTGAGCGCGAATGCTTCTTGGCCTACGGCCATCTTGTCGTTAATCGACAGCGTCGCGGTGCGCGGGTCGTACTTGTTTGCCCACGCGCTGACCTGCGAAAGCTGCGCCGCCTTCGCGCCGTGGTTCTGAATATCCTTCTGGATACGATAGTACTTGTCGGCTTCCTTGTTGGCGCGCTCGAATCCCAGCGCGATAGCGAACCCGACGCCGCCCGCTACCATCCCGCCAACAATTAGTTTGCTTGACGTCGAAAGTGCTTTAAACTTCGCGATGAGGCCGTCCGCTTCCTTCTGCGTCTTGGAGAAATCGCGTTGTAGGAGCAAGAGCCCCTTCGTAACCTCGTTTTTGAGTGAGAGGGTTACGCCAATCTTGAAAGCATCGTAAATTTCCGCCTCCCTGGGGTTGAATATGAGAAGGCCGTTGTATCTGCTGCACGAGTGGGCCGCCGATCACTTCCCGTTCGTCCAGTACCCTCGCATTCGCCGGGTTCTCCCGAAGCGTGCGCCGCTGCTCCAGCGCGTCGCGATATGGGAAATCCGCGCCGCATGGAGCATTGTGAAAGCCGCGATAGGCTTCGCTATCGTCGCGCTCGCACTCGCCGCGCTGGTATTTGCTTTCGGCATGATTACTGGACTATTCGCCGGGTGAGTTGCGTACCGGGCGACATGCCGCGCCCGAGCAGGCCGCCAACACACGCGGCGCCTATCTCTTCGCGAATCACGTCTTCACTTTCGACGGCGGCCGGACCCAGGAAGGGGCGGGGCGGTATCTTGTCCGTCCCAAGCTCCTGATACACCGCCTCATCGGCCGTCGATCCGATAATGGCCTCGCCGGGGTGAACCTCCTTCCCGATCGAGTCGCGCATTTCGCCAGTCAGCAGCAGCGGGGTATTCGGCCCTGCATCGCTCGCGGCCTCGCCGTCTACGATCACCTGTACGTGATGTTGAACGGTCGCATCAGCGAGCGGCGCCCATTCGTCAAAGTGTTCTACGGCGTCCTGGTACTCGCCAAGCTTTCCTTTCGCCGTCTTCTTTATGTGCTCTGCTACACGATCAAGCCCGGATTGCACTTGCATTGCCTGCGCAATAGCCGCGCTTTCCAGGTGCGCAGCAAATGACGCGAGGCTGGTAAAGTTCATCATTTCCGCTCTTTGAACTCCATGCGGTTGTAATCGAATTCGTTTCCTTCAAACTCGCTGAAAACGATCGAAAATGCCGTTCGTGTCACGTCGTCAATAGAAAACGCAACATCGAACGGCACACCATTCCGAACCAACCAAAGCGCCTCGCGAACCGGAGCAGAGCGCGCTAGTTTTTTACGCCTTCCGCTTGCTCGTCTTCGGTCGCGCTGCCGAAGTGTTCGCCGACCGCTTCCATGACCGCCGTAACGCCTTCCTCATCGAGGCGTTGAATCGTCGCTTCGATTTCGCGTTCCGTATTCGGATAACGCACCGCCTGGCCGTCGATCGACGTAACGAACGTGATCGGAATAACCATGCTCACGTACACATTGTTTTTCGCAGCATCGCCGAGGATTTTCACGAGCCGGAATTGCGACAGAATCCCCGGCTTTTTCAGGGTGATCGTCAGGCCGTTGGCGGCCTTGACGGTGACTTCCTTCGCGGCTTCGGCGACGAGCGCGGCGGACGGCTTGGTTTCGGCTTGTGGCGTGGTTTTCTTGCGAACGCTAAGGCTGGTCATGGATAGTTAGGATTACGAGAGTTGAACGCGCGTTTCCGCGACGAAGGCAAGCTTCTGTTTGACTGTTGCGTCGCCTGCCCAATCGCCAGCGTCATCGAGCTTGAAAATCACGCCGGTATAGATGAATTGGGACACGCTGCCGTCGACTTCGGTGATCGTCTCCGTGATGGTCGAGGCTTCCAGGTTCATGCCCGCGTAGTAGTTCGCTTCCTGGAGCGCGATGAACGTGTCAATCGTCGCGTCCTGGCGCTCCACTTCGAACGAGCCTGCCCAGCCATCCGGAAAGATCAGGTGCCGGGTGCGGCCGTCGAGCCCCTTCACCTTTACGTCGGTCGTTTCCGGCCGAGCGGTAAATTTGGTGATGAGCGACAGCGACATGGGACCGGTCGAGGTCTGAATGTTGACCGCGAGGTCGCGGCCAACGGTAAAGCCGTTGAGCGGCATCTAGACTCCAATGAAAAAAGCCCGCGCTAGGCGGGCTTGTCGATTACGACTGTTGGACGCTGGACTGGATGACGACGGTCTGACCGCCTTGCAGGTTGATGACGAAATAGAACACCACCGATAGGTATTTCACGGCGACGTTTGCCGTCATGTACCCGGCTGCAACCTGCGAATCCGTGTTGTCATCGGACGAAATGTCGACCGTGAACGGAACCTTTGTCGGGTTGTTCACGTCGCCGATCATCTTGGCTTTCCACAAATTCATTAGGAAAGCTTGCATTGCGGTCTGCGCGTCCGTGCGAAGGTCGGTTGTCTGGTTTTCACCGATGACCGATCCGAACGCATTGGCGAGCGTGAGCGCAATGTAATTCGTCATGCGCGTGTAGTTGTCGCCGAGCGTCGCCGCATTGCTCGATGCGTTCACGCCGGTTTCGCAACCGTAGTACGCACCGCCCGGACACGGATTCGAAATGCAGTCGAGGCGCGAGGTCTTCACGAAACCGATTTCGCCGCTCGTGTACGGCTGGTTCTGTGCGACGCGTTGCGTGGTGACGATTCCGGCAATCGGCTTGTTCAGCGACGACTTTTCCGGCGACAGCGACGCTTGCAGGCCAGCCCAAAACGTCGTCGGGCCAAGCAAACGCTGCTGGTTGTTCGTGTTGTCTTGGTACGTGATCCAGTCGCCGACGAACACTTTCAGGCCGTAGCCGTCCGCGCCCGCCGTGTTGAGTGCGGTTGCGACGGTCGCGTAGTTCTGGCCCGGTTGACCCTGCGCGCCGAAATAGATGCCTTCGGACAGGCCAAGCGCGAGCACGGTCGAGGCGGCGGTAATGTCAGAGTGGTCGACCAGGCAACCGACTTGCGAGCCCGTACCGCGCAAGCAATACATGCCTTTGCGCACGCCCGCGATGCCGTCGACGCCGACGAGCGTCGAATCCACAACGCCGGTCGTGCCGTCCGCGCCGCCCGTGAGCGCGTACGTGGTCGACGTGTTCGGCGTTGCCGTCGACACACCAATCGTTGCGATGACGAGTTGCGAGGGGCCGCGCGTGCCAATGCCGTTGTTCACAGCGTTGACGAGATTCGTCCAGAACGTCGCGCCCGTGCCGGGGATGTTGTCGAACACTTCAGGCTGAAGGTTCGGCATGGTGATGGTCAGCTTGTACGTGCTTTGCTTCGTACCCGTCGTGATCGCCGCGCCGATGTTGTTACCCAGCGAGCCGGTATAGAAGCCGGTCAGGTGCGCGCCGATCGCGGGCGTGCCTGCCGTGTCCATCAGCGTTCCCGCTGCTGCGGTATCCGTGCCGTCTGTCACGCGCACGTACTGGACTGCCGTTGCGCCGAGCAGCCACCAGATACCGAACGCCGTTGCAAGGTCGTACTTTCGTACCTGCGCCGCGCCAAGGTAGCGCGTCACATCGGACGGGCCGCCGCACAGGGTCGGCGCATTCACCGGACCCCACGAGCCGACGCCAACGGCGCCGAGCACATTCGAAGGCACGCCGTTGATAATCATCGGCGGCGGCTGAATTTGCAGGTAAACGCCGGGAGCACTGAGGGCCGTCGTGTTGAGCTGGCCCACTTGATAAATCGGCATTGAGACTCCAATAAAAAAAGCCCGCACGTGGCGGGCTTTTCATGGGTTGAGAGGTTGCTTACGAGACGATGCCGGTTCCGGCGACCTTCATGCAGTGGTGCGCGTAACCGTCATCGATCACGCGTTGGATTTCGTCCGGGTCGGTGATCTTCGAGCCGCGCTCGTTGAATTCGAATTGATGCTTGACCACGAAGTGAAACGGCGCTTCGGCCTGTTCGACCTTCTTTTTTGCGGTTGCCATGTTCCTGATTAGGAGAGAGGGTTAGGCACGTTGCCAGTGCCGACGATGACGGCTGCGGCCGTCTGCTGTTTCGTGGTCGCGTAGTCGATCATGTATCGCAGGTCCATCCGGAACAGGCGCGCCTTTTCGCCTAAGTCCTGTTGCGGGGCATCGTGAAACCGGATCGTTGCGTAATAGCCGTCCGGCATCACAATGCGAATCACGCCGGACAGCAGCGGATCAACCACGTTTTCCAGGGCCGTGCGCTGCGCTGGCGTGTTACACCAAAGCGTCACCTGAAACAGGCGTTCCTGGTTCTTCACGACCTGAGCGACGATGCCGCTACCGCCGACGCGAACCACACCGAGCGCCGCGTTTGGCGCGAGCGTGATAACCGGGCCGCTAGACGTCGTGCCGGGGTATTGCTGCGCGATGAGCGTCGCGAGCGCGGAAGCAATCGACGTCGGCGTGTCGGTCGGCTGCACCGAATACGTGTACGGTGAATTCGCGACGAAGATCGCGAAGTTCTGCACAAAGAACGCGGCCGGTTGCGCGCCGCCTACCGTGACAGTCGCGCCGCTCGCCGTAAGCGTGAACGTCGGTTCGTTGTTCAACACGGTTCGCCAGCGAGTCGGGTAACGTGTCGTTTTCTTCATCATCGGCGTGCCGTAAATCGACACGTTCGCGATGCCCTGCGATAGGTCGGGGTCCATCGAAATTGCGTTCGGCCATCCGCAGCCAACGCGGACAGGAAAGCCCACGCTGGACGCCTGGCCGGTCCCGTTCGGGTAGAGCGCGGACGCGATCAAACCCGCCAGGACGTTTTGCACGTCACCAACGGATGCCATATAGCCCTTATGTCTTGGCCTGCATTGCCGTGATCCGCCACCCGAGCGGCGAAAGCTCCGCGCTCGAAATGATGAAGCGGCGGCCGGTTGCGTCGGCTATCAGGTCGTTTGATTGAAGCGTCACGCCCGCCACGTATGGCGCGAGAATCAGCCACCACGGCAAGCGCGCGTCGCCCGGTAGGTCGACCGGGCCTTTCTCGCCCTTCGTGCCTTGCAGAACTGATGCAGGAAAGCCCGTCATCAGCGGCGTTTCGTTCGCCGCCGTTGTGCCTTCGTAGTTGGAAACCTGCCCGAACTGCGTCTGTTCCTGCGCGCGCGTGAAATTCAGCGTCGCATTGCACTGGACCGCTAGAATCGGCTTTATCTGCTGCATGGCCGCGATAAAGAACGTGCCATCCGCGCCGACCAGGTAATCACCTACCTGTGCTTGCGTGCCGTCTAGCAGCGCGTACCATGTTGCTTTTGCATAGCCTCGCGGCTTCGAGTAGGTCATATCCTCCGCATTGAACGACGCGTTAATCGTCTGCAATGCGATTTGCAGCGGGTTAGACGGGCCGCTGGGACGATACTGCGTGTACGCTGTGCCGATGTACTGCGCGGACTTGGCATAACCGTAGTAGACCTTTTGCTGTAGCGTGGCGCCGTTCATTGCTACACCACTATTCGCAGCGAACCAGGGCCGTTATCGAAATACGGGCCTGGCTGAACGCCGATGAACGCGCACAGGCGTTTCGCCCAATACGTGAAAAGTTGCGCGCGGTCTGCGACTTCATTCTTATTGTGCTTCCAGACCGCCGCCTGGTCGGTGTCCAGGTTGTTCGACGCGGCGGGAATCGCGTTCTCCAGCGTGGCGAGATTCGCCATGTAGACCGTTTGGCACGTCGAGATTTCCGTGTCTGACATGTTCGTCAAACGAAACTCGAGAGTGCCGTATTGCTGGAAAAACCGCCATCCGAACGCCTGAACCGGAACGCCGCCATATGCCGGGAATCCGCACCATCGGCGAATGTCGACCCGGTTTTGGTCGGTGAAGGATAGGAGTTGCCCCATATCACCCCTTTACGGTGTCTTGAACCGAGCCCCCGCCTTGACGAGCAGCGCGATTTCAGTCGCGTCCGTGACGTGATCGCCAGCCGCCCAGCCGTGCGCTACGTCGTCTTCATCGAAGTACGCGTAAGGCGCGATGAGCACGAGCGCGTCGGGGAGCGCGGAAGCATCGCCGCCGATCGGTTCGTTCTGCGGATTCGCGGCGCCTTCCGTGGCGCCGGTCGTGGTTGTCGGTTTCTTGATTGTGCGTGCCATAGGTGGAAGCCCCGCCGAAGCGGGGCGCGTCGATTACAGCGATTCTAGGATGACGGCGCGTTTGAAATACGCGGTCGAGGCCGTCGGGATGATGAGTTGCGTTGCGGTGATGTCTGTCGGCACGCAGAAGCCGCCGATGTAGTACCACGACTGCGCAACGATCTGTTGCAGGCGGTCCAGCGGCTCGCGGGTCACCATGCACACAGCGTCGACCATCGCCATTTCGGCGTTATTGCCCGCCGTTTCCTGGTAGCCCGTGCTTTCGTAGTCGCCTTCGATGAGCGCGCCTTGACCGCACATGATTGCGCGCTGCACGGTGTTGCCGTTCAGCGTCTGGAGCAGCGCTTCCGTAGTCGGGATGAAGCGCGCGCCGAGCAGTTCGACCACCATACCGGTACGCCACGGCGTGGACTCGTATCGACCGCGATAGAGCAACTGGAATTCCGGGTCTTTGAACAGGCCCTTCATCTGGTTGTCCGAAATGAACGTCGGATACGCGCCGCCGACCGAGGGAACGCCGTTCGAACGCAGTTGCGCGACGCCAGCTTGCACGCAGTCTGCCGTCAGCGTATCGCCGGACACGAGCAGCGACGTATTGGCGCGGCTGTTCGGGCGGAACACGCCAGGTGCATAGCCCGACGTCACCGTGTTGCCAACGGTGCCATCCGCAACGGTGACGTTGCTCGAAAACGTCAGCGTGCCCGAGATACCGCCCGGAGCCGTCGACACATTCGAGCCGTCAGCCGTGGCGCCGGTCAGCGTGTACGTGTCCGACGCGATCGTGACGGGCATGGTGTAGGTCGGCGAAACCGGAACCATCGTGCCATTGCTGGGCGTTGCGATCACGCCGCTGTCCGAGTACACGTACTGGAAGCCGCGAATGTCGTCCACGTGGACGGTCGCCGACGCGGCGCCGAGCGTGGTTGCGACACGGGTATTGCCGCCGAGGTACGAAGCGAACAGGGTGTTGCGGGCGAGACGGTCGAGCGATTGCGCGGCCTGCACGCCGTTCACCTTGGCGTTCACCAGGAATTGCGACGCGATGCCGACGCCTTGCGTCACGGTGTTGAGGTCGATCGTGTCCCCGTACATGTTGATCGAGAGCGTGTATTGCTCGATCGTCCACGTGGACGGCGTCAGACCGTTGTCGAGATTGGTGTTGCTCGTCGGGTTGAGCGGCGTCGTGGTCGGCGCCTTCATACCGTGGCGGGTCTTCGTGACGGTTTCACCGACCTTGTTCGGGAAAACCTCGCGATCGGCGATCGAGCGGAAGCCGAGCACCGATTGAAGGCCGGCCTCGAACTCGCGATCGAGGAAACCTTGCTGAATTGCGGGTTGCAGTGCAGCCGGGAAATTTTGAATCGGCATGTATCAGGTCCAGAAATGAATAAAGCCCGCTAGGCGGGCTTCGTGTGGGTTGGGTGCTACCGAGGTATTACCGGATCGCGCCGAGCGGCGCGGCGCGGCCTTAGCGCTTGCGAGCGTTGGAGAGGTACGCCGCTTTCTGTGCGTCGTAATCCTTCTGGTCCATATTCCGCACGTCGACGGGCTCGTTTTTCTTCGATTCCGGCGTCTTGGTTTCGGTGTGCGACGTGTTCAGGTCTTTGAACAGGTGCGGCTTCGATTTCTTCGCCGCTTCGAACAGTTCATCGGCGCCGACCAGGTTGCCGTCCGCATCGAGCTTCACCGCCGAAATGTCGAGCAGCTTCAGCGCATCGCCGACGTCCACAACGCCATGCTTCAGCGCAACGGATTTCAGTTCGGCGCGCATCACGCGGGCGTCGGCGTCTTGCTGGGCCTTCGTGATCGCTTCGCCGTTGGCCTTTTCCAGTTCCGCGATGCGCGTTTGCGCGGCCTTGTTCGCGGTTTCCGTCTCGCTGTACTTCGTGCGCCAGCTTTTGTTTTCCTCGCGCAGTTCGCTCACGTACTCGCGGGAAAACGATTCGCGTGCGGGCGCAGTTGCGGTCGCGCCGCCGTTCGGTGCACCACCACCGCCGTTTTCGCCTTCCATCAGGAAGCGATTCACGGTGCGGCCGAGGCCGATCATGGGGCGGAAGTTGAAGCCAGCGAAGGTGTGTTTTTGCATGTCGTTGTGTCGGGCATCAGCCCTTCAAAATGAAAAGGGCGCCCATCAAGAGCGCCCATCTGGTTTGGCGAATCGTCGCCGGGTTACGTGCCCGAGTTGTCGGGAACGGGTTTCGGTGCTGCGGCTTTCAGAGCAACGGCGTTTTGCTGCTGCACGTCGGCATCGGCCTTTGTGCGCGCCAGTTCCTCATCTGCGGCTACGTCGTATTCCTGCGCGATCGATCGCGTAGCGGTTTCCTTGGAAAGGATGCCGCCTTGAGTGAGCGTCGAGAGCGCGCCAGCTTCGTTCGTCTTGTCCGCCCACGTCGGGGCGTAGAACTCAGGCCAGCGAAGCTTGAGCGGCTTCGTAAGCTTGATCGGTTCGATTCGCTCGCCGTTGGAGTCGACCAGCTTTCCGGTCTGCGATACTTTCGCGATCATGCGGAACAGTGAGAGCAGGGCGCCCGCTCCATACGTGATGCGCAATCGTGCGCACAACTGGATAAGCGCCATGTTCATAAGCTCCATCGCACGACCAGACGTCGCCGCCGCGAGCTTGTCGGAATCGGCCTTGTTGCCGTTGATCGCTTCGAGCGCGGTTTGACGCAAGCACTTGCAGAACTCAATCAGCGCTTCGGTTCCGCCCCCGGAGATTTCCAGTAGCTTCGCGTCGCCTTTCTCGCTGACTACCAGCGCTTCGCCCGCGCCCTTCACAAGCTCGCCATTCGACGTTTGCGGGGCTTTCACGACCAGCGTAGGGTCAAGGGCGTACTTCATCGATCGGCCGCCCTGGGAGAGCAGGTAATCGATTTCGAGCATGGTTTCAATCGCCTTGTCGAACGTGCAACGGCCATCAATGCCGTTTCCGCCCGGTTTGGCGAGGTTCTGAGCCCAAATGATCGGGACGAATCCCAGCGTGTGCCCTACGGTGCGCTTTCCGTCGACCTTTCCGGGAGCGCTGTAGCTCTTTTTCCCGTTTGCCCGCCACGGCGCATACCAGATTTCCTGGGATTCCGTCCAATCGCGACGAAACCAGAAATCGGCCTGCATGTCGGTATCAGGGATGGCGTATCCACCTTCCGCGAGCACTTCGCCTTTGACCTTGTATTGCTCGCGCACGCTCTGTAGCACGTCGGGCTGATTCGCCTTCCATGTCGGCGTGAGAAATTGCGTTTGCAGCACATCGAAGTACAGGCGATTCGACAGAACGCGCATGCGGATCGCGACAGAGCCGACAGAGCCAGCGATAACCGCAGTGTCCATCAGCGCGGCAATCTGTTTGTCCTGCGCGATTGCCTGCAACGCGTCGCCTACGCCGTCATCGTCGCTTTCGATCGTTGGGAAGTGCTCTTCGCTGAAGAGCAGCGAGGCGGTGTGCTCCACGACCAGCGCGCACAGGTTCGATCGAACGCTGGGGCGACGCTGGCGAAGCGTGACATACGCTTTCGTGCTGTCCGTCTCGCAGTGGAACGGGTGTTCCAAGTCATCGTACAGTGTGCCGTCGAGCACTTCGTTTAGGCACTGAATGTCGAATGCGCGCTGCGGTAGGTCTTTGTCCTGGTTCTTTGTTTCCTTTAGCGCCCGCCACATTGGGCAATCTCCTAGTGCAGGGCCAACGGCCGGTTATTCAGGCTCGAAACGATCGAGCCGTTCGGGAGCGGCGTAACCACTATCTCAACGCCTCGCGGGTCGACGCTCTGAAACATCGCGCTCAGCGCTTCCGCTGCGTCCTCGCGGCGAATCGACTGCATGATTACGATCTGGTCTGCGGGCGAATACCCGCGTTTCACTTTTCGCTTTTTCATCGCGCCTGATGGTGAGAAGTGGCGTTTTGCGCCGGGATATAGCAATGCTTCGTGTACAGGTAGTACCCGATTGAATCGGGCATGTGATCCGCGCCGCTCTTTTTGTCGGGCTGGCCCGTGAGCGGGTCATACGTCAATTGCTCGAAGTTCTCGATAACCGTTTCGCACGACGGATCAACGAAGTAGCGACGCTGATACAGGCTGTTCAACAGCCAGCCATTCACGAAGTTGATACGGTCCCGGATGAGCGGGTGCGCTTCCATGTGAATGACATTGAACCCGGCAGACTGCAAAATCAGAATGTCGGTCAAGCCCTGCGCGCTGGTCTTCTGCTGCGTGCCAGCCGGATCGGGATAGATCGTGATGTGAGACACGTCGCGTTTCGTCGGATCGAAAGACGCTCTGCCGTATCGGTCTTTGATTTCCTTCGCCATTTCGTGCGTGTTGGACGACATGAGCACGATTTCACCGATGCACCACACCTCGCCGTTAGGCTGTTCCTGGTGCACGCTCGCGCTCATCGGATTGACGTTGAAGTCCATCCCAATGTGTATCGGCAATTTCGGGTTGTAGGCGCACGGCTTGACGTTTTGCTCGCGGTCGAAACACAGGTAGACCGTGCCTTGCGTCAGGTTGACGAACTCGCCGTTGAGGTACGCCTCGATCAGTTGCGGCGGGTACGATGCGCGCAATCCGTCGATATAGTCGTCGGGCAGGAACGGATTCGACGCCGTTCGCGCCTGCAACAGGCGATAACCTTTCTTCGGGCTCTTTTTCCACGTCTTGTACGTGAATTTGAACCCTTCCGGCGTGGTGTACGCGCTCACGCGGTTCATCTGCCTGACAAGCTTTCCTGTCTCGCGCGAGCGCATCACAATGCGTTGTCGATTCCGCGCGATGATCTTTTGCCAGGCAAGCTGCGCCTTTACTTCGGGCAACACGTCCAGTTCGTCCACGTGGGCACGAAACGACTCGTAACCGACGATGCGAACCGGGTTATCCAGCGTGCGAAGGATGAAATCCCCGATTCCTCCGCTGGACGTGTAGATGATGTTTTCCGACTTGTTGTAGCGATACCGAACGCCCATTTCGGCAAGCTTTGACTCCATACGCGGAGCCATAATCAGCCGGATAAGGTCGTAGGTCGGCTCGTACAGCGCAATCACAGCACTGGACGACATGTAGGCGTCACGCACCGCGCAATTCGCCATCGTCTCAGACTTGCCACTGCCGAACCCGGCCACGAATGCCGGGTATTTGTCGGTCAGGTTGAAAAACTCTTGCTGCGGCGCCGTCATCACGAAGCGGCGCTTACTCATCGTCGCCCGCCTCGCCGTCGCGGTACAGGTGGACGTTCTCAGCCGTCACAACATGCACTTCGAATTCCGTCACCGGGCCATCGTCGCCAGTGAGCGGGTTCTCACGATCGGCCTTGATAAGCTCCGCACGCGTCTTGGTGAGCGATTCGAGCCGCTTCGTTAGCCGCTCATAGTGCGCGCCGTAGTCGACGCGCTCTTTAATCGTTTCATCGCCCGCCGTGAACTCGCTCGCCTCGCGGTCGTGGTGCTTGACGATTTCGAGGCCGTTCGGGTCGTTGTCGTGCGCGTCGTGCCATGCCTGTATGCATCGCGCGATCAGATGGCGGGTTAGCTCGATTTCAGCGTCGAGGCGCCCCGTTTCCGACTTCACGTCGTCATGGCGCGCCTTTTCCTCTTCGGTCAGGAACCTGCCGTACAGACCGTGCGTCCGCCCGTTCTGCGAAATAGCTTGCTTGCCTTCATCCGTTTTTGGGCCGGTTGATAGTCCACCGTGCACCCGGCATACGTCCCGACCGGCTACCGCCTTGGCCTTGCACGGCGCCCCCGTGCGGGTTTTTGCCTTGCATGGCGCTCGCATCGAATATTCTCGTTTTGGTAGTTGACATATCACCACGATAGGTTCACAGTACGAGACATGGCAACCGGGAGCGCGATATGTCGCTAGGGGAACAGGGGTGGAAATTCATGGTTTCGCCTGACCGGACGCGAGCACGTTGGGCTCACGGCGAACAGGCAGAGGGTTACGCGCAGTGCGGCTGGCACGACTGCACGGGCATGACCGGGCAACAGTTCTACGACTTCATGAAAGGCAAGCAATGACCGCACGCGGCGCATACAACATCGTTTCGCAACCCGAATTCGAGGCGATGCTCACCAGCATTCTGATTGACGACGCGCTGATGACCGCACGCGACATTTCGCGGGCAACCGGCGTCAACATCAACACGTGCGAACGCAAGCTGACGCGCGCACGCACGAACGGCGTTATCCAGTTCGTCCGCGAAAACAAGGGCGGGAAATGGGCTATCGGACGCGACCCGAAGTGCGACGCCGAAAACACGGACATTTCGCAGGTTCGCCGCAAGTTGGGGTTCAACGAGGCAAGCATCGTGCGTCGCGCTATCGCAGCGTGCCGCAAGCTGTCTCGCGATCCGTTCACGCGCCTTGTGCAGGAGTTGCAATGCTTCGCGCCAGCGTCATAGCCACTCAACCGGCGCTTGCGCTTATCGGCGGACACGACGCTGGGCCGCTGTTCGCGATCAACAAGCGCCGTGAACTCGTTCGCCCGAAAGGGCGCGAGGGAACCGTATGGCGTCGACAGGTCAAGCGTCGCACGCCGAAATTCGCCGACCGCAAGGCTATCGCCGACGTGTACCGAGAGGCCAAGCGACTCACTCGCGAAACCGGAATTCTGCATGTGGTCGACCACATCGTACCCATGTGCGGCGGCATCGTGACTGGTCTTCACGTGCACTGGAATCTACGCGTCATACCGTGGCGAGAGAACGCGCAGAAGGGCGCCTTTTGGTGGCCCGACATGCCCGAGCAACAAGAAGCCCTTTTCTAACCCGCAACCAGGAGCAACCCAGCATGAAGCCGTTTAACCTCGAAGAAGCCAAGGCCGGTAAGCCGATCATCACGCGCGATGGTCGCACTGCTCGGTTCCTCGCGCACATCCCTGAAGCCAGCGAAGCGTTACAAGTATTCGCAATCGTGGACGGCGAGAAAGCAGCAACCCCGCTTTACACGTCAGGTCTGTTCTACGAAACCGGCGGCGACCACGATCACGACCTGTTCATGGCGCCGGAAAAGTCCACGGTGTACCTGAATGTCTATGCCGTGAACATGAAAACCCGGCACGCGTTCGAATCGTGTGCATTCAAGGTCGAAGCCGATGCGAAGCACGACGCATCTATCAACGGGGCTCGCCTTCTGGCCGTCGCCGTCCCGGTCGAAATCGAGGTCTGACCGTGCGGCGCCTTTTCTGGATCGCCCGTTGCGCCCGTCATTTCCTCGTGATCGGCTGCTCTTTGCGAAACGCCTGGGCGTGCGCTATAGCCTGCCACGAAAACCGAGACGAATTCACCAGCACACCGCGCGAGGCATTCGAGGCAGAAATCGAGGCCTGGTACGATTGACGAGCATACGTGCGAGCGCTCACACAAAGTGCTTGCACGTATACTATCGCCAGGGTAGTGTAGATACCAGCACGATACTTACGCGATCAGACCATGAAAACGATACGGAAAGTGCTGGAACAGACGTACAAGACGCTACGCCCGAGCAAAATCCTGTTCGACAGCGTGCAACAGGCTTTACGCCGCCTGACCGAACTTGAGGAAGCACGCAAGGCAGAGCGCCATGTGATAGCCGAGCTTCGATCGTTCGTAGACTACTGTGAAAAACTGCCCGGAGCAGGGCGGGAAAGCAAGTTCACGGAGCGTGTCAAGCGGGCTCGTGCCGCGCTCGATACGATTACCGACGAACACGAAGAATGACGTACAATGCTTTCCGGCCGTTACCGGGGAAAGGTCATGAAACAATACATTTTCGCGGCGCTCGCGGCGCTCGTGGCGCTCGCATCCATCCAGGCGCATGCCGACTGCACCGACCCGCGCACTATCCCGAGCTTCGATAGCTGGCCGGGAGCGAAGCGGGTCGCGGCGCTCAACCAGTACCACCAGCAATGCGGCGCGCAGATAGCCGCCGACAAGGCGCATACCGCCGCGAGCATCGCCGATGATAGCGGGCCTACGCCCGAGCAGCGGAAGCTACTGGCGGACGCCCACATGACCGAGACGCACGCGGACGGAAAGCCCTGCACGAAGGCCAACCCGTGCCACGACACGGCGACGCTGACCGAATACTGGTACGACGGCATGAACTGGCATCGCATGACGTCCTACACCCGGCAAACGACCGGGAACACCATCCCTGGGGGCTGAATGAACCGAATCACACGCATCGCATTGCGAACGCTGGCGCTCGCCGCTGTCATGCTCGCGGCGGCGCTCTACATCACGCACGGACCAGCGGTCTAGACGGCCGTTCCAAGCGCCTTATCGACCATTTCCGGCGTCGTGCCAAGGTAGCACGCCATGTACGCGCGCAGCATGGATAGGCGTTTCGCGTTCACCATCAGGCCGTGGCGCTTCCCGGCCTCGAAATCGGCTTCTCTGCGCTCCATGCGGCCCGCTTCAAGGCCGCTACGCCATCCTGTCGCGTATGACTCCATGCGTCCGCCCAGGAGCCTTGCAGCCGCCTTTTCCGCATCGTCAATCTGCCGCGTCAGGCAGTACGTCCGGATGCTGTACAGAACGTACAGGGCCGCGAGCACGCCGAACGACGGCTTGAACAGCACCGACAGGGCGAGCCAGAACGCGCAATGCGCGATGAATCGAATTACGTTCAGACGTTTCATGCCGCCAACCCTCCAAATGCCTTGATCCGCTCCAGAAGAACGTACGCATACGTCGTCATGGCCGCGCACTGAGCGGCCAGGCGCGTGCGCTCGTCATCCGGCAATGCTGCGTGCACAGGGCTGGACGTGATGAACGCTTGCAACTTCACGAGCCGGTCGCTCAGTTCCTCGAATTCCTCGATCACGCGAGCTTGATAGTCGGACATCACTTCACCCCTCGAAGGCACGAGATACCGAAATCGCCGTCCCTGTGGCCGTGCGCGAAATAGCACGTCACATTGCGTTGCGCATCCTCGATCACGTACACCGTGTTGTAGTCGCCCTTCCAGATCGACTGAGGGTCAGGTAACTCGTATTGCGCCACAACGTGCAGGCTGCTCGTGTCGGCGTGCACGGCTGCTGCCGCGACGATCGAATAGGCGAGCAGGGCGCCGACGATAGTTGATTTCCGCATAGGTGGATGCTCCAAGGTGGTTGATAGGTCAGTGATAGAGCAGCCGGTTCCGCTCGCACTTCCATTGCGCGACGTTGCGGCTACGATCGTATTGCGACGCGCGCATGGCCCGCATGCATTCGGCGAGAATCCGCGCGCCTGCCGCCAGAATCGGGCTCATCGAGCGGGGCGCTTGCCGTTCGGCTTGTCCCCGCGACGCGCCGCCGCTTGATCCTTCTGCGCCTGGGTGATCGTGCGACACACCACGACGGGCGACACGTACCGGAAATTGAATTTGCGCATGCGGGTATCTCCCTAGATGAAAAAACAGTTGACGGCTATCGCAATGATAGCGCACAATAGCATCACAGTAACGCAGCGCACGGAGCGAACCATGCACAAGTACGAAATCCTGTTCAACGGAAAGCGGATCGGCTACGAGTGGGCCGATACGGAGTGGGAAGCCGTGCGCACGTTCGCGGACATTACCGTGCGCGACTATCGCTTTGAAGGCCGCCGCGTGCGGTAACCAACAGGGGAACGACGATGGACCGCAAGACGTTGACGTGTTCAGAAATGATTAAGGCACTTGAACACATGATCGCGACGCACGGCGACCGGCCTGTGTACTTTACCGATGGATTCTTTCGGTACGGCGTGAATTGCCATCCCGAATCCGCACCGAATTTCGATTCGTCAAAAGCCTTTCTCGTAAAGGCGTTCAACCTCGAAACCGGGCGTAACGGGCCGAATGAGCCACTGAAATTCTGACAACAGCGCCCGCATTGCGCGGGCAACGATCACCCTCTCAGGTGAGTTTCGCGCGGGCAACCGCGTGTGTGTTTCGGGCGGCCAGTACGGCGCCCGCTTTTTATTCCACGGAGCAGCAATGAGCAATGGACAGCGCTACCCGCAACGCACGTGCGCGACCTGCAACGGCAACGGCATGATCGGAGGCCCTTCTTACTATGCGCCTGACGAAGGCGGCGTTCCGTGCCCCGACTGCACGCCCGCACCCTCGCCGGTGAGCGGGGCGGATGAGCGGGCAGCGTTCGAGGCGAAATTCGCCATGCCATCCGGCGTCGAGTGGGATGGTACGAAATACGCAGTGCGCGACGGCTGGGAGAATTCCTATCGGTGTGCTTGCTTCGTAAGTCAGTGGGATGCGTGGCAAGCTCGCGCTGTGCCGACAAAGCGAATCACCACCGTTACTGTTTATCAAGACGTTTGCCAGACTGAAATTGCTTTCTCAGACGGCACCAGTCAATTTGTCGGCGCAGCGACTTTTAAAAACGCACTCGCGCCAACCCCGACCAGGCAGCATTCCGACGATGCTGCCGTAGACCGGTTCTGCGCCGCTATGAAAGCGAAGTTGGCCCAAGCGCGCGACAAAGGCAGAGGCGGATGGGAGCAGTGCGACCCCACCGAACTGTCGATCATGCTGCGTGAGCACGTCGAAAAAGGCGACCCGCGCGATGTGGCGAACTTCTGCATGTTTCTTTGGGCGCTCGGTCACCCGATCTCAGATGCCACGTTGCCAATGGGGCGACGGGCAACCCAGACCGGGCAGCAGGCGCTGAGCGACGAGCAGGTACAGCGGTTCATGTACCGGATGATCGAGGCCGGGTTTTTGCCGCAAAGGCCGGACTACGATACCGACATGGCGAATGCCCGCGCCATCCTCGCCACCGCTGCACCGGCAACAGCAGATGCGCGGGATTAGACGCTCTCTCAACTGCGCACCCGACGGTCAAATTGCCGCGAGCCCTGCGACTAGGCTACCCCGTGTGTCCGCGTCGCAAGCGGTAAGGCCACGGGTAGGTGCGCATGTGAGAAAGTGCTTGACGCTATCATTGCGATAGCTGATACTGGCTCTACCGTAACGAAACCGGAGCCAGTCATGCAGGTAATCGAGAACACCACGTACAGCGACGGTAGTGGATGGGTCGCTTCTGTCACGGTCGGCGGCGTGCTGTACGTGTGCAACTACGTTGCGAACCGCCTTACCGTGCGCCTTGGCCCGTACAAGCACGCTCCGCGCCGTCCGCGCTGGCATATCTCGCACGTCACGAAGTGGGCAGAACAGCAAGTAGCAGCACTCAAGCCGGAATGGCTGGAGCTTCACCGGGCGATGTACGCTGATTAGTCGCGCCTCTCGCGATACTGCTCGCGGTAGCGCACGCACACGTCGCCGCACAGGTCGCACCACAGTTCGTCCACGTCGACATGCTCGCTTTCAAGCGTCGACATGTACGCGGCGACCTGTTCGGGCGTGGGCTCGCGCACCTTTTCGAACGTCGGCGGGTTCGGCACGCCGGGAACCATCGGCACGCGGACGACGGAGCCGTCGATGCCCCGCATTTCAACCATCAGCATAGGGACTCCAATGAAGCGCATTACACCCAAGATGATCCAGAAGGGCGGGAAGGCGTACTGCTGCGTGTGCGGAGGATCAAAATCTGCTCGCGTACCGGCTATCTATCGGCACAAAAACCGAAACTACTGCCGCGAGCATAAGCCGGAATACCGAGAGGAACCGCACGAGCAGAGCGAAGCGGATTACGAACTATCTCGCCGGTACGGCATCTGAGAGTGAATTCTTGCGATGCGCCGCGCTGCCGAAAGAAACGTTCCGCTCGCATGAAGATAGTCTGCGAGCGGAAATTGCTTTTAACCGCGCAGTTCCCGCACACGAGCAAGGATGCTGGACAAGAGGCTGTCGGCGCGCGCCAGATAGTGCGCGTCATCCTCGTGCCATATCCAGTCATCGCCAAGCGTGAAGCCGTCTAGCGGATGGAACGCTCTGGCGCGCGGTATGTTCACCGCGCTCAGAAGTACGTCAGGCGCCGACATGGCGCACTCCAGCATGCATGAACAGCAGTTCGACCGCGACCCGGATCGGGCTCTTACGCATACGCTGGCGCGCTTCCATGTGGACCGCGCGCATACGCTCGTGGAACTGACGTTGGTTGCGCACGAATGCGCGGATTTCAGCCGGTTGACGGGCCATACGATTCCTGTAGGTGGACAGTTAAGACAAAATACGGGCGAACAGGCAGATAGAAGTGATGAGACACGACCATCGCGCATTCTGTCGCCCGCTCCCGATTGATGGGATGCGGACACTCCAGAAACGTGCGCCGCAATGTGGCCGCAATGTACGCGGCCATTTCCTCCGCGCTCATCGTCACAACCTCACCATCCGGGCCGATACGCAAATCGCCATCCGCGCGCGCCTGGGTCATGGGCTTTGGTTCCGGGATAACGGCTCGATGCCGGAATGACGATCGGCGGGTGCACCTTCAAGCCACATACGCACGCCAAACGCGCTCGCCGCATCCCACTTGATACCCTCGCTCCACTTCTTGAGCGCGAACGTTTCTAGGCCCGTTTCCGCCTCGATAACGAGGGTTCCGCTTTCATTTATGGTTGCTTTCATGCGCCTCCCTGCGTTCGCGCCATGCTTTCCGGTCTGCAATGTGGATAACCGTGCTCCCTTGGCTGCGAATGCTCATCCACTCGTGTTGACCTGTCTGACCGGTTCGAATGAACGCCGGGAGATACGTTTCGAGCACGTTCATGGGATTCCCCGTTGTTAGGTGGGAGAGAGGCGGCGCGATGAGCGTTACGGCCATAGACAGCCGACACAGGTCAATGCCACGACTGAGCAAGCCGAATCACACCCATCGGACGCGACGCCGCAAAGATCGCGTCTCCACGCGCACAGGGGACTACACCAATCCCGAACCGTGCCGGGTTGTCGTCCAACGTAGTGCGCTTACCTCTCTCCCTTGACTTGTCAGCCAGGCTGTACGTGCTTGGCCGCTTTCGGGTCGACGCCGTAGAGCATCACATCGAGCGGCATACCGTGATACAAGAATCCCGTGTAGTGGCGCTCACGAGGCGGCAGCATCACGGCCGTATTCACCGGGTAGCGATGCACACGGCCGTCTCGCTCAATCTCCAGCGTTATCCGTGTGATAGCAGAGCGAGGCATTGGGTCAATTCCACCGCACCGAACCATCGGTGATAGCCGACACCGGGCCGCGCCAGTCCAGCGATTGTTCGCCGGAACTGCTGTAACGGTAACTTTCCGCTAATTCGGCACTCGGGCCATACGAGCCCCACCGGGAGCCGTCCCAATGCGAGTAGATGGTGCTCACGCCTTCACCGAACCGACGCTGATACACGCCGATTTCAGTCGGCTTTTCTTCGCCTTTCTGCCATGCGTTCGGATCGCGCAGCGGGGCGACGGGGCCGCGCCATTCATCGCCAGCATTGTCGAATTGCCAGACACTTGCTTGCGTGTCAGAGCGCGTCTGATCGATCGTTCTGCATTTCGGATGCCACTGGCCGCCCGCGAACTTGGCGTATGGGAGATGGGTTCCACTGCCATCCGCAAATTTGCGTTCGTAAATCCCATCCTTCGGCGGCGTCTGCGTTCCCGGATACCACTTCTCCGGATCGTGCGGAGTGGCGGCGTTCACGAGCCCCGATTGCGAGGCCGGAACCACATCGGGCGCCGTCGTTTCCGCCTGTTCGGCCTTCGTGTGCACGTCGGCGAACTTGAGATTCCCGGTCACCGTGAACGTCTGGCCGCCGTCCAGCGTCACCGTCGCGGCGGCAGGCGTCACGCGCACACTGTTCGTCGGCTGCACCGCGAAGTAGTTCGCGACCTGGCTAGCAGCCATCGCCCACAACGCGCGATCACCGCCCACGAGCACATTCACAAGGCGCCGCTTTTCAGCCATGTACACCTTGGCGAACTTCGGATCGTGCACGGCGATGCTCGACGTGTTGTCGATCAGGTCGGCCAGCTTGATCGTCTTGGCTTCCGGCGAAATGTCCGCAGCGCGGGCAAGCTCGATAGCCATGCGCTCGAAGCGGTTCAGTTTGCGCGGATCGTTCGTGCGATCGATGTGCGAGCACTCGGTAACGAGCTTCGCGACGGTCGGGCCGAAGAAGTACTCGATCATGCCCGCGTCGATGTTCGGGCAGTCTTCAACGACGTCATGCAGCCACGCGGCGGCGATCGTCTCGGGACTCGCGTGCGAGCTTTGCGTCACGAGCGCGGCCACGGTTGCGCAATGCGCGATGTACGGCTCGCCCGTGTACTTGCGGAACTGCCCAGCGGCGCCGTGCGCAGCGTGCGCAAAGGCGGATGCAGCGGTTGCGAGGTCTTTCATGGGTGGATTGTCCTCACGGCGTCAGGCCGTCAAAGGGTTGGTGAAATCGTTTTGCACTCGCCAGGCGCTTCCCGCTCAGTGACTCGCGGGCTCACGATCCGGTTTCGTTTCTCCAGCGCGAGGCGTTCGGCGCGCTCTTCGTCCGACTCCGGCGTGTCTTCAACTACCACCGGGATAGCGGCCGCGAACACGCCAAGCAACACACGCTGTGCGACGTCGTCACCATCGGGGAACACCAGCGACAGCCATTCCGGCGTCGCCTTGTTGGCGATCACCTTTTCAGCGATGTACGTCGCAGCAGCCCGCGCGTTCGGGCTTTCGTTCTCCCACGACGGCATCGAATCGGCGTCGTGATGCGCTGCGCGTGCGGCCTCGTGCGCTATACGCGCGAGCAATGCGGGCGTCAAAGCGCCCACCCGTAGCACAGGGCGCGATGCAGCGCGGAACCGTGCGGAACCGGACCACTGAGCGGGAACCCCGCCCACTGAAAGAGCCAGTGCCAATACTCAGCAATGCGAGCACGCATGATGGTTTCTCCTGGTGGATGATGGCGCTTGCGTGTTAGGCTATCACGATGATAGTATTAGTCATCGCACGAAGATAACCAACGCGGAAACAACATCATGAACTTCGATAGCCTGCAACGCCGTTACGACGCAATGAGCGACGAACGCGACGAAGTGCTTACCGATGAGCAGCGCGAGGAAGCGCGCTTGTTGGCCGAAGATGCAGAGCAAGACGCGGCAGAACTGGCCGACTGGTATTGATGCCTGCCCGACTCGCGTTCCCTATGGGGATAGGGCGGGCGAGCGGGCTACATCACTTCATTTTGGTGACGCTTCAGGCACGCTCCAGGCGTCCATAAGATCGTCATCCAGCCATCACACAGACGGCTTTCTGCATGGCAATGCAAACGCGTTCGCGTATGTGTACAGCTATCAATCGCTCGTCATGGCTCAACTTGTGCGCTAACTGCTCGCCTAGCAGAAAGTACCCGCTCCCAATCGAAAGGCCGATGCGCGGTAACTCGCCTGTCACATCCCCACATCCCGTGGGCGGATCAGAGTAAGCATGGCTACTTGCGCATAGCGCCTCCTGTCGTTCCGATCATTGCACCGCATTTACGGGCCTCGAAGCCTTCGGGTCGGCGCTCGCCACTTGGCGCGCCACATTGCCACCCCAACGCGGCAGCACACTGAGCGCAGCGAGCGCCGACCCGAAGGGATTCCTTAGGAGAATCACGCCGCCCGGGTATCACGCGGGTCTTTGGGTAACTGGCGGCGGGCCTAGGAGTCGAACCTAGTCAATCACGGGATCAAAACCCGTTGCCGTCCCATCTGGCTCGCCCGCTATCGAATTCTTGGCTCCAGGGGCAGGCATCGAACCTACCTCACACGGATTAACAGTCCGGCCGCACGCCTTGTGCGTTCCCTGGAAAAGCAAAAGGGCGCCGAACCCGTTAGGTTTGCGCCCTTCTGTGCCGCTCGCTATCCGTTACGGATTTCGAGCACTTGCATAAATACTATCAAATACCGAACCAGCCTGTCCACACTCCGCTATCGCGATGTTAGTCTTTTTTCACTGCGTTGCGAATTTGCAACAACACACCCCCTCGATCCTCATCCCGAACGGCCGTCAACAGCCGCACAAACTCCGCCTCTCCCAGCGGCGGGCACTCCATACGCTTCGGCTCCGAAGCCATAAGCGCCAACGGAGCGCCGCCCACAGCCACCTCTACACCAGCTTGCATCGTTTATCCTCGGTCCTGTTTTTCGTCGGCTATCACCACCGCCGGAGTAAACTATCGCGAAATGTAAGCAGATGCAACAGGGTCGGTCAGTTTGTTACAAAGCGCGCAGCGAAGGCAGCAAGTAATGCCGATTGGGCCGCATTAGGGTCTTCCCGGTACAGTTTCACGGCGGCATCAATAAACGCCTGTTCTCCAGTGGTTCCAGCCATAGACGCGGCTGCTGGGGCCGGGGCGCGATTGGCGGCCGGGGCCGGATCGAATCCGCCCGCGCTATCATCGTGCAGAACGTCCATCCAGCCATGCGCTAGTCTAAGCGCCTTCTCCATCTTTCGCGCCGTCTTGAGCCCTATCTCACGATAGCCCGTATTGATATGCGACAGGTAGGCGTCTGAGAACCCTAGCTGTGATGCAAAAAGCTTAAGCATGCCGCGCTCCGGTTCGCTCGGGCTGCGCGCCCAAACGCTTTCCTTGAAGCGGTCAAATAGGAACTCGTAGTTTTTTCTTCTGATTTGCGTAACGTCCATGACAATCCTTTCCCCAAAAATCGACGGCACTAGCGCCAATAGCACAAGGGTACTGTAAACGGGACAGATTGCAATCAGATTTTTAGAGCAACGTTGCCAAGCGAACTTTTGTAACGTATCATGACGATAGTTTTACAACCACCAAGAGAGCTAAACACATGAACGCAAAAGAATTTTGGGGGCAGGTAGGGCCAGAAGTGATGCGCGAAGTCTGCGCCGAAGCAGGCAGCAGTTACGGTTATTTCAAACTGTTAGCGAACGGCCATCGCGGCGCGAGCAAAGAGTTTGCAGAGCGGTTCGCAGAGGCCGCCATGAGGCTCACGGGGCTTGATCTGGACTTGCGTGCAGGGCGGGAAATCTGCCCGTGCTGCGGGCAGGCAATTCAACAATCGAAGTGAGGGACCGATCACATATGGCTATCGTTCGCGCAGCTAGACCCGATGGGAATTTCTATATCCTGGACAAAAAAATCAGCGAGGATTCGCGGCTATCGTGGAGTGCGCGAGGCATGCTGATTTTTCTGCTCGGGAAGCCGGATCACTGGTCCGTCAACGTGTCTGCACTCATCAACGAGACGGCAGAGTCAGCAAAGCCCAGCGGCCGTGATTCGGTCTATGGCGTCTTGCAAGAGCTTATCGAGACTGGCTATGTCACTCGCCAGCAAGGAAAAAACGACGCCGGGAAGTTCGGCGGGATTGACTATTTCGTGAGCGAAATATGCGACGCACCGCTTCCGGCAAATCCGGACACGGCACCGCTTCCGGGTTTGCCGTATCCGGATCAGCCGTATCCGGCAAATCCGCTACTAGTAAGTACTGATGTTGTAGTAAAGACTGAGGCCGTAGCAAAGATTGAGGTTAAGCGCTTCGACGCGCGTACGGTCGAACTGCCGGAAGGCGTGCCAGCCGATGCGTGGTCGAAGTGGTGCGCCTATCGCACCGAGATTCGCAAGCCCCTTGCAAAGCGCGCCGTTGAAATGCAGTTGCGGTTGCTGGGCGACGCGGCGAAGATCGGGCACAGCCCCGTCGAAATTCTGGACACGAGCATCCGGAATCAATGGACCGGCATTTTCATGCCCAAAGGTTTGCCTTCGAACACTATCGCGACGATAGGACAAAAGTCGCGTCTTGCAGTACCATCGCATTCTGGCGTCGAGTTCGATCACGAGGAGATTCCGTTTTGACCACCACCGAAACGAGAACGTGTGCCAAGCATGGCGTGTACGAAGTGCGCACGCTCACCTTTGCGAAGCGGCACGAAGAGACTGGCGAGCCGTTGCAAATCCGCATGGCTCACTGCGGGCAGTGCGCCCAGGATGAAGCGGACCAGCGCGCGGCGCGCGAGGCGGCAGAGCAAGCCCGCGAGCGACAGGACCGAATCGAAAAGCGTTTCGCCGCGTCAGGTATTCCGCGCGGGTTTGTTGATCGCACGTTTGACAGCTACCGGTGCGACACCCCGGCGAAGTCGTCGGCGCACGCGAAGTGCAAAGCGTTCGCTGACGCGTTTCTGAAACACCTGGATCGCGGAACGATGCTGCTCTTGCTCGGGAACACTGGCACGGGGAAATCTCACCTTGCTATCGCCGCTGCTAGCGCCATCATGGCGCGCGGGCATTCGGCCATGTACGAAACGGCGTTCAAGACTGTCAGTCGCATGCGCGACTGCATGCGCCGCGATGCCCCGATCGGCACGGCCGAAATGCTTCGCATCTATGGCGAAGTCGATTTGCTCATCCTGGACGAGATTGGCATTCAGGCTGCAACCGACGATGTAAAGGCGCACCTGACGAACGTAATCGACCAGCGCTATTGCAACGCGCGCCCAACGATCCTGATTACAAACCTGAGCAAGGCGGACCTTGCGGAATACGTTGGCGAGCGCATCGCGGATCGTATGCGCGAGCGTGCGAGCGTGATTCCTTTCGACTGGCAAAGCGAGCGCACCGCCGTGCGCGCAATGGGGGAGTTCTAATGTCATCCACACAAAGCCATTCGTTGCAGCAGCAGCGGGATAGCGGTGCAGCGCACGCGCAACGCGTCCGGATTCTGAACCTGTTAAACGACACGCCGCAAGGCCTCACGCGCGCCGACATTGCCCGTCAAACCGGATTCGCCCTGTCGAGCGTTTGCGGTCGCGTCGGCGAGCTTATCGAGTCGGGTCACGCGGAAAACTCTGCATTCACCACCACCGACCCCCTCACGCTTCGCACCGTGCGGCCGGTCGTTGCAATCTTTCCGGGAGCCTGACCGATGAAGCACCGCGAATACCTGTTCAAGACGGTAGACAAAGCGCTTGAAGCCACGTTCGATACGATCGCGCTCGCGAACGCGGTCAAGTCGCCGAAGTACGGCGTCCCGACGTCAGGCAGCACGACGCGCGACAAGCTGAGCACGGGCGAGCGCTACCAGCAAGCGACCTGGATACTGGCAGTGGCAAAGAAGGCCGTCACGCCGTTGCAGGCCGCATGGCTTACGCTCACCTACGACGAACCAGGGCAAGCCCGTGACGAGGCGCTTACCCTGCTCGCTGAGCATTTCCGCCCGATGGCGCGCAAGCCGGAATTGCTGCGCGCAGTGATCGACCGTGAATTCATCTTCGGCGCCGGGTACTGCCCGCCGTTGATCCGGATCGCGAAGGATACCGGCGTGACGACTCGGGGCGCAGAGAAGGCGTGCGAACGAATCCGGCCCGCACTCGCGAAGCTCGGCGAGGAAGCGAACGCAGCGATCCACAAGGTGTTCAAGCAAGCGGGGTACGCACAGCGCGCCGCGTAGGTGTTTGCCCTGATATTTTTCGTGCTTGACGGCTATCATGAAGATAGCCTATTATTCATCCCATCGCAGCACGAAACCAACAGGGGAACGCTATGGAACGCACTGAACACACGCTGGATCGAGCAAGCGCACTCAAGATGATCCGCAATGCACCGGGCGGCGCTCGATTCTTCGTTACGGCTCACCTTGAACTACCAATTGATGGCGACGATGGCAAGTGCTTTCGCACCTGCCAAGGCATTAAGGTGAGCCGCAATGAAGCGCTCAAATTCATTGACGGCGCGCTGTCCGAAACGCTGTCTGAGCGAGGCGGACGTATTCGAATTCGCACTTCCCCCAGCGCATCATCGCTCTTGGTTCGAAGCTACTACCACATCGGCTAACCCTCACGGCCGTATTGCGCGGCCAATTTCCACCAGACACAGAGCATCCACCATGACCGCATTTTCCGAAGCGCTGCAAACCGCCCTCGCCAAGGCGCAGAGCGGCGGCAACGGCAACCGCCCGACGATCAAAGAACAGCAGATGGGTTTCACGTCCGATCCGGTGTTCGCGGAACTGTTCCGCGCAGCACGCGCAACAACGCAAGCAAACCTGCGCATCGCACAGGCAAACAGCGATCTGTTGAAGGATGCGGCAAGCGTTCGCGCACTCCAGACGGCGCAGCATAACGTCGAGGAAGTCGAGCGGCAAATCATCGTTGCACGCGAACTGTTTTCGCTCGCGATCGATGTGGACGACGAGGTAACGCGCCACGCGGGCCGCGTCGATTCTTGGCTTGCGATGGTAGGCAATCGCGCCGCCAAGCTCGTGCGTCGAGTGCTCCAGTGATGCGCGCACTTCGGAGAATCCGGCGTGCCGACGTGATCGTAATCGGCGGCACGTGGACGGCGGCGGCTCTGATTTGCGTGCTGGTTAGCTGGCTCGCATGCAATTAAAAAAGCCGCTTGCAACTATCATCAAGATAGCCTATCATTGATTTCATGCAGTGAGGAATGTATGGAACACGATGACGAACAGGCCGCGCTCCACCACCAATGGGAGTGCGAACAGCAACAGCAAATCGAGGGTTTAAATGGCTACCGTTTCGTTTATTTTGGGCAAGTCGGGCGCGGGCAAAAGCACGTCACTACGGAACTTACAACCGAGTTCGACGTTGCTTATCCAAGCGCTGCGTAAAGCGCTCCCGTTCAAGGGTAAGGCGTTGGGCTGGGACTACCTTGGCCGCGAGAATCCGAAAGGAAACATCCTCGTTTCCGACCACGCGGAATCGATCATCAAGGCAATGCAGAAGACGCAACGCAAGGTGATCGTGGTGGACGACTTCCAATACACGATGGCAAACGAGTTCATGCGCCGCGTGGATGAGAAGGGCTACGACAAGTTCAACGACATTGGTCGGCGCGCCTGGGACATTATCAACGCGGCGGCAGCGCTCCCGGATGACGTGCGCGTGTTCATCATGTCGCACACGGAGGAATCCGACGACGGCCGGACGAAGTGCAAGACGCTGGGCAAGATGCTGGACGACAAGGTATGCCTTGAAGGCATGGTTACGATCGTGCTGCAAGCCGATGTTGTCGACCGCGAAAACGTGTTCATCACGAAGAACAACGGCCGCACGACGGTAAAGGCGCCGATGGGCATGTTTGCCGATGACATGGTGCCGAACGACCTGGCCGCAGTGGATGCCGCGATTTGCGACTACTACGAAATCAACATGCCGGCCTAAAAAACCGCTTGTAGACTATCGTTGCGGTAGTCTACAATACCAACACCTAACCACCTGAGGTAACGACATGTACGCACTCACCAAGGCAACCACGGCGAACGCAACGAAGGCCGATCAGCGATCGGCGTTCATCAACGAAAAGGGGCCTTACGTCGGCAAGTTCTCCCGCGCAGAAAAGCTCTACAGCGACCGCACCGGAGCGCACGGAATCGGGTTCGACTTCAAAAGCAAGAACGGCGAAAAGCTCTCTGCGTCCATCTGGACGCACAACGATGCAGGCGCTCAATGGTCCGGATTTGACCTGGTGATGGCGCTGCTCGCGGTAACCGGCGCATTCAACATCAAACCGGCTCGGCGCGCTTCGCTCGTGTGGGATCGCGAGCAGCAGAAGGAAGTTTCGAAGGAAATGGAGCAGTTCGCGGAACTTATCGGGCCGGAAGTCGGAATTCTGGTTCGCATGGTCGAGGAAGAGCGAAAGGACGGCCAGGGCACGTACTGGAAGCCGGAAATCGTCGGATTCTACCGACCCGCCGATGACCTGACCGCGAGCGAGATTATCGCGCACAAGACGGTTCCGGAAAAACTGGAACAACTCATCGCCGCACTGAAGGATAAGCCGTTGAAGCGCAACGGCGGCGCCAACGCTTCGCGAGGCAATAGCGGCCATCCGAACGCGCCCGGTAACGGCGGCGGGTTCCCTGACGATGATATTCCGTTCTGACCGGTAAGGACTCCAGATAATGGCGAAGTTTCACGCGCGGTGTCGAAAGTGTGAAGCACGGCGCGTGCTTCGCCTGCTACCGGAACAGTACAAGACGCAACCCGCGTGCAATTGTGGCGCTCGGGATTACCGAATAGACGCATGGATGCAAAAGCGCAATACCGGCCTTACCGGCATGGGTTGCGTGTGCGCCGGTTATTGGTTCACCCATCGGCGCGGCTCACTGTACTGCCATCACAGGGCGAACGGGGCCATGCGTGTGTTAGGCGATGCAGATTTCCACGACCGGAACTATACCGACGAAGAATTGAAGGGGTTTTTAAATGACAACCACCACGAAAGAAACGACGGCAGTATCGACGCATGTGCAGGCGTTCTCCGCGATCGAGGAAGCGGTAGCGGCCTTCGAGAAGCGGCATAAGGGCGTCGTCCACGACTGCACCACGACGGCGGGCGATAAGGCGGCGCGCAAAGACCGCCAGGAAGTGCAGGAACACATTTCGAGCATCGAGCTTAAACGCGTCGAACTGAAAGAGCCTCACCTGACGGCAGGCCGCGAGATTGATGCGCTCGCGAAGGTCTACACGGCGCGCCTCGCCACGCTCAAGGCTGGTTACGACACGCAAATCAAGGCCGAGGAAAACCGTAAGGCTGAAGCGAAGCGCGCCGCCGAACGGGAGGCCCAGCTCAAGCGCGACGAAGAAGCGGCAGCAGCGCGGAAGGAAGCCGAAGAGAAGGCCGCCGCACTCGAAGCGGAAAACGTTGTGCTGCGTGCGAAATTGGCCGCTGCGCAACCCGCGCAGGAGCCAGTTCAAGACGAGCCGCCGCATATTGTCGAGCGCGCATACACGTACGCGCCGACCGGATGGGATCGGATCGAGGCAGGCGACGAATACGAGGGCGGGCCCGCTGACGTCATTCGCGCCGAACGCGGCTCACCGGAAACCGACCCTGCATTGCGCGAGCGCGTCGGACATACGATCGATCATGCGTTGCTCGATTTGCTGGATGCTGGGCACGCGCACGGCGCAACCGAAGAGCGCAATACGAAGCCCGTAACGCGGTTCCGTCTGCCTGGTGCTGGCGAGATTACGGACGCGCTCAGCGACCACGCCAAAAAGCGAACCAATGTACGGCACGTGTGCGACGTGCTCGAAGCAATCCGCAAGATTACCGGGCTTCAATAAGCGTTGTACTATCGCGGCGATATGCTATCATGTCGCCACTTCACCACCTATGGAGTCGACATGCAACAAGTAGAAGAATTCGTAGCGGGCGGCCGCGAGCACATTCGAGCAGTGAAGGAAGGGACGTTCGACGGCTACATGGTCCCGGTCAACGCGCTTTCGGTTCGCCCTGGCTTCAACGAAGCACGCGAGGCGGACCCGGAATATCCGCAGCACATTCGCGAGCTTGCCGACAGCATCAAGGCTAACGGATTCATGCGTCACAAAGCGATCGTGATCGCGCCTGCCGCTGACGGATCGCTGTTCATTCAGGACGGGCACAGCCGGTATGCGGCGGTCATGCTCGCCAATACGGAAGGCGCGGGCATCGAGAATTTGCCAGTCGTGCAGGAAGCGAAGGGTACGACCGAAGACGATCGGATTTTCGGCCTCATCACGAACAACAACGGCAAGCGCTTGACGCCGATGGGCGAAGCGCTCGTTATCAAGCGCCTCGTGCTGCGCGGAATCGAAGAAAAGGAAATCGCGCGCCGCCTGGGGTACTCGGTAACGAAGGTGTCGCAAGCGCTCACTCTGATAGCGGCTCCGGAGCCAATCCGCAAGATGGTGACGGCGGGCGAGGTTTCCGCGACCACGGCGGTGCGCACGATGAAGCAAGACGGCGTGAAGGCCGTTACGACTCTCACGCAAGCCGTAGCGACGGCGAAGGCGCAGGGCAAGACGAAGGCCACGCCGAAGCATATCGAGCCCGCGAAGAAAGCGGCCCTGAATTCGGACACGACGCGGCTCGATTACCTGATTTCAGCGTCCGTGACGTGCCGAAAGTGCGCGGCCGTTGGCGAGCAACCGGAAGGGTTCGTTGTCGAGGATGCAACCGGCTTTCAGGTCGCATGGGCAACGACCGCACGCGGCGCGATCGACAATGCCATGAGCAAGCAATAACCGCAGTTCAACCCGCACCACCAGGAGAAAGCATGTCCATCATCAGCGAAGTGGAAACCAACAGCGCGGAGTTGCTGATTCGCACGCGCCAGTCGCTCGAAAAGCTCAATCAGTCGATGTTCAAGGGCGTGACGGACGAGAGCAAGGCGTTTGTCGATGAGGCGCACTCGCTCTGTTCGCGCCTGCAACGCGTCGTGCACTTCGAACACGCGGAGAGCACCGCGACGGAAGCGGCCCGCGTTGCGGCGGGCGCGGAGCAGGCAGCGGCCCCGGCAACGACGGCAGCAGCGCAACCGGCGTCGACCACCACGGCGGCGACGACGTAAAAAAACAGTTTGCAAACCTATCATAGCGATAGTATGATATTCATACATCGCAGCACAGAGCCCGCCGCGATAGTCGTAGCGGGCTTTTTTCTTTCCACCACCAAAGGAAACCACCATGCATATCGATAAGCTGGAAATCAGTATCGACTTGGAGACGATTCCGGACCAGAACCCGGAAGCGCTGGACGCAATTCGCGCCGATCTGCGCGAGAACTTCAAGGCGCCGTCCGACATGACGAAAGAGCGCGCATGCCGCGAGCTTGGCATGACGGACGCGAACGAAATCAAGTTCACGTCGAAGGATTCCGCCATCGAAAAATGGGTTGCGCGGTTCCGCGATGAAAAGCTCGAAGAAACGGCACAGGAAACGCTCAAAAAGACGTCGTTCGACGGCGCACGCGGTCAGATTGCAGTGATCGGCCTGAAGTTCGGTGCGGGCGAATCGCGGGCAATATGGAGCCCAAGCTGGAATGAAGATTTCGGCGAAGGTCTTGTTTTGCGCGAAGCGTTCGATGCGATCGAGTCGGCGTTTAGTGCGTGCAACATGCGTCAGCCGGTTTTCATCGGCCATTACATCAGCGGTTTCGATCTGCCGTTCCTGTTCAAGCGCGCCGTTATCCTGGGCGTCGAGCCGCCCGCGATCCTGCTGCATGCGATGCGCGCGAAGCCCTGGGACGATTGCCTGTTCGACACCATGAAGCGATGGGACGCACAGAACAATATCAAGCTGGATGCGCTGTGCGCAGCGCTGGGCGTGCAGGGCAAGACAGAAGGAATGGACGGCTCCCAGGTTTGGGAGTACATCCGCACCGGCCGTATCGCCGAGGTTGCTGCGTACTGCATGGATGACACCGACGCGGCCTATCGCGCCTACCGTCGCATGTCGTTCCTGCCGATCGAGGAACCGGCAATGGAGCTTGAGCCGGATTTCGCGTTCTGATGAACGGCGAGCAGCAACGGGCCGCGTGTCTGCGGCGCTTCATGGATGCGGTGCGCGACGGTAGAGCCGGTGACTACGTAAAGGCTCAGACGATCGTTCATCGCATCCGGCAGGCTAGCGGAGACACGGCAGCAGAGGCAGCACGCAGAGAGCTTTTCAACTTCATAAGGTCCGATAAGTCACATGCCATTACCGCAGAAGCCGACAGCGAAGAAAGCCCCGAAACCGCGCCGCGCACAGTCAAAAGGGCGGGCCGTACCGTTAGAATCCGCTGAACAAATCGCATTCTTCGATTGGCTAAGAATGGCGTTCCCGAAGCTTCTGGCCTACCACGTGCCGAACGGTCAAGGCAAACTTGGCAAGCTGGGGCGAATTCAGTCGAAGCGCAAGGGCGTGACGCCTGGCGTGCCCGACATAAATATCGATGAGCCGATGGGACCATACCACGGCGCACGCATCGAAATGAAGCGCGTAAAGGGCGGCGTGGTCAGCGAGGATCAAGAGCAGATACACGACATGCTCCGCGCCAAGGGCTATTACGTCATCGTCGCGCATGGCTTCGAGCAGGCGCGGGACGGCATTCTCAAGTATCTGTCGTTCGGGGAGCCGGTAGCATGGATTCGATAGAGCCGCTTTGGTGGCTCACAAAAGACGGCGACCTGAATTGCTTGGAGTTGTATGAACGGCACTACTCAGCAAATCAGTACAAGGATGGACGGGAACGTAAGTTGTTCGTTGGGCCAGGAGAAAAGTTTGTCTTTCGAACCATCAGCGGAAACGCATGCTTTGTCTGGCGAAAATTCATTGATGATTGCATCGACGTTCGAACTGGCGAGCGCCAATCAGGAGTCAATTGCGCAGTCTTTCGAAACGAGTCGCCGCATCGAAGCTCGCACCTTATTCGACAGGCGGACGCAATTGCTGATTGCATCTGGCCTGGTAGCAGGCATTATACCTATGTCGATTCGGAAAAGGTCAAATCAAGGAACCCTGGATTTTGCTTCATTGCGGCAGGGTGGAAGCGATGCGGCCGAACAAAAAACGGGCTTTTGATTTTGGAGCGCAACAGCAATGGATAAGGTGACATATATCCTGCACGATGGGACGCGCGAGGAAGCCGCACACGCCTTTGTCGACGCCCCGGATGGGTCCGTGTTCACCTTGGCGCCGTCGACCCGCACAATCCGCCAGAACGCGTTTCTGCATGCCTTGTTCGGGTTGATCGCGAAACAGCTTAAGTATCACGGCCGCGTGTTCAATGCGATCCAGTGGAAAACGCTGTTGATTAGCGGCCACAGCATGGCGACACAGCGCGGGGTTGACTTGATCCCCGGCATCGAAGGCGAGTTCGTGAACGTGCGCGAGTCATCGGCGCACATGGGCGTAGCGCGGATGAATTCGCTACTCGAATACGTGCTGGCCTACGCGACCACGAACGGCGTCAGGATTCCGGCAGGGAAGGGATACGAGGAATTCATGCAATGAGCAAAGGCACTGTGATTGCCCTGTGCAATCTGACGATGAATTTCGTTCAGCCGTGGCTTGACGCGGGTTATCGCGTGGTCATGGTCGACCCGCAACACGAGCGAAGCGAAGATGACGGGCAAGTGTTCCGGATCAAAGGTACGATTGATGAGGTAATGCCCGCGTTGCTGTACGTAATCAAGAATGAGCGCGTTGTGTTCGTCGCAGGGTTCCCGCCGTGCACCGACGTCGCCGTATCTGGCTCGCGATGGTTCGCCTCGAAGCGCAAGAAGGACCCGCATTTCCAGGCAAAGGCCGCGCTGGTCGCGGAGCAGTGCCGGACAATCGCCATGCTGACCGGCGCAAAATGGTTCTTCGAGAATCCGGTATCCGTGTTCGCCTCGATCTTTGGCAAGCCCTCTCACACGTTCCACCCGTGCGATTTCACCGCGTACTGCGCCGATGACAACTACACGAAGAAAACGTGCTTGTGGACGGGCGGCGGCTTCGTGATGCCTAGTGTTGCGCGAGACGCTACGCTAGGGGCGCCAGACGATCGCATTCACAAAGCGCCACCCGGACCCGAGCGGGCAAACTTCCGAAGTGCTACGCCTCGCGGATTCGCGCGCGCCGTCTTTCTGGCGAACGCACCGTGTCAAAAAATTTGCGCATAAAAACTATCACAGTGGTATGTTTAAGTGATAGTATTTGAGGGTAGTGAATGGCGACAGCAGCAGAAAGGCGGTACATGGGGCGCGTCGCGATGCTGGGGTGCGCGGTGTGTAGGCGGCTAGGGCATGACGTAGACGGCATGCAGGCCGCTGTACACCACCGCATACGAGGGCGGGGCGGATGGGGCAGGAGCAGCAACTATCAGACCATCCCCGTATGCGGACACCATCACCAGCACAGCGGCGAAGGGATTCACGACATGGGGGACGACGAGTATTTCGAATACTTCGGATTCCGTGAAATGGATTTGCTGATAGACACACAGCGGACGTTGCTGGAGCACGTCCCAACACAGGAACGGGTGTTCAATGACTAGGACCGACGAACAAGGCGTGCTGTCCGCGATGATGGAAGGGGAAGCCTACGGGGGCGATGACGTGCTCGATCGCGTGGGGTGCGTCGATGAGCTTTCGCGATACGAATGCATGGAGTCGCTGGGCGCGCTCGTGACGTCGGGTCGAGTTCTGCGCACGTATGCGGGCGGTTTTTTCACCTACCGCCGTGCGCCGCAAGAGACGATCGACGCAATCACGGCGAGGGAGCAGGAGCCGCCGAAAGCGGCCGATTGGGACCGTCGCACATACGACGGGTACGGGAACGATTTGGCATCGCATCGCGCGCTTGCGATGCTGGCGCGGGGCAGGTAACACGCAGCATGAACACGCAATTTCTCTTGATGGCGCAATTCAACGGCCGCGCAGTGGTTCCGCTCGATGAGGTTCGGGCGGCCTACTTTCCACACCTGGACGCGCACAATATGACGCGCAAAATCAATCGTGGGGAAATCGCGCTTCCTGTGATGCGCGCAGACAAAAGCGCAAAGACCGCGCGAGGCGTACACATCGCGGACCTTGCCGCGTACATCGATGCTCAGCGGGCGGCGGCCGTGAAGGAATGCAACCAGCTTTGCGGAATCAACTGAAGCGCTGCGGAAGCGGCGCAATCAAATCTAACCACTTCCATCGCGCGTACTTGTCTCCGGATGCCCGTATGTGGGCGTAGCGTTTCAGGTGAATCCATGTCTTGTGGCCGCTCATCGCGGCAACGGACGGGATACTGAAACCCATTTCGAACAAGCGGGAAACGCCTTCGTGACGGAGGTCGTGAAACCGCAAATCCTCTATCTTGAGCGCGTCGCACGCTTCTTTGAATGCGCCGCTCACAGCCGCTTTCCCATACGGGAAAATCACGTCTCCAGCGCGAGGCGCAGCGCTCACGACGCGAAGCGCTTCATAGGTCATTTCGACCCATACGTGATTTCCGATTTTCTTGCGCGGGTCTTTCATGTCGAACACGAGCAGCCTACAGCCCGTACGATCAATGTCGGACCACTTCATGCGCCGGATTTCGCTGGCACGTCTCGCCGAGAACATCGCAAAAAGTACCATCAGGTGATACGGCGCCGTGTCTTGGCGTTTGAGCCAGCGAGCGTACAGCCATTCAACGATTTGCGAAATTTCCTCGATCGACGGACGCCGGTCGCGAGAGTCTGACGATGACGAAAGCCCAAGCTCGTGCAAGACGTCGTTACCCTCGATAATCACTGCCTTGCGAAGTGGATAGCCCCACGCGGGCTGTGCGACCTTGAACACGGCTCGAAGGTGTGACAGGTAGTTGGCCGTAGTGGACGGCTTGTTACCCTTCTTTTCCTGTTCACGGCCATACTCTATGATCGCGTTCGGCGTAACCATCGAGCACGGAAGCTTCCCGAGCGAAGCATCTGCGATCAGCGTCAGGGCATTGACCTTGCCGGACGCCAGCCGCTTCGATTCCGACAGGTATTTTTTGATGACATCGGAAAGCGGCGGGTCACTAACCTTAGGCCCTTCGAGCGCCCCAGGCTGCGCAAGCTCAACCTCGCGCTTTTTACCCCACGAGTCGGCCGCCGCTCGTCGGTCGAATGTCTTCGTCTCTTGGTGTACGATAATGCCGTTCCGCCTGATGCGGACTTGCGCCTTGTAGGTCGTTTTTCCATTGGCGCCAGTGCGCGCGGTGATCGATGCCATAGTGCGTTTCTCGCGGTGTGCCGTGGCACACTTTTTAGCACACTGGCACACTAACGATCAACCACAACGCGCCATTACCGGCCACAACCAACCACGACGCACACAAGCCAGAACCCAAGCGCAGAGCGGCTTTGCGGGGGATTCACCCGGCAAATCAAGCTGTTGCGAGAAAGCCCCTTTGCATCGAAATTCCGATATTATATGGGGTCCACCCTGGTCTCGTTTTCATGTCCCTCTTGAAGAAATGTGTCATCGCCGGCGCGACGCTCGTCGTGCTGGCCGTTGCAGCAGGTTTTGGCGTTTATCGCTGGGCGAATTCGCCGGTCGCACTCGCCAGCCCTCAGCTCGATGTCACGGTCAAGCCGCACAGCAGCGTGCGCGGCGTCACGGCTCAGCTGATCCGCGGCGGCGTGCCGGTCGAACCGGAGCTGTTCGTGATCATGACGCGCGTGCTCGGGCTGCAGACGCAGCTCAAATCCGGCAACTACGAGTTCAAGGCCGGCATCACGCCCTACGAGGTGCTGCAGAAGCTCGCGCGCGGCGACGTCAACGAGTACGTCGCCACCATCATCGAAGGCTGGACCTTCAAACACATGCGTGCCGAGCTCGATTCGAATCCGGCACTGAAGCACGACAGCGTCGGCATGTCGGATGCGGACATCCTGAAGGCGATCGGCGTGCCGCCCGATGCGCCGGGCGTGATGGCGGGCAATGGCGAGGGGCTGTTCTTCCCCGACACCTACCTGTTCGACAAGGACACGAGCGATCTCGACGTGTACCGCCGCGCGTATCGCGAGATGCAGCTGCGCCTCGCCGAGGCGTGGAATGGCCGCGCGACAGGGCTGCCGTACCGCACGCCCTACGAAGCGCTGACGATGGCGTCGATCATCGAGAAGGAAACCGGCCGCGCCACCGACCGGCCGCTCGTCGCGGCGGTGCTCACGAACCGGCTGCGCGCGGGCATGCCGCTGCAGACCGACCCGAGCGTGATCTACGGCATGGGCGAAGGCTACAACGGTCATCTCCACAAGAAAGACCTGCAGACGGACACTCCCTACAATACCTATCTGCGGCAAGGCCTGCCGCCCACGCCGATCTCGCTGCCGGGCGTCGCGTCGCTGCAGGCGGCGATGAATCCGGCCGCGAGCCCGGCGCTGTACTTCGTCTCGAAGGGCGACGGCAGCAGCATCTTTTCAGACACGCTCGGCGATCACAACAAGGCCGTCGACAAATACATTCGAGGTCAATGATGGCGCGGGGCAAATTCATCACGTTCGAGGGCATCGATGGTGCCGGCAAGACGACCCACCTCGGCTGGTTTCGCGACCGGCTGGCGGTGAAGGTCGAGCCGGCGGGCCGCTCGGTCGTCATGACCCGTGAGCCGGGCGGCACGCCGCTTGGCGAGTCGCTGCGCGACATCCTGCTGCACCAGCCGATGGACCTCGAAACCGAAGCGCTGCTGATGTTCGCGGCGCGCCGCGAGCATCTCGCGCAGGTGATCGAGCCCGCACTCGCGCGTGGCGACTGGGTGCTGTCCGACCGCTTCACCGACGCGACGTTCGCGTATCAGGGCGGCGGCCGCGGCTTGCCGCGCGACAAGCTCGAAGCGCTAGAACGCTGGGTGCAGGGCGGCTTCCAGCCGGACCTGACGATCCTGTTCGACCTGCCGCCGGATACCGCCGGCGAGCGCCGCGCATCGGTGCGCGATCCGGACCGCTTCGAAAGCGAGTCGGAGGCGTTTTTCACGCGCACGCGCGCCGAGTATCTGCGTCGTGTCGAGGAAGCGCCGTATCGCTTCGCGGTGATCGACTCGACGCGAAGCATCGCGCAGATCCGGAATCAACTTGAAGAAATCATTGCAAGCCTCTGAATATTAATAGTTAAACACGATGACTTTTCCTTGGCAAACCGACGACTGGAACCGCCTTCAGCAACTGCGCCCGCAGTGGCCGCATGCGCTGCTGCTGCACGGCCAGGCAGGTATCGGCAAGCTGCGGTTCGCGCAGCATCTCGCGCAGGGCCTGCTGTGCGAGGCGCAATTGCCGAACGGCGAGCCATGCAACAGCTGCCCCGCGTGCACGTGGTTCAGGCAGGGCAACCATCTGGATTACCGGATCGTCGTGCCTGAGGCGCTCGCGGCCGAAGCGGGTCTCACCGCGAATGCCGACGACGAAAAAGCCGACAAGAGCGACGGCGACGACGGCAAGAAGACCCGTACGCCCAGCAAGGAGATCAAGATCGAGCAGGTGCGCGGGCTGCTCGACTTCTGCGGAGTCGGCTCGCATCGCGGCGGCGCGCGCGTCGTCGTGCTGTATCCGGCCGAGGCGCTCAACGTCGCTGCGGCGAATGCGCTGCTGAAGACGCTCGAGGAGCCACCGTCGGGCGTCGTGTTCCTCCTGGTATCCGCGCGCATCGACCGGCTGCTGCCGACCATCATCAGCCGTTGCCGCCAGTGGCCGATGGGCACGCCGGCGCCGGAGCCGGCGGTTGCGTGGCTGCGCGCGCAGGGCGTCGACGATGCCGACGCGCTGCTGGCCGAAGCTGGCGGTGCGCCGCTCGCCGCACTCGCGTTCGCGAGTGACGAGAGCCGTACGCTGCGCGACTGGACGCTGAAGCAGCTCGCAGCAGGCGGCGGATGCGATCCGTTCGCGTGCGGCGAGGCGCTGCAGAAGCTGCCGGTGCCGCTCGTGCTCGGCTGGCTGCAGCGCTGGCTCTACGATCTGCTCGCACAACGGACCGCGGGCGCGCCGCGCTATTTCCCGGCGGCGTCGAAGTCGCTCGCGCGCTGCGCGGCGGAGCTGGACGTCGGCGCATTCACGCGTTTCATGAAGGCGGTCACGCGGCAACGCGCGGTGGAGAATCACCCGCTGAACGCGCGGCTCGTATTCGAAGATCTGTTCCTCGGCTACCGCGACCTGTTCGCGCGCGCCTGATCCATCTTGTTACGCTTCGGGCATCGAACCGGACCTTGTGCCATGACCCTGCCATACCGCGACGCCACGCTCGACGATCTGCCCGCCATCGTCGCGATCTACAATTCGACCGTGCCGTCGCGCGACGTCACGGCGGATCTCGAGCCAGTGAGCGTCGAGAGCCGCGTCGCGTGGTTTCACGCGCATGGGCCGAAGACGCGGCCGCTGTGGGTCGTCGAAGAGGGCGGGCAGATGATCGCGTGGCTCAGCTTTTCCGATTTCTACGGCCGGCCCGCCTACCAGCGCACCGCGGAAGTGAGCATCTATCTGGATGAGCGCGCGCGCGGCAAGGGGCTCGGCAGGCAGCTGCTCGCGGCCGCGCTGGACAAGGCGCCGGGGCTCGGCATCGATACCGTGCTCGGCTTCATCTTCGGTCACAACGTGGCGAGCCTGCGGCTCTTCCGCAGCTTCGGTTTCGCCGACTGGGGCACGCTGCCGCGCGTGGCGGTGCTGGATGGCGTGGAGCGCGATCTCGTGATTCTCGGCCGGCGCCTCGACGCGCCGGTCGGCCCCGAGGCCGCGCACGACGCCTGAACCCGATCAATCCGATGGACGGCAGCACGTCCACCGCATACCCATAGAAAACGCAGGACCTCGAACATGTTTGTCGATTCCCACTGCCACATCAATTTCGAAGGACTCGCCGACCGCCTGCCGCAGGTGCTCGAGAACATGCGCGCGAACCAGGTGACGCACGCACTGTGCGTATCGGTCGATCTCGAGACGCTGCCGTCGGTGCTCGCGATCGCGGCGGCGCACGACAACGTCTACGCATCCGTCGGCGTGCATCCGGATCACGAGGACGCCGCGGAGCCGAGCGTCGAACAGCTGGTCGAGCTTGCTTCGCATCCGAAGGTTGTCGCGATCGGCGAGACGGGGCTCGATTACTATCGGCTCGAAGGCCGCACGATCGCCGACATGGAGTGGCAGCGCGAGCGTTTTCGCACCCACATCCGCGCCGCGCGCATCACCGGCAAGCCACTGATTATCCACACGCGTTCGTCGGCGGACGACACACTGCGGATCATGGCCGAAGAGCGCGCGGACGAGCCGGGCGGCGTGATGCACTGCTTCACCGAAGCATGGCCCGTCGCCGAGCGCGCGCTCGAACAGGACTTCCACATTTCGCTGTCCGGCATCGTGACGTTCAAGAACGCGACCGACGTGCAGGAGGTCGCGCGCCGCGTGCCGATCGACAAGTTGCTGATCGAAACCGATTCGCCGTACCTCGCGCCGGTGCCGTATCGCGGCAAGCCGAATGAACCTGCGTACGTCAGCCATGTCGGACGCTTTATCGCGCAGCAGCGCGGCTTGAGCGACGACGAGCTCGGTGTCGCGACCAGCCGGAATTTCTTCCGGCTGTTCCAGATTCCCGAGCCTCAGGTTGCGTGATAAAAAATACGATTAATCAACAGGATAGGAAATATTCCTAAAGTAAAGAATGATAAACAGCATGATTGAAATCGCCTCCGCTCAGACCTCGCGCGCTACGCGCAAACCAGCTTTCACGAAGCTGACCCGCCTCGCGGCGCGCGTCGCGCTGGCAGGCAGTGTTGCCTGCGCGACGCTGTTCGCGGGCCAGGCCCAGGCCACGCCAGCGGACACGATGATCAAGGCCGTCAAGTTCGACGACGTCAACGAGGTCAACAAGCAGCTCGCCCACGGCATGGATCCGAACATGACCGACGACCAGGGCTTGCCGCTTCTCGTGCTCGCCGCGCGTGAGAAGTCGGACAAGGTTGCGGCCGCGCTGATCGCGAACCCGAAGACCAACATCGAGATCCTCGACAAGGCAGGCGAAAACGCGATGATGCTCGCGTCGCTGAACGGCGACATCGACCTCGTGAAGCTGCTGATCTCGAAGGACGCCGAAGTCAACAAGAAGGGCTGGACGCCGCTGCACTATGCGGCCTCGAACGGCCACGACGACGTCGTGCAGTTGCTGCTCGACAACTCGGCCTATATCGATGCGGGCTCGCCGAACGGCACGACGCCGCTGATGATGGCGGCGCGCGGCGGCCATATCTCGACGATCAAGCTCCTGCTCGACAGCGGCGCCGACATCACGATCAAGAACCAGATCGGCTTGAACGCGCTCGATTTCGCGAAGGCGTACAAGGAGCCGGATGCAATCGCGGGTTTGAGCGCGCGCATGAACCAGATGCAGCAGCAAAAGCCGTCGGGGGCTCCAGCGCCTTCGCAAAACAGTGCAAAATAGCGGGCGGCGCGGCTGAGTCCGCGTTTCCGGCGCGGCAAAGACCGCGTGGCGCAGGATCTCTCACCGCTCACAATCAAGGAAGACCATGCTGCGGGTTCTAATTTGCGCGGGCGCGCTGGCGGTACCGTTATCGGCGGCGGCGTTCACGGGGGGCGACCTCAACAAGCTGTGCACGAAAACAGACCTCGCGTCGCGTGCCGCGTGCGCAGCGTATATCGAAGGCGCGGCGGACGGGGTCTACAACACGATCGACGCGATCGGCGGCACGACGGGTCCGCGCGTCGGTCAGTACTTCTGCCTGCCGCCGGACGCGCGCTCGCAGCAACTGACCGACGCGGTTCGCAAGTACATCGCGGACAACCCCACCGCGTCGGGTTTCAACGCCAGCACGGCAGTGTCGCTCGGGCTCGGCAAGGCGTTCCCGTGCAAGACCGCTGACAGCAACTGATGTCGGCAAGACGCCGGCGGCCCGCTGCGGCCGGCCGGCGGTGTGTGCGGGCCGGTTCCGCGACGCGGATGCGCGCCCGGCTGACCAGCCGGTTCGCAAATGCGTGAACTGCCGGCAGGGCGGCACCGCATGCAGCCGCAGCCGCAACCCGCGTCGTAGTCCTTCCGATCTTCCTCTCACGCTTTCGGGCACACCTGTGTGCGCTTCCGGGAGCACATCCTGCTTGATCCCTCGTGCAGCCGGCCCGCTTGTGCCGGCGTCGTCGCGGGATCGCCGCGTACGCGCTATCGTCACGTAACTGACGTGCAACCGATTCCACCGCGCGTCTGTCATATCGGAAGAAGCGCGGTCCCGAAGCTGCGCGCGGCATGAAAACAGGGAGGGGAACCGAGATGAGCCGGCTGATCGTCGTATCCAACCGGGTAGCCACACCAACCGAAACAAAGGGCTCCGCGGGCGGCCTCGCGGTCGGCGTATTCGGCGCGCTGAAGGAGAAGGGCGGCGTCTGGTTCGGCTGGAGCGGCGACGTGGTGAGCGAGACCGTCGCGAACGCGGGCCCGACGCTCGAGCAGGACGGCAACGTGACGTTCGCGACCGTCGGCCTGACGCGCAAGGACTACGACCAGTACTATCGCGGCTTCTCGAACGCGACGCTGTGGCCGGTCTTCCACTACCGCAATGATCTCGCGTGCTACGAGCGCATCGAATACGCGGGCTACCGGCGCGTGAACGCGTGGCTCGCGCACCGGTTGATGAAGCTGCTGAAGCCGGACGACGACATCTGGGTGCACGACTACCACCTGCTGCCGTTCGCCGAAGCGTTGCGTGCCGAAGGCGTCACGAACCGGATCGGCTTCTTCCTGCACATTCCGTTTCCCGCGCCGCAGATCCTGATCAACATTCCGCCGCACGAGGAACTGGTGAAGTCGCTGTGCTGCTACGACCTCGTCGGCTTCCAGACCACCAGCGACCAGACCGCGTTTCACGACTACATCACGCGCCACGCCCACGGCAAGGTCGACCAGGACAATCGTGTCGAAGCGTTCGGCCGCACGCTGCGCACCGGCGTGTACCGGATCGGCATCTTCCCCGACGAGATCGCCGAACAGGCGAAGCGCTACGAGAGCCGTCAGCATGTGCTCGAGCTGAAGCAGAGCCTGGAAGGCCGCAAGCTGATCATGAGCGTGGACCGGCTCGACTATTCGAAGGGACTCGTCGAGCGCTTCCGCGCGTTCGAGCACCTGCTCGAACGTTCGCCGGAATGGCGCGGCAACGTCACGCTCGTGCAGATCGCGCCGCCCACGCGCTCGGACGTCGTGACCTATCAGCAGATCCGCCAGGAACTCGAATACGAAGCAGGACGAATCAACGGCAAATACTCCGGCCTCGACTACACGCCGATCCGCTACCTGAACCAGCGCTATGACCGCTGGAAGCTGATGTCGCTGTTCCGCGAATCGCAGGTGGGCTTCGTCACGCCGTTGCACGATGGGATGAATCTCGTCGCGAAAGAGTACGTAGCGGCGCAGAATCCCGACGATCCCGGCGTGCTGGTGCTGTCCACCTTCGCCGGCGCGGCCGCCGAACTGACGGCCGCGCTGCTCGTCAACCCGCACGATTCCGCCGGCGTGTGCGAGGCGCTGCAGCGTGCGCTGTCGATGCCGCTCGACGAGCGCAGGTCGCGCCACGAGACCAACATGGACGCGCTGCGCAGGAATGATCTCGGCGTCTGGCGCGATTCGTTCCTGCACGATCTGCAGGCGGTGCCGGCGTCCCGCTCGCGCACATGATCTGGCGACGGGGTATGCCGTATGCCGGGTTATATGCGATAGGCATCGGGGCCGCGCGGCGACGCAGCACGATAACGGCTCGCTATTTCGGGTATCGACCCGTTCGCCTGGTGAAAACCATAGGTCGAGTCGCGCCGGCGCAATGACCGCCTGCCACCACGCCCGTCGCGGCCGCGCATCGCGGGATGTTTCCCGACTGTAACAGCGCTCTGGAAGTGAAAGAGGTCGCCCGCGGGCCCGGGTTTTGCACAATAATCGTGGGCAGATGACGGCGTTCTGAAAGGTTCGTCCCACACTCGGGACATTCGCGGTTCGTTGCCGCGGGTTCGTTGCGGCGGGTTCGTTGCATCAGAGACCTTCGATCGGCCAGCGGTGCGCGTGGCATACTCGTTCACCATCGGTGTACGGCGGGCATGCGGCGTGAACCCGCGCGGCGCCGTCGCTTCATGGAGACTCACGATGAGAATTGCGCAGATCGCGCCGTTGACCGAATCCGTGCCGCCGAAGCTCTACGGCGGCACCGAGCGCGCGGTGTCGTACATCACCGAGGCGCTCGTCGACCTCGGCCACGACGTCACGCTGTTCGCGAGCGGCGATTCCGTGACCAGCGCGAAGCTGGAGCCGGTGTGGCCGCGCGCGCTGCGGCTCGATCCGGGCATCCGCGACCGCGTCGCGCCGCACATGCTGCTGATGGAGCTCGTGCGGCGCAAGGCCGACCAGTTCGACGTGCTCCATTTCCACATGGACTACTACTCGTTCTCGGTCTTCAAGCGCCAGGACACGCCGTTCGTCACGACGTTGCATGGGCGGCTCGATCTGCCCGAGCAGCAGCCGGTGTTCGACACCTTCAACACCGCACCCGTGATCTCGATCTCGAACGCGCAACGTCAGCCGTTGCCGCAGGCGAAGTGGCTGACCACGGTCTATCACGGTCTGCCGGAGCAGCTGTACACGCCGCAGCCGGTCGAGCAGAAATACCTCGCGTTCCTCGGTCGGATTTCGCCGGAAAAGCGCGTCGATACCGCGATCCGCATTGCGGGCCGCTGCGGGCTGCCCATTCGCATCGCCGCGAAGGTCGACGCCGCGGACGAAGAATACTTCGAGCGCGAAATCAAGCCGCTCTTCGATTTGCCGTATGTCGAATACATCGGCGAAATCGCGGACGATCGCAAGGCCGAGTTTCTCTCGGGCGCGCACGCACTGCTGTTTCCGATCGACTGGCCGGAGCCGTTCGGGCTCGTGATGATCGAAGCGATGGCGTGCGGTACGCCGGTGATCGCGTTCAACCGCGGCTCGGTGCCGGAGGTGGTCGACGACGGCATCTCGGGCTTCATCGTCGAGGACGAGATCGGCGCGGTGGCCGCGATCAACCGGTTGAACAAGGTGCCGCGCGCGGGCGTGCGCAGACGCTTCGAGGAGCGCTTCACGTCGCACCGGATGGCGCGCGAGTACCTCGAGGTCTACCAGAAGGTGATCCGCGCGCAGAAGCGCTCGCGCTTCAAGGTGATCGACGCGTCGACGCAGTAAGGCCGACGCGGTTAGTTCAGGTCATGCAGCGGGCGGTACGCGGTGCGGGTGCGCACCGCGTACCGGTATCCGGCTCCCGCCGGACTCAGATGTTCAGGCGCGAAACCTTCGTGCCCTGCAGCGACAGGTCGCCCATCAAACCCGCGTTGGTCAGCACGAATACTTCCACCGGCGCCGTTGCGGTGTTCGAATCGACGGCGCCGTTCGCACCCATCTTCACCAGCGCGACCGACGCGTCGCCGCCCACCGCCCAGCCGTCCGAGCTGCGGAATTTGTCGAGCGCATCCTGCGTCATGAACAGGAAGATCATCGCCTTCGACTGTGCGCCTGCCTGCAGGCCGAACGAACCCGATACGGTGCTGTAGTAGCCGACCGTCGCGCCGCCCACGCGCAGCGAGCCTTCGCCATACTGGCCGCCGACGATGAAGCCCGCCTGGTAGATCGACGGGAACACGAGCACGCCGCGCGCCTTCGCAACGAGTTCACGCGAGCCGCTGACGGTCGTGTAGAGGCGCGACATCGTCGTGTCGACGTTCGAGTTGATCGACTGGCGCTTTGACGTGTTGCTCTCGTTCGTGGCCGAGTGCTGTTCGCTGGTGGTCGTGCAGCCCGCGAGCGTAAGCCCGCCGAAAGCCACCAGGCCCGCGGACTTCAGCATGAAATTTCGTCTTTGCATCGTTGTTCTCCGTCGTAAATTCTGGGATGTGCCCAGTGTTTCGAGCAGACCGACAATCAGGTTATAACACACGGATTGCGAAACAACGTGTCGGCTGCACCGGGTGAAAGCCTTGCCTGGCTTGGTTCTGCGGGCGGCGGCCAAAAGCGGTCCGGTAACTTTGACCCGGCGCGCACACGCTGGAAAGCCCGCTTCAGGCGTAGCACGTGGAGTGCCCGAACGGGTTCGGATGCGTATTTTCGGAGGCACCGCGACGCGTTCGAAGCGGTGCGCGCCAGGCCATTTCTACCGATCTGGCTCGCTCGAACAGCGCTGGATGAAAGTAGATGGAAAGCAAGGCGGGCGCACGCGAGTGTTGCGCCTCACAGACGGTTCGCGAACGATTTGCGGATGATGGCGCGAACGAACCGGCCTGCTGAGGGTGCCCCCAGCAACCGGTTCAGTGCGGCGTGTCGGCGTTGGTGGTAGCGGGCTTCACCGGCGGCCGGCGCAGCGCGCGCCGGATGCCGCCGATCACGACGCCGATGCCGAACAGCACGGCAGCCGGCACGATCCAGTAGCCGACGAACGCGTGCCACAGATAACCGTAGAGCGTCGCGCGGCGCAGCGCATAGAGGTCGATCGCTTCCTGCTGGCGTTGCGCGTTGGCGGAGAGCACATCGGCGGGGCAGCCGGCCGCGCGCGCATCGTCAGGCTTCCCATGACAGCGCGCGGGAGCACCGGCGGCGCGTTGCGCGTCGGTGAAGTCCCATGTCGTCAGCGCGTTGTTCAGATCGACGGTGTTGTACGCCATCTCTTCCTGAATCTCACGTACCGCGACGATCAGCACCGGCACCAGCCAGAACACGATGACGACGAGCCATCGCCGGAACCAGCGGTTCTTGTGTCTCCATGCCATCCCTGCCTCCGTTCGATGCACGCCGGCATCAACGACAAGACCGCGGCCCGATGGCGCATAGTTTTAGTGGGGTGGGCCGCGTACGCAGCCATCATAGAAGAAAACAGTGCGCTTTGCCGCACGGCAAGCCCGTAGGCGATGCGCGCCGCGAGCGAACGCGTGGAAGGTGCGCGATCAGCGGCGGATCGTTGTACGCGGGAGGGTGTCGGCGCGACGGGTTCGCTCGCGCGATCATGAAAAGGACGGCGGAAAAACGCAGCGCCCGGTCACCGTACCGGCAACCGGGCGCTGGCGCTTCGATCGATCGCGGATCTGGTCGACCCGAGATCAACCCGCGGATCAACCCGCCTTGTTGCTCAGACACGTCTTCATGAACGCCTTGCGGTCGTCGCCTTTCTTGCCGGCGGCCTGCTGGTTGCAGGCGGTCATCTTCTGCTGCTGGGTCATCGGCGCGGCGGCGGCCGCGGGTTTCGCCGACAGACAATCCTTCATGAACGCCTTGCGGTCGTCGCCTTTCTTGTCGCCGGCCTGCTGGTTGCAGGTGGTCATCTTCGACTGCTGGCTGTTCTGTGCGAACGTGGGCGCCGATGCGAGGAAGCCGACGAGGGCGAACGCGGCGACGGCGGCTTGAAGCTGGATGGGCTGGACGGACTGGATCTTCATGGGACTTTCCTCTTCGGTGTCAGACACAACGGTTGGGGAGAACGACTCGACAGCGGCTCATGCAGGTCCAGCGGATGCATCGGGTCAGGCGCAACGGCTACAGCAGACTTTCATCGGAGTTTTCCACACATCATGATGAAAGCTTTCCGTGAGAACGGGTGAACGTCTGTGTCGGTTGACGCACATGGCGCCAGGGGTTTCCCCTTGGAAAGCGGCGCCGATGACGTACCATCGAGTTCGCCCGTATTCGTCTGTGTTCGTCTGCGGCTGTGCGTGCCGATCGACGCATCGCGCGGCGCAATCTTCAAGGAGACTTCGATGCATTACCTGCTGATCTACGATCTCACCGACGACTACCTGCAACGCCGCGGCGAGTATCGGGCAGCGCATCTCGCGGCCGCATGGGCCGCGGCCGATCGCGGCGAGCTCGTGCTGGGCGGCGCGCTCGCGGATCCGACCGACAACGCGATCCTGCTGTTCACGGGCGACAGTCCTGCCGCTGCCGAAGCGTTCGCGAAGAACGATCCATACGTACTCGCCGGTCTCGTTACGCGCTGGCGCGTGCGGCCGTGGACCACGGTCGCTGGCGAGACCGCGTCCACGCCGGTGCGCTGAGCACCACACAACATTGCGATTGCAGCCGCCGCACGCCGCATCGCGCGCGTGACGCGTGTTGAACGGGGAGAAGCGCTTGGCGTTCGGAATTCGGCCGCGTGTGCCGCAGGTGGTGTCGCGGGCAGTGCGGTGCTGGGCGGCCGCGTTAGCCGCCGGCGCGCTGGTTGCCGCCGGCTGGTGCGCGCTCGGTGCGGACGCGGCGTCTGCGCCGCCCGCGCTCGATGTGACGACGTCATGGATCGGCAACACGTTCGGCTTCGGCGACGGCAGCTGGACGCAGATCAATATCACCGACATCGCGGTCACGCCGGACGGCCGGGTGTTCACGAATTCGCCGTGGGACGAGAGCGGCGCCGAAGCGAGCGTCTACCAGAACGGCAAGGTGCTGCGCGTGGCGGGCGGCACGCATGGCTGGGGCAACAGCGGCGGTCTCGCGGTGGCCGTCAACCATCGCTATGCGTATCTCGGCGTGAGCGTCAGCAGCGACGGCGGCCGCGTGTTCGCGCCCGGCGTGACGCCGCCGAAGGGCCACACGTGGTTCGGCGTGTCGCGCCGCGAAGTCGACGACGTGTCGAAGGCCGCGACGTTCCGCCTGCCCGACGTCGCCTACGACGAACATTCGCAGCTCGCCGCCGCGTTCCTGCGCATCAACGACCAGCTCGGCCCGCCCGCCGGCAGCACGCCGGATGCGAACGCGCCCGGCCCCGACGCAGGCGGTCTCGCTGCATCGGACAGCACGCTCTATGTCGCGAACACCGCGCACGACCGGATCGAGCGCTACGACGCGGAGACGCTCGCGCGTCTCGGCACGTGGCCGGTGCGCCGGCCCGGGCGTCTCGCGCTGGGCCCCGACGGCACCGTGTGGGCGTTGACCAGCGCGGGCCCGCATGAAATACCGCGTGTCGCGCATTTCGACGCGCAAGGCAACGCGCTGCCCGACACGCTGACGCTGCCCGCCGATACGATCGCGACGGATCTAACGGTCGATTCAGCGGACCGCGTGCTGGTCGCCGACAACGGCCCGCGCCAGCAGATCCTGATCTTCGCCCGCCGCGAAGGGCGCTTCGAGTTGACCGGCACACTGGGCGAAGCGGGCGGCATCTTCGGCGGCGTGCCGGGCAAGCCTGGGCCGCTGCGCTTCGACGGGCCGTCGGGCGTCGGTGTCGATGCGGCGGGGAACATCTACGTTGCGTGCAACGGCAGCGGTTCGCGCTACGGCACGATCGCGAACGGCACCGGCGCGACGCTCGCGAGCTTCGCGCCGGACGGCACGCTGCGCTGGCAGGTCGAAGGGCTCCTGTTCGTCGATGGCGCGTGGATGGACCCGGCGCGCCCGGACAGCGTGTACACCGGCAACAAGCGCTTCGTGCTGGACCTGTCGAAGCCGCCCGGGCACGACTGGACCTGGGTCGGGCTGCTGTCGAACCGGTTCCGCTATCCCGACGACCCGGTCTTCTACACCGACGACTATCCAGGCCAGCCGATCGCGCGCTCGCTGAGGGGGCACACGTTCCTGTTCCTCACCGACATGTACGCGGACCACCTGAAGATCTACCGCTTCGATCCCGCGCATGACGGCGAGACGGCGATTCCGTCGGGCTTCATCGCGGGCGGCGCGGAAGCCGTCGCGCGGGTGCCGCATGCGCCGCCGGGCGGCGAGTGGCTGTGGCGCGACCTCAACGGCGACGGCGGTTTTTCGGCGGACGAGTTCACGCAGAACGTCAGCGCGCCGAAACTCGCGGGCGGCTGGGGCTGGTGGGTCGACGAGCACGGCGACATCTGGCGCACCGTCGATCGCGCGATCTACCGGCTGCGGTTCGGCGGGCTCGATGCGCACGGTAACCCGGTCTACTCGTACGCGGACATGGTCGCGTACACGGTGCCGGCGCCGTTCACGAGCGTGCGCCGCGCCATCTACGACGCACAGGACGACTCGCTCTACGTGACCGGCTACACGCGCGACGCGCCGTTCGATCCGTCGTACTGGAAAGAGGCAGGGCGCGTGCTCGCGCGCTACGACCACTGGTCGAGCGGCAGTCCGGTGCTGCGCTATGCGATCGCGCTGCCGTGGCAGACCGGTGCGACGCCCGCGTTGACGAGCCTTGCGCTCACCGTGGAAGGGCAATACATCTTCGTCGTCGAACCGGCCGCGACGGTGCACGTGTTCGACCGCGCGAGCGGCGCCGAGGTAGGAACGTTCCGCCCTGGCCCGGAAGTGGGTCGCACGTCGGGCTGGATCGACGTGCCGAATGCGATCAGCGCGCATCGCGAGGCCAATGGCGAGTACCTGATCTTTGTCGAGGAAGACGCGCGCGGCAAGGTGCTGGTGTACCGCTGGAAGCCGCATGCCTGAGCGCCGCCTGCGCGCGCATCCGTGAACGCGTCGGGTGGTTTTGCTGCGGCTGCACCAGCGTGCGCATTTCGCTTTGCGCATGCATGGCGTTTTCGCCTGAACGGCTAATCGGATCGCTATATCGTCAATAAGATAAATGCAGTGAAAAATAAAAGCCGATTAACAGATCAATTTCATTAAAGCGAAAAACGCTTGCGCAGAGGCTTCAGTTCGTCGCGAAATCGCATGAGTTACCGGCTGCCCGCTATGCAGAAAAAACGCCCTGTTTTCAGGCTTTTTCTGCGTTGTGTGTCGTACCCGCTTGACATGCGGGCGGAAATGTCGGTTGGGGGAAATTTGTGCCGCCATTTAAATGGTCGGCGTAAATCATCCCGTTTGAGTTTCACCTTGTAACAACTCTACACATCGTGAAACGCGAAATGCGGGGTAAACATCAATCAGATGAATAGGATGCTAATTTTTTCTGGTAGGCTTTTTTGCAGTGCGGCGTTGCTGTCACGCGACGCCTCAATTCTCCCTTCCGCCCATTCAACCCAGAGGGAATAGATACCATGCTCAAAGTCACCAAAGCAGTGTTTCCTGTGGCAGGCCTCGGTACGCGATTCCTGCCCGCCACCAAGGCGAGCCCGAAGGAAATGCTGCCGATCGTCGACAAGCCGTTGATCCAGTACGCGGTCGAAGAAGCGATCGCGGCCGGCATCACGGAGATGATCTTCGTGACGGGACGCAGCAAGCGCGCGATCGAAGACCACTTCGACAAATCGTACGAGATCGAGGCCGAGCTCGAAGCGCGCGGCAAGCAGAAGCTGCTGGAACTGGTGCGCTCGATCAAGCCTTCGCACGTCGACTGCTTCTATGTGCGCCAGGCCGAAGCGCTCGGTCTCGGTCACGCGGTGCTGTGCGCGGAAAAGCTGGTCGGCGACGATCCGTTCGCCGTGATCCTCGCGGACGACCTGCTGTACAGCAAGACGCCGGTGATGAAGCAGCTCGTGGATACGTTCAACCACTATCACAGCTCGGTGATCGGCGTCGAACAGATCCCGCCGTCGGAAACGAAGTCGTACGGCATCGTCGACGGCAAGGAGTGGGAGAAGGACATCGTCAAGCTGTCGGGCATCGTCGAGAAGCCGGCGCCGGACGTCGCGCCGTCGAACCTCGGCGTGGTGGGCCGCTACGTGCTGATGCCGACCATCTTCGATCACATCCGCGCGCTGAAGCCGGGCGCGGGCGGCGAACTGCAATTGACGGACGCGCTGCAGTCGCTCCTCACCGAACAGCAGGTGCTCGCGTATCGCTACCACGGCACGCGTTTCGACTGCGGCAGCAAGCTCGGCTACCTGAAGGCGACGGTGGAGTTCGCGCTGCGCCACCCGGAAGTGCGAGCCGATTTCGAAGCGTATCTGCAGGACTATCTCGCGGCCTCGCAGACCATGCCGAAGGCGGCCTGAGCGGGCGATTTAGCGGATTCGTTGCGCGTACCACTGGAAACGCGGCGGCTGCGATGCAGTCGCCGCGTTTTTGTTTTCCGAGCTAACCGGATCGCAGTCGCAGGCTGATGGCAGTTGATGCCAGTCGATCTAGCACCGCGCGGCATCGAGCAGCGCGCGCACTTCGTCGTCCTCGGTCTGCTGGAAATCGACGTAGTACTGCCCGACGCTGATGAAGCGCATCGGCGTTTTCACACACACGAACTCGTCGACGGTATCGCCGATGCGAGCCGCCGCGCTATACGGCGCAACCGGCAACGCGGCGACGATCTTCACGGGGCGATCGGTCTCACCACGCGCGCGCAACGCCAGTGCGGCCGCGCGCAGCGATGCGCCTGTCGCCATGCCGTCGTCGACGACGATCGCCACGCGGTCCGCGACGGCCAGCGGCGCGCGAGTGCCGCGATACTGCGCTTCGCGCCGTGCAAGCTCGCCGCGTTCGCGCGCGAGCACCGCGTCGAACTGCGCGGTATCGACGCATGCGTCGCGCACGAGATGCCGATCCACGTACAGCGCGCCGCCGGACGCGATCGCGCCCATCGCGAGTTCCGGCTGGTACGGCACACCGAGCTTGCGCACGACGAGGAGATCGAGCGGCGCGGCCAGCGCTTTCGCTACTTCGAAGGCCACAGGCACACCGCCGCGCGGCAACGCGAGCACGATGACGTCGCTGCGTGCCGCGTAATGCGTCAGCAATCGGGCGAGTTCGCGCCCGGCATCGGCGCGGTTCGCGAAAGGTCGTTCCCAGTCCATCGCACACCTGCATGCCGCGAACGCGGCGAGCGATCGATCATCGGTTCGCCCAGTGTGCCACTCGCGCGGCACGCGTGCTCGCGGCGGTTTGCATGACCGCGTCAGCGCCTGAATGCGCTGCGCAGTTCTTTCTTCGCCTGCTGAAGCGTTGCGCGACGCGTCTTCGGCAGATTGCGGCCCGCGCGGTTGATGTAGAAGTTGAGCATCGACATCGCGGACTGAAACGGCGTCCCTTTGCGGCGCCGGCTGCGCTCCGACGAACGCTTCAACGACTGCGCGATCTCGCTCGCGCTGCCCGTCTTGAAGATGTCCTTCTCGACGTCCATCGCGTCGCTGCGTTCGTTGACGGACGCGGACCAGCGGCGCGAACTCACGGCTGCGCGCGGCTGGACGCGCTGGCGGTGCGCGTGCGCCTGCGTGTGGCGTTGCCGCGGCGGATGACCGGCGCGCTTGCGCGCGGTGGGGTGGGTGGATCGGCTGGCTGGCATGGTGAACCCCTCGTGGATCTGGATGGCCGCATGAACTGCGTCATGAGCCGCGTCGAATGGCGCGCGACGCATCAATGAGCGGACGGGCGCGCGTCGGTTGCGCTCGCGTACGCGATCCATGAATGCCGCAAGCGGGATACCCAAACGGGTTGCCGGAGGGTTGCCGCACCCGCAAAACCGGTGAGGTGCCGGTGATCCACGAGTCGACCCGATTGTGCCGGTTTCGATAACAGTGAATTTTTGAGATAGGTATTAACCCTAGAGAAAAACTGGCCTAAAGTGATTCCAACGGCATGTAGACAAACGGATTTGCTACACCGTCACAACAATCGTTGGAGGTATGCATCATGAAATCGCTGATCAAGGCTGTCGCTATCGCTGCTGTGTTCGCCATCCCGGCCGTGTCGTTCGCTCAATCGAACCAGCCGGTCACCCGCGCACAGATCCGCACTGAACTGCAACAACTCGAATCGGTCGGCTACAACCCGTCGATCTCGAACGACGAAGACTACCCGGCCGACATCCAGGCCGCCGAAGCCCGCGTTGCCGCGAAGTACGGTACGCAGAACAGCAGCTACGGCCCGGCCATGAACGGCTCGTCGCAATCGGGCGCTGCGGTTGCGCCGATCGCCGCACCGACGTCGGCTGCGCCGGACAACCAGTCGGTGTTTTTCGGCCACTAAGCAACGGCTGCTCGCCGGCAGCCAATGCCGGCGAGCGCTGACGCTGATATCGACGCGCTGGCGTCCGATGATCCCGGCGCTCGCTCGCCGCGGCGTCGAGAACATGGAATAGAAAACCTCCGCCGCCGGTTTCCGGTGGCTTCGCCCAGCCCGTCTGGACTGGGCGTTTTTTGCGCGCAGTACGCGTTGTTGTGCGTTGTACGATGCGGCTTTCCGCAGACGTTTGATTCACGTGCACAGCGACAAACTCCGCGACAAACTCGCGTGTCACGCCAGTGAAAAGACAGGGCGCTTCAGCCCGTGTTTTTCGCCCGGCTTCCATCCTGAAAATGCGCTGGTCTGTGGTAGATTGCCTCGTCGCATCGAGGTGCAGCCCGCGTCTTCGCTCAAGCACCCCAATGTCGCGGTGTTGTCGCGCGTAACCCGGCAGGTCTCAAAAAGGCTTTCTTCCCCGCGCCGGCACGGCGCGCGAGACACGTCCGCTGTTCGATCCCTGAAACACTCGCTGGTGTGCACGATGCGCGCCACGGCGTGGCTATGCCATGTCTGGCGCCAGAACAAATTCGTACGACGAGAAAACTGTTGTTTGATTGAAACACGCACGGTCAGGCAACGTTAAATTTTCAATGCTTAAAACTGTCTCCTCAGCCATGTCGATCGATCGGCGTTTCGGGGCGATCGCCGCGGCGATCGGCATCCCGCTCGTCGTGCTGAGCGGCTGGCTGTTGAGTCATCAGTGGCGGGCGTTTTCCGAGGCCAACCAAGGTCTCGTCGCGTTCCAGACCTTCCGCGGCGCGCTCGTCGTGATGGAAAAGATCTCGTTCGAGCGCGGCCCGACCAACGGCATGCTCGGCGAAGCGCTGCCCATTTCGCCCGCGGCAGTCAACGCGCTCGACGCCGCGCGCCGTGCGTCCGACTCAGCCATCGCCACGCTCGACGCGCAGCTCGACGCGTCGCATTGCGCGAACTGCGCGGCGGAGCGGCGCCAGCTGCAACAGTTGCGGACGGAACTGGCCGCGGCGCGTGCGAATGTGGACGCGCTCGCGCGGCAGCCTCGCGCGGAGCGCAAGACCGCGGCGATCGCGGGCGCGGTGGACCAGATGGTCGCGCTGGTGCCGCTGCTCGACCCGATCACCGACGAAGGCGGCATCGGCGCCGTGAAGGGCGATCCGGCCGCGGTGAACTGCATCGTGATCGCGCGGCTGGCGGCGACGCTGCGTGAGCAGGCGGGGCTGCTCGGCTCGCGCTTCACGCCGGCCCTCGCTTCGCAACGCGCGTTGACCGAAGACGAAGAATTCGCGATCGAGCGCACGCAGGGCGGCATCGACCGTCTGCGCGAGTTGATGGAGCCGCACGTCGACGCGCATCCGGCGCTCACCGCGGGCGCGTATCCGACCTTGAACCGCGTGTATTTCGGCGACGGCGAAGCGTATGTCGCGAAGGTCCGCGTGCTCGCGCGGCGTCCGCAAGGCGCGGGCATCTCGACGCGAGCGTTCGCGCTCACCTATGTGCCGCTGATGCGGCCGATCGTCGATTTCCGCAACGAAGTGCTCGATCTGTCCGACCACGAAATCCGCGCGCATCGCGAATTCCAGCTCGAACTGCTGCTCGGCACCTGCGCGTTCGCGTGGGCGTTTCTGGTCGGACTGGTGTGGCTCGTGTGGATGTTCCGTGAGCACATCGTGCGGCCGTTCTCGGAGGCCGCGCGCGTGATCCGCGCGATCGCGCTCGGCGACCATGCGATCGACGTGCCGAGCTACGTGTATCGCGGCGAGATCCGCGCACTGTTCGAAGCGATCGACGTGCTGAAGACGAGCGACATCGAACGCACGAAGCTCGAGCTCGAACGCTACCGGTTGATCGGCGAACTGCGCACGATGGCCGACACGGATTCGCTGACCCAGCTCTACAACCGCCGCGCGTTTGAGATCCGTGCGCGCGCCGCGTGCGCCGACCGCTGTGTCGATCGATGCGCGCCCGACCCGTGGCTCGCGCTGGTGATGTTCGACGTCGACCACTTCAAGCGCATCAACGACACGCATGGTCACGCAACCGGCGACCGCGCGCTGCAGAAGGTCGCCGACCTGTGCCGCGAGACCTGGCGCAGGAACGACATCGTCGCGCGGATCGGCGGCGAGGAGTTCGCGGTGCTGGTAGGCGTCGCGAAGCCGGAACTCGCGATCGAGATGGCGCACCGGCTGCGCGACCGTCTCTCCACGACGCGCCTGACCGTCGAGCAGGGCGGCGAAGTGCGCATGACGGCGAGCTTCGGCGTCGCGTTCGCGTTGCGCGCGGACGAACCGCGCCTCGAAGCGCTGCTCAGGCGCGCCGATGGCCTGCTGTATCGTGCGAAGCTCGCGGGACGCGACCGCGTCGAAGCGGAGCCGGTCGAACCGTCTGAAGTGTCGCTCTGAAAACACCATCCGTTTCAAATACGGCAGTATTCCTGATCGAACCCAACAGTTGATTCGACTGCGCGCTCGAAGATAATCGCATCGCGCGAATTCGCTTTAGCGGAAATCGTCGCGCAGGTGCGTGCTTTCATTTTCATAAACGCGATTTCCGTTTGAATCAGGACAATGCGCGGACAATCGCGGACAACGCGTTTTGCGAGATTTCACCTGTAAATATGAGTAAGAAATAGATACAGGCGATACAAAGCATCTCGAATCGTCCGGCAATTGCACGCTAACCGCGCTGATTGCGAGCGCCGGCGCGGCAGATCGCGAATTTCAGGCACCTGTGCGCAAAAAACGACGCCCTGGGACTCGGTACGCAACCGTACAGAGCGTGCCTCTACGGCGCGTCATCTTGGCAGCACTGGATCCCACTGAAGGTTCCACAGGGGCGCTGGCGCGCCATTGCAGGATGCGGATTGCCGAGCATCCCCCAGCCAGCCATTTGACTGTCTGCCTGAAGAATCAATCGACCACATGAAAAATCTGGAACTGTACGTACCGACGCGTATGCAGGGCTCCCGGCGAGAATTTTCGTGCGCGATCCTCGGAGCGGGACCGGCGGGGATGGGTTTCCTTTTTCACGCATTCAAATCGGGAAAGCTGGCCGATATCGCCAGGAAAGGATTGCTGATTATCGACAAGCGATCTTGGCTGGGTTCGGGAAAACTGGGCGATTATGCAAACGTCGTCGGTAACTCCGTTGGCAAAACCTTTCTCGCGTGCCTCGAACACGAAACGCTCGAAACCCTGTTCGACGACATCCGCAACTTCTCGCCGCTGCATCGCTGTATGGTCGCCGCCGGCGACGGCGCGCCGCAACTGCGCGATGCGGGCGACCTGCTCGCGCTCGCGGCCGAGCGGCTGATCGCGCATCTCGTCGCGCACTACGACGTCACCGTGCTGCGCGGCTACGAAGTGGATACGCTGCAGCGCCGTGCGGAAGGCGGCTACGACATCGTGTATCGCGACCTCAACGATCCGAAGGGTCTGCCGCTGTCGGTGTCGAGCGAAACGGTCGTGATGAATTTCGGCGGCATGCAGCGCACGGCGGAAATCGACAGCCTGTGCGACGGGCTCGGTCTGCCCGCGCCGGGTCCCGACGCCGAACGCTTCACGTCCGACGAACTGCTGAGCTGCAACACTGCGCAACTCGTCGGCACGTTCGCGCCGGTTTTCGCGCGGCTCGCGGAAGCGGGGCAGAGCGAACGCCGCAAGCGCGTCACGGTGATCGGCGGCGCGCACAGCGCGTTCTCGGTGGTCGACCGGCTGGCAACTGAACTTGGTTGCGTCGGCATCGATGAGATCGCCGTCGTGCACCGCTCGGCGATCCGCCTGTTCTTCGAGACCGCGGAGCTCGCGCGCGAGCACGGCTATGCGATCGACGAAGCCAACGACATCTGTCCGGTCACGAAGCGCGTGAACCGTTCGAGCGGGCTACGCTACCGCGCGTTCGACGTCGCGCGTTCGATCATGGCGACGGGCAAGGTGCCGGGCATGAAGCCGCCGGTGGAGCTGATCGAGGTGGGTAGCGGCGAAGCGGCGCGGCAGCGCGCGGCGGAGTGTCTCGCCGATTCGATCGCGGTCGTGCATGGGGCGGGCTACGGTCCGAACCTGCCGTCGCTGAACGACCGCCGAGGCGCGCCGATTCCGCTGCAGTTCGGTCAGGGCGGGCTCGTGTCGGACCCGACCGGCCGGCCGTTCGACGTGTACGGCGATGTCGTGCCGGGGCTGTTCTCGTTCGGGCTGGGCTCGGGTTTCCGGCCCGATGCGCAGATCGGCAGCGAGGCGGCGTTCCGCGGCCGCATCTACGGCGTGTGGATTTTCCACCACGACATCGGCGGCAAGGTGCTGAAGGGCGTGCTCGAAGCGCTCGAAGGAGGCACCGCGGGGGAGTCGTCGAGCGACTCGGATGCGCCGGCCGCTAACGACGCCGTTGCGGCCGGTCCCGCGCCGATGTCGCAGATGACCGCCTGATTCACTCCGGCGTGGGCTCGGCGTCGTTGCCGGACCAGCTCACGCTCGACACGCTCTTCTCCATCGCGAGACGGCTCGCGATCTGTTCGAGCTTCGGCTGATCCTTCGGATGCAGCCGCAGCGTCGCCGTCACCTCCACACGCGCCGGGTCGTTGTCGCCAGCGACATCGCGGCTCGTGAGGCTCTGGAACGACAGCGGCGTCGACGACATCGCGTTCGACAGCGCCGCGCGGATATGCACCTCGTCCGGCTCGCGGCACACCACCGTCAGCATGTACTCGCGCACGAGGTCCGCCGCCGATACCGGAGATGTATTGATCGCGCGGCTGACTTCGCGCAGCACGGTGTTCGTGAGCAGCACGACGATCGTGCCGGCGAACGCCGGGCCGTAGTGTCCCGCGCCGCACAGCACGCCGACGGCGGCCGCGCACCACAGCGTCGCCGCCGTATTGATGCCCTGGATCGAACCCTTGTCGCGCATGATCACGCCGCCGCCGAGAAAACCGACGCCGGACACCACGTAAGCCGCGATCTGCGTGATGCCGCCCGTGCCGTTGCCGGTCAGCACGCCGAGCGTGACGAACAGGCATGCGCCGCTCGCGACGAGCGTGATCGTGCGCAGGCCGGCCGTGCGCTGACGCATCTGGCGTTCGAGGCCGATCGCGACGCCGAGTAGGAACGCGGCGGACAGGCGCAGTACGAATTCGAGCGTCATGACGTGGTTGGGTTCGTTGGAGCGTGCGTGAACGGTTTCAGGTGCGACTCGATGCATCGCGGGCGGTTTGCCGCGGCCGCTACTTTAGCGCACTGACATTTCGATTCCGCTTTCAGCGCCGTTTGCGATCACGCCGGCGCGGCGCGCGCGCATGCGTTGCGCGCCTGCCGGCACGATCGGCGACGCGCGGCTAACATGGAGTGATCCCGTCGCATTCGACTCGCGCCTGCTTCGTGTTTGCCCGTGAGGATGCGGCATCGCTCTCCCACCTGCGCGCGCATTCACATCGGTACGTGCACTCACGCACCTCGATGCGCGCCGTCCCGCAAGGAAGCTCCATGACGACTCCTGAATCGCCCGTGTGGTTCATCACCGGCTGTTCGAGCGGCTTCGGCCGCGAACTGGCGCGCGCCGTGCTCGCGCGCGGCTGGCATTGCGTCGCGACCGCGCGCGATCGGCACGTACTGAACGATCTTGCCGAAGCGCCCGGTCACGGCGACCGGCTGCTGTGCGTCGATCTCGACGTCACGCAGCCGGCGCAGATCGACGCCGCGGTCGAAGCGGCGCGCTCGCGCTTCGGCAGCGTCGACGTGCTCGTGAACAACGCGGGCTACGGCTATCAGTCGTCGATCGAAGAGGGCGAGGAAGCGCAGATCCGCAGACAGTTCGACGTCAACGTGTTCGGCCTCTTCGCGATGACGCGCGCGGTGCTGCCGCTGATGCGCGCGCAGCGCAGCGGGCATGTGCTGAACGTGACGTCGGTGGCGGGTCTCGCGGGCTTCATGGGGTCGGGGTACTACGCAGCCAGTAAACACTCAATTGAAGGCTTCTCGGATTCGCTAGCGGCCGAAGTGTCGCCGCTCGGCATCCGCGTCACGTGCATCGAGCCGGGCCCGTTCCGTACCGACTGGGCCGGGCGCTCGCTGGTCCAGACGCGCAGCCGGATCGCCGACTATGCGGAGACCGCCGCGAAGCGCATGCAGGCGACCGCGGAGAACAGTGGCACGCAGCCCGGCGATCCGGCGCGCGCCGCGCAGGCGATGATCGCGGTGACCGAAACCGCGACGCCGCCGCGTCATCTGGTGCTGGGCGAGTGGGGCGTGAATGCGGTGTCGGCACGTCTTAATGCCGCGCTCGCCGATCTCGACGCGTGGCGCGACACTAGCGTGGGCGCGGATTTTCCCGAGAGCGAGCGATAGGCGCGCATTCTGAAGCGAACGCGAAAGCGGCGGACGCGAATGGCCCGCCGCGCGCCCACTTCACGCCGTGGTGTTGACCATCCCGGTCGTTTGACCGGACGCGAGCATCAGCTGCGCGAGCTCTTCGGTTGCCGTGGAGATCGCGGAGTTGATCGTCGCGACCTGGCCTTGCAGGCTGGTCATGCGTGCGGCCTGCGCACCTTGTTGCGCGCCCTGTGCCGTGGCTGAAGACGACGCTTGCGATTGTGGCTGCGACTGCGATGAGTCCGCACCTTGAGCGGCGTGCTTCGACTGCGACGCTCCAACCGATTGCACCGAGCCGCCAGCCTGGGACGACCCACCGCTCGCCGATGCCGCTGAAGCCTGCGCCAGCTGCGATTGCGCCGACGCCAGTTGCGCCTTCAGCGTGGTGATCAGCTGTTCGAGCTGCTGGATTTCGACGGCGGTAGTGCTCGAACTGCTGCTGCCGCCACCACCTCCTCCGCCACCACCGCCGTGGCTCTTGCTGGTGGTCGAACCCGTGCTGCTGCCAGTCGACGAGCTCGATGAGCTCGAGGAAGTCGATGAAGTTGAAGACGAGGACGAAGACGAGTCGCTGCCCGATTGCGACGAAGACGACGTAGACGAAGACGATGTAGCGGACGTCGACGATGCGGACGAGCCCGCCGCCGCGTTAGACGCCGCCGTGGAATTCGCCGTCGTCGAATTCGCCGTCGCACCGGCGCCGGTCGTCTGCCACGCGCTCACGCTGGTCGCGCTTGTGATCTGCATCAGCACACCCCTTTAGCTGTTCCGTTTCCATGCGCTCGAAGCGCGGGTGAAAAACCTTTCTCACCCTTTCGAGGTTTTACGGCAGCAAGCGCGTGAAACTTGAGCGTGTCGTCGCGTCGGCGTGACTGGCGGGTGTCCGCGCAGGCGGATGCGCGAGCCAGCCGGCAGATCAGGCCTGCGTATCCGGGGCGTCGTCCGACGGGTCGTCGTTATCCGAGGGCAGCGGCAGCGTAGCCGCTTCGAGAAACCGCCGCGTCGCTTCGAACGATTGCAGCATCTGGTCCGGCCACGGCGTCTTGTTCATCACCGACTGATGGTTCTCGAAGGCGGTCGTCATCAGCTTCGCGAGTTCCGGCGAGCGCAGATGGCGCAGTACGACGGACAGCGCGATCGCGGTGGCCTCGCTGGCGCCGGCGGTCTGGAGTTCGGAGGTGGTGAGGGCGGCGAGTTGCTTGTTGAGATCCATGATGTTCCTGGGCTTCGTTGCGGTGCAAAACCGTTATTTTGACGCAGATGCGCATCGCGTGCGGCCGGGCGGTCGGCGAGCGTTCGGCCCGCCAGGGTTATCCGCGATAGGCTCGACCTGCATTCGTCGGTACGCTGTTGTCGTACAACTTATGTGATGTCGTACAACGAGATTGCGCAATCCGGCGCAACACCTCGACGCGGCGCAGCATCCAGATTCCGGCGCGTCCGATCACTCGAAAGGAGATGCAGCATGGCCGACTCGACGCCGTCCCGCTGGTGGGGCATTGGCGCGCCGCTGATGACGGGACTCTTCGTCGCCTATCTGGACCGTACCAACCTGTCGGTCGGGCTGCCGTCGGTCGCGCACGATCTCGGCTTCGCGGGCAGCAGCTTCGCGGTCACGTCGAGCTGGGTGCTGACGATCTTCCTGATCGGCTACGCGCTCGCGAACGTCGCGGGCGGCGTGTTCACGCGCCGGCTCGACCCGAAGGGCGTCGTGATCTGGAGCTTCGCGATCTGGTCGCTCGCGACGGTGATCGCGGGCCTCACCACCAGCATCGCCGCGATGCTGGTCTGCCGGCTGATCCTCGGCATCGCGGAGGGCGTCTACTGGCCGCAGATGTCGCGTTTCGCGCGCGGCTGGTTCGCGCCGCAGGAGCTGACGAAGGCCAACACGCTGATCCAGTACTACGGCCAGTACATCGCGCTCGCGGTCGGTTTCATCGTGCTCACGCCGATTTACCACACGTTCGGCTGGCGCACGATGTTCTTCATCACCGGCGGGCTCGGGCTCGTCTTCATCGTGCCGATGTATCTGCGGCTGCTGCGGCCGCAGTCGGAAGCGCCGTTCGCACAGGCGCAGACCGCGCAGGGAGAGCATCAGCCGCTGACGTTCGCCGCGCTCGGCGGCAGCGCGTTCGTGCTGCTGGTGATCAGCTATCTGACGCAGGGGATGCTGTTCTGGGGCATCACGCTGTGGATTCCGCTCGCGGTGAAGTCGCTGGGTTTTTCCGGCATGGCGCAGGCGCTCACCAGCGCGTTGCCGTTCGCGGCCGCGGTCGTGCTCGCGATTCCGATGTCGATGCTGAGCGACCGCACCAACAAGCGCGTGCTGATCGCGAGCATCGGGATGCTCGTTGCGGGCGCGCTGCTGCTGTTGCTGCCGCAGATCGGCAACGGCACGCTGAAGCTCGCGGTGATCACGATCGCGCTCGGCTTCTACGCGAGCAGCTACACGCCGAACATCTGGTCGATCCTGCAGCTGACGGTGCGTGCCGATGCGATCGGCGCCGCGTCGGGGATCATGAACGGGATCGGCGCGGGCGGCGGCGGCACGCTGGCCGGTTTTCTCGTCGGGCTGCTGTATCACGCGACGGGCAGCTATATGCCGGGCTTCACGGTGCTCGGTGGGCTCGTCGTGATCGGCGGGCTGGCATTGCTCGCGTCGGGCTGGGTGAGCCGGCGGCGCGGGATCGCGGCGTCGCTGCAGCACGGCGTGTGAAGCGCGTTACCAGGCTTCAGACCCGGCTTCACACCCACCAGCGTTCAGGCGTCCTCGCGATGTCGCGCGGCGGCAGCGCGTCGCGCTCGATCATCACGGCGCCGTCCGGATCGACGACGGTGACCGCGCACGGCGCGCGGGCGAGCAACGCTCGCACGGTGCGGCTCGCGGGCCAGCGGCCGAACCACCGCCAGCGGCAGCCCACCACGATCCTGCCGACGCAGAACTCTTCGGCATAGCGCACGATCTCGTCGGCGGCGGTGCCGGTGCGCAGCGCGACCTGGATCATCCAGCGCGCGTCGATCGGCGTGCATTCGGTGAACTGCGAGATGAGCGCGCGCCGCAGCGTATGCAGCGAAATCTCGCAGCGCTGCAACTGCTGCTCGGCGAGCGCATCCACGCCGCTGTCGGGCGCGTGAGGCGGACAGGCCGCGACCGTCAGCAGATGCAGCCGCGCGCCGCACGAAGCCGCGAGCCGCTGCGCGACGGAAGCAGCCTGGCGTGACGGTGCGGAGCCATCGAAAGCGGCCAGAACGTAGCGCATGACGTACCTCCACGTGCGTCGGGTGAGTCTGGGGCGGCGAGGGGCGTCTGACGCGGGGCTAACCCCACAGGCGGCGCTCCTCACTGGGCAAGACGGATGACGAACGCCGGTTTTGAAACGCCGCCTTCTGTCGGGCCACGCCGTTGTGCTACCGCCCCGAGATCCGCTCCCGGCCGGCCGCCGTCGCCGAGGTGTCGGTGCCGGCGCCGCTCGCCGCGTCGAAGCGCGCGAGCTCCCGCTCCTGTTCCTCGAGAATGCGCGGCGCGTGCTCGCGCACGAATTCGACGAAGGTCTTGATCTTCGCGTCGAGGTAATGGCGCGACGCGTACAGCGCGTACACGTTGTTGGTGCGCAGCCGGTATTGCGGCAGCACGCGCACGAGCGAGCCGTCGCGCAGGCTCGGCAGCGCGACCGACAGCGGCAGCGGTCCGATACCCATACCCGCGCGGATCGTCTCCGCGAGCGCTTCGGAGACGTTCACGGTGAGCGGCGTCGTGTGACGGTGGCGGAACACCGTGGCGGCTGCGTCGCGCTCGTGCGTCTCGAAGATCCATTCGCCGGGCACGATGTCGGGCAGTTGCAGATGCAGACAGGTGTGATGGTTCAGATCGTCGAGCGTGAGCGGCGGGCCGCATCTCGCCACATAGTGCGGCGACGCGCACAGGATCGTGAACGCGGCGCCGATGCGCTGCGATACGAGCGCGGAATCGGGCAGCTCGCGCGCGACGACGATCGACACGTCGAAGCCTTCCTCGATGATGTCCGGCATCCGTTGCGCGAGCACGAGATCGATCGCGACGTCCGGGTAGAGCGCGTAGTACTGCGCGATCAGCGGCGCGAGATAGTGCTGGCCGAAGCCGTTGGTGCTGTGCACGCGGAGCCGCCCGGACGGCATCGCGGTGGCGCCCGCGGCTTCCGCTTCGGCGAGGTCTATATACGACAGGATCTGTTCGCAACGGTGCAGATAGCGCTCGCCCGCTTCGGTCAGCGACATCTGTCGCGTCGTACGGTGCAGGAGCCGTGTGTTGAGCCGCGCTTCGAGATCGGCGATCGACCGCGACACCTGCGCAGTGCCGACATCGGCCTGGGACGCGGCCTTCGTGAAGCTGCCCGCTTCGACGACCCGCACGAACATCCGCATGTTTTCCAGCGTGTCCATCCGTACTCCGTACCATCCGGTTCACGGACGCCCGCCGGCCATCGGGCCGACGCGCGCCGTGCGCCGCGTGTTGCCCCCGTCAATGCCGCGCGTTCATGGCGCGCCCTTTTTCTGTTGTGCGATGCCGGTGCCGGTCGCTTGCGACGATCCACCCGCATCAGCTGCGACCGGCAGCGATGCGCCCGCGCCGCTCGCCGCCTGATCGTCCTGCTCCCAGCCGCCGCCGAGCGCGAGGAACAGATTGACCTGGTCGGTCGCGACCTGCGCGTCGGCGGCGGCGACTTGCGAATCGACCGAGGTCAGCGTGCGGGTCGCATCGAGATCCGACAGGAACGACTCGCGGCCCGCCGTATAGAGCCGGTGCGTTTCGTCGGCGGATTGCGCCGCCGATCGCCGCGCCGTGTGCAGCGCGTCGTCGCGAGCGGAGTCGGCGGCGTAGGTCGCGAGGCTCGACTGCGTTTCGCGCAGCGCTTTCAGCACCACGCCGTCGAAGTGCGCGAGCGCGCCGCTCGTCGCGGCCTCGGATTCCTTCACGCGCTCGCGCTGGCCGTTGATCGGGAAGTTCCAGCTGATGAGCGGGCCGAATTCCCAGCGCGCGGTGGGGCTGGTCGGGATGTCCTCGAGCACCCCGGTGAAGCCCGCCGACGCGCCAAAGCTGATCGACGGATACAGCGCGGCGGTGGCGACGCCGATCCTCGCCGTGGATGCCGCGAGTTGCCGCTCGGCTTCACGCACGTCGGGTCGGCGCTTGAGCAGCGCGGCACCGTCGCCGACCGGAATCGGCTGGCGCAGCGGAGGCGGCCTGGCGCACGCGAGCGCGGCGGCCGGCAGGTCGGACGGCGCGCGGGCGAGCAGCATCGCGAGCCGGTACTGCGCGAGCCTGCGTTCGCCGATGTATCGCGGAATGTCGGCGGAGAGCGTATCCGCCTGGGTCTGGCCGCGCGTGACGTCCGGCTGGTTGCCGCGGCCCGCGTCGCGCAGGCGCCTGGTCAGCCCCACGCGCTGGTTCTGCAGCGCGAGCGATTGCTGCGCGATGGCGAGCTCTTCGGCGGCCGCGCACGACTGCACGTACGCGCGCACGACGTCGGCGACCACCGTGATGCGCGCGAGATCCGCCGCGGCCTGGGTTGCCTCGGAGTCCGCCTTCGCCGCCTCGACGCCGCGCCGCAGCTTGCCGAACAGGTCGATCTCGTACGACACGTTGATGCCGATGTCGCCTTCGTTCACGACCGGCAGCTTCTCGGTGAGCAGGTACTGCTCGGCGGACTCCTGTGCGCGCGCGAACGCGGCGGAGGTCTTGCCGGAAAAGCCGCCCTGTTCGTTCGCGACTTCGAGCGCCGCGCGCGACCGCGCGAGATTGGCGGTCGCGACGCGCAGATCGGTGTTCGACGCGAGCGCGGCTTCGACGAGGCTGTCGAGCACCGGATCGTCGTAGAGCCGCCACCACTTCGCGGGCACCGGCTGTTGCGACACCGGCGCTTCGTTCGCGCCGGCGATCGGACCGTTCGCGAGCAGCGCGTTCACGGCGGCGTCTTTCGGCAGCGAGTAGTTCGGCCCGACGTTGATGCAGCCCGCGAGCGCGATGACGGCACCGAGGGCGGGAGCGAGCGCGAGGTTGCGTGCGCTCATGATGGATTGCCTGCGGACGCGCCGCTTGCGCCCGATGCGCCGCTCGCCGCGCCCGTCGCGTTCTGCTGCCGTGCCGGTTCACGCACGGACACCGTCGCGGTACGCCCCGCGATCATGCGGAAATCGTCGGGCACTTCGTCGAGCGCGACGCGCACCGGAATCCGCTGCGCGAGCCGCACCCAGCTGAACGCCGGATTCACGTTAGGCAGCAGGTTCGAGCTCGGCTGGCGGTCGCGGTCCTCGATCGCCGCGACGATGCTCTGCACGTGGCCGCGCAGCACCTTCGGCTCGCCCATCACCGAGATATCCACCGGCTGGCCGATATGGATGCCGCGCAGCTTGGTTTCCTCGAAATAACCGTCGACGCGGAACGAATGCATGTCGACCACCGCCAGCACTGCGCGGCCCGCGCCGACGTATTCGCCGACGCGCGGCGCGCGGTCGTTCAGGTAACCGTCGACCGGGCTCACGATCGTCGTGCGCTGCAGGTTCAGGCTCGCGGTGTCGATCGCGACCTGCGCATCGGCGGCGGCCGCCTGCGCGTCGGCGATCGCAGCCTGCGCCTCGGCGAGCCCGGCTTGAGCCTGCTCGACCTTCGTGCGGCTTTCCTCGTTGGTCTCCTTCGCGACCAGATTGCCGAGACCGCGGTTGCGCGTATCTTCGCGGCGTGCCTGATCGAGCGTCGCCTGGCGCTGCAGGAGTGCTGCGCGCCGCTGTTCGAGTGTCGCGCGGCGTTGCTGCAGCGTGCTTTGCGCCTGGCGCAGCGCGAGCGAGTAGCGTGCCTGGTCGATCACGAACAGCACCTGGCCGCGCTTCACCGGCTGGTTGTCGACCACCTGCACCGACGTGATGAGGCCAGACACGTCGGGCGCGACCTCGATCACGTCGGCGCGGACGTGACCGTCGCGCGTCCACGGCGCATACATGTAGTAGCTGATGAGTTTCCACAGCACCAGCGCGGCGATCACGACGACGATGAGCGTCAGCAGGATCTGTCCGACGGAGAACCAGGTCTTTTTCAAGTGACGATCCGATGAGAGACGATAGCGACGAGGCCGAGCACCAGCACATACAGCGCGAGGTCGAACACCGAGCGGTGCCAGACGAGGCGGTAAAAGCCGATGCGGGCGAGAACGGTGCGGATGCCGAGGTTGATCAGGTAGGCGATCAGCATCAGCACCAGGATGGCTGGCACGAAGACGCCGACGACGTCGATTTCGCCGATCATGATGTTCGGGATCCTGAGTAAAGGGTGGCGTGCATGCGCGTCATGCTCCGGGTTGCGCGGTGGACGCGACGGGCGCGGCAGGCGGCGCTGACGACGAACCGGGAAACAGCGACAGCCGCATGCCGACCAGCGCGTGCATCGCCTCGCGGCGCCGGCGGCGCAGCGTGACCGACGGCGTATCCGTCGCGTCGCCCGCGGCGAAGGCCTGTTCGAGCACGCGCTGCATCGCCGTGTCGATCATGGCGAGCAGGCCAGCGGGCACTGGCTGGCGTTTGCGGCTCGTCGCGCAATCGTTGAAGTACGTATGCACGCCGGCCAGCACGCCCTCGATCGCGGCGGGCACGTCGCCCGGCAGCTTGCGGTGCGCTCGGCGCAGGTCGAGCGCATTCAGCGCGACGCGCAGATCGCGGAAGCTTTCGGTGGTCGGATGACGGTTTTCGTCGGAGGCGGCGAGGCGCGGAATCAGCTGCATCAGCCGGTCGAGCATCCGCGCGTAGAGATTGCGCTGGTCCTCGATCGGTTCGGTCGAAGCAGTGAGCGCCACATCGGCCCAGCTCGAGCGCAACAGGCGCGCCGCGGCGAACTCGGCGCCGAACGGGCGCGTGATGCGCGTCCAGACGAACGCGAACAGCAGCCCCGCGAGGCCCGCGAGATTGCTGTTCAGGAACACGAAGAAATCGGCGTCGTACGCGCTCTGGATGCTGATGAAAGTCGCGGTGTTCACCGCGACGAGCAAGGTCACGAGCGTGAACTGCGGCCGTGGAATCAGCGTGCCGACCAGGATGAACGGCCCCGCGAACATCACGACCAGCATCGCGAAATCGTGCACGTTCGGCAGCACGACGAACAGATAGACGCCGGCCAGCACGACGCTCATGCAGGTCGCGAGGAAGAAGCGGAACACCTGCGGCGCGGGCTCGTCGAGCGCCGCGAAGAAGGAGCAGGCCACCGCGGCAAGCGCCACCGCGCTCGCGCCGTCGGCCCAGCCCGAGCTGATCCACAGGCCGCATGCGATGACGATCGCGCCGACCGTCGTGGACACGGAAAACAGCATCATGCCGCGGTCGAAATAGCGCGCGGTGCCGCCGAGGCGCCAGTGGCGAAAGCGCGGCCGCCATGGTGCGCTGTCGCCGCCGATGATCGCGCGCAGCGTCCAGCAGTCGTCCCACGTATCGATCACCTGACGCAGCCGGAACAGCGCGTTCGACAGCAGCGCACCGTGCCATGCGCTCATCTGCCGCGCACCGGGTTGCAGCGCGGCGATCCGCTCGCGCAATGTGTCGCCGGTGCGCTTCCATTGCGCGTAGCGCTCGCCCGTGTCGTTGCCCGGCGCCGCGCCGATCCACGCGTCGGCGTCTTTCAGCAACGCATCGAAACCGTCGGGCCGCGGCTCGCTGCTCGCGAACAGTTCGGCGAGCGGGTCGGCCAGCGACGAGATGATCGGCAGGAAGATCTGCATGCGGCCGCGCAGCGCCTCGGCGCGCACGACGACGTCCGGATGCGCGTGGTCGTAGCTCAGCTGGCTCAGCAGGAACTCGAGGCCGTTCAGGTGCGCGGCGAGACGCTGACGGCACGCGGCGATCGGCTTGCCCGCGAAGCGGCCTTCGAGCGTCTGCGTCGCATAGAGCGCCGCATCGCGGAACCAAGCGTCGGTACGCTCCCTGAGCGACGGTCCGAGCCGGCTCGGAAACAGCGCACCGCCAACGATGCTCGCGCACACGATGCCGAGCAGGATCTCCTCGGTGCGGGTGATCGCGAGATCGAACACGATGGTCGGATTCGTGACCGCGGGCAGCGCGATCAGCGGCAGCGTGTAGCCCGCCAGCATGAACACATAGCTGCGCGCGGTGCGGTCGGAGATCGACAGATAGAGCAGGGTGCCCGTCCACAGCGCGACGACGACGCTGAAGAGCCACGGCGACTCGACGAACGGCGGCACCACGAGCACCGCGCCGGCCGCGCCGAGCGCGGTGCCGAGCGCGCGGTACAGCGCCTTCGAGCGGGTGGCGCCAACGAACGGGTTCGACACGATGTAGACGGTGGCCATCGCCCAGTACGGGCGCGGCAGTTCGAGCGCGAGGCCCAGATAGAGCGCGATCATCGCGGCGGCGAAGGTCTTCACCGAGAACAGCCAGTCGCGAACCGAAGGGTAGACCATGAGCGTTATCCGTTGTCCCGGGACGAAGCCTTGCCCAACGCTTTCTGCCTGTGATCCTGTTCCTGCTGCTCCTGCGATGCTTCCGCCTGCGGCGGTTCTTCAGGCGATGCGCTCACTGCATCGTACGACACGAACGCCTTCAATACCCTTAACGTCGCTTCGAGATCGTCGCGCGACACGTCCTTCAGCACCTGCGCGCGCAGCTTGAGCAGATCCGATTCCATCTGCGCGGTGACCGCGCGGCCTTCTTCGGTGACGATGATCGTCTTCGCGCGCCGGTCCGCGGGATCGTCCTCGCGACGCATCAGGCCCGCCGCGCACAACTGATCCAGCAGCCGCACGAGCGATGGACCTTCGATCCCGACGTTGTCCGCGAGCGTACCCTGGCGCACCGCCTCGCCCAGGCGGTTCGCGGTGAGCAGAGGCGTCGCGCATGCCTCCGACACGTTATACGCAGACAAAATGTCATGACTCGTGCGGCGCCACTTGCGAGCCGCAAGCACGAGCGTACTACTGACGAGGAGGCGCAGGCCATGGATCGATGACATGGGCGCCATTCTAGGGGCAGAAACATTCGTTAGCAAACTATCGATTATGAAAAATGCATGACGGCACGTATCCCGAACGGGGTTTCGAGGCGCCCGGAAGCGTGCATAAAACAGTACCTTGCATAAAACAATACCGGCTGCTACAGTTCGGCTCACGATGTTGCGGAACAAGCTGCATCCAGCATTCGTGCAAAGCAAGGTACTGTGCTTTGCTTACTACTGACGATGGAACCGGATGAAGACCCAGCTCAAGAAGGGAACGCTCGATATGTGCGTGCTCGCCGTCCTTGCTCGTGGCGACAGCTACGCGTACGAGCTCGTGTCGACGCTGTCGGAAACGATGGAAATCAGCGAAGGCACGATCTACCCGCTGATGCGCCGGCTGCAGGCTGAGGCGTGGGTGTCGACGTATTTCGTCGAGTCGAACTCCGGGCCGCCGCGCAAGTACTACTCGCTCACCGCGGCGGGCCGCTCGAGCCTCGCGGAGATGGAAGACGAATGGCGCAGTTTCGTCGATGAAGTGAACGGCGTGCTGGGGTTGCCTGGCCTGCCAACCGAACCAGGGGATACGCAATGACGCAGGACGAATTCATCCAGCGGCTGCGGCATGAACTGCGAAGCCTGCCGAAGCCGGCGGTCGACGAGATCGTCGCCGATTACCGCGAGTACATCGGCGACGCGCTCGCAGCGGGACGCAGCGAGGCCGACGTGATCGCCGCGCTCGGCGACCCGGTGAAGCTCGCGCGCGAACTGCGGGCGCAGGCCACCTTCCGCCAGTGGGAGTCGCGCCGCTCGTTCGGCAACCTGATGCGCGTGTTCGTGTCGATCGCGGGCATGGGACTGCTGCAACTGCTGCTGCTCATGCCGTTCATGTTCTGGCTGCTGTTTCTGACCATCGGCTATGTAGTGTCGTCCGCGCTCACGGTAGCGGGGCTTGCCACCGTACTGCTGCTCGGCAGCCATCAGCTGTTCGGCTGGCCGTCGTTCCACGCGATTCCGTTCAGCTTCGAGAGTTCGCATCATCGCGCGCGGGATCTCGCGAGGCTGCAGGCCGAACAGCAGGCCGAACAGCAGGACGAACAGCGGGCCGAGGATGCCGATGCGGCGTCCGATGCAGCGTCGAGCGCAAGCGGCGCATCGCAGGGCGCGAGTGCGGCCGCAACCGCATCCGCAACCGCATCCGCCGTGAGCGCCGACGACCCGCGTCTGTCGACCACGCACATCGTCGACTTCAAGGTCGTCGGCGAGCGCTTCGAGCTGCGTCCGCAGCCCGGCACGCGCGTATCGATGGTGACGAGCGGCGGCCCGATCGACATCAAGAACGTGCACGGCCAGCTGAAGATCGAATCCGTCGGCGACGTGCGCAGTCTCTTCACGGTCACCGGCGACACGTGGTCGATCCCGCGCGCCGACGTCGTCGCGCTCGATCTGAAAACGGACCACGGCGACAAGGTGTCCGTGGCGCGTATCGGCAGCGATCCGCATGCGATGGCGTGGGACATCCGCGATGGCGACCAGCGCATCTCGTTCGTCGAGGGCGGTCACGGCGGCGGTCATCTGTCGGTGCACAGCGGTTCGGATTCGGTCGAGATCGATCGCAATCACATGACGATCGAAAGCGGTTCGGACCGGATGCTGATCATCGGTCCGCATGGTTCGAGCATCGGCACGCTGCTGTACGGATTCGCGATGCTCATCGCCGGCGTGCTCGGCCTGTGGCTGTGCGTGTGGCTCACACGCTTCACGTGGCGCGGCCTCGTGCGCTACGTGCGGCGCCAGATCGAAAGCATCACGGAGCGGCTGGAAGGCGGCCAGGCCTGAACGGCTCAGTCGCCAGCGCGCTTCAACTCATTCGATGTCGGGTTCCCTCGATTCCTTCATTCGCTGAAAAGGACACGGTCATGAATCTGCATTCGCTTGCCAGCACGATGAACCCGGGCCGCGCGGCGCACGCGCACGGTCTCGCGTATCCCGATGGGCGCGCGGTCAGCGTGCTGCGTTTTCCGGCCTGGCTCGCCGACGGTTTCGCGATCGCGCGCACGCACCCGCTGTGGTGGCTCGCCGCGATTCTCGCGTGCGCGGACTACGCGACGTTGCTCGAACTCGCGCCGCCGCTGCGTCTCTTCGCGACGCTGATCGTGCCGGTCGTCATGGGCGGTCTGATGCTGATGCAGGAGCGCACGCGCAATGCGCGACCGTGGACGCTCGCGGAAACGTTCGAAGCTGTGGGCGGCCATCGCAACGCGCTGTCCGCCGTGGGGCTGACGGGCGCGGCGCTCGCGGGCATCGGTTATCTCGCGCCGCTCGCCGTGTTCCATACGACGGTGGCCGCGTCCGTCGCCGCGAACGGCGCACATCATCTGTCGATCGTGTACGGCGTGCACAACGGTGCGTCGAACGCGCTCGAACCGCTCGTCAGCGTGCCGTTCTATGCGGTCGCGGTGTCGGCGGTGTGGTTCGCGCCGGCGCTCGTCGTGCTGCACAACCTGTCACCCGTCGAGGCGCTTGCGACCAGCCTGCGCGCGATGCTGCGCAACTGGCCCGTCGCGCTCGTGTACGCGGCCGCGATCGCCGCCGATGCGCTGCTCGCGCCGGTCCTGCCGATGCTCGCGCGTGGTCTCGTCGTCACGCCGCTCGTCAGCGCGCTGATCGTGATGTCGATGTATGGCTGCTATCGGGACGTGTTCGGCGCGCGCTGAGCGGCTGCACCAGGCGGTGCGCACCTCCGGATCAACTCTGCCGCTGCGCGATATCCGGCGTGAACCGGCAGCCCAGCCGGTACCGCGAGCCCGGATGCACAAAGCGCGCGAACGTGACCGCGACGCCATGCGTCCACGTGCGCCGCACCAGCGTAAGGCACGGCTCGCTCGCCGGCACCTGCAGCAGTTCGGCTTCGGAGCGCGACGGCAGCGCCGCGTCCACCACGTGCTCGATCTCGTGCGCGGGCACCGTCGCGAACAGATACTCGGACGGCCGGATCGTCGCGAAGTCCTGCGCGATGAAATCGGGCGCGACGGCCGGGTTCACGTAGCGGTCTTCGAGCTGCACCGGCAGGCCGTTCTCGCGATGCACGCAGATCACGTGGAACACCGAAGCGCCCTGCGGCAGCCCGAGCGCATTCGATACGACGAGCGGCGCCGCTTCGCGCTGCGTGAGCAGCGTTTCGTACGTGTACTCATGGCCGCGTGCGCGGATCTCGTCGCCGATGTGCGCGATCATCAGCAGCGTCGACTGCGGCTTTGCCTCGGCAACGAAGGTGCCGACGCCGGACATCCGCGTGAGCCAGCCTTCGTGCGTGAGTTCGCGCAGCGCGCGGTTGATCGTCATGCGCGACATGCCGAACGACGTGACGAGATCGATCTCCGACGGAATGCGGTCGCCCGGGCGCCACGTGCCGGCTTCGATCGCCTCGCGGATGTAGGTCTTGACCTGCTCGTAGCGCGCCAGCGGCGCGGCGCTCGAAGCGACAGCGGGACCGCTCGCGGCTGCGGGCTTCGCGCGCGGCGTGCTCATGCATCCGCTCCGTCGGCTGCGTTCCTTTCGTCCACATCGTTCTTTTCGTCGGCCTCGCGGCTCCAGAACGCGTTGCGGTCGAAGTAGTTCTGCAGGAACTGCCGCAGACGCGGCTGCCGTGCGTCGTGAAAGACGTCGCGCGGTTTGCCCTGCACGGCGATGCGGCCTTCGTCGATGAACATCACCTTGTCCGCCACCTGCGCGGCGAAGCCCATCTCGTGCGTGACGACGGCCATCGTCATGCCGTCGCGCGCGAGCTGCTTCATCACCTGCAGCACCTCGCCGACGAGTTCGGGATCGAGCGCGGAGGTCGGCTCGTCGAACAGCATGATGTGCGGCTCCATCGCGAGCGCGCGCGCGATCGCGACGCGCTGCTGCTGACCGCCCGACAGCTTCGCCGGCTTCGCGTCGCCCTTGTGCGCGAGGCCCACCGTTTCGAGCATTGCGTTAGCGCGCTGCTTCGCTTCATCGCGAGGCAGTTTGCGCACGCGCAGCAGCGCCTCCATCACGTTGTCGAGCGCGCTCAGGTGCGGCCACAGATTGAACTGCTGGAACACCATGCCGACGTTGCGCCGCACGCGGTTGATCTCGCGCTGCGACGCGCGCACGCGCTGGCCGTTGCGTTCGGCATAGCCGAGCAGTTGTCCTTCGATCAGCACCTCGCCGGCATCGTAGGTTTCGAGCGCGGCGAGACAGCGCAGCAGCGTGCTCTTGCCCGAACCCGACGGCCCGATGATGCACACCACCTCGGACTTCGCGATGTCGAGGTCGACGCCGCGCAGCACTTCGAGCTCGCCGAAATGCTTGCGCAGCCCGCGCACCTGCACGAGCGGCGCCGTCGCGGCGGGCGAGGGCGCCGTGCTTGCGGAAGAAGAGGAAACGAGATCGGTCATCGCGTTCATCGGTTCACCATGTTGGATCACGCCATCATGCGCTCGAGCCGCGCCTCGACCCACATGCCCGCGCGCGATGCCAGCTCGACCAGCGCGAGATAGCACACGCACAGCGCGAGCAGCGTTTCGACGAACGCGAAGGTCGCGGAGCCGATGCCGGTCAGCACGAAGGTCAGTTCGGGCACCGTCACGATCGACAGCACCGCGGTTTCCTTGCTCAGCACGATCGTCAGGTTCGCGAGCGCGGGCACGATCAGCACCAGCATCTGCGGCAACTGAATGCGCCGCACCGCCTGCCAGCGCGTGAGGCCGAGACACGCGGCCGCTTCAAGATGGCCGGGCGGCACGGAACTGAAGCCGGAGCGGAATGCTTCGGCGAAATACGCGCTGCCGTACACCGCAAGGCCGAGCACGCCGGCCGTCAGCGGTTCGAGCGTGATGCCGAACGACGGCCCGCCGTAGTACAGCAGGAACAGCTGCACGAGAAACGGCGTGCCGCGCAGCACTTCGATATACACGCGCAGCACACCGCGCACCCAGCGGCCGCAGAAGAGCTGCAGCAGCGCGATCGCGAAACCGATCAGCATGCCGAGCGCGACACCGACGATCCACGTGCCGAGCGTCATCGCAAGACCGGACGCGATCTCGGGCAGGTTGTGCGTGATGACGGTGGGATCGAACTGCTGCATCGTCGGGTCCTCAGGCGTGCCGCAAGCGGTGCTCGCACGCGTGCGCGACGAGCGCGAGCGAACCGCAGATCGCGAAGTAGATGAGGCCCGCGGCGAGATACGCTTCGAGCGGCCGGTACGTGCTCGCGGCGATGTTCTGCGCGGTGCGGGTGATCTCCGCGACGCCGACCACCGAGATCAGCGACGACGCCTTGATCAGCAGCACCATTTCGTTGACGAGCGAAGGCAACGTGAGCCGGAACGCCTGCGGCACCTGAATTCTGCGCAGCATGTCGAGCGGGCCGAGCCCCAGCATGCGCGCCGCTTCGAGCTGGCCCGGCGGGATCGCGAGAAAGCCGCCGCGCAGGATCTCCGCGATATACGACGCCGAGCACAGTGACACCGCGCTGATCGCGGCGACGAGCGGCGGCACGTTGATGCCGACGAACGGCAACAGGTAGTAGAACAGCAGCAGCTGCACGAGCATCGGCACGCCGCGGAAGAAGAACACGTAGAAGCCGCCGAACGCGCGCAGCGAACGATTCGCCGACAGCCGCGCCGCGCAGATGCCGACCGCGACGAAGAAGCCGATCGCGAGCCCCGCGAGCGAGATCGAGACCGTCGCGACTGCCGCGCGCAGCAGCAGCGGCAGTCCCTGCATGAAGACCGTCAGGCTGAACATGGCGAGGCTAGCCCTGTGCGCGGCTCAGGCGTCAGTAGTTCGGCGTGGGCATCGTGGACGGCACGTCCATCGCGACGCCGAACCACTTCTTTTGCAGCGCCGCGAGCCGACCGTCCTTGTTCATCTTCACGAGCGCCGCGTTGAATGCTTCGGCGAGCGGCTGGCTGTCCGCGTCCTTGCGCAGGCAGTACGCGAAATACACCTTCGCGCCGAACGGCGGCTGCACGACCGCGAACGTTTCCGGCCGCTGCTTCGCGACGTACGCGATGTTGGTCATCGAGTTCGCGACCGCGACGACGCGGCCCGCCGCGAGGTCGGCGTAAGCCTGGTTGTTGTCGACGTATTCGCGGATGTCCGGCGCCTTCGGCAGCGTTGCGGCGTAGCTCTTCAACTGGTCGAGCTGCGCGGAACCTTTGCCGGCGCCGACCGGCTTGCCCGCGATATCCGACGACTGCTTGATGCTGCCGTCGTTCGCGCGCTTGAGGAGCGCGTCGGTGGCGTCGGCGATCGGCAGCGTGTACGTGTAGCGCTCCATGCGCGCTTTCGTGACGGTGAGCGGGCCGCCCACCATGTCGAACTTGCCCGCTTCGAGGCCCGGCAGCACGCTCGGCCACGGCAGGTCGATGAAGCGCACCTTGACGCCGAGTTCCTTGCCGACCTCGGCGAACAGATCCTTGTTGAAGCCGGCCTGCTGGCCGTTCTCGAGGAAGTCGAACGGCGCGAACTGCATTTCCGTGCCGACCACGAGCTCGCCCGACTTCTTCACTTTCGCGAGTTCGTCTTCGGCATGCGCGCAGAGGCTCGCGGCGCACAACGTCACCAGCATCAGACAACTTTTCCAGCCTGCAGGGATCTTCATGAGGGTCTCCGGGTGGCAATGCGGACGTTGCGCGAGCGCGCGGAAAAAGCGGCAGACGCAGGGCATGCGCCGCAGTATATACCGCTGAATCTGCGTCAAAAATACTTCGCGCACATCGCTTGCCGCCATCGGCGCGAACCCTGATGCGAAGTGTCGGACGTGCGCGCATTGCTGCTTGCGGGATCGCTTTTGGCGGTATATACCACTACCGAAGCGCGCGGCCAGCGGTGGTCGCGCGAGCACGAATCTCCAGTCGAAACGAGCGCCCGCGCGTCGGGCGGGGAGCCCATGATGGTGTCCGTTGCCTCTGCCGAAGGTCATGCCGCCACCGGCATTCCGGTGATCGATTTCGCCGGTGCGCGAACTGGCGATGCGGCCGCGCTCGCGCGCATCGGCCGCGAAATCTACGCCGCGTGCACGACGATCGGCTTCTTCTACATCATCAATCACGGCGTGCCGCAGGCCGTTATCGATGGCGCCTCGAACGCCGCGCGCGAGTTCTTCGCGCATCCCGTCGAAACGAAACGGCGTGCCGCGGTGAACGCGCGCCATCGCGGCTTCAATTCGCTCGGCGACGCGACGATGTATCAGGCGAAGCGCCCCGACTACAAGGAGTTCTTCAGCATCGGCCTCGAATTGCCCGAGGACGATCCGGACGTGCTCGCGGGGCAGGCGCTGCGCGGGCCGAACAACTGGCCGGATTTCATGCCGTCGCTGCAGCCTGCGCTCTATGCGTACTACGAAGCAATCGGCGCGTGCGGCGCGGACCTGCTGCGCGCGGTTGCGCATGGCCTTGGCATCGAAGAGCATTTCTTCGCGCCGCGCTACACGAAGCGGATGCAGCGCACGCAGATGGTCTACTACCCGCCGCAGCCGCCACAGTCCGACGAAGACCAGTTCGGCGTCGCGCCGCATACCGACTACGGCTGCATCACGCTGCTGTGGCAGGACAACGTCGGCGGACTGCAGGTGCGCGAAATCGCGAACGGCACGTGGATCGACGCGCCACCCATTGCCGGCAGCTTTGTCGTGAACGTCGGCGACCTGCTCGCGCGCTGGACCAACGACCGCTTCCGTTCGACGCTGCATCGCGTGATCAACGCGTCGGGTCGTGAGCGCTATTCGATCGCGACGTTCTACGACCCGACCTACGGCGCGATCGTCGATCCGCGCGAACTCGGTACACCCGTCGACGACGTGCGCTATGCGCCAGTCGCCGCGGGCGACTACATCCTCGGGCGGATCAACGATTCGATGGGCTATCGCAAGAAGCGCGCGGCGGAACAGGCGGAGCAGGGCGCGACGCCGGGAGTGCGGGCGTGATGGTTTCGAAGCAGCAGACTGACACTGAAGCGCTCGCGGAATCGGCGACACAACCCGTATCGCGGACGATCGCCGCGCTGCGCGACGCATTGGGCGACGACGCAATCCGCACGGGCGACGCTATCGGCGCGCGTTCGATGACCGACTACACGCGCCATGCGCCGATGCGACCCGCCGCGCTGCTGTTGCCGCGCACGACGCAGCAGGTCGCGCTGGCGCTCGCGATCTGCAACGCCGCGCGTCAGCCGGTGGTGCCGCAGGGCGGCATGACCGGGCTCGCGGGCGGCGCGATTCCGCGCGAAGGCGACATCGCGTTGTCGCTGGACAGGCTCGTGGGCATCGAGGAAATCGACACTGCCGCCGCGACGATGACGGTGCTAGCCGGCACCACGCTGCAGGCCGCGCAGGACGCGGCCGCGGAGGCCGGCTTTGAACTCGCGCTCGATCTGGGCGCGCGCGGCTCGTGCCAGATCGGCGGCAATCTCGCGACCAACGCGGGCGGCAACCGCGTGATCCAGTCGGGCACCGCGCGCGACCAGGTGCTCGGCCTCGAAGTCGTGCTCGCGAGCGGCACGGTGCTGAGTTCGCTGAACAAGATGGTCAAGAACAACACCGGCTACGACCTGAAGCAGCTGTTCATCGGCTCCGAAGGCACGCTCGGCGTGATCACGCGCGCGGTGCTGCGACTGCATCCGCCGCGCGCGGCACGTCATACGGCGCTCGTCGCGTTAGACAGCTACGACGCCGCGGTGCAGTTGCTGCGCGCACTCGGCGCGCGCTTCGGCAACGACATCGGCGCATTCGAGATCATGTGGCCGGACTTCTTCGATTTCGGCGTCGCGCTCACCTCGGCAGGGCGCTCGCCGTTCGAACGCGCGCATCCGCTCTATGCGTTGATCGAGCACGCAGGCTTCGATGCCGACGACACCGGTGAGCGCTTCGCCGCGCTGCTCGCACAGGCATTCGACAGCGGCACGATCCGCGACGCGGTGGTCGCGCAGACGGTGGCCGACGCGCGCGGCCTGTGGGCGATCCGCGAATGCACGGCCGAGTTTCCTTCGCGGATGGATCCGATCAACTTCGACGTGAGTGTCCCGATCGGCGCGATCGGCCGCTTCACCGACGAGTGCCGCGCGGCGCTCGATGCGCGCTGGCCCGGCAACCGCTCGTACTTCTTCGGGCACGTCGGCGATTCGAACCTGCACGTGACGGTGGACGGCCACTCGGTGCCCGGTGTGCCGCACGACGACGTCTACACATTCGTCTACGAACTGCTCGCGCCGTACAAGGGGTCGGTCTCGGCCGAACACGGCATCGGGCTGCTCAAACGGCAGTACATGCCGGTCTCACGTTCGCTTGACGAACTTGCAGCCATGGCAGCGATTAAACAGGCGTTCGATCCGAACCACATCCTGAACCCCGGCAAAGTGCTCTGAGCCATACTGGACGGGGTGTTGCGAAGGGGCGGGCAAACCCTGATACGCGTTCTGTTATGGCACTAAAATAGCGTGACGGAGAATTCAATAGGTAAAGCCAATCACAGCCATCTGAACAATCAACTTCCACCAGTTAAGGGGTTTCTTCATACTGTGTCCTGTTCACTCACCACCAACCAATGAGGACGCAGCAATGCCGATCATCAACACCCAGATCAAACCGTTCAAGGCTACCGCATACCACAACGGCGATTTCGTGACCGTGACGGACGAGACCCTGAAGGGCAAGTGGTCTGTGTTCGTGTTCTACCCGGCGGACTTCACGTTCGTGTGCCCGACCGAACTCGGCGACCTGGCTGACCGCTACGCGGAATTCAAGAAGCTCGGCGTGGAAATCTACAGCGTGTCGACGGATACGCACTTCACGCACAAGGCATGGCACGACACGTCGGACACGATCCAGAAGATCAAGTACCCGATGCTGGCTGACCCGACGCTGGCTATTTCGCGCAACTTCGACGTGCTGATCGAAGAAGAAGGCCTCGCACTGCGCGGCACGTTCGTGATCAACCCGGAAGGCGAGATCAAGCTGTGCGAAGTGCACGACAACGGCATCGGCCGTGACGCAGGCGAGCTGCTGCGCAAGGTGCAGGCTGCGCAATACGTCGCATCGCACCCGGGCGAAGTCTGCCCCGCGAAGTGGACGCCGGGCGCTGAAACGCTGACCCCGTCGCTCGACCTCGTCGGCAAGATCTAAAGCATCACGTTCTGCTGTAGCTGGCGCCGCCATCGGTTCTCGAGCGGCGGCGCCGCGCAGCGCAGCGCAGTTCCCCAGACACGTAACGTTTTGCGAAGCCCCTGCTTCGCGGGACGGTGCACGTCTGCCGCTTCCCGTATCGAACGTCAACCGGACGCCAAGCCATGCTCGACGCAAACCTCAAGACCCAACTGAAAACGTACCTGGAAAAAGTCAGCCGGCCGATCGAGCTCGTCGCGTCCGTCGACGACAGCGCGAAGTCGCAGGAACTGCTGGCGTTGCTGAACGACATCGCAACGCTGTCGGCGCGCGTGACCGTGATCGAGCGGCGCGGCGACGACGAGCGCAAGCCGTCGTTCTCGATCGGCCAGCCCGGTCAGGCCGCGGGTATCCGCTTCGCGGGCATCCCGATGGGCCATGAATTCACGTCGCTCGTGCTCGCACTGCTGCAGGTGGGCGGTCATCCGATCAAGCTCGACGACGCGGTGATCCAGCAGATCCGCGAACTCGACGGCGACTTCGAGTTCGAAACATATTTCTCGCTGTCGTGCCAGAACTGCCCGGAAGTCGTGCAGGCGCTGAACGTGATGGCGCTGATCAACCCGCGCATTCGCCACGTCGCGATCGACGGCGCGCTGTTCCAGAACGAAGTGGAAACGCGCCAGATCATGGCCGTGCCGACCTTCTTCCTGAACGGCGAAGTGTTCGGCCAGGGCCGCAGCGGCGTGAAGGAAATCCTCGCGAAGCTCGACACCAACGCCGGCGCGCGTGCCGCGAAGGAACTCGAAAACAAGCCGGTGTTCGACACGCTGATCGTCGGCGGCGGGCCTGCTGGTGCGGCGGCCGCGATCTACTCGGCGCGCAAGGGCATCGCGACGGGTGTGGTGGCCGAGCGCTTCGGCGGTCAGGTGCTCGATACGCTCGCGATTGAAAACTTCGTGTCGGTGCAGGAAACGGAAGGACCGAAGTTCGCGACCGCGCTCGAACAGCACGTGAAGCAATATGACGTGGACGTGATGGACGTGCAGCGCGCCGAAGCGCTGATCCCGGGCCGCATCCACGAGGTGCGTCTCGCGAACGGCGCGGTGCTGAAGGCGAAGACGATCGTGCTCGCCACCGGCGCGCGCTGGCGCGAAATCAACGTGCCAGGCGAGCGCGAGTACCGCAACCACGGTGTCGCGTATTGCCCGCACTGCGACGGTCCACTCTTCAAGGGCAAGCGTGTCGCGGTGATCGGCGGCGGCAATTCAGGCGTCGAAGCGGCGATCGATCTCGCCGGCATCGTCAACCACGTGACGCTCTTCGAGTTCGCCGCGCAACTGCGCGCGGACGAAGTGCTGCAACGCAAGCTGCGCAGCCTGCCGAACGTGAAGGTGATCACCGAAGCGCAGACCACCGAGATCACCGGCGACGGCAAGAAGGTCAGCGGCATCGCGTACAGGGATCTGCGATCGGGCGACACGCATCACGTCGAGCTGGAAGGCGTGTTCGTGCAGATCGGCCTCGTGCCGAACACCGAATGGCTGAAGGGCACGGTGGAACTGTCGAAGCACGGCGAGATCGTGGTGGACGCAAAGGGCGCGACGTCGGTGCCGGGTGTGTTCGCCGCCGGCGACGTGACGACGGTGCCGTTCAAGCAGATCGTGATCGCGGTGGGCGAAGGCGCGAAGGCGTTGCTCTCCGCGTTCGACTACCTGATCCGCAACAGCTTCGACGAAGCGGCTGCTGAGGCATCGGCGGAGCTGGCGGAAGCCTGAGCGAGGGTTTCGGGTTGCCGAACGAGTAGCTGAGCGAGTTGCTGAACGAGTTGCTCAAATAAGGAAGCCGCCTTCAGGGGCGGCTTCTGCTTTTCTGGGTGCGCCCGGCAGGGCGCACTCACTTGGAGGTGAAAGTCCTCTACTCGCCCGGCAAGGGGAAGAGTTAGCCGAAGGCAAGGGTTTCCCGGGTGNGGTTTCCCGGGTGACTGGGAGTCTGAAGGAAGCTGGAAGGCAAAGCGCTGGCCTGACGAACAGGAAGCGGATACGAGGCGTAGCGACTGGGTGAGGTGTCCCAATTCACCGAAGCCCGAAACTTGCACCGACGTTGTTACGTAGATCCGACAGGCATAAGCGTGAAGGTGAGTGCGCAATACCCGGGGAGATCTGTTTCTGAGCTGGCGCGGTACGGCCAGCTACCGGCACCAAGAGGTGACGGGATGCGGGAGCAGAAGTCAGCAGAAGGCATAGTAGGTCAAGGCGAAGGCGGCAAGCCGAAGAGAACCGGGACCGAAGGCCTGAACAGTGAATGCCGAGAGTAGGACGGATGATCTCGAAGCCTGTTATGGATGCAGAAGCGCTGGAGACAGCGGCCGAGCACGCGAGGGGTGGCCGGAAGCCACCGGGCTGCGTGCGGGGTGCGGAGACGGGCACGGCGACATCTGGGCAAACGAAATCGGAGGGCGACGCGCTGATGGAGCGCGTCGTGGAGCGCGGCAACATGAGGCGTGCATACCGCCGGGTGCTGAGGAACAAGGGTTCAGCCGGGGTAGATGGGCTGAGCGTGGAAGGCCTTGGTGACTGGCTAAAGCTGCACTGGCCGAGTGTGAAGCAAGCGCTGCTGGAAGGGAGGTACGTACCGCGAGCGGTACGCCGGGTGGACATACCGAAGCCGCAAGGCGGGGTGAGGACGCTGGGCGTGCCGACCGTGGTGGACCGACTGATCCAGCAAGCGCTGCACCAAGTATTGCAACCTATCCTGGAGCCGACGTTCTCGGCGAGTAGTTACGGATTCCGACCGGGCAAGAGTGCGCTGGACGCGGTGCGTCAGGCGCAAGCATATGTCCAGGGTGGTCGGCATTGGGTGGTCGATATCGATCTGGAGAAGTTCTTCGATCGTGTCAACCATGATGTGCTGATGGCGCGGGTCGCGAGGCATGTAAAAGACAAGGTGACGCTGAAGCTGATTCGCCGCTTCCTCGAAGCGGGGATGATGGCGGACGGTGTGACGCAGGCGAGGACGGAGGGCACGCCGCAAGGCGGCCCGCTGTCCCCGTTGCTGTCGAATATCTTGCTGAGTGATCTGGATCGGAGGCTGGAGAGCCGGGGGCTGGCGTTCTGCCGATACGCTGACGACTGCAACATCTACGTTGGCAGCAAACAAGCAGGACAGCGCGTCATGGCGAGAGTCAGGGCCTATCTCGAGAAGGTCTTGAAGCTGCGCGTGAACGAGCCCAGGAGTGCGGTGGCGCGGCCGAGCACGCGGA
>NZ_QQOA01000011.1 GCF_003443895.1 Paraburkholderia phosphatilytica | reverse complement strand
AATTGGCGATTCCGCCGGGCAATGGCAGCTAGGGCCCAATCGTGCGAGTAGATCGTCCGTCAGGTTCAGGGTGTAAAGCTGCCAACCGAATGGCAGGTCTTTCAAATCTCTGAACGGCCGATTGTGGCCGATAGGGTCCACGACCCCGGCACGACGGTCGTCAACGGCAAGCGTTTCATTCAGCCGGCGCAGCGAGGCGGCGACCTCCGTTCGCTAGGGTAGCCAAAGTTGTTTCAACTCCCTTGTTCGCTGATCCGTCAAATCCTTCAAGCAAATCTCCACCATCGCGGCGCGCATGCTTCCTTGCTGAAAAATTCGATCTTGAACTTGGCAATCTGCATCGCGGAACTTGATCCATTCTCGTTGTGCACCCACTAAGGCTATTTTCGCATCGGCTCGATCTCTATCACCGCTCAGCAATTCGAGTGCGGCCTGGTACGCTTCGTTTAGCTGCGCGTCAGCTTTAACGAAGTCTTCGTGCGCACAAACTGCGCTGTCAATACCCGATCCGTCGTTGCGGCAAACGGGCTTTTGTTCGTTTGCAATCGCGGCGAGGCTTGCGGTAGCGACGCAAAGGATCACCGATAGTGAGAGCTTCTTCATTCTGGTGTTTCTTCTCCTTGGGGTTGCAAAGCCGGATAGTTGCATTTCTTCTGGATTGTTTGGAGCACGGTCGATTGTTGGGTCGATTCGATAGTGGAAAGCGTTTCCATAGAAAAATGAGATCTCCGCGTGGAATGAGAGTCAGGACTCGCCGCCGAGTGACCCTTTTACTACGAGTGTCGACACGTCCGCCAGGTGCTTCGGATAAGGAACGCGGTCCATATTGCGAGGGCTAAACCACCAATCGCATAGACTGGCCACAGCGCAATTAGAATGAAGTAACCCTTTTGCGCTCCCATCATCCCAAACGGAGGCTGAATCAGTACAGTGACCTTCTCCCCCATTAATTCGGGATCCACATCCGCCACTGTGAACACAACATCGTTTGAACCGGGCGTAGCCCTCATCCTGATTGGGTGCAAAGGCGGCGACCAGAGATGCCGGTTCGCTGGTCCGTTTTCGGACAATCTCCTCATCACAACGCCTGTACCAAATCCGCTGGCAGGCATCGCTTCCAGGCGAGCAACGTCTTCGCTGTTTACCGAAACGGTCAGCGCTACTTGCTTGCCAGGGTCCGGGAAAACAAGCGCGCCCCCATCTGATGCTCTGGTTTTCCATTCGCCGAGTACGTTCGCTCTCCGGTCTGATCCCTTCCTCTGGAAGATCAACTCGGCTTCGATTGCATGTCCAAATAGACTAGCGACGCGAATGTCGATCGATCGACCCGGCTCCAAGACTAAAGAAGATTCATAGGCATGTGAGGCTATGCCAGCAGCCCAATGATACGCAACCAGAAAAGCACAACTCATAGTCCAGATTGCCCAGCTAGAAGCGAGGGTGTTCTGCGAAGTCAATTTTCCTTGACCAGCAGGCTTCTTCATGATCGATCTCCACATGACCCCTATGACTGGTTCGATGCCATTGCATCGAGAAAGACGCCGAGTGCCGACTGGAGTCGGTGAGAGACAATTCTCACGGGCAATTGCTACTCAATCACACCGCGCTAGAAAGAATACTGTAGCAATCGCACAAAAATCGCGATGTATGTCGAGCAAGCGGAATGAAATGATTCTCTCGGTATCAATGGATGATACGTTGATCTCCCTGGGCTCTGCCGCACCGAACGGTCTACATTGCGGCTTCCGTGACTGCTTGTACGAATGTCCGTTCATGGCAGCGACTAGCCGGTTCCCTCGGTACGATGTCGTTATGTCCACAGCTATGGTAATTGCGATAACTCTTTGCAACTCCATATCTTCGGCAGCCTTTTGTCACAAGGAGCCATGCACTGTTTCACGTCATCGGCAGTCCGGCCTGTCAGCGGGAGAGCGCGGCATTTCTTCGTACATGCCTGCACTCGAGAATCGGACACCAGGGCTTCAGCGTCCGATAAGCCACGCTCAGTCGCCAGGTCAATCTCCGTGGGTTTGACGGACCCGAATCGACCATCAAGGTATTGATGCAGGCGCGCGATTCGTTCTGTCGCTGACGCTGCAGTCCGCTTGTGAAAACTTATGGTCCTTGGATTTGTGGAAGCCGCCGCCGCTTTGCTTTCCCACGACGCTTCTTGCCTTTCTGTGCCAAGACAATAGGCAGCATGCAAATCAGTCTCGGAGGGCTGAACGACCGGGGACGCAGCCGCGTGTCCCAAAAGGAGGAACAGGGTGAAAAAAATGACGGTCGGGCGACGACACATTTTCATTTTCAAGTTGTTGTCCAGAAGGAGGGAACGTCGATCCTCCAGGATACGTAGGGGTCGATAAGGGCCAGCAACACTGGCTATTCGATAAAGCGCCCGGAGTGAAGGCCCCTGATGCCACCCAGAGCTAGGATTATTCGATTGTCGACGAATCGGGCGCCGCTGTCGAATGACCGCTCATGGCCGACCTGCGACCAACGCCATCACGCGACGCGTGCCAACAGGGCGACTATCCAGCCATGGCCGTTTTTCCACAAACCACTGCGCCGCTTTCCAGACTGGTACCGCAGCAATCGACTTTTCAAAGGGCATACAGGCTGTCACGCAAGGATCGCAAAAAGGTAGAGATTCTGTTTGCTCACCTCAAATGCGTCCTCAAGCTCGATCGTCTCCGACTGCGAGGTCCATCAGGTCCTCACGACGAGTTCTTGTTGGCCGCAACTGCGCAGAATTTGAGGCGAATGGCGAAGCGGTTGATGCCAAAGCAGGAGAAAATGGCGGTAGCGGCTGCTTGATACGCATCGCGTGGCGATGCGCAGAAGCAGCACGATCGGAAAGAGCGCTGGGCGCGTCGATCGCAGCGCAAACATGAGCACGTCCGTGAGCGAAAACTGGGCTTTTTCAACGAAATAGGCCGTCTGCAGTCGCTCGCGAAGACTGGAATGTGCTGGCCAGTCCCGCTCATCTGCTGGCCGCGCCGATCGCAGTGGGCGAGCCAGGCCCCGTAGTTCGGAACGAAAGACTGCTCAGGCAACCGTGCCGGAGAGCGCTTCAGGCGCAACGCCAGGTCAGGTCGATTTTTTTGCGAGGCGACCTGCCGATGAGAAAGACCTGGACAGGATCCGGTCTTTCTCAGTGTGCCGTCATGGCAGCAGGCTGGCCGCACCGCCGCCTGGCTGCTGCATCAGAACCGGTGGCGGATACCGACCATCAGCAGTGCCTGCGAGTCGGTGCCGCTGTAACCATAAGAACCGATCGAGGCGACGGCGGCCTGTGTCGAACCATCCGACAGACGCTGCGTGCCATTTGCATGCTGGTAGGCACCCACCATGTAAAAGTCGGTACGCTTCGAAACCAGATAGTCCGCCCCGACGCTGACCTGGTTGTAGTGCGCATCCGTATCGCCGCTTGCCGACGTGTAAGCGTAACCAACGCCCGCCATCACGGACGGGGTGAACTGGTACAGGGCGAACGCCTTGGCGGTATTGTACTTCTCTGTACTGCCAAACGAGGACGACGCGTCGGCCTTGTACTGTGCGTTGCTGTAGCCCACTCCAAGCGTCACCGGACCGGCGACGTACCGGGCAGCCGCCTGGGCGATGCCGACGGACTTCGCCGTTGCGTAGCCGCTGTTGATATCGCTGTCGAATACCGAGTCGCCGGTCGCGCTGCTCCAGGTGGTACGGGCCGCGCCGTCGCCGCTGTCGTTGGTCATCCGCAGATAGCCGCCCGCAAGCGACAGGCCGCCCGTCGTATAGGAAACCGCGCCGCTATACGTGTAACCCTGGCCCGTCTGGCCCGCTACGCCACTGAACGCGTAAAGACCTTCGAACTTCAGGCCGCCGTAGCTGGGCGACGAGTATTTGACTGCGTTGTTGACGCGCGCACTGTTGTCGTTGTTGTCCACGTCACCGGGCGTCGCAAAGCTGCTCGCAAAGTAGTTGTCGCCCGTGACCGGCTGGACGAGGTCGACTTCCGGGTCGTACTGGCGACCTAGCGTCACGGAGCCCCAGCTGTCGCCCGTCAGCCCGACATAGGCCTGGCGGCCAAACATCCGGCTCGACTGGCCAAGCTTGCCGGTGTTCACGTTGAAGCCGCTTTCGAGCGCGAAGATGGCCTTCAGCCCGGAGCCCAGATCCTCTGATCCCTTCAGCCCCCAGCGACTTCCGCTGAGATTGCCCGAACTAAGACCGATCTCGTTCGCGCTCGCCGATGCATGATTCACGTACATCACGCCTTCGTCGATGAGGCCGTACAACGTGACGCTGCTCTGCGCGCGCGCCGCACCTGCCACTGCAAGCAGCGCAAGGGAAACTGCAGCCAATGATGTCTTTTTCATCCAATCCTCAATCCACTGGTTTAAACGGGTTAAAGCGGAACGCAGAATAGCGCCTGGTCACGCATAGAATCAGAAAGATGTTGGTTATATGCAACCATTCATCGCGCAGATTCTTACGGGGATAAAAAAAGGCCATGTATGCCATGGCCTGAAGTCTGGGCCAGCAATGAAAAATTGCAGGAGAAATGGATAAAACGACCCGGACGGACCCGAATCTAGCCGGCCCTCATCTTCGCGTCAAGGCGAGGTGGATTTCACAGGATTGCCAGATGATGGAAGGGCTGAGATGCAGAAAAGCCCTGTCAGAGAGGCACAGGACCTGTTCGCCGGAGCACCGGCTTCTGATCTGCCCGGCCGGCCTGTCGAATGCGTACGCCAGGCGGTTCATGAATCGGAGACATGGCCGGACTGGAACGTCTGATTCGAATTTCTTGTTTATTATCTTTTCAGAAAATAGTTCATTCGATTCTGTTTCAGAATTGTTAGCCAGCCTTTCCAGATCTGAATTGATCCGCACATGAAATACAGCGACAGGAATGCAATATCCAGTCAGATTAATGCGTGGTCGACGGCCTCCTGCCAGACGGACGCAGTCAAGGTGAGCCGGGATGCGTTACCCCGGAACTGAACGGTCCTGATGCGTCGATATCGATCGCGCACGGAAGCGGGCAGATTGCCGGCAATGACGTGTCTCTGCCCACCATGTATGCCGGGTTCGAAAGCTGGATTGAAAGACAGGACGCCGGAAGCTGGCGGCATCCATGCAGCCGCTTTTCGTTGCGCCGGCACACGCAAGGCGAGACGTCTTCTATCTATCGCAGCGTTGCCTGAAAAAACCGCACGATGGCAGCGTCGAACTGTTCATGAAACGCAGCGCGGTTCAAGCCCGGCAGACTGCTGCAGATCTCCGGCCGTATACGGGAAAGCCGGGCATCGCAGGGTGGAAGGAATTCTTGGTGGCCTGCGTTGCCGACTGCGTGATATTCGGGCGCGCCGGGCAGTTCCTCACGTACCGGCTCGTCGTAAAAAGGATGCGGCTGATGACGATCGTCGGCAGCGCTCCAGAGCTGGACGGGGCGCCTCGCGCCCCTCTTGCGCGACCGCGTCGCCCGGTGGACGCGATCGGCGTTATTCCGGGAATCTTCCGTGAGCGCACAGGCACCGTTTGAGTACCGCCGCACCACCACTGGTTGATTCGTGCACCTCTTTCCCGCAAGGTTTTTCCACGCCCGGCGACTCTCCGCCGCGATCGGTCTTACCCGGCCGGATGTGTGATCCCGGTCACCTGCATGGCACGGACCTTGCCTTTTCCAGTTCTCCTCGACCGGCTGCTCATCACACTGCATCGAATTACCTATCTATTCAATAAGGAATCCTACATGAATATGCGACAAACCGGAACGCACGCGGAAGCGGTATCGTCAAGTGACTTGCGCTCCGGCAGTCTCGGATTCGCCGAAGTGATTGGTCAATCGATCGCGAATCTTTCTCCGACCTTTACGCCATCCATCAACGTCACCGCGATCGCCGCGCTGGCCGGCGCGGGCACCTGGCTCATCTACGGGCTTTCTACAATCGGGCTGCTGCTGGTGAGCATGAGCATCATCGCTCTCTCCAGCCGGATCGCATCCGCGGGCTCGTTTTTCGTCTACATCTCCCGCGCACTCGGCCCAATGGCGGGTGGCATAGCCGGCTGGGGTTTGATCGCCGCCTACATCGGCACCGCGATGGGTGTCGGCGCCGCCGGGGTGGTATTCGTGCAGAACGCGTTTTCAGCCTGGAACATCAGCATCCCGTCATGGGCGACCTATGTGATCTTTGTCGGCCTGGCGTGGTTTTTTTCGGCACGCGACGTGAAGCTTTCCTCCCGCCTCTCGCTGGCGATCGAAGCAGCATCGGTGGTGATCGTGGCGGGAGTGCTGCTCTATGTGCTCGCCATGCATCCGGACCACATTGTCGATCACGCCCAGTTGCGCCTGCAGGGCGTGACAGGCAAGGGCATGGCACAGGGCATGGTGCTCGGTATCTTCTCGTACGTCGGTTTCGAAAGCGCGGCCTCGCTTGGTCAGGAAACCCGCGACCCGCTGCGCGTGATTCCGCGCGCGGTGGTATGGAGCGTAATCCTGTCAGGACTGTTTTTCATGTTCGTCGCCTATTCGATGACTATCGCTTACCATGACGACACGGCAAAACTGGGAGGCGACTCGGCCGTCCTCAACACGTTGCTCGCGAGCGTCGGCGCTTCGCCGCTCGGCCCGGTGTTCTATCTGATCGCTTCGGTCAGCGCATTCTCGTGCGTGCTCGCCTGCATCAACTCGTCGAGCCGCCTGCTCTATTCGATGGGCCGCTACCAGTTCGTGCATCGTTCGATGGGCATGGTTCACCGCACCCACCGCACGCCCTATATCGCGGTTGCGTTCTCGGCACTCGTGACGCTGGCGGTCTGCATTGCAATGCTCGGCACGGGTCCGCTCAATACCTTCGGCTACACCAGCACGTTCGCAACCTTCGGATTTCTGGTGACGTACTTCCTGGTCGCGGTGTCGGCGCCAATCTATTTGAAGAAGCAGGGTCAGCCCGCGACGTCCGCCGTCGTATGGGGCGTGCTCGGAGCGCTCGCCATGGTCGGTGCGGTGATCGGCAGCGTGTACCCGGTTCCCGACTTCCCGTACAACATCCTGCCGTATCTCTTCGTCGTGTATATGCTGGTCGGTATCGCGTGGCTGATGATGCTCAGGAAGCGCTCGCCTCAGGTGCTCGCGAAGATCGAGCATGATCTGGAGACCAGCGAAGTCATGACACACGGCAAAAAGTAAATGCGCACTCCCGCCTTCCGCGAAACACTGTCCGAACCAGCCGCGAAGGCCGAGACAGTCGACGCTGAAAGCGGGAGCAAGCCGGGCGGAGCGGCCGCTCAGGAGATCGATCTGCACCTGCAGCCTGAGCGCGGCGAATGCGCCGCCCTTTCGATCGGCTGTGTCTCGATGCCTGCCTCCATACGGGGGCGGTCCCGCGTCAACGAAGACTATGTCGGCGTAATGCCCGGCAATCTCGCTGAGCGCGCCGCGCGCGGCAGCGTGATTGCCCTGGCAGACGGGGTAAGCGGCAGCCAGGGCGGCCGTATTGCGGCCGAGCTTTCGGTGCGGACCTTCATCGATGCGTACTACGGTCTTCCCGACACCCTCCCGATCAAACTGGCAGCGGCCCGCGCGCTCGAGTCGACGAACCGCTGGCTGCACCACATGGGGCGCGTCGATCCTGCACTGAAGCAGATGGCCGCTTCATTTGCGGCGCTGATCGTGCGCCGCGCCACCGGGTATATGGTGGCGGCTGGCGACGTCCGCCTCTATCTGCTGCGCGACGGCATCCTGACCCAGCTTGGCGATGACGACGTCGAGCCAGTCGCCTTCGGTGCCTATGTCGTGCAGGCGGTCGGCCTGCATCCAACACTGCTGACCCGCATGGAAATCTTCGAACTGCTAGAAGGGGATCGCCTGCTCATCTGTTCCGATGGTCTCTACCGGCGCGTGCCGACACGCGAGTTGCAGGCGGTGCTGGCAATGCGCAGAAGCGCGCTCGATACCGCGCGTCGCCTGAATGCGCTGGCCATCGCGCGCAACTCGCAGGACGACGTGACTGGTGCCGTGCTTGATGTGGGCGCGTTGCCTCCGCTCGATCTCGACTACCTGGAGCGGGTAGTCGGTGCGTTGCCAATTGCGGCTGTGCCCGACGTGGGCAACGTCATCGACGGATTCTGCCTGACCGGTCTGCTGAGCGACGGCCCCTACTCCCGTATTTTCGCGGGCTACGATCTGGCGAATCCGCAGGTACCACTCGCCCTGAAGTTTCCGAAGCCGCGTGTGGCAGAGGATGAGAACGTGCGTCAGTCGATCGTCCGTGAGCGCTGGCTGGCCGGCAGGATCGCCGAAGGAAGCGTGCTTGCGCCGATGCCGGTCGATGCCGGGCGCCAGACCCGACTTTACGTTGTGATCCCGCTCGGCGCCGGCGTTACGCTCGAAAAACTGCTGGAGCAGCCGCAGGCGATCTCACTGCCGCGTGCGCTGGCTATCGCGCGACATCTCGGCCTCTCGATCGACGCACTCAATCGCCGTAACGTCTTTCACCGGGACATCAAGCCCGAGAACGTGCTGGTCCTTGCGGACGACAGCACACGCCTGCTCGATCTTGGTTTTGGCCATATGCCAGGCTTCGACGCTCCAGACCCAGAAGCAACCCCGGGTTCGCCAGCTTACATGGCGCCCGAGCTGATGGAAGGCTCGAAGGGTGACAGCCGCTCCGAGGTGTTCGCGTATGGCGTGACGCTGTATCGGCTGTTCAGTGGCGGCAAACTCCCCTACGGCTTCAACGGCCGGGTGCCACTCTATCGATACCGGCCCGACGCACCGCGATGGCTCGACGCGGTGCTGGAGAAGGCCCTGCAGCCCGATCCGGAGCGCCGGTATCAGGATGTGCTTGAGGTTTGCGCCGACATCGAGCGCTTCCCGAACGTCAACGAGACCGTGGCGCCATCTCGATTCCGGCCTTTGCTCGAGCGCAATCCGGTGCTGTTCTGGCAGCTGGTCGCCGGGGTATTGGCGGTAGTTCTGCTTTGGTCATTGCTGCGGTATTAACCAGGCGCGGGCCGGCCCAGGGATGCGCCCACCGAAAGCCTGTGGAGTTCGCTGAAGGTCGCACGACTGCACGGTCGGCACTTCGCGATGCGGCGTGCTGCGATGGACGAAATCGTCGACTGGCTTGTTTTCTGCAATGCAGTGTATTAGGACGATTGCATCTCCGAGTTAGCTAGGCTAAACTAAGCCAAATCGGATGGAGGCATTATGCAGACTGTAAATATTCACGAAGCCAAGTCGCAACTCTCGCGTCTTATCGAAGCGGCTGTCGGGGGCGAAGAGGTCGTTATTGCGAAGGCTGGAACCCCGTTGGTGCGTCTTGTTCCCGTCGATCAAAAGCCCAAGCTTCGCTTCGGCTTGATGAAGGGGAAGATCAGGATCACTGAGGATTTCGATGCGCCTTTGCCGGAAGATGTCTTGGCAACGTTTGAGGGTCGGTAATGCGCCTGTTGATCGACACACATGTTTTTTTGTGGGCAATGGGCGGCGACAGAAAGCTTCCGAAACACGCCGAGGCGACCATGTTGAGTGCTGATGCCGTATTTGTCAGTGCTGCGAGCATTTGGGAAATTTCAATCAAGTCGGGACTCGGGAAGCTTGACGCTGACGTGAACGAGCTAGTGGCGCGCATGGAAGAAGCGGGCTTTCGCGAACTGCCGGTAACAGCGGTCCACGCTGCGGCAGTTCGCGATCTGCCTGATATTCACCGCGATCCGTTTGATCGCATTCTGGTTGCACAGGCTATTACTGAACCGCTTCGGTTATTGTCCGACGATGACAACGTAGCGAAGTACACGGACCTCCTAATCAAGATTTGATCCGCGCAACAGCTCTTCAAGAACTGTCTCACCCAGCATAGATTCCTACAGCGTGTTGATCGCAACGAGTAGTGTGCCACGGTGCCCACAGCGGTCCAACATCGCTGGAACCAAATCAAGCGGGTCGCCGAAAATGCGATATCGATTTCGGGGGCGACATGCGAGATATCCCGGCTAGTGACGATTTTGCCCAAAGCTTTTGCGAGGAAGTTGGTGGCCTCGTTGTGGCGTTCGGTCGGCTCGAATACGGCAAGCACGTCACCGCTGCCTGCGAACCTCCGGTATCGGCGTGGAAGTGCCGTTCGCACAACCGTTACCAGCAGGAACTCGCTTTGAGTTTGGGAACCGAGTCGTCGTCGCTGGTTTCGACGGTTCACGACCAGAATCGTCGAAGTGGGTCACACCTGAGCCGTCTGCTACACTGCCTAACTCGCAAGTCGTCCTTGCAATCCAATGATCGCAACCTGGGCTATGCAGTCCGTAGTCCGTATCTTGAGCGAAAAACATTTCCATGACGCGGCGACGAACGGAAAGTTCGCCCGCATGGCGTTCGGCGGCGCTTTCCAAACATTACCATCCAGAGGGGACAGTCTTTGAAACACCTCGGTTTTGTGTTCATCGTGGTGTTGCTACGCACGCTTTCCGTACTTCCTTACAAATTCGTCGCAAGGCTCGGGATGGTTGTCGGCACCGCGCTGTATGCGGTTCCGAGTCGCCGCAAGCATATCGTCCTGGTGAACTTGCGTCTTTGCTTCCCCGAGAAGACCAGCCGCGAACATCAGAAGCTCGCCAGAGATCATTTCCGCCACGTTGTTCGCAGCTATCTCGAGCGAGGCATCCAGTGGTTTGGCAGTGCGCAGTCGATCCGGGATATCGTCCAGATCGAAAGCAAAATTGATCTCGACGACGACGCTGCCCCGCCCACCATCTTCATGGGGTTTCACTTCGTGGGCATTGAGGTCGGTTGCATGCTCTACTCGACGCGCCTCCCGGTTGCCTCGCTGTACACACGGATGTCAAGCACGGCCCTATGCGCGCTGGCCAAACGGCAACGCGGCCGATTCGGGGCCGAGATGATCGAGCGCGCGACCAGCGCCAAAAAGATCGTGGGATTGTTGCGTTCCGGCAAACCCGTCATGCTCGCGGCGGACATGGACCAGGGCGTTGACAACTCTGTTTTTGTCCCTTTCTTCGGCGTTCCCGCCTGTACGCTAACGGCTGTTTCGCGCCTCGCGAGACTGGGGCGCGCGCGGGTTGTTCCGTTCGTGACTGAGGTGCTCCCGAACTATCAAGGGTATAAGTTGACGATTTTCGAGCCGCTCACGGACTTCCCATCGGGGAGCGATGTGGTCGACGCACGCCGCATGAATGCGTTTCTTGAGGAGCAGGTCCTTAGGTTTCCCGAGCAGTATTACTGGGTGCACCGACGCTTCAAGCACCGACCACCTGGTATGGCATCGGTATATTGAAAGGCTCGGCAGGTCATGGAGCCTGCAGGCAGCGTTTGCCGGCGTCGACGCAAATTCAGCAAAGTCCGCTACATTCCAGAGCCGCATGCATTCGAGGCCGTTGTCGGCGGAAGTTGGAGGCGCGATCCCTGCCGCGGCCCGGAGATGCACCGGCTGAATGAATGCGCGCCGCTGTAACCGGTTCTCAGGGCACGAATTCAGGCGAGACATTCTTCTCTCGACGTCAAGGCGGCTCGAAGCTATGTCGACACCTATGCTGATCAACCCAGAGGGACGGTCTTGCTGAATCATTGAAATGAACTTCGATGAGCTAGGCATGATTTCGATTTCGCACATGAGGTAGGGACAACTCGCGTGTGCGATACCAGTCGTCGTTGATCGACCGGATTGGCCGCGTTGCTCGCCGAGGCTATCAGGCGGGTTTCAACGTCGATCGGACAATTTAAGCACCTGTCGATTGGAAGGCCAATGGCTGCTTCATATGGCCTTGCGCCCTGACGCGGAGGACCGCCCTCGACCCAAGACGGTCATCTAACGTTCATCGTCTGAGGTCCAATGATGAACGGAGAGCGGACTCTCGCGGAACCCGCGTATCGATCTCCGTCTAGAGTGGATTTCCCGTTTCTTCATCTGCCAACAATGGCGCCGGGGGTCGAGGATTTCCTGCAATTGGGTATGCTGCTCTCTCGATGGGCTCAATTCATTGCCTGAGCTGCGGCAGCAGTCGAAGCAGGAAACGACGGATGCACTCGAATCACGACCAGGAGCGCGATACCGCAGAGGAACCGCCAATGACGCGACGTACGGATTTAAACTACCGACCTATCGTGCAGCGCGCGGCGCGGGTCGTCATAGTCATGGCGCTTGTGATGGTCGGGACGATCCGTTGCAACGCGACTGACCTCGAAGACTACCTGCAGCTTCGGGGGCCGGCGCCGACCGAGACGTTCCGATATGGATCGGGTGCGTCCCAGATGGCCGAATTCTTCCGTCCGCGAGGGGATGGCCCCTTCCCGGTCGTCGTGCTGATCCATGGCGGGTGCTGGCTCAGCCGATATCAGGGCCTGCGCCAATTCCAGGCCCTGGCGGGCGTACTGGCCCGCGAAGGCGTCGCCGTCTGGAATGTCGGTTATCGCGGCATTGACGAGCCGGGTGGTGGATACCCGGGTACCTATCAGGACATCGCTGCGAGTCTCGGCGAACTCGACAGGCAGGCGGACAGATTGCGTCTGGACATGCATCGCGTCATCGCCATCGGACACTCCGCTGGCGCCCATCTCGCACTCTGGGCCGCAGCGAGGCCGGAAATCCCGTCAACCAGCCCGCTTTATACGGACGACCCCACGAAAATCAATGAAGTCATCGCATTGGGCGCGCTCGCCGATCTGCGTGGAGATGCTGATGCGATCGAACAGTCGTGCGGGGTGAATCCTGCCGTGTTGACGGGCTCGTCGAGCGCGTCGCGGTCCGATGTCTATGCCGACACTTCGCCGGCGCAGATGTTGCCCATCCATGCGAAAGTCGTGTTCGTGAACGGCGAGAACGATGCGATAGCGTCGCCTGCGCTCGCGACGCGCTTCGTTGAACTGGCCCGCAGGGCGGGTATGGATGCGTCGACCGTGACAGTTGCCGCGGCTGGACACTTCGATGAAGTCACGCCTTCGACGCCCGCGTGGACCGCAATCAACAAGATCATCCTGCAGGCAGTGAGAGCGCCGTCCGATCACGACTGACTGACGGCGGAAACCGGTCGACGACACGCGTCCAACGACCGGTCGCTAGACCGATTGCATGACCAGAAGTCCGTTCAGCGCGACGATCGCCACGACCCCCACCGTCGCGAGGATCGAAGTGAGGCGCCGGTTACGGTGGCACCCCATCACCGCTTCGCGCGAGGTGAACCAGGTGAGTGCGACCATCGGCACGGGCAAAGCGATGCTCAGCAGCACCTGACTCAAAACCAGCGCCCGCGTGACGTCGATACCGCATCCGATTACGACGAACGCAGGCACCATGGTGACCAGACGGCGCACCCAGACTGGCACGTGAAATCCGACGAAGCCCTGCATGATCATCTGGCCGGCCATGGTGCCGACCACCGAACTCGAAATGCCGGACGCAATCAGTGCGACCAGAAAGAGGCCCGCGGAAGCCGCCCCGAGCAAGGGCGCGAGCGTGCGCCAGGCGGTCTCGATCGCTGCGATTTCCGCGTGGCCAGCATGAAACGCAGCCGACGCCATGACGACCATTGCAACATTGATCAGGCCCGCGATACCGAGCGCCGCGACGATTTCGATGTTTGAAAACCGGAGCAGCTTCATACGGTCTTTTTCACTTCCTATCTCCGCACGGTTTTGCATCAGCCCGGAATGCAGAAAGAGCACGTGCGGCATGACAGTCGCTCCGACGATGCCGACTGCGATCGTCAATGCGCCCTGGTCCTGAAAACGAGGCGTGACCGCACCTGATGCGACCTCAAGCCAGGCGACGTGCGCGAGCACGAGTTCTGCCACGTATGACAGGCCGATCACGCCGACCAGTCCGGCGATGATCAGTTCGAGCGGGCGAAATCCGCGTTTTTCGAATTGCAGGAGGCTGTACGTGAGCGCGGCCGTCACAAGCATCGAGGGAATCGTTGCCAGATGCAGCAGGAGTGAGATGCCAATCGCGCCGCCGACGAATTCGGCCAGATCGGTCGCCATCGCGGCAATTTCGCTGACTATCCACATCGCGATCACAAGAGGACGTGGCAACCTGTCGCGACAGATCTCCGCGAGATTGCGGCCGGTCACGAGCCCCAGTTTCGCGGACAAAGACTGGAACAACATCGCGAGCACGTTCGCCAGAATCACGACCCAAAGCAATGAATATCCATATCCGGCGCCCGCCTGGATGTTGGTCGCAAAGTTACCTGGATCCATGTAGGCGATCGACGCGACGATGGCGGGTCCAGCGAGCGCCACCATCGCGCGTGGGCCGCGTTGCCTCCCCGCGAGCGTGTCGCGAATCACATCGCGTGTGCGGCCAGTGAGCGTGGGTGAAGCGACAACGGTGTTTGCGGCATCGTTCATGGCTGGTCCTGAAGAGCGCGTGCTTCGATCAAGGCAATCGTGAATACCGGCCACCGCGGTTCGGGTCGCGCCGACGCCGCGCAGCCGGTCGGACGATGGCACCTATGCGCTCATGTTCAACGTGCCGTTCACACCATTCGGGAAGAAGCCGCCCTTCATGGCGGACGCGCTGGTGAGATAGACGATATTCAGGACGTTGCCGTACGCCCTGCTGTACGCGAGGCCATTGCTGTCCAGCGGCACGATGTTCGAGGTCCCGGCGGCAGAGCCGGAGATGCCCTGATCGTCATGGCCGTTGTTGTCCAGGCTATCCCGCGCTGCCGAGATCGCGTTGGCGGCGCTCACAAGGCTCGTGGTGTCGACTCCTTTTGCGTATAGCGTCGTGCGAACGAGCCCCGCGTGATAAGCCTCCGCAGCCAGGATGCCCGCAGCGGCCTCGAGGAAGGTCTTGTTCGAGATCAACGGTGAAGCGCCCTTGTAGGCCGTCACGCCGACATCCTCAAAAATGAAGGCGCCCAACAGGAAGTTGTTGTCGTTCGCATAGGGATTGAATGCCGCACCCGCGCCAACGAGCCCGGCCGCCCGGGCTGCGTTGGAGAACGCGCCGTTCGGATCCGTGCCGCCGATATCGATGGACGGCATCGCAACGGCAGCAGAGCCCAGTGCGCTTCGCAGGAAGGCCACGTGCTCGCGCTCATCGTTGGCGATTTCATTGGCGTACGCCTTGACTACGGGATCCTGGAACGGCACCGCCTGACCGGGAATCACCGTACCCATTGTCCCTGTTCCCGCCGTCATCGCTGCGGGCAAGCCAGCACCTGTCGCCGCATAGGAGTAGAACTGTGATTCGAGATACTCCAGGTTGAGCGCAAAGTTGAGGATTTCCTCGTCGGTTGGCGCGGTCGTGCTCGCCTGAACGCTGATACCTCCTCCGCCGCATGCGCTGATGACAGCGCCGCCGGCAAGTCCCAGCACAAGTCCTCCAGAATTCCTGAAAAACTGGCGTCGGGCTGCGCGACGCTCCACGCGACGGTCAAAGGCATCGATGATCTTCGTTGAATCCGACATGGTTCTGCTCCTTGATAAGATTCGGTAGAACTGACTCGTCAGCACTCGCGTTCGCGGAGACAACAGAACAGCCCGGCGATGCGACAACGCGGATCGCTTCCGGTATTCGAAGACACAACGACGCCTCTCCGGTGACTTTCGTCCAGGATGGTGAGCACATCAACAGGTCTTCAACGCGACTTACGACCCGACTCGAATGCCGGATGCAACTCAACGAAATATTTCGATGTGCGAACGCACATTACCGATTATCTATTCGCACTGCGAATTAACGATCTGATCTGGACGGAACTGAGCTACTTTGCAGGGCATTCGAATTGCCGGGATAAAAAAGCTCATGAGAATGGAAGCAGTGCATTGCCCACTGCAACTGGAGAGCGATATTCCCGCTGTCAAGATTGAGTCTCAGCACAGCCCCGGGCGATGAAGACGGTCTCAGGGAACGACGCCTCATTCGACACACGGCTGGCATCGCGTCAGCGCCGAGAAACCTGCACGCACGGATCGCCTGCGGATAGATCGGAGACACAGGCAAAAAGACTCTGAGATCGGAACCCTGTGCGCACCTCGAAAGGAAGGTCGGCGCCGGCAAGCGATCACCGGCGTCATGCCGCCGGGCATGAACGGTCTTCGCCGCTGCATCACGCAGCATTCAGTATCCGCAAACCTCGTGGAAGACCAGAAGCATGAGGGGACCCCCTCTACCGATAACCTCGTCGTGGGACGTCGGCCCGTTCGCTTGCACTCGCAACCACCTTGGCTACGCGAAAGGCAAAAAAGGGCCCCGGGCAGGATATGCCCCGGGGCCCGTACACGTCGCTCCCAAAGCTGACCGGGAGAGGCTTCACAATACCGTTTCGACGCATTCATAAAAAGAGGCAGATCTTGCGTTGCATTCTCGTGCGAGAGACGCAGTTACCGACCGGACGTAACTATGGGGGCGTTTACACAGGCGTGGGGTTCTTTCAGGCATGCGGGCAGATACGATCGCCTGCAATCCGACGGACCAGCAGCGGGATCGGTCGAGACCGCGCCGGAAAGCTGCGGTAGTCCGACGTTGCGAATGACCGAAACGCGTCGAGGTTCAGCCAGATTTCTCTTTCGAGCGAGCGTCGCCTCATGGCCGGAAGGAGAAGACGGCGCCGGAGCCTACTCATCTCTGTCCTTGCACGTCTCATCATGTAATTGGCGGCTGGGGAGATGCCGTGCTCATTGGTTTATTTGCGACAGCCGGCACCTCTTCGGCGACTGTTGTCGATGTCGCAGTTACGCGATTCCGATCAGCACGTCAGCGGGAATATGCAGCCCATCGTGCAGCTTGCGGATCATACCGAGGCTCAACGCGCGCCGGCCCGCCAGCACCTCGTACACGCGGTTGCTGCTCCCAATGTACGGCTGCATATCGCGCACCGACAGGCCCGCCTGTTCCATTCGATACTTGATCGCGTCGATCGGGTTCGGTGCCGCCACCGGGAAGTGCTCCGCCTCATACTTCTCGACGAGGATCGCCAGAATCTCCAACTCGTCGCCTTCCGGCGTGCCCAAAGCAGGATCCATATCGACGAGCGCAGACACCGCCTTCAGGGCGGCCTCATAATCGGCCTCGGTTCGAATCGGGTGAATATCCATCTCGTTACTCCATTTCTACGGTTGCCGCATCGATCTTGTCGTATTCCGCGTGCGTACCGACAAACTTCACATACATCACGCCGACCTGGTAGGCCACCGCGACGATCAACCGGAAATCGTTGCCCTTGATGTTAAAAACCACGCGGTTCCGACCGACGAAGCTCGCGCTGGCGTACTGCTCCTTGATGTTCTGCGGAGTCTTCCAGTTGGCCTTCGACGCTTCCGCGTGCCACGCCAACAAAGGCTGTTCGGCTTGCGCGTGACGCGCGATGAAGTCAAGCAAGATTCTTTTGGCAACGATTCGCATGCCTCGTATTTTAGTCCCAATTTGGGACTGGCACAAACATAAAAGTGGCCTGCGACGATATTGCCGAACATTGCTTCCTGGCCGGCAAGCGACCGCTCGTCGGCCGCGACGCCGTCAAACCTCGGTCTGCTCCGCCATCTCAAGGGCATCGTCGACCTCAATGCCGAGATAGCGAACCGTGCTCTCCAGCCTGGTATGTCCGAGCAGCAACTGCACCGTCCCAAGGTTCTTCGTTCACCGGTAGGTCAGCGAAGCTTTTGTGCGGCGCATCGTGCGGGTACCCGTATGCGGTATCGTCGAGGCCAATCGAGGCGATCCAGCGGTGCACCCAGCCGGGCATATTGCCGCGTCGACAGATGCGGCGACGTATACACCCGGCTCGGGAACAGAAAATCCGCCGCCTTCAGTCCCCGCGCTTCGATCCATGCATCGAGGCTCTCGCGGGTCTGTCCCGTCATCTCGAATTGCACCGGCCACCGGGTCTTCTGCTGACCTGACCTCTGCCTCACGCGATCCGCATGTGCAGCACGAGCGCGGCGGTCGGCACCGCACGGCCCCAAAAACAGACAGTCAGTCTGGCGAGACCCGCTACAAACTTTTCAGAAGATTGTCGATTTTCGACCGTCAGCTTCGTCGTCAGGTTATTCACACCCAAAGGATCTCCCATGAAATACCTCGGCCTGGCCTACTTCACCCCCGATGAATTCGCCGCGATGGCGCCAGACGACGTCAAGAAACTGGTGAGCCAATGCCCCGCACTGGACGACAGGATGCGGGCTACCGGCAAGGTATTGATTTCCGCATCGCTTGGCGATCTGGACCACTGGAGGACGCTGCGCCCGCGCAGTGGCAAGACGCACGTCACCGATGGGCCCTATACCGAGTCGAAGGAAGTCGTGGGCGGCCTGTTCATCATCGAGGCGGATACCCATGACGAGGCGTTACGCATTGCCTCCATGCACCCGGCGGCCACGCTGGGTGAAGAAGGTGGATGGGTCGTCGAGCTTATCCCCATGGATTTCTACTGGACCCGGTGAGGGCCTGGACCCGTGTCTCAAATATGCGTTGGCGCCCTGTTCTCCTCAAACACCTTCACGGCTTCGTGAGTCATCGCGGCGATGCTACTTCCGGGCCGAGCGGCGACGCCTGTGATTGACCGTTGCTGCCAGTCGCCCGATCGACGATCAAGGTCCGCTCGTGAAGCAGTTCCGGTCATACATTGCGCTCCTCTCCTGATCTGGCTTAACACCCGACCAGGAGCCGAGCACCCGTCGCGAGTACGAGCGCGGGCAGCATGACCAACGATCCGATCTTCAAAAACTGCATGAAACTTACCTCTTCCCCCTCGCGGCGAATCGAAAGCAGCCAGAGAATCGTCGCGAGCGAGCCCGTGACCGACAGGTTCGGGCCGAGGTCCACGCCGATCAGCATGGCGTCGATCACCTGCTCGGGGCTATGCGCCTGCAATGCGCTCGCGCTGGCTATCAGTCCGGCCGGCAGATTGTTCATCGCATTGCTGCCTAGCGCGACGGCAAACCCGGACGTCGTGGCCGCAGCCAGCTGACTGTCCTGCGTCGCCCGCGCGAGCAATTGCGAGAGTTGCGCAATGACGCCCGTGTGCGCGAGCATTTCGACAAGCACGAAAAGTCCTGCAACGAGCGGCAGCACGCTCCACGAAATGCCGCTGATCAGCGCCACTGGTGACTCGCGCTCCCTGATCAGCACAACAGACGTCGTCAGGACGCCGAGCACGGCGGTGGGCAGGCCAAGCTGCAGGTCGAAGGCGGAGACGACGAGCAAGGCAACCGCCGTCACGCCGAGGCCCGCCAGCGCCACCTTGCCGTTCGCGCCCAGTTTGTCGACGGGCAGACCGGAGGCGCATGTTCCATGTAGTTCCCGACGCTGCGTCCAGCGAAGCATCACGAAGGTCGCGACGATCGACAGCACCGACGGCATGGCGAAGCGCGACAGCCACAAGCCCAGCCTTGGCGTGTGGTTCGCGTACAGCACGAGGTTGGCCGGGTTCGAGACGGGCAACACAAAACTCGCCGCATTGGCAATGAATGCGCAGATGTAAAGTAGCGGCAGTGGCTTTGTATTTGCCGTCTTCGCGGCAGCGAACACGGCGGGCGTCAGCACGACCGCGGCAGCATCGTTTGAAAGGAACGTCGTCACCACGACGCCGACCAGGTACACCAGCACAAACAGCTTGCGCGGCGAACTTTTCGCATGGTTCACCGCAAGTACCGCGATCCAGTCGAACAACCCTTCGCGGCGACCGAGCTCGGACAGCAGCATCATGCCGACGAGAAACAGATACACGTCGATGCCTTTGCCAACCGCCTGCAACGCGAGACTGACCGGTAGCAGTCTGAGCGCGACGAGGAGCACGGCGCCGGCTACTGCCCAGATCGCTTCGGGCCAGCGAAACGGACGTAGCATGACGCCCGCAGTGGCGGCAAACGCGATGCCCCACGAGAGGAAAGCCGGATTCATGTAGCGAGCGAGCCAGGGTCAGCGAGATCGCGGCGAACGCCGCAAACCTTCTTCAGCGAGGTGCCAGACAGCAGCCAGAGCGCGAGAGAACCCGTCGACACGGTGCCCAGCACGAGAAATGCTGCCGCATAGCCGAAATGCTCCGCAAGCACACCACCCAGCGCGGGACTTAGCGACGCACCGATGCCCTGCACGGTCATCACCATGCCCTGTCCGACGTTGACGCGTCCGGTGCCCTTCAGAAGCCGCACGACGAGTGCGGGCACAACCACGCTTTGCAGCCCGGCGCCGATGCCATCGAGCCCCTGCACGGGCCAGACTCCCCAGCCTGTGATGAACAGTGCCGCGACCAGCCCGCGCAACGGCAACGCAAGAAAGGTAACCAGCATCACACGCCAGTATCCGAGGCGCTGGATCAGCCGGTTCGCGAAATACGCCGCGACAATCATCACGAGTTGTGCGACCACGATGGTCTGCGCGGTGAACGCGCTCGGATTGCCCTTGTGCGCGGCGACAACGGCAAGGCCATAGAGCGGTAGCATCGCTGCATTGCCGAGGTGAAACATTGCGAGCGAGGCAGACAACAGCAGTAGCGGGCGGCAGGTCGCGAGCACACGAAAGCCGCTCGCCTGCTCGTGCTCCAGCGCGGACGATGTTGCGGCGAGTCCCCGCGCGCTGTCGTGATCGATCGAATCGCGAGGGATCAGCAGCGTCCAGATGACCGAGAGTGCACCGAAGGCGCCCGCGAGCGCGAAGACCGCGCCGAATCCGTAGCGCCAGCCGAACCAGCCCGACAGGGCGGCGCCGGCGACATTGCCCGCGTGATTGGCCACCTGGTTGCGACCGAACTGTTGATCGAAACCGCGTTCATGGACGATGCCAAGCGTCACCCCTGCCACTGCCGGCCCGAGCGCGGCGCCTGTGACTGCCGTGAGAATCTGCGATGTCGCGACCATCCAGTACGTATGCGCCACCCACAGTACGAGTGAGGCAAGCGTCGTCATCACACCCGCCACGACGATGACGCCGCGCTTGTGACGGGTCCCATCGATGAGCGCGCCGGCCGGCGAAGTCGCCAGCAAACCCGCGACGCCGCCCAGCGTCATCACCGTGCCGATCGCCCCGGGATGCCAGCCCTGCGCCTGCAGATAGACACCGAGAAATGGCCCGATGCCCGCCTGCACATCGGCCATGAAAAAGTTCAGGGCTTCGAGTGCGTACCGGGGGTTCATCTTCCGTTTAACCTTCGTGGCTGAGGAAAGCGATCTCGTCCACTTCGATGGTTTTCCCGTGCCGGTTCGCGATGCCGCGTCCCCACGCATGGACGTGCGCGCCCTGCGCGAGGTAGGCCGCCAGTTCGGCAGCAGCATGCGCAGGCATGCGCAATGACGTGCCATTGTCGAGCAGCGCGCCGCGCAGCTCGCCCTTTGGACCATACAGCGACAGCACCACTTCGCCGCTCGCCTGCATCGGCCTGCGAGCCACACCCGGCTGGTGATGTCTGTCACCGTTGTGATGCGGGCCTTCGTCGAGAATGACCTTGCCTGTCCCCGTCGTGACCGAGACGGCTGCGATCATGTCCGCGCTGCGCGGCTTCACGCCACGCACGCGGATCTCATCGCCCGCCGCCACGTGTCGCACGATCTGCCGCGACAGGTGCGGAGGAAAGTGAACCTGCCGCTGTTGCCGCGAGCCGAGCACCAGGCCATCCAGCTCGCCGTGCGGGTTCAGGAGGAAACGCGTTACCGTGCCGCGTGTTTCGGGAAGGCTGTCCGGATCGATCCAATGCATGTCGTAAATCCTTTCTTGCTGGTGATTCAGTTGGCTGGTGACGCAGGGGCGTGACTCAGGGGGCGGGTGGCAAACGGGCGTAGAGCCGTGTCAGGTTGCCGGGCGTCCCGAATGCCGTTGCCTGCAGTGCGGTGCCGTACTGGTTTCGGGTGCCATAGCCTTGCGCCGAGACCTTCGCGCCGGTTTGCACGAGCGCTGGAAACTGCTGGGCTATCGGCGGCGTGAGCTTGATCACGGTGCCGTCGGCGAGGATCACGCCGTCCGGTTCGCCGCGAGGGGCGGTCGTGACGTGCGCCACCTGACCCTGCACGCTCAGACGCGACAGCGCCGCGCCGCGCAATTCACGCGGCAGCGGCTGCGCACCCGCCTGCGGCGGCTGATCCACCAGTTGCTGGCCGCTTCGTGTGCTGGTGATGCGCTGCGCCGTGAGATTGCCGGCCGCATTCCGCCATCCGCTGACCTGCACGTTGTCACCTACGCTGACCATTGAGGTGAGCTGGGTGCCCATGTGCGGCGGGAAATGCACGAGTGCGCCGTTGCCCGTCAGAAAGCCGTCGACATCTCCATCCGGATTGGTGAGAAAGCGCGCGACGGTTCCCTGCGCGCTGACGGCAACACCGGCGTCAGCGCGCGGATCGCCTTCCAGTGGTGGGGGCGGCGCCACAGGGGCGATCCCCGGCGGCGGTCCGGATGGCGTCGCGCCCGTCGCGACCGGTGGCGGAGGCGGAGGCGGTTCAGGCTGGGCCTGTGCTGCACAGCCACTGCTCGCCACGATGAGCGCCGCACCGCTTATTGCGCTCAAGACATGCGCGGCGGCGCTGTGGCCTGAATACTTCGACATCCCTTGCATGGTCCACTCCTTCGATTGACGTGGAGCTTTTTGCAAGGCCTATGCCATGGTTAAAAGGCCGGTCCGCCCGGGCAGCGAAGCCCCGGCGCAGAACCGCAGTGTCAAACAAACGGACAGGCTCTGTCCGTTTTCCCGACACCTGCGCGTCGTCAGGCGTCCGGGGCCGAGTCCGGCAGCCCAAGATTCGCCAGACGCGTGTAGAGCGACTGACGGCTGATGCCGAGGCGGCGCGCAGCTTCCGCGCGATTGCCAGCGGCGAGTGCCAGCGCACGGGTGATCAGTGCACGTTCAAGCTGCGCGAGCGCATCGTTCAACGGTAGGTCAATCAGGCTCGCGGGAATTGCGTCGGCGGCGCCCGTCGCCGGATCGAACAGGAAGGCGAAATCGTCGCGGGTAAGTAGCGAAGCTGGCGCGAGTGCGCTCGCACGTTCGATCGCATTGGCCAGTTCGCGCACGTTGCCCGGCCAGGCGAAGTTGACGAGCAGGCGCTCAGCTTCCGCGGACAGATGCTTGCGCGCAGACTCATCGGGCGCAGCGAGGGCAGCCAGAAAATGCTCCGCCAGCGGCAGGATGTCGGCTACCCGCTCCCGCAATGGCGGCATGTGCAGCGGAATCACGTTCAGCCGGTACGACAGATCCTGCCGGAACGTCCCGAACGCGACCATGGCCGTCAGGTCACGATGGGTCGCCGCCACGATGCGCACGTCAACCACGATGGTCCGGCTGGTGCCGAGTGGCGTGATCTGCCGCTCCTGCAGCACGCGAAGCAGCTTCGCCTGCATCGCCAGCGGCATATCCCCGACTTCGTCAAGAAACAGCGTGCCGCCGCTGGCCTCTTCGAAACGACCGCGCCGCTCGGCATAGGCACCGGTGAACGCGCCCTTGCCATGTCCGAAGAGCTCGCTTTCGAGCAGGTCCTGCGGAATCGCCGCGCAATTCACGGCGACGAACGGGCCATTGAAACGCGCTGACGCACGATGCAGCACACGGGCAGCCACTTCCTTGCCGGTACCCGTTTCGCCCGTGATCAGAACGGTCGAGTTCGTGCCGGCTGCACGGCCGAGGCGCTTCTGCACATCGCGCATGGCTTCGCTGATGCCGAGCAGCTGCGGCTCACGCGAGGGGGGTTCCCCTGCGAACGCCCGCGCCTCTTCCGGTGCCGGCGCAGCGGCGCGGGTCGCAACAATGCGCTCGAGGAGCGCGGCAATCTCGCCGCGGCCGACCGGTTTCGTCAGATGCTCGAAGGCACCGAGGCGCATCGCGCCAATCGTGTTATCGCTTGTCGCGTACGCGGTCAGCATCACCACCGGCACCTGATGGAGGCCCGCTGTATTGCGCAGCGATTCGAGAACCGAGAGACCATCCACGTCCGGCAGCCGGAAATCGAGGAAGATACAGTCGGGTACCGGATGCTCGCGCAACAGTTCGAACGCCTGCCTGCCCGAACACGCCTCGAGCGGTGTGTGGCCAAGGTCGTGGACGGTTTCCGCGAGACCGTCGCGAAAGGCGTCGTCGTCGTCGACAATCAGGATGGTCGCCATGGTATATCGATCACAAAACAGGTCATATCCGGTTCCTCCGCGAGCCATGCGCGGCCACCATGGACCGACGCGATCTCGCGTACCACGGCAAGGCCAAGCCCGGATCCGTTGGGCCGGCCCGTTACGAATGGCTCGAAAATGCGCTGGCGTTCGTTCGCACTCACGCCAGGGCCATCATCGATCACTTCCAGCCTGAGGCGTTTGCAGTCGTCCAGTGTTGCAGCACGCGCGCGGACCGTTACGTTTCCGCCTGGAGGTGCGTGCCGCAGCGCGTTGACGACCAGATTGTCGAGCGCCCGGGCAAGCTGTGCGGAATCGAAAACCGGCCGCGTCGGGCAGGATTCGACTTCCACCCGCAACGAGATACGCCGGTTTTCTGCGCTCGCTTCGTGCGTACGGACGACATCGGCGAGCCACCCGGACAGGTCGACCTCCTGTGTACGCACAATCACAGGCTGCGTTAGCGCGAGCAGGCTCGATAGCTGCGCCTCGACTCGCCCCACCTGCCCGATGATCGTTCTCAATGCAGCTTCGCGGCGTGCCGCGTCGCCTGCGAGTGCGTTTTCCGCCTTGAGCCGCATGGCCCCCACCGGATTGCGAATTTCGTGCGCGATCTGTGCGGCCATCTTGCCTAGCGCGCTGAAGCGTTCAGCCTGTGCGAGTTTGTCGCCCAGTTCGTTCGCCTCTCGCTGAAGCCGGTCCGCACGTTGGACATAGCGATTAAGCGCATCGACGATATGGTCGAGGTCGCGTTCACCGAGATGCCCGATCTGCCTGTTCTGCTCGAGTCTGCCGTCCGGTGCGAGCGACTGTTCGAGCCGGGTGAGATTGCGCTTCCAGCGCCGAAGCGTCAGGGCGAGCAATAGCGCCAGCAAGACGATGACCGCGAGTACGCCCGCCAGGAAGGTCGCGGCGCGCTGACCATATGGCCCGAGTGGCGCACGCGCGCGTGCGAGCATCCATGCGAGCAGACCGGCGTGATGCGGCACCGGGCAGGCAACGGCGATCACCGCATCGGCACCGCTCGCGACGGCGTCGGCGTGCAGCTGGCCGGTGTCGGCGACGTTTCGCAGTGTGCGAAGAATGAGCGGCGTCTCGGCCTCAGGAATGTCACGCTTTATGCCGCTTCCCTCGTAGGTTGGGAATGCGTAAGCGAGAAAGCCGTTCGCTGCACCGGGCGCAGGTGCAGAAGTCCAGAAGCCGCCTTCGATACCCTCCTTGCGAATCAGCACGAGATCGAGCACGGCATGCATGAGATCGATATTGGCTTCGCCCGGCCGCTGCATCGACAGGTCGTAGCGCGACGCGACCGCCGTACAGGTCGACACCGCCTGCTGCTTCGCGTCAGCGACGCGCTCTCCGAGGGCTGACGACAACATCAGCCAGACGGCTGCCGTCAGCAGGCTGCACAGGATCGCCACGAGGATCCACAGCGCGTAGAGCTGTGTGGAGAACGACGGTCTGGGCATGGAGTAGCTGAAAGGAGACTGGTGAGGATAAGGAATAGCAAATTTCCCGCCAGTACTGGCTGCAGACGCAGTTTTCTGCGCCGCCAGTCTGGCGCGCCCGGCGACCGTCCTGAGGAGGCCTTTTTAACATGCGCATTGCGAGCCGCAGAGGTGGAACACGTCAGGCCCGGCCCCGGGAACCTCTCCCGGGGCCGGGCCCGATGTCGATCCGCGGTGCTTGCCTCGGGGGTTCCATCATGATCCTGTCTCAGGCCGATGGGACCCCGGAGATCGTCGTCGGAGTATGGGTCTGGCCATGTCGCTTTCACCGTCGCAACAACGGGAAGGCGAACAGGAACGATCGAAATTAACCTGCCACCCCGGCCTGATGTGCGCACGCAGATGGATGGTCGCCCAGGCGAGCTTGCCGCGGTCGACCAGACTGAACGCCAGGCGCTGCACTGCCGGCCGGTCCGGGGAACACAACGTCGCCGGCATGGCGGGCGTCCTTTCACCGCTCGGGTCCGATGTCGGGACCATGTGGCGGAACAGCGCCGGCCGGACGGTCGCACGATACCTGGACGGACTTGCTGCGTGGCTGTCCGGAAGGCGCTCGCAGGGGCTTCAGCGCGGGCTCCGCTACGGGCACCACTGCGCCCTTCAACCGCGCGTCGGTCGCGCCTGCGACACGATCCGGTTCGACCTGTTGTCTCTCGCGCACAACCGGCATGGTTCGCACAAAATCCACGATGTCCATCGCCATGTGGCGGTCGTCTGCCCAGGCCGACTGCGCCAGTACCCGCGCGAGTTCGTGCCAGGCGACAAGCGTCTGGCCGTGCACTTCCCATCGACGGCGCTGTTCAGCGGCATCGGCAACTGTACGCCAGTCGCGAGGGACTTCACCACGTGCCAACATCTGTGTGATCGCGTAACTGTGACCGCGTCGCGTCTCACCGCGTACACGTCTCGGTGTTGCATTGGCACTGACATCGCGCTCGCACAGCAGGCGGGCAAACTGCTGACGCAGGCGCAGGCAGTCCTGGGGGGAAAAACCGAGCCGCGCCGCCGGGCCCCTTGCCTGGATGCACAGGTGCACATGCGGATGGGGCTCGTCGTCGTGCATTGCCAGCACATAAAGCCTTCCGTCACTGAACTCGCCGGCCGCGAAGGCGCGCGCCGCATCGTGCACAGCCTCGCGGTCAGTACCTGGTGGCATCGACAGCGTCAGACTGACGGTCTCCCGATGCCGGCTTTTCTCCGGAATGCCCCAGCCCGCGAAGCGCCAGAGGTCAACCAGATCGTGAAGTGCGTCACGACCGGTGATCACCTGTCCGTCCTGATCCTCCAGCCCCAGCGCGCCATCACGCGAGATGTAGCGCAGGTGCCTCGAGAGCGCTCTCATTCCCTGCGCCTCCGATGCCTTGCTGGCTATCCTTACGATTACCTCCGGAGCCTTCCCCAGCGTGCGCGCGATCCGCTTTCGCATGTGCAGCGCGTCCTTCTGCAGCAGTCCTTTCCCGAGTCGCGAGGCCTGGGCATGCCGCAGTGGATCGGGAAAGAGCCGTTCGCCCCAGTGCACGACCATCCGGTCAATATCGTCTTCGGGCAATGACATGCTAGCGGCTCCATCGATCAAGACTGGCGCGCAGGATCCGGGAAACTGTCTGCAGGTGTTCACCAATCATTTCCCGCAGCCCCTCCAGCTCACATTGCGCGTTTGCGGTATCACCGGTCCTCACGAGTGCCCCCAGCCTCATGCGGATCACGGCCAGCTGCTGGTTCGACTCCGCAAGGAGCCTGAGTTCTGCCTCGCCTGGCTGTGGCTTCCGGGACAGATTTGCCCGAACCAGCGCAATGATCCAGCGATGAGGAGCAAACCCACCCACCCGTGCGCGGTGCACCACGCCCTCGAACTCCTCCCGGGTCAGAGCGACCTGCACCCGCCTGAAGCATTTCCCGTTGCGCGGAACGTCAATGTCTGGAAGCTCGGGTTCGTCCCCGAGTTCAGCATGGATCAGTCGCCGCACGCCCTCCGATACGCTCAGCCCATGCCGCGCGCACCACGCGCTCCACTGCACCTTCATCGGACCAAGTTCCACGGATATCAGCATCTGCCTCACCATTTCACACCTCCAGCAACGCGGGTGACGCTGGTTGCATACGCACGCGTCCCGGTCCGGCGGCAAGCGTGCGTTCCGGGGCGCAGGTCGCAGGCCACCCACCCAGGTACCCGGACAACCGTTTGCGCCCTGGCTCTGAACCCGGCTCGCCCCGTTCTCCGCCAGATATACAGGGTTCGGCTTCGTTCACACACCATCCCGTCCGGGTGAGGACCGCCGGTTCGTCGCGCATGCTCAGCGCTCCGGCACATCCTGCGACCCGTCGCGCACCTGCCCGTGGGTACGTGCAAAAGCCGCTGCCCGCGCTTCGCGCACCCGTATCCATGACGCGGTCTGAAGCTGCTCGAGCGTGGTTTCAAGATCAGGCCCAAGCCCCATGTCGCGGGCCGACTTCTTCAGTGAGGCAACGGTGCGCTCGAGCTGGTCGCGCGCACGGTCCCACGGATAGACCTTCGGCTGCACGCCGTCGTAGGCGACCTGCACATCTGCGCCATTGAGCCGCTGGTTTTCATCCATCCAGCGAAGACGCCCGGAGATGAACTCCATGCCGGCTTTCGCATGGAATACGACACTGCGGGTCGACACTTCCTGGATCACGTAGTGCTCCGTGCTGTACACCTCGCCCCGATACGGGCCGCCGTTGACACGCGGTGTGGCCATGCGGACCTGCACGCCGAAACGATGCTGCGCAAGCGCGCGGGTCTCGGGCGGTACCGTATCAAGTCCGTACAGCAGTTCACCCGCCTCGCGGCGCACCGGACCATCCTGCGCCGTGAGAGCCTGCCCGTGCACGTCATGCACATCATGCGCGTCGCCATGCGGGCGGACGTCGTCTGCCGTGTGCGCCGTCGCGGAACCATCCTGCCCGGGCGCCTGATCAGGCTCGCCCCGCTGTCCGCTCTCCTCCCCACCGGAGGCCTGCTGCTGACCTGCGCGCAGCCGCAAAGTGCGCCGCTGCCCTGCCGGTGCGGCGTTCCCTGTCTGCTGTGTGTTGTCGCGTTCCATCGCCCTGCCCTCCATTGGTCTGTCTGCCGTCATGGCTGCGGCATACTGCCGCCCCGGGCCGGCAGCGGCACCCGGGGGCTGCTTCTGTTCTGCGTACACCGCGTCCCGCAAAAGATCGCCGACCGCGCGCAGCCCCGAGAGCACGGCCATGTCGTTGAAATCGGTTGGAACTGCACCTGCGATACGTGCCTGCGGCGCGAACCGGGGCATGGCGAGCGCAGCCGACACAGCCTGCGCCGCCCTGAGCGCAGCCTCGTGGCCAGCACCCGACTCGGCGAGCACCAGCAGTTCCGCCTGCGGGTACCGGGCGCGCCATGCGGCAGCCACGCGCGCGAGGTTGCCTGCGGAAAGCGCCGCGACACACATCCAGCCGGTCGCCTGCCACGCGGACAGCGCGGTGGCGACGCCTTCGGCGATCACAATGGGTAGCAGCCTGGCCTCGTGCGTCTGACCCGCAGTGGCGATCCAGCAACCGCCCGCCTTGAGCCCGCCCGCAAGCGCGGACTTGCGGCCGTCTGCATCGATCAGCTCCAGTGTCGAGAGCGTGTCGCCGGCATGCACGGGCACCACGAGCACGCGCCCTTCGAGCGGCTCACCGGAGCTGCATGGGGGATAGCCAAGCAGCACGCGCAGCGCCTGCGCCTCCAGTTCCCGAAGCGCGGGTACAGGCGCGACCTGCTTGCGTTCGAGATACGGGTGGGCTGGCCCCACGGGCCGTGCGCACTGCCAGATCGCGCACGCTTCGCGCGCGACTGCAGCATGCCGCGCCCGCAGGCGCGCATCGTCACGGGCGGCCGCCTCGGGGCGGTGCGCCAGGCTCGCAGTCTGTCCGCCCTGACGGTCGCCCGGTCTGGCGCCCCGGGGGTCACCCTGAACGCCGTTGTATCCGGGATCGAAACCGTGCTGGCGCGCGAGCCAGAAGAGCGACGCGAGCGTCTTGCGTCCGTCCGCACCAGCCGAGCGCCATGCCGCACGCGCGGCGCGCTCGCTGTAGTTGTGCGCGGTGCGGCTCCACGCATCCCATATTCCAAAACCGTCCTCACCGAGCCCCGCTTTGACTGCAAAGGCCATCCCGATCCAGGTCGTGTAGTCTTCGGCCGGAATCACGGCAAGTGCCGCACGCACCCGGTCGGCTTCGCTGACGTGGCGGGTACTCACGGGCGTGCTCCACGCCGTGCGGCACGGTGGGCCGGGAGCGCCTGCCCCGTCGCCTTTGCACCCGTGTCTTCGGCATGCTCCCGACCGGGTTGCGTACCTGGCTGCATACCTGGCTGCGGACCCTGCTGCGAACCGCCCGGCGCGCCGGACCCTGATACGGATTCCTGTGGTCTGTGCGCCGGCTGCGCGTGCGAAGCCCCGGCAACGTCGCCACCAGGCACGCCAAGGAGTGCGAAATGTCGTTCGACGTAACGGGCGGCTTCGTCGCCGGTAATATCGACGGGATCTGCCCGCCCCTCGCCCGGCTCCCCTGCCGGGGACACACTGGCCAGGCTTGGGCCAGTCCCGTCAACATCGTCCGGTCTGAACTCACGCACGCCCAGTTCGATCCGGGCAGCGAACCCCGCAAGGTCAAGCGGCTGCACCTCAGGGGGTGGCACAAGGCGCGCGCGCAGGAGCGGATCACGCCAGTAGCAGATCCGCCCGGCGAGGACTGGCTTCGTGTTCTCGAGCAGGATGATTTCCCTGTCCTGCGGGAGCTCCCTGAGCTCCTGCGGCAGCATCAGCGGGCGTCGCTGCTCGGAGAGGCTTTCGGTTGGTCCGCTGCGCCCACCGAAGATCGAGGCGGAGCGGCTCACGCTTCGCGAGCGGTCCGTGAAGGTGCCCAGCATCTCCGAGTACTCGTTCGCATCGCGCTGCTCGCGCGGCGCATAGAGGATCTGCATCGCGTGGTTGGTCACGAAGGTTCTGGCATCGGCGTGGCCATAGACCGACTCGAGCTGGGCGACGGACTGCACGACCGAGAGCAGCCGCAGGTTGTAGCCAGCCATGTACGCGACCGCACGCGCGAGAATGCCGATCCTGCCGGGCGCAGCGAGCTCGTCCAGGAGCAGCAGGCACTGGAACTGCAGCGCCGGGTTGTCTTCGGGCAGCTCCTTCGTGTTCAGGTTCACGAGCTGCGAGAACACCAGGTTCACGAGGAGTGCCGCCTCGTCCAGGTGATCTGGCGTGATGCCGATGTAGACGGACATGCGGCGGCGCCTCACGTCGCACAGATCAAAATCGCTTGCGCTGGTCGCAGCGTCGACTACGGGATTGGCCCAGATCACCAGCGGTGCATTGAATGTCGCAAGGACGCTCGCGAGCACCCGGTCGTCGTTCGAAAGGAAGCGGTTCAGCGCATCGGTACACGCGCGGCCAACCAGTCCCTGGCCGGCCACCAGGACCTGCTGCAGATGGGCCCTGAGCGGCATGCCGTTGCCCGAGGACTGGCGCAGCACCTCGCCGATCGTCACAGGGCAGTCAGGGGCATCCGGATTGCCGGCACGGCGTGCGTCGCGCCAGCCGCAAAGGAGCAGCACGATGCCCAGAAAGAGGTTGCGCGCCTGGTCCTTCCAGAAATCGTCGTGACCGCCACCCGGATAGAGTGCGTATGCAATGGCAAGAATGTCGCCAACCCGGAAAACGCCGGTGGACACTGCCGAGAGCGGGTTGTAGCGGTGGGTCCGGCCGTCCTGGGCAAAGGGGTTGAACAGGAACACCGCGTGTCCTGCCGCGCGCCGGAAGCCGGCCGTGATCCTGAAGTTTTCCTGCTTGATGTCGAGCACCACCACCGAGTCCGGATAGGTCAGCAGGTTCGGGATCACGATGCCTACACCCTTGCCTGAACGTGCGGGAGCCGCAAGCAGCACGAAGCGCTGGCCGCGAAGGCGCAGGTAGCGCCCACGCCAGAGACCGACCAGCAGCGCTGGTCCGTTGCCGGGCGGGACGACCCTGGGGAAGGCCGGCGACACAGCCGCATCGATGGCAGGACCGGTGCGCGTGCTCACAGCAGCCCCGCCCTGCGGATTTCCGCCGTACTGGCAAAACGCGCGCTGCCGTACAGGCGCCGGCGGTTCGCGCCCGCGAAGAGCGCGTGCAGACCCGCGCCCGGCACCCCGAACGCCACCAGCAGTGCGCACAGGGCAGCGCCCGCAATGCGCCGACCCTGTCCCGGCAGACGGCCGTCATACCAGGCGAGCATGGCCTGCGGCCACAGCGCCAGTGTCGCGTGCAGTGGCGTGCGGTGCAGGCTCAGACACAGGAACAATGAGGCAAGCCAGAGCGCCGCGGCGACACCGGCGCCACACAGCAGCAGTACGACGAGCGTGCCGGCTGCAGCACGCACGTGGTACCGCGCGAGCGCAGCAGAGCTGGTGGCAGCGGTAGCGGGAAGCACGGGGCCCGCAGCGCGGACCGGGGGGAGGCTTTTCATGGCGGGTTGTCCGGGTTCATTCATGAGCGGGTTCATTCATGAGCGGGTTCGTGATGGCGTAGCGGATCGAACCAGACTGCGGACATCGACCAGCAGCGTCCGCACTGCCGGCCCGTGGCATCGTGCACGGGCATCGCCTGCATGTGCGCCACCACGTCGACGGTCATGAAGAGCAGGCGCCGCAGCGCGGCATCGCTCCATCCTGCGGCCTCGGGATGCTCCCTTGCCATCAGGGCGAAGCGCTCGATCGCAACGGTCGCGTTCGGGGCGTGATAGCTCGTGATGGAGCCGCTGTGGCCGGTGGTGAGCAGCTTGAGAAAATCGTAGGCTTCGCTGCCGCGCAGCTCGGCAAGCAGCACACGGTCGGGGCGCATGCGCATTGCGCTCGCAATCAGGTCTGCGGGGCTGATGCGGGCCTGCCCGTGGCCGCCCTTGCTGTAGACGAGATGTACGCAGTTCTCCACGTGGTGGATGAAGAGTTCGCGCACGTCCTCGATCGTCACGATGCGCTCCGTGGCGGGAATGTACCGGCACAGCGTCTTCATGAAAGTCGTCTTGCCGGAGCCCGTGCTGCCCACGACCGCGATATTCAGCCGGCTGCGCACGGCAAGCCCGAAAAAGTCCGCGAAGCGGCGCGCGCCAAGGTAGCCGGCCAGCTCCCCGGTCAGGACGTCGCGCCCTGTGTCGGGATGCTCCGCGCCCACCGGATGCTGCCAGATGGTCTGCCCGAAGAGCCCCTCGTGCGCGTGGGCCTCAAGCGTGCGCGCCTGCGCCGACGGGCGACGGATCGAGACGGAGACGGTGCGCGGTGGCACGACGGGCGGAACCACGATCTGGACGCGCGCGTCTCCCGGCAGCAGTGCCGAGAGCACCGGATGGAGCGGCGAAATCTCCTGATCGGTGAGCGTGGCGACGGCCACGGCGAACGACATCAGACGTTCGAAATCAAGCGCTGCGCAGTCGTGTGCCTGCCAGCCGAGATGGGACTCCGTAAGCACACGCTGCGGGCGGTTGATCACGAGCTCCGTCACGGTGGGGTCGGCAAGGAGCGAGGCAAACGGGCGCATCAGCTCACGCACCGATGCATCGTCAGGCAGGCACGCGCACGTGCTGAGGGCTGCGCCGGGCAGCGCGGCAAGGGGCCGTGCTGCAACGGGCTGTGCTGCTGCGTGCCCCATGCGTGCACTCATCGCAGGTCCTCCGGCTCGAGGCGGTACACCGCGCTGAAATCGAGATCGCGCGCGAGCACGATCGTGAACTGCGCGCCCTGGTTCTGGGTGAGCGTGGGCGCGATGCCGACCGTGTGGTCGAGCACGCGTGCGGCCATGCTGTTGCCCTCGCCCTGCGTGTTCTCGAACACGGTGGTGCTGGTGCTGTTGCCCCCGCGCGTGGCCAGATAGCCGATCGCATCCTGCGTCATGCCCAGCAGGAGCGCCGCGCCGATGCGCTCGCCCCAGTGGTTGTCTACATGGCCGCCCGTGCCCATGCGGCCCAGCGCATCGGCCGCGGGCGAGCTGATCTCGACACTCACTCCTTCAGGCGTCCTGATCCTCGCCGCGAGAATGAACACGCGCGACTGGCCGGTCGACAGGTTCGAGCGGTATTCAGTGATGATCTGCGAACCCCGCTCGACCAGCACCACCCGGCCATCGTCCGAATACACGTTGCGTGTCACGGTACAGGTCGCGATACCGGCCAGCGTCGAGTCGAAGGCCGTGTCACCGGCGCACTCGATCTTGGTGCCCTGCGCAAGCAGCAGGCTGCGATTGCCGGTAAAACCGGCGCGCACGCGTGGAGCACCGGTGGACACGGGTAGCTGTTCCAGGCTGTCCATTCCCTGTGCAGTGACGGGTGTCTCACCAGCCGATGCCGCCGGAGCACCGGATCGCGCAGAGCCGCCATCAGCGACGGTACCGCCCGTGACCATGGCAGCGGTCGCGCCAGCGTCGCCAGTCGAGAGCAATGGCGCGTCGTAGTAGCTGCGCACGACCGGCGGGCCGGCGTGTGCCGGCGGCAGGGCAGCGAGCGCGGGCGCCCGGGCGCCCGCCACCGGCGACGACGCCGGGGAAGCAGGCACGTCATCAAACACGCGCCCCTGAAGCAGTCCGTCCTGCACCGCGTCGCGGCGCGCCTTGACGGCGGCTTCATGGCGCGCAACGAAACCGTGTACCGTCCACACCGCTGCAGCAACGCATGCGGCCACGATGATGAGCGGGGTGACCCACCAGCTTCCCGGGCGCCCGTGCGGGTGTCCGGGTCCCCGCATGCCGCGCTCCAGCAACGCCTGTGCGGCCTCCCGCGTGTCCGCCTGGGCGTACATCCGCGCGTCCGCCTGTCCCGGCACGTCACCTCCGGCAGCCTCCCCGCTGCCCGCCTGCCCACTGCCTGCATGTCCGTCTGGCGAGCCCGTCTCATTCATGGCCGTCACTCCTGAGCGCGCGTTTCACGCCGCCGACGGTCGTGCCATCCACGGGCGGCACACCGTCAGCATCGAAGGCGTCGTTCCACAGCCCCACCACCTCACTGCCAAGCCGCAGCGCGAAGCGGCGCGCGACCTCGTGCACAACGATGATGTCGCCCTCCATGTGCCGGTCCACCACACTCTCGCTGCCATCGGCTGCCACGCGGGTAATGGCCGGAACCCGGCGATTGCCGGAGATGCGGATGTAGGTGAACCGTCCGTCATCCCAGGCGGCCGCGGGCGCAATGTCGTCCGAACCTGGTACGACCTGCATCGAATAGCTCGCGTTGCGCACGAGCGGTGGCTGGTTCATGCGCTCACGCACCAGCGCCTGCGCTGCGGCCGCCGCCTGCGTGTCGGGGTAGGTGAAGGTCACGCGGTACATGGCCTGCGTGCTGCCGGCGCGAGCATCAAGCGGGAGCACCCTCAGATCGAGGCTGTAGCTGTGCAGGTCGGTACGGATCTCCATGTTCGTGTCATGCGCGGCAAGCTGTGGCTTCAGGTAGACATCGTGGTCACCCTCGCGCGCGACGACCTGCCAGCCATCCCGGTCACCGGGCGCGACCACAAGGATGTGCTCGGCCGGGTCCAGCGCGATGTGCGTGGCAAAGCCGCGCTGCGCGATGATGCGCACCACCTGATCGGCCCTGTACGTTACCTGCCGCACGTGACTGTCGCCCGTTGCCTGTGGCAGCTGCCATGCGCGCGCGGTGCCGCCAAGCACCAGCACTGCGGCGGCGACTCCAGCGAGCTTCGCATTCATGTCATTCTCCTGCCTGGGCGGCGGCGCCAGCGGAAGCAGCTGGGGCGGCCGGGGCGGCGGAAGCCGCAGGGGTGTATTCCGGATCGCAGCTGTAGGCCGTCACCTGGAAGCCGAACGGGTTTTCGATGGCAGTGCGCTCGCGCGCGAAGACCACCGGCCGGTACGTATACGCGAGCGTGATCACGAAGCGTCCGGGCGGCTCTGCACTGTCCGATCCGTTCTTCCAGCCCGTGCGCTCGATATGCACGACTGCCCGCCCAGGCTCGTCCGGCACGAGGGTGGTGGAGAGAATCCGCACGCGCCGCTGCACGGCGACGCCGAGCCGGCTGTCAAGCGCATCCGGACCGCTGTAGATCTGGCGGTACTCACGCGCGACGCGTTCGTCGCTCATGGCAAGCACACGGTCGTAGTCCATCTGCAGCAGCCCCCGGTCGTAGCGCTCGCGCGAGCGCACGTACACCTCGATCCAGTGCCGGTCAGTCACATCGCGCATGGGTATGTGCTGCGCATCCAGAACATCGATCACCTGGGCCTGACCGGTGAGCCGGTCAACCTCGAGCGGCAGCGGCACCACGCGGTAGAACGGCACCATGACAGCCAGCGCCACGACGCTCAGGATGCTCACCGCAGTGGCCGCGCCGGCGACATACCAGGCGCGACGTTCAGAGCGCTCCTGCAGGTGCGTGACTGACACCTCGAAGTCAAGCGCGCGGCGAAAGCCGGAGTCGTCTGTCATGGCGTGCCCGGCTGCGATCCGCCCGGGCCCGGTGGCACCCGGTTCACTGGAACCCGGTGCAGGCCGTCTGGCAGCACAGGCTTCGATGGCTCATCCCCGCATCCGGTCAGGATAACTAACTGGACTGCAAGTACCACACACAGGACATTCTTCATGACCGCTCCTCAGTTGCCGAACGTTGCCGGGACCATCTGGTCCTGCAGGCGCGTGGTGGAGCCGGCCCGCCTGAGCACGAGTTCCTGCTGCTGTTCGGCGGTCAGCCGGTCCTCGGTGTCGGCGAGCATCCTGAAGAGCTGCAGCTTCGTCATCTCTTCGCCCACCGCGGTGCTCTCCGACTGGATGCGCGCCTGCAGCTCGGCAATGCCTTTGGGATCCTGGGTCACATCAATCTGGCGCGTGAGGCTCTCGATCTGGTCGAGTTCGGAGAGCTCGGTCTGGTAGGCCTGCTCGCCGAAGGCCTTGTCCTGGAAGGGCTTGTTCAGTGCGCGCTGGCACAGCTGCCTGTCAACTCCGCTCTGGTCATCGCAGTCATAGGTGTCGGAGGCGGAACGCAGCGTCTGCGCGCTGCCGGTGAGTCCGGCATAGCCGCCCTTCTCGATTGCCGAGTAGACATCCTGCCATCCGGCAGGCAGCGAACCGGCAACGACGGAGTCCGACAGCAGCGCGCCAAATCCACGCGAGCCGGAAAGCGACTCATAAAGCTGCAGCTCCTGCTGCACCTGCTGCCTGAGCTGGCTGACCGCGGCAATTGCCTGCAGCACGTTCTGTGCGTCGTAGACGGGCAGCCCCTGCGCACGTGCGCACTGGATGCTGCAGGTGAGTACGGCTGTCGCGAGCGCAGTGTGCGCTGCGAATACATGGCGTCCTGTCATGACGACTCGCCTCCGGTGTGATCGGTCCATCCCGCCAGCTCGCTGTGCGCCGCGCGCTGATAGGCGGGGACATCGCTACTGCCCTGCGCTGCGCTACCTGCTGCTGCGCCTGGGGTGCCGCCCCTCGCGCCTGCGCCACTGATGCCGGCTCCTCCACCGGGCGTGCCCCGGCGCGCGCCGCCTGCACTGCTGCTACCGGCTGGCTGCCCTGCGTGGCCCGCACGCATCGCAGCACCGATGGCCCTGACTGCCTGGCGCGACGCATAGCCTGCGATGAACGCTGCCGAACCCGAGAGCGTCGCGCCTCCCGTGAGCCCGGCTGCGACACCTGGAAGCTGCCAGCCGACGGCCGCGAGCAGCACGGCGCTTGCGAACATCCCAAGCCCCGCTGACCAGGACGCCGCGCTGTCCAGTGCCGTCCTCGCTGCAGCGGCCAGCGCCGTGGCGTTCGTGTCCGGTGCGGCGCCTGTGACGCTGAACGGTGCAAGGTCAGCGGAGAAGGCAGTGAGCGCCATGCCAAGGAAGGCGGCGATGAGCACCTGCAGCAACGCATAGTTCGCGACCTTCGCCACCCACGCGTCGAAAAAGCGCACGCCCGGGCCGAACGCGCCGCACGCAATGAACACGGGCCCAAGTCCGAGCACCAGATCGAGCAGCATCCTCGCCATGACGACTTCAAAGGCGAGCACGATCAGGAAAATCGAGGCCCCCAGCGCGGCCACCAGCCCGCAGATGAAGTCACCCACACCCGCGACGATGCCGCTCACACTGAAGCCTTCGTGGGTCGCCTTGTCGAAATACGCGTCCATCACGAGATCGACCTGCCTGTCGTAGCAGTCAAGCGTGTCGTAGATGGTGCTCGCGCTGGATGCCGTCACGCTGTCCGCGCTCACCGAGCCGCAGCCGGTGTTGCCCGCACCGGCACTGGCTGCCGCACTCACGATGATCTGTGCGAGTCCCGAGGTCGTGTCATCGATCGCGGTGACGAGCTGGTCCTGATAGACACCGGTGCCAAGCGCAAAGGCGAGCATGATGGCGACCTTCAGGCCGCGCCAGGCGAAGGCCGGCACCGGTTCGTGCACATCGCCCCGCATGACCGCGAAACCCCAGGCCGTGACCCAGAGACCGAGCGCAGCACTCACCGGGGTCACCAGCGCACTCGAGAGCGCCGAGGAGACGCCCGTCACATAGGTCGACATGCCGTTCTCGAGCGTGCCGCCAACTGCGGAAAAAAGTCCGCTCACCTTTCACCTCCTGGCGCTCGTGCCACAGGACCCGACCCGCGGACATCCGCATTGCGGCGCCTCGCGAGCCCGGCATGAAAGAGCGGCAGCCATGCCGCAGGATCATCTCCGACCTGCGCACGGATGGTGTCGAGAAGGGCAACGTTGTCCGTGGTTCCCGAGAGCACGTCGAGCACATCACCGAGACCCGCCAGATCGAGCCGTCCGACAGCCGAGCGGTGTCCCTGCCTGACCAGGAAGAGGCGGCTTGCCTCGCCCATCGAGCGCACCATGCGGAACTCGGCCTCGCTCAGCTTGAAGCCATGCACATAGTCGTCGTGGTCCGCGCGCGGGTTGGGCAGGAAAAAGAAGGTCGCCGTCTGCTCGACAAGCGCCCGCGCGATGTCACTCTGAAGCACGTCGGCAGGTGACTGGGTGTCGAAGATGCCCAAGCCGTTCTGCTTGCGGATCGTCTTCTGCCGGTTGTTTGCAAAGTCCGCGAACACCGGATCCGCGAGCCGTTTCCAGAATTCGGTCATCACGTAGATAAAGCGCCGCCCGTCGATGAGGCGCCCGGTCAGGTAGAGCAGGTACATCGTGACGGGCGTTGACACCTCGGGATCGTCGAGCAGCTCGGTGTCGTCAAGTCCGAAGAGGTGGCCGTGGCTGAAGTCGAGCGCATCGGCCGGGTTGTCCAGCACCCAGCCGAGGCGCCCGCCCGCGCACCATTTCGCCAGACGTGCGTGGAGACTGTTTTCGCCAACGGCAGGCAGCAGCTGCCGGAGCATCGACAGGCGCCGAAGCGGCCGCTCCATGCGCGCCACCTCGCGCACCGCGCGCGAGATCTCAAGCTCTTCGCGTGCGCCTGGCTGCGTGCCGGTGTCCACGAGCCTGCGCACCAGCCGCTCCCAGAAATCGACCACGGCCGCATCCGGTTCGAGCTGGAAAGGATTCATGCCAGTGGGCTCGCCCCGGCGCAGCACCGTGTAGCGGCCACCCATCGCGCGCACGGCAATCTCGGTGCCGCGGTCCTTGTCGAAGACGACCGCCGTAATGCCGTGTTTCATCGCCATCGCGAGGAGGAACAGTTCCAGCACGGTCTTGCCCGCGCCCGCCTGGCCAATGATCAGCGTGTTGGCGAGCGCCTTCTCGTCACCGGAGTCCTTCTTTTCGGGCGTGGCGTGGAAATTCAGGTACAGCGGCTGGCCGCTTGGCGTCTTGACGATCGTGATCGCCTCGCCCCATGGATTGCCGTCGCGCTTGCCCGTGGCGAAATTGTGCAGGCTCGCCAGAGCGCAGAAATTGCGCGAGGTGAGCTTCGCCTCGCGCGGCCGGTAGCGCCAGTTGCCAGGCAGCTGCGCAAACCACGCAGCATCCGGCACGAGGTCAACGAGCGCGCTCTGGAAGCCGGCATCGGCCAGCAGCGTACGCGCCCGGGCGACGTGCCGCTGCAGCTCGCCAGGCGCTGGCGCGAGCACGGCGAGCGAATAGTGGTATTCGCCCAGCACGAACGCGCCATTGATCAGCTCGTCAAGCGCCAGGTCGATGGCTTCGACCTGCGAGACGGCAACGTCCTCTCCTGCAATGAGCTGGTTGCGCTGGCGCTCGAGCGCTTCCTTCGCTCCCGGGCGATCGAGAATGGTAAAGCTCTGCGTCTCGATGTATTCGAACTCACCGTACAGCAGCCCGTTGAGCATCCCGGCCTCGGTCTGCTCCGGATAGTCCTTCAGGTCAAGCAACGCGGCGTAGCGCGTCGCCGTGGGCGTGCGGATCTCGAGATTCTCGCCATGGAAGAACAGACGCGAGGTCGGCAGCGCCGCAGCAATGCGTCCGGCCGGAAGCGGGACTGGCTCCCACGCCGCGTTGACCAGATAGCCGAGAAATTCGAGGGCCGCGGAAAACCGCACGGCCTGCCGTGTGCCGGACTGCGGCGCGGTGTACACGCCAAGCGCGTGCGGGTCCCACGGCCTGAGCGCTGACTCGATCTGCGCACCAAGCTCGTTCATGACTTTCAGTGCTTCGTGCTGTTCGCGCCGGATGTCGGCCAGCGTGCGGCGGGCCGCCTTTCCGAACAGGCGCGCAAGCCGTGTGCGGCGCGGGCGGTACACGACGCTCAGATACAGCTCGTTGGCCATCATCCGGTAACCCTCGAAACCCGCGTAGTAGCGCCGGGCCAGCTCCTGGCAGAACGCGTCCGGATATGGGGTACTGAAGCGGTCAGTCATGCGCCGGCGCAGCCGGTGCGACCACAGCCCGATGTGTCCGCCAGGCAGGCTGCGCACAAGCTGGTTGAAGCTCTCGTGGCGCACCAGTATGTCAGCAGGGTCAGCGGCCTCGAACGCGATCCCCGCGATCTTCCAGACGCGCAGGTAGTCGCCCTCGCGCGTGCGGATCACGTGCTCACTCACGTGAGACGAGAAAGGCACGAAATCGGCAAGCGGCACTTCACGCTTCGCAATGTCGATCAGCTTCGGCGCTGGCTGCATGTCACCCTCTCCTCTTTACGGCAAGCGGCACATATGCGTGTGCCCGCCAGTAGTGACTGTTGCGCTGGCGCAGCGTCATCCGCAGGCGCAGGGCGTGCTGCGCGAGACGCTGGTCGTCGTGGCGGGTAACCACGCGCATCGTCAGGAAGACCGGCACGATGAGCAGCACGACCGAGACACCCGCGACCGGACTCACCAGCAGCACCCAGATGGAGGGGACAAGGATGCCGCCACCCACTGCCACGAAAGGCACGAGCGGCACCCCCCAGACCATCGCGGGCCGCGTGCATCCCTTGAAGACCGGATCACTGAGGGCATTCACGACATGCCTCCGTTCGCGCTCAGCTCGACGAAATGAGCATGGCCGCGATCACCGTCGCGCAGCCGACGAACAGACCGCCGATAAACACGTTTGCGATGTCGCCAAAGCGCGCATGCTGGAACATCATCTTGAAGCCCGCCCAGATGATCGAGATCGAGCATACGACGCTGCCCACGCCAAGCAGGGTGCTCTGGATGGTCGTGAGCAGCGTGCTGACCTGCGAGAGCTCCGCGTGGGCGGCAACAGGCAGCCCAAGGACCGGCAGCGCAAGCACGGACAGCGCCAGACGTACACGCCATGTCCGCAGCCACCGGGTCCTGAAGCCCGCACCTGTGGTTTTCCCATGAAATATTTTTCGCAGTCCTGATTTCATTATCGGCTCCTTTCCGGATTGATGGCGCTTTACTCAGAACACTACGGCGCTGTCCGGCCTGCCCTGCGGCTTCTGGCTCCGTTCGCTCAACCCGCTGTCAGGACGGAGCATCCTGCCGCGAGGAGACGCGTCTTCCCCGCCGGGCTGACCGGGGAGTCCAGCGGGCTTTTCTTCGGCTTCGTCTGCGACGACGGGGATGGAACCCGTCAGAGGCTGGATTTCGGGGACGACGGGCAGCCGCTGCGTCGCCGCGGCAACCACCTTCTGCACGTAAGCGGTGCGGTAGCCCGCCGTGAAATTGCCGCCTGCATAGCACGAAAGCGCCCCCCGCAGCGCCGCCTGTACCCGCGCATGCGCATCGGATGACGTTGCGCGCGCAAGGCATTCGCGCAGAATGGTTGCACCTGCTGCGAGGTTGCGGCACGACTCGAATACCGTTCTTTCGCTGAGCCCCAGGCGCGACCAGTTCGAACGGTTCACCTGCGCGAGTCCTGCGCTGTAGTTCCATCCCGCAGCATCCAGGGCGCGCGCGGTCGCCCTCGCCTGCGCGAGGTTCGCCGGCTGCCGCACAAGGTGTGCGTGCACCACGCCAATCGCCCAGGGGTTGAAGGAGGACTCAACGCGCACGATGGCGGCCATCGTGCCCGGGGCGACGTCTGGCGCACACTGTTGCGCCAGAAGCAGAAAGGCGGCGGGCATCATCACCTCGCATCTCCCCGAACAGCGCGCACCGGTGCGCCCGCGTGCAGTTGCTCCGCCATGTCCATCACATGGGCGCAGGCGATCTGCCCCCGGCGCATCACTGCACACGACGTCGAGCGCAACGTGCGATTGCAGCACCGCATCTGCACGCAGCACGGCCTGGCGTATGGACCCGACTGATCATCCGGCATGGCGTATTCTCCAGATCCACCGGGCCTTCGCTAACGGCCCACGTCCGTATTCAAGCAGGAGACGGCCTGACTCGCCAAACCCGTCCAGTCGACGGGAACTTCCGACGGGAAAAACACCGTCAGTGCGCGGGCCCATGCCACTCATGGCGGCTCGACGGAATGTTTTCTTCCGGAAGATCCTCGGAATGATCTTGCCCGGTTGTCCGGACGCACACGTAGCTGAAACGTCGCGACTGAGGCCTGTCGTGAGCAGCCACCATGCGGCGGAACGCGATCCCGTACCCCGGGATCGCAGACTTGCCTGGGCCAGTGCGGTCCTGTGTAGCTGGCACGCATCCGTGGCCGTCCAGTTAAAATGCCAGTCGTTCTTCGAGTACTGTGACAACCGGAAGCCCATCTCATGCCCAAAACGATCCGCCACGCCGTCAGCATCGCGCCGGGCCACAACAAGGCCAGTCTGTCCCGGGGACAGAAGGCGTTCAATACCCTGATCAAACAGATCGAAAAACGTCGCAGCCGTCTGCGAGCGTGGGAGACCGTCACGCCAGCCTTCCAGAAACGATACGTCGATGAGCTGCTGCCCCTCATGCAGAAATCCACGGATCTGCAGGTGAAGATGGTCTATCTGCTTGACGGTGCATGGGACCAGAAAGGGCTGACAAAGACCGAACGGGAGACGATTTCCGGGCTGATCGCTGAGCTGGCAGGTCACCTGGTCGAAGCATGCGACGACGCGCAGTTGAAGGTCATCTACAACAAACATGGTCAGTCTGACTACGACAGCGACGCAGCAGCCGGGCTTGCAGAGGTGAAGGCAGAACTTGAGGCAATGCTCGGCGTCGAGCTCGGTGATGACCTCGACATGAGTTCGCCCGACGAGGTTCTCGAGCGCGCACAGGCCGTGATTGAAGAGCAGCAGGCTCGGGAGGCAGCCGAAATTGAGGCTCGGGAGGCACGACGCGCGAAACGGAAAAAGTCGCCAAAGCAGCTGGCAGCCGAGGCAAGGCAGCAGGCAGAGCAGGCCGAACTGAGCCAGTCAATCCGCGAGGTCTATCGCAAACTCGCCAGTGCCCTGCATCCCGATCGCGAACCGGATCCGCAGGAGCGCGAGCGCAAGACCAGACTGATGCAGCGGGCCAATCAGGCCTACGGCAGAAACGATCTGCTGAAACTGCTGGAATTGCAGCTGGAGCTCGAGCACATCGACCAGAACGCCATCAATGACATCAGCGAAGATCGACTAAAGCACTACGTCAAGATTCTGAGGGAGCAGCTTGACGAACTGGATCAGGAAATCGTGCACGTCGAGGCTGGCTTCAGGCATGCCTACCAAATCCCGCCATTCATCGATGTTTCCCCCACGACGGTCCTGCGCAACCTCGCGAATGATATCGGCGAGTTCCGGCAGGATCTGCGTGTCCTGGAAGCAGATCTGCTCGTATTTGACGATCTCAGGCAGCTCAAGGGCTGGTTGAAGCGCCTCAAACGTCGGCAGCCCGCGGTCCAGTTCGACAACGACATTCCGTTCTGAGCGGTTCGGTAAGGGCTCGCAGTCTGGCAGTTCTGTGCTCCGCTGTAAGTCGTCTGCACATTGCTGTGCAAACCTGACTTTTTCTGCTTCACAGAGGCCGGTTTCACGGTTGCCGAAGCACCCGCCAGAGCCTTCCTCTCCACAGACTGCTGCGCCAGAGCTTGACGCCGAATGTTGATGGCCGCGTTCAGGTCGCGGTCCATCTTTAAACCACAGGCGCATTCGATAACGCGGTCGGCCAGCGTGATAGCGTGAATCGCGCCGCACGCCGAGCACGTCTTGCTACTTGGATAGAAGCGGTCGATGACAATCACCTGTGCGCCGGTCATGGCGGCCTTGTATTCCAGTTGACGACGGAACTCGAAGAACCCTGCATCGGCGATGGCGCGGGCGAGCCTGCCGTTCTTCAGCATGCCGCTCACGTTCAGGTCCTCGATACCGATAGTCGAGTAGTTCGTCGCGAGATTCGTCGTCAGTTTGTGCAAGGCATCCTTGCGGACGTTTGCGATGCGCAGGTGCAGCCTGGCCAGCTTGGTTTTCGCTTTGGCCCGGTTTGCGCTTCCCTTCTGTTTGCGCGACAGACGCACGATGCGCCTGTGTTCTGCACGGTGTGGCTTCATCGCGGGCGCAATGCCGCCGTCACTGTACGTCGCCAGCGTCTTGATACCAAGGTCCGCGCCGACCGCGCCGCGGTCCTCTACAGCCTTCAGGCGGTCTTCGGTTTCGACGCACAGCGCGACGTACCAGCCATCGGCCATGCGACTCACGATCGCGCCGAGCACGCGCCCGCTGAAGCGCAGTTCCTCGCGCATGCGAACGACGCCGCAGCGTGGGAGTTTCACGGTCGCACCGACTACCTGCACGGCATGACTCGCCTTGTCCGCAGGTCCGTTGTCGGCGCGGAATGAATCTCGGATGCCCTTGCGCTTGAAGCGCGGATAGCCCGGCTTCTGGCCGAGTTTCAGGCGCCGGAAAAAGTGGTCGAACGCGAGCCCGACATTCCTGATTGCGACCTGCGGCGCGCACTTCGTTACCTCTCCCATCCACGGGAATTCAGCGGCCTTGATGGCATTCAGCTGCCTGCGCAGCGCGGCCTCGTTCGGCTTGCCGCCTTCCTTGTGCTGACGCGTCCATTCCGCCAGCGCCCAGTTATAGGCAAAGCGAGCCACGCCGCACGCGCGAGCGAAGTATTTCGCCTGCTCTACGGTCGGGTCCAGGCGGATTTTATGGACGCGGACAATCACCTGGCGGCTTCCTGCAACGCGTCGAGAAGTTGCTTGTTCTTTTTGCTGCGCGAGCCGTACAGCCGCGCCGAAAAGACCGTGATGATTTCGGCCACATCCTTTGCGAGTTCTTCCTCGAACGACGGCTGCCCGCCGTGGTGGATGATGACGATTTCGATGTTTTGAGCCGCGCACATGGCAAAGACCAACTCCGAGCCGAAGCGCAGGAGCCGGTCTTTGTGTGTGATAACGAGCCGCTTCATCTGCTTGCGCAGAATCATTTCGAGCAGCCGGTTAAGACCTTTCCTGTGGTAGTTCATGCCACTTCCAAGGTCTTTGATGACCTCGCAGCGCCATCCCTTCGCAGCGCAGTAGCTTTCCAGCATTGCATGCTGGCGCTCAAGGTCTTCCTTCTGGTCGTGCGAAGACACGCGGGCATAGCAGACGGTCGGCGCGTCCTCGTTGCCGATGCCGAGCAGGTCCGACACGGCGTAATAGCGCGTGCCGCCTGCCGTCTTGCGCGCGGGCAACAGTTCGCCGGTCTCCTCCCACTTGCGCAGGGTAGACACGGCGACGCCGAGCATCTGCGCCGCTTCACCAATCTTGACCAATCGTTTTTCCATAAGGACAGCTTGCAGAAGATTTCGGCAGATAATCGGCTTCAGCTACGTGCCCTGCAGAACCTGCGAACGGGACCGTGAAAGGTGTCGTGCAGTGACCGGATACAGTTCGGCAGATCAACGCTCATCCAGTGCACGGCGATCCCGTGCCAGGGATCTGTGGATTACCCGTGCAGGCGCCACGGTAGTGCAACCGGTATGCACCGGTTGCTCATCCACGACCGGTCCGCCAGATCAAAATCTTGTCCGGATGCCGACGCCCACGCTGTTGCCGTCCGAGGAGCCGCTTACTGAATCAAGACGCCAGGCCGCATAGACATCAGTGCGCTTTGAGAGCGGGTAGTCATAGCCCAGCGAAACCGTGGACCAGTCGCCATGAGTACCGTCGGCCTCGTGCCGTCGCGTACCGGCCCACGACAGAAGGACACTGCCCTGCCCGGCAGCAACGCTCGCGCCCACCTGTACGGTGTCATCGTTGATCTGGTTGTTGTTATCAACCCGTTCGTACTCCATGTACAGCTTGGCCGGCCCGATCCGGCAGGCGGTGCCCAGCATCCAGGCCGTCTGCTGGGTCGCTCCGTTTGCAAACAGCGCGGCAGTATGCAACGCCTGTACCGCAGCGGTAGCCGAAAACGCGCCCGCAAAATACAGGACGCTGGCACTGTAGTTCGCCTGTCCCGCATGTCCCGCCTCACCTGCGTTGCTGTAAAGCAGGCTGCCGGACAGACCACCGGCTTCGGGCGTCTGGTAGAGAATCGAATTGTCCAGTGCGGTGTCGCTCTGCACGGATGCTGCACCCATGGCCGAAGTCATGTAGGTGTGCAGGATGACCGGCGAAAACACGAAAGAGTTGCCAAACGGGTTGAACAGCAGCGCCGACACGAACAGCGGCGCCGTATTGCGCCCGACCGTCACCTCACCGAACTGGCCACTCAGACCGACGAAGGCGTTGCGGCCAAAGAACGCCTGACCGGTATATGAACCCGACTGGCCGCTGCTGACGCGCATGAAACTCTCCAGCGCGAACACGGCCTTCAGGCCACCCGAGAGGTCCTCCGAGCCGGATATGCCCCAGTATGATGTTGTCATGCCACCCGAACCGACTTCCCATGTGTTGGCGCTCGCGCCAGCCGCGCGCACCTCCCCTGCAAATGCATCCACGAGTCCGTAAAGCGTCACGGACGACTGTGCGCCTGCGTCTGCACTTGCCGCGCACATTGCGATGCCGATCACCAGCGTGCACAGGTTACGTCGAAATTTCGATATCATCTGTAATCCTTATTATTTAATTGATGCATGATGAAAGTAGTGCGGCAGTGCGGATATCAGACCGGGCGGATGCGTGCGAGGGGTCGCCCCCGGTCAGCCAGCGCGACCGCGACCACAATCTCGTCCGGCGCAGGCGCATCGGCAACGGTCAGGGACACCGTGTCGAAATGATCAAAACTCCACATGTCCGTGACGCCATGCAGGGGAATGTCGATGCTGGCTCCGGGCGCCCCGCGCTTCGCGACCGACGGCATGATGGTGTTCGCACCGGGCAGACATGCACGCACGGCGCGGCCAAGGCGCGGGTGAAGCAGCGCGGCGCCGTATTCGAGCGGTACACCCGTGCCCATGAGAGCGGCCTTGCCGTAACACTGGATGTCCTCTGGCGGCACCTCCAGTGCCTGCAGTGCGCGCTGCACGAGCCGCGAGCCCAGTTCACCGCCCATGTCAGCGAGCGTGAGAAGGGCGTGATCCGGGCGCGCGCTGCCCACCTTCAGGACTGCGGCCGCCACAACCTGACGATGAGATGGCGTGAGCGTTGTGCCCAGTTCGGAGCATCGCTCAACGAGGTGGATGACAAGGCCGGAAAGCTGCACGGTCATCGGAATACCTCCGGTTCATCCGGGCTCACTGCACGCACGAGCGGCGAAAGCGGAAACGGCCCGCGCGCCGCCTCGTACGCCCGCGCAGCGCGAAGCACGCGCGCGTCAGCACCACAGGGTCCGACGATCTGCATCCCTGTGGGCAGGCCTGTGTCCATGATGCCGCACGGCACGCTCACGGCCGGCTGTCCGGTCTGGTTGCACCAGGAGGTCAGCACCGGCGCACAGCGAAGCGATGGCGGCAGGCCCGGTACCGGCGGAGGTCCGACATGAAAGGTCGGCGTCACCAGCAGGTCGTATCGCCCGAAAAACTGCGCCATGGCCAGCGTGAGCTGATGACGTGCCGCCAGTGCCCCCGCAAACGTGATCCCGTCGACACGCTCGCCCGCTCGCGCAAGTGCGATCAGGTCCGGGTCCAGCATGGCCTGCTGCAACGGACTCATCTGCCTGACACGATGTGCGAAGAAGACCGACCACTGAAGCGAATGCAGGCCGCTGCACGCGTACTCGGAAAGGGGAGCGAGCGTGACCTCCTCTACATGCGCACCCAGTTCCCGGAGCACGGTGAGCGCACGCCGGACGCACTCACCAATGGAGGACTCAACTGCCATTCCCGCGGGCGCGAGGCACGCGGCAATGCGCAGCCCCGCCAGGCGCTCGTCCGCTCCCGACAGAAAGTCGATGGCGCCCGTACCGGGTCGCTCCCCTACCGTCGGAGTGGTCAGTGCATCCATCATCAGCGTTGCATCTGTAGCCGTACGTGCGATGGGCCCAAGCGTGGACAGGGCCGTATAGGTACCGGCCGCGCCCGCCGGCACGAGACCAACGGATGGCTTGAATCCGACCACACCGTTCCAGCACGAGGGGATGCGGATCGAGCCGCCGCCGTCGGTTCCAAGCGACAGCGGCCCGAAACCGGCGGCAACCGCGACGGCCGATCCTCCACTGCTACCGCCGGACGACAGGTCCGTGTCCCACGCATTGCGCGTCGAACCGGTCAACGGGCTGTCGGTGACGATCTTGTTGCCAAACTCGGACGTGGTGTTTTTCGCGAAAAGCAGCGCGCCGGCGCTGCGCAGTCGCGCAACTGCAGGGGCGTCCGCGCTTTCGGGCTCGGGGGACGACGTAACCGAGCCGTAACGGGTCGGCTGGCCCCGCACGCCTACCAGGTCCTTCACGGACACGGGCACGCCATCAAGCGGACCACATGGACTGCCACGCTTCCAGCGCCGCTCCGACCCACGGGCAGCTGCCAGCGCCTGCGTTCCGTCTACAGCGCACAGACAGTTCACGACCGGATCCAGACCCGCAATGGATTCGAGCACCTCATGCATGACTTCCACCGGCGAGAGCAGCCGGTCGCGATAGTGCTGGACCAGCTCCCGTGCAGTCAGAAACCGTATCTCATTCATATGTAGTAGTCCTGAAGGCTATTGACGATACATCAGTCTGAAAAAGTACCTTTCCCCAGCTTGCCGCCCTAAGCTTCGCAGAGCGGCGCGACCGGTCCCGTAACGTCGAGCATGCCGAAGCTGTTATCAGCACGGTCCTGGCCGATCAGCGTCTGGCAGAGCACATGGCCCCCATCACTGCTTACCGCGGTTGTGCCCCGCGGCAGTGCATCGGATACCCGCGCGAGCGCCACCTTCACCCTGTCGACATCGACGCTGCCGGCCTGGCGCACAGCCTGTGCGAAAAGCCGGATGCCTGCGTACGTATTCTCTCCGTGTGGCAGCACCACCGCATACGGCCCGAGTCTGGGATCGCGAGGACCCGCATAGCGCGCGGTATAGCGGGCGAGGAAATCCCGGTTGGCCGGTGTGTTGACCGACATGAAATAGGACGACACACCGATGGTCCCCGCCGCCGCACCGCCTGTTGCGATCGACAGAGACTCGTGCGCGATGTCGCTTACGAGCAGCGGCGACATGGAAAACGAGCGGTACTGCTTCACGAAGCTGACCGGATCGTCTCCGATGCTGTGCCAGACGATCTGCGGGCGCAGCGCGGCGACGCGCTGGAGTACAGGCCCGTAGTCGCGCGTACCAAATGGCAGCCAGCTGACATCGAGGAGCCGTCCCCCGTGCCGGGCCGCCGAGGCCTGGAGCTCTGGCACGAGTACCTTGCGGTTGCTTCCGATGTCGGACATCACCGCGCAGACCGTGCTGCCGCCCCCGCGCATCAGCCAGGCGATGGCGGGCTCGACGCGCTGGTTCGCAGTCAGTCCTGTCGTGAACAGGTGGGGATGGCAGCGCCCCTCGTCGAAATTCGGATAGATCACCAGCCGGCCCGCCGCACCCGCTGCCTGAAGCACTGCTTCGCGCTCGGATGGCAGCACCATGCCGGTGATCATTGCCACCCCGTCACGCATGAATAGCTGGCGTGCCTTCTCGAGCGTGGTCGCTGTAGACATCTGGGTATCCTCGACGCGCAGTTCGAGTGGCCGTCCGAGCAGGCCACCAGCAGCATTGATCTCGTCGACAGCCAGCGCCGCACAGTTGCGGTTGGTCTCGCCCACCCGTGTCAGCGCGCCGCTCAGCGGAGCAAGCAGGCCGATCCTGAGTGGCGCGGCTGCCCGCACGGGCTGCACTGCGGCGGGCACGAAAGTGCCTGCTGCCGCGGCGAAGAGTCCGCGCGTGAAGGCGCGCCGGTTGAGTGTCGAATTCATCAGTCAGGGTCCTTGAAGGTCAGCGAAAGAAGCATCGGAAGGGATAGCGCCAGTGGTAACGGCAGGCGACAGGTATCGGGCAAGAGGATGTGCACCTGCCTGCCCGGTGGGCGTTTCGACGGGTCCGGCATGCACCACACGGCCGCTTTCGAGCACGACACACCGCGCGGCGGTCTGCAGCACGAGATCGAGGTTCTGCTCAACGAGCAGCACCGCAATCTGGAGGCGCTCGCACAGCGTGGGAATCACCTCTCCGATCAGCTCGACAATGTTCGGCTGGACTCCGTCGGATGGCTCGTCAAGCAGCAGCACCCTGGGCCGGCCGCACAGCGCCCGTGCAATGGCAAGCATCTGCTGCTGCCCGCCCGAGAGCGTGCCGGCGTGCTGGTCGGGGCGTTCGCGCAGCACCGGGAAATAGTCGAACAGCTCCCCGGGCACCGCACCGCCGCCTGCCGCCTGCGTGCCCATCTCCAGGTTTTCACGAACGCTCAGGCGCGGAAAAACCCATCGCCCCTGCGGTACCAGACCCATTCCCAGCCGGGCTATTTCGTGCGTGCTCAGGCCGGCAAGCGACGTGCCGTCCAGGCAGACGTCACCCGACACACCGCGCAGCATCCCCATCACCGATTTCACGAGCGTCGTCTTGCCAGCACCATTGCAGCCGAGCACGGCCACGACTTCACCAGCCTCGATGTCAAGGGAAACGTCATGCAGCACCTGCATGCCGCCATAGCCAGCCGACAGGTTCTCAACGTGCAGCATGGCCCGCTCCCCGCCCCAGATAGATGCGCCGCACTTCGTCGTCGCATGCAATTTCGCCATAGAAGCCACGCCGGATGATCTGCCCTCGATGCATGACCCACGTCTCGCAGCCCAGCGCCTGCACGAAGGCAAGATCGTGCTCGATGGCGAGCACGGCACAGTGCCCGCGCAGCTGGTGGATGAGTCGCACCAGCCGCTGCGTGTCCCCCGCTGACATACCCGCCGCTGGCTCGTCAAGGAGCAGCAGTGCGGGCCGGCACATGATTGCCATGCCGATTTCCAGCCACTGGCGCTGCCCGTGCGGCAGATGCATCGCCAGGTCATCGGCGTGTGCGGATAGTCCGACCTGTTCCATGACCACGTCGGGATCGGGCATGTCCGCTAGCCGGTGCGCCTCAACGCCACCTCCAGCCACCACCAGGTTGTCCCTCACGGACAGCCTGAGAAACGTGTTGGTACCCTGGAACTTGCGCACCACACCGCGGCGGCAAAACTGGTGGACCTTTCTTCCTGTCATCTGCGTGCCCGCCAGATGCAGCTCGCCCGCATCGGGCACAACCGCGCCCGACAGAAGACCGACGAGCGTGCTCTTGCCTGCGCCGTTCGGGCCGATCACGCACAGGAGCTCACGCGCGCCGATGGTTACGTCCACACCCGCCACTGCATCGATCCCGCCAAACGACCGCCGCAGGCCCCTCGCCTCGAGAACTGCGCGCTCCATCACTGCCCCTCCTGTGCGGGCGCAGCCCGTTGTCGTCTGCCCCTGTCTGCAATCGTCCGGTGAAGCCGGCCTGCGCCCGCAAGCGGTGCGGGCAGACGCACACCGGCCGGCAGGAAGAGCACGCAGGCAAGGAACAGTGTGCCCAGTATCAGAGGCCACCATTCGGTGCTGTAGCTGCTGATGTACTGTCGCAGCAGTGTGAGCGTGATCGCGGCAAGCGCCGGACCCATGATCGAGTCGCGGCCACCAAGTGCGACCCAGAGGAGAACTTCGGTAGCCAGCAGAGGAGAGAAGGCGTCAGGGCCCACAACGCCGGAGCACGCGGCCATCATGACCCCGGCCGCTGCGGCCATCGCCGCTGACGTTACGTAGACGAGCAGCAGATGGAAGGATGTGTGATATCCACACGCGCTCGCCCGCCATTCGTTCGTGGCGATTGCGGTAAGCACCCTTCCATACCGGCCCCGGCAGACTGCCCACATGACCAGCGCCGTTGCAAGCACGACGGTGCACACGAGATACCACGAGCCGCGCGGACTGCCCAGGTCGAACGCGTGGCCGGCAAGGTCCAGCGAGATGCCAGGAATGCCGAGGATTCCGGTGTCGCCTCCCGTGACAGACTGCCAGCTCGTTGCGAGCTGCTGTGCGACCAGAAGGACAGCCATACTGATTACGGCAAAGAAGTGCAGTCTCACCCCTGCATAGAGCAGGAAATAGCCGGTCAGGAGGGCGACTGCGGCAGCGCACAGCAGGCCGGTTGCGACTGCGGCCAGCGACGGTAGTCCCCACTGCACGGTTGCGACCGCATAGCCGTAGGCGCCAATCCCCAGAAACACGGTGTGTCCGAGCGTCAGCACGCCTGCCCTGCCCCACAGCAGTGCGTAGCTGAGCGCGAGCAGCCCCATGATGAGCGCGTCACGTATCACCGGCAGCCAGTACTGGCCAACACAGGAAGGAAGTATCAGACAGCAAAGGAGAGCGGTGGACCACGCGCCGACGAACGGGGCATCGTTGGGACGTAGCGTCACCTGCGGACGGCACGCGCGCGCGTGCACCGTGTGCTTCTGGAACATGGATTACCCCTTGCCGGTGAGCAGATGTGCCGCACTGAACCCGGGAATGAGTCCCTGCGGCCTGAAACGGATGAGGACAATGGACAGCACCAGCACGAGCGCCGATGCGAGCGACGGATCGACGCGGTAACTGAACAGCGTCTCCGCCGTTCCAATGACAGCACTGCCCAGCAGACTGCCCTCGATCGAACCGATGCCGCCCAGCACGATCACGAAAAAGGCCTTGCCAAGGTAGGAGACGCCAAGCTGGGACTGCACCGAAATCATCGGTGCAACGAGCGCACCGGCGAGTGACGCGAGCCCGGCACCGGCCGAAAACGCCACGCGGCTCAGACGCCGCGTGTCGATGCCAACGGCCTCCGCCATCGAGGGATGCTGAATGACGGCACGCAGCTTCGTGCCGAACCTGGTGCGGGAAAACGTCAGCCAGCACCCGGCAGTAACCGCCGCAGCCACGGCAATCACGAAGACGCGGTATGCAGGATAGCTCCCGCCCGGGACCGGCAGCACTCCGCCAAATGGTGCGCGCACAGGCATCGGCTGCGTCCCGAAGATCATGTCGAGCGACTTCTGCACGATGAGGCTGACCGCATAGGTCGCAAGCAGTGTGTCGAGCGGACGCTCACGGAGCCAGCAGATAACCGTGCGCTCGAGGCACCATCCAAGCGCCGCACCGACTGCGGGCGCGGCCACGATCGCCACCCAGAACGCCTGCACACCAGCAGCGGCCTGTGCGATCGCCACCGTATAGGCACCAATCGTGACCCATTCCGCATGCGCAAGATTCACGATGTCCATCATGCCGAAGACGATTGCCAGTCCAAGCGCCACCAGCGCGAGGATGCTGACGTAACTCAGAATGTTCAGAACCACTGTCATGGCAATCACTCCCGTTCGTGTGCCCGGCCGAAACCACACCCAACAGTCCGCTGTCCGTAACTGACCAATCTGGTGTAGCCCGCGTACGCGACCGGCAGACCATGTAGCCGGGAACGTTGCGTCGTACGGCACGAACAGAGTCTGGGCGAATGTCGAGTTCTTTTTACTAAGTTTTGCTTAGTTTTCAAATCGGAGCCCTCGTTATCGCTTCCGCCCCTGATCCGGCCGGTCGACGCCGATGCACGTCGATCCCCTTCGCGCTCTCATCCGTGAGTTCGAGCCGGGCAACTATCGCGACATGCGCCCGGCTAAAAGCGTCACGAGTGCCAGAAGCCTTTCTCCGTCGCGGCAATCCATACTTTCTGACAGTTCTAAATTTGATTCGCATATCTAACCAACCCTTTCACGAAGAGAACTCATCTGACCGGTCGTCTTATCGCTGCGAGCACAAGCACTCCGATCTGGACGCCTGCACACTGACGGCACCTACGTTTTCACAATATATTGTGAAAAAATAGTTACGCAAGACCGAAATTCACAACCAATTGTGAATTTCGGTTTACACGTTCCCGGATACTCGATGCGGTCACTCAACTTGGGCCCGCATGACAAAGGAAGCGCTAATCGAGGCACTCGGGAAAGAAATCCGCGCACGCCGAAAGCAGAAGAAGCTCACACAGGCCGGATTGGCCCTGCGCGCGGGAATTCATCCAAACACCGTCTCACTGGTCGAACGCGCGGAAACCGTTGTCGGCATCGATGCGCTGTTCGACCTGACAAGTGCTCTCGGAACATCACTGTCGCAACTGCTCAAGGCTGCCGAAGAGCGTGCCGGCATCCGCTAGACCTCTTTCATCACCTTCACTCCTCTTGTCCGCATTGCGCCGCCGAGCTCAGCAAAGCCGACGGCAACCATCTCGTCGCGAGAGCGACAACCAGACTCACGACTTTCGCCACGGACCGCGATGGTATCAGCCCGATCGCCTCTTGATGTATTTATGGTCATAAAATAGACCGCGCAAATTCCATTGTCAACCAGCGAAGTGCGATTCTTTCAGACCTCGCGGATCCTCGCAGATACGCTCGCTGTAGAAGCTTGACAGCATCTTCACCCCTGTCTACCCTAATTTATCATCATTAATAGGAGCAGACATGGATGACGGACTTTGCGGTCTCACCGCGCGCGAGATGTGCAACCTTTACGAATCCGGCGCGGCATCCCCCGTCGAGGTGGCAGAAAGCATTCTTGAGCGCGTCCGCTCATTTGACCCGGCGGTCAACGCATACTGCGCAGTCGCTGACGATGTGCTCGAATCAGCACGGGCTTCCGAGGAGCGGTGGCGGCGAGGCACGCCGCTAGGCGGCCTCGATGGCGTGCCCGTGAGCATCAAGGACAACATCGCGGTCACGGGCCTGCCCATCCGGTACGGCTCAAGGACAACGCCGGCGGAACCCGCCCGGGTCGACAGTCCCTGCGCGGCCCGCCTGCGTGAGGCAGGTGCCATCTGCATTGGCAAGACCACGCTGCCCGACCACGCGCACAAGATCGTGACGGACAGTCAGCTCACAGGCATCACGCGTAACCCCTGGGACCTTGGCCGGACGCCAGGCGGCAGCAGTGGCGGTGCAGCAGCAGCCGTAGCGCTTGGCATGCCTGCTGCTGCCATCGGTACCGACGGTGGCGGATCGATCCGCATCCCGGCCGCGTTCACAGGAACGTTCGGGTTCAAACCTACCTTCGGCCGGGTACCGCACGCACCACGTGGACCTTTCGCACTGCTGAGCCATGTCGGCCCGATGACCCGCTGCGTCGCGGACGCGGCGCGCATCCTGACTGTCATCAGCCGCCCCGACAACCGGGACTGGTATGCGCTGCCCTTCGATGGCAGCGACTACGAACTCGGCCTGAAATGCCAGCCATCGCCCGACGCAATGCGGATTGCGCTCAGCTCCACGCTCGGACTGCCGGTTGAGGTAGAGTCTGACGTTCACGACGCGGTGGCAACCGCGGGAAGCATTTTTCGCACACTTGGCGCCTCGATCAGGCACACGGACCCGCCTGGTGTCGCCAGGTGCAACGCGATCCATGCCGCACTCTGGCCTGCCTGCTGCCAGCAGCTCGCCGACGACATGGCCGACAAACGGGTGTTCCTCGATCCTTCGCTGCGGGCCTACGCCGACACCGGCGCCCTGGTGTCTCGCTCCACGCTGCTTGGCGCACTGGTCGAGCGCGGCGAACTCGGCGCGAAAATCAACGCATTCTTCGACGAACACGACCTCGTCATCTGCCCGGTCTATCCAAGCACCGCCATGCGACTGGCAGAGCTGCCCGCGGGAAACAGCCTCTTTCCGCATTTCACTGCGTGGTGCAACCAGCTGGGACTGCCCGCGGCCAGCATCTATGCCGGAATGACCGACGAAGGCATGCCTCTGGCCGTCCAGATCGTCGGCGCCCCACGCACTGATGCACTGGTCCTCTGGGCCTGCTCGGTGCTTGAAAGTGCTATCGGCCCGGCGCCGTTTCCCGGGCTTGCGCGCGGCCTCATGGCGGGAATGCCCGCTTGGGCCGGCATCGTAGCGAGATAAAAGGAATCTGCGGCCTGCCGGGTATGGACACGATCCGCCGGATCCTGTTGCCGATCATGCACCTTCTCCGCATCCGGCTGCACAAGCTGCCGCCAGCTGGATGCCGCCACCAGGCCATCGACATCTCGCGTCAATCATTCAGCTTTCCTCAGACAGCCCTAATTTCCAAGGCCTGTCGATCGGAAAGCACGATGCGGATGAGTAACGGGTACGTGTTGTCTTTTTCCGTGATTGTCCGGGATTCGACCATGACCGCTGAATGCCTGCACGCCGCAAAATGGCAGAAGAGCAGCTCGCTGGCATGGCTGCGGCCCGGAACGCGCAACGACCTCGCCCTAACCACCGGATGCCCGTGAACGAACTTTCGCAAAACGCGCCCGGCCACTTCTCGAGACGATGCGCGAAGCCGAAAGACAGGACAGCGACATTGCCCGGGGATATGGCGCTGGCAAACGCCCTGTCTACCAGGTGCGCACGCCCGTGCCCCGGAAGCGGCGCAGCGCTGGGAAACCGTTCGGCATTCTGCTACGATACAGAAATCTGTATGCAATTGACGGTGGGCCATGAAAACCACACTCGATCTGAACGATGCGCTGATCACTGAGGCCAAAGCGCTGGCCGCACGGGAGCACGTCACCCTTACCCGGTTGATCGAAGAGGCACTGCAGCTTCGTCTGCGCGCCCAGCGCGAGACAGGTGTCCGTGTACGCCTGCCAGTATTCCGCGGCAAGGGAGGCCTGGCAGCCGGTCTCGATGGCCTCAGCAACCGCGCCATGTTCGAAGCGGCCGACCATGACGCCTGATGTGAATGTACTGGTTGCGGCATCCCGATCCGACCATCCGCACCATCGCATCGCACGCACCTGGCTCGAACAGGCGCTGGTCGACGCCCAGCGTGGTACAACACTGACGCTCCAGCCAATGGTGACCAGCAGCTTCCTGCGTCTGGTTACGCATCCACGGATATTCAAGGAGCCGACGCCCATATCGGCCGCGCTGGAATTCGTGGACGCCATACTGGATGCCCCTGGCGTAGCACAACCGGAGATCGGCCGGGAATGGAAGAAACTGCGCGATCTCTGCATCAGCAAGAGTCTCAACGCCAATGACCTGCCAGATGCATGGCTTGCTGCAGCGGTGATGCAGCAAGGCGAACACCTCGTGACATTCGATGCCGATTTCCGGCGATTGCTCCCTCGAGGCCAGTACACGCGCCTCAAGGGATCCTGAAGGTGCACCGCCTCCCAGCGCAAGAAAGCGTCAGCAAAACGTTCAGACGAAACGGGGCGGAACTGCGGAACTGTAGTGTGTCTGCACCGCCGTCCGCGGGCCGTCACTCGACGACTGGCAAGCGTCCAACCACCTCTTTCGCCCTGCCCCGATCCCGGTCCCAGATGTGCGACTGCGTACGCTGACTCCGGACGATGCGCAGTCCTTCCAGTTTCTTCGACTGTCTGGATTGCGGGAAATGCCATCGTCGTTCATGTCGAGCTTCGAAGAAGAGAGGAACCGATCGCTCGATGGCGTCGTCAGGAGATTGACCGCCACCGAAGATCAGGCGGTTCTCGGTGCGTTCGTACATGGCCATCTCGCCGGGATCGCTGGAGTGCACAGGGGGCCTTTCGGAAAGACTGCCATAAGGCGCATCTATGGGGTGTCCATGTTGCTCCCGATTGCCGCGGAATCGGGATAAGCAGGCAGCTGCTGACGAACGCGACTAATTCTGCGCAAACAGTTCCCGGTGTGACGCAGAATTGATTGCCGATTTGCGCCGTGCAGACAGAGGTCGTGCTCCTGCCATTGCTGATGGGCGGACGCCGACCTGCGGTTCGCCAGGCGCTGGCCCGCGTGGGCGGGCACACGCAGCAAATCCCCGCCCACCTGACGGGTCGCGCCACAGCCTGCCCAAATTGCTTGAGATCGCACTCATGCGAGCCGGAGATGCGTCCAAGGCAATGGCACACGGCCCCCGGTCGCAGGGACCGTGCAACGAGTTCATGCTCAAGCCAAAATACCGGAACCTTCCGGCAACGCATCCGGCTTGCGTGCCGTGACGGCGCTGGCAGAAGCAGTACCTTCAGGCGGGATCGCGCCGGCGCAGGTGCAGCCCCAGATCCGAATCCAGCACCAGCTTCTGGCGCAGCGCTGCGTGAACCTTGCGCAGCTGCGCTTCGGCCTGCTCCATGTGCTCCTGCATCAGCCGGTACACCGCATCAGCGTCCTGACGGCGGGCCGCCTCCAGGATGGCCCTGTGCGCAACAGCGGTCGCCTGGCCAAACGCCTGGTAGTCCTTCTGCGTTACGTTGCCCGCTACCGTAACCAGGTTGTGCAGCATGTGGTTGATGATCTGGCACAGGCAGCGAAGAAATGCGTTGGGATTGGCGGCGGCCAGCACGTCGTGAAAATGCAGATCCTCGCGACGCTGGTCCATCGCACCTTCGTCGCTCGCCGCAAACGGTTCGCACACCGTCACGCTTTGCTCCAGTCTTAGCAGGTCCGCTTCCGTCAGATGCGCTACTGCCCCCGCAGCCACCATGGGTTCGAGTGCGCGGCGCACGGCATAGATGTCTTCAAGACCCATCCCCTCGAAAAAAAGATAGTTCTGCATAGCGAGGAACGCGCGCTCCAGTGGCACACGGGTGATCGTCGCACCACCGTCCGGTCCCGTGCTCAGGCTCACCAGTCCCTGCACCTCCAGTGCCTTGAGCGCCTCACGCACCGACCCCCGGCTCACGTTGAACATCTGCTGGAGTTCGGCCTCCTTGCTCAGCTTTACACCCGGGCGCAGCCGCCCCTCCGTTATCCAGCCCTTGACCTGCTCGGCCACCTGGTCGCCCCGTTTCGTGGTGCGGGGACCCCGCTGATCCGGCTGGCGGGTCGCAGCCCTGCCTGCTGTCTGTTTTCTTGCCGCCATGCGATTGGTACCCGTCACAGGCAATCCGTCAGTTGATCCAGGCGCCATTATCCGGCAAACGGGCCGCGGCAGGTACGGCACCACGGCATGCACGGGAGCCGCCGCCCCTGCAAAGGTTTGGGGGTAGTCGCACGTGCATGTGTGCCCTACGCTGCATCTCGAAGGGACCTGCACGGCCGGTGGTCATGCAGCGCGTATCCGTTCGTCCAGCGGGTGCGATCACGCACCGCGTCAGAGGAGCATCAATCCATGGTCCGCCAAGTCCGTGGTTTCGCCGGTGACGGCACCGTACTCGACAACGTCCGCGCGGCGCTGGCTGCCAGCGGCCTGCAGCTTGATGAACTCGCGCATCGCCTGCGTGAGCATTCGGCACAGGCAGACCAGACCGGACAGATTCCGGAGCCGTTCTGGAGCAGGGACGTGGTACGGGCGCTGAACCTGCATCTGGTGCCCACCGCCCACGGCGGATGCCCGCAGCTCGAGTCGCTCGCTGCGCGCGCAACGCTGATGGAGCATCTCGCGCACGCCGATGCCGCTCTCGCACTTGCACTGCCCGGCCCTGGACTCGCAATGCCGCCGGTGCTCGCCCTCGCCAGCCCCGAACAGCAGCGCACATTCTTCCAGCGCTTTCACGCTGACACGCCACGCTGGGCCGCCTTTGCGATCACCGAGCCGGACTGCGGCTCGGACGCCACTGCCATGCGTACGAAAGCCACACGCACCGCGCAAGGATGGGTACTGAACGGAACCAAGTGCTTCATCACGAACGGAGCACGTTCGGACCAGATCGTGACTTTCGCAACGATCAACCGGCGGCAGGGACGCTTTGGTATCCGCGCATTCGCCGTCGCCGCCGGCACGCCCGGTCTCGAAGTCGTGCGAATCGAACGGATGGTGGGACTTCGCGCAAGCCAGCTTGCTGTCCTTTCCTTTACCGACTGCGAGGTCCCGGAAGAGTCGCTGCTCGCGCGGGGTGACGAAAGGGCGCTCGATGATGCCTTTGCTGGAGCGCAGTACGCCTGGGACTACTTCCGGCCATTGCTGTCCTCGGTCATGGTCGGTACATGCCGCAGGGTACGCGATGAACTGGCCGCATATCTCGTGCAGGGCGGAAGGCCCGCCAGTCCGCGCTGCGGAGTCGCCCGCGTGCATGCGCGGCTGCTCGACATCGACCGGCGCATCACGGCTGCGCACCTGCTCTGCCAGCACACTGCCTGGAAGGCGGACAACCACATTGCGACATCCATGGATGCGTCCATGACCAAGGCCTATGCCTCGCGTGTTGCCGCGCAGATCACACACGAAGCGCTCGAACTCGCAGGGCTCGAGGGGCTGGCCTCGCACCCCGCACTCGAACAGTGTTATCGCGACGCAAAGGCGTACGACATCATGGAAGGAACCGGCGAGCTGCAGCGCCTGATGATTGCCCGGGCCGCACAACGCGCTGCGTCACTGCCATGGGACGCTCCCGCCACGGTATCTGCCCACCAGCGCCCTGCGGCCACGCCGCACTGAAAACCGGAGACGCCTCATGACTTCCAGTTCCCCTGCCGCCAGCCAGGACGACGTTGCCACCATCGTCAGGACGTGCCTGCAGTCCGTGCTCGGCGAACACGTGCGCACCGATCTCGTTGGGGACGACACCAGTCTGCTCGACCTTGGCATTGACTCGATGAACATGACCGACCTGCTTCTGCAGCTCGAGCTTCGCCTTGGTTTCACACTCGCACCGGAGGATCTGTCTTCTGATCTTTTCCTGCGCTTTGACAACCTGGTCGCATTCGCCTGGTCGCGACTGCATCATGGCTGATCGCGCTGAAGTACGGCCAGCCATCGTGGCGACGACATCCTATGTACCGTCAGTCCGGATGACGCCCGAGGCCGCAGCCAGGATCTGCGCGACGCCCCTTGCCGGCCCCGCCGAAGCGAGGATGCAGTCGGTCTACGCCGATACACTTCGCTGGCGCAATGCTGCGATGGAAGCCTGCCCTGCCCGGCACGACACCGGTGCACTGCAGGTTGCTGGACGCTTCGTGCCCAGTGTTGCCGTTGAAACCGCGCTCGGCGTCTCGGACATGGCGCTGCTCGTGGCGCGCAGGCTCGTAAGGGCACAACCGTCGCCTGAGGCACGCCAGCCCGACCAGATCATTGTGTGTCAGGGCAGTTTCGAGCATGCGCTCACGCTGTCCTGCGCCTGTCGCCTTCAGTGCGAGCTTGGTGGCGCACGCAGTCCCATTGCGATCGGACAGCTTCAGGGTGCGTCCTTCCTGATGGCCTTGCAGGTCACACGGGCGATGATGCGCAGCGACCCCGGGATGCAGTATGTCCTGCTGGTCGCGGCCGAACGGTGGCGCCCACCGTTCGCGCGCACGGTCGGCCCGCTCACTGCGCTGGGTGATGGCGCGGCCGCGGTACTGGTCAGCCGGTCAGTGCGCAGCGGATGGCAACTGGAGGCGCTTGCCGTGCGAACGCCCACGAGCGGCGATGCATCCTGCGCAGTTCACGTCGGGGTTGATCCGGCCATGCTCGTGGCAGTCATTGAGGAATGCTGCGCACAGGTGTGGCTGCAGCCGTCTGCGGTCGACCGGGTTCTGCCCGCCTGCATCGACGCGGAACTCACGCGAGAGATCAGTGCGCGATGTGGCCTGCCCCTGTGGCGCAACCGGGACGCGCAGCTCGCCAGTTGCGGCTACCTCGGCACGGCTGACACGCCGGTGCAGCTCGATGGACTGCTGCGCGCAACCACCCCGGAACACGGGCAGCGCATCCTCATCTGGTCTGCAGGACTCGAGAAACAGGTGGCCTGCGCCCTGCTGCGCTACACGGAGGGAGAGTCATGACGGCGCGACTGCCAGCACCAGTGCTCACCCTCTCCGCGCTCGCCTGCTGCCTTCCCGCACGCGTGACCGGTGTACACGAGTGGGCCGCACGCTGTGGGGTGCCCCGCGCACATGCTGACGCGCTGCTGCGAAACGGGGCACTGCACTTTCATGACGCGCAGGGAACCTCGCCCGTGTGTCTCGCCATCCGGGCCGTGCGCTCACTGCTTGAGGACAACCGCACGCCACCCGGGCAGGTCGACCTGCTTGTGCACGCCTGCACCATCCAGACAAGCGCCGATGCGGCTCCATACAGCTCGGTCAGCCGGATCCAGCGCTGCACCGGCCTCTCGGGCGCGCTCGCCTTCTCCATATCCCAGCAGAACTGTGTCTCACCGCTGGCCGCCATCCACGTCACACAGGCACTGATGGAACAGCACCCCGCGATGTCCCGGGCAATCGTCGTGTGTGCCGATGTGATCGGCTCCGGCTGCGACCCGTTGCGGGCGGTGGGTGAACTCGCGCTGCACAGCGACGGCGCATGCGCACTGCTCCTTGAGCGCGGTGGCGCGCGCAACCACATCGCGGCCCTGCGCCTCTTCACAGACGGGCGCTTTTTTCACGGCACGGATGCGAACGCGCAGCCTGTTCCTGATGACAGGTACTACTGGTCGGCGTTTTCCACCATGCGTGCAGCACTCGCACAGGCGGGCGTCCCCGCGCGTGCCATCACGCGCGTGCTGCCACATCACGTCGACCTGCAAGGCTGGTACAGGCTGCTCGGGATGCTCGGCATCGCCCCGGAGCGCCTTTTCACGCGCAACTTCACACGCACGGGCCATGTGTTCGGCGCCGATCCGTTCATCAACCTGCACGGATGTGGAGTCACGGCACCGGGCGAATGGTCGCTGCTTTTCTCCAGCGGCCTCGCGGGTTGCTTTGGCGCGATGGTCATCCGCCACTGACACCCGGCCCTGCGCCATGACCTCTGCAGTGCGGAGACAGACATGCGAAACATCCTCGATCTGGTTGAAACAGTTGCCCGGCATTCGCCGCACGCCACAGCGTTGATCTCGGGGCGCACACGCATTACGTACGCTGGCCTCTCCTGCCACGCCCGTGCGTTCGGCGAAGCGCTTGCCGGATATGGCATCTCCCCTGGCGAACGCGTTGCCATCTTTCTGGACAAACGTGTCGAGACCGTCGTCGCGCTCCTTGGCAGCGCGGCGGCGGGCTGCGTGTCGGTCCCGGTCAATGCGCTGCTCAGGCCGCGACAGGTTGCGCATATCCTGCGCGACTGCGGGGCGCGATGTCTTGTGACTACCCGTGAGCGCGCCCGCATTCTGGAGAGCGAAGCGTCGCTGGTCGTGCCCGCCGTGATGGCAGTCGATCCACCAGACGGTTCACACTCCAGTCCATCCATGCAGCCAGCCTGTGCCGCTACCCTCTACCCATGGCCAGCACCCACGCGCACGGGTGCAGCCGATGAACCCTCGCGCCTGCCGGCAGCCGCTGCGGGCGGCATCGATACCGATCTTGCCGCCATCCTCTATACGTCTGGCTCAACGGGTCTGCCCAAAGGTGTCATGGTCACCCACCGCAACCTGCTCGAAGGCGCATGGAGCGTCGCGCACTATCTGCAGCACACGGCCGCTGACCGCATTCTCGCCGTGCTGCCACTGAGCTTCGATGCCGGCCTGAGCCAGCTCACCTCGGCCTGGGCCGCCGGGGCCACGCCCATACTGCTCAACTATCTGACACCCGGCGACGTCACCACCACATGCGAGCACGAGGGCGTGACGGCCATCACGGGCGTGCCTCCGCTGTGGATGCAGCTTGCGCGCGCAGACTGGCCAGATACCGCACGCAGGCAGATCCGCTACTTCGCAAATACCGGTGGACACCTGCCGCTTGCCGTTCTCGGGCGGCTGCGTGAGATCTTTCCGCAGGCGGCACCCTGCCTGATGTACGGCCTGACCGAAGCGTTCCGTTCGACCTTTCTCGAACCGGCCGAAATCGACCGGCGTCCCGGATCGATCGGCAAGGCCGTGCCCAATGCCCGCGTGCTCGTTGTGCATGAGGACGGCACGCCCTGCGCGCCGGGAGAGACCGGTGAGCTCGTCCATACCGGCGCGTTCGTCACGCCTGGCTACTGGAATGACCCCGCACACACTGCACTGCGCTACCGGCCATCACCGGAACCTGGCCCGGGTGGCACATCGCCCGCCCAGGCGGTCTGGTCAGGCGATCTGGTGCGGCGCGACGCGGAGGGCTTCCTGTACTTTGTCGCGCGCCAGGACGCCCAGATCAAGACGTCGGGTTACCGGGTGAGCCCCGAGGAAGTGGAGGAAACAGTCCACGCGAGCGGGCTCGTGAGCGAAGCCGTAGCGATCGGTACTCCTGATGAAGCACTCGGCGAGGTGATCACCCTGCTTCTCACGCCGGCTTCGCCCGAATCATTCGACCCGCAGGCACTGCGCAGCTGGTGTGCCCATCACATGCCGCCCTACATGGTTCCGGCGCATTTCGTCGTCTGTGCACGCCTGCCGCGCAATCCAAACGGCAAGTTCGACCGCAGCGCGCTGCGCGCCATGCTGCGTGAGCGCCCGACTGCTTCAGGAGAGGCCCGGCCATGACTGCACAAGCGGACAACGCACATGTTGCACCCTGGATCAGTGGCACTGACCTCCGGCGCCTCGCTGCCCGCGCCGGCCAGACCCCGTTCTTTGCCTACGGGCGCAGCGCCATCGAGGCGCGCGTACGTCTGCTGCGCGATACGTTGCCTGCAGGGACGCAGCTGCACTACTCGGTCAAGGCCAATCCGATGCCGGCAGTCGTCCAGCTGCTTGCCGGCTGCGTGGACGGATTCGATGTCGCCTCGGCTGCGGAGATGGCGCTCGCGCTGGACACTGGCGTGTCGCCGCAGCAGGTGGGATTTGCCGGACCGGGAAAATCCCTGCAGGACCTGCGGCGTGCCGTGGCAGCAGGCGTGCCCATCCACGTCGAATCGGTTACGCAGCTGCGCCACGTCGCAGCGCTTGGCTGGGAGCTGGGCGTACGCCCCGGCATCGCCATCCGGGTCAATCCTGACTTCAGCCCCGGTCGCAGCGGCATGCGCATGGGCGGCAGCGCCGGTCCCTTTGGAGTCGACGCCGCGCAGGTGCCCGCACTGCTCGATGCCGTCGTCGCGCAGGATCTCACCCTCGCGGGTTTTCACGTGTTCTGGGGCTCGCAGTGCCTGCACGCGCCAACCATCATCGAGGCGCAGGAGCAGAGCCTCGCGATGATCACGCGGCTGTGCGCCGGCCTGGCCGGCGCACCAGGCTTCATCAACTTCGGCGGAGGCTTTGGTATCCCGTATTTCCCCGGCGAGCGCGCACTCGACCTGCATGCGGTAGGCACTGCGATGCACGCGTGGCACGCCCGCCTGCGCGAACAGCTGCCGGGCACACAGGCCGTGATCGAACTGGGTCGCTACCTGACCGGGGAAGCCGGCATCTACGTGTGCCGCGTCATTGACCGCAAGATCTCCGGCGGCCAGACGTTCCTTGTGACCGATGGCGGAATGCACCATCACCTCGCCGCTTCAGGCAACTTCGGCCAGGTGCTTCGCCGCAACTATCCGGTCGTGCTCGCGCAGCGCACGCACAGCCACAGGCTTGAGCGCTGCAGCGTGGTCGGCTGCCTCTGCACGCCACTGGATCGCATCGCACACGACGTGATGCTGCCTGTCGCGGAGATTGGCGACTTCGTGGTCGTCCTCCAGTCCGGCGCGTACGGCCGCTCGGCAAGTCCGGGCGACTTCCTCGGACACCCGCCCCCGGTCGAGATGCTCGTCTGAACCGGTAACCCGCCTTGCCGCCTGGAGGCCCGCGATGCTCCACTGCCAGAACCGCCCCGCCATCACGCCCCCGCCCATACGCGCACCGGGTGAGGACCAGCAGCTGCTGCGTGACGCAGCAGGACGCCTTGCGCGCGAGCACCTCATCCCGCTGCTCTCCGTGCCTGCACAGCCGCACAGTCGCGCCCGGAGCGCGCGCCTCGCAGCGGCACTCGGCCTTGACGCGCTGATACTGCCAGTCACGGCAGGCGGAGCAGGTGTCAGCCAGGAGGCCCTCTACGCCGTGATCGAGCAGCTCGCACACGGTCCACTGGACAGCGCCGCGCTGCTCACGCTCAGCGTGCCCGCGCTCCTCGTGCTGCGCGCCCATGATGCCCTGCACCGTCTGGCGGCACCGGACATGCGCAGCTATCTCGACGGCACCACATCCGTGAGCCTCACCGTACCGGGCGCGCATGCGTGCACGCTGTGGCGGCTGCAGCTGCACGAGCACGCCGCAGGGTTTGCCATGGTCCGCACGTCCGGCGCATCCGGCGCATCCGGCGATTGCCGTCTGGTGCTCGCCACCGGCGATGACTGGACCAGGGCCGTCACGCACCGGCATCCCGTTGCCTCGGTCGGGGCGCTCGCCCTCGAGCGGCTGCAGGTGAGCCAGGCAGGTCTCTCGCGATGCGAGGCGCTCGCTGCACCGGCGGACGATGCGCCGCCCGTGCGCGAGTGGCTCACCGAGACCGGCTCGTACCTCTGCGCACTGCTTGCCGGTACCATGCAGCAGGCCGTCGCGCTTGCGCTCGACCACACCACCACCCGCCACGCATTCCGCAGGCCACTTGCAGCACAGCAGCTGGTTGCCGCCCGGCTCGCCGACATGCTGGTCGCCACACACGTGAGCACCCTTTTCCTGCGCAGCGTGAGCGCAGCAGCCGGCGCCACACGTGCGTGTCTCGCACCGCAGGTGTTCCGGCACGTCGCGCTTGAAGCGGTCGCCACTACCCGAGAGCTCGTACAGCTCTGTGGCGCTCACGGCTACGTCGAAGGCCTGCCTGCGGCTGCGTGGTTCCAGCAGGTTCCGCCGCTGGCGAACCTGCTGCTGCTCTCGGCAGACGCGCTGTGTACGCGTGCTGCGGGCGCTGCGCGGGCAGGCTCGCCATGAAGTGCGCTCCACACCCGGGCAGCGCCGGGCCCAGACCCGCGCGCGCGTCACCAGTGGCCTCCCCCACGCCTTCTGCCACGCTGTCTGCCTCCCCTTCTGCCACGGTCCGTGCAGCCGGGCACTGCTGGCTTCGTGAACCTGCAGGCGACGATCTGGTGGCCATCGAGGCGTGGTTCGCGAACCCCGCGGCGAACCAGTGGTTCGATTTCGGTCAGGGTCGGCAAAGCCTGCCCATGCACGCCCTGCGGGCCATGCTCCTGGGCGGGCGGCATTACCTGCGTGTGTTCGGTGAGGCGCCCCGGGCCGAAGCGTGCGGCCTTGTCGCCGTAAACGACGTCACGCATCCGTTTGCCAGTGGCTCGTTCTGGGTACTGCGCGATCCGCTGTGCCATGCCCGCCCCGGCATCACCTGCGACGCATCGGTGTGCATCCTTCGTGAGGTCTTCAAGCAGTACGGGCTGCGCAGCGTCTCGGCCTGGGCCGTGGAGTGCAACGTGCGTTCACAGCGCCTCCTCACGCGCGTCGGCTTTCGACGCATTGGCCTGCAGCGGTACTGCCACCGGCTTGACGGACAGTACGTGGGCAGGATCCTCTATGACCTCGTGCCCGCCGAGCTCGACGACGGGCGGTGGACGTCGTGCTCCGCATGAACACGCCAGTCATCACCGCACTCGCCACGCACGTCCCGCCCGCAGTGACGCAGCGCCGGTGGAACAGGATCGCGCGTGAGCTCGCCCGCACCGCGCCCGCAGGATGGGCACCCGCAATCTGGCGCCCCTGGTTCGACGCATACCGTACCGGTCATCCGGACGGCCCCGCGCGCGGCCACGGACACACGCGCAACGGCAGTGGCAACGCGTGCGGCAGCGCATACCAGGGCCCGGTTCCTGTTGAATCCGGTGACGATCTTTCGGGACTCGCTGCGCGCGCCGCAGGCATCATCCTCACCGGGCGTCAGCGCCGTGCGCCCGCGCCGGACGTCATCATGTTCTGCCACAGCTGCCTGAACGAGCACGTCTCCACCACCACCGCGGGACGCCTGGGCTCGCTCGCCGCAGGCACCCCGTTTGCCTTTGCGCTGTCGCAGCAGCAGGGCGCATCGGTGTTCACCGCGCTGCGGCTCGCCTGCGACCTTTTCGTGGCGGAGCCCGCGTCTGACGCAGTCCTCATCGTGGCGGCCGAGAAATGGCGGCCCCCGTTCAGCCGGCAGGTGCCACGATCACTCATGCATGGAGACGGCGCAGGTGCGCTGCTTCTTGAGCGCGGCCCGCGCGAGGGCCGCGGACTTCGCGTACTCGGCACCGTGACGCAGACGCTGGCGCCCGCCACACCTGCAGCGCAGGACTGGCCCGTTGCGCCCGCCGCCTTTGCACCAGTGCTCGCCAGACTGATCGACACGCTCCTCTCGCAGCACCGCCTCAGCACCTCGATGATCACGCACACAACCGGGCACCCGGTCGCCCTCTTCCCGGCGGGTACGGTCCTGCGTTATCCGCAGCTCATGGCATGTTCTCCGGGTAGCGCACCGTCGTGTTACCTCGGGGCAGCCGACATCATCGTGCGTCTTTCGGGACTGCCCCGCGCACAGGCCCTGCCCGCAGGCAGCCTTGTGCTCGCCTGGGGAATCGGGCCCGGCGGCTTTGCAGGATGCTCGCTGCTACAGGTGCAGGGAGCGCCCGGTCAGTGGATTGCCTGCCCCACAGCGCCTTGCCCATGAAGCCACAGATCGGTATCGCCCACGCGGCGTACTACCTGCCAGGAGGCGTGCGGGATGTCTCCGGATGGGCCGCCCGCACCGGAGCGCCCCGGCACCATGCGATGCAGCTCGGGCGCGCAGGCGCGCACCTTTATCGCGACGCTGCGGGTGAAAGCGTCCTGACGATGGCAGCAACGGCCGTGAAGACGCTGCTCGATGAGACCGCCCTCGAACCCGCGTCGATCGACTGTCTCGTCTACACGCACACGCTGCAGATGAGCGTCGCGCCACCGCCCCTGTCATTGCCCCGCCTGCTGTGCTGCCATTGCGGGCTCGCGCGTGCCGAAGCGTTTTCGTTCTCGCAGCAGCATTGCGCCTCGCTCCTTGCCGCGCTGCGCATCATCCGCGCGATGTTCGCCGCGCGCCCCGCGCTTGCCCGCGTGCTGCTCGTCGGTGCGGATGCAATGCCGTATGAACCGGACCGGTCAGTCAACGGTGCGGGACTGATGAGCGATGGCGCAGCCGCTGCGCTCATCGCGCGCAATACGCCCGCGAACCGGCTCGCAGCACTGGCCACCCACACCCGCGCAGACGACTGGCGAGGCGCGCTTGCGCCCGTTCATCCACTGCGCGCCGCACAGGAACTGCTCGATGCGCGTGCGCTGATACGGCAGGTGTGCGCACAGGCAGGCCTCGAGCCCCACGCCATCGGGCGCGTGCTGCCTCATCACCTGGACCTGCCAGGATGGCGACGGCTGCTTGCATCGCTGGATATCCCCCCGGAGCGCCTTTACGTCGCAAACTTCGCGCGCATCGGGCATGCAAGCGTCAGCGATGCGCTCATCAACCTGCGCGACTGTACCTCGCTGCAGCATGGTGAGCCGGTCCTGCTCTTCGCCAGCGGTGTAGGCGGTTTCTCGGCTGCAGCACTGCTGCTGCACTGACGTTGAATCCCGTCGCGCACCTGCCCGGGCATACGGCCCCGGCAGACCATTGCCATGCCAGCGAACGTGCATCGCGCCCTGCATCCCGCACATGCTGCGCCAGCCTGGACGGCACACGTATGTACATACAGTCAGGACTGCACATCATGAAACGAACGGTAAGCGTCATCATGTCGTCATCTGCGGCGTGCCGCCCTAGAATCAGCTGGAGGACGGGTTATGCGTGGCGCCCCGTGGCGTCACGCCGCAGGGCGTCACCGTACAACCCCGGTGGCAGGCATCGCGCAACGTTACGTGTGATGCGCAGGAGCGTCGCATAACAGCGTGTCCGCAATGGGTTTCATCCATTCCGGATCACCCGCGGCTGGCATCAGGCCTGCCGCCAGCATACAGGTGCGGCGATGAACAGACTCAACCGGCGCCGCGCGCCTGCGGCCCGTCGCGGCCGTCCCGATGGGCCCGGCGTCGCGCGCACGCTGCTTTCCGCCATCGCGATGCCGTTTGCGGGCACCGCGGATGTGTCCGAGCTTGCCATCTCCTTTGCGCACGCAGCGCGCGCGCTGGGCTTTGCCCACCACGTGGTCAGCCGCATCACGCGCAGCCCTGCAGCCGCGAGCCGCGAATCACACATCGAGATCATCTGCGGGCACTATCCCGACGGGTGGGCACAGCACTACCTGCAGCACCACTACGCACAGATTGACCCGGTGCATCGCGCCGCGCAGTCCTTCACCACGCCCTACAGGTGGCGCAGCATCATGAGCCTCACAGCCCGGGAACAGCGTCTGCTCGATGAGGCCTCGGAAGCCGGGCTGCCGGACGGGATCAGCATACCCATCCATCAGCCCGCGGGAGGCATCCTGCTTGTCAACCTTGCTGCGCCGACCGCCGTCGTGAGCCGCATGGCAAGACAGCGCCTCGCCTATCTTCTCGGTACGCAGTTTCACTTCGAATTCCAGCGCCTCGCGCAGCTCGGCAACGACGCCGCGCCCGGCCACCTGACGCCCCGGCAGTGCGAGTGCCTCACCTGGGTGGCCCGCGGCAAGTCATCCTGGGCCATCGCCCAGCTGCTCGGCCTGTCCAGCCACACAGTCGAATATCACATCACCGGTGCCATGAAGGCGCTCGGCGTCAACAGCCGTACAGCGGCAGCTGTCCAGGCGGCGGTGCTCGGACTCATCCGGCTCTGATGCGTGCCACACGCGCCTGATGCCTCACGCGGGCGCACCGTACGGGCGTACCGCGACCCCGCGGCCACGCCCCGGTCCCTGCCCGTGCTGACGGCTTTGCGCCAGTCGATGGCCGCACGCAACCCCCGAAACCTGCCAGTTCAGGTGCACCGCCCATCCCGCTACCTTCGGGCTTTCGGATAACGTCGACACGACAGGAGAAAGCCGTGACAGTCATCGTTGCAGGCACAGTGAATGACCTGCCCTCCGCTATCACCAGCAGGCTGGGCGCCTACCGGTACCAGGTCTTCGTCGAGCGCCTCGGCTGGCGCCTGCCACTGGCGGACAGGACCGGGGCCGTGGAATGGGACCAGTTCGACAGCACGGTCGCGATCCAGCTGGCAGCCCTGGATGCCAGCGGGCAGGTGTGCGGCTGTGCGAGACTCATGCCGACCACGGGTCGCCACCTGCTGCGCGAGGTCTTTGCAGATCTGGCCGCCCCGGGCGCCTCCCCGGTGTCGCCCCGCACGTGGGAGCTCTCCCGCCTGGCCGCGACACCATCGCGCGGATGCACCGGTGCGAAGGAAAGCGGCGGCGGGATCTCACTTTTTGCGAGCGCTCTCGCACTTGCCCGCTCGTTCGGCGCGAACCGGATCGTTGGTGTCCTCACACCGGCGGTTGCGCGCCTGTACCGCCGTGCCGGACTCGAACTGGAGCCGCTGCAGCCCGATGCGCCAGCCTGCGCACCGGTCCAGGCCTGCGCAGTCAATATCGTACCCGCCACGTTTGCCCGGCTTCACTGTGACCCTGAAGAACTGCTGGGCTCGGTCCACTGGTTCGGTCCGTGGCCGCCGGCATGCGCCGCACCTGTCACGCAATCCCTAGGGGGCGCCACGTGAGCCCCGTTCACCCTCGCATGCCGCAATGCCGGCACACAACGGAACAGCGCGCGGCGTCCCTGTACATGCACCATCCGCCGTACCCACCCCTGCGCAGGTCACGGCATGCCGCAGGCAGCGTCTGTGGTGACGGTGATCGTCCTCCTTCACCCAGTCGGGACGGATTGCGGCAGCGTAGGCCTGGGCGCTTCGCGATGCATTGCCATCGGCCTGGGAGCGCAGGTTCAGGCGCTCATCGAGCGCTCTTGCAACGGTCGAAGATTTCGGCGCACTGTTGCGGTCGCATCCGGCCCAGTAGGTGCGCATCGTATCGATCAGTACCGTGAGCACTGTGGTCATGTACGGAAGCCGGACAAGCACGCCACCGGCGTCGTCCGCCTGCAGGTCCTCCCGCCGATCAGCAGGCATCGTGTCCTGACCCGTGTCCTGACCCGTGTCCTCATCCGTGCCCTGCGCCGTGCGTGCAGGTGCCCTGAACATCTCCAGTTCACGTTCAAGCCGTTCCTGCGCCCAGTAGTGCAGCGTCGCCGAATGCGCGAACGCCATGCGCAGCTCGCCCAGCTGCTGCTCCCTGTGCTTCAGGAGCAGCGTGAGCCTGGCTGCTTCGGCTTCGGCCTGCTGCACGCGCAGCGCGAGAAGCTGCGCTGCACCGTCAGGCCTCTGGTCCCGTTCACTGGCAGACGCCTCGCACCTGTTTCCGGACCCGCTCATGACAGCTCTCCCAATGAAGGCACCCGGTCCTCGCGCCGTATGGCACGCTGGACACTATCGAGACATGTGCCGGTGGATGCGCCGGTCATCGACTGCCATCCGGACGGCGCCGGCCTGGTGCGTGGAGAAACGGGGGACCATTGCAGCATCGATTCGCACCCGCGCCATGCCCGCTGTCTGCCGGACCGTTACGTTTTCCCGCGGGATGGTTGCGTCGTCAACTGGAAAACCTCACAGGGTGCGGATCCCGTTGCTGCAGGGACGCGATCCGGTAATCCTGCGCAGTTCGACCAGCGGGGGATCAAACCGGCGACGCCGGATAGCAGCCGTGCCGCTCGCGCCGGGATATCCCCATTGTCCCCATCCCATGCCGGCAGCCCTTTCATCTGCAACGTCGCCGGATGGGTACAAACGCCTGCAGGCCGTTCGCCTTCCCGACTGTTCGAATGGTCTGCCGCGCTCACTGCTGTCGCGCATTGCAGCGGCCGGGTCGCACATGAACCATGCGATGCGGATTCCGGGGAATCGAGGCTGAGCGGCTCCGTCCACATCAGAGCGCCACGGGATCGCCATGAAACCCCGATCCCCTGAAACGTTCTCTCCAGATCCCTGCACCCTGAACCCGGACGGCAGCCCGCCAGGCAGCCACGGGCAGACTTTCGCCTCGAACGGAGGAACTTCACATTCCTCGCGCCTTGCCCGGACGGACCGGCCGGGAGCTGCCCGGCGCGCCGGCGGGACCGATGGGCACGTCGCTTGCCCCTGCGCACACAGACGGCTACCGTAGACAGTCCACCCCACGACAGGACGCGCGCCGGTCCGACACGCCGGCGCAGCAGCACAGTACCCTGTCGAACCTCAAGGAAAGATGCCATGCAGCTGTTCCGTGCCCGTGCGATGCGCGCAGTGGCGCTGCATCCCGCGACTTTCATGCTGAACGCGATGAAGGCGTTCCGCGCGAACCAGGGCTTCCTGCTCGCGGGCGCGGTCGCCTACTACGCGCTGCTGTCGATCGTGCCGCTGCTGATTCTCGTCGTGATCGGCCTGTCACACGTCGTGAGCCGCGCGCTGCTGTTTTCCACACTCACGCGCCTGCTCGAATGGCTGGTGCCAAGCCAGGCACAGGCAATCGTGGGCGAGCTCGCGAGCTTTCTCGTGCATCGCACCGCAATCGGCTGGTTCCTGTTCGTGACAATGGTCTTCTTCAGCTCGCTCGCGTTCACGGTGCTCGAGAACGCAATGTCAGTGATCTTTGTGCACCGGGTGGCCATCCGCCGGCGTCACTTCCTGGTCTCCGCCATCCTTCCCTACTGCTACAGCCTGTGCCTCTGCGCTGGCGTGCTCGTGGTGACGCTGGTATCGAGCGCGCTGCAGGCAATCGGCGCGGACAGCATCGACCTGTTCGGCTACCGGATGCCACTCGTCGGTCTCGCGCGCGCGGTGCTGTACGCACTCGGTGTGGCCGGTGAGATCTTCGTCCTGACGTCGATCTATCTGGTGATCCCCGTGGGCCGGCCCGCGCTGCGTCACGCCTTCTTCGGCGCCGTGTTCGCCGCGATCCTGTGGGAGATCACGCGACATGTACTCGTCTGGTACTTCGCAACGCTGTCGCAGGTGAGCGTGGTCTACGGCTCGCTCACGACGGCGATCGTCGTGCTGCTCAGCCTCGAGATTCTCGCCATGCTGCTGCTGTTCGGTGCGCAGCTGATCGCAGAATATGAACTTCTCGCGAGCGGACAGCGCATTGACCGGCCTCGCCAGTTCAGAACCGGGGCTTTCTGACGCAAACGTTTTACATCGATTCATTTATCGATAATCGGACTCTGTGTTAACCCTGATTCGCCAGATTCAGATCTTTCCAATCCTCACAAAATCCCGGTATTTTTTCCCACGCAAGAGAACTTTAGCGCCGACATCAAAATAAATTCGGAAAAAATATCCGGATTCAATGCGCCTGCCACTTCAGCATCGGTGGTCCCCAGCCGTTACTACATCCTGGCGGCCAGCACCCGTGAGCGACATCGTGCCTGGCCTGAAAGCATCCGCGCTCTCTGGGGGAAAAAGCATGTTCGTCGCAATTGGTTGGGTCATCGTGATCGGCTCCGTGATCGGAAGCTTCATGGGGGTCGGCGGCCATCTGGCAGCGCTCGTCCAGCCCTTCGAGCTGCTGTGCATCTTCGGTGCGGCCATTGGCGCGTTCGTCGTCAGCAACCCGACGAGCACGCTGAAGAAGACCATCAAGGCGCTGCCGACGATGTTCAAAGGCGGCGGCTACACGAAAGAGAAATACCTCGAACTGATCGCGCTGCTCTACGAACTGCTGCAGAAGGCGCGCAAGGAAGGGATGATGTCGCTCGAAGCGGACGTCTCTGCGCCCGAGGAAAGCGCGCTCTTCCAGAAATATTCGCACGTGCTGCACGACCACCATCTGCTCGACTTCATCGTCGACTATCTGCGCATGATGTCGGGCGGCAACGTGAACGTGCACGAGATGACGGACCTGATGGACGAAGAGCTGTCGACGCACCACGCGGAAGCGTCGGTTGCCGCGAACGCGATCCAGAAAATGGCGGACGGCCTGCCCGCATTCGGCATCGTCGCCGCGGTGATGGGCGTCGTGCACACGATGGGTTCGGTCGGCGCGCCGCCGGCCGTGCTCGGCGAGATGATCGCGGGCGCGCTCGTCGGCACCTTCCTCGGCATTCTGCTCGCGTACGGCTTCATCGGTCCGGTGGCCGATCTGCTGAACGCGAAGGGCCGCGCGGAAGCGAAGCCGTATCAGTGCGTGAAGGCCGTGCTGCTCGCGTCGCTCGGCGGTTACGCGCCGCCGATCGCCGTCGAATTCGGCCGCAAGGTGCTCTTCACCGCCGACCGTCCGAGCTTCCAGGAGCTCGACGACGCGGTGCGCGCCACCAAGATGCCGAAGTCGGCTTGAGCGGAGCTGCGTGATGGCCGATCAGAAAACACCGATCATCGTACGTCGCAGGAAAGGCGACCACGAGCATGGTCACCATGGCGGCGCGTGGAAGATCGCGTACGCGGACTTCGTGACCGCGATGATGGCGTTCTTCCTGCTGATGTGGCTGCTCGGCTCGACCTCGAAGTTCGACAAGCAGGGCATCGAAGACTATTTCAACGCGCCGCTCTCGAGCCTGATGGGCGGCCCTGAAGGCACGTCGGTCTCGCGTCCGAACGTGATCAACGGCGGCGGCCGCGACATCTCCGACACGCGCCCAGGCGAGGGCAAGCGCACCCAGGCGCAGCCGACGCCTCCGCGCGCGGACGTCGTCACGACGCCGGTGCCCGCCGACCTGTCGCGTCTGCAGCAACTGAAGGACAAGCTCAACGCGCTGATCCAGACCAGCGCGATCCTGCGCGATTTCAAGGATCAGATCCGCATCTCGATCACAAACGAAGGCCTGCGCATCGAGATCGTCGATTCGCAGAACCGGCCGATGTTCGCATCGGGCAGCTCGAAGATGGAAGGCTACGCGACGACGATCCTGTCGCAGATCGGCTCGACGTTGAACGACGTGGACAACCGCATCTCGATCGCGGGCCACACCGACTCCGTGCCGTATCAGCAGGGACCGGCCGGCTACTCGAACTGGGAGCTGTCGTCCGAACGCGCGAATGCAGCGCGGCGCGCACTGGTCGCCGGCGGCATGCACGAAGACAAGCTGCTGCAGGTGCGCGGCCTCGCCGACGTGCAGCCGCTCGATCGCAATGTGGCCGATGAGCCGACCAACCGGCGCATCAGCATCCTCGTGCTGAACAAGGCCGCGGAGCAGGCGTTCTTCCAGGACGGCGGTCGTGCGGAAGTGGGCGATGCGAAGGGCGCAGCCCCCGCAAGCGAAGTGGTTCCGACGGTCGCGCAGAAGCTGCTGCCGGCGGTGCACAAAGCGTCCTGATCGCGGCCGCGACCGGCCCGCGTTCAATCCTCATCGACAGTGGCGCGCAGATGTTCGCGCGCCGCCTCGAGAATCTCATCCGATAGCGGATCGTCGTGCATCGCGCGCGCGAGCGTCACCGCGCCCACCAGCAGCGACAGCTTCGCGAGCGCCGCGCGCCGCGCGCGCTTCGTGCGGCGCGCGTGAGAAAACGACAGCAGCATCTCCACCATCGCCTTCACGCCACGCGTGTACACGCCGCGCACCGGCTTGTCGTCGCTTTCACGGCCGATATCCGTAGCAAGCGAGATCACCGGACACGCCGTGCCCGGCTCGTCGCACTGCCTGCGATTGAAGTAATGCGCGGCGAGCGCGGCGACGAAGTCCTGCTCCAGTGGATTCGCTTCGACGAACGACTGCCAGCGCGCAAGCGCCGCGTCGAACGCCCGCTCGCAGGCGACCGACGCGAGTTCGTCTTTCGAGTCGAAGTGGCCGTAGAAGCCGCCATGCGTGAGATTCGCGGACGCCATGATGTCCGCGACCGATACGCCGTTGAAGCCGCGCTCGCGAAAGAGGCGCGCGGACGCGGCCTCGATCAGTTCCCGGTTCCTGTCGGTCTGCTCGCGCGATACGCGTGGCATCGTGACCTCCTGCCAGTGTGGTGACGCCAGGCGGGCGCTCAGGTAGCGTACTGCGCTTCGCCGTTGCCGAACGACCAGTTTTCCTTCGCCACCTCGACGAGATTGATGAACACGTCTTCCCGACGCAGCGCGACGCGCTGGTTCAGACGGTCCGCGACCGCCCTGTAGAACGCGCGCTTCATGTCCAGGCTGCGCCCCGCGTTCAGCGTGATCTGGATCAGCACGCATTGCGCGGAACGTTCGATGCCGAGGTAGGTTCGATCGACGATGATGTCGTTCGGCGAGTGCTCGCTCACGACCACGAAGCGGTCGTTCTCCGGCACGTTCAACGTGTCGCGCATCGCGTTGTAGACCTCATCGGCCACGGCGCTGCGGTATTCGGCGGATTGACCTTCGGCAAGCTCGATACGGACGAATGGCATGACGGCTCCTCACTGGTGGGCAGACGAAACGGCTGCAACCAGCATAGATGATGACCGTCATTTATTCAATAGATGATGGATGACATTTATCTGACCGCGACCGCGGCCGGAGGTGACCGGTGGCGACCCGGTAGCCGCTCGGTGACCACTCAGTCACCACTCAGTGACCACTCAATGCAGCGTGCCGAACAGACGGGATGCGGCATCGACCGGATCGAGGCCGTAGCGCTGCAGCGCGAGCGCGCGCGTAAGCGTCGCATCGTCGAACGCGCGCGGGGTCGTCGCGAGCCCCGTGCGGGAGGCTTCGCTGATCCACAGATGCACCCATGCACGCAGTTCCGCGGAACGGTCGTTCGAGAATTGGTCGAGTTTCATCTGCAGTTTTCCTGTCGTTGCGGCATCGGCGAAGGTCGTACGAATCGCCTGCGGCCGGAACGGATTCCGGTGTCGGTGCATCGTCGTGACGGCGGCGTGACATCCGCCTGAGTTCACGATAACGGTCGATACACCGCGAACCTTGAGACCCGGCGAAGTAACGAAAACATTTCCCAGCCTTTCTTCGCGATCGACACGGCGGGGCCGCATCGCCAGCCCCGCGTGTAAGGGCTACACGCATTTTTTACCAGCCGCGTAACGGTTGCATTTCCTTGTGCATAAGGACCGCCTTATCCACACGCCGGCGCACATTTCTGTGGATAACCTCGCCGCTTCGCCGCGCGCGGGGGTCGTATCCGCGGCGCGCGGATAACTTCGCGAATCGCGCGCGCGGCGCATTCCTGCGGATTCGCGACGCAACGGCACACATCGCGTGCGCTCCGCTTCGGCTATCCTTGATGTAAGGACTGCGGGAAGGACTGCCCCCAGCCCGCAGCCTGCTCTCTTCACCACACCGGACACCATGCCTCTTTACGAGTACCTGTGCGACGACTGCGGACGCTTCGAGATGATGCGCCGCGTCTCCGAGCGCGACGAACCCGCGCTCTGCCCCGAATGCCATGAGCAGGCCGGGCGCGTGCAAACCGGCGCGCAGATCCGGCGCAGCGCCAGCGCATCCGGCGACGATGCCGGCTCGTACGGGTTCCAGCATCGCGGCGGCTGCTCGTGCTGCAGCTAGTCGCGCAACGCTGGTCGCGCGGCTGGCGGTGCACGACCCGCGGCGCGCGACAAACGTCACACCACGCGGCACGCCTTACACTGGCACCTTTGATCAACGTGCCACGGCATCCGCATTCATGACTTCGCAACCAGAGGGTCAGGTTGACCCGGTCGGCTCGCCCGCCCGCGGCATTTTCCTGCACACCGGATGGCGCAGCGCGGGCACGTGGGTATGGTCGCGGCTGCGCGCGCTCGATCACGTCACCGCGTTCTACGAGCCGTTCAGCGCGCTGCTTGGCGACCTGAAGCTCGCGGACATCAACGTGATCCAGCCAGCGATGACGTCGGGCCACCCCGCGCTGAAGAAGCCCTACTACGACGAGTACCGGCCGTTTCTGCAACCGGACGCGCGCGGCGTGACGGGTTATCGCAAGCGCTTCAGCATCGACCGCTTCGCGCCCGTCCCCAACGACGAATTCCCGCCGCAGCACGCGTATCTGCGTCAGCTGTGCGGGCACGCGCTCGACGCGCACAAGGTGCCCGTGCTCAAGTTCTGCCGCACGTCGGGACGGCTGCCGTGGCTTGCGGCCGCGTTCCCGGACGCGATGCACGTCGGCGTGATGCGCAATCCTGTGTCGCAGTTCATGTCCGGCTGGCAGTTGCATCAGCAGTGGTCGAATCCGTTCTTCGTCGCCGCGCCGTTCCGTGTACTCGGCATCGATCAGCGCGAGCCCGACGTCCGGCGTGCAATCGATGCGTGCGGCGTGCGCCTGCCGCCCGAACCCATGACGACCGTCGACGAATACGCGGCAGCATGCGAGCGCTACGCGCGAACCGTTGAAGGCGGCCACGCGTATCGCGCATTCGTTGCGCTGTGGGCGCTGGCCGCCACGCGCATGACGGGCGGCATCGATCTGACCGTCGACATGGATCGCATCGGACAATGCGCCGACTATGTCGCGACGCTACGCACGGCATTCCGCGATCAGGCAGGCGTCGCGCCCGACTTCAGCGGCGCGCGCAATCTGGTCGACGAAACGAAGCGCAGCGCGTCGCGCATCAAGGGCATCGATGGCGCAACGATGCGCAGCGTGCATGCCGCCGCGCGCCAGTTCATCGCGGCGCATGCCGACGCGCATCGCATGCCCGCCGACATCGCAATGCTGATCGCCGGCAAGCTCGCGCTCGCCGACGAACTGTCGGCGCTATGGCGTTAGCGGCTCGCGATCCAGCACGACGCTTCGCGGCGCGCGTAGTGTGCAATTACGCGCCATGCGAAGCGACGCGTGCTTCAGGCACGCACGCGATGCACACGCTTGAAGAAAACGCTTAAAAATCCGGACACCTCGCCTTTCGCGAACACGATTTTCTGTGCGCGCCCGCGCTTCGCAACACGTTCAAGTTCAAACGCACCCGAACGCCGGTCGCGCCCCTCCGCCCATAGCGCGCCCGGCCTTGCGCAATGAACTGCCGATTCAATCAAACGACCTCGTTTCGTGTGATGTTTTCAAACTGCGCGCAAACGATTGCAGCGTCGCAAATCCTTCCCTAAAGTTTCGCCGCCCGGCTCCGTTGACGCATTCACAACGACTTCCCGGGCATCAGCGCAGTTCGATTCGCAGCCTGAGAAGTGCCTGGTTTTTTTGCCCGTGAGCATTCGATCGCACGACCTCACAGGCCACTCACTGCGAAGGACTCCAGTTGAAATCGATGCTGCAAACAGGCATTGCGATCGCAATGCTCGGGGCAAGCTGTGCGCTTTCGATCCCCGCGCACGCCACGCTCGGGGGCAACGTCGCGAGCATCGCGAGCGATGCCGCTGCGATGCACGCCACCGCCCACACCGTCACGACGCAGGCCGCGTATGCCGTGCATACGCTCACGCTGCCGGGCGGCACCGTCGTACGCGAATACGTGTCGACGGCGGGCGCGGTGTTCGGCGTCGCGTGGAATGGACCCACACTGCCCGACCTGAAGACGACGCTCGGCGCATCGTTCGACACGTACGTTGCCGCGAACGCGACCCGCCACGTGAACGAAGGCGTGTCGACCGACAGCCTCGTCGTAGTCTCCGGCGGGCACCTTCGCGCGTTCGCCGGTCATGCGTATCTGCCGCCGTCGCTGCCTGCCGGCGTCGACGCGAATGCCATCCAGTGACGGAGCGATCATGCGTACCTTCCGATCCTTCGCCACGCCTGTCGTTGCCCTCGTCTTCTCGCTGATGGTCGCTGCATGCGGCGGCGGTGGCGGCGGTTCGTCCGCCACGACCAGCACGTCGGGCGCAACGCAGTCCACGACCGCGGTTCCCGCAACCACCGCGCTCGCCGCGAACGCGGTGGCCGTCACGGTCGACTCCGGCATCAGCAACGTGCCGAACATGCCGTTCGTCAGCGTGACCGTGTGCACGCCCGGCACGTCGCAATGCACGGCGATCGATCACGTGCTCGTCGACACCGGCTCGTGGGGGCTGCGCATCTTCGCATCGCAACTGCCGTCGGGCATGACGCTGCCGCAGGAACAGGATGCGTCAAACCATGCGCTCGCCGAATGCATGCAGTTCTTCGATGGCTACACGTGGGGTCCGGTGCGGACCGCCGACCTGAAGGTGGGTGGAGAAAAAGCAGCGTCGCTGCCGATCCAGGTGATCGACCCGAGCTACAGCCCGGTGCCGACCGACTGCTCGAACGTCGGCGCGTCGCGCAACACGCCCACCGCGCTTGCGGCGAACGGCGTGCTCGGCATCGGCGTGTTCAGGCACGACTGCGGCTACAACTGCACGCAGCAGGCCGTGCCCGCCACGTACTACGGCTGCAGCGGCTCGAGCTGCACGTCGATTCCGCTCGCCGAATCGCTGCAGGTCGCGAACCCGATTCCGTACTTCACGACCGACAACAACGGCTCGATCCTCGAGCTGCCCGCCGTCAGCGGCGATGCGCAGGCGAGCGTCACCGGACAGCTCGTGTTCGGCATCGGCACCGGGAGCAACAACGGCCTCGGCAGTGCGCAGGTGATCGGCGTGAATGTGAACACGGGCGTGTTCACGACCGTGCAGAACGGCACGACGTTCACGTCGAGCATCATGGACAGCGGCTCGACTGGTCTCTTCTTCCAGACGGGCGCGCTGCCCGCTTGCGCGAGCCCGGACAACGCGTACTATTGTCCGGCTTCAACGCAGCAGCTGGGCGCGACGATCGAAGGCGTGAACGGCACGACCAGCGCGGTGAACTTCGAGGTCGGCAATGCGCTGACGCTGTCGCAGACCTACGGCAGCGACGCGGCGATGCCGCTGCTCGCGGGTCCGGCCTACGTGCAGTCCGACGTGTTCGACTGGGGCCTGCCGTTCTTCTACGGCCGCAACGTGTACGTGGCGATCGAACAGCAGTCGACGCCGGGCGGCGCCGGCCCCTACGTCGCTTACTGACCGGGCGAGGCGCTCACTGCGCCTCGATCTTCTTCGGCTTCGGCGGCGTCTGCACCTTGTTGTACTGGAATTCGGGCGTCGCCTTCAGCGCATCTTTCGTCGCGCCGGCCAGATAGAAGTTGCCGTTGCGGATGTCGAGCGAATCGATCGGCACCGCCACGTCGTGCGTCGCCATGCCGAGGAAGCCGCCCGTCGAAATCACCGCCGCCGACAGCGAACCGCCGGGCGCGACCACGAGATCGAGAATCGCACCGATCTTCTCGTTCTGATCGTTGTACACGGGCTTGCCAAGCAGGCTCTTCTTCACGCTCCAGCCCTGCAGCAGCGCCTGCGACTGCTGGACCGTCACGCCCAGCGGCTGCGTGCCCGCCACCTGCGCATTCGCCGCGTCATTCGCCGCGCTACCCGCCGCGAACGCCGCGGCAATCCACACTGCTTTGCCCCATCCCATCGCGTTGCTCCTCTTCACTGGAAGTGCGACGCCGTCAGCAGGATGCGTGCCCGGGTCTGTCACCGAAAACGCGCCAGCCAGCGCCAGCGCGTATCATCGGCGTTTTCGATCGACCGAAAGCCCATGACGCCCAACGCACTGAATTTTTCCGGCGGCCCCGGCGCGCTGCCCGCCACGGTGTTGATGCAGGCGCAGGATGCGATCGTCGCGCTGCCGGAAACGGGCGTCTCGGTGCTCGGCATGAGCCATCGCTCGGACTGGTTCCGCGCGATCCTCGACGAAGCCGAACAGAATCTGCGGCGCCTGCTCGGTGTCGCCGGCGACTACGCCGTCACGTTCCTGCAAGGCGGCAGCAGCCTGCAGTTCGCGATGATCCCGATGAACTTCGCCGCTGCGCCGCAAGGGCCGCCGGCTTACGTGACGTCCGGCTACTGGAGCAACCGCGCGACGACCGAAGCCGCGCGCGTAACGCCACGCGACGTGCTGTGGGACGGCCGCGCCGGTCACTACCGGCAGCTGCCCGACCTGTACGCGCTCGAAGTCGCGGAGACGGCCGCATATCTGCACTACGTATCGAACGAAACTGTCGAAGGCCTGCAGTTTCCGGTGTGCGACGAACCGTTCGCGGTGCCGCTGATCGCGGACATGTCGTCGGATTTTCTGTCGAAGCCGTTCGATGCGGGCCTGTACTCGATGATCTACGCGCACGCGCAGAAGAACCTCGGTCCCGCCGGCGTCACGGTTGCCGTGATCGACCGCGAGCTGCTCGAACGGATTCCGGACCATCTGCCCGCAATTCTCGACTTTCGCACCCACGTCGCGCACGCGTCGAACTACAACACGCCACCCGTGTTCGCGATCTACGTGCTGACGCTGATTACCCGCTGGCTGCTGAACGACATCGGCGGACTCGGGGCGATCGAGCAGATCAACGCGCGCAAATCGAAGCATCTCTATGACACGCTCGATGCATTTGGCGGCGCGGTGCGCATTCACGCGGCCCCGCAGTGGCGCTCGCAGATGAACGTGTCGTTCACGTTTGGCGACGTGCGGCTCGACGAAGCGTTCGTCGAACACGCGCACGAGCTCGGCATCGTCGGGCTCGACGGGCATCGCTCGATCGGCGGGCTGCGCGCGTCGCTCTACAACGCCGTCACCGAAACGGCGGTCGATACGCTCTGCAACGCGCTGCGGCAATTCGGCGCCGCGCATCTGTGACGCCAGGGGCCGATCGCATGACCATCGACACGCTTGCCGAGATCGACCGCGAACTCGACGCGCATCCGCTCGACGTCGCGCTGCATCGCCGAATGGTCGATGCGCTGCGCGCCGCGAACGACGAGATCGGCCTGCTCGCGTTTCGCGTCGCCGTCGAAACCTTCGACGACATCGCGGCCGGCGCGAACTGCTCGCTCGCGATTCCGCTTTACAACCTCGCGACCGTGCTCTACCTGCGCGGCCGCCCTGCCGACGCGCTGCGCTGGTACCAGCACGCGCTGGGCGTCGACCCCAACCTCGCGATCGTGCATCAGAACCTCGCGGCCGTGCTCGATGCACTGGGCCGCAATGAAGACGCGCAGGTGCATCGCACGCGCGCCTACACGTTGCAGCGTGTGTACGTCGAGCCCGCCGAGCATGCGCCGCGCCGCGTGCTGGTTCTGTGCGCGGGCCGCGCGACCGGCAACACGCCGTTCGACATGCTGCTGCCGCTCGGCGCGACCTACCGCATCAAATACGCGATCGACTGCGCAGACGAAGCGGAAGACCGCCGCCTGCCGCCGTTCGATATCGTGTTCAACGCGATCGGCGAGCCCGACGTCGCGCACGTGTTGAGGCCGCGCCTCGAGCGCTTCGCCGCGCAATGCGGACGCCCCGTGCTGAACCGCCCGGACCGCATCGCGCGCACGCGGCGGCATCAGCTGCCCGAGCTGCTCGCGGGCCTCGACGACGTCGCCGTCGCGCCGTGCCTGCTGCTCACGCAGTTGCCCGCTTCCGCGGACGCGCTCGATGCCGCGCTCGCGGAAGCCGGCATCGCACTGCCGGTGCTAACACGCCCGCTCGCGTCGCATGGCGGCGAAGGGCTGACGCTACACACGACGCGCGAATCGCTCTGGCACACCGTGGAAGCGCTGAACGGCCACTGCTATCTGACCGCGTTCATCGATTTTCAGAGCGACGACCGGCACTTTCGCAAGTACCGCACGATCTTCGTCGATCGCAAGCCGTACCCGTACCATCTCGCGATCGGGCCGCACTGGATGGTGCATTACGTGTCCGCCGGCATGGATGTGCAGTGGAAAATCGACGAGGAGCGGCGCTTTCTCGAAGACACCGGAGCGGCGCTTGGCGCACGCGTGGCGAATGCGTTGGCAGCAATCGGTGCACGGCTCGATCTCGACTACGGCGGCATCGACTACACGCTGCTGCCCGACGGCCGCGTGCTGGTGTTCGAGGCGAACGCAACGATGCTGATCCACGGCGAACCAGCCAACAGCCCGATCGCGCACAAGAACGCATTCGCGCAGCGTATCGTCGCGGCGTTCGAGCAGTTGCAGGCGGAACGCACGCAGGCTCGCCAGGCGTGACGATTCACACGGGCCGGTCGCCCTCGTATTCGGGGCGCACTCCGTGCGGCAGCCACGGCTCGCGCCGCTTCACCCACAGTTCGTATTGCGGCTCGTAGATGCCGGTGCGATCGAACGCACCGAGCGGCAGTTCGACCTCGTCCGTATCGAGCCCGTCGAGAAACGCGACCGAACCACACACAGGACAGAAGTGCCGTCGCCCGGTTTCCGAACTGCGCCACGCTTCCGTTCGACCCTGGACGGTCACGTCCTTGCCGTGAAAGATCACGAACAGGGCGAACGGTGCGCCCGACACGCGTCTGCACGTCATGCAGTGGCACATGCCGACGCGCTTCGGCGGTGCGCTCACGCGAAAGCGCACCGCGCCGCACGCACAGCCGCCCTCCTGAACAACGTCGGAATGCGGATTCGATCCAGTGCCGGTCGATGTCATCCTCAGCTCCTCCCGATGGAATGCCGCGCGAGCCGCAGGATCGGCGCCGCGCGGCATATGCGAGCTTACGCCAATGCACGCGAATCGACCTTCACGCGCAGACCACCGGCGGCGTCGCCTGGAAGCTTCGGGGCGAGTGACAAAAAATTAAACCCGCCTGCCCCTCGCATCCGGCTTACGCAGAGTCCGGCTCGAGCGTGTTCAAATTCCCCTCCAATGTCGCGATTGCTTTCAGGACATCATCAATCGGAGGCAACTCCCTGAAAATCATGCCACCCATCGCTGCGTAATCTCGGACCAGCGCGTCGTGCATGCCATCGGAACGCGCCAATGTGAAATTGCCGCGAGTGGCTGCGTCAAGGCCGAGATCCGCGCTGCCAAAGAAAAGTCTGGCGTGCTGCGCGCAGTCCTTCGCGAGGCAATGATTTGCCTGCCACGCAGCCGAGTCTGGGTGTTTCAGCAACTGGTAGATATCGTAGTAGTGTCGGGAAACGCGCTGCCCGCCGTGCCGTAACTCGCCTCTTCGGTCGTGCCATTGTCGCAGGCCGTGCAAGATGATGATCTTGTCCCAGAACGTGCGTTCAGGCTTGACCGTTGTGACATTCCGTACGGCAAGGTCCAGATCGGGCAGATCGTCCGCGATGTAAGGTTTGACTGTGGCCACTTCGTGTGGATCCAACGCCGACTTGGCGCCTGCTTCTATCTTTACGGCCGAACGGATGTAGTCCTTTGGATCGGCGGTCACGACGGGGTACCAGAACAGCAGCGTCTGCCGGTCAGGGTCATCAGCATCGAACTCAACGCGGAATTGATCTGCGGGAATCGTCGTTTCAGCGATTTCTCGGAAACGCACAGCCATCTCTTCAGCTATGTAGTGCTGACAAGCATCACGAATGCGCTCCAATCTGGCTCGGCGCTTTTTGCCGCTCAGGGCGTCCAGGTCCTCCACTTCCGCCGGCTCGCCGATGTCTTCCCGGAACACCGTGATATCAATGTCCTCGGAGAAACGCGAAATGAGTCCGAACGCTTTCGACAGCGACGTGCCGCCCTTGAACAGCAGACGAGGGCCGTCCTTCGGCAAGCCGTTAAACAGCGCGTCCAGGGTCCAGCACACCCAGAAATCCTTTTCGACGTTCTGGACTGCCGTCCCCATTCGGGCGGCCGCTGTCAAAAAGAGATCGCGCCGCTCGTCGTTCTCAGCTTGAATAATCTTGTCGAAATTCTGATTCATGGCCGCACCTTGTTGCTCGTAGACCTACGCTTCCCGGCTATGGCTTCCTGCTGATGCATGCCTTTTTCGTCCGCCAGCGGTCCGCCTATCAATGGATCGCAGCCGGGAAGTTTCCGAATGAGTTCCTGCATCCATGCCGGTAACTTGCTAAAGCCAATGAGCAGGTCTTGGCGAATGGCGTCTCCTTGTGCAGGGTCAGCCAGAAGCGCGGTCAACCGTTTGAGAACTCGAGGGTTGTCCGACGGCAACATATCTTTCAACCAGTACAGCGCCTGCACCACCCGCATCGCCGGGCGGCCAGCCCAATACAGGCGACTCGGTGCGGTTAGCTTGAAGTGGACGGTGAGGTTATCGAGTTGGATGGATCGGCGACGCGAATCCGTATGGATTGTGACCATAGCCGGTACTGCGTCCGTCAAACCGAGATCGTTTGCAGCAGTCATGCCGTCGACCATAAGACGCAATTGGTCTCGACGTGCAATTGCATCGATGACCGCCCGGTAGTCCGGAGCTGTGGCTTTCCTGGTAAGGCTGTTAATTTTGGGTCGATCGTATAACCCACGGTCGATCCGGCGCAGCCGGCCAGCGACAACGAGGCGCTGCAACACCTTATCCACGGCGTCGCGGCTGCCAAGATGGGAAAAATCGGCCGGCACCCACACACGGCCTGGCTCAGATGCCTCTGTGTAGCTAACAATCTGGGTTTTCAAGTCATTCATAATCACACCTTGTCCGATATTTGTATATTTTTTTCGGACGAAGGTCAACCCACACGCACAATCTGTCCGAAATTTGTACACTTTTTCCAGACAGTACCCGCTGAATAGCTACGGATCGTGTGACAGTAAGCGCACGACGTCCCTGCCGCGCCGGCCGTCCCGTGACCCTGTCATTGACATAACCGAGAGACAGGGACAAATCACCGGCGTGCCATGGAGGGCCGGACATCCACGACAGGGGCTTCTCGCAGAGGTTCATGAAGTGTCTACGGCCCGCACTGCGCCGGCAGCCCGCAGGCTCCCGCAGCGAAGTGACCGCCGCGCAACGTCTTGTCGCATGATGCGCCGCGTGCTCGCTGAAGAATTGGCAGACCCGACGCTCACCCGGCTCAAGGAGAAGGTCAAGCGGGTAATCTCCCGCTGAAATGTACTGCCAATGACAACGCTATCCCGACCATCGAACTTAATCCGGACCGCATAACCCTTGTACCGCATCGCATTCATGGCTCATTCTCACAACGCTCAATTCACATCCGGCATTCCGTTCACAATTCACGTATTCCGTCTCTCACGTTCGATATCACCAAAGACACCATGAATGCAATCTGGGTAGCAGCAATCACCCCGCTGGTCACGTTTTTTCTTTCCATTATTGGTTTGACCGGATTCACCGGCTACGCCATCTTCCGTCTGAATTCTCCACAGATCATTCGGGAAAAAATATGGAATGCTTTCGCCGGCGACAAGGACTTTAATGATGAAAAGCTGAAATCCTTTTCCAACCATCAACTCGACCTGACACGCTTCCGCGTCGTGTATGGTGTGCAGGCCCGGTCGGTTGCGGATCTGCACCGCCTGCTGTCCTGGATGGCACGCCATCAATTCACGCCCGCCGATGTCAAACGTGCGCGCCGATGGATAGACCCGTCCAGGCACCATCCGCTCAACGCCCCGAGCAGGCTCCGTCTCATCGCGCGCCTCGTCGTAGCTGCGATCATGTTTGCCGGCTTCACGGTGGTTCAGGACAAGGCGACCAACTCCAGAACCACGATGATCCGCATGCGTGTGTCAAAAACATGGATGTGGAGCGACGGCAAGAGCGTCGAAGGTGTATTGGGTCAACCGTGGAGGATTGACGCCCAATCCTGCGCCCGACACACGCTTCCCGGCAGATCGATCACCGGCCTGACCGACGGAGAAACGAGCGCGATCTGTCAGGGCATTCCCGGCGGAGACCTCCAGACCACCGTAAATGACGGATTGCGGTATCAGCGGTGGAGTCTCGCCGCGATTTCAGTTTTCCTCTTTCTTGCCGGAATCAAAACCGGCTTCACCCTGTGTTACGGCATGCGGGCGAGAGAGCTCGCACAAAGACTGTCGCCAGCCACGCCGTCTCAGGCGAATCCTCGCCGGCCCAGGAAGAAACCCGCGCCTTCGAACGACAGAAGAGAGTCAGCGTAATCTCGCCGCCGTCCGTAACGTGGATACTCGCAGCTTGTCCGAAATTTGTATACTTTTTTCGGACAGAATCTGCTGAATGGCTACGGATCAAGTGCGCGTTGTTTACCGGCCGTCTCAAGCCATTGATTGAAAATGGTAACTCCTGAAAACCCCTGCTCCCGCTCAATACCCGACACGCTTCTCGATCTCGCGGAAGCGATGCGTGGAGCGATAGCGCTGGAACCACGGGTTGGTGCGAAGCTCACACATGCGCGGCGAGCGCTCCGCGAGCGCGATGTCGAGCCAGCGATACATCTCGTCCGCGTTCCTGAGCCGCGCGTAGATTTCGGCGAACAGCAACGGCGACGTATACCCCCGGCGTCCGCGCGCAACGAGATCGTGCAGGTACCACTGCAGTACCGCGTCGTATCCGCTCTGCCGGAAGATCGTGCGGATCGATTCGGCCCGCGTGAACTCGCCGCAGCGGGTCAACGCTTCCGCAGTGGCCTCCACCGCATCCTCATGATGGCCCTGCACTTCGAATGCCGTAGCGAGCAGCTGGTACACAAGCGGCGAACGTTCGCCGTTTCCAGCCACGAGACTGCTGTGCGCGACCTCCTCGTAATGGCCGGCCTGCACGAGACCGAACACTCGCGAGCCCTCGAAAGCAAGCGGATCCGCGCGCTCCGCGCGTTCGAACTGCGCGCGCCCCTCGGCCTCGCGGCCCTGTACCAGCAGCAGACGCGCATAGAGACGGCTCGTTTCCGCGTGATTCGGATTCAGACGCAACGCTTCGAGAAACTCTTCTTCCGCCCTGCGCCAGTCCCAGTCGTAGAAGTAGTACACGCCGGCCAGCGCCTGGTGCGCTTCTGGCAGACCGTCGTCGAGCTCCAGCGCGCGCAGCGCGGTTTCGCGCGCTCGCGGATAGCCTTGAGACGACGGATAGCAACCGTGCGCGGCTGTCGCGCCATACACGTTCGACAGTCCCACGTATCCGAGCGCATAGGTCGGGTCCCGCTCGATCGCGGTTTCGAAATAGCCGCGAGCGCGAATGAAATCTTCGACGCTCAGCGCATGGTGCGCGGCGAACCCGGCGTCGAAATGCACGCGCCGCGTCCAGTAATAGCGGCCGCGCAGAAACGCGTCGTGCGCGGAAGGATCGATCGGCAGGCGGCGCGCGAGCATGCGGTCCTGCTGCTCGGAGAGCGAAGGCGACAGTTCCGTCGCGAGCGACATGCCGAGATCGCGCTGGATATCCAGCACGCCGTGCGCCGCCGCTTCGCGCGCACCGGCCCAGATCTGCGCCTGATCGATGCAGCGCACCAGCTGCGCCAGCACGCGCACGCGGCCCTCGCTGCAACTCACCGCCCCTTCGATCACGTAGTCGAGACCGAGCTCCTGCGCGATCTCCGCGATGCTTCTCGGCGTGTCGCGATAGCGCGCCGCGGTCGTCCTCGCGATCATCGACACCTTATCCGGATTCAACGCGCCCAGATTCGCCGACGTCTCGTCCGCGAGCGCATCGCACAGGCCCTGCAGATCGGCGCTCTCGGAGCGGTCGCGAAACGGCAGCACCAGCACGCGCACCGGTGGTGGCGGCGCGATCGGCGGCAGGTCCGGCACCGCGATCTGCACGACCTCGAGGCGATACCCTTTGCCCTTCACCGTCAGCAGATTGCGCGGATGTTCCGGGTCCTCGCCCACCGCGACGCGAATCTTGCGGATCGCCGTGTTGATGCTCGTATCGGTATCGCGAAACGGGCTACCGCCCCACAGCGTCTTCACGATGTCCGCGCGCGTGACCAGCTGGCCGCTGCGCGAAGCCATCAGGATCAGCAGTTCCATCGGCAGGCGTTCGAGCGGCACGCGCTCGCCGTCGCGCAGCAGTTCATAACGCTCGACGTCCAGCACCGCCTCCGCAATCCGGACAGGACCACGCAGATTCACGGGCACGCTCCATCGTATTCATTGCTCATCGGGCCGCATGCCCGTCGCGGTGCGGCAGCATCGCAAACGACGCGGCGAACGCGATCGCGGCACACGAGATCTGCACGAGCGCCGGCGCGGGAGCCCAGTGCGTGGCCGACACCAGCAACGTGGCGAACAGCGGCGCGCCGCCCATCGTCGCCGCGAGACTCACGTTCAGCGCGATGCCGACGCCCGCATAGCGCACTTCGATCGGGAACAGTTCCGCCATCACACAAGCGTATGTGCCATTCGCGAATGACGTCACGACCGCGGCCAACGCGAACGCCGCGAAGAGATTCGAGTGCGTCCCCGTCACGGTGATGAAGAACCATGGCGCGAACAACGCGGACAGCACCGTTCCCGTGCGAAACACATAGCGCCGCGGCACCTCGTCGCTAAGCGCGGCCGTGCCTAGCATGCAAAACGCAATCACTATCACGTAGACGATCTGCGCCGTTGCAATCTGCACGCGTGGATAGCCGAGCGAGCGCAGAAACGCGGGCGCATACGCGACGAACAGGCCGTTCGCCGCGCCCACCACCGTCGTTGCCGCGATCGCGACGACGAGCGATTTCAGATGATGGTGAAACACTTCGGCAAGCGGTTTGCGGGGACGTGTGTGCACGGACTGCGCGAAGGCTTGGGTCTCCGAGAGTCTGCGGCGCAGTATGAAGCTCGCAAGACCGATCGCGCCGCCGATCAGAAAACCCGCGCGCCAGCCGTAGGTCGCGATCTGCTCGGCGCCCAGCACGCTCTGCACATAAAGATTGATGGATGCGGCGAACAGCAGCGCGACGTTGACCGCGAAGAAAACACCGCCGCACAGCAGGCCGCGATGCCTGCGCGTGCTTTCCACCGCGTAGACGACCGAGCCCGAAATCTCGCCGCCGACGCACACGCCCTGGATCAATCGCAACGCAAGCAACAGCGCGGGCGCCGCGACGCCCCAGCTGGCGTAATCCGGCAGTAAGCCGATCGCGAGCGTGGCGACGGCCGCGATCATCGCGGACGCCGCGAATACGCCGCGGCGTCCGTGCCGGTCGCCGAGATGACCGAACAGCATCCCGCCGAGCGGCCTCGACAGATGCCCGATCGCAAAGACCGCAAAGGAGAGCGCCATGGCCGACGCGTGACTCGTCACGGGGAAAAACGCGCGGCCGATATCCTGCGCGAAGAATCCGTAGATGACGAAATCGAAAGTTTCAAGCGCGCCGCCCGCGCTGACGATCAAAATCGTCCAGCGTGGCCGCGTGACTGCTACCTCACGTGGTACCAGGCAGGATCCCTCGGACATGCCACACCTCGTTCTTCGTCGTCGCGTGCAGCAATGGCGCTCGTCGGCGCCGTGTCTCGCCCGACATGCGCGGGCGGACTTCTTCATGTTAGTCGTTGGTCACTCGTTTGAAAGTGCGAGTTGAAGAAAACCTTCCTACGTTCCACTAATGACTTTGGTTTGCCCAGGTCTGGGGCACAACCCATCGGTCGTCAACCTAAACACTTAACGAACCGCGCGCGCAAAGCCTGGCCGCGCTATTCGTCAGACGTCGGCGCTTAAGCGTGCGCCGGCCTCTCCAGTTCATTCATGGTTTCTTCAGGTTGCCTCGATGGTGCCGGGCCTTGCGTCAGTCGAACATGAACCCGCATGCGTGCGGACGACGCATGAAAGCTTTCCGATAGCGTCCAGCATGGCTCGGCCATCGTTCATGTCCATCCAAGGAGACTAAGATGAAACGTTACCCAGGCATTCTGTCGGCATTCGCGGTTCTGGCTTCCGTTGTCTGCACTTCAGCGTATGCGTCGCCGCCCGCCTGTTCGGCCGCGACGCTAAGAGGCAGCTATGCATTCGAGGCGCACGGCCAGGTGATGGGCATCATCTCCGGCGGCACCGTGCATGCGTTCACCACCCCGCAGTTGCTGAACGATGTCGCGATCCTGAATTTCGACGGCGTCAACAGCTTCGCGCGCACGGACTTCGGAATGATCGCCGGCCTGCCAAAAGGCGGCCAGACGATGTTCAATCCGAACCAGACCGGCACCTACACCGTGAATTCGGACTGCACAGGCACGATGACGATCAGCTATACCGGCTCGGGCGCCGGCATCGTCCTCGGTCTGGTGATGGTGATCAGCTCGGACGGCACGCACGTCGACGCGATCATTACGTCGGAGACCGTACCGTTCGCGGGCCCCACAGTCGACGGTACGACGTGCGGGTCGAGCTGCCAGGAAGGCGTGCAGGTTGCGCTGTCCGGCAGGAAGGTCGCGAACTACGGGCCGCATCCGTGACGCTGAAGCAGTACCCGGCTGCGCGACTTACGGCCATCGCGGTTGCCGCTCCGAAAGCGCTTTTCGACGGCAACCCGAGCGATGCACAGGAGGACATCATGACCGCATCTCCATACTGGCCCGAAGGCCTCGCGCAACACGTGCCGTCCCCACAGCCCACGCTGTATGACAATCTCGCGGCCGCTGCCAGCCGACACCCCGACAGGACCGCGATCCACTTTTACGGCGGCGCGTTGAGCTACGCGCAGTTGCATCGGGAAGTCGGGTCGCTGGCCGGCTATCTGCAGCGCCGATGCGGTGTGGGACACGGCGATCGCGTCGCGCTGTACATGCAGAACAGCCCGCAATACGTGATCGGCTACTACGCGATCCTGCGCGCCGAAGCCGTGGTGGTGCCGGTCAACCCGATGAACATGACGGCCGAGCTGCGTCACATCGTGGAGGATTGCGGCGCACGGGTCGCGCTGGTGGGCGACGAGCTTTACGAACAGGCGCGGCCGCTGCTCGGCAACGCGATCCATCACGCGATCGTCGCGCGCTATGCGGACTATCTCGGCGATCACACCGGCTTGCCGCTGCCGCCGGTGTTGACTGACGCCGCGCCCACACTCGACGTGCTCACGGAGTGCGACGCGGCGATCGCACCCAGAGCCATGCACTGGCGTGCCGCCATCGCAGCCGCGGAGCAGCCGGCGCCCTGTTGCGCGACGCCCGACGATCTCGCGGTGATCCCCTACACGTCCGGCACGACAGCCGCGCCCAAGGGCTGCATGCACACGCATCGCAGCGCGACGCACGTCGTCGCGGCGTCCGTGCAATGGTGCCGGCTGTCGGATGATGCCGTGATCCTGTGCGCGATGCCGCTCTTTCACGTCACCGGCATGCAGCAATGCATGAACGCGGGCATCGCGCTCGGCTCGCCGCTCGTCGTGATGACGCGCTGGGACAGCCGCTGTGCCGCGCTGTTGATCGAACGCTACCGCGTCAGCTTCTGGATCGCGATCTCGACGATGATGATCGACTTCATGAGCCAGCCGGACCTCGAGCGTTACGACCTGAGTTCGGTCAAACGGCTGGCGGGCGGCGGCGCGGCGATGCCGAAGACGTTGGCGCAGCGCATCGAAGCACGCCTCGGCGTGCCCTACATGGAGGGCTACGGGCTCTCGGAAACCATCTCTGCGACGCACATCAACCCGCCCGATCGCTGCAAGCGCCAATGTCTCGGCATCCCGATACAGGACACAGAATCAGTCGTCGTCGATCCGGTCACGCTCACGGTGCTCGGCCCGCGCACAACCGGCGAGATCCTGATCAGCGGGCCACAGGTGTTCAAGGGCTACTGGGGCAAACTCGATGCGACGCGCGACGCCTTCGTCGAAGTCGACGGCAGGCGCTATCTGCGCACCGGCGATCTCGGCTATATCGACGAGGACGGGTACTTCTTTTTCGTCGACCGCCTGAAGCGGATGATCAACGTAGCCGGCTACAAGGTGTCGCCCGCGGAAGTCGAAACGTCGCTGTTCGAGCATCCCGCAATTCAGGAAGCGTGTGTCGTCGCCGCGCGCGATGCACGCAAGGGCGAAACCGTGAAAGCGTTCGTCGTGCTGCGCGCAGGTGCCGATGCATCGGCCGCGCAGATCGTCGAATGGGCGCACGGGCATATGGCAGCGTACAAGGTGCCGCAGATCGTCGAATTCGTGTCCGCGTTGCCGAGAACCGCGAGCGGGAAAGTGCAGTGGCGCGTGTTGCAGGAACAGGAGAACCGGGCTGCCACGCTGGCGAACTAACGCGGCGCGCCGAGCGTCACGGCTTCGCCGCCGTGCCGTGATACCAGTCCGCGGCCTGTTGTATCTCTTCGCTCGTCATCGATCGCGCGATGTTGCGCATCTGCTCCGAGATGTCGTTATGCCGCGCACCCGCCGCGAATGCCTGTAGCTGCATCGCTGTGTACGCGGCCGGCAGGCCACCGAGCCACGGCGCGCCCGCCTTGTAGCCGATCTCGCCATGGCATGCGCCGCACGAAGGAATATTGCGCAATGGCGACCCGAGCCTGACGATGTCCGGCGCGGTCGGGTTGGCCGGATCGCGCGGCCGTGCAGGCCGCGGCAGGAATTCGTAGTACTCGGAGATATCGCGCATGTCCTGATCGGAGAGGCCAGCCACCATCGGCGACATCACCGGGTTCGCGCGCGCGCCGCTCTGGAAATCCTGCAACTGCTTGTAGATCACGATCGCATACTGGCCCGCGAGATTCGGCGTGTTCGCGCCGCTCACGCCGCGCGCGCCATGACACATCGTGCAACGCAACGCGAGCGTCGCGCCGCGGCCGATCGACAGCCTGCTCGCAGTGGACAGCAGCTGCGGCGTGACCTGCACCGTGCTCAGCTGCTCGCTTGGCTTGACCGGCGCGGTGCCGTCGGACCAGTCGCGCGGCACGCCCGCCGCGCTGCAGATCGCGTTCCAGACGCCCTGGAACGGCGCATCGCGATGCACCGAAGGCAGCCACACGAAGCCGACGACGACGCTCGCGACGAACACGGCCACCGTCGTGCCGACGCTCGCGCGAAACCACGGATTGCGCAGGGAGAACAGGCGCTCGTCACTCATCGCGACGCCCCGATCGAAACGGCCGGCACCGACGTATCGCCACCGCGCGCCATCAGTTGCGCGACCGGGTAACCGTAGTTGACGATCGTCAGCGCGACCATCAGCGAGAGCCACAACGCGAAGCCATTGAGCGCGACCGGCACGGTGGTCGCTTCATGCACGGCGGTACTGAAGCGATATTCCCCGGCCACCGCCCGCGCGCTGCGATGCCCCTGGATCAGCACGACGAAGAACACGATTGCCGACACCACAAGGATGAAGCCGCCGATCGCGGACATCGTCACCCAGATCGCCTGCGGCGCGATCGCCGGGTTCGAATAGTCGTAGTAGGCCATGCGCCGCGGCATGCCGAGAATGCCAACCCAGTGCCACGGGAACGTCAGCACGATCATGCCGATGAACCAAAGCCACAGCTGCACGCGCATCAGCTTCCAGTTCAGCATCGTGCGGCCCGTGAGCTGCGGCCACAGGTCGTACGCGATCGCGAAGTACATGATCACGATCGCGCCCGCGTAGATCAGATGGAAATGGCCCGTCACCCACTGCGTGTTATGGATCGTCGAATCGAGCTGGTAGCTCATGTTGATGAGCCCGCCCGCGCCGCCGAAGCCGAGCATCACGAACGAGAGCGCCAGCGCGAGCATCTGCGGGTTGTCCCATGGCAGCGCACGCAGCCAGCCGAACGTCCCCTTGCCGCCGCGCAGCCGCGCCGCTATCTCCACCGACGCGCAGATCGTGAACACGGTGAGCAGCGTCGGCACCGCGACGAGCGCCGTGAACACCGAGTGCAGGAACTTGAAGCCCGCGCCCACCTGCGGGTCCGCGAACAGATGGTGAATGCCGATCGGCATCGCGACCACCAGGAACAGGATGAACGAGATGCGCGCCATCGAGTCGCTGTACAGACGTCCGCCGATCGCGCGCGGCACGATCGTGTAGTACGCGATGTACGCGGGCATCAGCCAGAAATAGACGATCGCGTGCAGCGTCCACGAGAAGAACACGCGCGCGAGGCCCGCGTCGATGGTGGTGCGCAGACCGAGCGCGACCGGCAGGATCTGGAACAGCACCTCGATCGCGGCGCCCACCGCGGTCCAGCCCCACAGGTACGCGCCTGCCACAGTCGCGAACATCGGCAGCGGCACCGCGCGGCCGGGATTCGCGCGCTTCCACACGGCGAGATTCACCGACATCAGCGCGACCCAGATCCACGAGCCCACCACCACCAGCACGACGCCGATGTAGTAGAACGCGTTGCCGACCATCGGCGGATAGAACGTGTAGAGCACCGATGCGAGCCCCAGCGCGATCGTCACGCTCGCCGTCACCGCGCCCAGCGCAACAAGCGTGAAACCGAGCCACGCCCAGCGCGCGCCGGCGAGCGGCCGCTTCAACGACAGCTCGCTCACCGCATAGCCGAAGCCCATCGCGATCAGCGTGGGGAACACGTAGCCCATCACGGTGCCGTGCTCGGTCACCGAGCGGTAGTAGAGCTCGGGGTCGCCGATCCACGGATGCAGCGGACTGCGAATGTACATCTGCCACGCGCCGAGCAGCAGCGCGATGCCGAATACACCGAACGCGAGCCAGAAATGCGCGAGAACGAGGCGCCTGTTATTTAACACAGCTCAATCTCCGCGAATGGGCCGCCATCTGCAGGAAGTCGGCCCTGTCGATCACCTTCACATGCGCCCACATGCCCTGGTGCCCGGTGCCGCAATACTCGTGGCACGGCATCAGGTGGTCCGCGGGCGCGGAAAACGTGGTCTTGAACGTCGAGATGTAGCCGGGCTCCACCATCGAATTGATATTGGTGTCGGTCACGAGAAAGCCGTGCACGACGTCGGCGCTCGTTGCGCGAAACGTGATCGGCGTGTCCGCCGGCACCAGCAGGCACTGCGGTGTGAACGAGTACTGCTGCGCAATCACGCGCACCGTGACCGTGCCGTCCGGCTCCACCGCGCTGCCCAGGTTGCTCTCGATGAATTCGCCCTGCACGTGCAGCGTTTCCGGACGGATCGTCTCGACGCGCGACGGCGGCATCATCGACCAGTGCACGCCGGTGTAGATCACCATCGCGACCGTCGACGCAACCAGCGCGCAGACGAGGATCGCCCAGCGGCGTTCGATGCGCTCGGCAACTGCGGCGGACTCGTGCGGATCGGGTGCAGTCGGGTTCGACATGGCGTTGCTTTAGTGGATGGTGCCGCGAGGCAGGAACACAAAAAAGTAGAACGCGTACCAGAGGCCGACCACGATCAGCGTCGCGATGCCCGCCACCGCGATCGCGCCGCTCGGCCCGCGCCGCACGATGCCGTCCACCCGCTCGGCTTCCGACCGCCGCCGTCCGTCGGGTCCGGTTTCGCTATCGTCTGGAACGGGAGAATTGAGCATCGCAGCCTCAGAAAAGTGGTGCCGTGCGGAGCATGTTGACTTCCTTCACCGTGACCGGCGAACCGTGATTGCCCCACGCAGTGCGGATATACGTGACCACTGCGGCGACCTCCTCGTCGGACAGCGACTGCGCGAACGGCGGCATGCCGTACGGTGTCGGATTCTTCATCGTGCCGGGCGCATAGCCGCCGTTCAGCACCATGCGGATCGGGTTCACCGACGACGTCATCTGGATCGACTGGTTGTTCGCGAGCGGCGGAAAGTTAGGCGGCTTGCCCTGCCCCTGATCGGCGTGACAGAGCGCGCACTGCGCGTCGTAGATCTTCCTGCCGAGCGGAAACAGACGATTCTTTTCCTCGGTGACGGCGGTAGTCGGCGGCGTGGTGTCCACCTCGCCCGAATGCGCGGGCAGCGCCTTCAGATAGACGGCCACCGCTCGCACGTCGTCGTCGCTCAGATACTGGAAGCTGTCGTACACGACCTCCGCCATCGGCCCGTACACCGCGCCACGATTCGATACGCCCGCCTGCAGCAGACCGACGATGTCCTGGATGCTCCAGTCGCCGAGACCAGCTTCACGGTTCGACGTCAGCGACGGCGCGTACCAGTCCTGCAGCGGAATCAGGCCGCCCTGAAACTGCTTCGAACGCGAATTGCCGCCGAGCGCATTGATCGCGGTGTGACACATCGTGCAGTGACCGAGTCCCTCCACCAGATACGCGCCGCGATTCCATTCTGCCGATTGCGACGGATCGGGCTGGTACTCGCCCGCGCGGAAAAACAGCGTGCGCCAGCCGAGCAGCAGCTGACGCTGGTTGAACGGGAAGCGCAGCTCGTGCGCGCGGCTCGGCCGGTGCACCGGTGGCACCGATTGCAGGTACGCGTAGATCGCGTCCGAATCCGCACGCGTGACCTTCGTGTACGACGCGAATGGCATGGCCGGATAGAGCAGCGAACCGTCGCGCGACTTGCCGTCGTGCAACATCGTGTAGAACTCGTCGGCGGTCCATCTGCCGATACCGGTGTCGGGGTCCGACGAGATGTTCGGCGTGTACAGCGTGCCGAACGGCGTCACCATCGGACGGCCGCCGCCGAACAGCCTGTCGCCGGGCACGGTATGACAGGCCACGCAGTCGCCGGCGCGCGCGAGGTATTCGCCGCGCGAAACCAGCGGCGCATCGCTCGACGGTTTCGGCGCGGCGCCCTGCGCGTTTGCGGGAGGCGTCTGAATGAACAGCGCGACGACGGCAGCCGCCATCGCGCACGTTGCTGCTGCAACCCACCTGGACTGATCGCCTGGCTGATACGTGAACTGATGAAGGATGCGCATCTCGCCACCTCCTTCAGTTGGGCTCGCTGCCGCATGCGAGCGGCAGCTTCAGCGAACCGGCGGCAGCCGGCGCAACGTCTGAAGGTGGTGGCAGCGACGCGAGCCACGCGGCGACCGCTGTGATGTCGCGGTCCGACAGACGCGTCGCGATGTCATGCATGCAGTCGGGGGACGCTGCATGCCGCGTGCCGTAGCGGAACGCGCCGAGCTGCGCGCTGATGTAGTTCGCATGCAGGCCGAGCAGCCCCGGGATCGCGGGCGCGAGGCCCGTCAGCGATGCGCCATGGCAGGCGATGCACGCCGGCACGCCACGCGAAGCCTCGCCGCGCGTTGCGAGCGACTTGCCAAGCGCCACCGTCGATGCATCCACGGACGGCGCGGCGGATGCGGGAAAAGGCGGCCGCTGTTCCGCGAAGTAGTCGGCGATCTGCTTCAGATACGCGTCCGGCAGATACGCAAGCAGGTAGTTCATCGGCGGGTATTGCCGCCGTCCATCGCGAAACGCGATCAGCTGGTTGAACAGATAGCCGGCCGGTTTGCCGGCGAGACGCGGGAAGTAGTCGTTGTCCGTGCCTTCGCCGTGCGCGCCGTGGCACGCGGCACAGCCAAGCACACGCGCCTGCATCGTATCGGGCGCGGCTTCGACTGCCGGCCCGGCGCTCCATGCAGGCACGCAGGGAAGCAGGCAGGCTGCGATCATCAAACGGATTGCGCGGCTGGCCACCGTGACCCCTCGGATGAACGACTCGTTACGGACATGTTTGTCCGCTTGTGTGACGAACGCATGCTTGATGCGAAACCGGCTGCCGGACGGCCGGTCCGGTCACTGCATGTCCTCCTGCATCGTCTGTTATAGCAACTTTGCAGCGACGCGCGAAAAGTTTTGCCCCGAGGCCGGATAACGGGCCACGCGTTTGACGCGTCGCACTGTATTCGCGCTGTATTTCTTTACTCCTGAAAAATGGCTTCGTAGGATTGCCACGTGAATTGCAATGGGCGTGCGGCCATCGATCCCGGAAGGTAACCGTCCCGATGCGGGTTAACCCGTCTGCCGCGGTCGTTGCGCGCCACATCGTTCATATCGACAGGCTTCAGACGCGCAGGCATCTCCATCGAGGAGTGTCCAGCGGTGTTTCCTTGGTCCACGAGCACAAAGGAGATGACAGATGGAAGTCCGCAATTCCTCCCCCGGCCTCTACAACGAAGATCTCGCGCCCGCGAAGGAACGCAACTGGGGCAGCTTCAGCATCTTCAACGTCTGGACCTCGGACGTGCACAGCCTGTGGGGCTACTACCTCGCCGCCAGCCTGTTCCTGCTGTGCGGCAGCTTCATCAACTTCCTGCTTGCGATCGGCATCAGTTCGCTCGTGATCTTCGCGCTGATGAATCTGATCGGCTACGCCGGCGAGAAGACCGGCGTGCCCTATCCGGTACTCGCGCGCGCATCGTTCGGCGTGTGGGGCGCCAACCTCGCAGCACTGGTGCGCGCCGTGGTGGCCTGCTTCTGGTACGGCGCGCAGACTGCCGCGGCCTCGGGCGCGATGGTCGCGCTCCTCACCCGCAACGACAGCCTGATGGCATTTCACAAGGGCACCCAGCTGCTCGGCCATTCCGCGCTCGAGGTGATCTGCTATGTGGTGATCTGGGCGCTGCAACTGCTGATCATCCAGAAGGGCATGGAGACCGTGCGCAAGTTCCAGGACTGGGCCGGGCCCGCCGTGTGGGTGGCGATGCTGATCCTCGCGATCGGTCTGTGCGTGAAGGCGGGCGGCTTCTCGTTCTCGAGCGGCATTCCGATGGACGTGCTGCTCGACAAGACGAAAGACGCGGGCGTCGCCGGCGAGCCCGGCACGTTCTGGGCGCTGATGGCCGTGGGCGCGACGTGGATCACCTACTTCGCGGCGCTCTACCTGAATTTCTGCGACTTCTCGCGTTACGCCAAAAATCGCGATGCGGTGAAGAAGGGCAATCTATGGGGCCTGCCCGTCAACCTGATCGCGTTCTCGCTGGTGGCGGGCGTGACGACCATCGCCGCGTTCCGCGTGTATGGTGAAGTGCTGCTGCACCCGGACCAGATCTCGGCGAAGTTCGACAGCTGGGTTTTGGCGTTGATCGCCGCGCTGACCTTCGCGGTGGCGACGCTCGGTATCAACGTGGTGGCGAATTTCGTATCGGCCGCGTTCGACATTTCGAACACGTTTCCGCACCAGATCAGTTTCAAGCGCGGCGGCTATATCGCCGCGCTGATCGCGCTGGTGCTCTACCCGTTCGCGCCGTGGGAAGGTAACGCCGCACACTTCGTCAACGCGATCGGCGCGACAATGGGGCCGCTGCTCGGCATCATCCTCGTCGATTACTATCTCGTTGCCAAAGGGAACATCAACGTCGCGGCGCTGTACGACGAACACGGCGAATACCGCTACGAAGGCGGCTGGAACATCAATGCGCTCGTTTCCGCGGCGGTGGGTGCGGTATTTTCGACCTTCCTGCCGAATCTGACCAGCCTGCTGCCGGCCTGGTGGGGGACCTACGGGTGGTTCTTCGGCGTACTGATCGGTGGCGGTATGTATCTGATCATGGCGTCGCTAAGGCCGAGAACGGTGGTGACGGCGAGAGGCGTTTGAGCGCTTTTCCCGCTGGCGTGACAGGCAGAAAAAACCCGGCGCGTGGCCGGGTTTTTCTTTCACTCATCGCCGCTTCCCATCACACCTCCGCCTTCCGCTCCACCGGCTTCGCCTCGCGCCGGTGGTTCGCCACTCTCACCGCATCGAAATACGCCGCGTTGGGCGGACGCTTCAGATAGCGGCCCGCGCCGCGCTGCGCGCGCAGATCCCCGTTCGCCCACGCCAGTTCGCCGCGCGCGAGCGTATGCGTCGCGACGCCCTGCACCGTCATGCCTTCGAACACGTTAAAGTCGACATTCTGATGATGCGTCTTCACCGAGATCGTGCGGCTCGCCTGCGGATCCCACACGACGATATCCGCGTCCGCGCCTACTTCGACCGCACCCTTGCGCGGATACAGGTTGAAGATCTGCGCGGCGTTCGTCGACGTGACCCTGACGAACTCGTTCGGCGTCAGCCGGCCCGCATTGACGCCGTGGTGCCACAGGATCGCCATGCGATCCTCGACGCCGCCGCAGCCGTTCGGGATGCGCGTGAAGTCGTCGCGTCCCATCGCCTTCTGCGACGCGCAGAACACGCAATGATCGGTCGCGGTGGTGTGCAGCTGCCCCGCCTGCAGGCCATTCCACAGCGCGTCGCGATGCTCCTGCGTGCGAAACGGCGGGCTCATCACGTGCGCGGCGGCACGCGTCCAGTCCGGATCGCGATACACCGATTCGTCGATCACGAGGTGCCCCGCCAGCACTTCGCCGAACACGCGATGCCCCTCGCTGCGTCCGCGCACGATCGCATCGAGCGCCTCCTTCGCCGACACGTGCACGATGTACACCGGCACGCCCAGCACCTGCGCGATGCGGATCGCGCGGTTCGCGGCTTCGGCTTCCACCTGCGGCGGCCGCGACAGCGGATGCGCTTCGGGTCCGGTGAAGCCGCGCGCGAGCATCTCCTTCTGCAGCTGGAACACGAGTTCGCCGTTTTCCGCGTGCACGGTGGGCAGCGCGCCGAGTTCGAGCGATCGCGCGAAGCTCTTCACGAGAATCTCGTCGTCGGCCATGATCGCGTTCTTGTACGCCATGAAGTGCTTGAAGCTCGACACGCCATGCTCGTGCACGAGCGTGCCCATGTCGTCGTGCACCGACTGATCCCACCACGTCACCGCCACATGAAAGCCGTAGTCCGATGCCGCTTTCTCGGCCCAGCCGCGCCACTCGCGAAATGCGCCCATCAACGGCTGCTTCGGCGACGGAATCACGAAGTCGATGATGCTCGTCGTGCCGCCCGCGAGACCCGCCGCGGTGCCCGTGAAGAAATCGTCGCTCGCTCTCGTGCCCATGAACGGCAATTCCATGTGCGTGTGCGGATCGATACCGCCGGGCATCACGTACTGACCACCCGCATCGACGACCGTTGCGCCAGCGGGCGCATCGAGCGCTTCGCCGATCGCCGCGATCGTGCCGCCCGCGTCGTTGCCGTGACAGAGCACGTCGGCGCGGTAGGTGCGATTCGCGTCCACCACCGTACCGCCACGAATCAGGATTGCCATGTTGCTGTCTCCTTCGATCGAAATTCGAACGGTGCGTGCCCTCGCATCCCGCATTCCGCTTCGTGCAGGGAACGCACCGGCTTGAAGCCACCACTACGTCATGCGTTCATCACCCGCGCGCTGGTGCTGCGGCTCATCGACATCCACACACCGTACACGATCGCCGCCAGCGCGAGACCGACGAACCACGCGTACGTATAGACGCCCTTGAACAGATCTGGCACATTCGGGAACGCCGCGGGAAATGCGGTGTTCAGAAAGCCCGGCAGATTCGGCAGCACGCCGACTGCGAGCGCGACAATCGCCGCGATGTTCCAACCGCCCCGATACGCATACTCGCCGTGCTCGTCGAACAGCTCGCGGTGATCGAGCCGCGTGCCGCGAATCAGGAAGTAATCGACGATCATGATGCCCGCCACCGGACCCAGCAGCGCCGAGTAACCGACGAGCCACGTGAAGATGTAGCCCTGCGTCGTCGCGAGGATCTTCCACGGCATCATCACGATCGCGATCGTCGCGGTGATCAGGCCGCCGGTGCGATACGAAATGCCCTTCGGCCACAGGCTCGAAAAATCGTACGCAGGGCCGACGAGGTTCGCCGCGAGGTTGCAGCACATCGTGTCGAGCGTGAGGATCAGGAGCGCGACGCCTACACCTATGCCCGTCATGCGGCTCGTGAGATCGATCGGATCCCAGATCGCCTTGCCGTAGATCACGACCGTCGCCGACGTGACCACGACTGAGATGATCGACAGCAGCGCCATCGGCAGCGGCAGCCCGACGGCCTGCCCCACCACCTGGTCGCGCTGCGATTTTGCGAAGCGCGTGAAGTCCGGTATGTTCAGCGCGAGCGTGGCCCAGAAGCCGACCATCGCGGTGAGGCTCGGCCAGAACGTTGCCCAGAAGAGGCCCGCCTTCTTGCCACCCGCGACGAACTGCGACGGCGTGGCGAGCATCGAGCCGACGCCCCCCGCTTTCGACGTGGCCCACCACACCAGCACGATGCACATCACCACCTTGATCGGCGCGGACCAGCTTTCGAGCCAGCGGATCGAATCCGTGCCGTTGACGATGAAGTAGATCTGCAGCGCCCAGAACGCGAGAAAACACGCAGCCTGGCCAACCGAGATGTCGATGAACGCAATCGGCTGCCCCTGCAGCGCGTTGCCCGTCAGGATGTTGAGCAGCGTATAGATCGCGCTGCCGCCGAGCCACGTCTGGATGCCGTACCAGCCGCACGCGACGATCGCGCGCAGTAATGCCGGCAGCTTCGCGCCCTGGGTGCCGAACGACGAGCGCACCAGCACCGCGTACGGAATGCCGTGTTTCGCGCCGGCGTGACCGATCAGCAGCATCGGCACGAGCACGATGGTGTTGCCGAGCAGCACGGTCAGCACCGCCTGCCACGGCGACATGCCCTGCTCGGTCAGGCCAGCAGCCAGCATGTAAGACGCGATGTTCATCACCATCCCGACCCACAGCGCCGCGAAGTGATACCACTTCCACGTGCGCTGCGCGGTTCCGGTCGGCGCGAGATCGTCGTTATAGAGCGTGCTGTCCTGCACGTTCAGCGACGGCTCGCTGATTCCCGCTGACTGATTCATCGAAGGTTCTCCAATCGTCGAAAGACTGGCGCGCCGTTGCCATCGCAACGGCATCTCCAGCGTGGGTTGACTCGCGGCGGCTTCTCCCGGCCAGCTCGCTTGCTCTCAGGCTTCAGGCGGCACGTGCCGCGGCGGTTTCGTCTTCGGTGGCTGTCACGCGGGATGGGTTATTCGGATGCGTGGTCCAGTTCGCGAATTCGCCCGTATCCACCCGCTCCATCGTGATGCATCCGTCGACCGGGCACACGTGCATGCATAAATTGCACCCGACGCAGTTTTCGTCGACCACGTCGAAGTGCCGCACGCCGTCCTTTTCGCGCGTGATGGCCTGGTGCGAGGTGTCTTCGCATGCGATGTGGCACAGGCCGCACTGGATGCAGCGGTCCTGGTCGATGCGCGCCTTGATGTCGTACTTCAGGTTCAGGTATTTCCAGTCGGTCACGTTCGGCACCGCGCGGCCGCGGAAATCGTCGAGCGTCGCGTAGCCCTTCTCGTCCATCCAGTTCGCGAGGCCGTCCGCGAGATCGGAGACGATGCGAAAGCCGTAGTGCATCGCGGCCGTGCAGACCTGCACGCTGCCCGCGCCCAGCACGATGAATTCGGCGGCGTCGCGCCATGTCGTGATCCCGCCGATGCCGGAGATCGGCAGGCCCGGCATTTCGGCGTCGCGCGCGATCTCGGCCACCATGTTCAATGCGATCGGCTTCACGGCCGGGCCACAGTAACCACCATGCGTGCCCTTGCCGTCGACGGTCGGCATCGGCGCCATCTGGTCCAGATCGACGGAGACGATCGAGTTGATCGTGTTGATCAGCGACACGCCGTCCGCGCCGCCCTTGTACGCGGCACGCGAGCCGAGGCGAATGTCGGTGATGTTCGGCGTGAGCTTCACGAGACATGGCAGGCGTGAGCCTTCCTTGACCCAGCGCGTGACCATCTCGATGTACTCCGGCACCTGGCCCACGGCCGATCCCATCCCGCGTTCGCTCATCCCGTGCGGGCAGCCGAAGTTCAGCTCCACCGCGTCGGCGCCGGTATCCTCGACGAGCGGCAGGATCCATTTCCAGTCGCGCTCGTTGCACGGCACCATCAGCGACACGATCATCGCGCGGTCCGGCCAGTCGCGCTTCACCTGTGCAATCTCGCGAAGGTTCACGTCGAGCGGACGGTCGGTGATCAGTTCGATGTTGTTGAGGCCCGCGATGCGCTGGCCGTTCCATTGCACCGCGCCGTAGCGCGAGCTCACGTTGACGACGTGCGGATCGAGCCCGAGCGTCTTCCACACGACGCCGCCCCAGCCCGCCTCGAACGCGCGGTTGACGTTGTAGGCCTTGTCGGTGGGCGGCGCGGACGCGAGCCAGAACGGATTTGGTGACGTGATGCCGGCAATCGTGCAGCGTAGATCGGCCATGTTCTGCTCCGTGGGGATTCGTTGTGTCGCGTTGTGTCTTCTGTTTACGGTGCTTCGATTCGATTCGCTCATGCCGCCTTTGCCGCACCGCCCGCAAGCATCGCGTCGATCGATGCCGCCGCGAGCTTGCCGTCCTGTACCGCCTCCACCGTCAGATCGAGGCCCGTTGCCGCGCAGTCGCCGCCCGCCCACACGTCGGGCAACGACGTGCGGCGCCCGCCATTCACCGCGATACGGCTGCCATCCGTCGTCAGCAGTTCGGCATCGAACCCGCTCGCGACCAGCGTCTGACCGATCGCCTTCAGCACCATATCGGCCTCGATCACGAAGCGCTCGCCGGTGCCGACGAGCCGCTTCATCTGCCCATCGGCCGAGGTCTCTTCGCGCGTGCGTTCGAACTCGACGCCGGTCGCGACGCCGCCACTGCCAAGCACGCGCAGCGGCTGTGCGTACAGCACCAGCGCAACGCCCTGGGTTTGTGCGAACTCGCGCTCCGCCCACGTTGCGCTCATCGCGTCGACGCCGCGCCGGTACACCATCGTCACGCTCTGCGCGCCGAGCTTGCGGCTCTGCACCGCCGCATCGACGGCGGTATTGCCGCCGCCGATCACGACCACGCGCCGGCCCACCGGCAGCGTCGACAGGTCGTCGCTCTGCCGCAGCCGCGCGATGAAATCGACCGCGTTCATCACGCCGTCCAGCTGCTCGCCTTCGCTCTGCAGTGCCTTCACGCCGGCCAGGCCCACTGCGAGAAACACCGCGTCATGCTGCTGGCGCAATGCATCGAGGCTCACATCGCGACCCAGCGCGACACCCGTTCGCAGTTCGATCCCACCCACCGACAACAGCCAGTCGACTTCCCGCTGCGCAAAATCGTCGACGGTCTTGTACGCTGCGATCCCGTATTCGTTGAGGCCACCGGCTTTGTCATGCGCATCGAAGATCGTGACGCGATGACCGGCCACGGCGAGCCGATGCGCGCACGCAAGCCCCGCCGGACCCGCGCCGACCACGGCGACATGACGTCCAGTTTCGGGCCCGCGCGTGAACAGTTGCGCGTTGCTCGCCATCGCCCAATCGGTCGCATGCCGCTGCAACGCGCCGATCGTCACGGGCTCGCGGTCCTGGTGATTGCGCACGCAGGCGCCCTCGCATAAGACTTCGGTCGGGCACACGCGCGCACACATGCCGCCGAGCGGATTCGCGGACAGAATGTCCACCGCCGCGCCCTTCAGGTTGCCGTTGCCGATCTTGCGGATGAAGCCCGGAATGTCGATACCTGTCGGGCAGGCCTGAATGCACGGCGCGTCGTAGCAGTAGTGGCAGCGGCTCGCGGCCACGGCCGCTTCCTGCGCATTCAGCAGTGGCGCGACGTCGCCGAACTGGCAGGCGAGCTCCGCCGCAGACGCGCGGCCCGCGGCGATATCACCGATTGCACCGGCTTCGCTGTTTGATTGGGTAGTCATGCGGTTCCTCATGCTGTGAAAGGCAATACGACTCCGTCCGGCTTTGCAGGGCAAAGCCGGATCGTCCTCACATCGTGTGTCAGATCAAATGAAGCGCAGGATCGCTAACTTTTCTTCAAGGTCACGTCAGGAAGCCGGCTCGCGCGCCCGTTCGAGCATCGCGTGCAGCAACACGTTGGCGCCCGCTTCGATCCACTCGAGCGTCGCATCTTCGATTTCGTTGTGGCTGATGCCGTCCACGCAGGGCACGAACACCATCGACGTCGGCGCGACCTGCGCGAGATAGCACGCGTCATGGCCCGCGCCGGACACGATGTCGCGGTTCGGATAGCCGAAGCGGTTCGCGGCGGCGCGCACGGAATTCACGCAGGCGGTGTCGAACGGAACCGGCGCGTAATAGAAAATCTGTTCGAGCTGCGTTTCGAGCCCGATCGCTTCGGTGATCTTCTTCATGCCCTCGCGCAGCTCGGCGTCCATCTGGGCGAGCACCGCGTCCTCGGGGTGACGGAAATCGACCGTGAAGAACACACGGCCGGGAATCACGTTGCGGGAATTCGGATACACCTGCATCATGCCGACCGTCGCGCACGCGAGCGGCGCATGGTTCAGGCCGATACGGTTCACGAGATCGACGACGCGCGAAGCGCCCAGCAGCGCATCGCGGCGGCGCGGCATCGGCGTCGGGCCGGCATGCGCTTCCTGGCCGGTCAGCACGACTTCGTACCAGCGCTGGCCCTGCGCGTCGGTCACGACGCCGATCGTCTTGTGCTCGGCTTCGAGAATCGGGCCCTGCTCGATATGCAGCTCGAACGCTGCGTGAATCGGGCGGCCACCACACGGCACATCGCCCGCGTAGCCGATCCGCTTCAGCTCGTCGCCGATCGTCTTGCCGTCCACGTCCTTGCGCGACAGCCCGTACTCCAGCGAAAACACGCCCGCGAACACGCCCGACGCGACCATCGCCGGCGCGAAGCGCGAGCCTTCCTCGTTGGTCCAGATCACGACTTCGACCGGATGCTCGGTCTCGATACCCTGATCGTTGAGGCTGCGGATCACTTCGAGGCCGCCCAGCACGCCGTAGATGCCGTCGAAACGGCCACCGGTCGGCTGCGAATCCGCATGCGAGCCCGTCATCACCGGCAGCGCGTTCGGGTTGCGGCCCGCGCGGCGCATGAACACGTTGCCCATCTGGTCGACGCTTACCGTGCAGCCGGCTTCTTTCGCCCAGCCAACGATCAGGTCGCGCCCTTCCCGGTCGAGATCGGTCAACGCGAGACGGCACACGCCGCCTTTCGGCGTCGCGCCGATCTTCGCCATCGTCATCAGGCTGTCCCACAGACGCTGACCGTTGACCTTGATCGACGTGTCGAGCGCCGCTTCCGTTACTGCGTTCATCGGCTCTACTCCTGACCCGGATCCTGCGATCCGTACTGAGGGCCGCCGTCCGCTCGGCTCGCCTCTATGCGGACGAACGCCAGGAACGACGGGCTGTAAAACAGATGCTGCCGTACTGCGGAACTGCAATTGCCTGCTGCTTGAGCGGGTTCTGAGACGCGCTAACCCGGCGCTGCCAAGGTGCGGACAAGACTGCTTTTGGGGCGCCGCGCTCGCGTGCGGTGCATGCGTTCGACCGAAGTTGCGGTACGCTATGAGCCGCGATCCCAATCCTGTCCGATTGGACAGGTTTTAGCCGATTAGCGCCGGGATTTCAATGGCTTCTTGCATTGCGAGAAGCGTGCCATTGCGCTGCAGCACGCGTGCTGTTCGAGCATTTGACGGGTTAACCCGATGCATCGCGCGAGCGGTGCCGAGGCCGGATGCGATGCGTGCAATGCCGCTACAATGAGGCGCGATGCGGCAACCCAGCCGACTGAGGGTTCTGGATGAAGATCGACGAAACGCTCGCCGCGGGCGCCGAACGGGAAACGCAGGCGCAGCCTTTGCGGCGGCGCAAGGCACACATTCGCAGCTCCAACGAGGCCCATCTGCTGGCCTGCGCGGAAGCCGTATTCGCGGAGCGCGGACTGGAAGGCGCGAGCACCGCGATGATCGCGGAGCGCGCCGGACTGCCGAAAGCCAACCTGCACTACTACTTCCCGACCAAGCTCGACCTGTACCGGCGTGTGCTCGAAGACGTGTTCGAGGAATGGCATCGCGCGGCGGATTCGTTCGAATCGAACGACGACCCGGTCGAAGCGATTGCAGGCTACGTGCGCGCGAAAATGGAGCTGTCGCGCCGCCGTCCGCTCGGCTCGAAAGTGTGGGCAAACGAGATCATCCACGGCGCGACGCACATGCAGGACATCCTGACGGAGGCGGTGAAGCCGTGGATGGAAACCCGCGTCGCGATGATCGACGGCTGGGTTGCGCGCGGACTGCTCGCACCGGTGGATGCGCGCACGCTGCTCTTCATGATCTGGGCGCTGACGCAGCACTTCGCCGATTTCGACGCGCAGATCGTCGCGCTCGCCGGCAAGCGCGCGCTATCGAAGAAAGCCTTCGACGCCGCCACCGAAGAGGTAGTGACGCTCGTGCTGCGCGCGTGCGGCGCGAAGCGTCAGGGAAAGCACTCCGCTTCGTAAAGCAGCTTGCCCGCAGCATCTTTCGGCGCGAGCACGGGCTCGAATTCGATCGGCCAGTCGATGTCCACTTCGGGATCGCACCACAAGAGGCTACGCTCGTATTCGGGAAACCAGAAGTCTGTGGTCTTGTAGACGAACTCGGCCTCCTGCGATATCACGATGAAGCCGTGCGCGAAGCCCGGTGGAATCCACAGTTGCCGGTGGTTGTCGGCGGAGAGCATGGTGCCCGTCCATTTGCCGAAGAGCGGCGAACTGATGCGCAGATCCACCGCGACATCGAACACCTGGCCCGATACGACCCGCACCAGCTTGCCCTGCGGATGCTGGATCTGATAGTGCAGGCCACGCAGCACGCCGCGCGTGGAGCGCGAATGGTTGTCCTGCACGAACTCGAACCCGCGCGCGACGTTCTCGTGAAATTCACGCAGGTTGAAGCTCTCGAAGAAGAAACCGCGCGTATCGCCGAACACGGTCGGCTCGACTATTTTTACTTCTGGCAGCGCGGTCGATGTCACCTGGATAGCCATGTCGGCTGGCTCCGTCTGGAAGTTCGTAAGCGGGTCTCGTTTGACGGTGACCCGTAACCGGCACCGCGTGCTGCCGGACGGACACTCTTCGAACGCGGCCGATGCGATGCGGGCGTGTGACGCATCGCACCGGCCACGGCATCACGCTACCTTGGCATAGTGGGTCGTCACCCACTTGCGGTAGTCGCCTGACGCGACGTCATCGACCCACTCCTGATTGTCGAGATACCACTGCACCGTTTTCGCGAGCCCGCTTTCGAAGGTCTCTGCAGGCTTCCATCCCAGCTCCCGTTCGAGCTTGCGCGCATCGATCGCGTAGCGCCGGTCGTGCCCCGGCCGGTCGGTCACGCGGGTGATCTGGTCACGGTACGAGCCTGCCTGCTTCGGCCGCTCGCGATCCAGCAGATCGCACAGCACATGGACCACGTCGAGATTCTTCATCTCGTTCCAGCCGCCCACGTTGTAGGTCTCGCCGGGCACACCGCGCACGAGCACTTCGCGGATCGCGCTGCAGTGATCGCCCACATATAGCCAGTCGCGCACGTTCTGCCCGTCGCCATAGACCGGTAGCGCATCGCCCGACAGCGCACGCGTGATCATCAGTGGGATCAGCTTCTCGGGGAACTGGTACGGACCGTAGTTATTCGAGCAGTTCGTGGTCAGCACCGGCAGCCCGTAAGTGTGGTGCCATGCGCGCACCAGATGATCCGAGCCCGCCTTCGACGCCGAATAGGGGCTGTTTGGCGCGTACGCGGTCGTTTCGGAGAACGGCGCATCGTCCGCGCCGAGCGAGCCGAACACTTCGTCGGTGGAGACGTGCAGGAAGCGGAACGAGGTCTTCGCTTCGCCCTCGAGCGCGCTCCAGTATTCGCGTGCCGCTTCGAGCAACGTGAATGTGCCGATCACATTGGTCTGCACGAAATCGCCGGGTCCGTGAATCGAGCGGTCTACGTGACTCTCCGCCGCGAAATGCACGATTGCGCGCGGTTTGTACGTGGACAGCAGCTGCCCGATGGCCGCGCGGTCGCAGATATCCGCACGCGCGAAGCTGTGGCGTGGATCGTCGTGCAGCGACTGAAGCGTGCCGAGATTGCCCGCGTAGGTGAGCTTGTCGACGTTGACCACCGCCTCGCCCATCACGCGCAACCAGTCGATCACGAAGTTCGCGCCGATAAAGCCCGCACCGCCCGTTACTAGAATCATTGCATCTCCTCACCTTGAACACATCGCCGTTGCCTGCGGTCCTTTCCTTGACCTGGCAACTTCATGTTCGATGCGCGGACAACCAACGCATCGCTCCGTCCTGCCGCGCGGTTCTCGCGCCACGCAAACAGGGCGCTCTCGACTCGCGTTTTCAACCTGTATTTCAAGCCATTTTCTTGGCGTTTGTCAGTTCGTTGTCAGTGAAACGTTACGTGCAAATTTCAGGACTGCCGTAAACCCTGACCGGGTCGACATGACCGTGCAATGAACCCTACGGACCGCCGCCATGCGTCATGTGCGAAACCGTACAGAAGCGGTCTGTACCACTAAATAGCATCGGGCTCACTTCAGCCCGGCCTCCCGTTCTTCCGACGAAAGCTGACTGTCGGCTGGCCCGGTTGTCCCCATCTGTATTCCAACGAAAGCAGCCAGCGCGTACCCCGCCCTCGTCCTCCGTTTCACCGGCGCCTCGCGTTCGGCCGCAAAACAAGAAGAGGCTCACAACGTGGCGACCCTGATCAACAATACTTACAGCGTCGACGAAGCAGCTGCAGCACAACCCCTCACGGACGAACAACTCGACGTCCTTCGCCGTTCGGGCTTCGTCACCTTGCCGTCCATCGCGCCGCGCTCCGAAGTCATACGGATCGACGCGACCATCAAAGACCTGCTCGACCGCAAGGTCGGCTTCAAGGAGGGCTCGCGCCACGACATCGTCGACCCTGAAGACGGCCCCGGTTCCGACCAGCTCACCGAACTCGTCTGGACTCACCATTACGCTCCGCAACTGCACAAAACCGCGTACTTCCGCAACGCGCTGGCCATCGCGCGCCAGGTGCTCGGCCCCGACGCCGCGTTCGCCTTCGATCACGCTATCTACAAGCCCGCGTTCCATGGTGCCGAAACGCCGTGGCATCAGGATGAGGCTTACCAGTCCGACGCGAATCGCGGCCGCCAGCAGATTGCGATCTGGATGCCGACTACGGACGCCACGATCGACAACGGCTGCATGCGTTACATTCCGCTTTCGCAGACTCGCGGCGTGCTGCCGCATCGGCCTTTCAACGACGATCCCCGCGTACACGGCCTGCAATGCATCGGCGACTTCGATCCGTCCGATGCGGTGTACTGCCCCCTGCCACCGGGCGGTGCGGTGATCCATACGGCGAGGACGCTGCATTCGGCGGGCGCCAACCTCACGCCGAATCCCCGCCTCGCCTATATCCTCGTGTTTTCGACGCCCCCGCGTCTGAACGTCGCGCCGCTCGCATTCGAATGGCTGCAAGGCCGCGACGAGACGACCGCGCGACGTCGCCAGCAGTGGCTACGGCGCGGCGGCGTCGTCATCGAGCTGCTGCGGCGCGCCCGGCGCGGCCGCCATCAGGCTCGCGGCAGTTTCGTGCGACGCGTTGCACGCGCACTGCGCCGCCTTGGCTGAGCGTCCGGGCGCGCCCGGCGAAATCGGCCGGCGCGCCCGCTGCCACGCGCGCCGCGGCAGTCGGCTCACCCAGCGCGCCCCTCCCGCGTCACCGCGTCGAAGAGGCGCCGGGCCGCGTTGTCCCAGCTGAAGCGTTTTGCGCGTTCGCGGCCGCGCTGCCGCAGATCGTCGCGCAACGCCGCGTCGTTCATCACCTCCGCGATCTTCGCCGCGATGTCGTCCACCGACCACGCGTCGCAATAGACCGCCGCGTCGCCGCATACCTCGGGCAGCGAGGCCTCGCGCGACGTGACCACCGGACAGCCGCACGACATCGCCTCGAGCGGCGGCAATCCGAATCCTTCGTATAACGACGGAAACACGAAGCAGCCCGCGTGCTCGTACAGCGACTTCAGCTCGCCGTCGGACACGAAGCCAGCCTGCACGATGCTCTTCGACTGCTCGTAGTTGGTCTTCGCGCTCGAATTGAACACCTTGAGATCGCAACTGCCGACCACGACGAACTTCCAGTCGTAACGTTCGCCGAGCTGTTCGACGGCCGCGAGCACGCGAGCCAGATTCTTGCCAACCGACAGATTGCCGACGATCAGCACGTAGCCGTCGCGCCGCAGACCGAGCTTGCCGAGCACGCGCGCGTCGGGCTCGATTCGGTCGAAATGATCGACGCCGTTCGGCACAACGGCAATGCGCTCAGCGGGAATGCGCAGCCGTTCGACGATGCGCGCCTTCGAGAACTCCGACACCGTCACGATGCGTTCGACACGCGATTTCAGCACCGAATACGCGAAGCGATACCAGAGCCGGTACTTCCACGAATAGTTTTCGGGCAGGTCGTAGACGGCCACGTCGTGGATCATCAGCACCTGGCGGCGCGCGAACAACGGGCCGATGTTGCACAGGCTCAGCAGTGTTCGGCCGCCCGTCGAAAATGGCAGCGCAAGCTGCTCCCACAGATTGCCTGCCATCGATCCGCGCAAGGTCTTCGCGCGCGGCAGACTCACTTCCGCATTCGCGTCCGACGGCATCAGCACGAGCGGCGCCGAGCCTTCGGGGCAGAGCCGCAGGAACGCGGCGGCCAGTTCGTAACCGACCCGCTGCACGCCAGTCATCCGCTGCGACGCGAACTTCCCGTTGATCGCCAGCGCGTCGGCAAAGGTACGCGAGCGCGTATCGATCGGCGCGGCCGCACGGGCCGGATCGGCCGCCGCGGCGGATTGCGCGGTTGCGATAGCTGGTTCCCGGTTCAACGTCGTCCCCCTCCATATCGTTACGTTCGTCGCGTCATCGCCTCGATTAGGCATTTACCCGGAGTACCCCCTCAGTACGGTTTCACACACAGGTTCCGGTGGGATGCGAGGGTTGCCTCGATTCGCGTTCCATCATATGGACGGCGGCGCATGGATTCGAAGGACGCACCACCCGGACACGCGAAAGTGCGCTCCCGCACGGTCGTGCAACAGCTTCGCCTTTAATTTGAACATTGGAGGCTGGCTGGCACATTATGTGCAGCGAATAAGGGCTCGTTACTGACGAGTCGCAGGGCCACGGCCCATCTCCGCATGAATGGCCTCACGGCCATCGGATCGGGTTCGTGCGAGGCACGCTGGCGCCATGTCGCCGAAGCCCGCGCGTGGACGGGTATTGCCGACGGCCGACATTGTCCTTCCTGGACGGACCGTTTTCTTTTTTACACGATCGCGGATGCAGATGCACCGCGCTCGACGCGTTGGAGATGCCATGTACGCACGAGTCATCTCGGTGCTTTTTTACATGTTTTTCACCTGCGTGATCTTCAATCCGCAGATCAAAGGCCTGACCATCTATCTGTACGTGGTGCTGCCGTTCTTCGATCCGGGGTTCGTCAGCTTCCTGCTCGCCACCGCGCGCCGCTGGGTCATGCCGTTCGGCATCGCGCTCGTCGCGTGCGGGCTCAGCGTGCCGTCCGCGGCGATCAAGCTGGTCGCGGTCGGCGTGTGTATCGCGTATGTGATGTATACGATCGCCCGGCGCATGGAGTACCTGCACTTCTGGATGGCGATCAACATCCTGTTCGCGATCGTGCAGTTCATCACCTACTACGTGGCCTACGACATCTCCGTGCAGCTGGGTCCGGACCAGATATCGCAGATGTTGTGGGGCACTGCCGCGGCGGAAACGAATACGAACTTCTACGAGATCATGCTGTTCGCGCGGGTCTGCGGCTTCTCGCGGGAAGCGGGCTTCTTCGCGTCATTGATCTCGGTGTCGTTCGTGCTGTATCTGCTGCAGGGCAAACGCAACCGCTGGATGCTGCTGCTCTATCTCGTCGGCCTCTTCATCAGCCTGTCGAAGGCGTCGTTCGTGCTGGTCATCTTCGGGATGCTGTACCTCGCGCGCCGTCCACTACGCTCACTGCATCCGCTCGTATCGATCGGCGTGTTCTTCGGGTTGTCGATGCTGGTCGCGCTGTATTTCGCGCAGCACAACTTCTTCGGCTCGGAGACCTTCGCCGATCGTTTCAGCGGCTATCCGTTCCTGCTCGACGCGAACCTGAGCGACCTGCTGAAGGGACTGAAGGCCAAGGCGCTCGCGGATAACTACAGCTATCTGCCCTATATCCACATGAGTCAGGCGCAGTACTACGTGCGGGATGCCACGTTCTCGAGCCTGCCGGGCCTCATCGTCGACGTGGGGCTCATCGCCGCGCTCGTGCTGATCGGCGTGCTCGGCTTCACCGCGGCCGACGGCTACGTGGTGCTGCTGTTCCTGCTCGCCACCGCGACGCTGAGTCCGCTGATGGTCACGTCGTTCGTGCCGATCTCGTACGTGATCTGCTACTGGCCGCGCTTTGCCGAGTGGATCGCCGAGCAGCGCGCGATCGCGGCCGCACCGCCGACGCCGCGCCTGATCGCCCGTCTGCGCCCCGTGCGTACCGCCGTCCAGCGCCGTCCGCAGCCCCGCCGTCCGGCCGCGATGCTCTGATCGTCTTTCCGCCCTGCCTGCCCGTCTGCCACCCGCATGGCTGGGGTTGGCAGGCCGGACAGCGCCCCGACGCCGAGGACACTACCCATGAAGATCCGCTTGACGCTTCCGGCACAGCGCGCCGCGCCGCGCCTTCGCGCGCTGATCTGCGCGCTGCCGCTCGCGCTTGGCGCCTCGCTGTGCCACGCGCAACTGCGCGCCGATAACCCGGCCGGCTCGATGATCGTGCCGCCTGCGACCAGTCACAATGTGAGCTTCAGCCTCAGTCCCGATCTCGATTCCGCCGACGCGACGCTGACGGTACGCGTGTATCCGTACGACGACGACGGACGCGTAATCCGCACCGCGGTGGCCACCTACCGCCACAAGGTGAACGGCAGCGGGCGCGGCGAAACGATCCAGACCACGCTTGCGGGCCTGCGTGCCGGGCTCTACCGGATCGATGCCGAGGTGGACGTGCAGGAAACCGCGCCGCTCGCGCGCGCGCAGGTGAATCTCGCAGTGGTGCCCAAGCGCACCACGCCCACGCCGCACGATTTCGGCGTCGACACCCATTTCGCGCAGACCACGGACTCGCCCGCGCTGATCCTGCCGCTCGTCAAACAGGCCGGCTTCTCATGGATCCGCGACGAGATGTACTGGCAGCAGCTCGAGAAAACACCGGGCACGTTCACGTTCCCGGCGCGCTACAGCGACTATCTGTCGCAGGCGGTCAATCTCGGCATCTCGCCGCTGATCGTGCTCGACTATGGCAACAAGTCCGCCTATCCGGCGCTGTTCGCGAAGTCGCAGTTTCCCGATACCGATCAGAAGCGGCAGCTCTTCGCGCGCTATGTGAGCGAGGCGGTCAAGCACTACGGCAATCTCGTCAAGCATTGGGAAGTGTGGAACGAGCCGAATTTCGGCGAGATCAGCTACGACAATTACCTGGCTCTGCTGAAGGTGACCTATGCGGCGGTCAAGCAGCAGGCGCCGAACGCGACCGTGATTTCATGCGGCGGCGGCGGATCCGGAGGCGGCCCGGGCGCCGACTGCGCAACCGCGATCATCGACCGCGGCGGCCTCAACGACCAGGATGGTTTCAGCGTGCACCCGTACATGCCGCCAAACCCGCCCGAGACCGGCTACAAGGCACAGGGCGCGCCGATCGATGCCGTGAGTATTCCGACCACGTGGCCGTATCTGAAGGACTTCGCGCACGATCGCCCGCGCAAGGACGGACGAACGCTGAGTGTGTGGATTACGGAGCTGGGCTGGCCAGTCAATCCGAAGGTGCCGGGCCAGGACGAAGCGACCCAGGCGGCGAACCTGATCCGCAGCTACCTGCTGTCGAGGCGCTACGACGCCGTGAAGGCGCTTTTCTGGTACGACTTCATCGACGACGGCACGGACCCGAACAACTACGAACACAACTTCGGCATGCTGCATCACGATCTGACGCCGAAGCCCGCGTTCGTCGGCGCCGCCGTGCTCGCGACGACGCTCGGCGAGCGCGCGTGGAACCGCGCGCTCGTCGATCAGCCGGACGTGAAGGCGTTCCAGTACGGCACCGCCAACGATACGATCATCGCCGGCTGGACGGTCGGCGCCGACTCGCGCACGGTGTCGTTGCCGCTGCCGGCCGGGCAGTACATCCAGCGCGACTGGCAGGGCGGCGAATCCACCGTCACCGTGACGAACGGCCAGCCGCTCGCGTGGCGCGTCGGACCGCTGCCACGCTATCTGATTCCCGCACGCGCCGCGCAGTGAACGTCCAGCTCGCTGCGCGCGCTGCGCCGCACATCACACCGCGTTCGCGGCGGTAAAGCTCTTGAAGGCCGCATAGCACGGCTTCTGCGTCGCACCGTCCGCTTCGAGCAGGCCGTACGAGTCGCCGCCCGGCATGTCGATCAGTTCGTACATCATCACCGACTGCAGGTTGTACGTGTCGCGCAGCGAGTAGTACTCGTTGAGCTTGCTCGTCACGTACGACGTCTGCTGCGCGCTGCTGTCCGTCAGCGCGTAGCCCCATTCGGTCAGCCAGATCGGCAGGTTGAACGACTGCTGCAAGATCTGCAGCACGTTCGTGAGACCCTGCGAGCCCGCACGCACAATGTCGCCCGACGTCTCGTACCAGTGGAACATCGTGATGTCCCATTGCAGCGGCGTCGCGCCCGAGTCCGGCGTGGCGGAGCCGTTCGGCGTCTGGCCGTTCCACAGCATCTGCAGCGCCGTGTAGTCGAGCGGAATGCCCACGTTGATGCCGCACTTGATGGTCGAGTCGACCGACTTCACGCCGTCGATCATGCCGCGCAGCACGCCGCGGAACGCCGGCCAGTACGCCGGGTTGTAGTCGGCCGGCGAGTTGCCCGCGCCCGTCGACTCCACGCCGTTCGCATCCAGCTCGTTACCGCACTCGATGTAGCTCACGAGGCCCTTCAGCACCTGCGCGATCGATTGCGCGAGCTGGTAGCCGTACGCATACGACGTGCTTTCCGACGAGGTCTGATCCCAGTTCATCGGGTTGATACACGGCAGGATCGAAATGCCGCTGCCCTTGAACGCGCCATTGAGCGCGTTGGCCACCGTCTGCGCCATGCCCGCATCGGCGACGTCGGCGCGGTAGTTGGTCACGCCGAGGTCCTGCAGGATCGCGACCTGCTGCGCGGCCGTCATCGTCTTGTAGATGCCGGACGTCCACGCCATGTGGCCGTTGATGCCGTAGAACAGCGCGCTCGACGTCTGCGCGGCAGCAGTTGCAGCAGTGCCACGCGGATCCGACGACGAGCTCCACACGTTGTTCTGGTTGATCTGCCAGTTGCCGTTCGCATCCTCGGCGTAGATCGTGTGATTCCAGTACAGCACGAGCGTGGCCGACAGCGGGCAGTTCGTGTTCACGCCGGCGCGCATCACCACGCCGTTCGAGAGCGTCCACTGCACGCCGTTGCCGTCGGTGATCGCGCTGGCCGGCGGAATCGTCGTGCCGGACGACGACTCGTTCGGCTGGCTGCCTTGCGCGCTTTGCGTGGTCGAGCCGGCCGTGCTGCTGCTGGCGTTGGTGGTCGCCGACGGCGAGCTGCCGCCGCCACCGCATGCGGCCAGCGCGAGCGAACCGGCGCCCGCGATCAGGCCCGCGAGGAAGCGTCGGCGGGTAGCCGGCGCGCTCGCGAGAGCGACGGGGTCGAGCTGGTTCTGGTTCAGGAGGGCGGCAATAGCCGGCGAAGAATTTTCAGTGCGTTTATTGAAAGTCACTGTCCGCGTCCACGTGTCGTTTCAAAGCGGCGCAGTATAAGGTCATCCTTTTACCTAATCTTACCGACGAGGTAAGAAAATCGGTAAAAAGCAAGAGTCGCCTTCACAAAAGGCGATGCAGAGGACATCAGCCTTTATGTAGGAATTACCTTTCGGCATTCGATGCATGGCGCCCTGAAGCACGTAAACCACCGAATTGACTGATCAAATGAGGATTTGTAGTCAGTTCGCATTTGCATTCGAAAGAAAAACGAAAGAAGGAAAATTTCCCCCGGCGCGCCCTCTTTTCGAGCGGTAAAATCTAGCCAAAAAAGAATTAAAAACCGTAAAATCTGTGGCTTTTCTATTCGACATATATTAGCTACCCGCCCGCTGTCCGTAAGAATTTCAGCTTGAATTATGCGGATTATGAAAAATCAGGCAATTTGTTCGCCTGCAATTCCGTCGAATACTGTCGCAGTGAGCAATGACAGATGCAATTTAGACCGGTTCAGTTCCCGCTGATTTTTCCACTTATTTTCCTGTTACCTGGACCCGACACCGGAAAAATGACGCGCAATTGTAGAGGATCCAGATCGACGCACGTGTTAACCCGAAGGGAATAAGCGGACTTTTAACCACACGTGCGCCTCGCAAAAGCAAAAAGCGTCGCATGACCCCAAGGTCATACGACGCTTCCTGTGATGCCGGTCAGACGGACGACGAACCGCTCAGTAGGCACCGTCCCGGCGAGCGACGACACCGACCGTCTTGAACAGGATCGCGATGTCGTACCAGAGCGACCAGTTCCGCACGTACCACGCGTCGAGGAACACGCGCCTCGCGTAGTCGGTGTCATTGCGGCCGCTCACCTGCCAGAGACCGGTCATGCCCGGCTTGGCCAGCAGATAGTAAGCGGCGTCTTCCCCGTAGCGATCGATCTCCTTCTCGATGACCGGGCGCGGGCCGACGAGGCTCATGTCGCCGCGCAGCACGTTCCACAGCTGCGGCAGTTCGTCGAGACTCGTCTTGCGCAACAGCGCGCCGATCTTCGTGATGCGGACGTCGTTCTTCAGTTTGAAGTCCTTGTCCCATTCGGCCCGCGCGACCGGGTCGCTTTCGAGCAGTTCCTTCAGCACCTTGTCAGCGTTCGGCACCATCGAGCGGAACTTGTAGCACTTGAACTTGCGGCCGTTCTGGCCGATCCGCGTGTGACCAAAGAACGGCGAGCCGCCATCTTTCGCGACGAGGATCGCGAGCACCGCGAAAATCGGGAACAGCATGAACATCAGGAAGCCGCCGGCGAGCACGTCGAACACCCGCTTCAACACCTTCGCCGAAAAGCGCGCGAGGTTGTTCTGCACGCGCAGCATCATCACTTCGTGGCCGAAGAAGTACGAGATGTCAGTGCCATAGAGCGGCACGCCCTGCATCGGCGCCATCACGGTCACGTCGCGGATACCGCTTTGCGTGAGGCCGCGCACCCACGTGTTGCGCACTTCGCTGTCCTCGTGTTCGAGCGCGATCACCACCTGCACACCCGGCAGCGCCATGAAGGTTTCCGGCGAAAAGCCATGCAGCACCGGCGCATCCGTCATCGCGGACGTATCGCATTCGCCGTCCGGCGCCACATAGGCGATCACGTCCACGCCGAGGAACGACTGGCTCGACAGGGCCTGCTTCGCGTCCACCGCATTCCTGCCGCAACCGACGATCAGCGTCGGCCGCTTCCAGAGACCCGCGGCATCGAGCGCGCGTTTGGTCATCGAGCGGAACACCGGCACCAGCACGAATGCCCCGGTCCACGTCAGCGCCCACCAGCCACGAGCGAACATGCCCTTCGTCAGCGTCGTCAACGCGAGGTGGATCACCGCCAGCACCACCAGCAGGCGGAAAATTTCCTGCAGCTCGCGCCACATCGGCCGGCGGCACGTGTAGTGCCGCATGCGTGCCCAGAACCACGTGGTGCCCGCGAACGCCAGCGCCATGTAGATCAGCACCGGGTGCTTCGCCATCGACGCCCAGAAACCGATCTGCGGCTCCTCGCCGAAGCTGCCGAGGATGTCCGTCGAGATCAGCAGCGCGACCGTGAAGCCGAGCACGTCCGCTGTCGCGAGCGCGACCTTGTTGGTAAGCGCTGGAAATGGCTGGATGCCTAGTCGCGTTCGCGACTGATATCCAACACTGATTGTTGAGTTCACTTGGCATTTCCTCGTGTTGAAGTGCCGGCAGTCTGTTCGTTGACCAGGCGCAACCGCCTGATCGCCGCCGTTTGTGCGTACCCCCGGCCGAGTCCCCATCGGCCCAATTTCGTGCCGCGACGTTCACGCCCTGCCGCGCCATCCTCCCTTCCGCCACTTCGGCAACATCCGCTGCGAGGCCCGACCTGCAACGTCAGACCGACTGCTCTTCCGTTTCCGCCGATTCGCCCGCGGCATGCGGCGCGGGCGCGAACCCGCTGCGATACGGCTCGTTCAGCTGGCCGCGCAGCGACGCGCGGATCCTGCTCCACACCGGCAGGTGCGGACGCGCATCCGCCGCGGCGAGCACGGCGGCCATGAATCCATTGCGAAACGCGGCCTTCGAAAAACGTTCGGCGTTCGCGCGGCAGTTCGCCGGCGTGAAGCGCGCTTCCTGCGACTCGAAGCGTTCGACGGCGCCGCGGATCGACGCAACCGTCTGCTCCTGGAAGAACACGCCCGTCGGCCGCGCCTGCGATTCGTCGAGCACGGTCTCGCACGCGCCGCCCTTTCCGAACGCGATCACCGGCGTACCGCACGCCTGCGCTTCCACCACCGAAATGCCGAAGTCTTCCTCTGCCGCGAACACGAATGCACGCGCGCGCTGCAGGTGATCCTTCAGCACCGAAAATGGCTGATGGCCCATGATCGTCACGTTCGGACCGGCCTTCGCGCGAACCTTGTCCATCTCCGGTCCGTCGCCGATCACGATCAGCCGACGCTCGGGCATCGCCGCGAACGCCTCCACGATCAGGTCCATCTTCTTGTACGGCACCATCCGCGAAACCGTCACGTAGAACGGCTCTTTCTTCGCCGTCAGCTCGAAAGCGTCGACGTCGACGGGCGGATAGACGACCGTCGATTCGCGCCGGTACACGCGGTCCACGCGCCGGCCGATGAAGTTCGAGTTCACGACGAAGGTATCGACGCCGTTCGCCGTGCGCGTGTCCCAGTTACGCAGGTAGTGCAGCACAACGCGTGCAAGCATCGCGCGCGGTCCCTTCACGAGGTTCGCCTCGCGCAGATACTGGTGCTGCAGATCCCACGCGTAGCGGATCGGCGAGTGCACGTAGCTCACGTGCAGTTGGTCCGGTCCGACCAGCACGCCCTTCGCCACCGCGTGCGAACTCGAGATCACGAGGTCGTACCCCGACAGATCGAACTGCTCGACCGCGAGCGGAAAAAGCGGCAGATAACCGCGATAGCGACGTTTCGCGAACGGCAGCTTTTGCACGAACGACGTCGTCACCGGCCGGCCTTTCAGGAACGCGCGATCGGAGATGAAATCGACGAGGCTGAACACGTCGGCTTCGGGGAAGCATTCGAGGATCTCCTCGACCACTTTCTCCGATCCGCCATACGTCACCAGCCATTCGTGAACAATCGCAACCCGCATCGTCCGGTTCTCCGTCGATGGGCTCCGGCGAGCCCAGCGCACGCATGCGCAAAATTTGAAGTCACACCTTGATGCTATGGGCGGCCCTTTGCAGCTTCGGTACGGATTCGCACTTAAGCGTGGCCGCACAACGCCCTGAATGGGTGCACAGCGCGCGGCGCGCAGCGCGCCGCGAATTCGATGGAACGCCTTATGCAGCGGCGATTGAAGGGACCGTCACCTTGTCCATCAGCAGGTTCTGCAGGTACTTGCCGTAGGCGTTCTTCGCGAGCGGTTTTGCAAGCATCTGTAACTGTGCACTGTCGATCCATTGATTGCGGAACGCGATCTCCTCCGGACACGCGATCATCATTCCCTGACGTTTCTGCAGCGTCGCGATGAAGCTAGCCGCGTCGATCAGCGAATCGTGCGTGCCGGTGTCGAACCATGCGTAGCCACGACCCATGATCTCGACTCGCAGCTTCCGGGCCTCCAGATAGCGCATGTTCAGATCGGTGATTTCGAGCTCGCCGCGCGCCGACGGCTTGATGTCCGCCGCGAGATCGCACACGTCGCGGTCGTAGAAGTAGAGGCCCGTGACCGCGTAGTTCGAGCGCGGTTTCGTGGGCTTCTCTTCGATGGACAGCGCGCGGAATGCCTCGTCGAATTCGACGACGCCATAGCGTTCGGGGTCCTGCACGTGATAGGCGAACACCGTCGCGCCATCGTCGCGGGCGTTCGCGGCCTCGAGCTGCTTCAGCTGGTCGTGGCCGTAGAAGATGTTGTCGCCGAGAATCAGCGCGGACGGATCGTTGCCGATGAAGTCCCGGCCGATCACGAACGCCTGAGCGAGTCCGTCCGGCGACGGCTGTACCGCGTACTCCAGGTTCATGCCCCAGCGGCTGCCATCGCCAAGCAGTCCCTGGAAACACGGCAGATCGCGCGGCGTCGAAATCACCAGCACATCGCGAATGCCCGCGAGCATCAGCGTGCACAGCGGGTAGTAGATCATCGGCTTGTCGTACACCGGCAGGATCTGCTTCGAGACGGCATGCGTGATCGGATACAGCCGCGTGCCGGACCCGCCGGCCAGAATGATCCCTTTGCGCTTCATGGGCGCCTCCCGTTGGTTCAGGTATTGACGGTTAGTCACAGCGGGCGTGCGTCGCTCACGCCGTCTGCGGCGTTTGCGGCGTCGCCGACGGCGCGCGCAGCTTCATGCCCGCGGCGATGCCGCGCAGCACGCTCTTGCGGCCGGCCGGCGTAAAGCGCGCGCATTTCGCGAGCATCGCTAGCGCCGAGTAACCCTGCGCGACGATCGACCACGGCAGCGCGAAATTCTTGCGGCTGAAGTACAGACGATTGCGCGTGCAGTAGTAAAGGCTGAACGGGCTCTCGTCGCCGCCCGTGGAAAAGCTCACCTTGTGCCCGACGAGCGAGGTGGGCACGTAGAGCAGATGAATGTCCGCGAGATTCATCCGCCACACGAAATCGGTGTCGTCGTAGTAGACGAAGTAGCTCTCGTCCATCATGCCGACGCGCTCGAACACGCTCCGGTGCAGCGCCATGAAGCAGGTCGGCGCGTATTCGGTGAAGCCCGGGCGGTCGTACTGGCCGTCGTCCTCCGCGCCGTCGCCGATGTGCGCGGTGATCGCTTTCATCCGCGAAATCGTGCCGCCCGCGCACCAGATGCGGTTGGTGCCGTGATAGAGAATCTTCGGGAACGTCGCGAAGGTCGAGCCATCCTCGATCGGCTGGATCAGCTTCGCGATCGTCTGCGGATCGAGGAACTCGGTGTCGTTGTTCGCAAGCAGCACGTAGTCGCAGCCATCGGCGAGCGCCATCTGGATGCCCTGGTTGTTGCCGCGTGCGACGCCGGCGTTCGCGTTGTTGAACACGACTTCGGCATCGATATGCGCTGCCTCGGCGAGGCGGCGCGACATCACGGCGCCGCTGTCGGTCGCGCTGTTGTCGATCACGTAAAGCTTCATGTCGACGCCGCGTTGCAGCGCGAGGCTCGCGAAGAAGTCGTCGAGCACGTCGTCCGAGTTGTACAGCACGGTGACGATGCCGACGCGCGGCGGGCGATTCGCTGTCTGGACCATGATTGCGCGCTCCCGGTGCTTATGCGGCGGCCTTGCCCGCGTTACCCACGCTGCCAGCATTGGCAGCAGCCTGGCTCGCCTGATACAGGCCGCGCGCCTTCATCTCGACGATGCTCTTTTCGTAGCGGTCCTCCTGCACTTCCTGGCCGTCCACCCAGGCCGCGAAACGCGCGATGCCTTCGTTGAACTTCACCTTCGGCTCGAAGCCGAGCAGCTCGCGCGGCAGCGTCAGGTCCGCGTAGTTATGGCGGATGTCGCCGAGGCGGAACGCGCCCGTTACCTTGACCGGCAGCTCGCTGCCATACAGTTCGCGCAGCCGGTTCGCAACGTCGATCACCGGCGTGCGCTCGCCCGAGCCGATGCCGAACACGTGGTCGTTGGCCTTCGGGCTGGTCAGCGCGGCCGCGGTCGCATCGACGACGTCGTCGATATAGACGAAATCGCGGCTTTCCAGACCGTCTTCGAACACGCTGATCTCGTTGCCGTTCTTGATCCGCGTCGAGAAGATCGACAGGATCCCGGTGTACGGATTCGACAGCGACTGACCCGGTCCGTACACGTTCTGGTAGCGCAGTGCCGACGCGCCGATGCCGATCGAGCGGCACACGGTCATCACCATCAGTTCCTGGTCGTACTTGGTGATGCCGTACACGGACGACGGATGGATCTTCGACTCTTCGTCAGTCGGCAGGCATTCCATCGGCACGCCGGACTTCGGGCACAGATGGTCGAACTGGCCGGCGAGCATGTGCTTCTCTTCACGCGCGCCCGGATACACGATGCCGAGTTCGGGCGAGCGGTACTTGCCCTCGCCGTAGATCGCGCGCGACGACGCGACCACGACCTTCTTCACCGTGTTGGCGCTGTTCTTCACGAGAATGTCGAGCATCAGGCCGGTGCCGCTCACGTTCACGTCGACGTAGTGGCTGACCTCGTACATCGACTGGCCGGTGCCGGTTTCGGCGGCGAGGTGGACGATCGCGTCCTGCCCTTCCATCGCGCGTTCGAGCACGCCGCGATCCGCGACCGAGCCTTCGATGAAGCGCACGCGGCGGTCGAGCGACAGGAACAGCGCGGACTTGTTGTATGGATCGTCGCCGTGGATCTGCTTCGACAGGTTGTCGAGCACGGTCACCGTGGCGTTATCCTTCGCCAGCTTGTTCGCGAGGTGCGAGCCGATGAAGCCGGCACCGCCAGTAATCAGTACTTTCATGATTCGGAGCGCTCCCAGGTTTGCGTTTGCCGGTTGTAGCGTTTGACGACGCGCGCCGGATTGCCGGCGACGACGCAGTAGTCCGGCACATCGCGGGTGACGACGGCGTGGCTGCCCACCACTGCATGGCGGCCGATCGTGACGTTCGGCAGGATCATCGCGTTGAAGCCGATGAAGCTGCCCCGGCCGATCACGACGCGGTTGCCGACGGTGCGGATCCGCATGCCGATCCGCACCGGATCGTCGACGTCCTCGTACGGATGCTCGACGTCGACGATCCCGCAACCGCCGGTAATCGTTACGTCGTCCTCGATCGAGATCGACGACCCGCACACGATGTGCACGTTCTGTTCGATATTCACGTTGTTGCCGATCGTCAGACGCGGCGGAAACGCCGGGTTTGTGACGATCAGTTCGATCCGCGCGCCGGGGCGGATCAGCACGCGGTCGCCGAGCGACGCGTGATGCACGTTCGAGAACAGCATCGGCTTGTAGATCGTGCAGCCTTCGCCGATCTGCTCGAACACGTGCGCATACCAGAGCTTCGCTTTCAGCCGGTAATACGCGAGCTGAAGCTTGTTCCACCGGTCGATCCAGCGGAGCTCGCCGAGTTTCGCGAAGGTGGTGTTGATGACGCTCATGCGCGTACCGGCTGCCTGCCGGCCATCTGTTTCGCGAAGCCGTACAGCGAGCGCAGCGTGTGCGGCCAGCGGCGCATCGTATGCAGCAGGCCCTGCTTCGCGCCGACCTTTGCGTAGCTCACGCTCGTGTCGATGTAGCGTTCGAACTGCTCGTATTCGCCCGCTTCCAGAAACATGATCGCGGAGCGCATGTAGAGCCGTGCACGGCCGCGGTCCACCACGGCGCGATCCATACCGAGGTCCTGCGCCATCTGGTAGGTGGCCATCATGTCGTGGATATTCGTTTCGTGACGGGCGGGATTCTTGATGACCGTCGACGTGAAGCCCTTCGGATTGACGCGGTAGAGGCCCATTTCCTCATCCAGATAACGCGCCTTCGTGCCGTAGAACGACTGCATCAGGTTGGCGACGTCAGCGACGACCTTCAGGTCGAGATTGACTGGAAAACGGCGGCGCAGCGAACTGCGGAACATCGACGAGCTCGTGAAAAAGAACGGCCCGTGCTCGATCAGGTACTCGGCGTCGAACACCGCGGGCTTCGCGTCGGCGAGCGGGAACGGCACCGGTTCCTTGGTGGTCCAGTGCACGGTACGCATCCGGTGCACGACCATCCCGAACTCGCGCTGCGTTTCGAGAAACTCGAGCTGACGCGCGAGCTTGCCCGGCAGCATCAGGTCGTCGCCGTCGAGGCAGGCGATGTATTCGCCGGTCGCCTTCGCGATCACATCGGCGAAATTGCGCGAATAGCCGACGTTGCGTTCGTGCGGGACGAGCGTGACCTGGCCCGGATAGCGCGCCTGGAACGACTCGATCACCGCGCGCGACTTGTCCGTCGAGCCATCGTCGCCGACGATCACGTCAAACGGCGCATCGACTTCCTGACTCAGCACGCTTTCGAGACATTCGCCGATGAAATTCTCCTGATTGTAGCAAAGGACTACTACCGATACGACCGGCTGCTTCATTGCACTGGATTCCACTGGTTGCATGCCTAACCCTCTCAGTTCAGGACGAGCCGCCCGGCCAGCGCGCGCGCCTTGCGCTGCGCGATCGGCGAGACGACCACCGTCGCCGCCACCATCAACAGCCACATGGCCGGGACGAGGACGAAGAGTTCGATACGCGGCGCCTGCGACAGGTCCGCGAAGTGATACGCGATCGCCAGCGCACCGGTCACGGCAACACGCGACAGGAACCCGCGATACCACGCGAAGTTGATGCCCGGCAGGAAGCGGCGATGCACGATGCCGACCCACAGCAGCACCTGCAGCAGATTCACGACGAGCCATGCCACCGCCACGCCGGACGCACCGTAATGGAATGCGCCGAAGAACACGGACGGCACGAGAATCACCAGGAACAGCGCATTGCCCTTGATGTGCAGCGACAGGTTGCCCTCCGCGTACTGCACGAGAAACGCGAGGCCCGCGATCGCCGAGCATGCGTTGCCGACCGCATAGCAGCGCAGGATGTTGAGCGCATCGGGCGTAGTCGGCGCGGACATGGACCACAGGTGCAACACCATTTCCGGCACCGCCGCGAAGATCATCGCGACCGGGATGACCGCGATCATCACGATCTCGCTCGCCAGGAAGTAGCTCGGCGTCACGTCGCGCGTCTCGCTCGCGCTCTCCGCGGTGAAGCGCGGAATGAACGCCTGCTGGATCGGATTGGCGAGCAGCAGGATGCCGCTCGCGAGCAGTGTCGCCATGCTGAACACGCCGAATGCGGGCAGCGGCAGCAGCTTCGACAGGATCACCTTGTCGATCTGCGTAGACGTCGCCCAGACCAGCGCCGAGAACGCGATGGACAGCGACAGCCGCGCGCGCGCCATCAGGATGGCTTTCGAGAACCGGCGCGTGAAGATCCGCGCCTGAATGTGGCGGCCGAGCACGATGCGCATCGTCAGCGCCTCGCCGACGATCGCCATCAACTGCCACAGGAAGAACGCCTCGATGCGCGGCCAGGCCATGATCACCGGCACCACGAGCACCGCGCGGATGATCGCGAACACGACGATCACGACATTGAGCTTCGGCTGCTGGTCGATGCCCACCATGCCGCCGCGATACAGCGACGACAGCCAGCGGGCCGACACGGTCAGCGCCATCAGCACGAACGCGACTTCGATCTCGCCTTTCGGCAACGCCTTTGCATTGAGCCAGTCGTACGCGAACCATGGCGCGAGCAGGAGCGAGCCGATGATCAGCACGAAGCAGATCGACGAGACAAATTTCTCGAGCGATTGCAGGAGGACGCGCACTTCCTCGCGCGACGCGTCGTCGCGCACCCGCGCGAGATCGCGCGTAAGCGTCGGCGAAAGGCCGAGATCCAGCACCTGAACCCACGCGAGCAGCACGGCGTTCAGCGCGATCAGACCATAGGCTTCGACACCGAGATGGCGCACATAAACCGGCACCATCACCATCCCGAGCGCTACGGTAACGATCTGACCTGCGTAGTTGGCAATGAGACTGCGCTTCAGCATAAGTAGTGTGTGTTTGAGTTCTGTGCGACGACGCCCGCTCTGTCCATTGCGCGAACCATCTAGCCAGGTGGTTCGCTGCAGTGCGCAAAAAACGGCGCACCGTGCGCGGGTTCTGCTGGCACGGCGAGCTGGACCGATCCTCCTGCCCGCCGGCGCTTTCAGTGGTGACAGCAAGCAACGCTGCGGCTTCTGTGGCAATTGCGTGACCGCGGCGGTGATGCCGCCCGGCCTCGTCTGCCGGGGCTGCGCTGGCATCGAAATCGCATGCTGCGATGCATCCAACAAAATTCACTTTAGCCACCCCACCTGGTCCGCTATGTACGGAGCCGAACACAGGTCCGGCCGGCTGTTACAAGCTGTTGTTTCCTCCCACTACGCATCCGGCGGTCCGCGCCGGGTTGCGCAAAGCCTTGACTGGCAAGGCTTTCTGCCTTCAGTCAAACGCTTCGGTAAAATCGTCCTGATCCCCGTTCCGGCAGAGTGATCCGGGATTTGGCGGATAGCCGCGTGAAAGCGGCCGGACTTATACTCGTACGCCCCGCAATCGTCCGAATTAGCCCCCTGACGGGCAGCTAATCGGCTGATCGGGAAACGCGATTCGCCGGCAAACTGGGTACTGCCGGAGATGCACCAGATTCGGTTTCAGCTCGCGGCGCAGCGACCCATCGTTCAAAGCCATGAATCTCCTGATCACCTACGCCGTGCTGGAAGTTGTCGCGATCGTCATCGTCGTGTCGCTGTGCGTGGCCGCCCGCCGCGCCGACCGCAAGACCGACCGCATGCTGTCGCCCGAGGAAGTCGCGGCACGCCACGAAATCGTCGACGTCGCGCCTTTCCCCAACGTCTCCGCAGCTGCCGCGAAGCAGACTGCGGGGCGCTGGCTCAGCGGCCTCTTCTCCAGCACCAGCAGCCGCGGACCGACCGATCGGTCCCTGTTCTGACACCTGGCTGCTGCACGCGCTGATCGCCAGCGCGTGGTTACAGTGTTTTCAGCGCTTACGTCAGTTACGTCCGTTACATTCGCTTGCGCCCAGCCTGCGCTCAATTCAGCGCGCCGGCGGGACCATGGCCGCGTCCGCCGCGATGCGTCGGCGCGCCGCTTTTGGGAAAGCCGACCAGCTTCTCGATGCGCATCCGCGCCGCGACGTGATACATCGCGAGCGGCACCAGCAATCCGCACAGCACACCCGCAGCAAGCTGCAGATACAGGTTGTCGAGATGGAAGTGCATCAGCACGATCCGCGCACCTGAACCCGCGAGGATGTGCGCGAGATAGATCGGCATCGATGCGACGCCCAGCGCCCTGAGCGGGCCGAATCCGCTGTAGCGCTCCATCACGTACGACAGTTCGCAGACGAGCAGCACGCCAAGTGCCGTCGCCGGCAGCGCGGCGATGCCGTTGTAGTCGCCGAGCGGCCGCGCAACATGAATCGCGACGACCAGCAGCACGAACGTTCCCGCGACACGCGGCCACGTAGAGAACCGCGCCGCGAGATTGCGCAGCTCGGTGCTGCCCAGCAGGATCCCGGTCGCGAAGAACAGGAAGAACTTCAGCCCGAGCGTCAGCATGCCGAGGTCGAGAATGCTGCCCGCGATATACGCGATCACGGCCGCGCCGATCAGCACCGTGCGCCGCGTCGACGTCACGCACACGAACACCTGGCAGAGGAACAGCGCGTACAGAAACCAGAACTGCCCCCACGGGTCCCAGAAGATCCGCAGGAAGTCCGCCGGCGCGAACGGGTGGTTCGTGTCGGCGGACGCCATCCATTGCACGGCACCCTGCAGCAGCGACCACAGCACGTACGGGTAGACGATCGATTCGACCTTCTTGCGCAGGAAACCCACGCGGCCGCGCCGCAGGCTACGCTCCACATGCAGCCCGGACAGCACGAAGAAGAGCGGCATGTGGAACGTGTAGATCGCGTAGTCGGTGCTGAGGATCCAGTGGCCGGCGGGCACGATGCCCGCAGTCGCCAGGCCGCGCAGCACATGCCCGTACACCACGAGAATGATGCCGATTGCGCGGGCGTAATCCTCGAAGTCGTCTCTCAAGGATTTCTCCTTATCAAGCCGCCACGTGGTTGTGGTTCGAATACGCCGACATATAGCTGTAGTTGCGCTTCTCGCTACGGCGCAGCGGCACGGCGTTGAACACCGCACCCACCACCCACGCGCCCGCGCGTTCCAGCTTCGTCACGGTTTCCTCGATTTCCTCTTCGGTCTGCATGCCGGAACGCAGCACGAGCACCGTCTTGCCGACGTCGTGCGCGACGATCGCCGCATCGCTCACCGCGAGGAGCGGCGGCGTGTCGATGATCACCAGATCGAAGCGGCGGTTGAACTCCGCGAGCAGGCTACGGAAATGCGGCATCATCAGCAGCTCGGACGGATTGTCCGGATAGGTGCCGCACGATACGAACGACAGACCCGGCACGCCAACCGGACGGATCGCGCGGTCAATGTCGATGCGGCCCGCGAGCAGCTCGGCAAGCCCTTCCGCGTTCGGCTGGTTGAACATCGACGCGAGCCGGCCGCAGCGCATGTCCGCGTCGACGAGCAGTACGCGCTTCGCCGTTTCCGCTTCGAGCACCGCGAGGTTCGCGGCGACGAAGCTCTTGCCGCTGCCGGGCGTCGGGCCCGTCATCACCACGACGTTGTCCGACGCGTCGCGCACGTTGAAGTGCAGCGCGGTCCGCACGCCGCGCAGCGCTTCCACCGACGAATCGTGCGGGAAGCTGCGCGCGAGCAGGAAGTGCGAGGCCGGCGGCAGCGGCGCGCGTGTCATCTGGATCGCGGTTTCGTCGCTGACCGGACCGTTCGCGGTGCCCGGCTCGGCACGCTCCGCCGTCAATAGCGGGCCGTTATCGCTCTTGTCGAAGTACTGCGGATGACCCCACGGCATCTGCCGCGGCATCGCGCGATCGAGGCGAGCCTGCTGCGCGCTGTACAGGATCGAACCGAACACCGGCACGCTCATGCCGCGTTCCACGAAGTGCGGATCGGTCACGCCCGTCAGCAGACGGCTGCGCGCGAACACATACAGCGAGCCCAGCATCAGGCCCACCGCGGCGCTCGCCGCCATCACCATGGGCACGTTCGGCGAAACCGGATCGGCCGGACGGATCGCGCTGTCGATGATGTTCACGTCACCCGTCGTACCGGCACGGCGCACCGTCAGCTCTTCGGCCTTGTTCACCATCGCCACGTAGATCGATTCCGCGACCTTCGCGTTACGCGTCAGGTCGGCGCTGGCCCGTTCCGACGCCGGCATGCTGTTGAAGCGCGAGTCGAACTTCCCCTTCGCGTCGTTCAACTGTGCCAGCTGCGCGTCGATGTTCTGCACCGGCGGGCTGTTCGGCGTGAAGTGCTGCAGCATCTGCGTGCGTTGCAGCTGCAGCGCGGCGATCTGACGCTGGAAGTCAATGCCGCCTTGCAGGTACGACTGCGCTTCAGAAGTCGGTTGCAGCGAGCCAGCCTGGTTCTGGTAGCTCGTCAGCTTCGATTCCGAATCGCGCAGCTGTTCGCGCAGGCGCGGCAGCTCTTCGTTGATGAAGTCGAGCGTCTTCGTGTCGTTCATCCGGTGCTCGGCGACCGTCGCGGCGAGATAGCCCTGCGCGACCGCATTCGCAACGTTCGCCGCAACCGTCGGGTTGCTGCTTTCGAACGCGATCTGCACGACGCCTGTGTCCTTGCCCTTCTCCTGGATCTTGAGGGCACCGGAGAAACGCTTCAGCGCGTCCACCTCGTTCCACGGCTGGACCTTGAACTCGGTGCCGGCACGTGCGTCGAGCTGCGAGATCACCATCGAGATCCCGTCGCCCTGCGCCGGCATGCCGACCTTGCCGGTCAGGAGCGTGTTGCCGTCGTGATCGATCAGCTCGTAGCCGCCGTTGTCGAGCGCGCGCAGCAGGAGCTTTGCGTTCTCGAGTTGCGGCGGTACGTGCAGCGAATCGATATGGATGCGCTCACCACCCCATGCGAACGAGTCGAGCCCGAACCACGGATGCAGCGGCCTGCCCGGCGTCGCGAATTTCTTCGAGATCAGACCGAGCACCGGCACTTCCCGCGGCGTCACCGACAGGTCGTAGCCGAACTGCTGCATCACCGGTTCGAGAACCGTGCGGCTTTGCATCATCGATATTTCGGCGTCCGTAGGAGGCGTCTGCTGGTCCATCACGACCTGCCCCTGCGGCGCAATACCGAGCTGGTTAGGGTCGGGTGCATGCACCCGGACCAGCACATTCGCCGAATAAACGGGCGTCACGAGGAAGACATAGGCGGCCGCCAGCGCAATCACTGCAATAGCGACACCGATGACTGTCCAGACGTGGTCGGATAGCAGGCGCATCATGTCTCGCGCCTGTAGCGAACCGTCGCGCGAGGCGCCCACGGGTCGTACATCTACATAATTCGGCGTATTCACGTTGGTCGTCCCTCTAAACAATGACCGTGGAGGAATGGCTTCGTCAAAATGCCGCGTCCTAGTTGTGGCCGACTGAATACAGCAGATACAGACTCGTCACAGTCGGCAGCAGCTGATCAAGCAGACGGTTGAGGCGCGCGATATCCGCGGTACCGACATAGACCACATCCAGTGGCTGGAGCTCGAACTGTGTGGACAGCAAAATCGCGTCCACCTGCGTCATGTCGAGACGGAAGATCGTCGGTTTCTGCGGATCGTCCGGCGTGCGGCGGATCACGAGGATCTGGCGCGGTTGCGCGGACAGCGGCGCGATACTGTTGGCGTTCGACAGCGCGTCGGCCAGCGTCATTCGACCCTTGTCCATGAACAGCGTCTGCGGCTTGGCAACTTCGCCGAGCACGAACACGCGGCTCGCGTTGTGGTCCGGCACGTAGACGATGTCTCCGGCCTTCAGCACCACGTTTTGCGATGTATCGCCACGATCGAGCGTGCGCTGCACGTCGAGCGTGTAGACCTTGCCATCGCGTGTCAGTTGTACACGCTGGAGATCGGCGTCGGTCTGCGTACCGCCAGAACGTGTGATCGCATCCACGACCGTGAGTTTCATGTCGGTGATAGGCAGCGCACCAGGATTCTTGACCTGACCCGCCATCTGCACCTGCTGGCTGCGGTACTGGATGACCCGCACGTCGAGCTGAGGTTTCACCGCATAGCCCGCGAGCTTGTTGATCATCATCTGACCGATCTGCTGGGTGGTCATGCCGGCCACGTGGATACGGCCCATCGTCGGGAAATAGATGGTGCCGTCCGCGGCGACACGCTCGCCCGCCGGATCGACCGCCCCGCCCGGAGAGGTCGGCGCGCTTGCGGCAGCGCCGCCCGCATCGAGGCCCGCGCCGCCAGGCAGCGGTGCGGCGCCCGCGCCGTTGACCGTCAGCTCGGGGTGACCCCAGACCGTGATGCCGAGCACGTCGCCCGCGCCCACGTGATAATCCTGGACGCCGGCCGGCACCGGCGCCGGCAGCGGGTTGTTCTGGTTTTCAGTGAGCGAGACCTGCTGTGCGATGGTTTTCGCGGTGATGAGCTGCACCGGGTACACCGGCTGGCTCTTCGTGTCCTGCGTTTCCTGATTCATGCGCGAGGGATCGAGATACGGTCCTGGGGCGAGCGAACAACCGGCCATGACCCAGCACATCAAAAACGCGACGACCTTGACTATTTTTCTCATGATGTTTTCCAGTAGCGATGCGCGTGACGAAAAGCGGGTAGCCACCGCGCGCCCTGCATTGGACGAACGGTGCGACTGCGCTTTCGCAACGCACACCTGCATCAGTTACGGACCTGGTGTCCGCCTCCCACTGAACGCGTTGTTCAGCACTCGACCGCCCGCGAGTACCCCATGAGGTCTCGGCTTCTTCTGTAGGCCGACATCGCCGATGTCTCCTCCCCGTCGTTGCTCCGGTCTCCGGCGCCGCTCGCGAGCAGAAGGCGCTGGAATTCGCGTTTGACGATGCCGTAGCATTCGCATGCATGCTGCTCGAGGCCTTCGCGATCGAGGATCGTGATGTGGCCGCGGCGCTGGCAGATGAGTCCGGCGTCCTGCAGCTTGCCGGCCGCTTCGGTGACGCCCTCCCGGCGCACGCCGAGCATCGTCGCGATCAGTTGCTGCGTGACTGCCAGTTCGTTGGACTTCAGGCGGTCCTGCGTCAGGAGCAGCCAGCAGCTCACCTGCTTCACGACATGGTGGTGCCGGTTGCAGAGCGCGCTTTGCGCGATCTGCGTGAGGAGTGCCTGGATATAGAGCAGCATGAGCTGATGCATGAAGCCATGACGCTCGAATTCGCGCTTGAACAGCTGCGCGTTCATCGCGTACGCGTAGCCGCCGCTGCGCACTTCGATGCGGGTCGGCATCGTGACGCCGCCCATCAGCACCGGTACGCCGATCACGCCTTCGTTGCCGACCGCGGCAACTTCGGCGGTGGCGCCATCGGCCATCAGGAAGATCATCGAGACGATCGCTGTGGTCGGGAAGTAGATCTGCTTGATCGATTCTCCCGAGTCCGACAGGAGTTGCCCCGGACGCAGGCGCTGCAGCTTCAGGTGCGGGGCGATCGCTGCCAGATCGGATGGTGGCAGCGCGGCTAGCAGGTGGTTTTCGAGTTGATTGTTCGTGTCGGGCATGATCGTTTCCGCCAGGTCTTTCGACATACCTAAGGGGTATGCAGAGGGTGAAATTGCCAAGCTCGAGGCGCGAAAATTTTTCCGCAGCGCATCAAACCTCACTTACCCGCCGTGCATTTGCCGGCGAGATGTCCTCCGTGTGACGTCCCTCTATCAGCGAAGACCATGCCAGCCTTTCCAAGTCTTTGTTTCTACAGGCGATCGTTGAAGATGTGTGAAATGATCCTCTGGTTAACCCCGGTCACCTGTCTCACATTTGAACGGTTTCGAGACGCTGCAGGGGGGCATGTGCACCTGTTGCAAATTGTTGCAGTGCGTTTCAGGCCCCTGAAAGCACCACTGGGTGAGGGCTGCGGCACCGATGCCCGCCATCGTTCGCGCTTCGTTTAAGCCGTAAGCACACGAAAGGGCCCATGCGCACACGCGCGAAACTGTCTCATTTGTGAAAAGCGCTTTGGCACCACGCGACATCTCGTCGATCATGCACTTCAAATACGAAGAATTAATTACTACGGATACCTGATCATTACGTCGCACGGTGCGATGCATAGCAAACCTTAACGTTTTGCGCAGACCGAAAAGAACTTAGTTCCCGTCTGTCAAATGCGGTAGATAGTGCGGCAAGCGCGGGAGCCGCGCAGCAAGACTTACCCGTCGCGCAACGCATTGCACCCGTTGCGTGCATGGGCTCTTTCGTCTGCACATCGCGCGAGCAAACGCGAATTCGCGTCATCAGCCGTCCGTCAACGCAGCACAAGCTCGCTGTCAGTTTCAACGCTCGCGGCACTTCGCTTGCGCAGCATGTGCAGCGCAGCGACGCATGCGAATGCGCCCGCGGGCTTTGCGTCGGACTTTGCGTCACACGCGGCTCAAACCCTGCCGCTAAAGGCCACTACGCGGAACGCTTAAGTTCGACTCCGAACAGAGCGGCGTTCATCGGCGCCGTTAAGGTAAGTCCGTGTTTTCGTCTTCCGCCGCATGGATGCGGGCCGGCCGCGCGATGGAACGCGCGCCCCCCAATGCGGACAAACCGGTTTAGCGCCGGCTTGCCGCGCCAACGAGTGGAACCATTGCCCCTTCATCACGGAGCCGATCGATGAGTACGACTCTTGCACCTCATACCCCTGCCAACCCTTCGCAGCACACCGCTGCGCCGCTCACGATCCAGCCTGTGATTCTCGCGGGCGGCTCGGGTACGCGGCTCTGGCCGCTGTCGCGCGAGCAGTATCCGAAGCAGCTGATCGAGCTGCTCGGCGAAGAATCGCTGCTGGCCGCCACGGCGCGACGTCTCGATGGACTCGAGAGCCTGTGCACGATCTCGGACGAACTGCTGCTCGTGTGCGGCGAAAGCCATCGCTTCATCAGCGCGGAGCAACTGCGCAAGTGCGGCAAGCCCGCGCGCATCGTGCTCGAACCGTGCGCGCGCAACACCGCGCCGGCGCTGACCGCGGCGGCACTTGTCGCGGCCGAGAAAAGCGCGGACGCGATTCTCGTCGCGATGCCGGCAGACCACGCGGTGCCCGACACCGAAGCGTTCCATGCAGTCGTGAGCCGCGCGGCGCAGTACGCAGCCGATGGCGCCGTCGTGACGATCGGCATCGTGCCGCGCCGCGCTGAAACGGGTTATGGCTACATTCGCGCGGGTGCGGAACTCGGTGCGAACGGCGGCTTCGAGATCGATCGCTTCGTCGAAAAGCCGCACCGCGAGCTCGCGGAGCAGTACCTGCAATCGGGCGAATACTGGTGGAACAGCGGGATTTTCGTGGTGCGCGCGTCGACGTGGCTCGCCGCGATCGGCAAGGCGCGACCCGACGTGCTGTCGGCCTGCAAGGCGTCGCTAGCCAACGGTTCGCGCGACGACGTGTTCGTGCGCCTGGGCGCCGAAGACTTCGATGCGTGCCCGGACGACTCGATCGACTACGCCGTGATGGAGAAGCTCGGCGAATGCGGGATGCGCGGCATCGTGGTGCCGATGGATGCGGCTTGGTCCGACGTCGGCTCGTGGGACGCGATCTGGGAAATCCTGCCGAAGGATGTCGCGGGCAACGTGGCGCGCGGCCGCGTGATGTTCGAGGACACCGCGAATTCGTTCGCGCATTCGCAGGGACGTCTGATCGCCTGCGTCGGGTTGCGCGACGTGGTGGTCGTGGAAACGCCGGACGCGATTCTCGTCGCGGACCGCCAGAACGCGCAGCAGATCAAGTCGATCGTGTCGCGGCTGCGCGCCGAGAACGGACCCGAAGCGGACAACCACCGCAAGGTGCACCGTCCGTGGGGCTACTACGATTCGATCGACTCGGGCGATCGCTTCCAGGTGAAGCGCATCGTCGTCAAGCCGGGCGAAATGCTGTCATTGCAGATGCACCATCATCGCGCCGAGCACTGGGTGGTCGTGCGCGGCACCGCGCAGGTGACCTGCGGCGACGAGACCTTCCTGCTGACCGAGAACCAGTCGACCTATATTCCGCTCGGTACCGTGCACCGTCTGAAGAATCCGGGCAAGACGCCGCTCGAGATCATCGAGGTGCAGTCCGGCGCGTATCTCGGCGAGGACGACATCGTCCGCTTCGAAGATACGTATGGGCGTACTGCGTGATTGAGTGAAGTGAGGAAGTGAAACGGGCGGCGGCTTCAAGCCGCCTGTCCTGCTGAATGAAACGAAAAGAAGTGAAGCGACGAAGCGGGCGGAATCACTCGCCCGCGCGTCTGCGTGACGGAGACGGATAGACGCTGTCGTCGTTGGTCGCGGCGGCGACGCACTCCTCGACTTCTTCAATCTCGCGCGCCTGCTGCGTAACCGGATGACCCACGGAATGGCCCATCTGAGAGGCGCCCGCACTGCTTGCCACCACGGTCTGGTCGTGATCGCGCCGGCGCGCACCGTGGTTCGCCATCAACCGGTACAGCGTGGCGCGCGAAATGCCGAGTTCGCGCGCAGCCGGATGCGGACGGTCGCCATGGCGCATCAACGCACTTTCGATTGCTTCGAGTTCCGCGGCCGCACGCACCTGGTTCAGCGTCGCGTCGCGCTCGGCCGACCACGTTTCCAGTTCGAGATCCACCGCGGTGATCACCCGGCCCTCGCCCATCACGATCGCTCGACGCACACGGTTCACCAGCTCGCGCACGTTACCGGGCCACTGATGCGTGTACATCGCCTTCACCGCGCAATCGGAAAAGCCGCGAATCAACCGCTGCCCGTCTTCCAGGTAGCAGTCGAGAATGTGATGCGCGAGCAGCTCGATATCGGTGCCGCGCTCGCGCAACGGCGGCTCCACGATGTTCAGCACGCAGAGACGGTGATAGAGGTCAGCACGAAACGTGCCTTCCGCAACGGCTTTTTCGAGGCTGACGTTCGTCGCGGAAATCACCCGCACGTCGACATCCAGCGTCTCGGTGCTGCCAAGCCGCTGGATCTTGCGCTCCTGCAGAAAGCGCAGCAGCACAGCCTGGCTTTCAAGCGGCAGATCGCCGATCTCGTCGAGAAACAACGTGCCGCCATGCGCGGACTCGATGCGACCGATCTTGCGTTGGTAAGCGCCCGTAAACGCGCCGCGCTCGTAACCGAACAGCGCCGACTGCACCAGTTGATGCGGCAAGCCACCGCAGTTGATCGCGATGAACGGGCCGTTGCGGCGAATCGAACGCTTGTGGATCGCGTTGGCAGTCAGTTCCTTGCCGGTACCGGACTCGCCGAGAATCAGCACGGGCGCATCCGTATTGGCGACCTTGCTGATGGAGCGAAACAGCTCCTTCATCGCGGCGCACGCACCGACGATGTCTTCCTTGCTGCTCTCGGCAACGGGCCGGTCGTTGAGCAGGATCATTCCATGCTCGTGGCCGACCGCTTCAACGATGCGCTCCATTTCGCACGGCAGCGTCAGGTAGCGCGAGAAGTAATTGCGGATCACATCGCGCAGCGCTTCGTTGGCGAGTTGCCCGGCACCAAGCAGACCCACCCAGCCGACTTCGCGACTGATGAAGCTTGATTTGAAGCTGGCGACTTCAGCCGCGGAAAATCCGCTGGCGAAGTCGAAGACGCCGACCGTAGCCTGCGCTTTGGACAGATACCGCTTGACCTGCTGGGCAGTTCCCAGCACCGCGACGTTCCAACCGGACTGTCGCAGCGTGTCGTGAAGCTGCTGTTGTCCCGACGTGCGCGAGACAAACACGAGCGTTCGACAAGCTTGACTTTTCATACCGGAGCCTCACACGGTTGATATTCCCCCTCCCCTGTGAATGGCCTGTTCGAGTAGTGACCGCAAACTGCCTGCCTCTTCCGGTCCGATGAAGCAGCTTCGCGATACTGGCGCCGCTTGAGCGGTTGCGTGAGCGGGCGCATGGAAAGCCGGGTGCGCTTTGCCAGAATCGACTGTAGCAGTCACTCGCGTTAGACGTATGACGCAATGGATTATCCCATCGTGCCACTAAAAAAATAAACGCGTGTGACGTAGCAACAGTTGTGTGCGAGCCCGCACATACGGATACCGGCCGCAAAGCGAAAAAGGACATCTACTGAACATTCAGGCCATCCGGACTGGCGCCCATTCTCAAGGAAGAGCGGCACCAGATCAACACCGCGTAAGCCGCTTCGTGTGAATGAATCGGGACCAGCCACCACCCTCTCGCCCCCGAGGCGGCATGCGCGGACCGCGCGTGAGCAATGTCGCGCAAGACCCATTGCGCGCGGGCTCGACGGCATTTCGCCCAGCGCCCGGCGGCGCACGTGAAGCATCGAACGACGCGAATGCGAGCGCTGAGTCACGCCCCCCACACGTTACTTCTTTTACTTCCAGTTACGATGCTAACGCGCGTCGTGGACCCATTTCGCTAAGACGTCGCAACAACCTGATTTACGGTGCGTGCGCGATTGCGCTGATGACGGGAATCGCCGCGAAGTCCGCGTTCGATCATCTGTCGGGACCGAACCTCAATACCGAAGACGTGCAGGACGTTGAGCGCGCAGCCGACGCGCCCACGCCCTCTCCAACCCTCTCGCCAACGAACACGCTGATGGCCGCGGCGCGTCTGTCCGCAACCACGACGCAAGGTGTGATCGGTACAAGCGACACGCACAATCCCACACCGAATGCGCCGCTTTTACCGAATGCATCCGCTCAACCCACCGACATCGCGCCCGTTCTTACCGATCCATCGCAGAGCGAAGCAATGGCTGGCGATGCGAACGCAATCCCGCCGATCAGTCATCGCTGCCTCGCGCACCCGCACTGGACTGGCTGCCGCGCAATGCGGGAAGCCCATCAGCGCGCGATGAACGCCGCAATGCTCGCCGACAACGACGAGACGGTGCTCGATCTGCCCGATACAGATGCTCACACTCTGGCCGGGAACGATACGTGGACGCCGACCCACAAACACTGGAGAGCGACACGGCATGCGAGGCATTGGGTCGTGTCGGACGGTCATCACTGAACTTCAACTGAACTGCGCGGCGTGACGTGCCTGCGTCTCCGCGTTTAGCGGACGCGGGCCACAACAGTCTTCACGCGCGGTTCACGACACTGACGGGGCTCATCATCGGACACCCAATCGGACACCTGCTGTTCTTCCTCACCAATTTCGGCGACCCGTATCTGACAGGGCCGCTGGCCGCGTTCATCTTCCTGTGGCTCGGATTCATCCGCGCGTGGCGCGCGCTGATCACGTGGGCCATCTGCTTCAGCACGGGCGCCGCGATCGTCGCCGCGACGAAGGTCGCGTACGCGGGCTGGGGCATCGAGGTGCAGGCGTTGCACTTCACGGTCGTGAGCGGGCACACGATGCTCGCGAGCGCCGTCTATCCCACAGTGTGCGCAATCTGCGCGACGCACACGCGCCGTCATAGCGTGCTGAACATGTTCCTGGGCGGCCTCGCATTCGCGCTCGTGATCGGGATCTCGCGCAAGCTGTTCGGCTTCCACACCACCGCCGAGGTCGTCACCGGCATGGCGCTCGGCACGCTCGTCGCCACGCTCACCTGCGCGCCGATGTTCAAGCGCCAGGCGGGCTACGTAGTCGAACAGGTGACGGGAAGCGCACGCACGGTCGCGCTAAGGCGCGATCTGACCACCACCTACGCGGCGATCGCGCTCGCGATCGTAGTGGTGTGCCATGGCAGGATCGCGCCGGTGTCGACGTGGATCGACATGAAAGCGCCGCACTGGCAGCAGACCATCACGACGAAGCTCGACGACGCGCGCTGAGCGCGCGCGTGTCGAGTTGTCTGGTCCATCACATGAAACGGCTTGTCGATTCGGCGCTCACCAGGTGAGCGCCGATTGCCTTAGCGGCCGTGCGTCCACACGTTCGACGCGACACCCGAATCGAAGCGGATGGCGTTGGGTCCGTACGGCTCGTTCGCGGCCTCGGCGCCCGGCGTGAAGACGGCTTCTTCCGCCGGCGTCAGCGTCGGCGCGGCAGACTCGCCCATCGACGCGGTGAAGAACGCCTCGTGCAGCAGCGCGTGGCAGATCGCGACCACATGCTCGCGCGAGCCGCGATCCAGCACTTCGTGATCCATCGTGCTGAAGATCAGCGCGCGCACGCGCGACAGCCTGCGCAGGCGCTGACCGTTCACGCCGAAGTGCATGTAGAGCTCGTCGAGACTGTGATCGCGCGGGCTGAACAGCATCCGCACATGCACGCCGTTCGCATCGAGCCGGCGGAACAGGCCGCGCACCTCGTGGCTGAAGTTGCTCGCGCACAGCATGTCGTTCGTGTAGTTCGCGACCGCGCCCTGCAACTGCGCGACGCCATGACGCCACATCGTGCGCACGACCGGCGCGAGCCGCACTTCCCCACGCAGCACCTGCGCCCACTTCCCGGCGCGCCACATCGAGCGCAGATGCGCGCGCGGCGAGCCGCGCGGAATCTGCGTCGAGCCGACCATCGTGCAGCCATCAGGCAGATGAAAACTGGCCGGATTCACGAGCACCAGCGCGCGCACCGCCGGATTGGCGCGCGCCGCGCGCAGCGCCGCGTACGCGCCCGCGCAGATGCCGAACAGCGCGATGTGACGGTAGCCGCACTTCGTCAGCCAGTCGACGGCATCGGACAGATCCGCGCCGATCGTATCGAACGGCGTGAGCCCCATCACGCGGTTATGGATGGCGCCGGCACTGTCGCCGAGCACGCCCGCGTCGATACGCAGCGTCGCGTAACCGAGCTGCCCGAGTTGCCGCGCGAGTTCGACGCTGAAGCGCCCATCGCCGATGTGGTGCGTGGCCGACGTGTTCGCGATCAGCAGCACCGGCGTGCTGGCAGGCGGCGCTTGCCGCGATGGCATCGACAGCACGCCGAACATGCGGCCATCGCCCACGCCGACCGGATACTCGGTCACGCCGGGCATCACGAGCGCGGGCTGCGCGGGCATCTGCGCGGCAGCGACCCGGCGCTGCGCACCCGGCGCGACATCTGCGAGTGTCTGCGCGAACCACTTCGCCGCGCCGTCGATCGCGAGATCGGGCGGTTCGGTGAGCCAGGCCGGCTGCAGCGTCTGCGTGTAGTGATCGAACTCGATCGACTCCACGGCGGCGCCTTGCGACACGTAATGTGAGGCCAGCGCATCGCTGTTGTCGCGCAGACCGCTGTGCGCGATCAGGATGCGCGGCGCGGGCGCGCGCCCGTTCGATATCGTGCGCAGATCGAGCTCGCGCAGTTCGTCGAGACCCGTGTCGCTGAAACGATGACCCAGCACGTCGAACGCGCCGGCGGGCGTCAGGCATTCACCGGCTTCGAGTTGCGCTTTCTGCCGCCACGTCTGATGCAGCACGCTCATCTCGCGCATGTAGAGCCGCATCTGCACGACCGGCGCGAACAGCGCGAGCGCATCCACGTCGACCTGCGTCGCCGCGAGCGCGGCGATCGTCGCGCCGAAGCGGAACCCCGCGAGCGACACGCGTTCGACGCCTGTCACATTCCTGAAGTACTCGATCGCCTGCAGCGTCTCGCCGACCCAGCGCGCGGGATGCAGCAGGTCGGGGCCATCCAGCGAATCGCCGGTGCCCAGATAGTCGAAGCGCAGCACAGGTATGCCGCGCGCCGCGAGTGCGTCCGCAAAACGACGCATCGCCTGATGAAGCCACATGGCTTCGTGGCCGAGCGGATTGCACATCACCACGCCGCTCGCGCCTTCGGCCTCATGCAGCCAGCCGAAATGTCCCCCACTGAAAACGACAGGTTTCATTGCAGTACATCCTTTTGTCTCGATTATTTATGGCGGGCCGTACGCCCCACAGCGTCCTCGGCAACCCGCGCCTCCCATGCCGCGTCGTGCGCGGCTTGCGAACAGTAAGCAACGCCGGCCGAAACATGGTCGGTGCGCTTTCCCACTCAGGGTTCGTGCCCTTTTCAGGTGCACCGCCTGCGCCCGATGGCACCTGGAGCCCCCCATACCGCCTGTGGCGCTTTCGTGACATTGCGGCTGGGCCAAGGGGTCATCGGCAACTTCCGTCGGCGCCAACGGCCGATTAACCCGCTTGCCGCGCCCGTATCGAACGCACGGTCCAGACTCAACTGACAAATCGGCCATATTACGGACAGCGTCTGGCCATGGTCCCCGCTCCATACTGCTTGTGTGTCGAGGCGCCTTGACTGGCGGCCATTGTTCGCACAATGCAGCGATGGGCAGTGCATCACCGATCAACGAAAGTGTTCTTGCAGCAGGAGCCGACCCATGGACCATTTGCAGTCGATGCGCGTGTTCGCCAAGGTGGCGGAGCTGGGCGGATTCGCCCGAGCGGCCACCGCGGTGGGTATTTCGAGCGCGGTCGCGACGCGTCATGTGGCGGACCTCGAAGGCCGGCTCGGCACGCGGCTGCTCAACCGCACGACCCGCAGCCTCTCGCTGACCGAAGCCGGTCAGGTGTATCTGGAACGCGCGCGGCAGATTCTCGATGAACTCGAGGACGTCGAGCAGATGGTGGTGGCGCGCAATCACGAGCCGGTGGGCACGCTGCGCATCGTCGCGCCCGTCGTGTTCGGTCTGCACAATCTCGCGCCGGTGCTGCAGAGCTTCACCGCGCGCTATCCGAAGGTGGTGCCGGACGTCACGCTGGTGAGCCGCCAGGTGGATCTCGTCGAGGAAGGTTACGACGTCGGCATCGTGGCCGTGCGGCAGATGCGCAGCTCGACCATCGTCACCCGCCGCCTGATGTCGAGCCGCATGACCGTATGCGCGACGCCGACGTATCTGCACAAACGCGGCGTGCCGACGCGCCCCGAACGGCTCGCGGAACACGCATGCCTCAGCCTGCCGACCGAATACTTCGGCGATGAGCGCGTGTTCTCCGGTCCCAACGGCGAAGTGCGCGTGCGGCCCGCCAACGCGATCGTCGCGAACAACACCGAAATGCTGCGCCAGTTCGCACTGCTCGACATGGGCGTCGCGGTACTGCCGGATTACCTCGTCGGTCGCGATCTCGAGCGTGGCCGTTTCGTCAAGCTGCTGCCCGAATACGAGTTGCCGCAGATCGAGATCAACATCGCGTATCCAAGCCGCCATCATCTGCCGGCCAAGGTGCGCACGTTCGTCGATCACCTCGTCGAGCACTTCGCGCAGGCCGAGCCCATCAAGCCGGCGCGCGCGCCGGCCGGCGCCGAACGTCTCGCGGAAGCCGTGGCCTGAACCGTCTCCTTGGGTGTCGTTGCGCCGTGTGCAGTCTTGGCGGCGCAACGCCTCTTTTTCTTCGTCCCTCCGCGGCCCTTAGCAGCCTGTCAGCTGCAAATCGCGCAGGCACATCGCTTGCTGCCGACGCGAGATCGTTCTCCGACCCAGGAGGTCCCGCGTGAAAACTGGCTTTGCGCTTGCGCTGTCGTCATGCCTGCTCGGCGCAGCATGCTTCGTCACCGAGCCCGCGCATGCAGCCGACAATGCCGCGCCCGCTGCAAACTCTCCTGCAGATACTGGCACTGGCGATGCGCCATGCGGCAAGCTGGTCGGCCCAGGCTCGTCCGGTAGCGCCGACGCCGGCTTTGCGCTGCGCGACGGTGAAGCAGTCGACTTCGTCTCCGGCGGCCAGACGACGCACGGCAAGCTGCTCGTCTTCAGCGAAGGCGGTTCGCTCTTTCGCGCGTACTGGCAACCGCAAGGCAGCGAGGAAAAATACGCGCTCGCGAATGCGGGACCCCGCGGCGTGCGGCTGATCTCGACGCCACCGCAAGGCACCGAGGCCACCGACGGCAAGCCAGGCATCACGACGCAGCCGCTGCAGGTCATGTCCTGCCCGAAGCTCTAGCGTCTGGCGCTGCGGGCGCCGCTGCTGGGCACGGCGAATGCTGACCTGATCGCCAGTCGGCGCCAGGGCCGCGACACGCTGTGAACGACGTGCGTTCGACCCCGCAAACACGCGCGCAGCACGCCTCGCGCGACGCAGATGGCGCCCGGTCCAACGTCAACCGGAAGGGAACGTCATGTCGTCCGCACACCATGGGCTGTCCGCGCACGCGGCCGGGTCGCACAAGCGCTTTCAGGTCGTCATGACCTGCGCCATCGCCGCGCTCGCGGGCCTGCTGTTCGGCCTCGACATCGGCGTGATCTCCGGCGCGCTGCCATTCATCGCCAAGCAGTTTCACGTCAGCGACAAGGTGCAGGAATGGATCGTCAGCTCGATGATGGTCGGCGCCGCGCTCGGTGCGCTCCTGTCCGGCTGGATGGCCAAGGCGATCGGCCGCAAATATTCGCTGATGATCGGCGCGGCGCTGTTCGCGTGCGCATCCGCGGTCTGCGCGTTTTCGCCGGATCCGCGCTTCCTGATCGGTGGACGTGTGCTGTTGGGTATCGCGGTCGGCATCGCGTCGTTCACCGCGCCGCTCTATCTGTCCGAGATCGCGCCGCGCACGATGCGCGGCGCGATGATTTCGCTGAACCAGCTGATGATCACGGTCGGCATTCTCGCCGCGTTCCTGTCGAACACCGCGTTCAGCGGCACCGGCAACTGGCACTGGATGCTCGGCGTGATCGCGTTCCCCGCGCTTGCGCTGCTCGCTGGACTGCTGCTGTTGCCGCAAAGCCCGCGCTGGCTGATGAGTGTGCGCCGCGAGAAGGAAGCGCAGACGGTGCTCGAACATCTGCGCACCGACAGCAAGGAAATCGACGTCGAAATGCGCGAGATCCGCGACCAGCTGAAGATCACCCAGGAAGGCTGGGGGCTCTTTCGCAGCAATCCTAACTTCCGGCGTTCAGTGTGGCTCGGTGTACTGCTGCAGATCATGCAGCAGCTCACCGGCATCAACGTCGTGATGTATTACGCGCCGCGTATCTTCGGACTGGCTGGCTACGGCTCCGCGCACGACCAGCTGTGGGGCACCGTGATCGTCGGTGCGGTGAACGTCGCGTCGACCTTCATTGCGATCGGGCTCGTGGACCGCTGGGGCCGCAAGCCGATCCTCTACATCGGCTTCACGGTGATGGCGGCATCGCTCGCGACGCTCGGCGCGATGCTGCACATCGGCATCACGTCGGGCACGACGCAGATGGTGGCGGTCGCCGCGCTGCTGCTCTTCATCGTCGGCTTCGCGATGTCGGCGGGTCCTATGATCTGGATCCTGTGCGCGGAGATCCAGCCGATCAAGGGCCGCGATTTCGGCATCGCCGCGTCCACGTTCGTGAACTGGATCGCGAATACGGTGGCGGGCGCCACCTTCCTGACGCTGCTGAACACGTTCGGTCATGCGCAGACCTTCTGGCTCTACGCAGCGTTGAATGCGCTCTTCATCCTCGTCACGCTGCGCTATGTGCCGGAGACCCGTTCGGCTTCGCTCGAGCAGATCGAGCGCAACCTGATGGCGGGCAAGCCGCTGCGGCAACTGGGACAGTGAGCGTCGCATCGCGCTCCGCACAGCCGCGGTCATCGTCGATCATGCGGAGGCAGCGGCGATCGGTGTAAAGTCGTGAGATCGCTTCGGGCAGTGCCGGCCGCAATCGGGTCGCTCCTGCCCACGGCACATGAAGGAAGGAACACGATATGGCCATCGAAACGCGCCACGCCACGACGCCCACGCTCGACATCTCCTTCACCGATTCCGGCGACCCGAACGCGCCCGCCGTCATGCTGCTGCATGGCTGGCCCGACGCGGCACGCGCATGGACACCCGTCGCGAACGCGCTCAATGCCGCCGGCTATCGCACGATCGTGCCCGAGCTGCGCGGCAGCGGCCACACGCGTTTTCTGCGTGCGGATACCGTGCGCGACGGCTCCGCTGTCGCGATCGCTCAGGACGCAATCGATCTCGCCGATACGCTCGGCCTGCAACGCTTCGCGGTAGTCGGACACGACTGGGGCGCCCGCGTCGCCTACACGCTCGCGGCGCTCTTTCCGCAGCGCGTGCCGACTATCGCGGCGATCGCGCTCGCGTTCCAGCCGAACGCGAAATTCGAGCTGCCGGCATCGTTCTCGCAGGCGCGCCGGTTCTGGTACCAGTGGTTCATGTCGCTCGATGGCGGACCGGACGCGGTACGTGCCGATCCGAAAGGCTTCGCAAGGATTCAGTGGGAAACGTGGTCGCCGCCGGGCTGGTTCGACGACACCGAATTCGCCGCAACCGCAGCCGCGTTCGACAATCCCGACTGGGTGCCGGTCACGCTGAACGGCTACCGGCGCCGCTGGCGTGCGGACGAACTGTCGGACCCGGCCTACGCCGCATTGACCGCACGGTTGCACACGATCGACCACATCGGCGTGCCTACGCTGATGCTGCAGGGCGCCGAAGACATGTGCGACGAACCCGCCACGTCCGAAGGGCTCGACGCGCATTTCAGCGCCGGCTATCGCCGCGAACTGGTGGCGGGCGCGGGACATTTCCCGCCGCGCGAACGCCCCGAAGCGGTTGCGCGCGCGGTGCTCGCGCACCTGTCGGCGACGTGGCCCGTCGAACCGTCACGCAACCGCTGAGCGCCTTCTGACATACTTGCACGCGTTCTGCATCGTCAAGCAACGTCATGAAGCGTCACGAAGAGAGCGGTACATGAAATTCAATCTACCCACACCCGAACGGCCGCCGAACCGGGTCTATCCGCCCGGCACGCCCACCATGCACGGCCTCACGTCGATCATCACGGCGGGGGTAGTAGTGAGCGGACTGTACTTCGCGCGCGAGGTGCTGATTCCGATCACACTCGCGGTGCTGCTGAGCTTCCTGCTCGCACCACTTGTATCGTTCCTGCGACGGCTGCATTTTGGCCAGCTGCCGTCGATCTTCGTCGCGGTGCTGACTGCACTGGTCTCGCTGCTCGCGGTCAGCACGCTGATCGGCGCGCAGATCGCGCAGCTCGCGAGTTCGCTGCCGCAATACCAGGAAGCGATCGAAGCGAAGATCGAGACGGTGCAGGAGAAGACCGTCGGACGCGCGGACAATCTGCTGCAACGCGCCGCGGCCGCGCTCCAGCGCGTGACGCCGGAACGGCCGGCCGAACGGCAGCCGCGCGGCCGCTCGTCGAAGCCGACGGCGACGAATCCGATGCCGGTCGAAGTGCACGAGCCGGCGCCATCGCCGCTGCAGGTCGCGCAACGCGTGTTCACGCCGGTCGTCGGGCCGCTCGAGACGAGCTTCATCGTGCTCGTCGTAACGATCTTCATCCTGCTGCAGCGTGAAGACCTGCGCGACCGGCTGATACGTCTGTTCGGTTCACGCGACCTGCATCGCACCACCACCGCGATCAACGACGCCGCGAGCCGCCTGTCGCGCTACTTCGTCGCGCAGCTGGGCGTGAACGTCGGCGCGGGCGCGACGATCTCGATCGGGCTCGCGATCATCGGCGTGCCAGGCGCGCTATTGTTCGGCGTACTGACTGCGTTGCTGCGTTTCGTGCCGTATATCGGCACCTGGATCGCCGCGCTGACGGCGACCATGCTCGCCGCCGCGATCCAGCCGCAATGGACGATGGCCGTGTGGACCTTGATCATGTTCGTGGTGGTGGACGTGATCGCGGGCCAGGTGGTCGAGCCGCTGCTGTATGGACACAGCTCGGGGCTGTCGCCGCTCGCGGTCGTCGTGGCCGCGATCTTCTGGAGCTGGCTGTGGGGGCCGATCGGCCTCGTGCTGTCCACGCCGCTCACGCTGTGCGTCGTCACGCTCGGCCGCTACGCGGAGCGGTTGCGCTTCCTGACCGTGCTGCTCGGCGATCAGCCCGCGCTGACACCCGCGCAGAACTTCTATCAGCGATTGCTCGCCGACGACCCGCACGAAGCGATCGTGCAGGCCGAGCGGATACTGCGCGAGATGTCGCTGATCGATTACTACGACGACGTGGCGCGCGAAGGGCTGCGCCTTGCGCGTAACGATGCGCTGCGCGGCGTGTTCACGACCGATCAGCTCGCGCGCATGAACGAGGCGCTGCTCGACATCGTCGAGAATCTGGAGACGGTGGAAGGCGCGCCCGATCAGCGCCCGCATCCTGAGTTCGCGCCGACGCCGATGCCGGAAGCGAAGGATGACGCGGCCGCGCGCGGCGTAACCGTCGAGCCGTCCGCGCCGCCGCCGGATCGCGCGCAGATTCTGATTATCGCCGGCCGTGGCGCATTCGATGCGCCGACCGCCGCGATCGCGGGACAACTGCTCGCGCGCCGCGGCTTCAAGCCGCTCGTCGCGAACTACGAAGACCTGCGCGCGGGCACTGTCGATACCTCGGCGTTCAAGAACTCGACGCTCGTCTGCATCATCACGCTCGACGCGGCCGAATCGCCGCCGTATCTGCGCAACCTGCTCAGGCGTATCCAGGAGCGCTCGCGCGGTATCACGATGGTGGTGGGTGTGGGCGGTCAGACAGAGCGCGTCGCGGATGCGGCGATCGTTGCAAGTGCGCGCACGGCGACCGCGTTCCGGGATATCGTCGAGCAGTGTCTGTTCGCGGCGAATGCGGCGCCGGTCAAGGCAGAGAGTTCGCCAGTGACGCCATCCGCACAGCCGGCCACGGTGCGTAGCGGCTAGGGTTGTTTTTGCTGGGCACCTCGCGTGGCGTGTCGGACCGACGCGCAACGCGCTTCAATGCCCCAACGACCCCGCCGCCGCCCTCACCTCCGTCGCCCGCTGCGGATGCGCGATCTGCTTGACCAGCAGCGCGACGCACGCCACCAGTCCGGCAACCGCAACGACCGCGAAGATCCCGCCGAACGAAAACTGCCGGCGCGCCAGTTCGGCGACGAGAAACGAGCCGGCAATCCCGCCGAAGCGGCCGATGCCGAGCATCCACGCGACGCCCGTGCCGCGCCCCTGGGTCGGATAGAACGCCGCCGCGAGCGCGGGCAGCGACGACTGCGCGGTGTTCATCAGCACGCCCGCTGCGAACACGGCAAGCATCAGGAGTCCGACATTACCAACGGCCTGGCCGATCAGATACACGCTGACCGCGGTCAGCGCATAGCACGCGGCAATGATCCGGTTCGGGTTGAAGCGGTCCATCAAGATGCCGCACAGCACCGCGCCCACACCGCCAAGCGGGAACAGCGCGGAGATCAGCGCGGCGCGCGGACCGGGCAAGCCGGCTTCCTTCAGCAGCACCGGCATCCAGTTGATCGACGCGTAGAAGATCACGAGGCCCATGAAGTACGCGACCCACAGCATCACCGAACCGACCACGTACGCACGCGACAGCACCACTGCCGCACCACGTTTGCTCGCGTCGACTGCGCTCTCCTCGGTCATCGTGAACGACGCGGCTTCGTCCGCACGTGACGAAATGCGCCGCAGCGCTGCGCGGATCTGTTCGGCCGGGTACTGCTTCGCGACCATGTAGCGCACGGATTCGGGCAGCGTCGCGAGCAGCAGCAACGTGAGCAGCAGCGGCGTCGCGCCGCCGAGCAGCAGCACGCTGCGCCAGCCGAACTGCGGGATCATCCAGGCCGCGAGAAAGCCGCCGCACGCCGCGCCAAGCGGAAAGCCGCAGAACATCAGGTTGATGATCGTCGCGCGGCGCTGGTCGGCGCAGTATTCGCTCATCATCGTCACCGCGTTCGGCATCGCGGCGCCCAGCCCGATGCCGGTGACGAAGCGAAGCGCGGTGAGTTGCGTGAGGTCGCTCGCGAACGCGGACGCGAGACACGCAACGCCGAACAGCAGCACCGATGCGATCAGCAGCTTGCGCCGGCCGAGCCGGTCGGACAGCGGCCCCGACACCAGCGCGCCGCACGCGAGCCCGAACAGCGCCGCGCTCAGCACCGGCGCAAGCGCGGGCTTGCCGATATGCCATTCGCCCAGCAGCGACGGCGCAATGAAACCGATCGACGCGGTATCGAAGCCGTCCAGCAGCACGATCACGAAGCACATCCCGAAGATGAGCCACTGGAACGCGCCGAAACGCTGTTCGTTGATGAACGTCTGCACATTCACGGCTGGTAGTCGGCTCATGTCGGATCCCGGTGCGAGGCCTTCGCGCGCGAGCCACGTCGCGCGTCGAGGCAGATCGTTCGAATCATTCGGTTCAACGGCCGATGTCGAATTCAATGTTCGACATAAGAACGCTGATTCACGATACGAACCAAACCTCCGACTCTAGTCACCCGCCGGGAAGCGGGTCAACGCGGGATAACCCCGATCAGATCGGCATCAGATGAGCCACAGCGCGAGCGCGTAGATGATCAGCGATACGACGAAGGTCACCGCCGTATAGCCCATCACGCGCTGGATGCGAATGCCCGCGATTGCGACCACCGGCACGGCCCAGAACGGCTGCAGCATGTTCGCGACGTTCTCCGCCATCGCGACGCCCATCGCGGTGCGCGGCACCGATGCGTGCAGGCTCAGCGCGGCCGGCAGCACGAACGGACCTTGCACGGCCCAGTGGCCGCCCGCGCTCGGAATCAGCAGCGTGATGATCAGCGAACTGAGATAGCTCCATACCGGCAGCGTCAGCGGCGTGGCCACTGCGACGAAGGTCTTCGCGATCATCGACGCGAGGCCGGTGCCGGTCATGATGCCCATGATCCCGCCGTACACCGGGTACTGCAGCAGCATCGAGCCAGTCTGCCGCGACGCGCGGCGGATCGCGTCGGCATACGCGATCGGCGTGCGCTGCAATGCGAGACCGACGAGCAGGAAGATCAGGATCGTCGTGTTGATGTCGAGCTCGAAGCCCTTCGTCGACCACGTGAGCGCGAGATAGCCGATACCGAGCGCGAGCAGCAGCAGCGTGCCGAGCATCGAGCGCTCCATGCGTGCCGCGAACGACGAAGCCGACGCTTCGCGCGCATGCGGATCGCTCGACGCTTCGGGAGACTCCTCCCCGCGATCGGCGAATACGTGCACGTGCTCGGGCTTCGGATGCATCCAGATGAAGATCGCCGTCATCACCACGACCACCGCGACGGTCGGCACGAACACGAACGGCGCGAATATCGTATCGGCGAGCGGCACGACGTGACCGGTCGCCTTCTCGACGAGGTTCAGCGCATTGCCGTGCGATGCCTGCGACAGCGCGATCGAACTCGACAAGCCGCTGTTGCAGATCGACCAGGCCGAATAGCTGCCGGCGACGAGCCATGCGAAATCCACCTTCACGCGCCGCGCGATTTCACGTGACAGCAGCGCGCCGACGATCAGCCCGAGGCCCCAGTTCAACCACGCCGCGATCGCGACGATCGGGAACACGACGAGCGCGGCGCGCGCCGGCGTCTGCACGCGCGCGGCGAGCGCGCGCAGGCCGCGCTGCACGATCGGTGCATCGGCGATCGCGTAGCCGGTCGCGAGAATCAGGATCATCTGCAGCGCGAAGCCGAGGATGTTGAACGTGCCGCCGTACCACGACGTGAGAAGCGTCGACAGATTGCCCTTCGGCGCAAGGATCAACGCAAGCACGGCGACGACGAGCGTGAGCCCGATCGACAGCACGAACGGATCGGGCATCACCTGCTCGAACACGTACACCAGCCCGGCGATGATGCCGCGCCGGCCCTGGGTTGCTTGAGGCTGGGTGGGTGTGGGAGTACTGCTGTCTCTTGTCGTCATGGTGGTCTCTCTTCGCGTCTGCGCTTCAGCTATCCCGCCGGCGCATTCGATGGTCTCTCCGCAGGCGACGAAACATACAGGATTTACGCACCTGTTGCAGCGAAACCACCCGGTGCAACATTCGGCGCAAGCCGCGCGCAAGCGGCCGCAGCACAGCCTCCTCCGTTTGAATATACGCCGCAAAGTCATGCATCGAGCGGGCGCAACCGGATTGAAAGCACATCAAGTCTTGTCGAATGCGGCGCACTTCGCAAAAGGGGCACATCGATTGCTACCCCGGGCAGTGCGCGCGAATCGGCGCGGCCCGTGTGTCGTGTCGTGCGCGTTCCGTCCCGTCTTTCGAAAGGAGATGTCATGAGCGGCACGCTGTTACCGGACGCCACCTCGTCATGCACGCGCGATTCGTCGCATTCGTTCGCGGCCGGTCGGCCATGCTTCGTGGAGCGGCAATGCTGATGAACGCTGCCGCCCTTCATGTCCCACACATTCCCCGTCACTTCCAGCCATTCACCCGCTTCACCGCACGCCATGCGCGCCGCGCCGCCGTCGTCGCGTCCGCGCTCTGCCTGCTCGGTGCTTCGGGCTGTTCGTTCCTCGGCCCGCATCAGTTGCGCGCCGATCAGGTCGACTACGAGCGCGCACTTGGCGACGCAAAAAAACGCGAGATGCTCGCGACCATCGTGGGTTTGCGCTTCGGCGATTCGCCTTCGTTCGTCGCGGTAAGCCAGATCATCGCGGCGTATTCGTTCGGCGCGCAGGTCGGCCCAACGCTCGAACTGGGTTCCGGCGCCGATCCGAATTTCGCGCAGGCAAGCGGCAACGTGTCGTACTCGAATCACCCAACCTTCACGTTCACCCCGACCACCGGCGAGTCGTATGCGCAGGCCTATATTCGTCCACTGCCCGCAACGTTGATGCTGCCGCTCGCCGACAGCGGCGTGCCGATCGATCTGCTCTTGCGGCTCGGCGTGCAGTCAATCGGCGGGCTGCAGAACGAGGCGCCGCTCGGCGGACCGTTCGCGGACGGCTCGCCTGGCTTCTTCGAACTGCTGCGCGATCTGCGCCGGCTGCAACTCGCGGGCGAACTGACCTTCAAGTACAGCACGACGCCCGATCACGTGGGCCACGTGTCGATGATTCTGGGCGGTAGTTCGAACGGCAACGCGGAAGCGAGCAATGCCGATCTCACGCAGGTGCGCAGTCTCCTGCATCTTGCGCCCAACGCGAACGAGTACGAGATGGTCTATGGCGACGCAGCGCCGGGCGGCAGGCAGGTGACGATGGTGACGCGCTCGGTGCTCGGCATTCTGAGCAACCTGGGCGCGCAGATCGACGTGCCGCCGGAAGACGTGCAGAAAGGCGCGACCACGCCGACCGTGAAGCTGATAGGCGGCGAAACGCGGCCAACGGTGATCGTGCACGTGGGCAAGAAGGCGCCGCCGGACGTGTATGCGGCGGTCGGCTATCACGGCTACGAGTACTGGATCACGACCGAAGACTTCGACTCGAAGTATGCGATGACGGTGCTGCAGAACCTGATCGCGCTCGCGCAGGCCACGCAGGATTCGAAAGCACCGATCGTGACGATTCCGGCGAGCTGAGCGCTCAACCGAAAAAAAGAAGGCCGCGCCAGCCCAGCTGGCGCGGCATCGTGCGCGGGCTTAATGCACCCAGTGGCAGACGCGCACCGGATGATGGTGGTGATACTCGCGATGGCAGACCTGATGCGCGGCGAACGCGGACGGAGCAAGTGCGAACAGGCAGGCGGTCACGGCAGCGATGCGAGCGAAGGCTTTCAGATTCATGTTGGGGCTCCTGATGGCGTTGGGCGTAATACGCGGTAAGCGTGCGCAATGTACCCGATTGTGGCGCGCGCTTGGTTACGTATCTGTAACAGCCAGCGAAAAAGTCCCTGATTGAAGGGATTTTCGTAACGATGGCGATCATGCAGGGTGCAAGCCCCGTTCCCGCCCTCTATGTGTTTCACGCCGCTTCACGCGGCATCGCACCTCGCGAATCGCTCTCCTCAACACACCACCCAACGCACGCTTCAAACGCTCATGATCCGAACTGCACGCCGCTGTCTTCCTGCATCTGCACGCGCGGCAGCGACAGCGTGAACGTCGTGCCGCTCTCCGGCACGGATTTGACATTGATCTGTCCACCATGCATGTGCGCGATCTCGCGCACGATGAAGAGCCCGAGGCCGAGACCGTCACGTTCGGCATCCGCGGCGCGGCCCGAGCGGAACGGCAGGAAGATGTCCGGCAGGATCGCCGGATCGATCACGCCGTCGTTGCGCACCCGCACGAGCGCGTATTCGCGCTCGCTGCCGTCCACCTCGACATCGACCGACGTACCCGCGGCGCCGTGATGCAGCGCATTGCCGAACAGGTTCGACAGCGCCTGCGAAAGCAGATCGCCATCCCAGTTGCCGACCGAATCGCCGACGCTCGTCAGACGAATGCGATCGACGCCCGTGCTCGATGCGAATTCGTCGCCGAGGCTCTTGCACAACGCGGCCAGTTCGACCGAGCGGCGGTTGAGCCTCAGCCGCCCACCCTGCACGCGCGCGAGATTCATCAGCTGGTCGATCATCCGCACCATGCGCGTCGAACTGCGCTTGATGCGGTCCGCGACCATCGCGACCTTCTCGTCGGTCTGAAAGCGCGTCAGGTATTCCGACGACGCGAGCACCGCCGACAGCGGCGTGCGCAGATCGTGGCCGAGCACAGCCATCAGCATCTCGTTCGCCTTCAGCACGTCGCGCGTGGTTTCGAGTTGTTCGGCGAGACGCCGCTTGTGCTCGTACAGCTGCACGAAGATGTCGACCTTCGAGCGCAGGATGCGCGCGTCGAACGGCTTGTGCAGGAAGTCCACCGCGCCCGCTTCGTAGCCGCGAAAGGTGCGCGTGACGTCCTCGGCGGTCGCGGTCAGAAAGATGATCGGCACGTGCGACGTGCGCGGGCTGCCGCGCATCAGTTCGGCCAGCTCGAAACCGTCCATGCCCGGCATGTTGACGTCGAGGATCGCGACCGCGACCTCCTGCTGCAGCAGGATTTCGAGCGCCTCCGTGCCTGACTGCGCCGCGCGCAGTTCGAGCCCTGGGCGCGCGAGCGAAGCCTCAAGCGCGGTGATGTTGTGCGCGATGTCGTCGACGATCAGGACGTTGGTGGGCTGGTTGATCATGGCATCGGTGCGCGCGGCGCGCGGCTGAGTTGGGCGAGGCACGCGGCCATCGCGGGAAGTTCGAGCACATCGTCGACCGCATGCCGCTCGATCGCGGCACGCGGCATTTCAGGGGCCTGCGCGGTGCCGGGGCGCTGCGCCCAGCCCACGCCGCCCGCGGCACGCACGGCTTCGAGGCCGCGCGCGCCGTCGTCGTTCGCGCCGGACAGGAGCACGCCGAGCACGCGTTCGCCGTACACCCACGCGGCGGATTCGAACAGCACGTCGATCGACGGACGCGAGAAGCGCACCGGCGCTTCGGTGGACAGCGACAGCGTGCACGTCGGTTCGACCAGCATGTGATACCCCGACGGCGCGACATAGACGTGACCGGCATCGATCGGCTGCTTGTCGTCGGGTTCGAGCACCGGCAGACGGCAGCGCACCGCGAGCGTCTGCGCGAGCAGGCTCGGAATGTCGCTGCGCAGATGCACGACCAGCAGCACCGCGAGCGCGAAATCCGGCGGCAGTGCGGGCAACAGCGTGCCGAGCGCCTCGATGCCGCCCGCCGACGCGCCGATCACGACGACACCGGGCGCACTACCGAACTCGACCCCGGGCGCATCCGTCACGTCGGCCAGCGGCGGCGGCATCGGCGCATCGACCCCCAGCCTTGCACGTAGAGTGGACAGATTCATCACGACGATGCTCCGCTAGCGCTTCTGGAAAATCCGTTCGACCGGGCGGAACTCGTCGAACGCATCGCGCTGCGACGAGAAGCGCAAGGTCTCCTTGATACCGAGCCCGAGAAAGCCGCGCCGCACGAGCGCACCCGAGAACAGTTGCAGCGCGCGGTCCTGCAGCGAGCGGTCGAAGTAGATCAGCACGTTGCGGCACGACACGAGATGCGCCTCGAGAAACACGCTGTCGGTCGCGAGGCTGTGGTCGGCGAATACGACGCGGTCCTTCAGCGACCCCGCGAAGCGCGCCCGGCCGTAAGCCGCGTGATAGTAGTCCGACAGCGAACGCTTGCCGCCCGCCGCGAGGTAGTTCTGCGAGAAGCCCGCGAGACGATCCGCTGCGTAGATGCCGGCCTCGGCCTTGTGCAGCGCGTCCGGGCTGATGTCGGTCGCGTAGAAGAGCGTGCGCGACGCGAGCTCTTCTTCCTCGAACAGGATCTTCAGCGACCACAGCTCTTCGCCGCTGCTGCAGCCGGCCACCCACACCTTGATCGACGGATAGGTCTTGAGGCGGGGCAGCACGTGCTCGCGCAGCGCGAGAAAGTACGAAGGATCGCGGAACATCTCGCTCACCTGCACGGTGAGGTAGCGAAACAGCTGTGCGAATGCGCTGGGGTCGTGAATGATGCGCTCCTGCAGACGCGACAGCGTCGGGATGTGCATCTCCTCCAGCGCCTGTGCCAGCCGGCGCCGCAGCGACGCCTCCGAGTAATGACGGAAATCGTGCTGGTACTTCAGATGGATCGCCTCGAGCAGCAGCTTGAGCTCGATCTCATGGTCTGACAGCCGCGGATGCGGAAGCTGCGACGGCAGCTGGACGGCGGGCGGAACGACTTGATCGGTCATGGGCAGTGCATCCGTTCAGCGGCGCCGCAACCACACGCGGCACAGCGAAATCAGCTTGTCGACGTCGATGGGCTTCGCGATGTAGTCGTCCGCGCCGGCCTGCAGGCAGCGCTGGCGATCGTCGGCCATCGCTTTCGCGGTCAGCGCGATCACCGGCAGCTGCGCGAGCTTCGCCTCGCGGCGGATCTCGCGGATCGCGGCAAGGCCATCCATCTCGGGCATCATCACATCCATCAGTACGAGGTCGATCCTGGTCTCGCCTTGCAGCTTGTCCAGCGCCTCGCGGCCGTTGCGCGCAATTTCCAGCGTCGCGCCGAGCGGCTCCAGCACATGCGACAGCGCGAAGATGTTGCGCACGTCGTCTTCCGCGAGCAGGATCGTGCGGCCTTCGAATGCATTGTCGCGCTGCCGCGCCACCTGCAGCATGCGCTGCTGCTCGGGCGGCAGCTGCGACTCGACGCTGTGCAGGAACAGCGTCACTTCGTCGAGCAGACGCTCGGGCGACTTCGCGCCTTTGATGATGATCGATTTCGAAAAACGCCGCAGCCGCTGCTCCTCATCGTCCGACAGCATGCGGCCGGTGTAGACGATCACCGGCAGCGCCGCGTGCGAAGGCTCGGCCGCGAGCCGTTCAAGCAGATCGTAGCCGGTGCCGTCGGGCAGCGCGAGATCGGTCACCACGCAATCGATGTCGCTTTGCCCGAGCGCCGTGAGCGCTTCGGCGAGCGTGGCAGCGGTAACGATCTCGGTCGTCGCGCTATGCAGCAGCGCGCGGATGCTCTCGCGCATCGCGGCGTCGTCTTCGACGACGAGTACGCGCCGCACCCGCTGTTCGAGCCGCGCTTCGAGCCGGCCGATCGCGGCGGCGAGCGTTTCGCGCGCGGTGGGTTTCAGCGTGTAGCCGATCGCGCCCAGGTGCAGCGCCTTCTCCGCGTGATCGTCGACCGACACGATATGGATTGGAATGTGGCGCGTGCGGCCATCGCTCTTCAGCCATTCGAGCACCGTGAGCCCCGACTGGTCCGGCAGTCCAACATCGAGTAGCACCGCGGCCGGGTTCAGGTCGCGCGCGAGCGCGAGACCGCTCGCGGCATCGGCGGCATGCACGAAGTCGAATTCCATCTCGTGCGCGAGATCGCGCAGGATGCCGGCGAATGCGGTGTCGTCCTCGATCGCGAGAATCAGGCGCTCGCCGCGGGTGCGGTTGTCGCGGTCGTCGGGAATGCCGGTGCGCGTCGGCAACGCGGGGTTGGCGGCGCGGCTGTGCGGTGCTGACCCGGGTGAGTATCCATCGGCTTCGTCGCTGCCCGCGCGCGCGGACGCGCGGCCATTCGCCGCGTCGGCCGCCATCGCGCGATCGCGCGCCGCGCTGACCGTCGCCGCGAACGAGCGCAGCGGCTGCGTCGCGGGCGTGGCGAGCGTTCGCGCGGCCGGCTGCTTTGCGGCTGCGGCTGCTGCATCGGCGGTGTCGTCGCCGCGCGCAACGCGTTCGAGTCGTTCCGGCAGCGTCAGCGTGAATACGCTGCCCTTGCCCAGTTCGCTGGCGACGGTAATCTCGCCGCCCAGCAGATGCGCGAACTCGCGCGAGATCGACAGGCCGAGACCGCTGCCGCCGTATTTGCGGCTCGTCGTACCGTCGGCCTGCTGGAACGCTTCGAAGATCAGATCGAGCTTGTCGGGCGCGATGCCGATGCCGGAATCGCGCACGTCGATGCGCAGCACACCTTCGTCGCCGCGCGATACCGTGAGCCGCACCTCGCCCTGCGACGTGAACTTGATCGCGTTCGACAGCAGATTGCGCAGTACCTGCACGATCCTCTGGCCGTCGCTTTCCACGCTATCGGGCGCACCCGGCATCCGCTCGACGGCGAGTCCGATGCCCTTCTCGCGTGCGACCGGCGCGAACGTCTGCCGCAACGACTGCAGCATCGCATCGAGCGGCACCGGTGCGATGTCGACGTCCACCTGCCCCGCCTCCACCTTCGACAGATCGAGGATGTCGTTGATCAGCGCGAGCAGGTCGCTGTTCGATGCGTGGATCGTCTCCGCATAGCGCACCTGTTCGGCGGACAGATTGCCGGTGCGGTTCTCCTGCAGCAGCTTCGCGAGAATCAGCGAGCTGTTGAGCGGCGTGCGCAGCTCGTGCGACATGTTCGCGAGGAACTGCGACTTGTAGCGGTTCGCCTGCTCGAGCTCCTCCGCCTTGATGCCGAGTTCGCGTTGCGCGCGCTCCAGGTCCGACTTCTGCCGTTCGAGCCATTGCGAGTGTTCTTCGAGCTGCGCATTGGTCTCTTCGAGCTCCGACTGCTGCGTCTCGAGCCGCGCCTGCGAATCCATCAGCATGCGGCCGCGTTCCTCAAGTTCTTCGTTGGACACGCGCAGTTCTTCCTGCTGCGTCTGCAGTTCGTCGCTCTGGCGCTGGGTCTGCGCGAGCAGCTCTTCGAGACGGCCACGGTAGCGCGCGCTGCGCAGCGCCATGCCGACGTTCTCCGCAACGCGCGCGAGCAGCCGTTCGACCTCATCGAGCGCGCGGCCACGTCCGACGAAGCCGAGTTCGAGCGCGCCGATCGCGTCGCCCTCGGCCGTGAGCGGCACGATCAGCACCTGCGCGGGCGCGCCATCGAGCACCGCGGAACTGATGCGCAGATACGCGTGCGACGTGCCGGCCACCAACAACCGCCGGTTGTCCTTCACCGCCTGGCCGACAAGCCCTTCGCCGAGCGGGATCGTTGCGGGCGCCGTCGATGCATCGGGGAACGCCCACGTCGCGACGCGCTGCAGCGCGCCTTCGTCGATCATGTAGAGCGCGCCGATCTGCGCATCGACGAGCGGCGCGAGCGCATCGAGCACGGCCGCGCCGAGCGCGGGCGGCGTCGGGATGCCGCGGGTGCGCTGCGTGACGCGGGCTTCGTCGCGTTGCAGCCGCACCAGGATGTCCATACCCACCCGCGAGCGGATGTACATCGTGCCGACGCCCGCGACGCACCACAGCGACACCACACCGAACACGCGGTTGAACAGCACCACGTTGTGATTCAGCAGGTGCGCGTTGCCGGACACGAAGAAGCCGGCAATCATGAACACGGTCGCCACCGCGGCCGCGAGCAGCGGCACGAGCGGCCGGCGTGTAAGGAGGCCGATTGCGATCGGCGCGAGATAGAGGATCCACACGGCGAAGCCGAGCGGCGTGAAGCAGTCCAGCACGAACACGAGCGCAGTGAGCGCCGCGATCGCGATCAGGAGCCAGCTTTCCGGGATGCCTTCACGTGCCGGTGTTCCGGTCTGGTCGTTCTCTGTAGCAGCCTTCATGATGTTATGCGGACTGTCTGGTTGAATGCTCCCGGGCCGCGGCGCGCCAGCGTGCCGGCAGGGAGAACCGTAACTTACAGCAAGCGGCGGGTGCGCGGAAGTCTCGCCGGTACCAGGCAGCGGGCGCGCGGCGTGTTCCTGCCATTGCTGCCATGTCTCCTCGCGTTGTTGCCATCGTGTGTGGTTCGTTCGTCCCCATGCCGCGCCGCTGGCGTATTCTTCGCCGATGTAACCCAATGCAACCAACGCGCGCGGCTGACACGATGCCGTCGCCGAACGGTGTCAGCATGGCGGGTTGGTTCGTCGCCGGCTTTCCGGCTCAGCACGCCCGGTGTGCAGCCAGATGCGCCGGCCACCGCCCTCAACCGACTTCGAGCCTGCCCATGCCCTCACGGCTTCGACCGCCCCGCTCCGCCCGACGTCGCCCATGCGCGCGCCCCGCGTGACCGGCAACCGGGTCCGGCACACCGCCGCGATGCTCGCGCTGGCCGGCGTCGGCCTCGCGCTCGGCGTGCCGTTCCTGCTCGGCAGCCACGATGTGCTCGCCGGCCTCAGCAAGGTTCATGCCGCGGTCTTCGCGGTCCTCGCGCTGACCGCGCTCGTCAGCGGACTCGCGAAGGCAGGCAAGCTCCAGCTGCTGCAGGGCGCGCTCGGCCTGCGGCTGCGCTATACCCGCACGGCCGCGATCACCTTCGTCACCGACTTCGCGTTTCTGGTGTCGCCGCTCGGCGCGGCCGGCTATGGCGCGAATATCGGGCTGCTGCAGCGCGAAGGGGCATCGTGGGCGACCGCGACGACGGTCGTCAGTGCAGATCAGGCGCTCGATCTGATGTTCTTCGGCGTGGCGATTCCGGTCGGCATCGTGTTCGCAATCCGCTCGCTGACGCAGGTGATTCCCGCGGTAAATCCCGTCGCGGTGTACTGGACGCTTGGCGGTCTCGTGCTCGCCGCGGCGCTCGCGTGGTCGGTACGGCGCCCGGCGCTCAGGGCGCTGGATGCGCTGAGCCTGCGGGTCGTGTGGCTGAGGTCGCGGCGCGCGCAATGGGCGCGCTTCAGGCAACACGTGGTCGAACAATGGAAGTCGCTGCTTGGCGCGCCGCCGGAACGCGTCGCCGCGCTGCTCGTGCTCACCACCGTGCAGTGGCTGCTGCGCTATGGCGCGCTGTGGTTCGCGCTGCTCGAACTGGGCTACCGGCTCCCGGTCGGCTTCGTGCTCGCGGTACAGGCGGTCGTGCTGCACGCCGCGCTGTGGACGGGCGTGCCGGCGGGCGGCGGTGGCGGCGATCTGGGGCTTGCGGCGGCGTTCGCGCCGTGGGTACCGCGCGCGACGATGGGCACGGCGCTCGTGCTGTGGCGCTTCGCGACGCTCTATGTCCCGCTGCTGCTCGGCGCTATCGGTTTTGCCGCGGTCGCTACCAGGCCGCGCGCGAAGCACGGATCGTCACGCTGAACATCACACCAGGTGATCGCGCGGCTTGCGCATCCGCACGGCGAACGGCGCGCGGCCGGGATGGTCGACGCGCAGCACCATCAGGCGCAGCGTCTGCGAAATCAACGCGAGCGGATAGGTGGCCTTCATCAGGTCCGCGATCATCCGCCACTCGGCGCGCACGCCGCGCCAGTAGCCGAGTTTTTCGGTCTTGCGGGCCTGCGTCACATCGAGCCAGTGGGTCACCGCGATCGGCAGCCGGCGCTCGATGATCCGCCGGTTCATGAACATCTCCACACCGAAGCGCGGCAGCCCATGCATCTCGTCGAGCGCTTCGGCAAGCAGCGCCTTCTTCACGACCCGCTCGCCCGACACGAAGTCGAGACCGATCGCGCGGAACAGCATCAGGCTGTTCTGCCGCAGGCTGATGCTGACGGCCGCGCTACCGTTGAACACCGGCGCCGCGAGCGCGCCGATGTGCTCGGGCAGCAGCCCTTTCAGGTCCGCATCGAGCAGCATCAGCCAGTCGTTCGACGACGCTTCGATGCCCGTCGCCATCGCCGCGCTCTTGCCGCGGTTCGTCTCGCAGACGATCAGGCGCACGCCGGGAAAACGGCGCACCACGTCGGCGGTGCCGTCGGTCGAGCCGTCGTCGACGACGATCACCTCGTCGAGCAGCGGATGCGCGGCCGCGACGGCGAGCACCGCGCCGATGCGCGGCGCCTCGTTGTATGCGCAGATGATGCAGGAAACCCGGGGACGATCGAACTGTGCAGCAGACGATATCGGCATGGCGTGGCGCGCGAAAACGGATGTGGGGCGATCAAAACCGGCGCGCGGGGAGGCGCGCATGGTCCATCGCGCATGCCGCATCCGCCGGGCCCGGCCTTCGAAGCGTGCGGCAACGCTAGCAGAGAAACGTGGCGGTGTCGTGTTCAGGCCGGTGAAGCGCCCGCGCGGAAAATTGCGGCGCGTTACGGAGGGTCGCAACGCGCGACAGGCGAGTAACAGGCGGGCAGCAAGGCCCGCTGATTCAGGCAGGGTTCCGGCCGTGGCTTATGCCGTGGTTCACACCGGATGAGCGGTCGTGAAATTCTTGAAAGCCGTATAGCCGAGCTTCTTCGTCACGCCATCGCTGGCGATGAGTCCGTAGTCAGCGCCCTCGGCTACCAGATCGTACAGCTCGTAGAAACACACGCCCGCGATGTTGTACGTCGTCCGACCCGCGAGGTATTCGGTCAGCACACTCTGGATGTACGCCGCGCCCTGATCGGAATCGGCGGCGTTGAAGCCGACTTCGGTGAGCCACACCGGCACGCCGTACTGCTGCAGGTTCTGCAGCACGTTGAGCGACGTCGACGTGCCGTCGTAAGCCGTCACGATGTCACCGCTCGTCTCGTACCAGTGCCAGCCCGTGTAATCCCACTTCAGCACCGGATGGCCGGACGTGCCGTCCGGCTGCGTGCCGTTCCACAGCATGTTGTTGAAACCGATGTCCGTGGTGATGCAGCCGCCGCGGATGATCTTCGCGTTCGGCTGCACCGACAGGATGCCGGCCGCCGCGCCGCGCAACAGGCCGCGCACGAGCTGGAAGCTGGTGTTGTTGTACGAACTCGCCGTTTCGCCGACGCCCGTCGCGCAATACTGGTCGATCTCGTTGCCGATCTCGTAGATCGGGCAGTAAGCGCTCAGCACCGTCGCGATGTTGACGCCGCACTGGAACGCCCAGTTGTAGTTGTCCTGCTCCGACGTCGTGAACATCGGCTGGTTCATCGCGAAGCACGGCAGGATCGTCACGCCGCTTGCCACACCGGCCAGCGCATACGCGAGCACGGTGTCGGCCTCGGCCGTCGTGCCGTACAGATCCAGGCGGTACACCGTGACGCCCAGGTCCGCGAGCGCCGCGATCTGCTGGGCCGGCGTCTGCGACGAATACGCGCCGCCCTGGAACGGATGGCCGTTCATGCCGTAGAAGAGCGCCGTCGCCGTCGTGCTCGACGATGTACTGCCGGTGCCCGACGATCCCGACGACGTCGTGCCGGTGGAACTCGTCGTCACGCTGGTCGTTGCGGTGGAGGACGTCGTGGGCGTGGCGGTGGAACTGGTCGAGGCCGTCGCCGAGGTGCTGGAGGTGTTGCCGCTCGTGCCGGTGCTGGCAGTCGACTGCGTGGTCGTGCTGGTCGTCGTGCTCGCGCCGCCGCCGCCACCGCCGCATGCCGCGAGCGCGAGGCTGCCCGCGCCCATCAGCAGGCCCGCGAGAAACCTGCGGCGCGGCTGCGACACGTCGTGGTGCTGGCTGTTTCGCGGGTTATTTCGCTGCACAAGGTGAGACGATGTGCCAGACGAAATTCCAGGCGCAGAGTTGGCAGGGTGACGCATGTTCGATTGCAGACGGGAGTCCTGTCCGCATCGGCTCGCTGCATCCAGCAGCGCATGACGGGTCAGGAAAAAATCAGAGGGGCGCGCGGAGCAGCGATGCGAAACCGGCTGTGAGGTCCGGATTTCGATCGGGATTCAGGCGCTGTTTTCGCTGATGGAGCAGGCAAGGTGTTCCGATGTGCGCCTGTACAACGGCACCCCAGGGACTTTCTTTAGGGAAGATTTGCGCGCAAGAATCCACGTGGCGCGCGATGTGCGCTTGAAACGCGCGTTCGAGCGGAAAGCGTTACCGCAACGGTTGCGCGGTCGATCGTTGCGATCCAGACGGGCGCGCCGGCCGGCAACCTTCGTATGATTGCGGGCGCGGCGCTCCCGCAAAACGCCATAATGGCGACCATGCGGCTGATCGCAGGCGCGTGCGCCCCCCGAAGCGTGACTTCGGGCGCCGTCGCGCCATCAATCCAACGCTTCTCACGAGGAGTCCCTGCATGGACCGGCTTCAGGCAATGGAAGTCTTTACGCGTGTGGTGGAGAGCAACAGCTTTTCGAAGGCGGCGGAAGTGCTGGACATGCCGCGCGGCTCGGTCAGCAACCTCGTGCAGGCGCTCGAGCAGCACGTCGGCGTGCGTCTGTTGAACCGCACCACACGCTCGGTCAGCGTGACGGAGGACGGCGCGCTCTACTACGAGCGCTGCCTGAAGATCCTCGCGGAGATCGCCGACGCCGACACGTCGCTGTCGAACAAGCGGCAGAACCCGACCGGCACGGTCCGCGTCGACACCTCCGGCACGCTCGCGAAAGCGCTGCTGCTGCCCGCGCTCGGCGAGTTCTACGAGCAGTATCCGCAGATCGACGTGCGCCTCGGTCTCGCAGACCGCAACATCGACCTGATCTCCGACGGCGTGGACTGCGTGATCCGCATGGGCATGCTCGAGGAATCGAGCCTCGTCGCGCGGCGGATCGGCAACTCGCGCATCGTCACCTGCGCGTCGCCCGCGTATCTCGATCAGTACGGCACGCCGGAAACGCTCGACGACCTGCACGCGCATCGCGCGGTGAACTACGTGTCGTCGCGCACCGGCCGCACGTTCCCGTTCGAATACATCGTGAACGGCGAGACGGTGAAGGTGCAGATGGAAAGCACGCTGGCGGTCAACGACGGCTCGACCTACATCAGCGCCGGCGCGCTCGGCTACGGCATCATCCAGCCGTCGCGCTACATGGTGGCCGACCTGATCGAACAGGGCGCGCTGCGCGAAATCCTGCAGGGCTACGAGATTCCGTCCACGCCGCTGTCCATTCTGTATCCGCACCGGCAGAACATGAGCTCGCGCGTGCGCGCGTTCACGGACTGGGTGGTGTCGCTCGCGGAGCGCAATCCAGACCTGTAGCCTGCCGCGGCGCGCCGCCCGCGCGAGCGAGGCGGCGCGTCCTTTCGTGCGCTACTGCGTGCGCTTATCGCATGCGCTCATTGCATGCGCTCATTGCGTACGCATCCCCGGCGCGATCACTTCCAGCGCGACGCTGCGCGCGCCCGCGATCGCCGCCGCTTCGCTCGCGAACAGCGTGTCGTTGCCGATGCGCTGATACGGCAGGATATCGGCGTCATCCCCCGCGGCGGCCGCGAGCGAGCGCACCGACGCATACGCGGTCCAGCCGCCGTTCTGGATCGACTGCATCGCCGACAGCACGAGTTGATATTGCCCAAGCGTTTCGATGTGCATCTTAGTCTCCGGCCGAATGGTTCGCGGATTCGCGGGTTCGCTGACCAGCGCTAACCGTCAGGCGCTCAGCTGCGCGAGCAGTGCGTCGACGCTGCTCTTCGCGTCGCCGAACAGCATCCGCGTGTTCTCTTTGTAGAAGAGCGGGTTGTCGACGCCCGCATAGCCGCTCGCCATGCTGCGCTTCGACACGATTACGGTGCGCGCCTTCCACACCTCGAGCACCGGCATGCCCGCGATCGGGCTGCCCGGATCTTCGAGGGCGGCCGGATTCACGATGTCGTTCGCGCCGATCACGAGCACCACGTCGGTATCGCTGAAGTCCTCGTTGATCTCGTCCATCTCGAGCACGATGTCGTACGGCACCTTCGCTTCCGCGAGCAGCACGTTCATATGGCCAGGCAGCCGCCCCGCCACCGGGTGAATGCCGAAGCGCACCTTCACGCCCTTATCGCGCAGCTTGCGCGTGATCTCGCTGATCGCCGCCTGCGCCTGCGCGACCGCCATCCCGTAGCCCGGCACGATGATCACCTGCGACGCGTCCTTCAGCAGCGAACCGACTTCATCGACCGACACCGGCAGCACTTCGCCTTCGATCGCCATCGCAGTGGACGCCGCGGTGGTGCCGAAGCCGCCGAGAATCACCGACAGAAAACTGCGGTTCATCGCGCGGCACATGATGTAGCTGAGAATCGCGCCGCTCGATCCGACCAGCGCGCCGGTCACGATCAACAGGTCGTTGCCGAGCATGAAGCCGGTTGCGGCCGCGGCCCAGCCCGAGTAGCTGTTCAGCATCGACACGACCACCGGCATGTCCGCGCCGCCGATCGCCATCACCAGATGCACGCCGAGCAGCGCGGCGATCGCGGTCATCGTGAGCAACGGCCCGATGCCGGCGCCCGGGTCGTTCGCGGTGAGGAACAGATAGCCGAGCGCGATGCACGCGAACACGCCGACGAGATTCAGCGTATGCCGCATCGGCAGCATCAGCGGCTTGCCGCCCACCACGCCCTGCAGCTTCAGGAACGCGACGATCGAGCCGGTGAACGTCACCGCGCCGATGAACACGCCGAGGTAGATCTCGACGTCGTGGATCGATTCCGCCGCGCCGCCCGGCGCCGCGAGCGGCGACAGGTAGCTCGCGATCGCCACCAGCACCGCCGCGAGACCGACGAAGCTGTGCAACGCCGCGACGAGCTGCGGCATCTGCGTCATCTCCACCCGCCGCGCCAGCACCGCGCCCGCGACGACGCCGATCACCATCAGCGCGAGCACGACGGGCAGCGCGGCGCCGCCCGCTACCCACAGCGTCGTGACGATCGCGATCGCCATGCCGGACACGCCGTAGAGGTTGCCGCGCCGCGCGGTGGCGGGATGGCTGAGCCCTCGCAGGCTCAGGATGAAGAGTGCGCTGGCGACGAGATACGCCATGCTGCTGATTCCGCTTTGCATGTCAGTCTCCCTGGCCGCGCTGGAACATATTGAGCATTCGCTGCGTCACGAGGAAGCCGCCGGCGATGTTGACCGTCGCGATCAGCAGCGCAAGCCCCGCGAGCACCGCGACGAGCGTGCCGGGCGCGCCGAGCTGCAGCAGCGCGCCGGTCACGATGATGCCGCTGATCGCGTTGGTCACGCTCATCAGCGGCGTGTGCAGCGCCGGCGTCACGTTCCACACCACCTGGTAGCCGATGAAGATCGCCAGCACGAACACGGTGAAGTGCGCGACGAACGCGGGCGGCGCGACCGCGCCGAGCGCCGCGATCAGCACGGCGGCGATCGCGAGACCGACGAAGCCGAGCGATGCGGCTTTGCGTTTCTGCGCTGCGGCGGCTTCCGCGCTGACGCCGGCGCCGGCGCCGTGCGTTGCCGAAGGCTTCGCTGCTGCCGATGCCGCCGCAACCGGCGGGCTCGGCGCGACGGGCGGCTTCGCCGGTGGCCATCGAAGTTCGCCGTTGCGGATCACGGTCACGCCGTTGATCACCTGGTCGTCGAGATTCACGACAATCTCGCCATCCTTCTGCGGCGTGAGATCGGTCAGCAGATGCCGCACGTTGGTGCCGTAGAGCTGGCTCGACTGCGTGGCCATCCGCGACGCGAGGTCCGTATAGCCGACGATCGTCACGCCCTCCACGTTCGCGGCGACGCCCGGCTGCGTGAGCTCGCAGTTACCGCCCTGCTCCGCAGCCATGTCGACGATCACGCTCCCCTGGCGCATGCTCCGCACCATCTCCGCGGTAATCAGCTTCGGCGCCGGCTTGCCGGGAATCAGCGCGGTCGTCACGATCACGTCGACTTCCTTCGCCTGCGCCAGGAAGAGCGCCATCTCCGCCTCGATGAACGCCGGGCTCATCTCCTTCGCGTAGCCGCCCGCGCCGCTGCCGTCTTCCTCGAAGTCGAGCGCGAGGAATTCCGCGCCCATGCTTTCCACCTGCTGACGCACTTCGGGCCGCGTATCGAACGCGCGCACGATCGCGCCGAGGCTGCGCGCGGCGCCGATCGCGGCAAGCCCCGCCACACCCGCGCCGATCACCATCACCTTCGCCGGCGCGATCTTGCCGGCGGCCGTGATCTGCCCCATGAAGCCGCGGCCGAACTGATGCGCGGCCTCGATCACCGCGCGATAGCCGGCCATGTTCGCCATCGAGCTCAGCGCGTCGAGCTTCTGCGCGCGCGAGATGCGCGGCACGCAGTCCATCGCGAGCACGGTGACGTTGCGCTGCGCAAGCCGCTGCAACAGCGCGGCGTTCTGCGCGGGCCAGATGAAGCTGACGAGCGTCGTGCCTTCGCGCAGCAGCTCGATCTCGTCGAGCGTTTCGTCGGCGGCCGGGGCGCGCACTTTCACGACGAGGTCCGCCGTTGCGTACAGCGCTTTGGTATCCGCGGCGATCTGCGCGCCGGCTGCGCGGTACGCGTCGTCGCTGAACGCGGCGCGTTCGCCCGCGCGCGATTCGACGGTCACGGCAAAGCCGAGCTTCAGCAGATGTGCGGTCGTTTCAGGCGTCAAGGCAACACGACGCTCTCCCGGGTATCGCTCCCGGGGCACTCCAATCATCATGGTCATGGCGAGTCTGGCTCTAGTGTGGTGGATTCTGTGCGGCGTGGCGCATGACCCGGCTCAGCGTGCGTCGTCCGCCGTCGCGAGCGATCCCGCAGGCGTATTGACGAGCGACTGCACGCGCGGCTCGGCCTTCGCGTCGGACAAGCGGTTGGTCAGCGTGCCGATCCCTTCGATCGACACCGCGACCGTCGCGCCATCGCGCATCGAGCCGACGCCGAGCGACGTGCCGCAGGCGATCACGTCGCCGGGCAAAAGCGTCATGTCGCGAGAGATGCGGCTCACCTGCTCGAGCGGCGGGAACGCCATGTCGGCGAGCGGATAGTTCTGCCGTTCGACGCCATCGAGCGTCGTCACGACGTGGGTGTTGCGCCAGTCGAACTCGGTCGCGATCGCGGGTCCGATGCAGCCGAACGTGTCGTAGCCTTTCGCGCGGCACCACTGTGCGAAGTTCGCGTCCTCGAACAGCAGATCGGCGGCGGTCACGTCGTTCACGCACGTGTAGCCGAACACGTAGTTCGCGGCGTCTTCGACGCTCACGTTGCTGCAGCGCTTGCCGATCACGATGCCGAGTTCGCCTTCGTAGACGATCTTGCCTTCGTAGCTCGCGGGGCGCTGGACGATGTCGCCGGGTCCGGCAAGCGACGTCGACGGCTTGATCAGAAACAGCGGGTGCTTCGGCAGCGCCTTGCCGAGCTTCGCGGACAGCGCGTGAAAATTATTCCAGAGCGCGACGATGCGGCTCGGCACGCACGGCGAGAGCGGCGTCACGTCGTCGAACGCGATCACGCGGCCGGTGGCGCGCGGCGCATCGAACATGTCGCCTTCGTATTCGGCGATGCCGCCGTTTTCCAGCACGCCGAAACCGGCGCGATACTGGCCGTCGCGGCCGGTCGTATAGCGGATCCACAAGCTCATGATGATTCCCTCTTCGTCAACCCGATACCTGACACGCGGACGCGCCGCCCCCGCCTCGCTGCATGGCATCGCATCCGATGCGGCAGCGGGCTTGCGGGGCTGCAGGCGCAGCCGCCTCCGCCTTGCGCGCGCAGAGCCGCGCAAGGTCCGGAATCCTGTTTTCTCGTGGTCGGTCAGCGCGGGCGCGGCCGCGAACGCGGTCCTTCAGGTGAGACGCGCCTCCAGCTCCGTGACGCGCTTGCGCAGCGCACGGTCTTCGGCGAAACGGCTCGTCTCGTCGCGGATGATCGCGACGATGCCCGTCACTTCGCCTTGCGGCGAGCGCAAGAGCGCGACGGTAAACGCGATCGACATCGCGCGGCCTGCCTTGTCGACGGCAGGCACTTTGAGGAGATCGTGGCCATAACGGGTCTCGCCCGTCGCCATGGTCTTGTGATAGCCATCCCAATGGCGGCCACGCAGCCGCTCGGGAATGATCAGGTCGAGCGACTGCCCGAGCGCTTCTTCCTGCGTGAAGCCGAACAGGCGCTCCGCGGCCGGGTTCCACAGCGTGATCGCGCCGTTCGCATCCGAAATCACGACGGCATCGCCGATCGCGTTGACGAGTTGTTCGTAGTCGATTGGGGTAGTCATGATGTCGTGTCGTCGTCCGGATGGCTGGCGCCGGGTGGGTACGGGTACTGCGCACGGCGTGGGCTGAAGACGCCAGGTGCGCCGCGCGCAGGCCGAGAAACGCGCCGCCGCCCGGCTGCTGCGAGAGATCGGGCGGCGGTCGCAGCGGCTGCGCGACGGCGGTACTGCGTTGCTGCGTTGCTGCGTTGCTGCTTTGGTGCGTTGCTGCTTTGGTGCGTTGCTACTTTACTGCGGTTGCGCTTTAAACTGCGCGCGCTTCGTGCATGCTGGCAATCTGTTCGCTGCTATAACCCAGCTCCGCCAGCACTTCGTCCGTGTGCTCGCCGAGCAGCGGCGAACCTGTGATTTCCGGCTTCAGTTCCGAGAACTTGATCGGGCTGCCCACCGTCAGATACGTGCCGCGCGCCTTGTGCGGCACTTCGACGATGGTGCCGCTCTTGCGCAGCGATTCGTCTTCGGCAATTTCCTTCATCGTCAGCACCGGCGCGCACGGAATGTCGAACTTGCGCAGGATGTCGACTGCCTCGAACTTCGTCTTGTCGGCAAGCCACGCTTCGATCGTGTTGAAGATATCGAAGATGTGCGGCTGGCGCGCCTGAGCCGTCATGTAGTTCGGATCGGTGACCCACTCCGGCTTGCCGATCGCGTGGCAGATCGGCTCCCATGCATGGCCCTGGATCGTGAAGTAGATGTACGCGTTCGGATCCGTTTCCCAGCCCTTGCACTTGAGCACCCAGCCCGGCTGGCCGCCACCGCCCGCATTGCCGCCGCGCGGCACCACGTCGCTGAACGTGCCGTGCGGATACTGCGGATACTCTTCCAGGTAGCCGACGCGGTCGAGACGCTGCTGGTCGCGCAGCTTCACGCGGCACAGGTTGATCACGCTGTCCTGCATCGAGACGGCGACGCGCTGGCCGCGGCCCGTCTGCTGCCGGCCGATGATCGCGGTCAGGATGCCGATTGCCAGGTGCATGCCGGTGTTGCTGTCGCCGAGCGCGGCCGCGCTGATGGTCGGCGGGCCGTCCCAGAAGCCGGTCGTGGAAGCCGCGCCGCCCGCGCATTGCGCGACGTTCTCGTACACCTTCAGGTCGTCGTAGTGGTGGCCGTCGCTAAAGCCCTTCACCGACGCGACGATCATCTTCGGGTTCAGGTCGCGGATGTAATCCCACGTGAAGCCCATCCGGTCGAGCGCGCCCGGGCCGAAGTTTTCGACCAGCACGTCCGATTCGCGGATCAGCTTCTCGAGCACTTCCTTGCCTTCCGGCTTCTTCGTGTCGAGCGTCAGCGACCGCTTGTTGCTGTTCAGCATCGTGAAGTAGAGCGCGTCGGCATCGGGGATGTCGCGCAGCTGGTTGCGCGTCACGTCGCCGGACCCCGGGCGTTCCACCTTGATCACGTCCGCGCCGAACCATGCAAGCATCTGCGTGCATGCGGGGCCGGCCTGGACGTGCGTGAAGTCGATGATCTTGATGCCTTCGAGTGGTTTGTTGCTCACTTGAGTTCTCCTGATTAGCCTGGTAGCCTGGGTAGCGTTACTTTTTCATGGCCGCGCTTTGCGGATTCAGATTGGTGAGCCGGCCGCTTTCCGTGCCGGCCGATTCGTCGATGACGGCATTGATCAGGGTCGGCTTGCCCGAGCGGATCGCTTCCTGCAGGGCTTCCGTGAGTTCTTCCGGCGTGCTCGCGTTGAAGCCGATGCCGCCGAACGCCTCGATCATCTTGTCGTAGCGCGCGTTCTTCACGAACACGGTCGGCGCGACTTCCTTGCCGCCCGTCGGGTTCACGTCGGTGCCGCGATACACGCCGTTGTTGTTGAACACGATCGTGCAGACCGGCAGGTCGTAGCGGCAGATCGTTTCCAGTTCCATGCCGGAGAAGCCGAACGCGCTATCGCCTTCGATGGCCACGACCTGCGTGCCGCTCGTCACCGCCGCGCCGATCGCGAAGCCCATGCCGATGCCCATGATTCCCCACGTGCCGGAATCGAAACGCTTGCGCGGCTGGTACATGTCGATGATGCTGCGCGCGTAGTCGAGCGTATTCGCGCCTTCGTTGACGACATTGATGTCGGGACGCGTCTTCAGCACGTCGCGGATCGCGCGCAGCGCGCTGTGGAAGTTCATCGGCGACGGGTTCTTCGCGAGCGTCGCGGCCATCTTCTGCTGGTTCGTGTTCTTGCGTTCGTTCACCGCGCCGAGCCATTCCGCCGACGGCGTCGGGAAGCCCGCGCCGATGCCCGCGACGAGCGCCGACACGCACGAACCGATGTCGCCGATCACTGGCGCCTCGATCGCGACGTTGCTGTCGATCTCGGTCGGCGCGATGTCGATCTGCACGAAGCGCTTCGGATCCTTGCCCCACGTCTTGCCCTTGCCGTGCGCGAGCAGCCAGTTCAGGCGCGCGCCGATCAGCACCACGCAGTCCGATTCCTGCAGCACGAACGAACGCGCGGCGGACGCGCACTGCGGATGCGTGTCGGGCAGCAGGCCCTTCGCCATCGACATCGGCAGATACGGAATCCCGCTCTTCTCCACCAGCGCGCGGATCTGCGCGTCGGCCTGCGCGTAGGCGGCGCCCTTGCCGAGCAGGATCAGCGGACGCTTCGCGCCGCGGATCACGTCGAGTGCGCGCTGCACCGAATCCGGCGACGGCAGCTGGCGCGGCGCGGCGTCGACCACCTTGATGAGCGACTCGCGACCCTTCTGCGCGTCGATGGTCTGCGCGAGCAGCTTCGCCGGCAGGTCGAGATACACGCCGCCCGGGCGGCCCGACACGGCAGCGCGAATCGCGCGCGCGATGCCGATACCGATGTCTTCCGCGTGCAGCACGCGGTACGCGGCCTTCGCGTACGGCTTCGCGGCGTTCAGCTGATCCATCTCTTCGTAGTCGCCCTGCTGCAGGTCGACGATCTCGCGCTCGCTCGAGCCGCTGATCAGGATCATCGGGAAGCAGTTGGTGGTCGCGTTCGCGAGCGCCGTCAGGCCGTTCAGGAAGCCCGGTGCGGACACCGTCAGGCAGATGCCCGGTTTCTGCGTCATGTAGCCGTGCACGGCGGCGGCGTTGCCCGCGTTCTGCTCGTGACGGAAGCCGATGAAGCGCATGCCCTCGGCCTGCGCGAGACGCGCGAGATCGGTGATCGGAATCCCGACGAGGCCGAAGATCGTATCGATGTCGTTGAGCTTCAACGCATCGACGACGAGGTGGAAGCCATCGGTCGTGGCGGGGGCCTGCTGGGTTGCGTCGGCCGTGTTCAGGTCAGGGCGCGCGATTTCGGCGGTGGACATGCATCAATCTCCAGATCGTTATCACTGTTGGGGGCGCGTCTTGCGTCGGCTGTCGCCCCGGAACCTGCATCGCGAGTCACTTCAGTTCGACCGCTGATATACCGTATATCACACACGTTACTTTTTCAACGGCTTTTGCGGCCCTGTTTCATGACGCTTTGCAGCACAAACTTCGTCTTGCTACTGCGTTGTTCTTGTCGTTTCGATCGCTAGAAGCTCCGTCTCTTCAGGTATCTAAGGTTCACTAGAGGCTTCGCTGCGTTGCCGCAAACATCCCATTAAAATATTTGGTGTGTGATATATTACATACACACAAACACTGATCCCTATTTCTTTACTCCTGCCGGCAGCGAGCTTCCGCTTCCTTTAGACGTTCAGTTCAGTCGAGAAAATCGCAGCACGCATCGACGTGCGCCGCGAGCTCCAGCGAGTGCTCGCGCGCGAGGCGCTCGGCGCCTTCGGTATCGCGCGCCTCGAGCGCCTCGATGATCCGCATGTGCTCGCCGATCGAGCGCGACGCGCGGTCGCTCTGCGAGATCGTCAGCTTGCGGATTGCGCGCACATGCGCGAACACGTTGCGGATCGTGCGCGCGATCATCTGCGACTTCGACAGCTGCACGAGCGCCTGATGAAACGCGATGTTCGCCTCCGAGTACTCCTCGATATGGCGCGCCGGCGCCTGGTACTCGCCGTGAAAATTGTCGAACAGACGCCGCAGGTCCGCGATCTCGTCGTCTGTCGCGTACTGCGTCGCGAGCCGCGCGGCCATGCTCTCGAGCGCGGCCCACATCTGGATCATCTCGACGATCTCGCGCCGCGTCTTGCGCTGGATGAAGATGCCGCGCCGCGGCACCGCGCGCACGAAGCCCTCCTGCTCCAGCAACGTCATCGCTTCGCGGATCGGCGTGCGGCTCACGCCGAGCGCCTCCGTCAGGTTGCGCTCGTCGAGCCGGATCGCTTCGCGCGAGCCGTAGATGTCCGCCTCCGCGATCGCCTGCCTGAGCCGCGCATACGCCTGGTCGCGCAGCGACGCGCCCGCGTGAATCGGCCGCAACGTCAGTGTCAGCGGCATCGCGCGCGTGAACGGTGAGCTCATCGGCGAAGACATGGCGTTGCTCGTGCCGTCACTCGTTCGACCCGAGCGGCGCCGGTTCGAACGCGCCGCCGAACGCGAGTTGCTCGCTGTCCTTCGCCGATTGCTCGATCCAGCGCTGGCGCATCGGCGCGAGCACGAATTTCGCCGACACGCTGCCCGCTATCGAGATGCACGCCGCCGCGATGAACACCGTGTTCCAGCCGCCATGTTCCGACAGCACCGACGCGATCGGCACCAGCAGCGCCGCCGTGCCCTTCGCCGTGTACAGCGTGCCCGCGTTACCGGCCGCGTATTTCGCGCCGAAGGTGTCCGCGCAGGTGGCCGGGAAGTTCGAGAAGATGTCGCCGTAGAACAGGAAAATCAGCGCCGAGAACGTCATGAACAGGTACGGGTTGTGGCCGAAGTGCATCAGGCCGAGCAGCGCCAGCCCTTCACCCAGGAAGGTGATGAACATCGTGTTCTCGCGGCCGATGCGATCCGAGATCGCACCGCACAGCGGACGCGTGAAGCCGTTGCAGACGTTGTTGATCGACAGCGTGACGGTGAGGAGCGGCAGCGTCGCCGCGAAGAACGATACCGGCATCGACGCGAAGCCGTATTCCTTCGCGATCGGCCCGATCTGCGCGGTCGCGATGATGCCGCCCGCGGCCACGCACACGAACATCGCGTACATCACCCAGAACACCGGCGACTGGATCATCTCGCCCGTCGTGTAGTCCACCTTCGTCGCGACCACGCGCTTCACGCCGCGTGCGAACGCCGGCGGATTCGGACGGATCAGGAGCGTCGCGAGCAGCAGGATCACGCCGCCCTGCAACAGGCCGAAGAAGATCAGCGTGTGCTGGTAGCCCGAACGCTGGATCATCGCGGCGATCGGAATCACGGTGAGCGCGGCGCCGGCGCCGAAGCCGGCGGCCGTCAGGCCGGCCGCGAGACCGCGGCGGTCCGGAAACCACTTGAGCGCGTTGCCGACGCAGGTGCCGTACACGCAGCCGGCGCCGACGCCCGAGATCAACGCCGCGACGTACAGCACCGGAAGGCTGGGCGCGACGGCATCGAGAATCCAGCCGAGCCCCGCGCACATCGCGCCGCCGATCACGACCGGGCGCGGACCGAAGCGGTCGACGAGCCAGCCTTCAACCGGCACGAGCCAGGTTTCGGTGACGATGAAGATCGAAAACGCGGTCTGGATCGCTGCGAGCCCCCAGTGATGCTTCGCGTTCATCGGCTCGACGAAGAGCGTCCACGCGTACTGCAGGTTCGCGACGAGGCCCATGCAGACAATGCCGATCGCGAGCTGGGCCCAGCGGCTGTGATGGCGCGCGGACCGGCCCGATGATGCCGTCTGGCCGGCAGCTACCTTGTGTGACTGTCCCAAGACTCCGTCTCCGATGATGACTGTGCGGCGCGCCGCGGCTGCAGTTCTGTTGTGTGTGCGTCGTAACGCTTGACTGGATGCAATGGCGCTCGTGCATGGTGGAGCCATTTGGCGGGGGAAAAAAATCAAACATTTTTATGGTTTTTATAAGCTCCTCTGAATGGTTCGCCAACGTTGCATTGCGGCGACGCAATACGTTTGCCGCACGTTCGTCGCTTGACAGAAATGAAAGGCGATAGGGGGTTGAATGCGCACTGCATTGCGGGGTGATCGCAGTGCAGCATGCGTTGCTGCAAATGCAGGCAGGCGCACCGGCTGGCGCGCCTGAGACGTGGTCAGACTGGCGGAAACGAAGGAAGAAATTGCGTGCAGCAAGGCACGCGCTGCGGGATTACCCCAACGTCGTCAAGCCAGCGCCGCCGATGCCAGCAGCGCCGCGCAGGCGATCGCCGTGGTGGCCGCGGCATACAGTGTCGCGTGCAGGTCGGAGCGCCGCCGTTCGACCAGATCCAGCCGTTCATGCGCGCGACGCCAGTCGTGACGCGGCGGCTCGGTTCGTCGGAATTGGAAGCTCATCAGGTCCTCCGTTGTGTCGACGTCAATCTGAACACCACGCATACACCGTTCCAACGTGCTCGCGTTCGCGCTGTGCCGCAACACATCGCGACACGATTCTCCGACCCCATGCCGCCTGCATGCGCGGCATAGCGTTTGCATTCTCACTCCATGAAAAATGGGAGGACAGCATGACAACCGTAGTCGAGGTCATGACGCGCGACGCCGTGCCGGTCACGTCGACCGATACCGTGCAGGCGGCCGCGCAATTGATGGAGCGTCTGAATGTGAGCGCGCTACCCGTGTGCGACGGCCTGCGCCTGATCGGCATGGTCACCGATCGCGATATCGCGACCCGCGCTGTCGCACACGGACTCGATGGCACCGCGCCCGTCGGCAACATCGCCACCGAGCCTATCGACTGGTGCTTCGAGAACGACGACCTCGAGGTCGTCCAGTACAAGATGGAAGCGTCGCACATCAGGCAGATGCCCGTCGTCGATCGCAATCGTCATCTGATCGGCATGGTCGCGCTCGCCGATCTCACCGCGCATGACAGCGGCCTCGCGTCGACGCTCGGCGCGATCTCGGCGCCGTCGTTGCCCTCACGCTGAGGCATCGAAGCGTCGAACACCTCAGCAGCACGCAGTATTCAGGCAGAACGAAGCCGCAGCAGCACCCCGCATCGCCACTGTAAAAGCTACGCGTAACCCTGTCGTCGTGCGTGGAAGCACCATGCCGACCGATGCGACGCGAGCGTCATTTCGATCCATACCGAGCTTCGACGCCCGGTTCTTCGTCGCGTCCTGCCGGGCTTCTGATGTAGGCGCTCCGTCCGTGCACGCCGGTTGCTTGGCACGCTAACGTCAGCCAAACGTCTATCGTCCGGGTGTCGACAGCATTCGATCCGGGCGCAAGGAGAACACGATGCTCGTCGGCACGCTCGACGCGATTTCGCTGCTCGCCTCCAGCCATCGCACGCTGGAAACGCTGCTTGCCGAATATGCGACTGCCTCCCCCGCGCAACGCGGCGCGATCGTCACGCAACTGTGCGACGAGCTCGCGGCGCACACCGCCCTCGAAACCGGCGTGCTGTACCCAGCGCTCGACGAAGCCGCCGGCGCACTGATGCCAGCCCGCCAGCTGCTCGCGACGGTGCGCGGCCAGCACGACATGCTCAAGGCGATCGCGGCGACGCTCGCGCGGCCACGGCTCGACGAAGCGACGCGCGCCGCATCGATCGGGCTGTTGCAGATGCAGCTGGCAGGCCATATCGGCCTGGAAGAAGGTCATCTGTATCCGCTCGCGAAGCGCACCATCGGCAATCTCGATGCGCTCGCCGAAGCACTCGAAGCGGCCCAGGCCGAACTTGGCGTCGAGGTCGCGCTGCTATGACGCTCGCGCATCGTCGAAGGCCGCAAAGCGGCGTAAAGTCGTGCGGGTGACCGCACGCCGCGCGCGCGTCGAAGCCGCGCCGGCCGCCTGACGAAGGAGCCATCGTGACCGGACACGACGACCCGCCCGAAGCCGACGACCACGGGGAAGCGCAATACGCACCGCGCGACGACGCGGACCGTGACGGCACAGCAACGGCCGCGGCGCTGCTGATCGCGGCCGGCACGGTGCTGACCGTCGCCGGGTTGCTGGCGCGCCGCCGCTGGCTGCAGCTGAAGGCCACGCCCGCGATGAGCGAAGCCGCGCGGCAGGCGGGTCTGACCAGCCTGCGCGTGCAGGCCGGGCCCTACCAGATGTTTGCCCGCGTGAGCCGCGCGCCCGGCGCACAATCCGCGCAACCCGCGCGGCCGCCGCTCGTGCTGGTGCACGGCTTCGCGGTATCGAGCCGCTACATGGAGCCGCTCGCCACCGTGCTCGCCGCCGATTTCGACGTCTACGCACCCGATCTGCCCGGCTTCGGCGAAAGCACTTCCGACGGCGCGCCGCTCGACGTCCCCGCGCTCGCCGACGCGCTGAACGGCTGGCTGAAGGCGGTCGGGCTCGACGCCGCGGTGTTCGTCGGCCAGTCGTTCGGCTGCCAGGTGGTGGCCGAATTCGCCGCCCGCTTTCCGCGCGCCGTCATCGCGCTCGTGCTGCAAGGCCCGACCGTCGATCCGCGCGCGCGCAGCCTGCCGCGTCTCGTCTGGCGCGACTTCGTCAATGCGCAGCGCGAGCACGGCCGTTCGCCGCGCCATCTGTCCCATATCGACTACGCAAAAGCCGGCCTGTGGCGCATGTTCGCGACGCTGCGTTTTGCGGCGCGCCATCGCATCGAGAACCGGCTGCCGCTGATCCAGGCGGAAACGCTGGTGGTATGCGGGAGCCGCGACCCGGTGTCACCGCCCGGCTGGGGCGCGCAGGTCGCGTACCGGCTGCCACGCGGCGAACTGCTGGTGCTGCGAGGCGGCACCCACACGTTGAACTACGCTTATCCGTACAGTTTCGCGCACGCGATCCGGCCGTTCATTACGGCAGCGATCGCCCCCTCGCTATCGACGGAGACGCCATCGTGAGTCATGCCCCGCGCGGAATCGCCCGTTTCGACTCGGCCGCCGCCATGGTACAGGCGCTCGCGGCGTGTCTGCACGGCAAACCGTTCAGCAACCCCGGGCAGTCGGCGTTCGTCGAACGCGCGGCGCCGATCGTGAATGCGCTGCCGGGCGCGATGCTCGGCATCGCGTACCCGGGCGGCGGCGCGGCCGAGGCGATCGGTCCGCGCAGCGCGACGCGCCTCGACATCGAACGCATCGCGAGCTGGCTCTGCGGGCTCTATCCCGCGCGGCCCTATTCCACCGCGTTCATCGGCGCGTCGAACGGCGCGCTCGTGCATCTCGCCGCCGCGCTCGACGCACCGTGGCTGCCGCAGACCGTGCTGTGTCCGGTGCGCGCGCCGAACAGCGACCCCGATGACGTCGAACGCGCGCTCACCGAAGGACGCGGCGCACTCGATGCGCTCGTCGCCGCCGATGCGCGCATCGCCGTGCATCAGGCGCACGATCCGAACCACGAACGGCACGCGTTGAAGTCGATGCGCTATTTCCGCCTCAAGCATCGCAGGCTGCCGCTCGCGTGGCGCGAGTTCCTGCTCGCGAACCTGAAGCCGGGTGCGACGCTGTACGTGGACGTCTGCACGCTGCAATGGCCGGTCACGCATCTGGGGCCGCGCGCGATGTTCCAGTTCGGCGCGCTCGGCGGCGCGACCCGCAGCGAATACTTCCGCGGCGGACCGCGCGTGCGGCGCCTGTTCGAGCAGCACGGCGTGTCGCTGCATCACTGGGAGCCGCCGCGTCCGAACGGGCATGCGCCGGAGGCCGAATGGGGCTTCGACATGGCGCTGCTCGACGAACTGCGCACGCTCAGCGCGGAAGCGGGCTGGCGGCTCGTCGAACTGCGTTTCGAGGAACCGGAAGCGCTCAGCTTTCTGACCTACGACGTCTATCGCGACTGGTATCGCGCGGCCGGCATCGCGTCGAAGCGGTTGATTATCGACAGCTTCGTGCTGACCGATCCGCACACCACGCTACGGCTGCATGCGCTGCCGTTCTGGCTGCTGCTCGGCACGGAGCCATCCGCGCAAGTGCTGAAGCAGTTGCTAGAACGCGACCGCCCGTACGATGCGATCGACCTGATGCTGTTCGCGCATGGCGCCGACGGGATCGGCGTGCCGCCCGCCGCGCACTGGCAGGCGTTGATCGAGTCGGCGAGCGCGAGCGCGCATCTGTCCAGCGCCGAAGCCGATCGCTTCCCGCGCGACTTCGCGACCTTCGCGCGCTTTCATCGCGCGCTCGAAAAACGCGGGCCGATGTTCGAGCGGCCCACGCCGCTTTCGGTCGATGCGTTCGATCGCGCGCTGCGGCATCACGCGCGAACGCATGGCGTCGATGTGAGCACCCACACGCAGGCCGAGGAAACGACCTGAGCACGCCTGACCACACCTGAGCGCGCGGGCAATCCGCGCATGTCGCTATCCGCCAACTCCGCGTCGCATTGCTGTTGATCCCTGAGCGGCCACGCGCCGACATCCCGGCAGTAGGCCTGCTCATCGCGACGTCCGCCCTCGGATTTACGCCGTGCTTCGACGCGTGACGCAGCCCGTCCACCGGTTCCATCCGTCAAACGGAGGCAACGGGCTCGCGCTGCCGCAACGTCGGCACACGCGCCTGCGATTCATGGCGACACACTTCACGATCCGCGGCGGACTCGCCGCGACCATCGCCGGCTACACGCTGTTGCTGCTTTGCGTGATCGCCGGCAGCGCGGCGGGACTCTCCGCCAGCAACGCCGCGCTCGGCGCGATGTATCGCGACGACACCGCGTCGCTGCTGCATCTGAAAACGAGTTCCGAGCGCCTGCTGCAGATGCGCGGCACGCTCGGCGAGGTCGAGCAGCTGGTGAGCGCGGGGCAGACCGCGGACAGGCAGATCGCGCGGCTGCATGCGCTCCTCGGCGAAAGCAACCGCGAACTCGATGCGTTCAAAGGTCTGCATGCGCCCGGCAGCACGGAGAAGCCGCTCGTCGATGCGATGCTCGCAAGCCGCCAGCAGCTGCTGTCGCAACTGCTCGAGCACGGTCTGCAGGAACTCGACCAGGGCGACCTCGTCGGCTTCGTGACGACCCAGCGCGAAGCGCCCGCGTCGCTCTACGAGAACTACCAGACCGCGATCACCGCGCTCGAAGACTTCCAGGTGCAGCGCCAGAAGGCGCGTTTCGACGACACGCACCGGCACTTCGTCGCGATGCTATGGATGCTCGGCGGCGCGGGCGCAGTTGCGCTGATCGCGGCCTTCGTCGCGCAGCGGGTGCTGTCGCGCGCGATCGTGCAGCCGGTCAAAGTTGCGGTCGACTACTTCGCGAAGATCGCCGCCGGCGACCTGACAAGCACCATCGGCGCGCAACGCAACAACGAGATGGGCGTGCTGCTCGACGCGCTGCGCGACATGCAGAACGGCCTGATCGACACCGTGCGCACCGTGCGCCACGGCACCGAAACGATCGTGCAGGATGCGCGCGCGATCGCGGGCGGCAGCCTCGATCTGTCGAGCCGCACCGAACAGCAGGCGGCCGCACTGCAGCAGGCCGCGGCGAGCATGGAGCAACTCACCGCGACCGTGCGGCAGAACGCGGACAACGCGCTGAGCGCGAATGCGCTCGCATCCGGCGCGTCGAACATCGCGGCGCGCGGCGGCGCGGCCGTGCAGCAGGTGGTCGAGACGATGGACGCGATCTCGGGCAGCTCGCAGCGCATCGTGGGGATCGTGGGCACGATCGAGGGCATCGCGTTCCAGACCAACATCCTCGCGCTGAACGCCGCGGTCGAAGCGGCCCGCGCGGGCGAACAGGGTCGCGGCTTCGCCGTGGTCGCGAGCGAGGTGCGCAATCTCGCGCAGCGCTCGGCATCCGCCGCGAAAGAGATCAAGGAGCTGATTCACGACTCCACCAGCAAGGTGCGCGACGGCAGCGAACTCGTGCTGCGCGCCGGCTCGACGATGACCGAGGTGGTCGAGGCCGTCGGACGCGTGAGCGCGATCATCGCGCAGATCAGTCTCGCGTCAGGCGAACAGTCGAGCGGCATCGAACTCGTCAACCAGACTGTCGCGCAGATGGAAGACACAACGCAGCAGAACGCAGCGCTCGTCGAGGAAGCGTCCGCCGCGGCGATGTCGCTCGAAACGCAGACGAAGCAGCTCAACGAAGCGGTGGCGGTGTTCAGGTTGAGCGCGGCGTGAGCGGGTTTTGCGGCCGGTGCGGCAGTGTGTCATGTGCATGACGTGCCGCTCACGCGTCCGCTTGCGTCAAGCCTCCATGAACACCGCTTCGACGTTGTTGCCGTCGGGGTCGATCAGGAATGCTGCGTAGTAGCCTGGGCCGTAGTCCGCACGCAGGCCGGGCTTGCCGTTGTCGCGACCGCCGGCGCGCAGTCCCTTCGCATGAAAGTCATCCACGGCGGCGCGGCTCGTCGCGCGGAACGCGATGTGCGAGCCGTGAGCTGCCTGATGCGTGTCGCTTGCTGCGTAGAGCCATAGCGCGGGTGCGTCCGCGGGGCCGAGCCCCGCATAACCATCGCCGCTCGATGCCAGCGTGTGGCCCAGCGCGCCGAGCGCCTCGCGATAGAACGCGACGCTCTGGTCGAGGTCACGGGTGTGAATGCCGATGTGATCGAACATCTTCGGTCTCCGGGTGGTGGAGATCTGATGATGGTCGATGGGGGTTGGAAAATCCTGGGAAATCTTGCGGTGGGGGCCACGAGTGGACACGTAAATGAAACGCGCCGCGTCCATCGATCTTCATCGACTGCAACGCGGCGCGCGATCGGTGAAGAACGCTCCTCGGGCGCGCCCTTCACCGTAACGGCATTCAAACCGTCGCGATAGCCGGATCGCTCATGCTGTCGCGGCCCGTTTCGACGCGGCCCGCGAGGCGGCGCACGAACGAGGCGTCAGCGCTATCCGTAATCGAGATGTCGTACCAGCCATAGCTGCCGCGCAGGTCCCAGTAATCCTCGATGCGCTGTTCCGGCAGCAGCAGGAACACGCGCGGATAGCCCGTGCCGTACCTGTTCACGACCGTCACGCGGGTCGACGCCGTGCCGCGATTCGTGATGCGCAGCGCGATGTTGCCGTTCGCGACGTCGTAGCCGCTCACCACTTCGATGTTCGCGTGAGCGCGGCCCGTCGCGAGCGTCGGGTTGCCCGCGAACTCGCGCAGATAGCCGGCCGGACCGTGCACCGAAAACTGGTACTGCGGCGCCGTCGCGCTCAGCGGCGCGATCGTGTCCGACAGCTTCCGGTTCGCTTCGACCGTATACACCCACGGGCCATCGCTGCGATTGTTCGACGTCACATGGAACGCCGCACCCTGATTGCCCGTGTTGTCGAAGTCAAGCACGAAGCTCGTGCCGTCCACCCGACCGTGCACGAACAGCTCATACGGCAGCGCGCGCGACGGACGCAGACCCTGCTCCTGCTTCGGCAGCGATTGCGTAGCCGGCGGCACCGGGATGTAGTCGTTATGGCGCAGCTGGTCGGGCGGCGCGTAGCCGGCCGTGCTCGGCAGCGTCGGGAACGCATCGTTCGGGTTCCTGAAGTTGAATGCGGTCGTGAGATCGCCGCACACCGCGCGACGCCACGGCGTGATGTTCGACTCCGGGATGCTGTACTGACGACCGAAACGCGCTTCGATGAAACGGATGATCGACGTATGGTCGAACGTCTGCGAATTGACCCAGCCGCCGCGGCTCCACGGCGACACGACGATCATCGGCACGCGCGCGCCGAGGCCATACGGGCCAGCCTCGTCGCTCGGGTCGCCGGCGTAGTACTCATTGGTCGTCGCGACCGTCGACGCGCCCTTGCCGCCAGGCAGCGGCGCGTACGGCGGCACCACGTGATCGAAGAAGCCGTCGTTCTCGTCGTACGTGATGAGGAGCGCCGTCTTGCTCCACAGGTCCGGATTCGACGTGAGCACCGACAGCACCTGCTCGACGTACCACGCGCCATAGTTCGCGGGCCAGTTCGGGTGCTCGGTGTACGCCTCCGGCGCGACGATCCACGACACCTGCGGCAGCGTGCCCGCGGCAACGTCCTGCTTGAGCACGTCGAACAGCGTGCCGCCCGCGCTGATGTTGGTGCCCGTGCGGGCGCGGTCGTACAGCGGCGTGCCCGGCAGCGCGTTGCGGTACTGGTTGAAGTACAGCAGCGAGTTGTCGCCGTAGTTGCCGATGTACGCGTTCTCCGTCCAGCCCCACGAGCCCGCTGCGTTCAGGCCCGTGCCGATGTCCTGATAGATCTTCCACGACACGCCCGCGTTCTGCAGCACTTCGGGGAACGTGGTCCAGCCATAGCCGAGTTCCGCGTTCGAGATCACCGGGCCGCCGCCCGCGCCGTCGTTGCCGACCCAGCCGGTCCACATGTAGTAGCGGTTCGGGTCCGTCGGTCCAAGCAGCGAGCAGTGGTAGCCGTCGCAGATCGTGAATGCGTCGGCGAGCGAATAGTGGAACGGAATGTCGTCGCGCGTCAGGTACGCCATCGTCGTCGTGCCTTTGTTCGCGACCCACGCATCCCACTTGCCCTGGTCCCACGCGAGGTGCGTGGTCTGCCAGTCGTGCGGCAGATCCTGGATGAACTGCAGGCCGAGGTTCGCCGCGCCCGGATGAAACGGCAGCAGCGTGCCCGTGCCGTTCGGCTGGTTGAACACGGACTGCCCGTTCGGCAGCGACACTGGCCGCGGGTCGCCATAGCCGCGCACACCGCGCAGCGTGCCGAAGTAATGATCGAATGCGCGGTTCTCCTGCATCAGGATCACGATGTGCTGGATGTCTTCGATCGTGCCCGTCGCGTTGTACGCGGGAATCGCCAGTGCATTGCGGATGGACTGCGGCAGCGCGCCCATCGTGGCAGCAGCGCCGACCGTGTTGACCGCGAGACGCAGAAAGTCGCGTCGGTTCTTTGAAGTCATGTTGAGCCGTCCCCAGATCAGATATCGGTGAAGTTGCGATTGACTGCGTGGTGTGGGACCGCGAGACATCGCGCGCCGGAAGCGGCGGCACGCGCGCACTCGCGGCTTACTGCGGGTAGTGCATGACTGGAGAGGCAAGGCCGTCGCCGGACGGCGCGAGCGCAGCCTGCTGGGTGGGCTGCGGTGTCGAAGACTGCGAGGAATCCTGCTGTGCGTTCGCACTGGTCTGCGCGCCCGAGGTGCCGTCGTCGTTGCCGCATGCGGCGAGCGTCACGACGAGCAGTAACGCCAGCGACCCATACAGACAGCGCGTGGCACGCGCGCTATAGCCTGCATCGATGCTGCTGGTGGGGCGGCAGCCAGAGGAGCGCGGGTGATGAACCTGGCTCATGATCGCCTCGTTGTGATCGTTGGCGATCCGCTGTCGGGAGCGCCTCATCGCGCTTCACGCATCGGACTCATGCGCGCGCATCGATCCTTCGCTGAACGATCGAAACAGTGCAATGCGCGTTGCAATGCGATGCAGATGAAGCACGCGAAGCATAAGGCGCGAACCGTGTCAGCTTAATGACCCGTTCGCGGGCGCTCAGGCGATGCGCGCGATAGCGTTCATGCGGATTCCGTGATGGGTTCGTTGCGGAATCCGCCATCGCGATGCGCCGCCGCGCCGCCCCGGATGCAGCGCGGCGGTGTGTCGTGAAGCTGGACGCGCAGGCAGCGCTGCGACGTCCATCGACGGCAACATTACCTTCGGGAATTGCCCGCGGATGCAGGCATACCTACGACGCCCGACCTGTACTGCAGGAAGGCCGCACGATCGGCCTGACTCGATGGCTTCGTCGTTTGACCGGACTTCTGTCCATTCGCGTCGACGCTCCAGGACATCCAGCCGTCGGCATTCCCCTTGTCCGCTCTTGCTCCCATCGGGGTTGTACGTCACCCAGGTGGCCGTCCCGCCGTTGCCTTCGTTCCGGTCGAACGCGAACGAATCGGTGCGCTTGCCGCTCGCATCGTGGTTGACCCTTTCCGCCACCGCGCCCCGCGCGTTCAGCCCATATTGCACGCGGCTGCCGTCCGCGTTCGTGGCCGTCTGGTTCGTGAGCCGGCCCGAGTCCGGATCGTAGAAGTCCGCCCGGGCCTCGCGGCCGTCGGTGTACCGCGTCATCTGCGTCGTGCGGTTCCGCGCGTTGAACAGCGTCTCCTTGCGTCAGCCGTCGGCATCGTAGCCGCGCTCGCTGCCGGAGCCGTCGGCATTGAACTGGCCTTGCTGGATCGTCCTGCAGGTGCTGCCTGCGACGTTGACGCTGTAGCTGCCGTACTGGTCGTATGCACAGGTCGAGGTGGACAGCAGCTTGCCCCTGGGATCGACCGTGTGCGTCGACTGGATCCTGCCGTCCGGGTGGTGCTGGATGGAGGCGTCGCCGGCCCGATCTGGCGTCGCATTGCTGCGCGCGCCAGGATCGCGTGGATTGACGATATCGCTGTTGCTGAACGCGGCGTCCCGCCAGGCGTCATCGGCATCGCCATGGTACGGGATCGACGAATCGTTCGATGGGTTCAGGTCGGGTTGCGACTGCGTCGGCTGTGTGTCGCTCCAGCAGGTTTCGTGTCCGTCGACGGGTTGCAGCTCAGCGCAGGTTCAGTTCGCCGCCTGATTCACGAGCGCTTCGATCGCGGTAAGCGGTTTCACGAGTTCGTCGCTCGCGCGATGCCGGCGCTGCAGCCAGTCGGTCGCGTTGTACGACACCCACGTCCGTTCGTCGTCGTCCTGCCAGATCAGTGCTTTCAACGGCAGATCGAGCGCCGCGGTCGGCACGGCCTGCATCAACGGCGTGCCCGCGCGCGGGTTGCCGAACACGACGAGCTGCGACGGCTGCATCGCGAGCCCGGCCCGCGCCGCATCCGCATGAAAATCGATGCGCGCGAACAGCAGCAGGTGCCGCTCCTCGATCAGCGCGACGAGCTTGTCCGCAGTGTCGTCCACACTGTGCTGACTCGCGACGGTCACGATGCCGTCGCCCGATCCGTGATCCTGCATGGCTGTTCCCCTTATGCGGTATCGGCGTTCCACTCAGGCCGCATCGCCGGTGCGCTGCATCCGCCAATCAGCATAGGTCAACCGATGCGCGTTTGCGCTCTGTTCCGCGCGAGCGCCGCGGATTCCAGCGGACGCCCGGCAAGCGCGCAGATCCGCCGCACCCGCCACGCCGGAGGGTTACCCCGGCGCAACCGGCCCGCTTTTGCGACAATAGCGGACTTCCGTCGCCGCCAGGCCGCGGCCCTCACCGTTCCTCAACCTACCAACGGCCGTTCGCGGCGTGCTTCATGGCCTTTGCGCACATCCAACCTCTGTACTCGCTGTCGGGCTTTTTCGTCGGCTTCCTCGTCGGTCTGACAGGCGTCGGCGGCGGCTCGCTGATGACGCCGATCCTCGTGCTGCTGTTCCGCGTGCATCCGGCCACCGCCGTCGGCACCGACCTGCTCTACGCAGCGGCGACCAAGGCCACCGGCACGCTCGTACACGGGATGAAGGGCTCGGTTGACTGGCAGGTGACGCTGCGGCTCGCCGCGGGCAGCATTCCCGCCGCGACCATCACGCTGATCCTGCTGCACCGCTATGGAATGGACACGCCGCGCGCCGGGCGGCTGATCTCGGTCGTGCTCGGCGCCGCGCTGCTGGTCACCGCGCTTGCGCTGGTGTTCCGCCCGCAGCTTGCGAAGCTGGCGGGGAACCGCACGCGGGCGCGTGGCCAGGGCAGCACGCTGCTCTGGACGATGCTGACGGGTGCGATCCTGGGCGTACTGGTGTCGCTGACGTCGGTCGGTGCAGGCGCCATCGGCGTGACCGTGCTGCTGCTCCTCTACCCGAAGCTGCCCACCACCCGCATCGTCGGCTCGGACGTCGCGCACGCGGTGCCGCTCACGCTGCTCGCGGGCGCCGGGCACTGGCTGCTCGGCTCGATCGACTGGCCGATGCTGCTGTCGCTCCTGATCGGCTCGCTGCCGGGCATCGTGATCGGCAGCATGCTGGCATCCAGGGCGCCGGACAAGCTGTTGCGCAACCTGCTCGCCGCCACGCTGACGCTCGTCGGCGTCCGGCTCGTCCTCGCCTGAGTCCGCGTCCCGGTTAGCCGCGATCGCGCGGGCTCAGCGAAAGAACCGGCAGTTCAGGTCAGTTTCGAATTCGCGCACCCACCGTCCAGCATGACCCGCGTGATAAGACTGCGCCCAGCCGCCGCGCCGCACGGTGACGAGATACGGCGGGTCCGACGGCGGGTCCGACGGCGCGGCGGCCGGGTCGTCGCCCGAAGGCGGGTCGTCGGAGATCTCGACGTCGAAGTGCGCCGGCGCGAAACCGTGCCGTGCGCAGACCAGTTCGAAAGCGGCGCGGTCGCCGATCGGCAGATCGGTATAACCGTGCCCGCGAAGTGCCGTGCTCATGATGCTCTCCCGCTGATGCGCGCATTTCCGTGATACACCACACTAGCGCGCGTGCCAGGAAAGTTGTGTGTCGCTCCGCACTTGCGGCAACGCAACGTGCGAAATCGTGCGGATTGGATCGCGACCGGACGAATGGCACGGGCGTGCGTTCTGCCGCGCAACCCACGTTTCGCTTTCGCAAGGAGGCAAGGAAAAGGGGCGCCAGTTGGCCCGGCGCCCACTAGAGGAGGGTCACGGAGCAGGCGCGAGCGCGCACTCCGTCCTGAAAGGCGTCATTCACGAGAGCCGGCGGCGGCGATTGCCCAGCCGCGCCGGCCCGCTATTCCGACTAACTGCGCGTGCTGCTTACTGCGCCTGCACATTCAGCTTGTTCGACACCGACGTCACGCCCGCAACGCCCTTGGCGACTTCGCCGGCCTTGTCGATCTGGCTCGCATCGGGCACCGTGCCCGTCAGCGAGACCGCACCGCCGCGCGCGCGCACGGCGATGTTCGACACATCGATACCCTGAGCCTTCGCGAGCGCCTTGCGAACCTGCAGGCCCAGCGTGCGATTCTGCTTCTTGACTGCCTTGGCGCTCGGGGCGGGCGCGCTCGCCGCCATGGTGTCACTCGATTGCGCATACGCGCTGCACGCCACCACGACCGCAACTGCTCCACACAGCGCCTTCAGAAAATCGACCGATTTCATGATTTCTCCTTGTCACTTCGGTTTGGACCGCAAGACAGAAGCGGCCTGGTTACGACTTCTCGCGGCAACACCGCAGCCATGGTGTGGCTACGGCAGGAACCGGCCAAGCGGGTAACGCGATGTGCGAGAGACGAGAGGCGCCGGCCGCCGGCGTGCCAACCCGCGGCAACGACGACCGGTGTGCTGCCGACCTGCGCCGCGCGCCCGGTTCTGTTGGCAGTGCCCGGGTCGCGCCGCGCGGGCGGTGGAGCCCGGCAGCGATGGACAATTTAGTCTACGCGCAACAATAGCGCAAATGGCAGTGGGCGTAGTCCGCCCGCGGCAACCCGTGCGTCGACCCGCGCGATGGCCGCCCGGTGTACGTTCCCGCTCACGTTCTGTTACACACCGGTGACGCCCTGCACCGGCAAGAGGCGCCGCGCGGGCGGCAATCTCATGTACCATCGGCCCGAACGCGGCGGCCCGGTCCGGCGACGCATGCCCGCACCCGCGGGGCCCGGTCCGTCCGCACTGCCCGACCACTCTCTCTGCATCACGCACGCCGCGCACCATGAAGCGTTTCTCCGGCCGCAAACGTCCCCGTCTCGTCGCCCGCTTCGTCGCGATCTCATGGCGCGACCTCGCGGTCTCGTTCGGGCCGATCCTGCTGATCAGCGCCGCCGCGATCTATCTCGCGGTGCGGCTGATCCAGCCCGCGCCGCCCAGCACGATGACCATCAGCGCCGGTCCGCCCGGCAGTTCGTTCTGGAACGCGGCGCAGAAGTACAAGGACATTCTCGCGCGCAACGGCATCACGCTGAAGGTGCTGCCGTCGCAAGGCTCGCTCGATAACCTCACGCGGCTTTCCGATCCGCATTCGGACGTGGACGTGGGCTTCGTGCAGGACGGCGTATCGACGCCGAAGCCGCCCGAGGGGCTCGTCTCGCTCGGCAGCGTGGCCTACGTGCCGCTCGCGATCTTCTATCACGGCCCCACCGCGACGCGGCTGTCGGAGTTCAAGGGCGAACGTCTGTCGATCGGCAGCGAAGGCAGCGGCAGCCGGCAGCTCGCGCTTGCGCTGCTGAAGCAGAACGGCATCGAGCCAGGCGGTACGACGAAGCTGCTGTCGCTGTCCGCGGACGAAGCGGCGGACGAACTCGTCGCGGGCAAGGTCGACGCGGTGTTCCTCGCCGGCGATTCCGCGCAGCCCGCGATGATGGGCCGGCTGCTGCGCACGCCGAACATCCAGTTCTTCGACTTCGTGCAGGCCCAGGCCTACGCGAAGCGCTTTCCCTATCTGACCGCCATCGATCTGCCGATGGGCGCGTTCGACCTCGGCAAGAACCTGCCGCCGCAGACCTTGCACATGGTCGCGCCGACGGTCGAACTGGTGGCGCGCGATTCGCTGCATCCGGCGCTGTCCGATCTGCTGATCGAAGCCGCGAAGGACGTTCACGGCAAGGCCAGCCTGCTGCAGCGCGCGGGCGAATTCCCGTCGCCGCGTGTGCAGGATTTCCCGATCAGCGACGACGCCGCGCGCTACTACAAGTCGGGCAAGAGCTTCCTGTACCGGTCGCTGCCGTTCTGGGTGGCGAGCCTTGCCGACCGGCTCGTCGTGCTGCTCGTGCCGATCATCGTCGTGCTGATTCCGGGCCTGCGGCTCGTGCCGTCGCTGTACGCGTGGCGCGTGAAGTCGCGCATCTATCGCTGGTATGGCTCGCTGATCGCGATCGAGCGCAGCGCGCTCAGCGACACGTCCACGGAAGAGCGGCGCAACCTGCGGCAACGGCTCGATGCGATCGAAGACTCCGTCAACGGCCTGAAGATGCCGCTCGCGTATGCGGACCAGTTCTACGTGCTGCGCGAGCATATCGGTTTCGTGCGCGAGCGGCTGCTGCACGAGCGCGCCGCGCCCGAAGCGGGCGACGATCCGTCCGCCGGCGAGCCTGCCGGCAAGGACGAAGATGACGAAGACAACCGGCGCGGCGGGGAAGCCGAACACGTGCCGCCCGACGAGGCCTGAGGTATCGCCCGATGCACGCGGGCGCGCCTTCCGCGTAAGATCGTAGCCATTCCGACGCACGGGCAGATGCCGATGCCTTCTGTCCGCCATCGGCGGCGGCACGTGCTGCCGACCGCGGACAGATGGCGCGTCGGGCCTGGCCACACGGGCTCACGGGCTTACTGGAGACGTACAACATGACTCAAGGCATCGACGCCACCCAGCCGCGCTTCTTCTACGATTTCGTTTCGCCGTTCTCGTACCTGCTGCTCGAGCAGTACGACAAATGGCCGAACTTCCCGTTCGTGATGACGCCGGTGATGCTGTACGACCTCTACCAGCACTGGGGTCAGCGGCCTGCGTACGAGGTGCCCACCAAGCGCGGCTTCATCTACCGTCACGCGCTGTTTCGCGCGGAGCAGCTGGGCATTCCGTTCCGGATGCCGCCGCTGCATCCGTTCGACTCGACCAACGCGATGCTGCTCGCGATCGCCGGCGGCGGCGAAGTGCCGCTCGTGCGCGAGATCTTCCGCTTCATCTGGCGCGAGGGACACGATCCTTCGGTCGAAGAAAACTTCAAGGCGCTGTGCGAACGCGTCGGTATTTCGGATGGCCACGCGCTGGCCGGCTCGGACGCATTGCGCCACGAGCTCACGAACAACACCGAGCAGGCGATCCGGCTCGGCGTGTTCGGGGTACCAACGTTCCGCCTGAACAATCAGATGTTCTGGGGCGAGGATGCGTTGCCGATGGTGCTGTACTGCGCGCGCACGCCGAACTGGCTCGACTCGAAGGAAGTGAAGCGCATCAGCAAGCTGGCGGCCGGCAGGCCCGGCACCGTGCTCGGCCACGACTGACGTCTTCACGCGAGGGGCCGGCGCATCTCGCGTGATGCCGGCCATAACGCGCGGCTGCGCCGGTGCGATAGAAAGCAGCCTAAGGTTATGCGACTTCAGTAACGGGCTCTGCCCGCCGGTGCAACGCATGGATGACGATCACGCCAATTCGCTCGATATCTGGCTCGTGCGCGTGCTGCGCACGCTGCTGGTCGAACGCAGCGTGACGCAGACGGCGCTGCGGCTGAACCAGACCCAGCCCGCGATCAGCACGGCGCTGCGCAAGCTGCGCGAAGTGCTCGGCGACCCGATCCTCGTGCGCGGCAAGTCCGGCATGGTGCCCACCGAATACGGCGAGTCGCTGCTGGGTTCGGCGCAGCGCGTGCTGCGCGAGGTCGACTTCGTCGCGACGCCGCATGGCGACTTCGAACCGGAGCGCTCGCGCCGCACGTTCCGCGTGGCCGCGCCGGATTATCTGAACGACTTCTTCATGCCGACCGTGATCGCGGCGTTTCGCGAGGCGGCGCCCAATGCGCGGCTCGAGATCGAGTCGCTGACGCCGACGCTCGATCACACCGAAGCGCTCGACGCGGGCGAACTCGATCTCGTGATCGGCAACTGGCCGAAGCCCGATCCGCGCTTCGAACGCAGCGACCTGTTTGCCGACACTGTGGTGTGCATGATGCGCGCGGACCATCCGCTCGCGAAAGACGGCCGGCTCACGCGCGACGCGTACCTCGCCGCGCCGCATCTCGCGCCGACGCATTACAGCGGCGCGCGCGGCAACGCGATCGACATCGGTCTCGCGCGGGCGCGCGCGGAACGCCACATCGTCGCGACGCTGCCGTACTTCGGGCTCGTGCCGCAGGTGCTGCTGCAATCGGATCTGATCTTCACGACGACGCGCCGTTTCGCGACGCACTACGCGCAGCTGCTGCCGCTCGCGGTGGTCGAGGCGCCGATTCCGTTTCCGCGCATCCGCTGTTATCAGATGTGGCATCCGCAGCCGGACCGGCCGGGCGATATCGAATGGTTGCGCGAGCTGATGTCCCGCGTGTCGGAGAAGTTGACGTCGCACGCGCCGCGAAGCGCGCGGCGTGGGGTGCGGAAAGAGGATTGAGTGGGGAGGTGTTGCGCCTTGCAGGTACGGCGTTTCGCTTGAAACCGCGGTTGAAACCGCGTGTGAAACATCAACTAGCGAACTCGCCCGTCGTCATCGCCAGTGCCGTCTGCTGCGCACACCGCACCTGCAGCAGCTCCGCGCACACCGCCAGCGCGATCGACGACGGCGCCTTGTCGACGATGCCGCCCACGCCGATTGGACACGTCATCTCGGCAAGCCGCTCGGCATCCACGCCACGCTCGACCAGACGGCGCTCGAACTTCACGCGCTTCGTCTTCGAGCCGATCATCCCGAAGTAGGTGAAATCGGTGCGGCGCATGATGCGCGCCGCCAGCGAAAAATCGAGCGCGTGGTTGTGCGTCATCACGAGAAAGTACGCGCCCGCGGGCGCTTCGTCGACGATCGCGTCGGGTGTGTCGGTCGCCTCGATCTGCACGTTCGCGGGCACTTCGTCCGGGAACAGTTCGTCGCGCTCGTCGACCCACTGCACGACGCACGGCAGCGTGCCGAGCAGCGCGATCAGCGCATGCCCGACGTGGCCCGCGCCGAACAGCACGATGTGCATCGGCGCGGGCTTCGGTCGCGGCGACGTGCTGCGGCGGCCGATGGTGATCGAGCCCGCCTGGTTCGCGATGAGGCTGAATTGCGTGTTCATCGCGCGGCTCCCGCGGCAGCAGTCGCCGACGTCGCACTCCGCACCGCATTCACGCCCTTCAAAATTTCTTCAGCCGTCGCGGGTGCATTCAGCGGCGGGTTGACCTTGTAGTCGCCCACTGCGGCCACCGCGTCACGGATTGCAAAGAACACGGAGAACGGCAGCAGCAGCGGCGGCTCGCCAACCGCTTTCGAGCGGTGGATGCTGTCCTCCGCGTTGCGGTTTTTGAACAGCCGCACATTGAACTCCGGCGGCGTGTCGTTCACGGTCGGGATCTTGTAGGTGGACGGCGCGTGCGTCATCAGCTTGCCGTCCGGCTTCCACCACAGCTCTTCGGTGGTGAGCCAGCCCATGCCCTGAATGAAGCCGCCTTCCACCTGGCCGACATCGAGCGCCGGGTTCAGCGATGCGCCCACGTCGTGCAGCGCATCGGCGCGCAGCACGCGCATTTCGCCCGTCAGCGTGTCGATCACCACTTCCGACACGGCCGCGCCGTACGAGTAGTAGAAGAACGGCCGGCCCTGCAGCTTCGCCTGGTCCCAGTACAGCTTCGGCGTCGCGTAGAAACCATCGGACCACAGCTGCACGCGCGCAACGTACGCCTTCGCGATGATCTCCTCGAACGGCACGATCGCCTCGCCGACGATCACGCAGTCGCTCGCGAAGCGCACCTCCGCGGCCTTCACCTCGCCCGCGCCGTACTTCTCCGCCGCGAATGCCGCGAGACGTTCGCGCAACTGGCGCGCCGCATCCTGCGCGGCCTTGCCGTTCAGGTCGGAACCGGTGGACGCGGCGGTGGCCGAGGTATTCGCGACCTTCGACGTATCCGTCGCGGTCACCCGCACGCGGCCAAAACCGACGCCGAGTTCGTGCGCGACGACCTGCGCGACCTTCGTGTTGAGCCCCTGCCCCATCTCCGTGCCGCCGTGATTCACGAGCACCGAGCCATCCGTATAGATGTGCACGAGCGCGCCGGCCTGGTTGAAGTGCGTGACGTTGAACGCGATGCCGAACTTCACCGGCGTGATCGCGATGCCCTTCTTCAGGATCGGGCTCGTCGCATTGAACTCGCGGATCGCGGCGCGGCGTGCGCGATAACCGCTCGTCGATTCGAGCTCGGCGATCAGCTCCTGCAGCACGTTGTCTTCGACGGTCTGGCCGTACGGCGTGACGTTGTTCTCCGTCTTGCCGTACAGGTTGCGCAGCCGCACGTCGAGCGGATCCAGCCCGAGCGAACGCGCGACGTCGTCCATGATGTACTCGACCGCGAACGCCCCCTGCGGGCCGCCGAAGCCGCGAAACGCGGTGTTCGACTGCGTGTTGGTCTTGCCGCAGTAACCTTCGATCGCGATGTCGGGGAACCAGTACGCGTTGTCGAAGTGGCAGACGGCGCGCGTCATCACCGGACCGGAGAGATCCGCCGAGAAGCCGCATTGCGACGTCATGTCGACCGACACGCCGTCGATCACGCCGTCGTCGGCGTAGCCCACCGCGTACTTGTAGTGGAAGTTGTGGCGCTTGCCGGTGATCATCATGTCGTCGTCGCGGTCCGGACGCAGCTTCACCGGGCACAGCAGCTTCCATGCGGCGAGCGCCGCGCAGCACGCGAAGATGCCCGACTGCGATTCCTTGCCGCCGAAGCCGCCGCCCATCCGCCGGCATTCCACCAGCACGTTGTGCGACGACACACCGAGCACGTGCGCGACGAGATGCTGCATTTCGCTCGGGTGCTGCGTCGAGCACCACACGTGCATGCCGTCGTCGTCCTTCGGCACCGCGTACGCGATCTGGCCTTCCAGATAGAACTGCTCCTGACCGCCGAGCGTCATCTCGCCGGCCTCATGATGCACGGCACGCGCAATCTTTGCGCCGGCGTCGCCGCGTGCGAGCTTCATCGGCGGCAGCACGTACTGCTCGGCCGCGCGCGCCTGCTGCGGCGTGAGCACCGCGGGCAGTTCCTCGAACACGACTTCCGCGCGGCGCGCGGCGAGCCGCGCCGCGTCGTGCGACGTCGCGACGACGACGAACATCGGCTGGCCGACGTACTGCACGATGCCGTCCGCAAGAATCGGATCGTCATGGATGATCGGGCCGCAATCGTTGACGCCGGGAATATCGTCCGCGGTCAGTACGGCGACGACGCCGGGCGTCGCGCGCACCTTGTCGAGCGTCATCGACGTGATCTTCGCGTGCGCCTTCGTCGACAGACCGAGCGCCGCGTGCAGCGTGCCCGCGAGCGTCGGGATGTCGTCGGTGTAGGTGGCGCGGCCGCTGACGTGCAGATGCGCGGATTCGTGCGGCCGCGAAACGTGCACCTGGGTGAAGTCGGCGAGCTGCTGCGCGTCTTTCAGGAACGGTTCGGCTTGCTGGTTCATGCGTGGTTCTCCGTATCCCTGGTGATCAGACAGCGGCGCTGGTCGCTTCGACCGCGCGCACATCGAGCGCCGCCTTCGGCAGCGGGTTGTTCGGACGCGTTTCGAGCCAGAAGCGGTACAGCGCGTTCTTCGCGGCTTCGAGGCGGTAGTCGTTGGTCGCGCGCATGTCGCTCAAAGGCTGGTAGTCCTTCGCGAGCGCGAGCATCGCGGCCTGCGCGGTGGCTTCGTGCCACACTGCGTCGGCCAGCACGGCTTCCACGTGACTCGCGCGCTTCGACGTGGCGGCCATCCCGCCGAATGCGATGCGCGGCTCGTGCACCGTGTCGCCGTCCGCGATGAACGCGAACGCGGCGCACACCGCGGAGATATCGGAGTCGAAGCGCTTCGACAGCTTGTAGGTGCGGAACTGCAGGTTCTGGCGGCGGCCCGTCCGAGTCGGCACCTTCAGGCCGACGACGAACTCGTGCTCGGCCATGTCCTTCTTCTGGTACGCGAGGTACAGATCTTCGAGCGGCAGTTCGCGTTCGATATCGCCGCCACGCAGCACCACGCGCGCGCCGAGCGCGATCAGGCCGGGCATCGAGTCGCCGATCGGCGAGCCGTTCGCGACGTTGCCGCCGAGCGTGCCGGCATTGCGGATCGGCAGCGACGCGAAGCGTTTCCACATCTCCCACAGTTCCGGGTAGTGCTTCGCGAGTTCGTCGTACGCGTTTTCGACGGTGACGCCCGCGCCGATCGAGATCCATTCGTCGTCAACCGTGATATTTCGCATCTCCGCGATCTGGCCGACGTACACGATATTGCCGAGGTCGCGCATCATCTTCGTCACCCACAGGCCGATGTCGGTGCTGCCCGCGAGAATCCGCACGTCCGGCGCGGCTTCCTTGATGCGCGCGAGTTCGGCGACGGTGCGCGGCGCGTCGAACTGCTGCCCGGCGTGCTCGTAGTGGAAGTTGTCCGGGCGCGCGATCGTCGCGAGCTGCTTCGACAGCGCGGCGACGTCGAGCGGCGCTTTCGGCGCGGGCAGATCGAACATCCGCACCGCCGCATCGACGATCGGACGGTAGCCGGTGCAGCGGCACAGGTTGCCCGTGAGCGCATCGTTGATCTGCTGGCGCGAGGGCACCGTGCGGTTCGCGCACGCATGCTCGTGGCCGTGCTTCTCATAGATCGACCACATCGACATCACGAAACCCGGCGTGCAGAAGCCGCACTGCGAGCCATGGCATTCGACCATCGCCTCCTGCACCGGGTGCAGGCTGCCGTCCGGCTGGCGCAGGTCTTCGACGGTGAAGAGCGCTTTGCCATCGAGCGTCGGCAGGAACTGGATGCACGCGTTCACGGCCTTGAAGCTGACGCCGCCCGCGTCGTCGCGTTCGCCGACGATCACGGTGCACGCGCCGCAGTCGCCTTCCGCGCACCCTTCCTTCGTGCCGGTGCAGCGGACGTCTTCGCGCAGGTACTGAAGCACGGTGCGGGTGACGGGCGCGTCCGTGACTTCGCGGATCGCGTTGCGGTGATAGAAGCGGATGGGCTGGGACATGAATCGACTCGTCTCGGTTGTTCTGGGCCACGCGGGACGTGGCCTGCGGGGACGATTCGAAAACTATCACCATCAATATTTACAACCCATAGGTGGGCTGACATGCGGGTCATATCGTTGGATCGATATGAAAACCCATCCGACACCGTTTTTAGCCCACCCAAATGCCAAGAATTTCCCGCATCGGGACCGGTTCCATGGGAAAATCACGGCTCTCCGCCGAATTCAAGTCTCGTTTTCCCCATGTCCGCCGACCCAGCTTCATCGCGCAGCCAGCTTTCGACGACCTTCCAGATCATTCCGGTCGTCTTCTTCACGTTCATCTGCTACCTGAACATCGGGATTCCGCTTGCGGTGCTGCCCGGCTACGTGCACGACGACCTCGGGTTCAGCACCGTGCTGGCCGGCGCGGCGATCAGCGTGCAGTACCTCGCGACGCTCGCGTCGCGGCCGCTCGCGGGCCGTTCGGCGGACACGCTCGGACCGAAGCGGACGGTGTCGATCGGCCTGATCGGCTCCGGCGTGAGCGGCGCGTTGCTGCTCCTCGCGGTGCTGTGCGGGCGCTGGCCGGCCGCGAGCCTGACGCTGCTGGTGCTGAGCCGGTTCGTGCTCGGCTTCGGCGAAAGCCTGTGCGGCACGGGCGCGATCCTGTGGGGCATCGGGCGCGTGGGCACGAGCAATAACGCGCGCGTGATCTCGTGGAACGGCATCGCGACCTACGGCGCGCTCGCGGTCGGCGCGCCGCTTGGCGTGCTGATCGCGCGCAACCTCGGCTTCTGGGCGCTCGGCTCGGTCGTGATCGCGCTCGCGGCGACCGGCTATGCGCTGGCGCGGCCCGTCGCGCCGGTACCGGTCGTGCACGGGGAACGGATGTCGTACCGCAGCGTGTTCACGCGCGTGCTGCCGCACGGCATTGGCCTTGCGCTCGGCTCGGCAGGCTTCGGTTCGATTGCCACCTTCATCACGCTGTTCTACGCGGCTCGGCATTGGCCGAACGCAGCTTTGTCGCTGACGGTGTTCGGCACGCTTTTCATCGGCTCGCGCCTGCTGTTCGCGAACTCGATCAAGACGTACGGCGGGTTCCGCGTGGCGATCGTGTCGTTCGCGTGCGAATGCGCGGGCCTCCTGATGCTGTGGCTCGCGCCGATTCCGCACGTCGCGCTCGCGGGCGCCGCGCTGACAGGCTTCGGCTTCGCGCTGGTGTTCCCGGCGCTGGGCGTCGAAGCCGTCGCGCTCGTGCCACCGGCCAGCCGCGGCGCGGCACTGTCCGCGTACTCGGTGTTCCTCGACCTGTCGCTCGGCATCACCGGGCCGCTCGCCGGCTATATCGCGGGCGAGTTCGGCTACGGTTCGGTGTTCCTGTTCGCGGCTATCGCGGCGGCCGCGGCGGTTGGACTCTCGACGATGTTGTATATGCGCTATCACCGCGTGCCGAACAGGCCCGCGGTGACGTAACTGCACACGCCGCGAGCAGCGCTCCGGCAATGGCAAAGGGATCGGCGAGCATGACGCGCCGGTCCCTTTTGCGTGGTGTGATCAGCGCCGCGGACTCACGCGCAGTCAAGCCGCTGCGCGAGACATCGCCGCCCGCGCCGCGCCGCCCGACAGCGACTTCTCGAGTGCAGCCACACCTGCGGGCAGATCGACCGCCACGCCCAGATCGACCATCGTGCGGCCGAACGCATGCAGCGTGCGGAACAGGTTGTGTTCCCGACACTGCTCGCCCATCTGGCCGATCCGCACGATCGGCAGACCGAACGAACCCGAGATCTCGACCTGGTGCTGCGCCGAGATATGTCCGCAGATCTCGGCGGGCGTCAAACCATCGGGCACGCGGATCCCGACCACGGAATTGAGACGGCACGTTGCCGGCGTGAACAGTTCGAGGCCCATCGCGTCGATGCCCGCCTGCAACGCCTGCGAACATTTCAGATGGCGCGCGAAGCGCTTCTCCAGCGTCTCCGCGCACACGAGCCGCAGCGCCTCGTGCAGCGCGAGCACGCCCGACACGGGCGCCGTGTAGTGATAGCCGGCGTTGTGCCAGAAGTTTTCCGCGAGCGACGCGTCGAGACACCAGTGCGCATTCGCCTTGTCGCGATGCTTCATGCGCTCCCACGCGGCATCCGAAAACGCGATCAGCGACACGCCCGGAATCGACGACAGGCCCTTCTGGCCGCCCGTGATCACCGCGTCGATGCCCCACGCGTCCATGTCGAGCGGCATCGTGCTCAACGTACACACCGCATCGACGATCACCAGCGCGCCCGCTGCTTTCGCGAGCGCGGCGATCTCCTTCAGGTTGTGATTCCACACGGTGTTGGACGTCTCGCCCTGCACGATCGTTACGACCTCCGGACGTTCGCGGCGGATCGCGGCTTCCACCGCTTCGAGTGCGGCCGCCGAGCGCTCCGGCACCTCGAGCACCGCGACGTCGGCGCCGACACGCCGGCCCATCTCGGCCATCCGCGCGCTGAAAAAACCGTTCTGGATGCCCAGCACGCGCGTGCCCTGCCACGCGAGATTCGAGATCGCCATCTCCATCGCGGCCGAGCCCGGGCCCGCGACCCCCAGCACCCACTTCGTGTTGGTCTGGAACACGTAGCGCGCCATCGTCTTCACCTGGCCGATCACCTTTGACATCGTGCCACCCAGGTGATTGATGACGATCGTGTTGGCCTTCGCGACCGCGGCCGGGATCGGTACCGGGCCAGCGCCCATCATCAGGAGTGGTTCTTCGGGCAGGATCGCGTCGAGCGATTCGACGGAGGGACAGGGAACGGAAAACATGGACATGGTCGATCGAACGGAGTGGGCGGTTGCGCGGACAAACCTCGCGGCGAGGCGCATACCGCACCATACGGGATCGCATGAGCGCCATACGCCGCACCGCCGCGTGGTCGTTCGATCATTCCCTGTTCGCGACGATTGTGCAAGTTTTTTGACAGTGCCTGGCCGGCCCCGCCTGACACGCAGCCAGTCACTTCGACCTGTGCCTGCCGCGCTTTGTGCCGGTGCTGGCGCTCAAGGGCAGCCAGCTCTGCCACCTCGATACCGATGTCTGCAAGAAGACGGCGACCTCATCTTCGGTGACCATCCGGACCAGCCGCTGCGGGACGAGATGACCGGGATCGCGCAGACGGCCCCTGCGACGCCCGCGCATGGACCGGGAAGCTACGCGTCACATCGTGGCGCCGCGACACTGGCGCGCAGCGCGCGGCCCGGAACCACCAGGCGGATCAGGCCGCCGGCAGCACCTGCACGATGGTGCGCGCATCGTCCGGCGCGCCACAGTACTCGCGCAGCAACGCCGCTTCCCGCTCGTGCACTTCGACGGGAAGCCAGCGCGCGCCCGCCTCGGCGAGATAGCGCGCACGATGCTGGCCGTTGCGGAACGAGACCACACCTTCCTTTTCGATACCGAAGAGACCCAGCAGACCCGGCGCACGCCGCGTCGTGACCGTGACGTACGGCATCTCGGGAACGCGCGCGTTCTCCGGATCGAGGAACTCGCGAATGCCGCGCACCTTGCCCGAATGCCAGTCGTTGACAGGCTTCAGTACGTAGTCCGTCTGGTCGCGATCCGCGCAGACGAGGAGCTGCCGTATATCGACGAGCACCACTTCGTGACGCGTGCCGTCCGTGACAAACACGCGCTTCAGGCGCACATGGTCATACGATGGATGCTCTGGCAACGGAACCAGCCAGATGGGCCCGACGCCGGCGGGCACATCGGACGACGCATACGCGGATGCAGGCGACGCTGACACCGCGGAAGCGGTGTCAGGCGTAGCAGGGGTGGAAGCGGGACTGGAAGACGGAGCGCCGGGCGCGTTCGATGGCATGGATGGATCGGAAGACGGCTGCTGGTACGTGATGGTCATCGCCGAACGATGCGGGCAGGTCCGCGCTCGTGTCCACAATGAAAGGCGCTACGCTACGAGTTGCCGATGACGCTCATATGACACCTTTGCCCTCTATTCTGCATGCGTCGATTCCCGATGCGAAATAGATTTTTTGCGGTGTCGGGTTTGCGTCGCGTCACGCGGAAAGTCAGGCCCGTCGCCGCCTGGCGGCCGAAACGGGAGAGTGTCGAAGAGGAGCGATACATATGGACGTCGAGACCTTTGGAGACCACGTGCGGATCGAGGCGCGCGACGCAGTCGCGACGATCGTGCTCGATCGTCCCGCCCGCCGAAATGCCGTCGATCGACCGGTGGCCGACGCGCTATCGGCTGCGTTCCGCCGCTTCGACACGCACGATGCATGGCGCGTCGCCGTGCTGTTCGGCGCGGGCGGCACCTTCTGCGCGGGCGCGGATCTCACCGCGCTTGAAGACGACGCGCGCCGCAACGAGCTGCATGCCGACGGCAGCGGCCCGGGACCGATGGGACCGACGCGCATGCTGCTCGGCAAGCCGTTGATCGCGGCGATCGCGGGTCATGCGGTAGCAGGCGGCCTCGAGCTCGCGGCGATGTGCGACCTGCGCGTCGTCGAGGCCGATGCAGTGCTCGGCGTGTTCTGCCGGCGCGTCGGCATTCCGCTGATCGATGGCGGGACGATCCGGCTGCCGCGCCTGATTGGACTATCGCGCGCGCTGGACCTGATCCTGACCGGACGCGCGATCGACGCAACCGAAGCGCTCGCGTTCGGACTCGCGAACCGCGTCGTGCCGACCGGCACCGCGCGCACCGCCGCCGAAACGCTCGCGCATGAACTCGTTGCACTGCCGCAGGCGGCCATGCTCGCGGATCGCCGCTCGGCCTGCGAGAACAGTCCGCTCGACGATCTCGCCGAAGCGCTGCGCCGCGAAGGCGCGGGCGGTTATCGCGCGGTATTCGACGAAGGCGCGGCGGGCGCGGCACGCTTCGCCGGCGGTGCGGGACGGCATGGCGGCAAGCTCTGAAACAGGCTGCGGCAGTCGCCCAAAAACGTCCGAAAGCGCCCGCCAGACAAGGCTTTCCACAAAAAACAACAGCCCGCGGGCAAGCCTGCAAAAGACTTTCGGCTTAGGTACAATCCCCTACCGACTTACCCTGGGTTGCGCCTGCACGCTTCGTATCGAAGACGCACGCGGCCGGGTCCCCCAGCACGACCATCATGCCTTTGCCCCTGCTTGCCCTTGCCGTTGCCGCGTTTGGAATCGGTACCACGGAGTTCGTCATCATGGGCCTGCTGCCCGACGTCGCGCGCGATCTGTCGGTGACGATTCCCGCGGCCGGCATGCTGGTGTCGGCCTATGCGCTCGGCGTCACCATCGGTGCGCCGATCGTCGCGATCGCGGTTGCGAACATGCCGCGCAAAAAGGCGCTGATGAGCCTGATCGGCGTGTTCATCGTCGGCAATCTGCTGTGCGCGATCGCACCGGGCTATGCGGTGCTGATGGCCGCGCGCATCGTCACGGCGTTCTGCCACGGCGCGTTCTTCGGCATCGGCTCGGTGGTCGCGGCGGGCCTCGTCGCACCGAACCGTCGCGCGCAAGCCATCGCGCTGATGTTCACCGGCCTCACGCTCGCGAACGTGCTGGGCGTGCCGCTCGGCACTGCGCTCGGTCAACTGGCCGGCTGGCGCGCCACCTTCTGGGCCGTGACCGGCATCGGCGTGCTCGCGGCGATCGCGCTCGCGATCTGCCTGCCGGCAAAGATCGACATGCAGAAGGCGAGCCTCGTGCACGAGTTCACCGTGCTGAAGAATCCGCAGGTGCTCGCGGTGCTCGGCATCAGCGCGCTCGGCTCGGCGAGCCTCTTCAGCGTGTTCACCTACATCACGCCGATTCTCGAAGACGTCACCGGCTTCACGCCGCACGCGGTCACCTTCGTGCTGCTGCTGTTCGGCCTCGGCCTGACCGTCGGCAGCACGGCGGGCGGCAAGCTCGCCGACTGGCGCGCGATGCCGTCGCTCGTCGCCATCCTCTGCGCGATCTGCGTGATCCTCACGATCTTCGCGGGCACGATGCACATGGAGTATCCGGCGATGATCACGATCTTCCTGTGGGGCGTGCTCGTGTTCGCGATCGTGCCGCCGCTGCAGATCATGGTTGTCGATCGCGCGAGCGCGGCGCCGAATCTCGCGTCCACGCTGAACCAGGGCGCGTTCAATCTCGGCAACGCGACGGGCGCGTGGCTCGGCGGTGCGGCGATCGGCGCGGGCGTGCCGCTCACGTCGCTGCCGTGGGTCGGCGTGACGATGGCGATCTGCGCGCTCGCGCTCACGCTGTGGTCGATGTCGGCGGGACGGCGCGACGGGATGATCGTCGCGGGCTGATCCCGCGCGAAGCGCGCAGCGTGCGGTCATAACGCTCGCGCGTGCCCTGCCGTTGCAGCGGACCTGCTAGCATCCGTGCCGATGAAAGCGATCCTCACGCGCGATTTCGTCGCGCTCATTCTCAGTGTCGCCGTTGTCGGACTGGGCAGCGGCGCCACCCTTCCGCTCACCGCGCTCGCGCTCACGCAGCGCGGTTTCGGCACCGACGTCGTGGGGTTGCTCACGGCCGCGCAGGCAGGCGGCGGACTCTTCATCGTGCCGCTCGCCGGGCGCATCGCGGCACAGCTCGGCGCGCGCCGCTCGATCGTCGGCGCGGTGGTGACCGTCGCGTTCGCCACGGCCGCGATGCAGTTCACGTCGAACCTGTTGCTGTGGGCCGTGCTGCGCGTGCTGTGCGGCGCCGCGCTGATGCTGCTCTTCACGATCGGCGAGGCATGGGTCAACCAGCTGGCCGACGATGCGACGCGCGGCCGCGTCGTCGCGATCTATGCGACCAACTTCACGCTGTTCCAGATGGCCGGCCCGATCCTCGTGAGCCAGATCGAAGATCTGCCCCATCTGCGCTTCCTGCTGTGCGGCGCGATCTTCCTGCTCGCGTTGCCGGCGCTGCGCGCGATCCGCGTCGCGCCGCCGCTGGCGGACCAGCATGCGGAGCACGACACACATGGCGTGCACGGCGCCTGGAAACAGGTGCTGCCGCAGATGCCCGCGCTCGTGATCGGTACGGGCTTCTTCGCGCTGTTCGACACGATCGCGCTGTCACTGCTGCCGCTCTTCGCGATGTCGCATGGCGTCGCTGCCGAGGTGGCCGTGCTGTTCGCATCGGCACTGCTGCTTGGCGACACCACGATGCAGTTTCCGGTTGGCTGGCTCGCGGATCACATCGGCCGCGAGCGCGTGCATACGGGCTGCGCGGTCGTCGTGATCGCGCTGCTGCCCCTGTTGCCGTGGGCGGTGTCGTCGTGGCTGTGCTGGCCTTTGCTGTTCGTGCTCGGTGCGAGCGCGGGCGCGATCTACACGCTGTCGATCGTCGCGTGCGGCGAGCGGTTTCGCGGCGCAGCGCTGGTGTCGGCCAGCTCGATCGTCGGCGCGGCGTGGAGCGTCGCGAGCTTTGGCGGGCCGCTCGTCGCGGGCGCATTGATGAAGGGCATCGGCAACGATGCGGTGATCGGCGTGCTGCTCGCGAGCGCGATCGTGTTTCTCGTGGCGATCCGGTGGGAACGGTCGCGCAGGCGTGTGCAGGCCGCAGCGTGACATGACCCGTGCGGGCGCGACCGGCGCTCTGCGACGCGATGCGCACGTCTTCCCCGCACCATCAATGAAAACGGGCGACGACGCGCTCACCGCGCATCGTCGCCCGTCGTCCATTCAGCCTGTAGCTGGCGCTCAGCCTTGCGCCGGATGCGCCGGCAAAATCCGGCCCGCGCACGCACCGAATCCGATCCGGTAGCCATTGCCCTGGCACCAGCCTTTGAGCGTGAGCTCGTCGCCGTCTTCGATGAACGAACGCTTGCCGCCGCCATCCAGCGCGACCGGCTTCTGGCCGTTCCACGTGAGTTCGAGCAGGCTGCCGAACGAGCCGTCCGTCGGGCCGCTGATCGTGCCCGATCCCATCAGATCGCCGACCCGCGTATTGCACCCCGACACCGTGTGGTGCGCGAGCTGCTGCGCCATCGTCCAGTACATGTGGCGGAAATTCGTACGCGAAATCGTGGTGGATGCAGCCGCGCCTTCCGCGCGCAGTTCGACTTCGAGCGAGACATCGAACGCGTGCGCGCCCGCATGGCGCAGATACGGCAGCGGCTGCGGATCCTGCGCGGGCTGCGCGACGCGGAACGGTTCGAGCGCATCGAGCGTGACGACCCACGGCGAAATGGTGGTCGCGAAAGTCTTCGCGTTGAACGGTCCGAGCGGTACGTACTCCCACTGCTGGATGTCGCGCGCGCTCCAGTCGTTCAGCAGCACCATGCCGAAGATGTGATCTTCGGCGTCCTCGCAGCCGATCGGCTCGCCAAGCGAATTGCCGCGGCCGATCACAAAGCCCGTTTCGAGTTCGATGTCGAGCTTGCGGCACGCGCCATACACCGGACGGTCGGCATCGGGCAGCTTCAGTTGCCCGTTCGGGCGTCGCACCGGCGTGCCGCTCACCACCACCGACGACGCCCGGCCGTTGTAGCCGATCGGCATCTCCGACCAGTTCGGCAGCAACGCATTCTTCGGATCGCGGAACATCGCGCCGACGTTCGTTGCGTGTTCCTTCGACGAGTAGAAGTCCGTATAGCCGGGAATCTGCAGCGGCAGATGCAGTGTGGCTTCCGCGATCGGCACCAGCATGCTCTCGCGCAGCGCCTCGTTGTCGCGCAGCGTGGCGTTGCCGCTGGACAGCAACGCGCTCAGCTGTTTGCGCACGCCGCGCCAGGTGTCGCGGCCGAGCGCGATGAAATCGTTCAGCGCAGGATTCGCGAACACGCGCGCCGCATTGGTTACGTCGAAATCGACGGCGCTCGGATCGGGCAGGATCAGCAGGCCCGCGTCGCTCAGCGCGGCGAGATCGACGATCTGATCGCCGATGGCCACGCCGACGCGCGGCGTCGTGTTGCCGGGATGACTGAAGATGCCGAACGGCAGGTTCTGGATCGGGAAATCGCAGGCAGGATCGTTCGCGGCGTCGATCCAGCTGCGACGCGACGGATCGCGGGTCGCGGCCAAAGCCGCTGCGGCCTGCTGCTCGCTTGCTGCACTCATCGTTGCTCCGGGTTGAAATGCTTCGTGAGACCTTGCCAGCACTCGAAGTAATGGGCCTGCAACTGCGCGGTTTCGAGCGCGAACCGCGTCGGGCGGATCAGCGTGCGGGTCTCGAACATGAACGCCATCGTGTCGCCGACCTTATTCGGTTTCGACGTATCGTCATGCGACGCCTTCTCGAACGTATCTGCATCGGGACCGTGGCCGGACATGCAATTATGCAGGCTCGCGCCGCCAGGCACGAAACCTTCGGCCTTCGCATCGTACACGCCATGCACGAGGCCCATGAATTCGCTCGCAACGTTGCGGTGAAACCACGGGGGTCGGAAGGTATCCTCGGCCGCGAGCCAGCGCGGCGGAAAGATCACGAAGTCGATCGTATCGACGCCCGGCGTATCGCTCTGCGCCTGCAGCACGAGGAAGATCGACGGATCCGGATGATCGAAGCTGATCGAGCCGATCGTGTTGAAGCGGCGCAGATCGTACTTGTACGGCGCGTAGTTGCCATGCCATGCAACCACATCGAGCGGCGAATGGCCGACGTCCGCGCGCCACAGCTGGCCGTTCAGCTTCGCGACCAGTTCGAACGCGCCCTCGCGCTCTTCGTACGACGCGTGCGGCGTGAGGAAGTCGCGCGGGTTCGCGAGGCCGTTCGAACCGATCGGCCCGAGGTCCGGCAGACGCAGCAGCGCGCCGAAGTTCTCGCAGATATAGCCGCGCGCCTCACCATCGGGCAGCGTTACCGCGAAGCGCACGCCGCGCGGAATCACCGCGATCTCGAACGGCTCGACGTCGAGCTTGCCGAGTTCGGTTGCGATAGCAAGACGACCCGACTGCGGGACGACCAGGAGTTCGCCGTCGGCGCTGTAAAAGAAGCGGTCCTGCATCGACCGGTTCGCCGCGTACAGGTGGATCGCGCAACCGTTCATCGCGTCGGCGGAGCCATTGCCCGCCATCGTCACCCACCCGTCGACGAAGTCGGTCGGCTCGCTGGGCATCGGCAGCGGATCCCAGCGCAGCTGGTTGGGCGGCGTCGGCGGCACGTCGTGGAAATTCGCGACGATCCGGTGCGACGGCAACGGCGTGAACGGCATATGCACGGCCGCCGGGCGGATCCGGTACAGCCACGAGCGGCGGTTATGCCCGCGCGGCGCGGTGAAGGCCGTGCCGGACAACTGCTCCGTGTAGAGCCCGTAGGCCGCGCGCTGCGGCGAGTTGCGGCCTTCGGGCAGCGCGCCGGGCAACGCCTCGGTCGCGAATTCGTTCGCGAAGCCGCTCATGTAGCCGGGCTCGGCGGCATGCGTGCCGGCGCGCGGCTGGGTTTCGGCGGTCAAGAGGTTCATGCAGGTTCTCCTTGAATTCGATGGGCATGCGGCGTCACGGGTCACGCAATGACGAGGCGCGGCGATGCACCCCCGGTCGGACGCAGTCGATTTACGTATGGTAAAACTAATTACGATTAGTAAAATTAACGTAAACCCGTATGACCCTGCGTGTCGTTGCCGGCTTACGCCGCCCTGGTGGACGGGCCAATATGGTTATGAGCAATTTGTCCATGCGTGCCCGACGCGGACTGCTACCATCGTGAAATGCAACCGTCCTGCATGGGAGGCGAGCCGGCGCTGAAGCGCCAGCTCGTGTCGACTGTGCGTCGAAGATGCAGGACCGGTGAGTTTGCATCGATCGCGCCGCCAGCCGCGCCCTACGACCAGAATCCATGATCCCGCTGACCATTCCCGAACTCGTGGCGCACGCCGCCGAACATCCGTTCCTCGGCGAACACGTGATGTTGGGCACCGGTGAGCACAGCGACGTCGCGGTGGCGCGCTTTCACGACATCGAACTCGGCAGCGCGTACGAGCCGATCTTCGACATCACCGTGCATGCGCTCGCGCAGTCGCTCGGCAGCGCGCCGAATCTCGCCGACCGCTTCGGTGACGAGCTGGGCGTGCAGGCCGTCACGCTGCAGTTCGACGGCACGCCGCTCGACATCACGAACCTCTTCGAACTGATCGACGACGACCAGGAACTCGTCGCGATCGACCGGATGGCCCGCGCGCTGCACGCGATCAACTTCTTTGGCGCGCAGCGGCACGGGCTGCTGTTTCTGCGCGTACACGAACGCCTGTTGAAGAGCGTGAAGTACGACCACGGCAAGCACTTTTCGCGGGTGCTGAGTTCGTTTGGACTAAACCCGTCACGGGTGGTGATCGAGCTGCCGTCGGCGGCCGTCGCGCATCGGACCTTCCTCGGCTATCTGACGAAGAGCTACCAGCGCTATGGCTTCAAGGTGGCCGGCAACCTGCAGAATGCCGGGCAGATCCTGTCCGTGTCCGACAAGGAGCGGCTCGATTTCATCAAGATGGACGCACGGCACGCGCTGCGCGATTCAACGGTGAAGCCGCTCGTCGGTTACGCGAACCGCCTGAGCATTCCGCTGATCTTCGATCACGTCGCGGACGAAACGCAGTTCGATCTGCTGCAGCAATACGACGTGCGGTTCGTGCAGGGGCCGCTGTTCGCGTCGCACCGCATGCGCTGACGTTACCTGAGGCGCACTGCCGCGTCGTTCCTACGCACTGTTCCTACGCGCTGTCTCCCAGCCGCCGCGCGAGCGCCCGCAGCTTCGGCGCGACCCGCTCGCGAAACACCGCTTCGCCCATCGACGACGCCGGGCCGCTGCAGCTGAGCACCAGCCAGCGGCCGTCGCGCGCCTCGCGAAACGGCACCGCGACCGCGTTCACGTCGTCGTGCCAGTCGCGGAACGAAAAGCAGCAGCGCGCCTCCGCGAACGCGGCAATCTCGCGCTGCGCATCCGCGGCCAGACGTGCCCCGTCTGCGCCCGCCGCTCTCGTCAACTCTGCGATCAGCGCCGCGCGCGCTTCCTCCGGCTGCACGGCCAGATACGCGCGGCCCATCGAACTCGTCAGCATCGATAGCCGCGAGCCGGACGCGAGCCCGAGCGTCAACGCGGTTTCGCTGCGGATCGTCTCCAGATAGATCATGTCGAGCCCGTCGCGGCAGCCGAGCGACACCGCCGCGCCGACGTCGCGCGCGAACACGCGCATGTGCGGACGCGCGAGTTCGAGCGTGTCCGTACCCGACAGCAGCGCGAAACCGAGCGATAGCACGCCGGCATCGAGCGCGTACTTGCCGAGCACCTCGTCGAAACGCAGATAGCCGAGCACTGTGAGCGTGTAGGCCAGCCGGTTGACGGTGGCCTTCGGCAACCCGGTGCGTTCGACGAAGTCGCGATTGCCGAGCATCGATTCGCCGGGACGAAAAGCGCGCAGCAGATCGAGACCGCGGGCGAGCGCGACGACGAACTTGCGCTCGTCGATGCCCGACGCCGTTTCTTCATACGCGGTGGCCGCCGGTTTGCTTGCGGATGTGGTGGAGGCAGGCTTGGAGATGGGCTTCATTCGGGTGTACACTCGATGCAAATTTGCAAAACATTGTTCCGCATAGCGGAACATTCGTCAAGCCCCGCCGATCCGTACCGGGTCGATATCAGGACAGGAGATTGCATCATGGCCGACGCTGCCCAGTTTCATTGGGAAGACCCGCTGCTGCTCGATCAGCAGCTCAACGAAGACGAGCGCATGGTGCGCGACGCCGCCGCCGCGTATGCGCAGGACAAGCTCGCGCCGCGCGTGCTCGAAGCGTTCCGCCATGAGCGCACGGATGCGTCGATCTTTCGCGAGATGGGCGAAGTTGGCCTGCTCGGCCCGACCATTCCGGAGCAGTACGGCGGCCCCGGCCTCAATTACGTGAGCTATGGTCTGATCGCGCGCGAAGTGGAACGCGTCGATTCGGGCTACCGGTCGATGATGTCGGTGCAATCGTCGCTCGTGATGGTGCCGATCAACGAATTCGGCTCCGACGCGCAGAAGGAAAAGTACCTGCCGAAGCTCGCGACGGGCGAGTGGATCGGCTGCTTCGGGCTCACCGAGCCGAATCACGGCTCCGATCCGGGCAGCATGGTCACGCGTGCGAAGAAGGTGGAAGGCGGCTACTCGCTGTCGGGCGCGAAGATGTGGATCACGAACTCGCCGATCGCGGATGTGTTCGTGGTGTGGGCGAAGCTCGAGGAAGACGGCAAGGACAACATCCGCGGCTTCATTCTCGAGAAAGGCTGGAAGGGTCTGTCCGCGCCGGCGATCCACGGCAAGGTAGGACTGCGTGCATCGATCACCGGCGAGATCGTGATGGACGACGTGTTCGTGCCGCAGGACAACATCATGCCAAACGTGCGCGGTCTCAAGGGGCCGTTCACGTGCCTGAACTCGGCGCGTTACGGCATCGCATGGGGTGCGCTTGGCGCCGCGGAATCGTGCTGGCATACCGCGCGGCAGTATGTGCTCGACCGCAGGCAGTTCGGCCGGCCGCTCGCCGCGAACCAGCTGATCCAGAAAAAGCTCGCCGACATGCAGACCGAAATCACGCTCGGGCTGCAAGGCTGCCTGCGTCTTGGCCGCATGAAGGACGACGGCACCGCGGCAGTCGAGATCACGTCGATCATGAAGCGCAATTCATGCGGCAAGGCGCTAGACATCGCGCGGCTCGCGCGCGACATGCTCGGCGGCAACGGCATCTCCGACGAGTTCGGCATTGCGCGGCACCTGGTGAACCTCGAGGTCGTGAACACCTACGAAGGCACACATGACATTCATGCGCTGATTCTCGGCCGCGCGCAGACGGGGATTCAGGCGTTCTTCTGACGGTCCGCCTTCACGGTCGCCGATTTCGGGACCGCTCGTGAAAAATGGCGACGCCCCGCATATGTGAACTGCGGGGCGTTATGCTTTTGCAGGGCGCGTTCCCGCCAGAACCGTACGCGACTCACTTGTTCGGCTGCGGCGTCAGACGCAGATACGGGCGCAGCGCCTTGTAGCCCTTCGGGAACTTCTGCCTGAGAACTTCTTCGTCCTTTAGCGACGGCACAATCACGACGTCGTCGCCATGCTTCCAGTTGCCCGGCGTCGCGACCTGGTAATTGTCGGTCAGCTGCAGCGAATCGATCACGCGCAGCACTTCGTCGAAGTTGCGGCCGGTACTGGCCGGATACGTGATGATCAGGCGCACCTTCTTCTTCGGGTCGATCACAAACAGCGAGCGCACGGTGAGCGTCTCGTTCGCGTTCGGATGAATCATGTCGTACAGCGTCGAGACCTTGCGGTCGCCGTCGGCAAGGATCGGAAAGCCGACGCTCGTCGCCTGCGTCTCGTTGATGTCCTTGATCCACTCGTTGTGCGACTCGGCGCTGTCCACCGACAGCGCGATCGTTTTCACGTTGCGCTTCGCAAATTCCTCCGCGAGCTTCGCGGTGAGGCCCAGTTCGGTCGTGCAGACCGGCGTGAAATCCGCCGGGTGCGAGAACAGCACGCCCCAGCCATCGCCCAGCCACTCATGAAACCTGATGCGACCCACGCTCGATTCCTGCTCGAAGTCGGGTGCGGTGTCGCCAAGACGTAGACTCATTGCAGCTCCTTGTTGGGATACAGGCAGGATACAGGCGTGCGCTGGTGCAACCATGCCCCGGCGTTCGCCAGAAACCAGAGCATACGGCTGCGGGCGTGCACAACGAACGAACATCCGCTCAGAAGATTATGAGTTTTTGTAATTTTGTTCCGGATCGGCGAAACTTCACGGGACAGACCAACTCCATTGCCAATGTTGTCAGCGCGGGACGTGCGGGTGCGATGCATCGGGCGGAACGCGTGTGCTCGGGAATGGATCATGCGTGGCCGCATGCGCGCAGAATCAGCAGCACGCCGCGCTCGCCACCCAAGGCAGCAATCGTTTACGATTCACGCGTGGCGTGGACATGAAGGGAGTTCTCAATGTCAGAGGTCAACAAGGAGAGACTGATGTCCGATATCAAAACCGTCCTCGCGGACGCCGAAGACCTGCTGAAACAGGCCGCGAGCGCCACTGGCGAACGCGCTTCCGAACTGCGCGAAACGGCACTCACCCGTCTGAAACAGGCGAAGGACAAGGCGGCGGACGTGCAGGTGGTCGTGGTCGAGAAAGGCAAGAAAGCGGCACGCGCCACCGACGACTACGTGCACGAGCACCCGTGGGCATCGATCGGTATCGCGGCGGGCGTAGGCGTCGTGGTCGGTCTGCTGATCAACCGCAAGTAAGCCGTCTCCTCGCGCGGGGCAGCGTGATCCGGATCGGTCCTGGTCCGGCCGCATCGGCGGCTGGCCGGCGGATGCGTCTGGTCCGGCGCGATTGGACCCGCTGCGTTGACTGATGGCTTGCGCTGCTGGTCACCCGGCTGGAAGCGACCGGCAACGCCTCTCGACCATGCACGCCTCGCGCTGTCAGGCCGCTCCCGACCGCTGCGTTCCTGCGGCTCGAGCGGACTTCGAACCTCGCCTAACCTCGCGCTCAAGCATCCGGCGCCCAGTCCATGACGACCGACACCAACTCCCAGCATAGTCCGCTTCGCCGCATGATCGGGTCGGTCTTCTCGATCCTGCAGACACGGCTCGAACTGATCGGCATCGAGCTGGCCGAAGAGAAAGACCGGCTGCTCGCGGTGCTGTTTCTTGGCCTCGCGGCGATGATGCTCGCGACCATGATGCTGATTACGCTGACGGTTCTGGTCGCGATCGCGTTCTGGGACACGTGGCGCTGGCAGGCACTGGCCGTCATCACACTCGTCTATGCGGCGGCGGCCGTGTTCTGCGCGCTACGGGCGCGCAGCATGCTGCGCAGCGCACCGATCGTGTTCGAAGCCACGCTCAACGAGTTCGAGAAAGACCGCGATCTGTTCCGCAAGCCCTGACGCTCAGGGCCCGCTCGCGTCCGGACAACGTCCCCAGCCACCTCATTCCGCCGCCTATCAACCATGAGTTCAATCCGTTCCGACATGTCTCGCAGCAAGCGGACGACGCATGACCTGCGCTCGCCACATCTACGCGCGCTGCGCAAGGAACTGCTGATCGTGCGCGCGGATGTCGAGCGCATCGAGTTCGCCCAGGCCACGCGTGATCTGCGCGAGGCCGTAACGCACTTCAGCTGGCTCAAGTTCATCATCCCGGGCTTTGCCAGCACCGCCGGGCGCTGGCGTGGCCGGCGCGGTGGCGCGGCTGGCACGCTGGGCGCGCTGCTGAAGGAATACCCGCTCATCAGCTCGATCGTATCGATGGTGCTGGCGAAGCCGCTGCGCCAGACCGTCGCCGCCGGCGCCAAGCCGGCGCTCAAGTGGGGCAGCGTTGTGCTCGGGCTCTGGGAAGGCTGGCGGATCTGGCAACAGATCAAGGCCGACAGGAGCGAAGCCGGGCCGGGCCGCAAGTAGCGGCGTCTCATCCCGCTTCGTCTGCGCACTCCTCTCCTGGCGCGTGTTCCAGCAACCGGTTACGGCGGGCGTCCCGCGCCCACTGGCCCGGCTTCGATCACATGGGCGCCACCCGTGTCGCGACGACTGACGGTGTCCCGATCGACATGAAGCCGTGTCTGTACCCGGCCTGGCCGTACCGGATCCGTTCATTCGCAATCCTTCGTTATCCGGAACAATGCGATAGATCCGGCCGCCTGTCGCCCGCGCAACAATCGGCCGGACGGCCAGGGTGCCCTGATGGCCCCGTTCACGCGATGGTCTGCGCATCACGCACGGGCAGATTCTGGAATGGAACGCCGCGGCTGCTGCGCGCGCCGCGCTCAGCGCTTGCGTGAAGACTTGGGCGGCGCGGGAGGCGACGCGTTGCGACGGAATTCTTCAATCACGTCTTCAAAATCGGAGACGTCTTCGAAGCGCCGGTAGACGGATGCGAAGCGCACGAACGCGATCTTGTCGAGCTCGCGCAGCTCGTTCATCACGAGTTCGCCGAGCCGTTCGCTGCGCACTTCGCGCTCGCCGCTGCCGAGCAGCTGGTACTCGATGCGTGCCACTGCGGCATCGACTGCATCCGCTGCAACCGGGCGCTTGCGCAGCGCCAGTTGCATGCTCGCGATCACCTTGCGGCGATCGAATTCGGTACGGCTGCCGTCCTTCTTGACGACCGCCGGCAACGCCAGTTCAACCCGTTCATACGTCGTGAAACGCTTGTCGCAGGCTGGACAACGGCGGCGCCGGCGGATCGCGGCGCCGTCTTCCGACACACGCGAGTCGACAACCTGCGTGTCGTCGTGGCGGCAGAAGGGGCAGCGCATGCTGACGCGAGCCGCTTAACGGTAGACCGGGAAGCGCTTCGTCAGCTCGGCGACCTGGCCGCGCACGCGCTCGATGGTCGCGGCGTCTTCCGGGTTGTCGAGCACGTCGGCGATCAGGTTGCCGACCTGCTCGGCTTCCTTCGTGCCGAAGCCGCGCGTGGTCATGGCGGGCGAACCCAGGCGCACGCCGCTCGTCACGAACGGCTTTTCCGGATCGTTCGGAATCGCGTTCTTGTTGACGGTGATATGCGCGGCGCCGAGTGCGGCTTCGGCTGCCTTGCCGGTGATCTGCTTTGCGCGCAGGTCGACCAGCATCACGTGGCTTTCCGTGCGGCCCGACACGATGCGCAGGCCGCGCTTCACGAGCGTCTCGGCCAGCACGCGCGCGTTCTCGACGACCTGCTGCTGGTACGTCCTGAACTCCGGCGAAAGCGCTTCCTTGAACGCCACCGCCTTCGCCGCGATCACGTGCATCAGCGGTCCGCCCTGGATGCCCGGGAAGATCGCCGAGTTGATCTGCTTTTCAAACTCGGCCTTCATCAGGATCACGCCGCCGCGCGGACCGCGCAGGCTCTTGTGCGTGGTCGTGGTGACGAAATCGGCGTGCGGCACCGGGTTCGGATACACGCCCGCGGCGATCAAGCCGGCGTAGTGTGCCATGTCGACCATCAGGTACGCGCCCACCGACTTCGCGATCTTCGCGAGACGCTCGAAATCGATCTTCAGCGCGAACGCCGACGCGCCCGCGACGATCAGCTTCGGCTTGTGCTCCTGCGCGAGCTTCTCCGCGGCGTCGTAGTCGATGTCTTCGTCTGCGTTCAGGCCGTAGCTCACCACCTTGAACCACTTGCCCGACATGTTGACGGGCGAGCCGTGCGTGAGGTGGCCGCCTTCGGCGAGGCTCATGCCCATGATCGTGTCGCCCGGCTTGAGCATCGCGAAGAACACGCCCTGGTTCGCCTGCGAACCCGAGTTCGGCTGAACGTTCGCGGCTTCGGCGCCGAACAGCTGCTTCACGCGGTCGATCGCGAGCTGCTCGACCAGGTCGACGTACTCGCAGCCGCCGTAGTAGCGCTTGCCCGGGTAGCCTTCGGCGTACTTGTTGGTGAGCTGCGAGCCCTGCGCGGCCATGACGGCCGGGCTCGTATAGTTTTCCGACGCGATCAGCTCGATGTGATCTTCCTGGCGGCGGTTTTCCTGCTCGACCGCCTTCCAGAGTTCGGGGTCGACGTTCGCGATGGTGCTTTGAGCTCTGTCAAACATACGCTTTCCGTTAAGTGGGTACGGGTTGACCGGGTTTCGCGCCGCATTTCACGCGAGGTGCGCGCAGCACGCGTAGCGGATACGCGGCGCGGCAGGCGGCTGGAAGCTCTGACGTGGCGGGAGAAGAAGAGCCGCACACGCGAAGCGGGACAGCCACCGGCAGCGCAAACGACGGCGCGCGGAACTCGGCTGCCCAGGCGAACGGCAAAACGGCACCCTGCGCTTCACGGTGGGTTGCTCCACCTTGAACCAGAACGGTTCTATCGCCAGTCACGCAGGGGTGAGCGCGTTAGTTTATTGGAACGCCCCCGAATAGGCAACCAGCCGCCTGCGCTCCCGAACCGCCGCGAGGCCTTTGTGACGCGCGCTCCGGGCGAGGCGCGATGGCCCCTTCGGACCGTCGCGCACGCGTGCCCGAAAGAGACCCCGGACCTTGCCGCAACATTCTTGCCGCAGCGCATCGATCCAGCTACGCTTCGCGCTTCGATTTCCACCGACCAGGAACCAGTCTCCATGAACGTGTTCGTCACCGGCGCGTCGGCCGGATTCGGCGCGGCGATCGCCCGCGCCTTCGTCAAAGGCGGCCATCAGGTCATCGCGACTGCCCGCCGCAAGGACCGTCTCGACGCGCTTGCCGCCGAACTGGGCGACGCGCTGCTGCCGCTCGAACTCGACGTGCGCGACGCCGAAGCGGTCGCCGCGCTGCCGCAACAGCTGCCGGCCGCGTTCGGCGCGATCGACGTGCTCGTCAACAACGCGGGGCTCGCGCTCGGCGTGGAGCCTGCCCACAAGGCAAGCGTGGACGAGTGGCGCACGATGATCGACACGAACTGCGTCGGCCTCGTGCAGGTCACCCACGCACTCCTGCCCGGGATGGTCGGGCGCAACCGCGGGCACGTGGTGAACCTCGGGTCGACGGCGGGCAGCTACCCGTACGCCGGCGGCAACGTCTACGGCGCCACCAAGGCGTTCGTGCGCCAGTTCAGCCTGAACCTGCGCGCCGACCTGACGGGCACCGCGGTGCGCGTCACTGACGTCGAACCGGGTCTGTGCGGCGGCACCGAATTCTCGGACGTGCGCTTCCGTGGCGACGCCGGCAAGGCAGCCAGCATGTACCGCAACGTGCAGGCGCTCACGCCCGGGGACATCGCCGAGTCGATCTACTGGATCGCGACGCGCCCCGCGCACGTCAACATCAACCGGATCGAGCTGATGCCGGTCGCACAGTCGTTCGCCGGTCTGTCGGTGCATCGCGGGTAAACGAGCAGTGCTCGAGGGACCCACCCGCGAACTGCGGTCGAACCGGCAGAAGCACAGCCGGCAGGCCTTCCAGCCTGGTTGCCTGGCAGATTCCGGGCGTGCGCGCGCATTCCGGTAAAATGCGCGGCTATGAATAAGTCAGCCAGCCAGCCCGGCGTCGCGGACGGCTTTCAATGGCCTGTCCGCGTGTATTACGAAGACACCGACGCAGGCGGAATCGTGTTCTACGCGAACTATCTGAAGTTCTTCGAACGCGCGCGAACCGAATGGCTGCGAGCTTGCGGCATCGATCAGAAGCGGCTTGCGGACGAAACCGGCGCACTGTTCGTCGTGCGCCGCACGGCGCTCGAGTATTGCGCGCCGGCGCGCCTCGACGATCTGGTCATGACGGTGAGCCGCGTGGAACGGCTGGGCCGGGCATCGGTGGATTTCATTCAGGAAGCGTGGCGCGACGGCACGCTGCTGGCGAGCGGGTCGATCCGCGTCGCCTGCGTGGAGCGCACCGGGCTCAAACCCATGGCAACTCCGCCGCCTGTGCTGGCGGCGCTACGAAAAGGCCCTGTCGTGTCAACGCCACAGGCCTGAATGTCGTTGTTATGCGGGGCGGCACGCAAGGCCATTCACTCCGCAGCGGTCATACAGGTCAAGGCAGCACGAAGCAATACCTTGCATGGTTCGGCGAACGGCGCCGGCGCTTCCGGTCCTCTGGATCCGGGAAGCCTCGGTGGAGATCCGTTAGCCGGACACCCTATCGGGAGTTTTTAGCAAACCTCTATGAACACTACCCAGGATCTGTCGATCGTTTCCCTCGTCCTCAACGCGAGTATTCTCGCGCAGGCGGTGATGGCGCTGCTGCTGCTGCTGTCGCTGATGTCGTGGACCTTCATTTTCCGCAAGTGGTTTGCCATCCGCCGCGCCCGCGCGCAGACTGAACGTTTCGAACGCGATTTCTGGTCGGGCGGCGACCTGCAGGCGCTGTACCAGAGCGCCGCGAACAACCGCCACACGATCGGCGCGCTCGAACGGATTTTCGAGTCGGGCATGCGCGAATTCCTCAAGGGCAAGGAAAAGCGCATCAACGATCCGGGCGCGATTCTCGATGGCGCACGCCGCGCGATGCGCGCTGCCTTTCAGCGTGAAATGGACGTGCTGGAAGCCAATCTCGCGTTCCTCGCGTCGGTCGGCTCGGTGAGCCCGTATATCGGTCTCTTCGGCACCGTCTGGGGCATCATGAACGCGTTCCGCGGCCTCGCGAACGTACAGCAGGCCACGCTCGCGAACGTGGCGCCCGGCATCGCCGAAGCGCTGACCGCCACCGCGATCGGCCTGTTCGCCGCGATCCCCGCCGTGGTTGCGTACAACCGCTACGCTCACGACATCGACCGCCTCGCGATCCGCTTCGAGACCTTCATCGAAGAGTTCTCGAACATCCTGCAACGCCAGGCGCACTGAGAGGAGTCCACGATGGCCGGATCTCCCGTCCGTTCCAGCATGCGCGGCGGCCGTGGCCGCCGGGCGATGGCCGACATCAACGTCGTGCCTTACATCGACGTGATGCTGGTGCTGCTCGTCATCTTCATGGTGACGGCGCCCCTCGTTGCGCCTTCAATCGTCAATCTGCCGACGGTCGGCAACGCATCGCCGCAGCAGCAGACACCGCCGGTCGTCGTGAACATTCGCGCCGACGGCAACATGAGCGTCAAATACAAGGACGACAGCGGCAACACGCAGCAGGAAACCATGACGCTGCAGGATCTGGACGGCTTCGTCACGGACCGCGAGCAGTCTCATCCGGACCAGCCCGTCGTGATCGCCGCGGACAAAACGGTGAAGTATGAAGCCGTGATGAACGTGATGTCCGATCTGAAGTCGCGCGGCGTCAAACGTGTCGGGCTGCTAGTCAAATCGCAATGATCGGCAAGTCTTCCGCCCGTCCTTTCCGGCCACCGCGCGAGCGCGGTACCTGGCGCGCATTCGGCCTCGCCGTGCTGATGCACGTGCTGCTGGCGTTTTTCCTCTATCACGGCATTCAATGGCAGAACAGCACGCCGGCGGGTGCGGAAGCCGAGCTGTGGACGGACATCCCCGACACGACTCCGCCGCCGCCGCGCCCCGTCGCGCCGCCGGTGCCGGTCACCCCTGCCCCGCCCGTGCCGACCGAAGACGCCGACATCGCGCTGCAGCAGCAGAAGCGTAGGCAGCAGGAAGAGGCGCAGCGCCAGGCGCAGCTGGAAGAGCAGCAACGCCTGAAGGCACAGCAGGAAGCGGAGGCGAAACGCCAGCAACAGCTCGCGGCCCAGCAGGCTGCGCAGCTTGCGGCACAGAAAGCCGCCCAGCTGAAGCAGCAACAGTTGCAGCAGCAACAGCAGCAGGCAGCCGCGGAAAAGCTCAAGCAGCAGCAACTCGCCGAGCAGAAGAAGCAGGAACAGCTCGAACAGCAGCAGAAGCAGCAAGAGCAGCAGAAGCAACAGGAACAGGCCGCCGCGCAGGCGAAGGCCGATGCCGAGAAGAAGGCCGAAGCGCAGAAGAAGGCGCAGGCTCAGGCAGAAGCTGCGAAGAAGCTCGCGCAGGAACGTCAGGCACGGCTTGCAGCAATGCAAGGTCTGGCCGGAGCGGGTTCGTCGGGCAATGGTCTCGCGAAGAGCGGCACAGGCACGGGCTCGGGTGGCACGGCAACGTCGCCCGGGTACGCTGATCGGGTCCGCAGAGCCGTCTTTCCTCACATCGTGTACACCGGAACGATTGCGGATATGACGACTGTTGTAGCCGTCCGTTGTAGCGACACGGGTACGTTGCTGTCGGCTGAAGTGGTCAAATCGAGCGGCAATCCCGACTGGGACGCGGCAGCGTTGCGCGCCGTCAAGCGCACCGACCCGATGCCCGTGGATACGAACGGCAAAGCCCCGGGCAGCTTCACGATCACACTGAATCCGCAGAATCAATGACACCTCGACAGACCGCCCGATCATGCCCCGGGAACGATTCTCGCTACTGGCGGTCTGTCTCGTGTCACGCTGTGACACACATTACGTTTTAGGGAATCAAAACGCATGAGTTTGACGTCCAAGACCGGCCTGAAGACCATTCTGGCAACCTGTCTCGTGGCAGCCGCTGGCGCCGCCCACGCACAACTCAACGTGCTCGTCACGGGCGTCGGAGCCACGCAGTTTCCGATCGCCACCGCGAACTTCGCGAACGAGACGAGCGCGCCGCAGCAGATCAGCACGATCGTGCGGCAGGATTTGCAGCGTAGCGGCAAATTTACCAACATCGACGCGGGCTCGGCACCGGTGTCCGAGACCGATCAGGTCGATCTCGGCGCATGGAAGTCGAAAGGCGCGGACGCGTTCGTCGCGGGCAGCGTGAACCACCTGCCGAACGGACAGTACGAAGTGCGCTTCAAGCTGTACGACACCGTCAAGGGTCAAAGCCTGGGCGGCCTCGTGCTCGTCAGTCCGGAGAGCGGTCTGCGGATGAGCGCGCACAAGGTTGCGGACTACATCTATCAGCAGCTGATGGGCGCGCGCGGCGTGTTCGCGACGCGTCTGTCGTACGTGATCAAGACCGGCGGGCGCTACCAGCTGCAGATCTCCGATTCCGACGGCCAGGATGCGCACATCGCGCTCTCCAGCCCGGAACCGATCATCTCGCCGGCATGGTCGCCGGATGGCACCAAGGTCGCGTACGTGTCGTTCGAGAAGAAGAAGCCGATCGTGTACGTGCACGATCTGCCAACGGGCCGCCGGGTCATCGTGTCGGACCAGAAGGGCAACAACAGCGCACCGGCGTGGTCGCCTGACGGCCACACGCTCGCGGTCGCACTGTCGCGCACCGGCAACACGCAGATTTTCGCCGTCAACGCCGACGGCACCGGTCTGCGACGCCTGTCGCAAGGCCCGTCGATCGATACCGAGCCCACCTACTCTCCTGACGGACAGTGGATCTATTTCACGAGTGACCGTGGCGGCCAGCCGCAGATCTATAAAATGCCCGCGCAGGGCGAATCGGCCGGCGCCGCTCAACGGGTGACGTTCACGGGCAACTACAACACGAGCCCGCGTGTCAGCCCCGACGGCAAGCTGCTCGCGTACATCTCGCGGGTCGGCGGCGCGTTCAAGCTCTACGTGCAGGATCTGCAATCGGGCACCGCGACGGGCCTGACCGATACGACACATGACGAATCGCCGAGCTTCGCGGCGAACGGTCAGTACATTCTTTACGCCACACAGGTGAACGGCCGTGGCGTGTTGGCTGCGGTATCGACTGATGGTCGAACCCGGCAGGTCCTGTCCGTTCAGGGCGGCAGCGTACGCGAGCCGTCCTGGGGCCCTTTTATGCAATAACACACCAGGAGAGAATCAAATGATGTCCAAGCTTCGTATCGCTTTCGCCGCGCTGCTGGTTGGCGCACTCGCCGCATGTCACTCGGGCGTGAAGCTCGACCAGAACGCCAACAAGGGCGGCGCGATCGGCACCCAGCCGAACCCGAACGCGGTCGCGCAAGTGAACGTCGATCCGCTGAACGATCCGAACAGCCCGCTCGCCAAGCGCAGCATCTACTTCGATTTCGACAGCTACTCGGTCAAGGACGAATACCAGTCGCTGCTGGGCCAGCACGCGCAGTATCTGAAGAGCCATCCGGAACGTCACGTCCTGATCCAGGGCAACACCGACGAACGCGGCACGAGCGAATACAACCTCGCACTCGGCCAGAAGCGTGCTGAAGCCGTGCGCCGTTCGCTGTCGCTGCTGGGCGTGCCGGATTCGCAGATGGAAGCCGTGAGCCTCGGCAAGGAAAAGCCGCTGGCAACGGGTCACGACGAAGCCTCGTGGGCGCAGAATCGCCGCGCGGACCTCGTCTATCAACAGTAACCGTAACGGGTGACAGGTCGTATGACGCTCCGTTTCTCCTGGCTGCGGCTCACCGCAGCGGCCTGCGCGGCTAGCGCTGCATTCGCGGCGCTGCCGGCGCACGCAGGCATCTTCGACGACGATCAGGCTCGCCAGGCGATCCTCGACCTGCGCACGAAGACCGACAGTCTGCAGAACCAGTTGTCCGCCGCTCAACGCACGATCAACGATCAGTCCAACCGTCTCGATCAGCAGTCTCAGCAGATCGCGACGCTGCGTGGGCAGAACGAGGATCTGACGAACCAGCTGGCTACACTGCAGAAGCAGCAGAAGGACTACTACACCGATCTGGACACGCGCCTGAAGAAATTCGAGCCGCAGCAGCAGACGGTGGACGGCGTGACGGGCGAAGTGCAGCCGGGTGAAACGGATGCGTTCAACGCGGCCTCGCAGCAGTTCCGTAACGGCGACTTCAAGAATGCGGCGAGCTCGTTCCGCAGCTTCATCCAGAAGTATCCGGACAGCCCGTATCAGCCGACCGCGCAGTACTGGCTCGGCAACGCGCTGTATGCGCTGAAGGACTACAAGGGTTCGACGGCGACGTGGCAAAACGTCGTGAGTCGCTACCCGCAGAGTCCGCGCGCGCCGGATGCGCTGATGGCGATCGCGAACAACCAGCTCGAGCTTGGCCAGAAGGCCGCGGCACGCAAGACGCTGGAGCAGATCGTCGCGCAGTACAGCGGTACGGATCAGGCGCAGTCGGCACAGAACAAGCTGTCGCAGATCAAATAAGTCGTAGAGGTATCAGCACCGATAGCAGCACCTGCAGTACGCGTCGTGCCGGTAGTGCAAACGACACACGCGCCTCTCGCGGAAAGGCCCGACGCGGTAACGCGCCGGGCCTTTCTTTTTGCGCGGTCCGGAATGAGCGTATGCACCGCCCGGCCTTCGGAGCCCACACAAGGCAATCGCATTAGGACGCCCGCCGCATGCCAGGTACATCGCGACGGAAGTCATCGTCCCACGCGGCCTGCTTGAGTTTGGCACGCAATCTGGGCGTCGGATCGAGCTTGAGCAGGTTCAGCACGAAGCGCCGCAGGATCGCCAGATTCATGGCGGCGTTGTCCTTGCGCACGCGGCATGCGTGCTCTGCTCTGCCAGGGTCACATCCAGTGACCAGTGTAGCTGGGACTCGATCGTCCAGTGACGGCGGATGGCCTGCGCCAGGCGCTCGGGGGCGCTGCATGACGAGCTCAGGTAGTAGCGCAGCTCGGTGCTAGTTTTTGAACCGATGCGATACCAGGGCCATACGGCTCTCCATCTCGATTCCCCAAAAATCGGGAGTAGACGACTGTTCGACCATTGTTTACAGCCACTAACCTGCGAAGCCCCGCCAATAAGCGACCTTCTAATGCGATTGCCTTGGGAGCCCACAGCGTCGCCTTGACACTATCCGGCATAGGCTTTTATAATTCCGCTTCTCTTTCGGGTCGTTAGCTCAGCTGGTAGAGCAGCGGACTTTTAATCCGTTGGTCACAGGTTCGAATCCCGTACGGCCTACCAAGAATTGTCTTTATGCATCAAGGAACTACGCCGCTTCTTCAAGCGGCGTTTTTTCTTTCTGTTCCCCCACGCTTGACCAAAATTTGACCGTGCCCGCGTGGTCGGCTAGGTGACTCGTGGCGAGGTGGGCATACTTCTACACCATCTCGATAGTTTCCCATCCTCCAAGCTCTTTCAGTACCATCAGCGGCGTGCCACGTTGCACGTGCCAGCTCGCTTACGTATGGCGCAGGTCGTGCCAATGGAAATCGTCAATTCCGACGATCGACATGCCCGTTCGCGATCCCGCGCATCGATCTGCGTGATGCGTTTCTCGCCCCCCCTTCCTCCCGGGTGATCACAAAACGGGTGGAAGTCTTCAGACGTCGCACAATAACCCCGAGAGCGTCCTCGTTGAGTGGCACCGGACGTGCACGCTTGGACTTTGCAGCCTCATGCGTCACCAGGCATTGTGCTGCATCAGATCCAACTGGGATGGAGCCAAACCCAAAAGCTCGCTTTCCCGCATACCTGTCGCGACCGCCACGATGGCCGCGTCACGCATCCACGACAACTGCAATGCCCGGATAAGCGCCGTAATAACCTCGGGTGGCTCCCAACGCACCCGAACATCAGGCTCGTGGTAACGAGGCAGTTTCGGCACCCGGTCGATCCACTCCCGTTCTGCGCACAGGTTCAACATGCGCTTGATCGTGGAAATATACCGATTGCGTGTCGCCCAGGTTAAAGGTTTGGCCGGTTTTCCACCAACAATGTTAGATGCGTCGGCAATGCATCGATGATGTCGTCAGCTTGATTGGCACACTCGACGTATTAAACTCGATCGACCTGACCGGCAATCTCGCGCTCAGCAGCAAAAATGTTGTCTCCACACGCCCCCGGTCGATTGCCGCCCTTTGCCTCGAGAATAACAACTCGCAGCTACGCAAGATCATCAAGACCCGGGGTCACTTCCCGAGCGACGAAACGGCCAGGAAACTCATCTGGCTGGCGCTACGCAACATCACCGCCGATTGGGGGCGCGCTGCCCACGACTGGAAGACAGCAATGAACCAATTCGCTATTCTTTACGCGGATCGATTCGTTCGACCATCCGTGCGATTCTCAACCCCGCCTTGAACACGGAAATTCTGACACCCCCCTTGCGGCCCTTGCCGTGGATGCGCAAAGCAAAAATGTCGCGTCATCGCCTCCTGCGTAATTCATTTCAACCCATACCAGGCGCCGCGCCCGCTGCCATGCTGCTCCAAATGTCCACGCTCGATCAGATCACGAAAGTGCTGCTTCAAGGTATTGCGACTGCTGCCGGTCAGCTGGATAGCTGCTGCCATCGTGATACGCCCGTGCTCACGGGCAAACTCGACGATCTGCAAGGACAGTGTGGGCAATGAAGCCAGTACAATCTTCTCGCGCTCGACCTTTTTCTCAAGCCGCCGCACCTGTTCAGCCAACGAGCGCAGAAAAAACAGCAGCCACGGCTGCCAGTCGGGTGCCTGGGTTCGGATCGTGCCCTGCGTCTGACGCAATGCGAGATAGTAGGCTTCCTTGTTGACCTCAATCACGCTTTCCAGCGAGCTGTACGGCACATAGGCATAGCCCGCCTGAAGCAGCAGCAAGGTTGTCAGCACGCGGCTGAGTCGCCCATTGCCATCCTGAAACGGGTGAATCTCGAGGAACACAACCACAAAGATGGCGATAACCAGCAGTGGGTGCAGGTACACCTTTTCACGCTCGTCGCCTACCCACTGCACCAGCTCCACCATCAGACGCGGCGTATCGAACGGCGTTGCGGTCTCGAACACAATGCCGATCTGCACGCCATTTTCGTCGAAAGCCGCGACACTATTGGAGCTGGTCTTGTAGCGCCCCCGGTGCCGTTCGTCTTTATGACTGTATTGCAGCAAAATCTGGTGAAGCTGCTTGATGTAGTTCTCGTTGAACGGGATATCTTCCCATGCCCGGAACATCAAATCCATCAGCTCAGCATAGCCCGCAACCTCCTGCGCATCGCGCGTATCAAACTGCTTGATGGCAAGGTTGGATAGCAAACGCTCAACCTCACGGTCATTCAGCTTGCTGCCCTCGATGCGGGTGGACGATCCGATACTCTCAATGGTAGCCACGCGCCGCAAGGCCGACAGGCGGTCAGGCGCGAGCGTGCCCAAGGCGCGCCATGCGCCCTTGAATTCGTCGATCCGGGCAATCAGGCTCAAGACTTCCGGGGTGATCTGGAGGGTGTCGGTTCGAAGCATGAACCAATAATACACCCATTTACACCCATTTTGCCGAGATGGATTAAATGGGCGTAAACGGGTTTCAAAATGGTCACCTGATCGCGGAAAGCTCTCATCGTGACGAACAGCATCTTGAGCAAAACCCTGCAAAAGCACCCATTCAACACCCAAATCTCAGCAGATTAGCCGAATGGCCACCGCCGCAAGCCGTTGAATTTACTGAGATTTATATTTCAAGATGTGTAGGCAAACAAGACTTCTAATCCGTTGGTCACAGGTTCGAATCCCGTACGGCCCACCAAAGTTTTTTCGCATCAAGCCAGGGGCCTGCAATCGCAGGCCCATTGGTGTTTCTGCATCCGTCGTTTTGCGATCGCTTCCATCAGACAGGAAGGCAACTCGCCACGCACAAAACGCCTTTATTCCAGCGGGTTTATCCGAATTTTTACACCGTGTAAGGCGTGCCACTATCGGTTGCCGTGAGAGTTCAGGCAGGCTACCGGCAGCATCGCGCGCTACCTGCATCTCAATCATGTATCGCAGACGCTTCATCCAGACAATGGCCGGTGCCGCGGGCGCCATGCTCGCCGCGGGCGAGTCTGCGATAACCGCTGCGGCAACCACCGCTACGGCATCGGCAACCGCGCCCGCGCCCGAAAAACACTTCGACATCGTCTACCCGCAGATCCGCCCCGACCGTCGCGTGCACGAAGCATTTGCGCTCGCCACGCTCGAGGTCGCGATGAAAGCGGCTAACGCGACGTACACCGCGCATCCGCTGCACATGTCGATGGAACGCGGCCGCGCGCTTGCGGAACTGGCCACCGGCAAGACGATCAACCTGCATTGGACCAGCATGGAAGCGCAGGCCGAACGGGGCCTGAAAGTCGTGCACATTCCGATCCACCGCGGCCTGATCGGCTACCGCGTGTTCCTGATCCGGCAGGATCGCCAGGCCGATTTCGATCGCGTCGAGACGCTTGACGATCTGCGCAAACTCACCGGCGTCCAGGGGCTTGGCTGGATCGATGCCAACATCATGCGCAACGCCGGCCTGCCCGTTCAGACCACGTCGACGTACGAGACGCTGTTCAAGATGGTCGACGCAGGCAGGGTCGACTATTTTCCGCGCGGCGTGATCGAGGTGTTCCCGGAGTTCGACGAACGCAGGTCGCTGGAACCCGATCTCGCGGTCGAACAGCGCCTGATCCTCGCGTACCGGTCCGATTTCATTTTCTACGTGTCGCCAGCGTACGCGGAACTCGCGGACACAATCGCGCGCGGTTTCGCAGCCGCGTATCAGGACGGTTCGTACATGGCGCTGTTCAACTCGCACCCGTACATCCAGACCGCACTGCAGCGCGCGAACTTCAACCAGCGCAGGATCCTCCACATCGACAACCCGTATCTGTCCGACGAGGACCGCGCGATTCCCGATACGTACTGGGTGAACCTGTAGCGCATTTTTGACCAAGACGCGCGAGCGCGGCCGAGACTAGACTGGCTGGATCGACACCCACGATCCACACACAGCAATGCCCCACTACCTTTGCCACGAACAGCCCGACCTGCTCGACTTCGAAGCGAGCGTGACCGCATCGAGACCCGGCGCCGTGCTGCTGTCGCGTTCGGCGCTGCATCCCGGCGGCGGCGGTCAGGTCTGCGACACGGCAGGCCTGACGCACGCGCACGGTATCGCGCGCATCACCGGCATCGCGCTCGAAGACGGCCAGTACTGGCACATGCTCGATGCGCCGCTCGAGCTCGCAGGTGAAGTACACGTGTCGATCGACGCGCAACGCCGCTCGACGCTCGCCCAGCTCCACACCGCGACGCATATCCTGAATGCGCTGGTCTACCAGGCATTCGACGGTGCACTCGTCACCGGCGCGCAGATCAACGCGGACGGCGTCGGGCGCATGGACTTCGATCTGCCCGATGCCGACAACGACATCCTGCGCAGCCTCGAAGGCCCGATCAACGACGTGATCCGCCAGGGCATCGACGTTCGCACGTACCATGTCGATCTGCGCGACGCACAGGCGACGCCCGGACTGATCCGCAGCCTCTCGGTCGCGCCGCCGCCCACGCCGGACGGCACGGTTCGCATCGTCGAGATCGGCGAGCTCGACCGTCAGGCCTGCGGTGGCACGCATCTGTCGAACACCGCGCAGTCGCGCCCGGTGCGCCTCACGAAGATCGAGAACAAGGGTCGCCGCAACCGGCGCGTGCGCATCGAACTCGTGTGAATCACGCACCACGATCACAACGCACTCGCACACGTACACGCACACAAGTCATGGATCACGCCACGCGCAGCGACGAACTGCTCTACTGGCGCGACGGCGCACTCGAAGGCGCCGCACTCGCGACGGCACGCTATGGCGCGCACGAATTCGGCCGGCATGTCCACGACGAACTCGTGATCGTGATGACCGAGCACGGCGCCGGGCAGTGCCGCACGCGCGCCGGCAGCGACGTGTCCGGCCCCGGCACCGTCTGGGTGTTCGAACCCGGCGAATACCACTGCGGCGCGGTGTGGGAAGACAGGACGTGGCACTATCGCGCGATCTACCTCGACATGGACGGCCTCGCGGCGCTCAGTGCCGTGTTCAGCGACGATTCGCGCAACGACCGTCAGCCGTTCATCCCGCCTGGCCTGTATCACGACGAGCAGCTTTGCGGCCTGCTGCTGAAAGCGCACGCGAGCCTCGACCAGCACGGCCCGACGCCGATGATGGAGCGCCAGGCTAACTGGTGGGCCGCAATGGGCATGCTGTTCGGCCGCTACGGCCAGCCGAAACCGCCCGAGCGCGATGGTGGCGGTGAAACGCAGAAGATGGCGCACGTTCGTGACTACATCGCCGGGCACCATTCGCGCGATATCCCGATCGACGAACTCGCTGCGCTTGTCGAGCTCAGCCGCTATCACCTGATGCGGGCGTTCTGCAAGACCTACGGCCTGCCGCCGCATGCCTATGCGAACCAGCTCCGTCTGATCGCCGCCAAACGGCTGCTCGCGTCGGGCCACAGCGCCGCCGATGCAGCTGTGAGCGCCGGATTCTACGATCAGAGCCATCTGAACCGCGTGTTCAAGCGGGCCTATGGCATCACGCCTGGCACCTACGCGGCGCTGAAACCCGCACGCTAGCCTCGAGCGCATCCCTCCCAGGGCAATCGCATTAGGACGCCCGCCGCATGCCGAGTACATCTCGGCGGAAATCATCGTCCCACGCGGCCTGCTTGAGCTTGGCCCGTACCGA
>NZ_QQOA01000109.1 GCF_003443895.1 Paraburkholderia phosphatilytica | reverse complement strand
CTAGTCCGCTGAACCGGATGAATTGCACCGGATGCGTCGAGTTGGATCGGAATACTTCCATTTCAACGGGGCAGCTTGCTTGTTGTATTGGCGAATATATCGCATGAGCTTTTTGTCGAGGTCCTTGGTGCTGGTGAATACGCCGCGCGTGATGACGTCGCGCTGGATGCGGGCAAACCAGTTCTCGACCTGGTTCAACCATGACGAATACGTGGGGGTGTAATGTATCGAGACGTTCGTATGGTCAGCCAGAAAGGTTTGAACGGCGTCAGTTTTGTGGCTGCTCACGTTGTCGCAGATCACGTGAATCTCCTTTCTGGCCGGCTGCGCCGATACCACCTCGGTGAGGAACGCGACGAACTGGGCACTGGTATGACGTGGTGCAGTCTTGCCCAGCACTTCGCCGGTGGCGACATTCAACGCTGCAAACAGGCTCAGGGTACCGTTGCGTTTGTATTCGAAGCCATGACTTTCGGCGCGCCCGGGCGAGAGCGGCAACATCCGGTCTTTGCGATCAAGCGCCTGAATGGCCGTTTTCTCATCCACGCAGAACACCGCCGCATGCAACGGCGGGTTCAGGTACAGGCCGATCACATCGGCAGCCTTGGCCTCAAAGTCGGGATCGTTCGACACCATGTGCGTATCGAGACGATGCGGCCGAACGTCGTGCTTGCGCCAGATACGTTGAACCGTCATGAAGGGCACGCCCAACTGCGCTGCCAACTTGCGGCTGCTCCAGTGCGTCGAGCCGTCGGCCGGCTTACGCCGCAGCGTGTAGTCGAGCACTCTCGCCTCAAGACGCGCCTGGTCACGTCGTGGCGCACGACCTGGGTGCCTGCCAAACAGGCCTGCCAGACGCTCACTGGCGAAGCGGGTTTGCCATGTGGTGATGAAACGCGAATCGCATCGCAATTCGTTCATGATCGCCCCGCGCGAGGCTCCTTCGTCGAGCAGCAGGATCAACCGCGCTCGCCTTACCTGGCCAACGGCCATCGTTCGGCTGCGCTGCATCGACAACAATTCTTCGCGCTCGGCTTCACTCAGATTCATTTTTCCCATGCACCTTTAGATCAGTGCAATTTCATTGGTTCAACGGACTAGC
>NZ_QQOA01000108.1 GCF_003443895.1 Paraburkholderia phosphatilytica | reverse complement strand
GGAAGGTCTGCACAACACGTTCTCGGAGCGCCGATCTTTTTTCACGTCGGGCGTATCGGCTGCAGAGCCTGCTATCAGGTTGATCGTCCGACTTTTGAAGCATGATGGCCTTCGTTTGCCGAGACTCACGGCCTGATGCCCCGGGCGTTTCACGCTTTGCTTAAAGCCTTGCGCGCCATCCAGAGGTTGCCCAGCGCAAACAGTGTCGTGATCTGCGCGGTGTTCTTCACCAATCCTCGGTAGCGGGTCTTCGTATAACCAAACTGCTGCTTGAGCACGCGAAACGGATGTTCAACCTTGGCGCGCACGCCAGCCTTCAGGCGCTCAATCTGGTTGTATATTGCGTCCAGACGATTGGTCAGGTCCAGTTGTCGACGCTTACCCGGTCGCATCGCGACATGCCAGCGTACCGGGTTCGCCTGACAGCGCTTTTCGATACCCTGATATCCAGCGTCAGCGTATACATCCTTTTCCTGGCCGTGCAACAACGCTTCGGCCGCATTGATGTCGTGAACGTTGGCCGCCGTACCAATGACGGTGTGGACCAGACCCGACTCCGCGTCCACGCCGATGTGCGCTTTCATCCCGAAGTACCATTGATTCCCTTTCTTCGTCTGATGCATCTCCGGGTCCCGTTTGCCAGAGCCGTTCTTTGTCGAACTGGGTGCGCTAATCAAGGTCGCGTCGACCGCTGACCCTGCCTTCAACATCAAGCCTTTTTCACTCAGGATCTCATTGACCAGGGCGAGCATCTGCGCGGCCAGGCCGTGCGTTTCGAGAAGGTGACGGAACCGCAGAATCGTGCTCTCGTCCGGCAAGCGCGTCATACCGTCGTCCAGCCCCGCAAACTCACGATACAGCGGCACGTCATAAAGTGCCTCTTCCATCGCCGGATCCGAAAGCCCAAACCACTGCTGCATGAAGTGAATCTGCAGCATCGTCGCAACCGGAAACGGCGGCCTTCCAGTCTTACCCTTCGGATAGTGCGGTTCGATCAACGCAATCAACCTCGACCATGGCACAACGCGCCTCATCTCATCGAGAAATTCCCGCTTGCGCGTGCGTTTCGTTGAAAGATCCAGGCCAAGACCGAGCTGTGTCATCGAGGAACTCCGTTAATTCGCGTTCTTCCAGGATAGGCCAACCAGACTTCAACGCCAGGACTTTTGCAGACCGTCCCTA
>NZ_QQOA01000107.1 GCF_003443895.1 Paraburkholderia phosphatilytica | reverse complement strand
GGAAGGTCTGCACAACTCGTTTTCAGAGCGCCGACCTCTTGCCACTTGAACCGAGTTGGCCATGAGAATCTGCCGACAGGTTGGTCGTCCGGCTTTTGAACCGCGACGCCCCCTGTTTGCCGAGACTTGTGGTCTCAATCTCCGAGCATTTCACGCTTTCCGCAGAGCCTCGCGTGCCATCCACAGGTTGCCCAGCGCAAATAGTGTCGTGATCTGGGCGGTGTTTTTCATCAAACCCCGGTACCGGGTCTTCGTATAGCCAAACTGCTGCTTGAGGACTCGGAACGGATGTTCGACCTTGGCGCGGATGCCGGCCTTCAGGCGTTCAATCTGATCGAATATCGCGTCCAGCCGATCGTTCAGGTCCAGTTGTCTGCGCCTGCCCGGCCGCATCGCGACATGCCAGCGAACCGGGTTTGCCTTGCAGCGCTTTTCGATACCCTGATACCCGGCGTCAGCGTACACATCCGTTTCCTGGCCGTGCAACAGCGCTTCGGCTGCATTGATGTCGTGAACGTTGGCCGCAGTACCGATGACGGTGTGCACCAGGCCCGACTCTGCGTCCACGCCGACATGGGCTTTCATCCCGAAGTACCACTGGTTTCCCTTCTTCGTCTGGTGCATTTCCGGGTCTCGTGTACCAGAGCCGTTCTTCGTCGAGCTGGGTGCAGAGATCAAGGTAGCGTCGACCGCCGACCCTGTTTTAAGCATCAAGCCTTTCTCGCTCAGGATCTCATTGACCAGCGTGAACATCTGCGCAGCCAGGCCGTGTGTCTCGAGCAGGTGGCGGAACCGGAGAATCGTGCTCTCGTCCGGCAAACGCGTCATCCCCTCGTCCAGCCCCGCAAAGTCGCGATACAGTGGGACGTCATAAAGCGCCTCTTCCATCGCCGGGTCTGACAGACCAAACCACTGCTGCATGAAATGGATCTGCAGCATCGTCGCAACCGGGAACGGCGGCCGTCCAGTCTTACCCTTCGGATAGTGCGGTTCGATCAACGCAATCAACCTCGACCATGGCACAACGCGCCTCATCTCATCGAGAAATTCCCGTTTGCGTGTACGTTTCGTTGACAGATCCAGACCAAGACCAAGTTGCGTCATCGAAGAACCCCTTAAACTTTCCTATCTCCCAGGATAGTCCACCCGTACGTCGACGCCAGGACTTTTGCAGACATTCCCTA
>NZ_QQOA01000106.1 GCF_003443895.1 Paraburkholderia phosphatilytica | reverse complement strand
GGAAGCGCTGATCAATGAGCCCGCCGCCGGTGATCCCGCGCATACGGCTCGCGATTTTTGAAACGGGAAGCCCGTCGAGACATATTTTGGGTACCTACACGGCCGACTTGCTGCATTTTTCACACGCCAGACGGACTGCTCCCATGACATGGCCGCAACCGGTTACGCGCCATCACCAGGTTCGCCAGCGCGAACAGGCTGAACAGCTGCGCCGTGTTCTTGCGCAGCCCCTTGTAGCGCACCTTGCGATGCCCGAACAGGTTCTTGACGACATGGAACGGATGCTCGACGCGAGCACGAATCTGCGCCTTGGTCCGCTCGGCCGCCAACACCAGATCTTTGAGCGCACCCTCGGGCAACGCCTTGAGCCTGCCGCGCTTGAGCGCCACGTGCCACTTCACCGCCTTGCCTTTCATCTCCTCACGCTTGCCCACCCCCGTGTAGCCTGCATCGCCAAACGCTTCGCGCTCGTGACCGTGCAGCAGCGCATGGGCCTGCGAGACATCCGACTCGTTGGCTGCCGTGGTGACCACGCTATGCACCAGCCCCGAGTCGGCGTCGACACCGAGATGCGCCTTCATGCCGAAATGCCACTCGTTGCCTTTCTTCGTCTGGTGCATCTCGGGGTCCCGGCTCTTTCCGGCATTCTTCGTCGACGACGGGGCCTCGAAGATCGTCGCATCCACCAGCGTGCCTTCCTTCATCATCAGCCCGCGCTCGCACAGCTCGATGCCGATCTCGTCGAACAGCTTGCGCGTGAGTTCGTGCTCGACCAGCAGACGCCGGAACTTCAGCAGCGTGGTGGCATCCGGCACGTTCTCTCGCGCCAGGTCGATGCCGGCGAACGCGCGCATCGCAATGCTGTCGTACAGCGCGTCTTCAAGACCTTCGTCCGACAGGCCGTACCACTGTTGAAGAAAGTAGATTCGCAGCATGCGCTCAAGACCGATCGGCGGGCGGCCCCGTTCGCCTTTCGGGTAGTGCGGCCCGATCGCCGACAGCAGGCGCTGCCACGGGACCACCTTCTCCATCTCTGTCAGGAAACGCTGTCGTTTCGTCACGCGCTTCTTGCCCAAGGTTTCCGCCTCTGCAAAACCGATCTGCCGCTTCATGACTGTGGGACCGTTCCGTGAGCTTCTTTCTACAACGTCCTCGGCCCCGTCAGCGATGACTGCCGAGCCGAATAAATCAGCGTTTCC
>NZ_QQOA01000105.1 GCF_003443895.1 Paraburkholderia phosphatilytica | reverse complement strand
CAGGGCAATCGCATTAGGACGCCCGCCGCATGCCGAGTACATCTCGGCGGAAATCATCGTCCCACGCGGCCTGCTTGAGCTTGGCCCGTACCGAGAGCTTTGGCGTCGGATCGAGTTTGAGCAGATTCAGCACGAAGCGACGCAGGATCGCCAGGTTCATGGCAGCGTTGTCCTTGCGGACCTGACAGGCGTCTTCACCCAGCGTGACATCCAGCGACCAGTGCAGCTGGGACTCGATCGTCCAGTGGCTGCGGATGGCCTGGGCCAGCCGTTCGGGGCTGCCGCTCGACGAGCTCAGGTAGTAGCGCAGCTCCGTGCTGGTCTTCGCGCCGATGCAGCGCTGCGATTCGACCATGATGATCTGCCGCAGGCCCTGCCAGTTCGTGCGCTGCGCCAGCCATGCCAGTGTGCTGACGCACCAGAGCCGGCGTGTTTCGATGCGCCCGTGATCCTTTTCAACCGTCTCGTGGTAACCATACGGCACCGCATGCCAGTTTTCGGCGCGCGCCACCCGAAAGAAGTATTCCACTTCCTCCAGTAACCCCGGCTGGTTCGCCTTGATCCCGAGCAGATAGTCACCACCCTGGTCGTGCACCTGGCGGGCGATCGCCTGCTGGCAGCCCATCGCGTCGACTGACACGATCGCGCCTCGCACATCCAGGACTGCGAGCAGTTCCGGCAGTGCCGTAATCTCGTTGGACTTACGGTCCACTGCAACGGCGCCCAGCGTCAGCCCGTACGCGCTGGCATAGGCCGAAACCATATGCAGCGCGCGGCTCTCGCCGTCCCGGCTGCCGCGCAGCGTCTTGCCATCGAGCGCCACCACCGTCTGCTCCAGCTTGCCCACTACCTGGCCCACCCACGTGCGAAAGCTCTGCTCGAACTGCTGTGGATCCAGCAGCCGCAACACCCGCCCAAATGTGTCGTGCGACGGTATCCCGTGCGGCAAGTCAATGAACTCGCGCAGCCACAACAGTTTTGCCTGCCCCCACTGCGCGATCTCCGTCACGCTCTCCGCTCCCGAAAGCAGCGCGCAGACCGCCACCACCAGCATTTCCGTCAGGTCGTACTGCGTGCGGTTGCCGCTGCGTGGATCGGGCACACCTTGCAGGCAGGATACCAGGGCCATGCGCTTCTCCATCCCGATTCCCCAAAAATCGAGAGTAAACGACGCTTCGCCCTTTGTTTACAACCACTAACCTGCCCAAG
>NZ_QQOA01000104.1 GCF_003443895.1 Paraburkholderia phosphatilytica | reverse complement strand
GTCGATCATGAAACCGGGGAGATCGTGAACAAGCCGATCAAGCGGGCCAAGTTCCTGGAGCACTTCGCGAACCGTGCTCGATGTGTGATTGGGATGGAAGCGTGTGGCGGCGCCCACCACTGGGCAAGGCAGTTGATGGAGCTAGGTCACGAAGTGCGGCTGATGCCGGCCGAATTCGTGAAGGCGTTCAACATCCGCAACAAGAATGATGCGGCCGATGCTAAGGCGATCTGGTTGGCAGTGCAGCAGCCCGGCAAGCCGGTGGCGGTGAAGACGGAGATGCAGCAGGCCATGCTGGCGCTGCACCGCATGCGCGAGCAGGTGGTGAAATTCCGCACGATGCAGATCAACGGGCTACGTGGGCTGCTGACGGAATACGGCGAGGTAATGAGCCGGGGCCGGGCCAAGCTGGATCGCGAAATACCGGCGGTGCTGGGCCGGCTTGCGGAGCGTCTGCCGGCGGCGCTGGTCGACACGCTGCGCGAGCAGTGGAACGGGCTGGCGAGGCTAGACGCGCAGGTTGCCGAGATCGAGCGGCGCATGCGCGAGTGGAAGAAGCAAGACCGGGCAGTGAAGGCGATCAGCGAGATTCCTGGCGTCGGTCTGCTCACGGCAACGGCGGCGGTGGCGATGATAGGCGACGCGAAGGCATTCAGATCCGGCCGCGAGTTTGCCGCGTGGGCGGGTCTGGTACCAAAGCAAACGGGCTCAGGGGGCAAGGTGAACCTGCACGGGATCAGCAAGCGCGGCGATACGTATCTGCGCACGCTGCTGATTCACGGCGCGCGCAGCGTACTGACGCATGCGAAGGAGCCTGGCGAGTGGGTCGAGCAGATGAAGAAACGGCGACCGGCGAATGTGGTCATCGTTGCACTGGCCAACAAGACGGCCAGAACGATCTGGGCAGTACTGGCCCACGACCGGCAGTACCAGAGAGGCTACGTCAGCGTGAAGCCGGTTTGATCGGTGAGCGTTTCGTTGAAGATTAACGTTTAACACAGGGTGAACGTCCAAAGGTTGCGCAGCAATCGAGTGTGATGACAAACCAGGTAGGACCGGGACTCGCTAAACCTGAATGGCTTGAAGAGCTTTGAGCTCGCCAGGAGAATGAGGTGCGAGTCAGCGAATTTCATAGGGGCCCGCAGCGGCATTACCGGCTGCAGCAAGGCCGGATATAGAGATGCAGCCCATCCTGTCTGTCGAAACACACGAAAACTGTTGCAAACGGGACGCGTTCATATAGA
>NZ_QQOA01000103.1 GCF_003443895.1 Paraburkholderia phosphatilytica | reverse complement strand
GCCGATGAACCTGCGGGGCCGCGTGATCGCCATCATCCGTGAGCGCTACGCGGATTTCGGGCCAACCCTCGCGCGTGAGAAGCTGGTCGAGTGCCATGGCATCCGGCTCGCGAAGGAAACGCTGCGGCAATGGATGTACGACGCCGGTCTGTGGGTGCCGCGGCGACAGCGGCCGCCGAAGGTCTTCCAGCCGCGCAACCGGCGTGCGTGTCTGGGCGAGCTGGTGCAGATCGATGGCAGCGATCATCGCTGGTTCGAGGACCGGGCGCCGGCCTGCACCCTGCTGGTGTTCATCGACGATGCGACTGGCCGGTTGATGGTGCTGCATTTCACGGCCACCGAATCGACCTTCAGTTATTTCGAAGCCGTCCGCAAGTATCTGGAGGCACACGGCAAGCCGGTGGCGTTTTACAGCGACAAGGCCAGCGTGTTTTACGTCAAGGGGCGCTCGGAGACGGCGGGCAAAGGCGTGACGCAGTTCGGGCGCGCGCTGTACGAGCTCAACGTCGACGCATTCTGTGCGAACACCAGTCAGGCCAGGGGTCGCGTGGAGCGCGCCAACCTGACGCTGCAGGACCGTCTGGTGAAGGAGTTACGGCTGCGTGGCATCAGTTCGCGGGAGGTCGCCAATGCCTGGGCGCCCTCCTTCATCGCTGACTTCAACCGGCGCTTCGCGAAGCCGCCCGCCAGCGATCACGACGCGCATCGGGCGCTGCGCGCCGACGAGGACCTGCGGCAGATTCTGGCGTATCGGGTGCCACGCAAGGTAACGGCCTCGCTCACGGTGCAGTACGACCGCGTGATGTACCTGCTGGACGATACAGCGACCAACCGGCAGCTGGTTCATCAGTATCTTGAGGTGGTCGAGTATCCGGATGGCCGCATCGAACTACAGGCCGATGGAGTCGTGGTGCCGTATCGCGAATATGACCGGATTCCCAACATCGACCAGGGCGCGGAAGTCGACAACAAGCGGCTTGCCCAGGCGCTAGCGGTCGCCCGTTCATTGCAGGACATCCGGGACGATCGACGCACGGCGGGCTCACCGTCCCGGACGCATATTGGCGAGGCAGTTCGGGCAAAGAAGGCGCTGCTCGGGCTGAAGAAACAGCGGGCGATCTCACTCGCCGACTACAACGAAGCCCTTGGTCGGATCACACAAAAGCAACTGCCTGAACGGGGGGCGGCTGCGCCGCCCCAACCCCAGAACAAAAGAAAAAGCACAGCAAAACCGGACATTTCTATCTAGCCAGCACCCCGACATTTGAATCTGGCTTTGACA
>NZ_QQOA01000102.1 GCF_003443895.1 Paraburkholderia phosphatilytica | reverse complement strand
GACGGCACGATCACGCCGCCGCAGCTGACGCCGGCAATCGTCGCGCAGATCCGGAAATCGGCAACCGATGGCGGCTATATCGGCACGCTCGTCTCGCACGGCGAGGACAGCGCGATGATCACGGCCGAACTGAACGAGCGCGACAGCGCAGGCATGGTGCTCGACTACGTCGCGTTCAACCGCCTGCTCGACAAGCAGATCCGCAAGCCGTTCGAAGACGCCGGCTACGAGATCCAGATCATCGGCTTCGCAAAGCAGATCGGCGATATCGCCGACGGCGCGACGGCGGTGCTCGGCTTCTGCGGCGTGGCACTGCTGCTCACGGCGCTGGCCGTGTACTGGTACAGCCACTCGGTGCGCTTCACGGTGCTGCCGATCGTCTGCTCGCTGACCTCGCTCGTCTGGCAGTTCGGCACGCTCAGGCTGCTCGGCTTCGGGCTCGATCCGCTCGCCGTGCTGGTGCCGTTTCTCGTGTTCGCGATCGGCGTGTCGCACGGCGTGCAGCAGGTCAACTACATCGTGCGCGAGCTGTCGCACGGGCACAGCTCGCTCGAAGCGGCACGCCGCAGCTTCAGCGGCCTGCTGATACCCGGCACGCTCGCGCTGATCACCGCGTTCGTGTCGTTCGTCACGCTGCTGCTGATTCCGATTCCGATGGTGCGCGAACTCGCGATCACGGCGTCGCTCGGCGTCGGCTACAAGATCGTCACGAACCTGATCATGCTGCCGGTCGCTGCGTCGTGCTTCCATTTCACCCGGGCCTACGCCGACCGCGCGCTCGACAAGCGCGAGCGTCGCTCGGCGTGGCTGCGCAAGCTCGCGCGCGTGGCCGAGCCGCGCAATGCGTATGCGGTGCTGGCGGTGACCGCGGTGGTGTTCGTGCTCGCGGCGTGGCAGAGCCGCGACCGCGTGATCGGCACGCTGCAGCCGGGCGCGCCCGAACTGCGTGCCGACGCGCGCTTCAACCGCGACGCCGTTTCGATCGCGAACAACTACGACATTGGACTCGACTGGCTGACTGTGGTGTTCGAAGCCAAGGGCGCCGCGTGCGACAACCCGGCGGTCGGGGTGTTCGAAGACGACTTCGCGTCGACGATGCAGCGCGAGCCAGGCGTGGTGTCGGTGCAGTCGTATCCGGCGATGCTGCGTACGTACAACGAGGGCTACAACGAAGGCAACCCGAAGATGAACGTGGTGCCGATCGACTCGGGCAACTACGGCGGACTGTCGGCGGAGATCGGCCGCGTGAAGGGCTACATGAACAAGGACTGCAGCATGACCGCGGTGCACCTGTTCCTGACGGACCACAAGGCGACCACGCTCAACCGCATTCTCGACGACGTGAAGCAGTATCGCGCGTCGCACCATCTGGAGGGCGTCACGATCCGGCTCGC
>NZ_QQOA01000101.1 GCF_003443895.1 Paraburkholderia phosphatilytica | reverse complement strand
CCAAAAATCGAGAGTAAACGACGCTTCGCCCTTTGTTTACAACCACTAACCTGCCCAAGCCCGCCAGTAAACGACTTCCTAATGCGATTGCCCTGGGTTCGGCCGGACGCGGACGACAAGCGCTTACGCGCCCGGCAGCGCCTTATGCAGCACCTTCCGCAGCGCTTCGCCGGCCGCTTCGTGGGTGCGCTCGAACTGCAGCGGCGTAACGGTGATGTGACCGGCCGCGATGCGCGTCGCTTCGCTGCCCGGGTCTTCCGGTTGCGGCGCACGGCTGAGCGTGAGCCAGTGATAGTCGATCTCGCGCGGATCCGTGCCGCTGACCACTTCGATGCCGCTCAGCAGCCCCGCGCCCTGGGTCGTCACGACGAGCGGCTTGACCTCCGCCGGCGCGCGGTCCGGGAAATTGACGTTGAGGCACGCGTCGCTCGCCCAGCCGGCGTCGACGAGCGTGCGGATCACCGCGGGCGCATGTTCGCGCGCGGTCTCCCAGCGGATCGGCGTGCCCTTTGAGTAGGTCTGACTGAGAGCGATCGAGCGGATGCCGAGCAGCAGGCCCGTCATCGCCGCGCCGACTGTGCCGGAGAACACGGTTTCGGTGCCGAGATTGGTGCCACGATTCACGCCCGACAGAATCAGGTCGGGCGCCGCGTCCTTCATCAGGTGGCTCACCGCGAGCGCCACGCAGTCGCCGGGCGTGCCCCGCACCGCGTAGGTCCGCGCGTCGCGGCGCGCGACCCGCAGCGGCTCGTGCAGGCTGATCGAGTGCGAGGTGCCGCTCTGGTCCTCCGCGGGCGCGACGATCCACACCTCCCGCGCGAGCTGCGACGCGACCTCAGCAAGGACCGCGAGGCCCGGCGCGTCGATGCCGTCGTCATTGGTAAGAAGAACCCGCTCTACGATGGGCGTTGCCGGCATGACTGCTCCATGACTGATCTGATCGCGAAATCGCGATGCTACCCGATCTGCGGCGCCAGGGCTGGCGCGAAGGTTCGCACGCGGGTTCTCAGGTCAGCAGTCGCGGCGATGCCGGGCGCTCACTCTATCGTAGAGGTGCGTGGGACGCCGCCGCGCCGCCCGGCACAGCGCAGTTTCTCGATCGACTGCATCAGCGTTTCGCGATGCTTCTGCCAGCTGTCGAGTTCCTGCTCGAGCTCGGCGAGCGGCACGCGGATGCCGGGCTCGATCGGCAGGCCGGCGCTCAGCCAAGCGTGAATGCGATTGATCTCGGTGTGTCGCGCAACGATTTCGGCGTCGACATTCAGGACCTCGACCAGCAGTCCTTCTATCGTGCTGTCGGTCATGGCTCGATCTATATGAACGCGTCCCGTTTGCAACAGTTTTCGTGTGTTTCGACAGACAGGATGGGCTGCATCTCTATATCCGGCCTTGCTGCAGCCGGTAATG
>NZ_QQOA01000100.1 GCF_003443895.1 Paraburkholderia phosphatilytica | reverse complement strand
GCCCGACAGCTTGCCGAACGCGATCACCGAGCCGCTGAACGTGATCGCACCGACGAAGGTGCCGATGAAGAGCTCGATCCGGTTGCCGTACGGCAGGAAGCCCGGATACTCGGCCGCCTCGCCGCCGAGACCAAAGGCTGCCGGCTCGCACACCACCGCATACGCGATGCACACCGCCGCGAGACCGATCAGCGAGTGCATCGCCGCGACAAGCTCCGGCATCTTCGTCATCTCGACGCGCGCCGCGACGAACGCGCCGATCGCCCCGCCAATCACGAGCGCCGCGAACAGCAGCCCGAGGCCCAGCGCAAGATTCGAGCCGAGCAGCGCGGCTTCCTTCACGATCAGCGCGATGGTGGTGAGCATCGCGATCGCCATGCCGATCATGCCGAACAGGTTGCCCGTGCGCGCCGTCTTCGGATTCGACAGGCCCTTGAGCGCCTGGATGAAGCACACCGACGCCACGAGGTAGAGCAGCGTCACGACGTTCATGCTCATTTATGCGCCCTCCTTGTGGCCGGGGGCAGCGATCTTCCTTGGCTCCTTCCTGCGGAACATTTCCAGCATTCGCCGTGTGACGAGAAAGCCGCCGAACACGTTGACGGCCGCGAGCAGCACCGCGAGCGTGCCGAAGAACTTGGCCGGCCCGCCGACGGTGAGCCCCGTCGCGAGCATCGCGCCGACGATCACGATCGCCGAGATCGCGTTCGTCACGGCCATCAGCGGCGTATGCAGCGCCGGCGTCACGTTCCAGACGACGTGATAGCCGACGTACACCGCCAGCACGAAGATGATCAGGTTGATGACGGTGTGGTTGATGACTTCCATCGCCGCTCTCCTTGTTGTTCGGGAATCAGGCCTTGCGGGTGACGGCGCCGTCGCGGGCCAGCAGCGTGGCCGCAACGATGTCGTCCGCGAGGTCGATATTGAGTGCGCCTTCCTTCGTGACGATCAGCTTCAGGAAGTCGAGCAGGTTGCGCGCGTAGAGCGACGATGCGTCGGCGGCGACCATCGACGCGAGATTCGTGTAGCCGACGAGCGTCACCCCGTGCTTCGTCACGACCTTGTCCGCTTCAGTCAGCGGGCAGTTGCCGCCGCGCACGCCGCCTTCGCCTTCGGGGCCGCGTCCCGCTGCGAGATCCACCAGCACCGAGCCCGGCTTCATCGCCTGCACGGTGTCGGCGGAGATCAGCGTCGGCGCTGGGCGGCCGGGGATCAGCGCGGTGGTGATCACGATATCGGCCTGCTTCGCGCGTTCGTGCACGAGCGCCGACTGGCGTGCGAGCCACGACGGCGGCATCGGCCGCGCATAGCCGCCCACGCCTTCGGCCGCCTCGCGTTCTTCCTGGGTCTCGTACGGCACGTCGAGGAATTTCGCGCCGAGCGATTCGATCTGCTCCTTCACCGCGGGGCGCACATCCGACGCTTCGATCACCGCGCCCAGGCGCTTCGCAGTCGCGATCGCCTGCAGGCCGGCCACACCCGCGCCGAGGATCAGCACGCGCGCGGCCTTCACGGTGCCGGCGGCCGTCATCAGCATCGGCATGAAGCGGGGGTAGACATCGGCGGCGATCAGCACGGCCTTGTAGCCGGCGATGTTCGCCTGCGAGCTCAGCACGTCGAGGCTCTGCGCGCGCGTGGTACGCGGCGCGGCTTCG
>NZ_QQOA01000010.1 GCF_003443895.1 Paraburkholderia phosphatilytica | reverse complement strand
CCGCGGCCGTGCTGCTGGCCGCGGCGCCGCTCGCGCCGGGCGCCGCTGCGCCGGCTGCCGCCGCGTCCGAGGCCGGTGCGTTCGGCAGCTGTGCCGCCACCGCGTTGACCTGAGTGCCCGGATGAACCTTCTCCGTGCCCTGCACGATCACGCGATCGCCCGGATTCAGGCCGCTTTCCACGACCCAGTTGGTGCCGAACGTGTCGCCGAGCGTGACCTGGCGCAGTTCGACCTTGTTGTCCGCATTCACGACGAGCGCCGTGGCCTGGCCCTTCTGGTCATGCGTCACGCCGATCTGCGGGACCAGGAACGCCTGCTCGTTGGTCCCTTCCTCGATGCGCGCGCGCACGAACATGCCCGGCAGCAGCACCTTGTTCGGATTCGGGAAGATCGCGCGGATCGTGACCGAACCGGTGGTCTGGTCGACCGTCACGTCGGAGAACTGCAGCTTGCCCGGAAGCGGATACGGCCGGCCGTCCTCGAGGATCAGCGTCACCTTCGCGGCGTTCGGGCCGTTCGTCTTCAGACGGCCTTCCTGCACTTCGCGGCGCAGCTTCAGCCCGTCGAGGCTCGACTGCGTCAGGTCGACGTAGACCGGATCGAGCTGCTGCACCGTCGACATCAGCGTCGCGGCACTCGCCTGCACGTACGCGCCCGGCGTGACCTGCGAGATACCGACCTGGCCGGAGACCGGCGAGGTGACGTCGGTGTAGCCGAGGTTGATCTGTGCGGTATCGACCTGCGCCTTGCCCGACTGCACGTTCGCGGCAGCGACCCCGGCGGCGGCGACCGCGTTGTCGTAGTCCTGCTTGCTGACGGCGTTCGCGGCTACGAGCACCTTGTCGCGCGCCGCCAGCGCGTTGGCCGAGACGAGGTTAGCCTGCGCGTTCGCGAGCGTCGCCTTCGCGCTGTTCAGCGCGGCGATGTACGGCGCCGGATCGATCTTGTAGAGACGCTGGCCCGCCTTCACGTCCGAGCCTTCCACGAATTCGCGGCGCAGCACGATGCCGTCGACCCGCGCGCGCACCTGCGCGACGAGGAAGGCGCTGGTGCGGCCAGGCAGTTCGGAGACGACCGGTACGGCAGTGGGCTGGACCGTGACGACGCCCACCTGAGGCGTTTGCGGCGGGGGTGCCGACTGTTTTTGTCCGCACGCGGCCAGCACGATGGCAGCCGCCGCGACAGTGATTAAGCGGAATGGAACCCGTTCGACGCGCATGGAACGACCTCTGTCAGTGACTGAGAATAGAAAAGCGCATGCATTCCTGCCCCGATATGCCGATGCTCACGTCAGTCGTCTCACGACGCCTGATGCGTGCATCGGCGCTGCATCGCCGAGGACCGCCGGGGACCACGCGGCGGGAATGGCCGCGATCGGAGAATGCTGCACTGCGCCTCTTTGTAAGGCGCGAAAGCTCGTTTTTAAGACACAGTGACGGATAGTAACCGGACATTGTGATCACTGCGCCCGGAGCCAACCGCCTGCTGGGGTGCTATTATATATACATTCATGAATGAATGTAAAAACAGCTTTCAATCGGGCATCACCGAATCCTGGTACAGCGGCTGCATTCATGTCTCGACAACCAGACGAATATCCGGGCCCGCGATCGACATCGCGGGGCCGTGCCTCGCAACGCATCAGGTTTGGGTAGCGAAAACATGGTCCGACGAACCAAGGAAGAAGCGCTGGAGACGCGCAACAGCATTCTCGACGCCGCCGAGCAGGTGTTCTTCGAGAAGGGTGTGTCGCGGACTTCGCTCGCCGATATCGCGCAGGCCGCGGGCGTGACGCGCGGCGCGATCTACTGGCACTTCGAGAACAAGGGCGACCTGTTCACCGCGATGTTCGATCGCGTGCTGCTGCCGCTTGACGAAATGAAGGCCGCGTCGCTCGATCCGCAGGAGCCCGACCCGCTCGGGCGGCTCGCGGAAGTCTGCACGATGTGCCTGAGTCATCTCGCGACCGACGAGCGCCGCCGCCGCGTGTTCGACATCCTGTTCCTGAAGTGCGAGTTCACCGAGGAAATGGGCCCGGTGATGGCGCGGCACCAGAACAACATGCGCGATGCGCTCGAAAAGATCGAAGGCGGGCTGCGCAATGCGGTGTCGAAAGGCCAGTTGCCCGCCGATCTCGACACCCGCCGCGCCGCGCTGATGATGCATGCGCTCGTCGGCGGCTGCCTGCACGACATGATGATGCTGCCGGACGTCGTCGACCATGCGACGCACGCGCACGAGATCGTCGAGGGCTTTTTCGACGCGCTGAGGTTCAGTCCGGTGCTGCGCGTGGGCGCCGCGCATGGCGGCGGCGCGGGCAAGGAATCGCCGGCGCCTTCATCGCAGGGTTAGGTTCAGGGCAGCGCGGGCTGCAAGTTTCAGCGCTTCATTTCCGGTGCGACCGCGCCGTCTGATTCGACGCGTAGATCCCCCCGCGTTCCAGCGGTTCGCCGCGCTCCACCGCGTCCAGCCACTGCGCCGTCGTTGCGACGGCTGCGAACCGCGAATGCAGCACCACGCTGAACACGCGGTGAATCTCCTCCGCGCTCGCCACGCCCGCCGCGTTTTCATACGGCACGGAGCCCGTCGCATCGGCGAGAAATTCGACGGTCAGGCCCGCGTGCATCGCGTGGTTGATCGTCGACGCGTCGCAGTTGTGCGTCATATAGCCGACCACCGTCAGCGTATCGATCTCCCGCGCGGCAAGCCACGCCGCCAGGTCGGTGCCGGCGAATGCGCTCGGCAGCGCTTTCTCGACGTAGTGATCGCGAGGACGGTCGGCGACGACCGGATGCAGTTCGGCGCTGGCCGAGCCGCGCGCGAAGATCGGCGAGCCGGCGGGCGCGAAGTTCTGCACCACGACGACCGGCACGCGGGCCGCGCGCGCCGCATCCATCGCGCGGCCAATGTTGGCGAGCGACGTCTGGATGTCGGGATACTCGATCGGCAGATCGCCGGTCACGTACTCGTTCTGGACGTCGATCACGATCAATGCGCGGCGCGGCGTAGGCATGCGGGCTCCTGGAGCGGACAAGAAAAGAAGGTTGGGCGACGGCGTGGGCGCTAGCCGATGCTGAACCACCTGGCCACGTACAGCAGCACCGCGACGAACACGATCATCGCGGCCCACGCCCAGTTGGGCAGCACATGGGGATGCGGCTCGTGGTGCGCGCGCGCGCCGAACAGCGTACCGGCCGCGCGGCCGGTCAAGGTGCCGCCGTGATGGTGATGATGCATGCGGGTGCGGCGCGCCATCGCGCTCAGGCTGATCGGCCGCAGGAACACGTGCTGGCGCCGCGACGGCGTGCCGCTCGCGCGATTCGGTCCCTGGCCGTGCTTCGCCTGCACGACCGCGCAGAATTCGGTGAAGAAATCGTCGGCCAGCTCGTGCAGCGCGTTCTCCATCTGCCGCGTCGGCAGCTCGGCGAGCGGGCCCGCGAGCGCGGCCCAGACCGAGTAGTCGATGCGCGTGCTCGAAGGGGTGCCGGTTTCGGCGGCTTCATCGTCACCACGCAGCGACACGTCGATCTGTCCGCGCAGCGAGCCGACGCCTTCGGCGCGCGCCTTGAAGGTAAGCGTTCGATGCAGCGCTTCCGGTGACGCGTCGTCTTCGCTCGCGATATGCGCCCGCACGTCGTAATGCGCGCGCAAGGGCCCGAGCGGCACGGTCAGCGCAAGCGCGTACTCGCCGCCGGGCAGGCGGCTGAACGACTCGCAGTTGTCGAGGCTCGCGCGCAGCAGCGCGAGATCCTGCAACGCATCCCATACCGCGGCCGGTGCGAGCGGAATTCTTAGAGCGTCGTTCATTTCCATGACCGCCTCCCCGTTGAACGCGCGACTGCCCGATCAGGACGTCTGATCGATGCGGTCCACGCGCGACGCGTAAAACGCCAGATATTCCTTGATCTGTTTGACTTCTTCGAGTGGCGCTTCGTAGCTCCAGACGGCGTTCTCGACGAGACCGTCTTCCGTGCGCAGATGGAAATACGACGCGTCGCCTTTGTACGGGCAATGCGACGTGTGGGTGGAACGTTCGAGACGCGCCGTGTTCACGTCGGCGCGGGGAATATACAGCATGTCGGGCACACCGGTTTCGGAGAGCGTCAACGCTTCGAGCGTGTCGGCCACCGTGATGCCCTGATGGATCACGCGCACGCGGTGCGCGTTCTGACGAATCTGGATCTGCCCGCCACCACAAGGCGCGTCGTGTTTGCCGTCGCCATCGACGCGGGTGCCGGCCGGGGGCCGGGGCTCCTGCTGTTGGTTCGAAACCTGCGCCATGTCGTGCTCCGCCCAGCGCGCCGAAGACGCGCAAACCCATCCGCAAACGGGATCGCGAAGGCTTTCGCCAGCACCGGAAAGCGCGAAGCCACGAGCGAGGCCCGTGGCTTCATTATCGATCAAACTGTGAACCCGTGTGCACGCTTCATGCGGGCAACAACACGTTGCCGCTCCAATCTGTCGCGCCGCGGAAACACCGGGCGATAAAGCCCCTGCCTACTGGGTGTTCCAGTGGAACGCGGCGCGCGCGCTGCCGGCGCCCGCCACGGACACCGCCTGGGTCTTGTCTTCGTCCTTGTAAGCTGCATGAACGGTGTAGTGCCCCGCCGGCAGCTTGACCAGCATGTACGGGCCACGCGAGGTGGCGGTGAGCACGTCGCCGCCCTTCGAATCGACGATGTGCACGTGCACGTCGGCGAGGAAGTCCGAGCCCGGGCCGGTGAAGCGCAGCGACAGCGGCCAGTGGTGCGCCGCCGCCTGCAGCGCCTTCGATTCGTCGAGGCCCACGCCGCCCGACGTGTACGACACGTCGCCCTGCTGCTGGATCTGCGGCAGACCGCCGCCGTTGGTGTTGCCGGCGCTGGTGGTGTCGGTGGTGTTGCCTCCCGACACGCCGTTGGTCTGGGCCAGCGCGCCGCCGGCGAAGCCGAGCATCAGCGCCGATACCAGCGTCGCGAGGACCTTGCGCTGATGAGTTCGCTTGTTCATCGTTTCCCTCCTGTTCGGTTTGATGGCCTGTTCGGTCGACTAGTCCAGCAATCCATGTGCCTGAGGGTCGGATGTAGATTCGCCCCGGGTTTCGCGCCGCATGGCGCTCAACCTCGGGCGAAAGTCCCGTAGCGTGAAACCCGGGCGCGGAGCCCGGGCGGGTGGTCGGAGCCGCGTCAGCCCAGGTCGACCGGTACGAAGATCTGCGCGTCGTCGCGCTGGATCAGGAGTGCGATGCTGTTGCCAGCCTTCGAGATCATGTCGCGCAGCTGGTCGACGCTCGTCACCGGACGTCCGTTGACCGCCAGGATCACGTCGCCCGCCTGGATGCCGGCGTTTGCCGCCGCGCCGCCCGACTGCTGCACGAGCAGGCCGTGCGACAGCGAGTCGTTGCTCTTCTCGTCCGGCGTGAGCGGCCGGACCGCAACGCCCAGGCGCCCCTGCATCTGCTGCTGCGGCGTCTCGTTCGATGCGACCTTCTGGTCGGACAGCGAGCCGATGGTCACGTTGAGATCCTTCGTGGACTTGTCGCGCCACACCTGCACGTCCGCCTTTGTACCCGGCTTCAGGCTGGCGATATCCGACGGCAGATCCGTCGAATCCGTGACCGGCGTGCCATTCACCGACAGGATCACGTCGCCGGGCTGGAGGCCGCCCTTCGCGGCCGGGCCGCCCGGATCCACCGAACTCACCAGCGCGCCCTGCGGCTTCTTCATGCCGAAGGAATCGGCCAGCGTCTGGTTCATGCCCTGCACCGCGACGCCAAGACGGCCGCGGCTCACGTGGCCCGTCTTCACGAGATCGTCCTTGACCTTGATCGCTTCATCGATCGGAATCGCGAACGACAGGCCCTGGAAGCCGCCCGTCTGCGAATAGATCATCGAGTTGATGCCGATCACCTCGCCCTGCAGGTTGAACAGCGGGCCGCCCGAGTTACCCGGGTTGACCGGCACGTCAGTCTGGATGAACGGCGTGTAGTTCTCGTTCGGCAGCGAGCGCGATTTCGCGCTGATGATGCCCGACGTCACGGTGTTGTCGAAGCCGTACGGCGAGCCGATCGCGACCACCCACTGACCGACCTTGCTCTGGTGCGGGTCGCCGATCTTCACGATGGGCAGGTTGTCGGCGCTGATCTTCAGCACCGCCACGTCGGACTGCTTGTCTTCGCCGACTACCTTCGCCTTGAACTCGCGCTTGTCGGTGAGCTTCACGGTGACCACGTTCGCACCGTCGACGACGTGCGCATTGGTCAGGATGTAGCCGTCCGGGCTGATGATGAAGCCCGAGCCCAGGCTCGTGCTCGGCGCGTCGGGCTGATCGTCGCCGCCACCGCCCTGCACGCCGGGCATGCCGCCGAAGAAATGCTTGTAGAACTGGTAGAACGGATCGTTCGGATCGATCGGCAGCGCGTTGTTACCACCCGCGTTGCCGCTGCGTTGCGACATCTGCTTGACGACGTGCTTCGCGCTGATGTTGACGACCGCCGGACCATAGGTCTCGACGAGCCCGGAGAAGTCGGGAATGCCCGTCTTGGCCGCGGCTTCGGCCGGCATCATCGCCGCCTGCGCGGGCGTGATCACTTGCGGCGGGGCGACGTCGCGATGACCGGCAACGTAGCCGACCGACACGGCTCCGACAACCGCAACGGCCACGGCGCCGCGCGTCAGGATCTTGGCTTTCATCGTGTACTCCTGCAGAGGAACGCTGATTCGATGAACGAAGCGTACGCGCTATCACTTAAATAAATCTTAAACAGGGCTCGACGTCGGGAACCGCACGCTGACCAGCAATCCGCCCGCCGGCGAATCGCCGAGCGAGATGGTGGCCTGATGCTGGAGCGCGATGCGCCGGACGATCGCGAGGCCAAGCCCGCTGCCGGCGACATCGGTGCGTGCGCGCGTCGCACCCTCGCCGACCCGGTAGAAGCGGTCGAACACGCGGTCGCGCTCGGCTTCAGGAATACCCGGCCCGCTGTCGCCGATCGACACGACCGCATGGCCGTCCTCCGCCTGCAGGAACACGTCGACGCGTCCGCCCGATGGCGTGTACTTGGTTGCGTTGTCGAGCAGGTTGTTGAGCATCACGCGTATCGCTTCAGGGTCACCTGTGACGGTGGCAGGATCGCTGCGCTCGATGCCGAGATCGACGCCGCGCTGCTGCGCGAGCGGCGCGTATTTGAGCACGCAGTCTTCAACGAGCCCATGCAGGTCGACGCTGCCGCGCGCCGCGCGCCCATCGGGCTCCGCACGCGCGAGCGCGAGCAGCTGCTCGGCAAGGCGCGTGGCGCGCGTGACGCCGGCCTGCAGATCGGTCAACGCGTCGCGGCGCGTGCAGTCGTCCTGCGCCCGCGCGACGAGCTGCGCCTGGATCTGCACGGCGGCGAGCGGCGTGCGCAACTCATGCGCGGCATCGGCGACGAACGCCTTCTGCGTTTCGATCGCGGCAGAGAGCCGCTCCAGCAGCGCGTTCAACGCACGCACGAGCGGCCGCACCTCGAACGGCAGGCGCGCATCCGGCAATGGTTCGAGCGCTTCGGGGTGACGCGTGTCGAGCGCGCGCGTGAGCCGGCGCAACGGCGACAACCCGCGGCCGACCACTACCCACACGGCGGCACCCATCACCGGCAGCAGCACGATCAGCGGCCACAGCGTGCGCAGCGCGACGCTCGCGGCGAGCCGGTTGCGCACCGACAGCGGTTGCGACAGCTGCACCACGTTGTCGCCGACGATCGCGCCGTACACGCGCCAGTCGCCGCGATCGGTGCGCTCGGTCGAGAAGCCGAGCTCCGCGTGCGGCGCGAGCGGCGCATGCGGGTGCGAGTAGTACATCAGCTCGCCGTTGCGGTTCCAGATCTGCAGCACGATGCCTTCGTCGCCGACGTCGCGCGAACCGAGCACCTGCGAGAACGGCTCCGACGGCAACGCCGCGGCGATCTCCTGCAGCTGGTAATCGAACAGCTCGTTGGCTTCCGCGAGCGCCTGGCGGTAGATCAGCCAACCCGCGATACCGACGCCCGCAAGCACGATGGCGAGCAGCCAGAACAGCAGTTGACGACGAATCGAACGCATCGGCTCAGGCTTCCTTCGCGATCATGTAGCCGAGGCCGCGCACGTTGCGGATCAGGTCGGCGCCGAGCTTCTTGCGCAGCGCATGGATATACACCTCGACGGTATTGCTGCCGATCTCCTCGCCCCAGCCGTACATCTTCTCTTCGAGCTGGCTCTTCGACAGCACCGCGCCCGGCCTCGCGAGCAGCGCTTCGAGAAGCGCGAACTCGCGCGCGGACAGCGCGACCGGCGCGCCTTCGAGCGTGACCTGGTGCGAGGCCGGGTCGAGCGTCAGCGCGCCGTGACGGATGGTCGAGTCGCTGCGGCCCGACTGGCGGCGGATCAGTGCGCGCATCCGCGCACCGAGTTCGTCGAGATCGAACGGCTTGACGAGGTAATCGTCCGCGCCGGCGTCGAGCCCTTTCACGCGATCGGCGACGGCGTCGCGCGCGGTGACGATCAGCACCGGCAGCGCAAGGTTACGGGCCCGGATGGTGCGCAGCACGTCGAGGCCATCGCGCTTTGGCAGGCCGAGGTCCAGCAGCATGAGATCGTACGGTTCGCCCGTGACGGCGCTCAGCGCGGCCTCGCCGTCCTGCACCCAGTCGACCGCGAAGCCTTCGCCGCGCAGCGCCTTGCGCACGCCTTCGGCGATCATCCGGTCATCTTCGACTAGCAGTATCCGCATGGCTTTTCACTTTCGCAGTTGGCGTCATGCCCGCCGCCGGCCCAGCCAGGCGGGACGGCATGACGATGTGCATTCTAGCGCCCGGGCCTTCACGGCCGGCGTTTCGGACGAACGCACGGACGTCAGCGCGCGCCGCTGCGCAGTTTCGGCGCCGCGGTTTCAGCGCATTCGCGCGGCAACTCTCTACAATGAGCGCTTTTGTGCCGTTAGCCACTGATTGGCCCGGTCTGGCCGCCAGCCAGGGTGGCCAGACCGAACGCCGGCTTGCGGCAAGCTTACCGGCCCGATGGCGCGCCCTGCATTCGCAACGCAGCCTGACGGTTCCACGCCGCCACACCACTTCCGCACCACGTACTACGCAGAATTCTTCATGACGTCCGCCCTGCTCAAATCCTTCGTGCATCGCCTCGCCGCACGCGCATCATCGTTGCGCTTCCCGTCCGGTTTTTCGTCGCTCCGCCTGTCGTCTTCGCCCACCCGTTCCGCCGCGATGGCGTGCTTCGCGAGCGCCGCGCTCGCGGGCGTCTGCGCATTCGCGCCGGCCCCGGCCTGGGCGCTCGGCGAAGGGCGTGTGCCGAGCGTCGGCGTCACCACCGTGCTGCCGCCCACGGTGATGGTGGGTCTCGAACGCGCGCACGTGCCGCTGTCGTCGGTGAGCGTCGTCGTCGAAAAGGTCGGCGACCGCACGCCGGTCGTCGCGGTCAACGCGGGCGAGCCGATGATGCCCGCATCGACGATGAAGCTGATCACCACCTACTCGGGTCTCGCGATGCTCGGCCCGAATTTCCAGTGGCGCACGAGCGCCTACGCGGACGGCACCGTCGACACGAGCGGGATCCTGCACGGCAACCTCTACATCCAGGGGACCGGCGATCCGAAGCTCGTGCCGGAAGAGCTGATCGACCTCGTGCAGAAGATCCGCAAGGCGGGTATCAACGGCATCGACGGCGCGCTCGTGCTCGACAAGCGCTACTTCGATCCGTCCACGCGCGACCTGCCCGCTTTCGACGACGACGTGAACGCGCCGTACAACGTCGGCCCCGATCCGCTGCTGTACGCATTCAAGGCGCTGCAGTTCACGCTGACGCCGTCGGCGCAAGGCGTGTCGATCGACGTGCTGCCCGCGCTGTCGCAACTGCAGATCGAGAACGATCTGCACGTCACGCGCGGCCGCTGCACGGGCGCGGAAGAAGCGTTCTCGCCGCACATCGAGATGGGCCCGAACGGCACCGCGACCGCGCGCTTCGAAGGCCCCTATCCGCTGCATTGCGGCACGCGCAGCGTCAGCCTGGCCGCATCGCTCACGCACTCCGAGTTCTTCGCGGGCGGCTTTCTCGCGCTGTGGCAGCAAAGCGGCGGCACCTTCACCGGCGCGACGCGCGAAGGCCCGACGCCGGCGAACGCGCGGCTCGTCGCGACGCACGACAGCCCGCCGCTTGCCGACGTCGTTCGCGACATCAACAAGTTCAGCAACAACACGATGGCGCGCAACCTGTTCCTGACGATCGGTGCAGTGATCAACAAGCCGCCGGCAACGCCCGCGAAAGCCGCGTCCGCGATCGAGACGTTCCTGCATCGCAGCGGCATGCCGATGCAGCAGCTGTCGCTCGACAACGGCTCGGGCCTGTCGCGCGAAGAGCACGTCACCGCACTCGGTCTCGCCGATGTGCTGCAGGCCGCGAACGCGAGTTCCGTCGCGCAACCGTTCGTCGATTCCCTGCCGATCGCGGGCGTGGACGGCACGATGCGCAACCGGCTCCAGTCGCAACCGGTGGGCGGCAACGCGCACATCAAGACCGGCACGCTGCGCGACGTACGTGCGATCGCGGGCTATGTGGCGGGTGAAAACGGCGAGAGCTATATCGTCGTCAGCCTGATCAACGACCCGCGTTCGGAAGCCGCGCGCGCCGCGCACGACGCGCTGCTCGAATGGGTCTACAAGGGCATGCCGGCCACGGCCGCTGCGCCCGCGGTGCTCACGCAGCCGCGTCATCTGCGGCTCAGGAAAAACCCGCATAAGCGCGAAGGCCACTGATTGCTCCCGGAAAAACCCGCATAAGCGCTGAAACCACTGAGTATTTCTTCTAGCGAAGCCACCCCGCGCCACCGCGCTAAACGTGTACGCTTGCGTGCAGTGCGGCGGGCGCGGACCATGCTGCAGCGAAGATGAAGAACGACGTGTGCCGATGTCGTTCCTCGATGGTGTTCCTTCATCACTGCATGGAAGTCATGTCTCTGGACATGCAACGCGCCAGGCAGGCTCCTTCGAACGGAGCCGCTCCTACCTCGTCCGCACTTCGAACTATCAGCGCATCGACAAGTACAACAGCCGCCGTCGCAGCGCGCGACGGCACGGGACATCAGGAGGAAGACCCTCATGCAGTTCGATGCAGAATTGCTGCTGCTCGCCATGGCGCCGGTCTTTCTCGCGTGCATCGGCTGGGAAGCGTGGCATCTGTATCGCACGCGTCCCGACGCGCATCTCTACAGCTGGCGCGACACGCTCTGCAACGCCGCGCTCGCGCTGATGCACCAGGGCGCGGACAAGCTCGCATGGTTCTTCGTGCTGCCGGTCTATGCGTACGTGTACGACCACTACCGTGTCTTCACATGGCGTGACGGCTGGCTTTCGTTCGCCGTCCTGTTCATTGCGCAGGACTTCCTCTACTACGTGTTTCATCGCGCGAGTCATCGCGTGCGCTGGCTATGGGCCGCGCACGTCGTGCATCACTCGTCGCAGCGGATGAACTTCTCCACCGCGTTCCGGCAGAGCCTGATGTATCCGGTCGCCGGCATGTGGGTGTTCTGGACGCCGCTCGCGCTGTTCGGCTTTCCGCCGCATCAGATCGTCGCGATCGTGCTGATCAACCTCGCGTTCCAGTTCTTTGTGCATACGCAGGCAATCGGCCGGCTCGGCTGGCTCGAGTACGTGCTCAACACGCCGTCGATCCATCGCGTGCATCACGCGCGCAACGACCGCTATATCGACCGCAATTACGCAGGCGTACTGGTGATCTGGGATCGCCTGTTCGGCAGCTACGTCGACGAAGACCCGCGCGACCCGCCGGTGTACGGGATCGTCGAACAGATTCAAACGTACAACCCGCTGAAGGCGACCTTTCACGAATGGCACGCGATGCTGACGGATGCCGCGCGCGTGAAAGGTTGGCAAAACCGCGTGGCGGCGCTGTTCGGGCCACCGGAGTGGGCAGTCGGTTACCACGCCGCGCATAAAAAACAACAGACGCGACAGCCGAAGGTGTTTTAAACGTCGCGCAAGCCAGGGAAGTTTCTGTAAGCTGTCGTCACGCCGGAAAAACGGCGGGCACTGCCTGCAACAAACGGCACACAAGCCACATACGAGGAGATGAAGTCAACATGAAACACGTACAGCACCCACATCGCGGCATTGTGCGGTTCGCGCAGACGGCCATTGCGTGCGCGGCGATCGCGCTCGTCGCCGGCTGCGGGGGAGGCAGCAGCAGCAACAATTCGAGCAGCACGCCGGCTGCCGGCGTCAACATGCAGGTGGTGTCCTTCGGCACCAGCCTGTCCGACGCGGGCACGTATTCGCCGACCATTCAAGCGGACTTCGGCGGCGGCCGCTTCACGACCAACCCGGGCGAAGTCTGGACGCAGAAGGTGTCCGAATACTTCGGCAATTCGCTGACGCCGGCTTTCGAAGGCGGCTTCGGCCTCGCGCTTTCCGCGACGGGCGGCCTCGACTACGCGCAGGGCGGCGCGATGGTCTACACCGGCGGCGTGAGCAACACCAGCGCGGTGATCGCGGGTGCCAGCGAGCAGCCGGTCAGCTGGCAGATCACCGAATATCTGCAGCAGCACAGCAGCTTCAATGCGAATCAGATCGTGCTCGTCGAGGGCGGCGCAAATGAAATCCTCGCACTGCTGGATTCGAGCGGCGCGGGTCTGACGTCGTTCGGCACGGCGCTCGCGGGCACGTCGTTCTCGACGCTCGTCGCCACGCCGTCGGTTCAGGCCAGCACGATCGCGACGCTCGAAGCGCAGGGCTTCACGGCTACGCAGGCCGCGGCGCTCGTGCCGGCCGCGATCGCGCTGGAGCTCTATCAGGCGAGCCCGAGCAGCTTCTCGTCGATCACGCCGATCCTGAGCGCGGCCACGGAACTCGCCACGCTCGTCAACACGAAGATTGCCGGCACGCCGAAGACGGTCGTCGTCACGGTGCCCGACATCGGCAAGACGCCTGCCGCGCTCGCGGCCGACGCGAGCGTCAGCGCGACGCCGGGTGCGGCGAACTCGCCCGACCAGGCGCTCTCGCTCGTCACGGCGATGTACAACCTGACGCTGCTGCAGGGCCTGGCAACGTCGATCTCGGCGAAGACGGTGATTCCGGTCGACACGTTCTCGTGGCTCGACTCGACGATCACGAACGCGTCGAGCCTCGGCTTCTCGGTGACGAACACGGCGACCGCCTGCAACCTCACGCAGATGCAGGCCAACGCCACCGCCTACGCAACGGCGAACCCGGCGGTGCTGAACGGCCTGACGCCGGCGGAATACGGCGCGCAGTTCGCCAGCTCGCTGTTCTGCTCGGCGCAGACGCTGGTTGCGGCCAATGCGCCGACCACGTACATGTTCGCGGATCTGGTCCACCCGACCACCGAGCTGCATGCGCAATTCGCCGCGTACGTCGAGACGCAACTGGCCGCTGCGGGCATCGGCAAGGCGCCGTAACGCGTAAAGCGCAACGCAAAGCAGAACACCCCACGTACTTCACGGTACGTGGGGTGTTTTTTTATCGGAAGACAGACAGTGACGCGCTAACGTCTATCCCTGTGCTTCGAACGCGGCGGCCGCGCGACCGAGCCGGTCGTTCACCGCGATCCATTCGATCGTATCGGGCAGCTTCTCGACGAAGATGCGCGTGACGTTCGCCCGGTCGAGCGCACGCAGAAAGCCGTACAGCTCGCGCGCATACGCGTCCGGATCCTCGGGCGCGGCGACGAAATGCACGTTCTCCGCGGCCATCCAGCGACCCACCCGCGATGCACGCGCGACGAGCGCGACCCGCTCGTCTTTCGGACTCGCGGCGAGCAGCGGCTCGAGCGCTTCCATCGGCAGCAGCGCGAGCGGCGTGCGCGGCGCATAGTGCGCCTTCAGCGTGCCCGACGCGCGCGGCGCGGTCGCATCGCTGCCATCGGGCAGACGCGGCGCTTCGCCGAGCACGTTGGCGATGTCGGGCGGCGTCACGCGGCCCGGGCGCAGCAGCGCCGGAAACCCGCGTGACAGATCGAGAATGGTCGATTCGATCCCGACGTCCGACGCGCCGCCATCCAGCACGTGAATCGCGCTGCCGAACTCGTCGCGCACGTGCTGCGCGGTGGTGGGACTCACATGACCGAAGCGGTTCGCCGATGGCGCCGCAACGCCGCCATGGCCACCGCGCCGCGCGCTGAACGCGGACAGCAGCGCCTGCGCGACCGGATGCGACGGGCAGCGCAGCCCGACCGAATCCTGCCCGCCGCTAACCGCCGCCGGAATATGCGCGGCGCGTTTCAGGATCAGCGTGAGCGGGCCTGGCCAGAATGCGTCGATCAGTTTCTGCGCGGCGGGCGGCAGGTCCGCCACCCAGTAGCGCGGATCGCCGTGCGGCGCGAGATGCACGATCACCGGATGATTCGCCGGCCGTCCCTTCGCCGCGTAGATGCGCGCGATCGCCTCCGGGCTCTCGGCGTCGCCGCCAAGGCCGTACACGGTCTCGGTCGGGAACGCGACGAGTTCGCCCGCATCGAGCAGCGCCGCGGCGTGCTCGATCTGCGCGGGTGTCACACCGTGCGGATCATGAGGATCGGTGGGCTGGCTGGAATCCGGCATCGCAGCGCTCGCCTCAGCTCTTGATGATGTGCAAGAGGCGCGCACAGTCGCGCGCGGCCGTGCGGGCTTCGTCGAGCGATGCGGCCGTGAAGTTCACGTGACCCATCTTGCGGCCGGGACGCGCTTCCTCCTTGCCGTACAGATGCAGGTGCGCCGACGGCATCGCGGCCACTTCGTGCCACGGCGGCGTTTTCGTCGCGCCGCGCGCGCCGTCCGGGTACCACACGTCGCCGAGGATATTCAGCATCACCGCCGCCGAGTGCTGCCGCGTGTCGCCGAGCGGCATTGCGGTCATCGCGCGGACCTGCTGCTCGAACTGGCTCGTCGCGCACGCATCCACCGTGTAGTGACCGGAGTTGTGCGGGCGCGGCGCCATTTCATTCGCGACGAGCGAGCCGTCTTCGAGCACAAAGAACTCGACGCACAGCACGCCGACATAGCCGAGCTTGTCCGCGATCTGCAGCGCCGACTGCTGCGCCCGCGTGACGAGCGCGCTGCTCGCGTCCGGCGCCGGCACGATGGTGTGCGACAGCACGCCGTCGCGATGCGTGTTCTGCGCGAGCGGATACACCGCCGATGCGCCATTGAAGCCGCGGGAGATCAACGCGGAGACTTCGAACTTCAGCGGCAGACGTTTTTCGAGCACGCACGGCACGCCGCCGAGCGACGCGTGCGCTTCGCGCACTTCCTCGGGGTTGCCGACGCGGATCTGGCCTTTGCCGTCGTAGCCGAGGCGCGCGGTCTTCAGGATGCCGGGCAGCACCGCGGCGAGCGCGGCATCGTCGAGCTTCGCGAGCGCATCGGACGATTCGATCACGACGTGCGGCGCAACCGGCACACCCGACGACGCGATGAAACGCTTCTCCGCGATACGGTCCTGCGCGATCGCGACGCAGCGGCCGGCCGGGCTCACGAACGTGGTGCGCGCGATGAAATCGAGGCTCGCAGCCGGCACGTTCTCGAACTCCGTCGACACGGCCGCGCACAGCCGCGCGAGCTCGGTCAGCGCAGCTTCGTCGTCATACGGCGCGCGCAGATGGCGGTCCGCGACGCTGCCCGCCGGGCTGTTTTCGTCCGGATCGAGCACCGCGACGCGATAGCCCATCGACTGGGCGGCGAAGCAGAACATGCGGCCGAGCTGGCCGCCGCCGACCATGCCGAGCCACGCGCCGGGCAAAATGGGGGAAACCGGATGGTTGTCTGAATTCATCTCAGTGGTCGGTCGAAACCGGCACGCACGCGCGTGCCGGTTGAGTGGAGCGGATGAGTGAGGCTACCTGGCGAAAACGAGGCCGCCGCCTAAAGCGCGGGCAGCACCATCGCGTGCGCGGCTTCGTTCTGACGCACGCGGAACGCGGCGAGTCGGTCCGCCAGATCCGCGGAAGTGTTGGCCAGCATCGCGACCGCGAAGAGCGCAGCATTCGCCGCGCCCGCCTCGCCGATCGCGAACGTGGCGACCGGCACGCCCTTCGGCATCTGCACGATCGAATGCAGCGAATCCACGCCCTTCAGGTACTTGCCCGCGACCGGCACGCCGAGCACCGGGACCGTGGTCTTCGCGGCGAGCATGCCGGGCAGGTGCGCCGCGCCGCCCGCGCCCGCGATGATCGCGCGGATGCCGCGCGTGCGCGCCGCTTCGGCGTACGCGAACATCTCGTCGGGCATGCGGTGCGCCGACACCACCTTTGCTTCGTACGGCACGCCGAATTCCTGCAGGATCGCCACGGCGTTCTTCATCGTGTCCCAGTCGGAGCTGGAGCCCATCAGCACGCCGACGAGCGGCGCGTCGTGCGTATGGGCTGTCTGGGCGTTCTGTGCTTCGCTCATCGTTCTGACTTCCCTTGCGCTTCGTGTGGATGAGGTCAGGCGAGCTTCTGGCCGGTCAGGCGCTCGAGCGCCTCCTGATACTTCAGCGACGTCTTCTCGACCACGTCGTCGGGCAGCTTCGGCGCCGGCGGTTCCTTCTTCCAGTCCTGCGTTTCGAGCCAGTCGCGCACGAACTGCTTGTCGAACGACGGCGGGTTGGTGCCCACCTGGTATTGATCCGCCGGCCAGAAGCGCGACGAATCCGCCGTAAGCGCTTCGTCCATCAGGTACAGCTTGCCGTGGTTGTCGAGCCCGAACTCGAACTTCGTGTCCGCGATGATGATGCCGCGGGTGGCCGCGTATTCGGCCGCTTCCTTGTACAGCTTGATCGAGATGTCGCGGATCGTGGCCGACAGTTCGGTGCCGATGCGGCGCTCCATCTCGTCGTACGTGATGTTTTCGTCGTGGTGACCGAATTCCGCTTTCGCGGCCGGCGTGAAGATCGGCTCCGGCAGCTTCTGCGCGTTCTGCAGGCCTTCCGGCAACTGCACGCCGCACACGCCGCCCGAGGTTTGATATTCCTTCCAGCCGCTGCCTGCCAGATAGCCGCGCACCACCGCTTCGACGAGGATCGGCTCGAGACGCTTCACGACCACGCCGCGGCCCTTCACCTGCTCTACTTCGTCCGGCGCCACCACGGATTCGGGCGCGACGCCCGTCAGGTGGTTCGGCACGATGTGGCCGAGCTTCTCGAACCAGAAGTTCGCCATCGCGTTCAGCACGCGGCCCTTCGCGGGAATCGGCTCGCCCATGATGACGTCGAACGCCGACAGACGGTCGGTGGTGACGATCAGCAGTTGATCGTTGCCGACCGCGTAGTTGTCGCGGACCTTGCCGCGACCCAACAGCGGCAGCGAGCGGAGCGTGGATTCGTAAAGGGTAGACATCGTCGTCGTTCGCAAATAGGGGCCAGCGGACTGACCGGGGACAGGGAAAGCAGCAGCGGATCTCCGCGATTGACCGCGCGGAACGGTGAAGAAAAGGCAAAAGCCGTTCCCCGGTGAAGCGGGAACGGCATGCACTGCGATGCCGCGCCAGCCCGGCCGTCCGTTCCGAACCTCCGGCGGACATTTCCGGGCCGCGAAGCCTCTATTTTAGCGGACGACCTGAGTGAGTTCGCCCGACTTGTACTTCTCGGCCATCTTTTCGAGCGCGACGGGCTTGATCCGGCCCGCCTGGCCCTCTGCGCCGAACGCGAGATAGCGGTCCATGCACACCTGCTTCGTCGCTTCGCGCGCGGGCTTCAGGTAGTCGCGCGGATCGAACTTCGACGGGTTCTGCGCCATGTAACGGCGGATCGCGCCGGTGATCGCGAGACGCAGATCGGTGTCGATGTTGATCTTGCGCACGCCATGGCGGATGCCGATCTGGATTTCCTCGACCGGCACGCCGTAGGTTTCCTTCATGTCGCCGCCGAACTCGCGGATTTCCGCCAGCAGCTCCTGCGGCACCGAAGACGACCCGTGCATCACCAGGTGCGTGTTCGGAATGCGTTCGTGGATCTCGCGGATGCGCTGGATCGACAGGATGTCGCCCGTCGGCTTCTTCGAGAACTTGTACGCGCCGTGCGACGTGCCGATCGCGATCGCGAGCGCGTCGCACTGCGTGAGCTTCACGAAGTCCGCGGCCTGCTCGACGTCGGTGAGCAGCTGCTCGCGCGTCATCGTGCCGTCGGCGCCGTGGCCGTCTTCCTTGTCGCCCTTCATCGTTTCGAGCGAGCCGAGCACGCCCAGTTCGGCTTCCACCGTCACGCCGATCGAATGCGCGAGGTCGACGACCTTCTTCGACACGTCGACGTTGTACTCATACGAGGCGACCGTCTTGCCGTCCGCTTCGAGCGAGCCGTCCATCATCACGCTCGTGAAGCCGCTACGGATCGCCGCCATGCAGACCGCCGGCGACTGCCCGTGGTCCTGGTGCATCACGACCGGAATGTGCGGATACGCTTCGACCGCCGCTTCGATCAGGTGACGCAGGAACGCTTCGCCGGCATATTTGCGCGCACCCGCTGAGGCCTGCATGATGACCGGCGCACCGACCTTGTCCGCGGCTTCCATGATCGCCTGCACCTGCTCCAGGTTGTTCACGTTGAAGGCCGGCAGACCGTAGCCGTTTTCGGCGGCATGGTCCAGCAGCTGACGCATTGATACGAGAGGCATGTGTAACTCCTAGATTGACACGAATCCTGTGCTCTGCGGCAAGTGCTCTTCGGCAGAATCTTTTAGTTGGGCGCGATTCTATCGCGAAGCGGCAAACCGTCCCCCGCGCATCCGGTTGAACACCGTGCGCTGCCTCTCAGAGGAAGGTGCGACTTCGGGATCGCGAGGTACGCGCCGCTTCCGGATCATGAGCCGGAAGCGGCGCGGTACGGTGGGTGTTTCAGGTACTTCGGGTACGTCGGTTACTTCAGGTTTTGCAGCGGCGGACCGGCCGCCGCAGTCGCATCAAACGGGCTCGCCGACCCGCACGATCTTCAGCGTGTTGGTGCCGCCCGCCTGGCCCATCGGCTCGCCGACCGTCAGCACGACCATGTCGCCGCGCGCCGCGTAGCCCTTGCTGACCACCACTTCGAGCGCCTGCTGGAGCGCCACGTCGCGGTCGTTGATCGTATCGAGATGCAGCGCCGTGACGTTGCGGTAGATCTGCATCGCGCGCTCGCTGCCGGTACGCGGCGTCAGCGCGAAGATCGGCACGTGGGTCCAGTGCCGCGACATCCACAGCGCGGTGGAACCCGATTCCGTCAGCGCGACGATCGCCTTCGCGCCCAGATGGAACGCGGTGAAGAGCGCGCCCATCGCGATCGACTGATCGATACGCGTGAACGTACGGTCGAGGAAATCCTTGTCAAGCTCCGACGATTCGGACTTCTCCGCTTCGACGCAGATCGCGGCCATCGTCTCGATGGTCTGCACCGGATACTTGCCCGCCGCCGATTCCGCCGACAGCATCACCGCGTCCGTGCCGTCCAGCACCGCGTTCGCGACGTCCGACACTTCGGCGCGGGTCGGCACCGGCGCGTGGATCATCGACTCCATCATCTGCGTCGCGGTGATCACAAACTTGTTCGACTCGCGCGCCATCCGGATCATGCGCTTCTGCAGCGCGGGCACCGCCGCGTTGCCCACTTCCACGGCCAGATCGCCGCGCGCGACCATGATGCCGTCCGACGCGTCGAGAATGCCCTGCAGCGCCGGAATCGCCTCCGCGCGCTCGATCTTCGCGATCATCTTCGGCTTGATGCCGTACGGCGCACCCGCGATATTCGCGAGCTGGCGCGCCATTTCCATGTCCGTTGCGTTCTTCGGGAACGACACCGCGACGTAGTCCGCGCCGAGCGACATCGCCGTGCGGATATCTTCCATGTCTTTCGCAGTGAGCGCGGGCGCCGTCAGGCCGCCGCCCTGGCGGTTGATGCCCTTGTTGTTCGACAGGTCGCCGCCCACCTTCACCGTGGTGTGGATCTCGTTGCCGAGCACGCGGTTCACGGTCAGCACGATCAGGCCGTCGTTGAGCAGCAACACGTCGTTCGGCTTCAGGTCGCGCGGCAGGTCCTTGTAGTCGAGACCGACACGCTCCTGGTTGCCGAGCTCGCAGTCGGCGTCGAGGATGAACGCGTCGCCCACGGTCAGGGTGACCTTGCCGTTCTCGAACTTGCCGACGCGGATCTTCGGGCCTTGCAGGTCGGCCATGATGCCGACTTCGCGGCCCGCCTGACGCGCTGCCTCGCGCACGAACTCGGCGCGCTGACGGTGGTCGTCGGCGGTGCCGTGGGAGAAATTGAGGCGCACCACGTCGAGCCCAGCCTCGATCATCTGCAGCAGGGTCTCCTGCGTGCTGGAAGCGGGTCCGACAGTAGCGACAATCTTGGTGGCGCGATGCATGAGTCTCCTCGTCTGGGTGAGATCGCTGGGATGCGCGGTAATGGCCGGCAGCGGAGGCTGCGCACCGACCGGAAGTGCAGCACGAGAGGCGCCAGGATCGCCACGTACGACGGCCGGAGCCGGCGCGCGCGGAGGGGATACGGCAGATGATGTCGTTGTCGCGATGACGGTGTCAGGATGGGCCGCGTCGGGCCGCTCCGCCACCGTCATCGTGTCGGCCTGCGCGGTCGCGGCTGCGACCGTCACGGCCTGGGCGGCTTCCGCCGCCTTGCTGCACGCGCCGTCCTGCGAGTCAGGCGCGCTGTGCTCCCCAGCCGGTGCGGAAGACGTGGCCACGTTACGCGGAGTCTTCCGCGCGGTTTTCACCTTCGCGGCCGCCTTGCCCTGCTTCACCGCCGGGGAGCGTGAAGCCATCTCAGGCAGCCCTCGATTCGAGGACTTCGACCGCCGGCAGCGTCTTGCCTTCGAGGAACTCGAGGAAGGCGCCGCCGCCCGTCGAGATATAGCTGACCTTGTCGTGGATGCCGTACTTCGCGATGGCCGCGAGCGTATCGCCGCCACCCGCGATCGAGAACGCGGACGACTTCGCGATCGCATCGGCGAGTGTCTTCGTGCCGTTGCCGAACTGGTCGAACTCGAACACGCCGACCGGGCCGTTCCACACGATCGTGCCGGCCTTCTCCAGCTGCGCGGCCAGCGCCTTCGCGGTGTCCGGCCCGATGTCGAGAATCATGTCGTCGTCCTGCACGTCGGCGACCGCCTTGATCTCGGCCTTCGCCGTGGCGGCGAATTCCTTCGCGGTGACGACGTCGGTCGGGATCGGCACCGACGCGCCGCGTGCCTTCGCGCTGTCGATGATGGCCTTCGCTTCACTGACGAGATCGGCTTCCGCGAGCGACTTGCCGATCTTGAGACCGGCCGCGAGCATGAACGTGTTCGCGATCCCGCCGCCGACGATCAGCTGGTCGACCTTCTCGGCAAGCGACTTCAGGATGGTGAGCTTGGTCGACACCTTCGAGCCGGCGACGATCGCCACCAGCGGACGCTTCGGGGCGCCGAGCGCCTTGCCGAGCGCGTCGAGTTCGGCCGCGAGCAGCGGACCCGCGCATGCAACCGGCGCGTACTTCGCGATGCCGTGGGTGGTAGCTTCGGCGCGGTGCGCGGTGCCGAACGCGTCGTTGACGTAGACGTCGCAGAGCTTCGCCATCTTCTGCGCGAGCTCGTCGGAATTCTTCTTTTCGCCCTTGTTGACGCGGCAGTTTTCGAGCAGCACGACCTGGCCCGGCTCGAGGTTCACGCCGTTCTCGACCCAGTTCGCGACGAGCGGTACGTCGCGGCCAAGCAGTTCGCCGAGGCGCTTCGCGACCGGCGCAAGCGAGTCTTCCGGCTTGAAGTCGCCTTCGGTGGGACGGCCCAGGTGCGACGTGACCATCACGGCCGCACCGGCCTTCAGCGCTTCCTGGATGGCCGGCACCGACGCGCGGATGCGGGTGTCTTCGGTGATGTTGCCGTCATCGTCCTGCGGCACGTTCAGATCGGCGCGGATGAACACGCGTTTGCCGGCGAGCTTGCCTGCGGCGATCAGATCGGAGAGACGCAATACCTTGTTCATGGGCAGTAGGCACGGTTGATTGGAAGACGGGGTGCGCGCGATGGGTGCGCGGTCGGCGCTCGGTTGACGCTCAGGTAACGCTCAGGTAACGGACAGTCGGCGCTCAGTTGGCAACTCCTCAGGCTGCGGCACGCGAAACGACCATTTTAGCCGATGCACATGTCGATCCAGGCCACCCCGACACGAATGCCCCGTATCTGGGAAGCGGCGCCCCTCCGGATCCTTGCCGCCGCCAGCCATGTTGCGACGCCGCACCGGCACCGCTCGCGGCCGCGCGTGCGCGCTACAGGAACAGCCGCAACAACGTGAACACGACCATGCCGGTCACGATCGTGCCGAGCATCGTGCGCCGCCACAGGAACCACGCGACGCCGGCCAGCATTGCGTAGAAATCGTGGTTCGACAGCCCGAACGATACGCCGGCGTGCGTCATCAGCGAATCGGGCAGCACGACCGCGACGAGCGCCGCCGCGGGCGCGTAGCGCAACAGACGCTGCACGCGCTCGGGCAGCACCGTGCGCTCGCCTCCGATCAGGAAGAACGCGCGCGTCACCGTGGTGACGATGGCCATGCCGGCGATCACGATCCAGATCTGCGTCGCGCTCATCGCGGGTCTCCTGCCGGGCGGGAGCCGTCGCGCCCGGCACTGCGGATGCGCCGCAGATCGGCGCGCTCGACCATCAGGTCGACCACGCTGCCCGCAACGATCGCCATGAACACCGCGAGCGGCAGCGCGAGCCGGTAAGGCAGATCGAACGCGAGGATTGCCATCACGCCCGCCACGAACACGGCCGCCAGCGTGGAGCGCGACGTCACCGCGGACACCATGACCGGCACCAGCGCCAGGTCGCCCGCGAGCGAGAGCCCCCATTTGTCCGGAAACAGGCTCGCGAGCAGGATCCCGATGATCGACGACACCTGCCAGGTGAGCCAGCTCGCGCTCGCCATGCCCCAGAAGTACGCTTCCTTCCCGGGCACCGGGCCAAGCGCGAAGCTCTTCTTCTGGAACAGCAGGAAGATCACGTCGCCGTTGAAGTAGCCGATCAACGTGCGCCGCCACAGCGGCTGGTACGAGAAGTGGGGCGCGAGGCCGGCGCTGAAGATCACGAAGCGCGTATTCACCATCGCGGCGGTGAGGAGCACGGTCCACACCGGCAGCTTCGCGGCGAGCAGTGGCAGCACGGCAAGCTGCGACGAGCCCGCGTACACCAGCAGCGACATTGCGAGCGCCTGCGGCAAGGTCATCACCGACTTGCTCATCGCGACGCCGGTAACGAGCCCCCACGAGAAGATCGCCATCAGCGTCGGCGAATACGCGCGCAGACCTTCGTGGAAGGCGCGGCGATCGGTTTCGGACAGGCGGGCGAGCATCGTGAACGGTCTTTCGCGCGGGCCGGACGCGAGGCGGAGTCAGATTGGCGCGGCGGCGCGCCGCGTCCGGCGGCCAGTCCGGACAGGTATTATGCGAGCGCGGAATTATAGCGCCCGAAAGGCGCCCAAACGCCCGTTTGAAAGGTAAATGACGCTAAAATAGCGGTCTTCGCAGCTTCCCGTGCTGTTATCTCGCGCATCGCGCGTTGCGGCGCAGCACCGGAGGCGCGTCACAGAACGTCTGAACTCGTGTCTGAACCCGCGCCTGAACCCGTGCCCCAAAGCGCGTTATCAGGCAGCGTCTTTAGCACTGTCACCACGGCACCGCCAGGAGAATCGTATGTCAATGGCCGATCGCGACGGCAAGATCTGGATGGATGGCAAGCTGATCGACTGGCGCAATGCCACGATCCACGTGCTCACCCACACCTTGCACTATGGAATGGGCGTCTTCGAAGGCGTACGCGCCTACAAGACGGCGGACGGCGGCACCGCGATCTTCCGGCTGAAGGAACACACGAAGCGCCTGCTCAACTCGGCGAAGATCTTCCAGATGGACGTCCCGTTCGACCACGAGACGCTCGCCGCCGCACAACGCGAAGTCGTGCGCGAGAACAAGCTCGAGTCGTGCTACCTGCGTCCGCTGATCTGGGTCGGTTCGGAGAAGCTCGGCGTGGCCGCTAAAGGCAACACCATCCACACGGCGATCGCCGCGTGGCCGTGGGGTGCGTACCTCGGTGAAGACGGCCTCGCGAAGGGCATCCGCGTGAAGACGTCGTCGTTCACGCGCCATCACGTGAACGTGTCGATGGTGCGCGCGAAAGCATCCGGCTGGTATGTGAACTCGATTCTCGCGAACCAGGAAGCCACGGCGGACGGTTACGACGAAGCGCTGCTGCTCGACGTGGACGGCTACGTGTCCGAAGGCTCCGGCGAGAACTTCTTCCTCGTGAACAACGGCAAGCTGTACACGCCAGATCTGTCGTCGTGCCTCGACGGCATCACGCGCGACACGGTCATCACGCTCGCGAAAGACGCCGGCATCGAAGTGATCGAGAAGCGCATCACGCGCGACGAGGTCTACACGGCCGACGAAGCGTTCTTCACCGGCACCGCCGCCGAAGTCACGCCGATCCGCGAGCTCGACAACCGCACGATCGGCTCGGGCGCCCGCGGTCCGATCACCGAAAAGCTGCAGTCGGCGTTCTTCGACGTCGTGCTCGGCAAGAATCCGAAATACGCGCACTGGCTCACGAAGATCTGAGCCCGGCCAGCGCCCGCGCCGCGCCTGCATCGCCCGCCCGAACCGGCGGGCGATGAGCGCGGCGAGCCCGCACCCCGCATACCAAGAGAACCCCATGAGCGAAATCAAGGAAATGCCGCTGGTCGAACTGTCGGCCAAAGACCTGCCGGCGTATTGCCCGAATCCGTCGATGCCGCGCTGGAGCACGCATCCGCGCGTCTTCATCGACGTGACGCACGGCGAAGCACGCTGCCCGTACTGCGGCACGCGCTACAAGCTGCGCGCCGGCGAAGTCGTCAAGGGGCACTGACACTCGCCGCCGCGGTTGCGCTGCCGTTGCGTCGCAGTTGCGTGATCGTTGCGCGGCAGCCCGGCGGGTCGCCGGGTGGGCCGCCGTAACGCGCTCGCAACGGTGCAGCCGCGTACCGCTTTCGCCATGCCGTCCGCCCACGCGGCGGCTCCCTGTTCCCGCACAACCCGAACGCCGCGCGCGAAAGCGCACGCGGCGCATTCATCCGACACCGGAACCCGTCATTCATGTCGATGCGCCGCGCGCTCGTTATCGCACCGAACTGGATCGGTGACGCATTGATGGCGCAGCCGCTTCTGTCGCGGCTCGTGAAACTGCACCCCCGTATTGCGATCGATGCGATCGCGCCCACGTGGGTCGCACCCGTCCTCGAACGCATGCCGGAGATCCGCGACGTCTACGCGACCGATCTCGCGCACGGCAAGCTGCAGCTTCTGCGCCGCTGGCAACTTGCGGGCGACCTGCGCGACGTGAAGTACGACGCCGCGTACGTGCTGCCGAATTCGCTGAAATCGGCGCTGATCCCGTGGCTCGCGAACATTCCGCTGCGCATCGGCTACACCGGCGAAAGCCGCTACGGTCTCCTGAACGTGCGGCACGCGAATCCGCGCAAGGACGAACGGCCGCCGATGGCCGGCCAGTACGCGGCGCTCGCGTACGCGCCCGGCGCGAAGGTGCCCGACGACCTGCCGATGCCGCGGCTGGAAGCGGATCTCAACGAATCGTCGCGGGTGTCCGCGCGCTTCAACCTCGACAACCGCGTGCCGCTGCTGGTGTTCGTGCCGGGCGCCGAATATGGCCCCGCGAAACGCTGGCCGCCCGAGCAGTTCGCGGCGCTCGCGAAGATGATCGGCCAGTCGTTCCCTTACACGCAGATCGTCGCGCTGGGTTCGTCGAAAGACGCGCCGATCGCGCAGGCCATCGCCGATGCAGCCCACAACGTGCGCAACCTGTGCGGCCAGACCGCGCTCGGCGAGGCCTGCGCGCTGATCGCCCGGGCCAACGCGGTGATCACGAACGACTCCGGCCTGATGCACGTCGCAGCGGCCTTGCGCCGGCCGCTCGTCGCGATCTACGGCTCGACGGACCCGCGCCACACCCCGCCCCTGTCCGATCTCGCAAAGGTACAATGGCTGCATCTCGAGTGCAGTCCGTGTTTCGAGCGCGAGTGCCCGCTTGGCCATCTGAACTGCCTGCGGCAACTGAGCCCCGAACAGGTCTTCGGCGATCTGCGCGACATCCTGCTCGCGCAACGCTGACGGGCCGCGCAGCTGATTCGCCGCGCCATCACCGCGTCATGTTCGCGCCTTGCGGCGCTGGCATGCTCGCGGTGGTCACGCCGACCGCAGAACCCGCAACCGCGGCCGTCAGGCCGCGAAAGAGACTGACGCGCCATGCCACGTTTTGCCCACATCTTCGAAGCCGCTGCCGATACACTGAACGCTTGGTACCAGGCCGTTGCCGAGGTGAACATCGACAGCCTGATGGGGCTGTGGATCGACGAAGAGTTCGTGAGCTGCATCTGCGCCGACGGCTCGCACCTGCATGGCATCGACAACATCCGCAACGGGCTCGCGGTTCAGCTCGAAGCGCGTTCGGTGTCGATCGAGCCGCTCGATATCCGTGTGTACGACAGTCTCGGCACCGTCGTCTACGCGATCGCGGAGGCGCATCGTCCGGCCGATCCGGCCGCGCTGCCTTCGATGGTGTTCACGACTTACGTGATGGTCCACGAACGCGGCGAGTGGAAGATCGCGCACATTCACGCGAGCCCGATGCCCGACGACGCCGCGGGCCAGTTCGCCGCGAAGATGCGGCGCAATCAGGGGCCGTTGCACTGACGCGGGAGCGGCGGCCATCCCGCCGTGGTTTTTGAGGACAGCAGTAGCATGAGCACGACACGCGACGACACGCCGGCTGGGCGCGCTGCACAGGCAGCGGCGAACGCGGTTGCCACCGTGATCGAAAGCGCGGGCGCCCTCTTCGACTACCGCGCGCCCCTCTGGCTGCCGAACAACCATCTGCAGACCATCGTGCCGGCGCTCTTCGCGCGGCTGCCGCAGGTCAGCTACCGTCGCGAACGCTGGGATACGCCCGACGGCGACTTCATCGAGCTCGACTGGCTCGTCCACGCCGAGCCGCCCGCGCCCGATGCGCCGCTTTTCGTGCTGTTTCACGGGCTGGAAGGCAGCTCGACGTCGCACTACGCGCTGTCGCTGATGGCGATGGCCCGCGCGCGCGGCTGGCATGCGGTCGTGCCGCACTTTCGCAGCTGCAGCGGGCCGCTCAACCTGCTGCCGCGCTTCTATCACCTTGCCGACAGTCACGAAGTGGACTGGGTGCTGCGTCGGTTGCACGCGGCGCACCCGGGGCCGCTCGTCGCGGCGGGCGTGTCGCTTGGCGGCAATGTGCTGCTGCGCTGGCTCGGCGAACGGCAGGCCGACGCGGCCTTCGTCAGCGCGGCCGCCGCGATCTCCGCACCGCTCGACGTGCACGCGGGCGGCGTCGCGCTGTCGCAGGGCTTCGGCATCGTCTATACGCGCAGCTTCCTGAAAACGCTGAAGACGAAGGCCGAGCAGAAGCTCGCGCAGTTCCCGGGCCTGTTCGACGGTGCCGCGATGCGCGCGAGCCGCACGATGTACGAGTTCGACAACGTCGTCACGGCGCCGCTGCACGGCTTTCGCGATACCGACGACTACTGGACCCGCGCGACCACCCGTCCGCTGCTGCCGCACATCACGGTGCCGACGCTCGTGCTGAACGCGCGCAACGATCCGTTCCTGCCGTCGGCGGTGCTGCCCGCGCGGCATGAAGTGTCCGCCGCGGTCGAACTGGATCAGCCCGCGCACGGCGGCCACGTCGGCTTCATGACCGGACCGTTCCCGGGCCGCGTCGACTGGCTCGCGCAACGCGTCTTCGGTTACCTCGCTCCGCACACCCATCATGGATGAGATCGTCAAACAGGCGCTCGCGCGCTGGCCCAACGTTCCGCATTGCACCGGCTGGCTGATGCTCGACCGGCGCGGCACGTGGCGGATGCGCGACGAAGCGGCGCAGGCGCAGGGCCTCGCCGGCGAGCCGATCCGTCATACCGCGCTGCTCGCGTTCATCAACCGCAACTACGAGTGCGACGATCGAGGACAGTGGTTCTTCCAGAACGGTCCGCAGCGCGTGTACGTCGAGCTGGGTTACACGCCGTGGGTCGTGCGGCTGGCGGAAGACGACACGAGCGGTACGCTCACGCTGACCGATCAGGCTGGCGTCGGGTTCGAGCCCGCAGAGGCCTACCTCGATGACGAAGGCGGTGTGCTGTTCGTGGAGGCGGCTTCTTCCGACGAAGGCTCGCGTGCCGCGCCTGCTGCACGTGTAGCGGTGCTGCACGATCACGATCTCGATCTGTTCGCGGAGCACGCGACGCTGGCTGACGATGCGGCGGATGGCCTCGGCGCACACGCCGGCGAGTTTCACTGGCGCGCTGGCCGCGACCTGAAGCTGCTGCCGATCGCGCGTGCCGGTGTCGCGACGCGGTTTGGATTCGTTGCGAGTCCTGCGCAAGCCTCAGCTGGTCGCGGCTGAACCGAGGCGCGAGCAGACCGTGTCGCGCGGCGACGCTGCTAAGATAGGCGCCCTCGATAGGAGCCCAACCAGTCATGCCTGATCTCACACACTTCGATGCGGCCGGCCAGGCGCATATGGTGGACGTCGGCGGGAAGAACGAGACGAAGCGCATCGCTGTCGCGCGCGGCTCGATCCGCATGCTGCCCGACACGCTCGCGCTGATTCGCGGCGGCAACGCGAAGAAAGGCGATGTGATCGGCGTTGCGCGAGTCGCCGCGATTCAGGGCGCGAAACGCACTTCCGACCTGATCCCGCTGTGCCATCCGCTCGCGTTGACGCGCGTCACGGTCGACTTCGCGTTCGACGATGCGCTACCCGGCGTGCACTGCACCGCGCAGGTCGAGACGCTCGGGCGCACCGGTGTCGAAATGGAGGCGCTGACTGCGGTGCAGGTCGGGCTCCTGACTGTGTACGACATGTGCAAGGCTGTCGATCGCGGGATGACCATCACCGACGTGAAGGTGATGGAGAAGCATGGGGGGAAGTCGGGGGATTGGGTGGCGGAAGGCTAGGTCGTTGTTGTGTCGACTGCGTCAGCGCTTGCGCTGTTCCCACCGTTGACGACGGGCCGAGCGAGCGTCGATGCCGTTGTCTCGCAACAGCTTGCGCAACCTGAAGTTGTCCGCAATCAGGCTGATGAAGGTGACGGTCAGCAGGATCGGGGCAGCCCACTCGCCGGTGAAGCGATAGAAGGCCCATGCGGCAGCGCCAAGCGCAACCGCGGTCACAATCAACAGCAGGCGATCCAGTAACCAGTTCATGCTGCCGCCTTTGCCTTGGTGATAACCCGATTGCGGATGGCGTATCCGGCCCGAGTGGTAGAACCCGGCATCAGTGGTGCGACACGATGCCGGGCAGCGCGATCACGAATCGTCATCACCCTCGTCATCGCTGTTATCGATGATGCCCTTCGGCGGCGTGCCGTACTTCTTCACCAGTTCATCCTTGAAGCCGGCCAGCGTCTTCTGCTCGTCGCAGAGCTGATACAGATACGCGAGTTGCGTCGGCCAGTCGTGCAGTTCCTGCGCGAAGATTTTCAGCCGCTCCACCGTATCGTAGGCGTCAGCGGTATCGCCGTTCAGCGCCTGCAACACCGCATAGCGACGCAGCACCGTCTCGCCCGGCAACAGCGCGATCGCCTGACGATGCATCGCGAGCTTGTACGGCAGATCGTTCGAATCCATCGGCAGGAGCGTCGCCATCCCGTATTCGCCCCACGCCTGGAAGAGCGTCGACGGATCGGCCTGGTACTGTTCCGCGGGCCGCGATCCGTAGTACAGCACTTCGGCGCGCGCATAGTCGCGATACACCGGATACAGCGCCGCGATACCGCCGAACGCGATCACGGCGAACGCGCCAAACGCGAGCCCCGGTGCCGCCGCGCGCACCGGCTTCGTCTCGAGCAGGCCGAACACGAACATCGCCGGCAGCAGGAAGAACATGTACTGCTGCGGATATTCGACGAGCGCATGCATCACCAGCACACCGATCAACGCGACACCGAAAATGCGCGCCGCGGTATGCGGCGCCAGCACGACGCGCAGCAGCCACGCCAGCAGTCCGACCAGCACGATCGCAACACCCACGACGCCCGTCTTCGCGAGCAGATCGAGGAAGATGTCGTGCGCGTTGTTCGCGATCTCGACGCCGCCGAGCGCGCGCACGAGATCGAACTGATAGCGCGGAAAATCGCCCCAGCCGACGCCGAGCAGCGGATGCATCCGGAACATCGTCCAGCCGTACTTCCACAGCGCGATGCGCGGCGCGATCTGGCGCGCGTCCTTGAAGCGGTCGGCGGCGGATTCGTCGAGTTCGAGGTGATAGTGCACGTTGGCCCAGCGGATGCCCGCGTTCACCGCGACGAAGAGCGCGAACAGCACCACGGGAATCAGCCACTCGCGCACATTGCCCGGTCGACCCGGATTGCGGCGCCCTTCCGCGAACGCCATCCAGAAGCCGGCCACGACGATCACGCCCATCTGCAGCCACGGCCCGCGCGACACCGTGAGCGCGAGCCCCGCGCTGAAGATCACGGACAGCACCGCCCACACGAGCACCGGCAACCGGCGCGTCTGCGTAAGGAACAGCGCACCCGCGGCCGCGAACGCGATGTAGGTAGCGAGGTGATTCGCCTGCGCCATGTTGCCGAACGGCCGACGTTCGATCAGCACGTTGTACGACACGACGAGCGGCGACACCTTCGGCTCGAGATGGAACAGCTGGATCACCTGGCAGAACACCGCGAACAGACCGCCCAGCACCAGCGCGACGGCCGCCCAGCGCAGCGCGGTCTCCATCAGGTTCGCGCGGTTGAACACGAAGCCGGCGTACGTGGCCATCAGCGCCGCAAGCAGGTACCCCGCGCCGAGCCAGTTGATCGACGGTTGCGCGACCGGCAGCACGACGGTCTGCGCGATCAGCAGCACGCCGAACAGCAAGGGCACGAGGGCGACCGTCGGCATGCCGACACGTAGCGGCTCGCGCGCGCACGCGGCGAACAGCACGAGCGACGCGCCCAGCAGCAGGTACAGCGCCAGCGCGGTGTATTCCGAGTAGAACGTCGGAATCGGATACGTATGGACCGTGACCGCGTACGGCAGGATCAACGCAATAGCCAGCAGAACGAGGGAGAGGTAGCGCGAAATCGGCGTCAGGGGTGTAGGCATGAATGAGTGGGTGGGGCATCGGCAACCGGCGCACTATACAAAAAAATTCCTACGCTGTGCGCCGGCTGCGGGCAAATTCGCCCAAATCACGACAACTCATCGCGATCGCTCGATCGGAGCAAACGCCACACCCGCTTACCGCACCTTCATCTTCACCCGATGCAAACCGCCCGCATCATCCACGGCATTCGGGCGGCGCGAGATTGCCAGGCAGCGTGGCGGCGACCGCGGGCATCGGACCTGAACCCGGCGCCGGCAGCGACGACGCAGCCTTCCCGCCGGCAAAGCACTCCCAGGTCAGCGAACCGGCCTGCACCGCACCCTTTGCGAGCGCAACGCGCGCAGTGGGCATATCGGCGTTGTCGGGCACGGACGGCACCAGCACCATCGTGTTCGAGCCCGCCGGTGCGACACGAGTCGTGAAAGCGACGGTGATCTGGCCGGTGTCGTCGTCGATGTGGATCGATTCGACGTTGCGCGTCGCATTGGGCGACGCATAGCCGCCGGAGAACGCGCTCCCGCTCGCGACGTTTTCAGCGACCGCGAGCCGCGCCGAGTTCGCGAGCGACAGCCCTTCGCCGACGCGGCTGCGCGCGAGATAGTCCTGATACGCAGGGATCGCATACGCGGCGATCACACCGACGATCGCCAGCACGATCATCAGCTCGATCAGCGTGAAGCCAAACGCGACGTAGCGGCCAACGACGAGATTTGCGGACGGACGCGGCGGCATGTGCAGGCGCGCCGACGACACCGAAGGCACCGGGCCGGGCGAGCCTGGCGCGGAGGATCGGCTCGCGGCAATGGAAAGCAGTTCGGGCGCAACGGCGGATGCGGACGTAACGAGAGCGTGGGAAAACACCACGGCGGCGGAAGCAGTTTCAGACATCGGCGGGCTCCAGAGGCGAAAGCGCCTGCTCCGACCATCGGAACAGGCGCTTCGATCGTATCCAGCGCGATGTTTGCGGCGCAGTCGGCCGAATGGCTAACGTCCGCTGTGAAGAAGGGACTAACGAGAGCCCGGCGGAGCGCCGTTGCCCGTGGCGACGCGTGCCGCTCGCGCCGCGTTCCGGCGCTTGACCGCATAACCGACTGCCACCACGAATAACGCGCACGCGACCTCCATGCCGTAGATCGCGAGCGGCGCGTCGAGCGCGGGCCAGCGGTCGCCCGCCGGATCGTTGATGATCAGGCCGCCCGCGATCCAGCCGAGCAGCGCGGCGCCGAACGTGATCACGACCGGGAAGCGGTCGAGCAGCTTCAGCACGAGCTGGCTGCCCCACACGATCAGCGGAATGCTGACGAGCAGCCCGAAGATCACGAGCGCGAGACGATGCTCCGGGTCCGCCGCTTCGGCCGCGCCGGCAATGGCGATCACGTTGTCGACGCTCATCACCGCGTCGGCGACGATGATCGTCTTGATCGCGCCGAAGAGTTGGTCGGCGGGCTTCACGTTGTCGTGCGAATCGTGCGCGGGAGCCATCAGACGCACGCCGATCCACAGCAGCAGCAGACCGCCCGCGAACTTCAGGAACGGCACGTCGAGCAGCGTGACCGCAAACGCGATCAGCACGATGCGCAACAGGATCGCGCCGACCGTGCCCCACACGATGCCCTGCAGCCGCTGTTGCGCCGGCAGGTTGCGGCACGCGAGCGCGATCACGACCGCGTTGTCGCCGCCGAGCAGGATGTCGATCACGATGATCTGGAGGACGGCGCCCCAATGAAGCGTCGTGAAGAATTCAGGCATGGACACGTGCGGAACGAAGGGCCGAAAAAAAGCGAGGGAGCGCAATGCACTCCCTCGCTTTGGATCCGGCTCTGACGAAAGAGGTTCGTAAGGATAGCAAATTCGTGAAAATCTGCCGAACCGCTTACGACTGCTCTTTCGTGCCGCTGTTGCCGCTGTTGCCGCTTTTGCCAGTACCGCCGCTACGCTCCGATGAAGCGAAGCCGCGCAACCGGCGTCGACATCACAGGATCGACTTCAGCAGACGGGCCATCTCGGACGGGTTCTTCGTGACCTTGATGCCGCATGCGTCCATGATTTCCAGCTTCGCGTCGGCCGTATCCGCACCGCCCGAGATCAGCGCGCCGGCGTGGCCCATGCGCTTGCCCGGAGGCGCCGTGACGCCCGCGATGAAGCCGACCACCGGCTTCTTCATGTTGTCCTTGATCCAGTAGGCGGCGTTCGCTTCGTCCGGACCGCCGATCTCGCCAATCATGATGACGGCGTCCGTATCCGGATCGTCGTTGAACATCTTCATCACGTCGATGTGCTTCAGACCGTTGATCGGGTCGCCGCCGATACCGACCGCCGACGACTGGCCGAGGCCCAGCGCCGTCAGCTGGCCCACGGCTTCATACGTCAGCGTGCCCGAACGCGACACGACGCCGATGCGGCCTTTGCGGTGGATGTGACCCGGCATGATGCCGATCTTCAGTTCGTCCGGCGTGATCGTGCCCGGGCAGTTCGGTCCGAGCAGCAGCGTCTTGCGGCCTTCGCGGCGCATACGGTCCTTCACTTCGATCATGTCGCGAACCGGAATGCCTTCCGTGATGCAGATCGCGAGATCGAGGTCGGCTTCGACCGCTTCCCAGATCGCGGCAGCGGCGCCCGCGGGCGGCACGTAGATGACCGACACGGTCGCGCCGGTCTCGGCCTTCGCTTCCTTCACGCTCGCGTAGATCGGAATGCCTTCGAAGTCTTCGCCGGCCTTCTTCGGGTTCACGCCCGCGACGAACGCTTCGCGGCCGTTGGCGTACTCGCGGCAGGCGCGCGTGTGGAACTGACCGGTCTTGCCGGTGATGCCCTGCGTGATGACCTTGGTGTCTTTGTTGATCAGAATCGACATGTATTGACCTCTATTCGGTTGGCGTCGCACGAGTCCCGGCGATCCGGCGGCGGGTTGCTGCGCGCCCGCGCCGCTCGTGCGCCGCCATTCGTCATTCGTGATTCGGTAAGAGATGCGCCGTAGCGATCAGGCCTGGCCGGAAGCGGCGGCGACAACCTTCTGCGCTGCTTCTTCCATGCTGTCCGCCGAGATGATCGGCAGGCCGGAGTCCTTGAGCATCTTCTTGCCGAGGTCTTCGTTCGTGCCCTTCATGCGCACGACGAGCGGCACCTGCAGGTGCACCGCCTTCGAAGCCGCGATCACGCCTTCGGCGATCACGTCGCAACGCATGATGCCGCCGAAGATGTTGACGAGAATCGCCGTCAGGTTCGGGTTCTTCAGCATCAGCTTGAACGCTTCGGTGACCTTCTCGGTCGTCGCGCCGCCGCCGACATCGAGGAAGTTCGCCGGTTCGCCGCCGAACAGCTTGATGGTGTCCATCGTCGCCATCGCGAGGCCCGCGCCGTTCACGAGACAGCCGATGTTGCCGTCGAGCGAGATGTACGCGAGGTCGAACTTCGACGCTTCGATTTCGGCCGGATCTTCTTCGTCGAGGTCACGGTACGCGACGATTTCCGGATGACGGAACAGCGCGTTCGAGTCGAAGTTGAACTTCGCGTCCAGCGCGATCACCTTGCCGTCGCCCGTCAGGATCAGCGGGTTGATTTCGGCGAGCGATGCGTCCGTTTCCCACGTGGCCTTGTAGAGACCTTGCAGGATCGCGCGCGCTTGCGGGATCGAAGCGTCGGGCACGCCGATCTTCTTCGCGAGGTCGTCCGCTTCGGCGTCCTTCAGGCCAACCGACGGATCCACCGCGACCTTGTGGATCGCTTCCGGCGTCTTCGCGGCGACTTCCTCGATGTCCATGCCGCCTTCGCTCGAGGCCATCACGACGACCTTCTGCGACACGCGATCGATGACGAGACCGACGTACAGTTCCTTCTTGATGTCGGCGCCTTCTTCGATCAGCAGGCGGTTGACCTTCTGGCCTTCCGGACCGGTCTGGTGCGTGACCAGCTGCATGCCGAGGATCTGGTTCGAGTACTCACGGACCTGATCGAGCGACTTTGCGACCTTCACGCCGCCGCCCTTGCCTCGACCACCTGCGTGGATCTGTGCCTTGACGACCCATACCGGGCCGCCCAGTTCTTCGGCGGCCTTGACCGCATCTTCCACCGAGAACACCGGCTTGCCGCGCGGGACCGCGACGCCGAATTTCCGCAGGATTTCCTTACCCTGGTACTCGTGAATCTTCATGCGTGATTCCTTCAGTCTGAGAGTTGGATTGAACTTCGATGTTGTCTGTCTTGTTTTCTTGCTGCGCGCCGACCGGGCTGGAGCCTGCGCCGTTTGCGTGATTCACGCGGGTTGGGGCATCCGTGCTGCCAGCACCTTTGGCTGGATGCGGCGGATGGCCGTACCAGCGTGGGTAGTACTGCCGCACCGCTTCGCCGTCGAAGCGCAGCGCGTGGCAGCGGCCGAGCTGAAACGGCGGTGTGTCGTTCGATCCTACGACGCCATTTTGATGGCCGCCTGACGCCGTTGCGGCTTTCGCGCCGGACCGCGAAGTCTCGTCCGCCGAACTGTCCCGCGTGTTCCAGACGGTGCCCGCGAACGCCTGCACCGCGGCCGTGGGCAACACGGCGCACAGTTCAGTGAGATGGGTGCAGCCAGTCGTGCCGCCGAGCACCCGGGCGACATCGCGACGGAAATTGCGGAGCAGATTGAGCCCGATGAGGGCCCGATAGGCGGGATTGGAGACTTCACAGAGACCGGGATAGGGAACCCAGTCGGACGAGGCTTCTGCACCGACGACGTTCATGGACGTGTCGATCGTGATGCGCAACCAGAGCTCGTGGATCGGCAGGCCTTTAGGGCGGACGCCGGTGGACAGCAGGGTGTCGCGCGGCTTTTCGTCCGTCAGGCAGGCTTCGATATCCCACAGACCGTCCGCGCGCTCATAGGCTTCCGCTCGTATTGCGCGGCGATGCCGCAACTGACGCGATACGGGGGAAGAGAGCGGCATGAGAAAGCGACCGGCCGGTAGATTGGAAAACCTCCGAATTTTAACATACTGGGTATTCGAGACAGGCCGAGGCCAGCAAGGCCGTGCTGGCAGTGGATGCGCGGTGGATTGTGGGACGCTTGCCGCTCAGTCTTCGAGCCATTCTTCGTCGAGGCCTTTGAGGATCTTGCCGATCGTGGCCGTCGAAAATCCGCGTGCTGCAAGGAAGCGCGCCTGACGCGCGCGCTCCGCCGGCGTGGCGGGTAGCTCACCGTACTTTTTGCGCCAGACGGCCTGCGCACGTGCGAGTTCCGTTTCGCGCAACTGGCTGCTCGCCTCTTCGATCAACGTGGCATCCACCGCGTGCCGCTTCAACTCGCCGACGATACGGCTCGCGCCAAGCCGCGATGCGCGGCGATGAATCAGGCTCTCCGCGAAGCGCGAGTCCGACAGCCAGTTCTCGCTTTCAAGCAGATCCAGCAGCTTCTCGAGTTCGTCGGCGTTGTCGGTGTAGGAAATCAGCTTGCGCGAGAGTTCCGCGCGGCTGTACTCGCGGCGCGACAGGTAACCCATGGCGCGGCTTTTCAGCGAGCGAGCTGGGCGCGAGGAGGATGTTGTGCCGCCATCGTTTGAGGAATCGCTGGACTTGGCGAATCGCTCGGATGTGCGGCTGAACGATGTGCCGGTACTGGCAGATGCGCCGGCGCGCGGGCCGGTGTGCCCAGCTTCGATGTCGTGGGCGTCGAAGGCTTCGAATGGGTCTTTACCCGAGTCGAACTCGTCGCGCACGTTGTCACGCGATGAATGGCAAGGGTCGTCGCCGGCGTTCTGCCCGGCGACCGGCACCCTGGCGGATTCCGGCCGACCCTTGCGCATCGCGAAGCGATTACTCTTCTTCGTCCGCGACTTCGACGTCCGCCGATGCACCTGCCGGCATCGCGGTGACGCCCAGCGATTCGCGGATGCGGTTTTCGATCTCGCGCGCGATGTCCGGATTTTCGCGCAGGAATTCACGCGCGTTGTCCTTGCCCTGGCCGATGCGTTCGCCGTTATAGCTGTACCACGCACCCGCCTTGTCGACGATCTTCGCCTGCACGCCGAGGTCGATCACTTCGCCCTGACGCGAAATGCCTTCGCCATACAGGATGTCGAACACGGCCTCTCGGAACGGCGGCGACACCTTGTTCTTCACGACCTTCACGCGCGTTTCGTTGCCGATCACTTCGTCGTTCTTCTTGATCGAGCCGATACGGCGAATGTCGAGACGCACCGACGCGTAGAACTTCAGCGCGTTACCGCCCGTGGTGGTTTCCGGGTTGCCGAACATCACGCCGATCTTCATCCGGATCTGGTTGATGAAGATCACGAGGCAGTTCGTGCGCTTGATCGTGCCCGTGAGTTTGCGCAGCGCCTGCGACATCAAACGAGCCTGCAGACCCGGCAGCGAATCACCCATCTCACCTTCGATTTCGGCCTTTGGCACCAGCGCCGCGACCGAGTCGATCACGATCATGTCGATCGAGCCCGAACGCACGAGTGCGTCCGCGATTTCGAGTGCCTGCTCGCCGGTGTCCGGCTGCGAGATCAGCAGTTCCGGCACGTTCACGCCGAGCTTGCTCGCGTATTGCACGTCAAGCGCGTGTTCCGCGTCAATGAATGCCGCCGTGCCGCCGATCTTCTGCATTTCGGCGATGACCTGCAGCGTCAGCGTGGTCTTGCCCGACGATTCCGGGCCGTAGATTTCGACCACGCGGCCGCGCGGCAAACCGCCGACGCCAAGCGCGATATCCAGACCGAGCGAGCCGGTGGACACCACCTGGATGTCTTCGACCACGTCGCCGTCACCGAGCCGCATGATCGACCCTTTGCCGAACTGCTTTTCGATCTGTGCAAGCGCGGCAGCGAGGGCCTTGCTCTTTTCAGCCGTCAGTCCAGCCGAGCCTTTCTTGCTTTCTTCCATGAATCGTCCTTTGCTATGATGAACGGCGTCTGATGCACGCGTGCAACCCATCTTCACGCCATTCTTCATGAAGAAGATGAACATTGCGCACGGAATGCAGACACTGTATAAAAAAACAGTGGTTTTGGCAAGCCCGTTTCAACGCCCGTGCACGCAAACAACAGCGCACCGGGCGCCGGCACGAAACGCCTTTCCACGCAAAATTTCCGGAGACCGCCGCGCGTCGCGAACCGCCTCGCGCCGGCCCGCCCGCTGGGCAGATCATGCGAATCCTCATTGCCGAAGACGACAGCATACTCGCGGACGGCCTCGTCAGATCACTCCGCCAATCGGCCTATGCCGTGGATCACGTGAAGAACGGCGCCGAGGCCGACGCGGCCCTGTCGATGCAGTCGTTCGACCTGTTGATCCTCGATCTCGGCCTGCCGCGCATGTCCGGTCTCGAGGTGCTTCGGCGGCTGCGCGCGCGCAATTCCACGCTGCCCGTGCTGATCCTCACCGCGGCCGATAGCGTCGACGAACGCGTGAAGGGACTCGACCTCGGTGCGGACGACTACATGGCGAAACCCTTCGCGCTCAACGAACTCGAGGCGCGCGTGCGCGCGCTCACGCGGCGCGGCGCGGGCGGCGGTCCGACGGTCGTGCGGCATGGCGCGCTGTCGTTCGATCAGGTCGGACGGATCGCGCGGATCAACGACCAGGCGGTCGATCTGTCGGCGCGCGAACTGGGGCTGCTGGAAGTGCTGCTGCAGCGGATCGGCCGCCTGGTGTCGAAGGAACAGCTCGTCGATCATCTGTGCGAATGGGGCGAGGAAGTCAGCAACAACGCGATCGAAGTCTATGTGCACCGGCTGCGCAAGAAGCTCGAAGCGGGCGGCGTGCGGATCGTGACCGTGCGCGGCCTTGGCTACTGCCTCGAGAAGGCGCCGCAAGCTCCCGCCACCCCGCCGGCCGCGCCGATGCCGGCCAGCCACCACTACAAGTAAGAGACGCGCATGGGGGCCCGCGCCCAGGCCGCCCAGGCGGCGCACGCCAGGCAATCCGCCGGCGGCGCGCACCCGCCTGCCGCGACCGCCGACAGCCTCGACGACGAAGCGCGCGACGCCCGCTACGCGAATCCGTTCGCGCCGCCTGACGAAGCCGAAGCCGCCGCCGAAACGCGCCCGCGCTCGCTGTTCGGCGAGATTCTCGACTGGATGCTGGCGCCGCTACTGCTGCTGTGGCCAATGAGCATCGCGGTCACGTATCTGGTCGCGAAGTCGATCGCGAACGGTCCGTTCGACCGCGCGCTGGAGACCGATGCCTACGTGCTCGCGCGGCAGATCCATCCGGTGAACGGCGTCGCCGAACTGTCGCTCGCCGATTCGACGCGCGACTTCCTGCACGGCGACAACATCGACAACGTCTACATTCAGGTGCTCGGCACGCGCGGCGAGCTGGTGGGCGGCGATCGCGACATGCCGCTGCCGCGCGAGGACGACCGGCCGCAGCCGGGCATCGTCGAGTTCCGCGACGACGTGCTGCGCGGCAACGAGATCCGCGTCGCCTACACGACGGTCGAGTTTCCGCATGAGGCAGGCGCGCAGCCGGTGCTGGTGCAGGTCGGCGAGACGCTCGACAAGCGCAGCCAGCTCGCCAACGACATCATCAAGGGCGTGATCCTGCCGCAGTTCGTGATCCTGCCGCTCGCGATCGTGCTGGTATGGTTCGGGCTGTCGCGCGGACTTGCGCCGCTGCATGCGCTGCAGTCGCACATTCGTGCGCGGCGTCCGGACGACCTGTCGCCGCTGGAGGCGCGCCGCGCGCCGCCGGAGATCGAGCCGCTCGTCACGTCGTTCAACGACCTGCTGACGCGCCTCGAACAGAACATGGAGCTGCAGAAGCGCTTTATCGCCGATGCCGCGCATCAGATGAAGACCCCGCTCGCCGGCTTGCGCACGCAGGCCGAACTCGCGCTGCGGCAGGATGCATCGCCGGAAGTGCACCGCTCGCTGGAGCAGATCGCGACCAGCTCCGAGCATGCCGCACGACTCGTCACGCAGTTGCTGGCGCTGGCGCGCGCCGAGAACCGCATGTCCGGGCAGATCTTCGCGCCCGTCGACGTGACGGACGTTGCGCGGCACGCGGTGCGCGACTGGGTGCAGCCCGCGCTCGCGAAGCAGATGGATCTGGGCTACGAAGGGCCGGAGGCGCCCGTCAGCGTGGACGGTCATCCCGTGATGCTGCGCGAGATGCTGTCGAACCTGATCGACAACGCGATCCGCTACACGCCCGCCGGCGGCCGGATCACCGTGCGGGTGCGCGTGGATGATGAGCCTGCTGCCGGCCTCGTCCATCTCGAGGTGGAAGATACCGGGCTCGGCATTCCCGCCGCGGAACGGGAGCGCGTGGTCGAGCGTTTCTACCGGATACTGGGCCGCGAAGGCGACGGCAGCGGACTCGGCCTCGCGATCGTGCGGGAGATCGCGTCGATGCATGGCGGCACGCTCACGATCTACGACAACGTGTACCAGCAGTCGCCGAGACTTGCCGGCACCCTCGTTCGCGTCAGCTTGAAGACGCTGGAAGCGGCACGGGACTTTCCCTAAGCCCGCGCGAAAGCGGCGTGGGCGACCGCGTGTCATTAAAGCAATTTACCGAACGTTGCAATACAAAACCACGAACATCGCCGCACATTAACGCGAGATCGACGCATTCAAATCCACACGCTTTGACGCACCGCCACGTCAGTAGGCAGTAAGTTTCCATACCAATAATCGGCGTCACGGTCACGTCGGTCCGGGCGAGACCGCGCCTATATCAATACGTGGAGACGACACATGGCAACCATTGGCGGGCAAATTTCGCACGCGCCGATGACGAACGATGAGAAGCGGGTGATCTTCGCTTCGTCGCTCGGCACGGTGTTCGAGTGGTACGACTTCTACCTGGCCGGCTCGCTCGCGGCCTTCATCAGCAAGAGCTTCTTCTCCGGCGTCAATCCAACGGCCGCCTTCATCTTCACGCTGCTTGGCTTCGCCGCCGGTTTCGCGGTGCGTCCGTTCGGCGCGATCGTGTTCGGGCGCCTGGGCGACCTGGTCGGACGCAAGTACACGTTCCTCATCACGATCGTGATCATGGGCCTGTCGACGTTCGTGGTCGGGTTTCTGCCCGGCTATGCGGCAATCGGCTTCGCGTCGCCGGTGATCTTCATCGCGATGCGGCTCCTGCAGGGTCTCGCGCTCGGCGGCGAGTACGGCGGCGCGGCGACCTACGTCGCCGAACACGCACCGGCCGGACGACGCGGCTTCTACACCGCGTGGATCCAGACGACCGCGACGCTCGGCCTGTTCCTGTCGCTGCTGGTGATTCTCGGCGTGCGCGCATCGATCAGCGAGGACGCGTTCGCGTCGTGGGGCTGGCGCATCCCGTTCGTCGCATCGATCATCCTGCTGGCCGTGTCGGTGTGGATCCGGATGCAGCTGAACGAATCGCCGGTGTTCGCCCGCATCAAGGCGGAGGGCAAGACGTCGAAGGCGCCGCTGACCGAAGCGTTCGGCCAGTGGAAGAACCTGAAGATCGTGATCCTCGCGCTGATCGGCCTGACGGCCGGCCAGGCGGTGGTGTGGTACACGGGCCAGTTCTACGCGCTCTTCTTCCTCACGCAGACGCTGAAGGTGGACGGCACGAGCGCGAACATCCTGATCGCGCTGGCGCTCCTGATCGGCACGCCGTTCTTCCTGTTCTTCGGCTCGCTGTCAGACCGGATCGGCCGCAAGCCGATCATCATGGCCGGCTGCCTGATCGCGGCGCTCACGTACTTCCCGCTCTTCAAGGCGCTTACGCACTTCGCGAACCCGGCGCTCGAAACCGCGACGATGCACGCACCGATCGTCGTGATCGCGAATCCGGACGAGTGCTCGTTCCAGTTCAACCCGGTGGGGACGGCGAAGTTCACGTCTTCGTGTGACATCGCGAAGGGCGCGCTCTCGAAGGCCGGCCTGAACTACGACAACGTGGCGGCGCCGGCGGGTACGGTTGCGCAGATCAAGGTGGGTGACCAGACCATCGACACCTACGACGGCAAGGCGCCGGACGCGAAGGACAAGGCGAAGGCGTTCGACAAGACGCTTAGCACGACGCTAAAAGCCGCCGGCTACCCAGCGAAGGCCGATCCATCGCAGATCAACTGGCCGATGACGGTGGTGATCCTGACGATCCTCGTGATCTTCGTGACGATGGTGTACGGGCCGATCGCGGCGATGCTGGTCGAGATGTTCCCGACGCGGATCCGGTACACGTCGATGTCGCTGCCGTATCACATCGGCAACGGCTGGTTCGGCGGCTTCCTGCCGGCGACGGCGTTCGCGATCGTCGCGGCGAAGGGCAACATCTATTCGGGGTTGTGGTATCCGATCGTGGTCGCGCTCGCGACCTTCGTGATCGGCATGCTGTTCGTGAAGGAGACCAAGGACTCCAACATCTATGCGCAGGATTGATGTTGCGAGCCCCGTGAGCAGTTCGTAAGGTGGAATGTGACGGGAAGGGGTTGACAGCCCCGCCCGTCATCTCCATAATTCCGCTTCTTACGGCGAATTAGCTCAGTCGGTTAGAGCGACGGAATCATAATCCGCAGGTCCGGGGTTCGAATCCCTGATTCGCCACCAGTTGTTGAAAGGCCGCTGCTCCGAAAGGACAGCGGCCTTTTGTTTTTGTCTCCCCGACAGCCTTGAATCTCGATGCATTCCCGGCCGTTGCGCTATGGCGACGAACGATGCCGCCGAGCCTTGTCGGCATGCTCCGACGCGCGGCCGTACAGGGGCACGACATGCGACTCGAGCATCGCCGTGGCCTGGGTCGCGAGGCGCGAAAGGGGATGGGCGCGACTCGTGGCCAGAACCAGCCGCGTATGGAGCGTCGGCCCGGTCACGCGGATCGCATGGAAGCGGCGCTTCAGCGCGTCGCTCTCGGTCGCATTCAGTGCCAGCAACGCGTAACCGACGCCTTCCGCGACGAGATCGAGAATCGACGTCACGGCATCCATTTCGAGCTCGATATTGAGCTTGATGCCCTGCTCCTCGGCAGCCGCCTCAAGCACGCGGCGGATCGCATGCATGCGACTTGGAATGACGAGCGGATAGCGGCCAATCTCACTCAGCGCGATGGACTTGGGAAGGCGTTCCGCGGCCGTGCGTTTGGACTTGTCGTCACTCGGACCGATCAGGAAGAGCTCTTCCGTGTGAACGGTGCGCTTGTTGATCAATGGAGTTTCGAACGTGTCGTACATCACGGCAACGTCGATACGCCCCATTGCCAGCCATTCGACCAGATACGTCGACAGACCTTGCGTCACCGAGATGGTCGCGTTCGGAAACGACGCGCGGAAATGGCGCACCAGCTCGAGCGTGGCGACCCGCGCGAAGCTTGGAATGACGCCAATGCTGAAATGTCCGCGCAGCGTGCCGTGCAGTTCGTCGAGATCCTGCACGGCTCGCTGTACCTGCTGAAGCACGCCCTGGGCGTGCGCCAGCATGAGCTGGCCGGCCGGCGTGAGCGTGACGCCCCGCCCGTTGCGCTCCAGCAGCGTATGGCGCACCTGCACCTCCAGCTGCCGGACGAGGCGGCTCAATGCCGGTTGATCGGTGCCCAGCATCGCGGCGGCGCGCGTGAAGCTGCCGAATTCCGCGACGTGCACGAAAGCTTCGAGTTGCCTGAGTTCCATGCGGTGGTATGTGATTTTCACATATCAACTAGTGTTGTATGCGCATTGTAAAGCCCGGACCCGGCGGCCACAATCCTTTCACTTTTGGAATCCACGTCATCGCACGAAAACCAAGCTGGAGACGCCTCGATGAAGTCCTGCCTGCCGCCCGATCCCAATCCCATCCGTCCGGCGGAGGCTTTGCCCGCTGGCGCATGGGATGCGCACTGTCATGTCTTTGGGCCAGGCGATATTTTTCCCTATGCGCCTGATCGCAGTTACACGCCACCGGATGCGCCGCTCGAGCGCCTCACCCAGCTTCACAATTTCCTGGGCCTGAGCCGCGGCGTGATCGTCCAGGCCAGTTGTCATGGCACGGACAACACCGCGATGCTCGATGCCATCGCACGCAGCCAGGGCCGCTATCGAGGCGTAGCGATCGTCGACGGCAGCGTCACCGACGAGCAGCTGGCCGACCTCGACCGGCAAGGCGTGCGCGGTGTGCGTTTCAACTTCGTTGCGCATCTGGGCGGCGCGCCCGACCTCGACGTGTTCGACCAGGTCGTGCATCGCATCCGGCATCTTGACTGGCACGTCGTGCTCCATCTGGATGCTCAGGACATCTTGACGTATGCGGACCGGATCGAACGTCTTCAGGTTCCGTTCGTCATCGATCACATGGGTCGGGTCCGGTCCGAGTCGGGACTCGATCAACAGCCGTTCAGGCAATTGCTGGAACTGATGCGCAATCCCCTGGCGTGGGTGAAGGTTTGCGGTGCTGAACGTGTATCGGCGGGCCGCCGGCCATTCGACGACGCCATGCCTTTCGCCCGTACGCTCATCGAAGCGGCCCCCGACCGCGTGCTGTGGGGCACTGATTGGCCGCACCCGAACATCAGCAAAGACATGCCCAACGATGGCGAACTGGTCGATCTGATGTTCCGGTTTTGCCCCGACGCACAGCTGCTCGAAAAGCTGCTCGTCACGAATCCGGCGCGTCTCTACGGGCGTTGACGCGGAACTGTGGTCCGTTCCCAAAGACTGGCAGTGCCCGCCATAGGCACTGCGCGGTATGCCGTACCCAAAAATCAATAAAACTGGAGACAGGAAGAATGACGGAGAGGAGAGCAGGAATGCGCTCGCTTGCCGCCATGATCGTCGCGACGATCATGGCGGCATCGCCCGGCGCGCATGCGGACACGGTCGGCGAAGCGTCGGGAAGTTCGCAGGTGGAGATGTACGGATTGCTCGGCATGTACGTCGACAGCGCGAAGCTCAGTACCGCGAAACAAAGCACGGTGCAAATGGGAGGCGGCGGTATGACGACGTCGTACTGGGGCATCCGAGGACGGGAGGACCTGGGAGACGGCAACGCCGTCATCTTTTCGCTCGAGAGCTTTTTCCGGCCGAACACCGGCCAGATGGGCCGCAACACGACAGATGGACTGTTCTCGCGCAACGCGTACGCCGGCCTGACGGGCAGCTACGGCACGTTCAAGTTCGGTTTGCAGACGAACCCCACGTACATCAACCAGCAACTGGTCAATCCATTCGGATCTTCGGTCGTCTTCTCGCCGCTGATCGTCCAGTCGTACACCTCGAGTTACAGCAACACGGTCATCGGCGACACGGTCTGGGAGAACGCAGCCGAGTACGTTTCGCCGACCTGGGGCGGGTTGACGGGAACCGTCATCTATGGGGTGAGCTCGACGACGGGCCAGCAGGGCAAGGACGATCTCGGCCTGCATCTGACGTACGTGAATGGCCCGTTCACCGGCGTGTTCTCGGCGCAACGCGATCGCACCGCGGCCGTCGCGCCGCAGACGGGGCAGTACCTCTACCTGCTCGGCGGCACCTACGACGCGGGTTTCGTGAAGCTGTACGCGGCGGGGCAGATGACGAGCAACGTCGGCGTGGACACAGGGTCCCATACTTATTCGCTCGGAATATCCGTGCCCATCAACGTGACGAACCGGATTCTGGCCGCATGGGCGCGCACCAGCGCCAACACGTCGTCGAAGGCCGGTACCGTTCGCAATACGGCCAGCCTCGCTTACGACTACGTGCTCTCGAAGCAGACCTATGTTTATGCGGTGTACTCGTACGACAGGCTCTCGGGTAATCCAACCGGCAATACGTTCGGTGTGGGCATGCAGCACACGTTCTAAGGTGTGCCGTCAGGACCGATGCGGACCGCACACCGTCCGCGCACCGGCCAAAACAGGCTCATCACGCAGGACAAGGAGACTTGAATCATGAGCTTTGCACGTGCAGCGAGGATCCGCGTAACGATGGCATGCGTGCTTGCATGCGTGTCCTGCCTCGGCCATGCGCAGGCCGCGAGGCCGCTGCTGTTCGACACCCACGCACATTTTTTCACCGATGACTTCGCAGACTATCCGTTGCATGCGGAACATGCGTACATGGGGAAAGAGAAACTCATCGAGACCATCAGGACACGCCCCGACACGCCCGACTACCTCATCGAACTGTGGCACGACAACGGCGTCGAGTCCGGCGTAGGGGTGCAATACAACGCGGCCTACGAAACCGACAACCGCTATCTGCTGGCCGTCTCACACGCCTATCCGGCGTCGATCGTGCCGGTCGTCATGCTGGACACGCACGACCCGGCCGCGCCGCAGACTTTGCGGGACCTCGCGACGCGCGATGGCATCGCAGGCATACGCCTGACCGGCCCGCAGACGAAAGACGGCCAGTTCCCATGGCTCGATTCTCCGGATGCGCTGAAAGTCTGGCAGGTCGCCAACGACCTGCATCTCGCGGTCGTGGTCTTTCCGTCGATACACGTGCCGGGCTCGCATGCCGTGGCGGCCGAACTGATGCCTCATGTCGCCGTACTGGCGCAGCGCTTCCCCCACACGAAGATCGTGCTGGACCACGTTGGCTGGCCGGCGCCGGAGGGTCCGCCGGACTATGGCGTGACGCCCGTCTACGCCGCGCTGGCCGCGCAGACGAACGTGTACTTCAAGGTGACGTCGCTGCTTTTCAATCAGTTGAAGTCCGCGAACGTTTCAACCGCGGCGTTCGTTCGTCACGTCGTCGACGTGTTTGGCGCGGACCGTGTGATGTGGGGTTCCGATCAGGGAAATACGTTGATGCCGTATAAGCTCATGGTCCAGGAAGCGTTCGAAGCGACCGCGTTGCTGAACCCTGCCGAAAAGGCGCAGGTATTGCACGACACCGGCTATCGGGTGTTCCGGGGCGGTCTGAACGCGCCACGCAGCGCAGGTTGAAGAGCCATCGCAACAACACAATGATCCAGAAAGATATGTACGCGCAACCGACTCCATTGCAACACGCTCCGGCCCCGGCACCGGAACTCGAACTGACCCGGTCGCAGATGGTCCAGGCGGTCGGGGTCTCATGCCTCGGCTGGGCCTTCGACCTGTTCGATCTGTTCATCATCCTGTACGTGGCGCCGGTTCTCGCGCACGTATTTTTCGACTCGTCGCGACAGATGCTGTCGCTCGCCGCGGTGTACGGCGCGTTCACCGCGACCTTGATCATGCGTCCGGTGGGCGGCTACTTCTTCGGCCGCTACTCGGACCGCCACGGTCGCAAGCGGACCCTCGTGACGGCCGCAGTCGGCGTGGGCGTGTCGACTGCGTTGATGGGCCTGCTGCCGACCTATCAAAGCATCGGTGTTGCCGCGCCGCTCGCGTTCCTGTTCCTGCGCCTCGTACAAGGTGTGTTCATGGGCGGCATGGTGGCCGCAACGCATACGCTCGGCACTGAATCGATCGGACCGGGCAGACGCGGGCTCGCGTCGGGCATCATCTCCGGCGGCGGATCGGGAATTGGCAAGCTCTTCGCTTCGCTCGTTTTCGTGCTGGTCAGCACGCTGATCCCAGCTCCGCTCTTCGCAGCCTGGGGCTGGCGTCTGATGTTCTTTTCCGGTCTCGCCAGTTCGCTGCTCGGCCTGTTCGTGTTCACACGGCTGCAGGAATCGCCGCTGTGGCTCTCACTGGCCGCGAAAAAGGGCAAGACGGCCGGGACGGTCGTACCGCGCGAAACCTTGCGCGCCGGTTACAAGGGCATGATTCTGGCCTGCGTACTGCTGACGTTGACGGGCGGCGGACTGTCGTACCTGACGTCGGGCTATCTGCCGACTTTCCTGAAGATCGTGAACCACCTTCCGGAAACGCAGATCGGCCTGATCATGAGCATCTCGGGAATCTGCGTGATCGTGTCGTCGGTGCTGTCCGGCGCACTGACCGATTACATCGGCCGGCGCCGCGGCATGTTGCTGTACGGCGCCGTATCGCTGGTGTCGCTGCCGCTGCTGTACCTGGTGCTGCGACAAGCCCATGATTTCGGTGTTATCGCCGCTTGCACGATCGCATTGAGCGGTATCGGCACGTTTTGCTACGCGCCGTTGCTGATCGTGCTGAACGAGCGGTTCCCGACCGAGATCCGTGCGACCGGAACCGCGATCTCCTGGAATATCGGCTTCGCGATCGGTGGTTCGCTGCCTTCGGTCGTGTCGCTCATGGCGAGACAGGTCGAAGCCGTGCCCGTCACGCTGGCGATCTCGGTTGCGGTGGTGAGCCTCATTTATCTGATGACCGCACTGCTGACGCGCGAGACCCGCGGCGCGATGTGAGGTCGCAGTGCCGTCGCGCACGACGTGGTGACGATCAGCGTCAAGTCGGTTCAGCATTACAACCGGCTCGTCAAACCAGAAGACAGGATTTTCTAATGACGTCTGCGACCTGGCTTGCGCTCGAATCCTCCATCCGGAAAGAGGTAGGCGTTCGCGCCAGCAGACCTGTTAGCCCGTCCGATAGTCTGGAAGACGACCTCGACATCACGGGGGATGAAGCTGACGGTTTCATGGGCAAGTTCTTCGAGCACTTTCCCGTGAAACCGGGTGACTACGAATTTGGCCGCTATTTTCCGGAAGAGGGCTTCAACCTCTTTTCCATCCTTGCCATGCCATTCTCCAAAAAGCAGCGAAAGAAGTATGAGAAGGCGTCGCTCACGGTGGGCATGCTGGAACGCGTGATCGAGCTCGGCGTGTGGGACAGAAAAAAATTGGCCGAGTAGGCCGTTCTTCTCTCCGACATCGATCGCGGGTCACGTTCGACGAATGTGTCGAGGTTTTCGTTCTTTCGCTCTCTCAACGATGAACTGCCAGGACGTTGCGTTGCGCGTCAAATCGCCCTGAGCGATTCCACGAATGATCTTGCCTACACAGTCAAAACCGAACGCGCACGGTCGAGCGTTGCCTCAAACAAACCGAAGATCGCCGCCTGATCCACGGTATCGAGCGTCGCAAATCCACCAGCGACGTCCTCAGGCGACAAGAGCGCGGCAAGTGCACGTAGCCAGTCAAGGTGGACGACGATGTCCTTCATGTCGACGTCTTTCACGTGCCCAGACTCAATCATCCCGCGCCCCCAATCGTCGGTCGATTTAGAACAGCGACACGTGAAAGAGCACGACAGAGAGAATTAAGGCGCGTACACAGAAACACGCGTGAATCGATGCTTGCCATGTTAAATTCTCCTACGGACAACTAAACGCCACCAACGCTGCTTCGATGCAACGAAGGCGAACCGCTACGGAAAAGTGTTTTCAAGCACCTGACAGAAAAATACTGCGCAGTATCGCAGCGCGCAATCGCATCAACTCACTTGCGGAAAATTCACCGCTTCAATTAGCTTGCCGCGCAGCAACCACCCGCCCGATTACAAACACCCAACAACACCACCCCGCAACGATACCGAACGTTCATCCGTTTCCCCGTTCACAGCCCTGACACGTCCCCATCCCTAGAATTTCAGCCGCTACTCCACACAGAGCCGCGCGCGTTTCTGTTGCCGTCGAAAGCCTGAACCGCTTCGCACTCCGTGTAACGCAGTAACTGACGCTGTAACGCCCCACCCTGCTGAACCGAAGAAGCCATCGCGTCGCCGTCGTTTTCCCGCCGCGATTCGTCGCAATTCGCCGCAAGCGAAGCGAATCACCGCAGCGCAGAAGCCACGGCACGACGCCCGAAAGACCGCAGCTTGCAGAGGACCCGCCCCATGCAACAGACGATCGACCCCACCGCTCCCCTGTCCCGCGCCGCCGCGAAGTCGGTACAGGATTACATCGACGAATGCCCGATCTGGCCGGACGGCACGCAGTTGCCCTCCGCGCCGATGACCTGGATGCAGTGGCGCATCTGGTCGCTCGCCGCGGCCGGCAAGTTCTTCGAAGGCTTCGTCGTGTTCATGACGGGCGTCGCGCTGCCGCTGATCTCGCACGAGTTCGGCATCAGCGCCGCGCAGAACGGCCTCGTGTCCGCCGCGAGCCTGATGGGCATTCTGGTCGGCGCGATCGGACTCGGCGGCATGTCCGACTACTTCGGCCGCAAGCGGATGTTCATCGTCGAGATGGTGATCTTCTGCGCGTTCCTCGTGCTGCTCACCATCTGCACGAACTTCCTGTCGCTCGTGATCTGCCTGTTCGGTCTCGGCGTCGCGCTCGGCTGCGACTACCCGACCGCGCACATGATCATCTCCGAGAGCATCCCGAGCACGAGCCGCGGACGCCTCGTGCTGGCCGCATTCGGTTTCCAGGCACTGGGCGCGCTCGGCGGCACCGCGATCGGCTATCTCGTGCTGTCGCTCACGCCGACGCTCGACGCGTGGCGCTGGATGTACGCAACCGCAATCATCCCCGCGCTGATCGTGACGGTCGGCCGCTTCTTCATCACGGAAAGTCCGAGCTGGCTGCACGTGCGCGGTTCCGTCGAGGAAGCCGAAGCCGCCGCGCGCCGGCTGCTGAGGCGCGTGCCGCAGTATCCCGCCAGCATCGAACTGCTCCGCGAAGCGGAAGGCGGCGAAGGCCACGGCGAGAAATCGTTCCTCGCGCTGTTCCACAAGCGCAATCTGCGCGCGACGATCTTCTCATCGGTACCGTGGTTTCTGCAGGATCTCGGCACCTATGGCATCGGCATCTTCACGCCGACCATTCTCGCGATCGCGCTCGGCAACAAGCCGGACCATGTGCGCAGCATCAGCGACCTGATCCTCAACGACATCTTCGCCGCGAAGGGCGCAGCACTCACCACGATGCTGCTGATCGTCGGCATCGTGTTCGCCGTGATGCTCGCGGACAAGGTGGGCCGCATCAAGCTGCAGGTGGTCGGCTTCGTGGGCTGCGCGGTCGGTCTGCTGATCGCGTCGCTGTCCGGCAACTTCGATGGCGGCACGAAAACCGTGCTGATCTTCGCGGGCTTCATGCTGTTCAACTTCATGACCAACCTCGGCCCGAACGCGCAGACCTATCTGCTCGCGGGCGAGGTGTTCCCGACCGCGATCCGCGGCGTGGGCGCGGGTTTCGCCGCGGCGATCGGCAAGATCGGCGCGGTGTCGACCGCGTTCCTGTTCCCGATCCTGCTTGCCGGGATCGGCACGAGCGCACTCCTGTACATCCTCGTGGTGACGTCGCTGCTCGGCGCGGTCGTCACCTGGCTGTTCCGGATCGAAACCACCGGCGTGAGCCTCGATCAGATCGGCAAGTGACCGGATCGCCTGCAACGCGCGGCGTTGCAGGCTTCGCCCGAAAAGAACGCCTGAGGAGCACCACATGCATACCATCTGCAATCCCGACCAATTGGTCGCGCGCACGGCCGCTCGTGTCACCATGGCAATCGGCGTCGTGCTGTTCGCCGCATCCGCGCACGCGCAACAGTCGACGCTGACCGAAACCGGCTCGACGCTGCTCGCCCCGCTGTTCACGACGTGGAGCGCCGCCTACACGAAATTGCATCCGCAGGTGCACATCACGGTCGGCTCGACCGGTTCCGCCGCGGGCATCGAGCAGGCAATCGCCGGCAGGGTGAACATCGGCGCGTCCGACGCGTATATGTCCGACTCCGACTCGATGAAGCATCCGCAGGTGATCAACGTGCCGCTCGCGATCGCCGCGCAGACGGTCAACTACAACGTGCCGGGCCTCAACGACACGCATCTGCGCCTCGACGGCCCGACGCTCGCCGGCATCTACACCGGCGCGATCCGTCAGTGGGACGCGCCCGCGATCGCCGCGCTCAATCCCGGCGTGCATCTGCCGCATCACGACATCGTGCCGGTGCATCGCGGCGACGGTTCCGGCGACACCTTCGTGTTCACGCAGTTCCTGACGTTCTCGACGCCGTCATGGGAAAGCGCGCTCGGCTACGACACGACCATCGCATGGCCGGCGGTGCCGGGCGCGGTCGCGGTATCGGGCAACCTGGGCGTGGTGAACGCGTTGAAGACGACGCCGTACTCGATCGGCTACATCGGCGTGAGCTACGCGGCGGACATCGACTCGGCGAAGCTCGGCACGGCCGCGCTGAAAAATGGCGCAGGCGAATTCGTGCTGCCGACGCGCGACAACATCACGGCCGGCGCTGCATCGCTCGCGGTCAGAACGCCACCCGACGAACGCCTGAGTCTCGTGTTCTCGCCCGCGAGCGGCACCTATCCGCTCGTGAACTACGAATACGCGGTGGTCTCGAAGCAGCAACCGGATGCGGCTGTCGCCGCGCAGATTCGCGAGTTCCTCACGTGGACGATCGTGCCGTCCGACGAGAACGCGACGTTCCTGCAGTCGGTGCATTTCATTCCGCTGCCGCCGCACACGTGGGAATTGAGCTACCAGCAGATCCAGTCGATCAAGTGATCGCCTGCAGCGCAGCGGGTGCCTTATGCACCCACACCCGCATCCGCTGCGCTCGCGCTACACGACACCTAACCCGCTCGCGCGCCTGACCTTCGCGTCGACCGCGAGCCGCAGCGTGTCGCTGCCGTCCATCACCGCGAGGCTGAGCCACTTCTTTGCGCGCGTGATGCCGGTGTAGACGAGTTCGCGCGTCATGACAGGGCTGAACGACTCGGGCAACACCAGCGCCGCGTGCACGAACTCCGACCCTTGTGACTTGTGCACGGTCAGCGCGAACACGGTTTCGACGGCCTGCAGACGGCTCGGCAGCACCCACTTCACGCCGCCCGATCCATCCGCCGCGGGAAAGGCCACACGCAATGCGCCACCCGGCAGCTCGAGCGCGATACCGATATCGCCGTTCATCAAGCCGAGTTCGTAGTCGTTGCGCGTAACGAGCACCGGACGTCCGGCGAACCACTCGCCGCGCGCATCGATCAGCTTTTCGTCCTGCAGCAGACGCGCGACGCGCCGGTTCAATCCTTCGACACCCCACGGTCCACGTCGCAACGCGCACAGCAACTGGAACGCGTCGTGTGCTTCGAGCACCGCGAGCGCCCACGCATCGACGTCGTCATCCAGCGGTCGCTGCGCATGCATCACGTCGAGATAGTGCCGATAGCCTTGACGTTCAGCACGGCCGTCGCCGTGTGAAGCACCGCCGTCGATCACCAGCGACCGGAACGCGGCGTCGTCTCCTGCTGGACATCGCACGAGCGCAAGGTCCGCGTGCGCGTCGGCCCAGATGCGATCGACCGCATCGGCATCGCCCGCATTGACGAACGACGCGAGCAGGCCGATGCCGCTATCCGACGCGAAGCGGTGACTGTGCCGCAGCATCGCAATCGCCTGATCGAGCGGCGTGCCGTCGGCATCGATCATCGCGGCATCGATGCGTTCGCCGGTCGCGGCTTCGAGCCACGCGGCGGTCTGCGACGTGTAGTGGCCGCCGGCAGCACGCGCGCACAATTCGCCGATCACCGCACCCGCTTCCACCGATGCGAGCTGATCCTTGTCGCCAAGCAGAATCAGTCGCGCCGACGGCGGCAATGCGGCCAGCACAGCGGCCATCATCTCGAGATCGACCATCGACGCCTCGTCGATCACCAGCACGTCGACGGGCAGCGGATTGCCCGCGTCGTGCCGGAAGCGCCGGGTGTCGGGCAGCGTCCCCAGCACACGATGCAGCGTCGTCACCACGTTCGGAATCGCGGCGCGCACGGCCTCGCCATCGGGCAACGCATCGACAGGCAGACGCGCCACCGCGCCCGCGATCGATTCGTTGAGCCGTGCCGCGGCCTTGCCGGTTGGCGCCGCGAGACGGATGCGCAACGGCCGCGCCGTGTTCATCGATGACGCATCCGACGAAATACGAGGCGCATGCAACGCGAGCGCCTGCAACAGCGCCAGCAGCTTCACGACGGTCGTCGTCTTGCCGGTGCCGGGTCCGCCCGTGACGATGCTGAAGCCGCTGCGAGCGGCGAGCGCACAGGCGAGCTTCTGCCAGTCGGTACGTGCACCGGTATTCGCTGCAGCCGGAAACAGCACGTCGAGCGCGCGACGCACCGCGTCCATCGGCAACGCGGACTGCAACTTCGTCGATGCCGCCAACCGTCGCTCGATGCCCGCGCGCACATCCTGCTCGTACTGCCAGTAGCGCCGCAGATAGAGCCGCGCATCGATCAGCACGAGCGGCGTGCTGCCCGCGCCGTCCGCCACGGTCGTTCGCTCATCCAGCGCCTGCAACCAATGATCGAGCGTGGTGCCCGCAAGCACTTCGGATGGCGTCGGCGGCAGCGCGCGCGGCTCTGCTGCATCGGGCCGCGCCCATGCATTCGGCTCCTCGGGCGGTAGCGACAGCACGAAGGTCGGGTCGTCGATGGTCGCCTGCAGATCGAGGCACACGTGTCCGCGTCCGAGCTGATGGCTCGCGAGCGCCGCCGCGAGCAGCAGCAACGGCGGCGCGTGCGGCACTTCGTTCGACAGGAATCGCGCGAAGCCCGCATCAAGCGAACGCAGCCAGCCGCGTTCGACCCATCGATCGAGCACGTCCAGCATGCGTGGTGCTGTATCAATCTGCACTGCGGTAACGGGTGTCGACACCGCAGTGGAAACGCCAGCAGCCTTCGCGCCCTCCTCGCTACGCGACGGTGCAGCCTCGCGAGCGGGATCAGCATCCGCTGCCGCAAATAGATCGCCCGTCAACCCGTCCGGTTTCTGTCGACGTCCGCTCATAGCGTTGCCCTTGCCGCATCGTCGTGCTGCGCGAACAGCAGGTCCAGTTCCTCGATCAGCTCGCGCGGCGGCCGCTCGATATGCAGACCCTGGCCAGGCGCGCGCCCGCCACGCAGGAACAGATACACCGCTCCGCCGACATGCGTGTCGTAATCGTAATCCGGCAGGCGCACTTTCAGCAGCCGATGCAGCGCGAACAGATACAGCACGTACTGAAGCTCATAACGTGAGTGGAGAATCTGGGCACGCATTTTCGCGGCCGTATAGGCAGCGTCATCGGGGCCCAGCCAGTTCGATTTATAGTCCGCGACGTAGTAGCGGCCCTCGTGCTCGAACACAAGGTCGATGAAACCCTTCAGCATGCCGTTCAACGTCGCGGGTTCGAGTGCGGGTCGTTCGGCACCGTCGAGCGTCATCGATGTCACCAGTTCGTCGATGCGTCGCGTATCCACCGTGTGCGCCGCGACCCAGAACTCCATTTCCGCCATATACGCATCGAGCTTCGCGAGCACGACCGGCTGCACCGCTTCGCCATCGACAGCGGGCAGACGCAGCGGCGTGCCGAGCAGCTGCAACAGCCACGCGGTGAGCGGCTCGATCCAGCGTGCCCAGCCGCGCAGATTGCAGCGCCGCGCGACCACGTCACGCAACGCGTCAGGCTGTTGCACGACCGTGGCGAAGCCTTCGGTTGCCGCCCATTCCATCAGTTCGTGCAGGAAGCTACCCGCATCCGCGCCACGAAAAAAGCCGTGCAGCGAGGCGTCGACATGCGTGGTCGCAATTGCTGGCGATGGAGGCACCGCGTCGTCGAACGCATCGATCAACGCGGCATCAAGCAGTTCGTGGAAGACGTCTTCGCTGCGCGTATCGCGCGCGGTCATTTCGCCGGTACGCACTACGCCCGTCCCGCTTGCGCCGTCGCTTGCACTTGCACTTGCACTTGCACTTGCACTTGCACTTGCATTCGCCGCACCGCCGATCACATCGTTCACCTTACGCAGGCTCGAATAGCTCGCGATCCACCACGGCTCGCGCGCATGGCGCGGCATCGTGCGCGCGGCGCCGCGCGCGACTTGCGGCCCGCGCATCTCGAACACCTCGCGCGTCGGCTCCGGTGCAGCTTCGACCACGATGTCGCTGCATGGGCCCTGCAATCGCGCGAGCAGCGCCGGCAGCGTACCGCCATCAATCGGCTGGCCGCCCGACAGCAGATACCCAAGCGCGCCGAGTTCGACGCTCTGGATCGGCGCGACGCCGATCCACGTCGCGTAACGCGCGCGCGTCAGCGCAACGTACAGCTTGCGCAGGTCTTCACCGAGCCGTTCGCGATCGGCTTGCGGCACCGCGCTTTCATCGCTCAGCGTGATATGCAGTTGCCCCGCCTTGTCGTGCCACTTGAGCGGCATGTCGCTCGCCTTCACCTCGCGGAACGCGCACGCGAACGGCAGAAACACCAGCGGATATTCGAGGCCTTTCGACTTGTGCACCGTCACCACCTGCACGAGCCCCGCATCGCTCTCCAGCCGCAGCTGCTGCGCGTCGCCGCCGGCGCCGCCATCGCGCACTTCTTCGTCGAGATAGCGCAGCAGCGCATGCTCGCCATCGAGCTGCGAGCTCGCCTGCTGCAGCAGTTCGGCAAGATGCAGCACGTTCGTCAACGTGCGCTCGCCGAGCGCGGCGGCGGCAGCCGCCTGGCCAAGCAACCGCTGCGGCACCTGAAAGTCGTTCAAGAGGCGCCGCAGCATCGGCAGTACGCCTTTCCTGCGCCACAGTTCGCGGTATCCGCGGAACTGCAGCACGCGCGCTTCCCATGCGAGCTCGTCTCGGTTGAGCGTGTCGAGCGCATTCCAGTCGAGCCCGAGGATACTGGTGGCGAGCGCGGTACGCACGAGCCGCCCGTCGTCCGGATCCGCGCATGCGGCAAGCCACTGACGCAGTTCGCTCGCCTCGCCGGTCTGGAACACCGAATCGCGATCGGACAGATAGACGCTACGCACATCGCGCTCCGCGAGCGCGGCGCGAATCGCATGCGCTTCGGTGCGGTTGTTGACGAGCACCGCCATATGTTTGGGTTCGAGCGGCTTTAGCCGTGATTCGCCATCCGCATCGTCTGCGCTTTCACCGCCGACGAAACCCGCGAGCCCACGCTGTCCGAGATCGAGCAGCCGCACCATCTCGCTCGCGCAGCTCGCGGCCATCGCGCGGAAATACGCATCCTTGCCGAGCGGCTTGCCGTCGTCGGGTTGCGGCAGCCACCATACATTCAGCGCAGGCAGATCGACACGATCCGCACGCAGCACATCGTCGCGGCCATTCGCGTCGGCGGGAATGAACGGCAACGGATTGCTCGCCGCTGCGTGATCGGCATCCGCATGTTCATCGCGGAACAGGAACGCACCCGCGCCCGCTTCACGCGTCTCGGCCGCTTCGAAGCAGCGGTTGACGGCGGCCACCATCTGCACCGTCGAGCGGAAGTTCTTCTTCAGCGTGAAGAGCCGCCCCGCGCACGCGCGGCGCGCTTCGAGATACGTGTAGATGTCGGCGCCGCGAAACGCGTAGATTGCCTGCTTCGGGTCGCCGATCAGGATGATCGCGGTGGCCGGATCGTTCTGCCCGATCCGGTACACCGCATCGAAAATGCGGTACTGCACCGGGTCCGTATCCTGGAACTCGTCGATCAGCGCAACCGGATACTGCGCGCGAATGACCTGCGCGAGACGCTCGCCGTTCGGACCTTCGAGCGCGGCGCGCAGACGCGTCAGCAGATCGTCGAAACCCATCTGTGAACGCCGGCCCTGCTCGATCTCGAAGCGCGCCGCGATCCATTTCGCCGCATGGCACAGGATGTCGTTGCGCGCGACGGGATACGCGGCCAGCTGTTCGCGCAGCGTCACCATCGCATCGAATGCCGCGTGCGACGGCGGATTGCCGTCGTTCCAGATCTCGGCGATACCGCGCGGCGTCAGACGCTCCCACACCGCGGCCTTGTCGTCGAACGCGGGGCGCAGCAGTTCGGGATTCGTCGCCCAGTCGCGCAGCTTGTTGAGCCACGTCTCGCAGTTCTTCGTGTTCAGCTTGACCGCGTTGAACAGCTTCTTCGCGCGCGCGGCGTCGAACAGCGCCTGTAGTTCGTCGCACCAGGCCGGCCAGTTCGCCTTCAGCGCGTCGAGGTGCGCGCGCTGCTTCTGTCGCGCGTCCTCCAGCGCTTCGGCCGGCGGCGGCGCATCGGGCAACAGGCTCGCATGCGCGAACAGACCGCGTATCGCGCCTTCCAGCGCGTCGGGCTGCGTGAACCATTGACGCACCTCGGCCGCCGAGCGCGCATCGAGCGGCGACATGAAGGTGCGCCAGTAGTCGCGCGCGACGTCCGCGCGCAGCTCGGTCTGATCGGTTTCGAGCGTCTGCGAAAACAGGCTGTCGCTATCGAACGCATGCTCGCTGAGCATCCGGTTGCACCAGCCGTGGATCGTCGAGACCGCGGCCTCGTCCATCCATTCCGCCGCGAGTTCGAGACGGCGCGCACAGCCTGCCCACTGATCGTGCGGATAGTCGGCGCGCAGTTCGTACAGCAGGTTCGCTTCCGGCTCGCTCGATTCGACTTCATCCGGGTCCGCATGGAAGTAGTCGGCGGCTTCGATCAGGCGCGCACGGATCCGGTCGCGCAGCTCTTTCGTCGCCGCATCGGTAAACGTGACGACGAGAATCTCGGGCGGCGTCAGCGCGCGCAGCGGCTCGGGTGCATCGTCGGCAATATCCACATCGGGACCCGCATCGACATGCCGATGGCCCAGCACGAGCCGCACGTACAGCATCGCGATCGTGAATGTCTTGCCGGTGCCGGCACTCGCTTCGATCAGGCTGCTGCCCGTCAGCGGAAAACGCAGCGGTTCGAGATTCTTCGGCGGCGGCACGGCAGATAAGGTCATGTCGTGAGTCATTCCGCGGCCCCCGCGCGCTTCGCATTGTCGTCAGCGCGACTGCGCGATTTCTCCGCAGGCATCGCGCGTTGCAGCGGCAACAGCAACGCGGCCGCCAGCGACGCGAACTCTCCGCCCACTCTCAGCGCTTCGAAATCCGGCCACGCGCGGCACAGATATGCGCTGGTGTCGCGCTCGCCGTCCGTATGCGAGGTGCCTTCGTACGCGACTCGCGCGGCGTTCCATGCATCGTCGGACGCTTCGATGTGCGCGATGTCGAACCCTGGAGGCAACTTGCGCAGCCAGGCGAACGCAGTCCGGACCGCGAGCGGCAGCGGCCTGCGCATCCCTTCGTCCCATGCGCGCAGCAGCGTGAGCAGATGCGCGCGTGCAACGTCCTCGGGCAGCGGCGCGAGTTCGACGTCGCCGACCTTGCTGACCGCGAGCGTCGTCGTCGGACCGACCGCGAGCTGCGCGGCGAGATGCGCGACCCAATACGCGATCACCCGTTCGCCGCGATATTTGCCGTCTTTCACGAGCGTGCCGGCGTCGAGCACGACGCGCGCGCGCGCGCCGTCCGGCCCTGCGCGCACGCCATCGATCCAGTCATCGATCGTCAATGTCCGCTCACCGACCGTGGCTTCGAGTCGCACTTCATACCGCTCGTCGAGCAGTGTCGGCCAGCGTTGCAGCGCAGTGCGATAGCGGTCGAACAGGCCCGGCATCGGCTCCATCAACTCTTCCGCGATCACCTCGCCGAAGCCGCCCGACGCGAGATCGCCGCTGCGATGCATCCGTTCGAGCCGAGCGCGCGCCGCCTGGTCGAGATCGTCGTGGCCTTGTTCGAGCGCGGTCATCTGCGCGCGGATCAGCTCGTTCTGCAGGCGCCATGCGTCGAGCGGTCCCACTTCGAACGGCTCGTGATCTTCCGCGGAAATATCATGCACATCGAAGCCGACGCGCAGCCGCTGGCGGAAGAACCCGCGTACGGGATCGCGCAGGAAATCCGCGAGCTCGCGCAGCGTCAGCGGTTCGTCGCGCTCCAGCGTGTCGAGCGGCGCGGTGTCTTGCGCGACGTCATCACCACGCGCCGTCGACGCTGCGCCAACCCACTCGGCGGCATACGTGAAGAGCGGCGAAGCATCAGTTCGCAGCGGAAAATATAGCGGACTGAACGGCTGCAAACGATGCTCGACTGTCAACGCATCGAGCAGCGCGTCGCGTTCGTGATCGTCCACGCCTTCCGCATCTTCGAGCCGCCAACCGTTCTTCAGATGATCGCGCAACTGCCCGACCAGCACCGACGGCGGCCGCGGCGTGTTGTCGTTGACGCTGCGCCCGATCCACGAAATATGCAAATGCTCGCGCGCCGACAGCAGCGCCTCGAGGAACAGATAGCGGTCGTCTTCGCGACGCGAGCGGTCGCCGGGCCGGTAATCCCGCCGCATCAGATCGAAGTCGACGGGCGTGCGGCTGCGCGGATAGTCGCCGTCGTTCATGCCGAGCAGACACACATAGCGGAACGGAATCGCGCGCATCGGCATCAGCGTCGCGAATGTCACCGCGCCCGCGAAGAAGCGCTGCGTGAGGCCGCCCGCTTCGAACTGCGACAGCCAGTAATCGGCGACGATCGACAGCGGCAATTCGCCCGTCAGCGCCGCGTCGTGACACGCGTCGCGCCAGGCTTCGAGTGCGGCGTCGAGGCGTTCGAGCGTGTACGCATCGTCGCTTGCGTCTGCGCCTTCGGCGGAAAAAAACGTGGCCTTCATCGTGCGTAGCCGTTCGCACCATGCATCGACGGTTGCGGGTTCGCGCAGCGTGCGCCAGGTCGTATCGAGCGCATCGATGAGCCGCAACAGCGGGCCCAGCAGTACCGCGTCGAGCCCGCCGATCTCCGCATACGGTTCGATGTCGTTCCACGCGCCCGAGCTGTCGCCCGTCGCGTAGCCGAGCAGCATGCGGCGCAGGCCGAACACCCAGCTGTTCGGCGCGGCATCGGTGTCTGCTGCAGGCAGCCCGAGATTCTCGCGATGCCGCGCATGCAGTCCCCAACGAATGTTCGCGCCGGCAATCCAGTTGCGCAGCGTCGACAGATCGTCTTCGGCGATATCGAAGCGTGCGCGCACCGCGGGCACTTCGAGCAGATCGAGCACGTCGCTGACGGCGAGGCGCGACTGCGGCAAGCCGAGCAGCGTTTCGAGCGCGCCGATCAGCGGATCGAAATCGCGCTGCCCGCGGTCGGCGACGCTGAACGGAATCGAGCGCGGATCGTCGTGATCGAAGAGACCAAACACGGCCTGAATATGCGGCGTATAGACCTCGATATCCGGCACCATCACGATAATGTCGCGCGGCCGCAGCGTCGGGTCCGCGGCGAATGCGGCGAGCAGCTGATCGTGCAGGATCTCCACTTCGCGCTGCGCGCTGTGCGCGACATGAAAACGGATCGACGTGTCGAACGACGGGTCCACGTCCGGCCACTGCTCCCGCGTTTCCGGCAGCGACCGCAGATCGCGGATGTCGTCCTGCAACTGCTGCAGCATCGTCGACGCATCGTCGGCTTCGAACAGGTCGATGCGCTGGCCGATGCCTGTGAAAAGCGGCGCGTAACGCGAGCGTTCTTCGTCGTTGTCGTACTCGTCGAGCAGGCTGATGAAGTCGCGCCCCTGCTTGCCCCACGCGGCGAGCAGCGGCTGCGCGTGAGCATGCATGGCGGCGTCGGTCATCACCGCGGGCACGCCGGCGCGGCGGTGTTGCCGCGAATGCCGCGCCTGCAGCAAGTCCTGATCGGCAACGATGTCGGCCCAGTAGTGCGCGCACGGGTTGTGCACGCACATCAGCACCTGGGCCCATTGCGACAGCGCGGCCAATACTTCGAGCGACTGGCGCGGCAGGCTCGAAATGCCGAACACGATCACGCGGCACGGCAAACCGGCGGGTCGCGGCGCGCCTTCCTTCCACTCAGACGCGCGCCGCATGAACGCGGCGTGCACGCCCGCACGTCCCGACGCGGACGCCGTGCTGTCGCCGCCCGTGACATCGTTCGATGCGGATGCTTCGACGTCGTCGCGCAGCGCACGCCATAGCGCCGCCTGCCAGCGGTGTTCGTCGGGCAGCGGCGTGCGACCGCCGCGCGCATCGATCAGCACGTCCTGCGAGGCTGCCCACGCGGCGAGCCAGTCGGCGCGATACACCTGGTACTGGTCGAACAGATCGGCAATACGCTGCGCGAGCTGAAAGCGCTTGCGCTGATCGGCATCGTGCGCCATGAAGCGTTTGAGCGGCGCATAGACCGGCTCGCCGAGCAGCTCGGGCAACAGCCGCGTGAGACGCCACACGAGCCGCGTCTTGTCGAATGGGGACATCGCGGGCACGGCATCGTGGCCCAGCACCGCGCGATAGACCTGCCACAGGAAACGCGACGGCAGCGACATCTCGATCGCGGCAGAAATGCCGCAGCCGCCGTCCTGAGGGTCCGCAGCGAACGCAAGCTTCAGCCATTGCGCGATGCCGTTGCTCTGCACGAGCACGACTTCCTTTTCGAGCGGCGCGAGCGGATGCTGCTGGATCCAGTGCACCATCAGGTCGCGCAACCGCTCCGGCCGGTTGCCGTGCACGAGCATCAAGCCTGGCGGCAACGCACGAGCCGTCACGCAGCGCTCCCATGCAGGCGATGCGGGAATGCGGGCGGGTTCGGGCGGATCGGGCGAATCTTGTTTAAGCGGCGCGGCGGCAAGATCGAGTCCTCGTATCGTCTGATGGTGCACATCGTGTGCGACGAGTGTTGCGAAGGTCAAGCGCATTACGCGCGCGGATCCAGCATCAAGCGCGCGGGTTCCACATCAAGCGAGCGGATTTAGCACTAAGCGCGCGGGCCCAGCGCCTCGTCGAGCTGAACGAGCACATCGGTTGCGCGTTGCGCGAAGCCGATACCGATCGATGCCGGTATCTGCGGCTCACGCAGATTGATGCGGATCACGCGCGGGCCGAAGCGTTCACTGAAGCGCCGCACGGTCGGCACCGCGCGCCCCGCGCCGAGTTCGACCACCACCAATCGGCTAACGCCCTGCAGCCAGCGCGCGAGCCGCGTTTCCTGCTCGTCGGTGCGGGCGGGGAGCCACTCCCCGTCGCCGAACATCAGCACGTTGGGTCGCGCGATCTCGCCGCAATTCGGGCAGCGCGGCAATGCGTTGACGAGGCGGCACGCCTTCGCATCCACCTGCGGCTCGAACGCGGCGGCCGGCCAGATGTCGCGCGAGCACGGCCGCGTACACTGCATATGATGGATCGAGCCGTGGCACTCGGCGACGCGTTCATCCGCGAAACCCGCGCGCTGGAACTGGCCGTCGACATTGCTCGTGAACACGAACGCGCCTTGCGGCATCCGTTCGGCCCAGCGGGCGAGCACCGCGAAGCCCGCATGCGGGATGGTCTCGCGATACAGCTGCAGACGATGCCCGTAGAAGCCCCACGCGAGTTCGGGATCGCACGAGAACGCGACCGGGTTCGCGATCGCCGTGAAATCGAGACGCGCGTGGGCGAGCGCCGGATAGTGATGCCACAGGCCTTCGGTGCCGCGAAAATCCGGCAAGCCTGAATCCACGCCCATGCCGGCGCCCGCCGTGACGAGCATGCCGTCCGCGTCGCGCAGCCAGGCCGCCGCCCGTTCCAGGTGATCTGTCGAATCCATGTCCGTATTCATTGCGCCGTCCCCGCCGACGAGATTGCGCATCATCGTACCGCCGAATGTACCGTTGTTCCGCGAACCGGGCATCGTGCGATGCAACGTCCGAATCGCCTGCTTTCCCGCTGCTGCACTGCATTGCGCAGCGTACCGGCATGCCCCGCCGATACACTTCGAAACAACCTGCCCGAACCGTCGCGCGCTTCGCGTGTCGCAAAGTAATAAGCACGGCGCGAATGCGTGCGCGGCGTTGGCGCCGCCCGCGCGTTGGCGTCGTTCCGTTTCAACGACTCGAGGACTGAACGCCATGAAAAAACTCATTCCCGCGCTGCTCGGCCTCGCCGTGACCTGTACCGCGCACGCCGAACCGGACACGCAATGGAAGCCCGCCACCACCACTTTCGCGACGCTCGTGCAGAGCGGCTATCACGTGATCGCGGTGACGGACCATACCTACTATCTGCAGCGCGACACCAACGTGATGTCATGCCCCGAACCGCGCAACGCGCGCGGCACGGACTCGTCAGGCAGCGCCAATCCGTTCAGTTGTCGCGAACTCGTCGAGCCCTACGATTCGACGGCGCCGCAAAATGCGCCCGCGCCGCAGACGCAAAAATAGCGCGTGAGCGGCGCACTCAAAAAACTTTTTTGATCGATTGCCCGGCCATTTTGGCGGCAGTACTTTGAAATCGCTCCATGAGAGTGACCAAGCGAGTTGGACGCCCCGTGCCGTATCGATCACTCCCGGCCGGGGCGTATTTTTGTGCGCGTCTTTAAGCGCGTTCAGGCTGCGGCCGGTCGTCCCTCGCGTTCAGGTCTCGATGCGCCTGCGCGTCACGCCAAGCAGCACTTCCATTGCCTCGCGCGCGGCCTGCGCATTGCGCAGGCGGATCGCGTCGTACACCGCCGTATGTTCGGCGAGCGACGCGTTGAAGACGTCCGCGCGCCGCGCATTCAACCGCAACTGCGCTTCCAGCGTCCGTTCGATCAACGTGCCGAGCGGAATCAGCAACTCGTTGCTGCACGCAGCCAGCACGCTCAGATGAAAGCGCAGATCCGCGCGCACCCATTCATCGACGTGACGCGCGGCCACCATCTCCGCATGCGCGGCACCGATCTTCGCGAGCGCATCATCGTCGTGCGACTGCGCGGCGAGTGCGGCGGCATACGGCTCGATCATCTCGCGCATTTCCTGCAGCTTCAGCGCGAACGCGACCGGCGGCGCGACACGCGCGTACCAGTCGAGCACGTCGACGTCGAGCAGATTCCACGCATGCCGCGGCCGCACCCGCGTGCCGACGCGCGGCCGCGATTCGATCAGCCCCTTCGACGTCAGCGTGCGCAGCGCCTCGCGCAACACCGTGCGGCTCACGCCGAACGCGTCCATCAATTCCGCTTCGCGCGGCAAGATCGCGTCGGGCGCGTAGTCGCCGCGCAGGATCGCCGTGCCCAGTTCGTACGCGACGCGTCCGTGCAGATCGTGCTGAATGGCCGTTCTCCCGAGGTGACGAAGGCGTTGGTCGCAGCCGTCATGTTGCGGATTACCCAGTATCCAGGAATCTCACGCGAATAATACTATTAATACTACTTTCCAGGTCGAATTGCGATAGGATAGGCCGGTTCGCTATGCGATTCACCGGAGATTCCCGCATGAAGATCACGAAGCTCGAAACCTTTATCGTCCCGCCGCGCTGGTGCTTTCTGAAGATCACCACCGACGAGGGCATCGTCGGCTGGGGCGAGCCGGTCGTCGAAGGGCGCGCGCATACGGTCGCTGCCGCCGTCGACGAACTCGCCGACTACCTGATCGGCAAGGACCCGCTGCTGATCGAAGACCACTGGCAGGTGATGTACCGCGCGGGCTTCTACCGCGGCGGCCCGATCTCGATGAGCGCGATCGCCGGCGTCGACCAGGCGCTGTGGGACATCAAGGGCAAGCATCACGGCGTGCCGGTGCATGCGCTGCTGGGCGGCCAGGTGCGCGACCGCATCAAGGTGTATTCGTGGATCGGCGGCGACCGTCCGAGCGATGTCGCGAACAACGCGCGCGCGGTGGTCGACCGCGGCTTCAAGGCGGTGAAGATGAACGGCTCGGAAGAGCTGCAGATCATCGACACGTTCGACAAGGTGCAGGGCGTGATCAACAACGTCGCGGCGGTGCGCGAAGCGGTGGGCCCGAACGTCGGCATCGGCGTGGACTTCCATGGCCGCGTGCACAAGCCGATGGCGAAGGTGCTCGCGAAAGAGCTCGACCCGTACAAGCTGATGTTCATCGAAGAGCCGGTACTGTCGGAGAACGTCGAGGCGCTGCGCGACATCGTGAACCAGACGAGCACGCCGATCGCACTCGGCGAGCGGCTCTACTCGCGCTGGGACTTCAAGCACATTCTCGCGAACGGCTTCGTCGACATCCTGCAGCCGGACGCATCGCACGCGGGCGGTATTACCGAGTGCCGCAAGATCGCTTCGATGGCCGAAGCATATGACGTGGCCATCGCGCTGCACTGCCCGCTCGGACCGATCGCCCTCGCCACCTGTCTGCAGATCGACGCGGTCAGTTACAACGCGTTCATCCAGGAGCAGAGCCTCGGCATCCACTACAACCAGGGCAACGACCTGCTCGACTACATCAAGAACCCGGAAGTCTTCAAGTACGAAGACGGCATGGTGACGATTCCGCAGGGCCCGGGCCTCGGAATCGAGGTGAACGAAGAAAAGGTCCGCGAGATGGCGAAGACCGGCCATCGCTGGCGCAACCCGGTGTGGCGTCACGCGGATGGCAGCGTCGCCGAGTGGTGAGATAGCGCTGTTCTGCGATTCGCGCGCGTCACGTGCGTTACGTGACGCGCGCGAATCGCCCCTTGAGCGGTTACGTTACGCCGGGCTGCAAAGCGGGCCTCAATAGCGCTCGTTGAATCACGCGTGCACGCGCGCCATTCGCCTCAACGCATTGCCCGATAAGGCTTCGACCCTCGGGCAACCTCAACGCCCGTTCGACTGGCCCACTCCTTGCTGTTTTCGTTGCGCCAACACCAACGAAAAAAGCGAGAGGGCCATGGGCGGATTTCTTCCCGACTATCTGATCCGCGAGCAGGCCGCCGTCGGCGCGCTGGTCGCATTCGGCGTGCTCCGCGTGATCGCCGCGGGCGTCGCATGCGGCCGGCAGTGGCGCATCGAAGCCGTGGGCCGCTGGTTTCTGTTCGCGGCGTTCCTGTACTGCGTGCCGCAACTCGTCGATCTGCTGACCCAGCTCTATGTTTCGCGCACGGCGCTCGCCGAGCTCGAAGGCAAGGTCACCGGCTGCGCGATCGCGCTCTTCTGCGCGCCGATCGTCGGTCACAAGCTCGGCTACGAATGAGGCGCTTCGATCGGCATCGACGCAGCCGCAACGCGCAGTGAGGCAGGCAGTAACGGACAGCTCCGCTCCCGCGAGCGGCGTGCCGTGTGTGTTCGCGCCGCACAGTCATGCTGTGCGGCGCATTTTTACGCGGGCGATCGTCGTGCGCGCTGGCGTCTCGCCCACGCGCATTGATATCGCTACGCGCCGATCGCCGCCGATGCCGGCACGCTGTGCGAGAGCGCGGCGGCCGCGACGAACACGCCGATCATCACGAGCGCTTCGAGATAGAGCAGGTTCGTGAACGTGTGCGCATCGACGGTCGATGCGGTGCGGCGCAGACGCGGCAGCGCCGACAGCCGGTTCATCCCACCGAGCACCACGGCCAGCGCGACGAGCGTCGCCTTCAGCATCAGCACATGCCCCCAGTTGCTGACCGCGATCGCGTCGAGCGAGCCGCCCGAGCCGCGCCATGCGTTGAACACGCCGGTCGCGATCACGAGCAGGAACGCGACCAGCGACGTGCTCGAGATCTGGCCCGCGACGCGGATCAGCACGCCGCGCGCCACCGAAGCACCGAGCGCCGACAGCACCGACAAGCCCGACGCGAGCACGAGCCCGGCCCACACGGCGGTGGTCAGGATGTGCAGCGTCTGCATGCCGAGCGCGGGTGACACGAAACCCGCATCCGCCGCATGACCCAGCGACGCCTTGCCCGCGGCGATCACGAGCACCGCGAGCCACAGCACGCCATGGCGCAGCGCGCTCGCGCCATGCGACAGCGACACGAGCAGCAGTACGAGCGCGCCGCCGAACGCGACGCACCAGCCGAACCCGATATGCGTCTGCGTCAGCACGGTTGGCAGCTCAGCAAATGCGCCCGACAGCGGCACGCCGGCCATCGAGGCCGTTTCGTACAGCAGCCATGCGAGATCGGTCAGCACGAGCACCAGCGCGGCAATGCTGGTCGAACGTTGTGCCCGCAGCCACGCGGGCCGTGCCGGCGCGACCGCAACCTGCGCATCGCGCGCGAGCCAGGCGCCGAGCAGCGCGGAGCCGACCGCGAACGCGAACGCGACATCCATCAGCGCGGCCATTGCGACCTGCCCGATCCACAAGCCGTCCGCCCTCATCGGATCGTGAAGGCGCAATGGCCTTGCGTAGACGGAACGAGGTTTGCGGCAACGCAGAAAGTCGCGCGGTTCGGCGACGGATGGATGAAGCCAGGTCGATTCATGAGACGTTGGGTCGTGATGGGCAGACTGAAAAATACTGAGTGACAGGCGGCGCGGTCGACGCGCCACCGCGAGTGTACTTCGAAGGGCGCGATGCGCATCGGTTCACGCTCGCCGCATAAAAAAATCGGCTGTCTCCGAATCTTGAGACAGCCGTTCGCCGCCCGGCGCCGCCACATGTGCGGCAAGTTGTCGCATCGGCGCTTCAGTGCGGAACCACGTCGCATGGGGCAAATAGTCACCATCACCCATCGATGATAGAATGCTGCGTCGCCGCAGCGCCGGCCGCGTTCGCGCCCAGGTCGGCTGCCTTCACACCGAGCCGCTCGAAGTTCGGTCAGGTCCCCGATATTGATGGAGTTACGCGTGTCTTCAAGACGCATTTTCCGCCCATTGCTCGCCGTTCTGCTGATTGGCGCCGCGGGCGTCTACAGCGCTGCGCAAGCGCAGACCCAGCCCAAAGCCCCCGACACGATGGAAGCACGTGTGCAAGGCTGTACGGCATGTCACGGCTCGCATGGGCAAGGCACCGACAACGACTATTTCCCGCGTCTCGCCGGCAAACCGGCGGACTATCTGTACAACCAGCTGGAAAATTTCCGCGCGGGTCGTCGCAAGTATCCGCCGATGAACTACCTCGTCACGTATCTCTCTGACGACTATCTGCATCAGATCGCGACGTACTTCTCGCAGCAGCGTCCGCCGTATCCGACGCCGGCGGCGCCCACCGTGTCGAACAGCACGCTGGAACGCGGCCGCAATATCGTCCTGAACGGCGATCCGTCGAAGAACGTGCCGGCCTGCGCGGCCTGTCACGGCAAGGCGCTGACCGGCATGGAGCCGGCCATTCCGGGTCTGGTCGGCCTGCACGCCGACTACATCAGCGCGCAGCTCGGCGCCTGGCGCTCGGGCTCGCGTCACGCCATCGCGCCGGACTGCATGCACGAGATCGCCACCCGCCTGACCGATGACGACGTGAACGCCGTCGCGGCCTGGCTGGCGCAGCAGCGCGCGCCGCAGAACCCCGTGCCGGCTCCGGCAAAATCGTTGAAGACTCCGCTTGCCTGCGGCAGCGAACCGCAATAAGGCACCGGGAGAGATCACCAAATGAAACGCAAGTCCCTCTTCGCCCTGTCGGCTGTGGTCGTGGTTGCAGCCGCAGCGCTCGTTCCGGTGCTGTGGTCCGGCGGCGACAACCTGCATAACGGCGCCGCGATGGCCGCCACGCCGGCCGAGCAGACCGAACTCATCAAGAAGGGCGAGTACCTCGCCCGCGCCGGCGACTGTATCGCGTGCCACACGGTGCGCGGCGGCAAGGAATTCGCGGGCGGCCTGCCGATGGCTACGCCGTTCGGCACGATGTACACCCCGAACATCACGCCTGACGATCAATACGGTATCGGCAAGTGGACCTCGGACGACTTCTACCGCGCGATGCACACGGGCCGCTCGAAGGACGGCAGCCTGCTGTATCCGGGCTTCCCGTTCACGAGCTACACGAAGGTGTCGCGCGCGGATTCCGACGCGATCTACGCGTTCCTGCGTTCGGTGCCGCCGGTGAACGTGCCGAGCCGTCCGCACGAACTCAAGTTCCCGTTCAACAACCGCAACCTGCTGATCGGCTGGCGCACGCTGTTCTTCCGTGAAGGCGAGTACAAGCCGGATCCGACCAAGTCGGTGGAATGGAACCGCGGCGCGTATCTGATCGAAGGCCTCGGCCACTGCGGCATGTGCCACACGTCGATCAACGCGATGGGCGGCCCGGTGAACTCGGCAGCCTTCGCGGGCGGTCTGATCCCGCTGCAGAACTGGTATGCGCCGTCGCTGACGTCGAACAAGGAAGCCGGCCTCGGCGACTGGGACATCAAGGATATTTCATCGCTGCTGAAGAACGGCGTGTCGGAGCGCGGCGCGGTGTTCGGCCCGATGGCGGAAGTGGTGCACAACAGCCTGCAGTATCTGTCGGACGACGACATTCACGCGATGGCGACGTACCTGAAGACGATCCCGCAGAAGAAGGAAGCACCGGAACAGCTGCAGCTGGAAACGTCGACCGCGTTCGGAAGCGAACTGAAGCAGCAAGGCGCGAAGATCTACGCTGATCATTGTGCGAAGTGCCACCAGGACAACGGTCTCGGCATGCCGCCGAACTATCCGCCGCTCGCGAACAACCAGTCCATTCAGATGCCGTCGGCAGTCAACCCGATCCGCATGGTGCTGAATGGCGGTTACCCGCCGAGCACGGACGGCAACCCGCATCCGTACGGCATGCCGCCGTTCGCGCAGGCGCTGTCGAACCAGGAAGTGGCCGCGGTCGTGACGTACGTGCGTCAGTCGTGGGGCAACAACGGTGCGGCCGTGTCGCCACAGCAGGTCAGCGATCTGCGCTCGGCGCCGCTCGACTAAGCGAACACGAAAGCCTCAGGGGCGCGGCCGGCGGAAGCTCGCAAGGCCGCGCCCTTTGTTTTTGTGTGTCGCGCGGTTGCGTAGACAACTCAACTGAGCAACGCAACCGGCAGGATCGAGGAACGTATCGTGCAGATCGGTGAGCGGTTGAACAGCGTGACCCATCTCGTCGGCGCCGTGCTGTCGGTGGCCGGGCTGGCGGTGCTCGTCACGATGGCCGCCGTCGAGCGCGATCCGTACAAGGTGGTGAGCTTCAGCATCTATGGTGCGATGCTGCTGTTGCTCTACACGGTGTCCACGCTGTATCACAGCACGCATCGCCCGCGACTCAAGGCGGTGCTGCGCAAATGCGACTACGCGGCGATCTACCTGCTGATCGCCGGCAGCTATACGCCGTTCACGCTCGTCACGTTGCGTGGACCGTGGGGCTGGTCGCTGTTCGGCGTGAGCTGGGGGCTCGCGCTGTTCGGTATCGTGCAGGAACTGACGCTCGGGCGCCGCACCCGCAGCGTATCGATGGTGCTGTATGTCCTGATGGGATGGCTCGCGCTCGTAGCCGTCCACCCGCTCATCGGCGCGTTGCCGGCGGCGGGCACCGCGTGGCTGCTGGCCGGCGGGCTGATCTACACAGGCGGCATCTGGTTTTTCATCAACGACGAGCGCATCCGCCACGGACACGGCATCTGGCATCTGTTCGTACTGGCGGGGAGTTTGTGTCAATTCGTCAGCGTCGCGCGGTATGTCGCGTGACCGCTTCGGCGGCGAATGGAACTTGATGCCGGCCGGCGTGTCTTGAATGCGCGCCGTTGCGCGCATGTCTCGCGGGTGCGTGATACGCGCGCGCTGTTGCCAGAACTCTTGTTGCGCCACCTGCGCAACGCCGTTTTCCCAGCGACCGGTCAAGGCTTTCGCCTTGCGCCGTGCACTGCGCCTTGATGGCCGCGTGCACCTGCCGGCCGCCCACACTGGATAGCAACTGCTTTATGTCTTTCGAATCTCTCGGCTTGTCCGAACCGCTGGTCCGCGCAGTCAATGAACTTGGCTACACCTCTCCCACCCCGATCCAGCTGCAGGCCATTCCGGCTGTCCTGAACGGCGGCGACCTGCTCGCCGGCGCGCAGACCGGCACCGGCAAAACGGCCGGCTTCACGCTGCCGATCCTGCAACGCCTGCTGTCGATGCCGCCCGCCGCGGGCGGCAAGCGCGTCGTGCGCGCGCTGATCCTCACGCCGACGCGCGAACTCGCCGCGCAGGTCGAGGAAAGCGTGCGCGCGTACGGCAAGCACGTGAAGCTGAAGTCCACCGTGATGTTCGGCGGCGTCGGCATCAATCCGCAGATCGACGCGTTGAAACGCGGCGTCGACATCGTCGTCGCGACGCCGGGCCGTCTGCTCGACCACATGCAGCAGAAGACCATCGATTTGTCGCAGCTCGAGATCCTCGTGCTCGACGAAGCCGACCGCATGCTCGACATGGGCTTCATCCACGACATCAAGCGCGTGCTCGCGAAGCTGCCGCCGAAGCGCCAGAACCTGCTGTTCTCGGCCACCTTCTCCGACGAGATCAAGACGCTCGCCGACAGCCTGCTCGATTCGCCCGCGCTGATCGAAGTCGCGCGCCGCAACACGACGGCCGAAACGGTCGCGCAGAAGATCCATCCCGTCGACCGCGATCGCAAGCGTGAGTTGCTCACGCATCTGATCAAGCGCCACAACTGGTTTCAGGTGCTGGTGTTCACGCGCACGAAGCACGGCGCGAACCGCCTCGCCGAACAGCTGACGAAGGACGGCATCAGCGCGCTCGCGATCCACGGCAACAAGAGCCAGTCGGCGCGTACGCGCGCGCTGTCCGAGTTCAAGGACGCCACGCTGCAGGTGCTGGTCGCAACCGATATCGCGGCACGCGGCATCGATATCGACCAGCTGCCGCACGTCGTCAACTACGACCTGCCGAACGTGCCGGAAGACTACGTGCACCGGATCGGCCGCACGGGCCGCGCGGGTGCGACGGGCGAAGCGGTGTCGCTCGTCTGCGTCGACGAACTGCAGCTGCTGAAGGACATCGAGCGGCTGATCAAGCGCGCGGTGCCCCAGGAAGTGATCGCGGGCTTCGAGCCCGATCCGAACGCGAAGCCGGAGCCGATCCAGCGGCGCAGCCAGGGTGGCGGCGGCCGTGAGCCGCGCCAGGGACAAGCGCGCGCGAAGCCGGCGCAGAGCCGCGATGGCGAAGGCCGTGCGCCGCAGGGTTCGGGCCGTCAGTCGGCTGGCACGTCGCGGGCGGGGGCTCAGTCGAAGAGCGAACCGCGTGGCGGCGCTCAACCGCGCAATCGCGCGCAGGCCGATGGGCAGCCGCGCTCGAACGGCAATCCGGCGCAGAAGTCGCATGCCGGCAAGCCGGGCGGCGCGAAGGCGGCGTCGCAAGGCGGCCAGCACGCGTCCGCGCGCAAGGACGCGCCGCGTCAGTCGCAGGACAAGCCGCGTGCGGCCGGGCAAACGCATGACAACGCGTCGTCTTACGCATCGCGCCGTCCGGCGGCGAACCCTGGCGCGCTGCTCGGCGGCAAGCCGCGCAACGACGCGCCGAAGTCGCCCAAGCGGCCGGCGCGCGATAGCGAGCGCGGCTGATCTGCATAGCGATCAGGGCGGGAGAGACTCGTTGCGACGCGTGTCTCCGCATCGAACGGCCAGCCCGCCGCTCGCGCATTCGGCCCGCTCATTCAGCCTGTTTACTCCGCCCCCTCCGCACGCGGCAACGCCGCGGCGGCCTGCTTCAAGCCCGCGATCTGCGCCTGCCAGCGCTCGAGCGTCGCGTGCTTCTCCTCTGCTTCGAGTTCGAACGAGATGCCGTGCGTGAGGCGTGCATAGCGCACCCGCTGCATCTCGCCGATCTCGATCGTGCCGGCGAAGCGCGCAAGCGCAGTTTCCCCATCTTCACCATCGAGTTCCGGTAGCGGCTCGACCTTCAGCTGGATCTGATAGAACGCCTCGCCTTCGACGAAGGTCAACCCGGCACGACCGCCTTGCATCAATGCGCGCGCGGCGCGCGAGTGCGACCAGAGCGCGAAGCACACCGTAAGCGGATCGGGCGCGAACAGTTCGCCGATGCCGAGCAGCGTGGTACGCAACTGCCCCTTCGCGTCGACGACGAGCAGCGATGCGGTGAAGCCCTCCTTCGACGCGAGCGACGCACCGTCGAGCAGAGTCTGGATCTGCGGCGGCCAGGTGTCGAAGGCTTCCTGTTCGAGCGCACCGGAACGGCTGGCGGACTGGTTCATCGATACTCTCCCGATCCGGTTGGCGAAACGAAATAGACATGGCCCACCGGGCGACGCGCGCTCCGGCAGGCCATTTCATCGTAGTGCATGTGCAGCGATCCGAAGGCCGGATTGCCGCGCTCGCATTCGCGCGGCGTCGCTCAGCGGAAAAACACGTGCTGCGTGATCTTCGCGAGCGGATAGTGAATGCCCGGCTGGATGCGCGCGGGCAGATCGAGCGGCTTCAGCAGCATCTTCACGCACAGGTCCGCGGACAGATTGCGCCGCACGAGCGAATTCACACGCGCGGACAGGTTGCGGTTGTACGCGAAGTCGTCCTTGCGCTCCGGATAGCGGATCGCGAACACATGACGCAGCGCGATCTCCGAGTCTTCGTTCTTGATCTCCATCACACGGCGCATCAGCGCGCCGAGCACGGCAAGCCGGCCGTTGCCTTCGATCTTGTTGTACTTCTTGAAATACTTGAAAAAGTGCTTGTAGTGGCGGACTTCGTCGGTGCGGATGTTGTCGGTGATCTCCTTCAGCACCGGCTCGTCCGAGCACTCGTTGATCGCGCGGTAGAGCGTGGCGGTGCCCGTCTCGACCACGCAGCGCGCCACCATCTCGAGCGCGCGGGTCTTCTCGAAGCCTTCGACATCGCAGGTCTTCGAATACTCGTCGAAGAAGTTCGCGAACGCGGTATCCCAGTCGAACTCGGGCCACACGTAGTTGATGTAGGTCTTCAACGCGCGGCCATGCTGCATTTCCTCGGGTTCCCATTCATGGTTAAGCCACGAAGAGACCTCGGGGTCGTCGTTGAAGAACTTGCTGAGGTTGCTGGTGTAGAGATCGGTACCGCTTTCGATGAACGATGCCGCGCACAGCAGCAGCAGCAGGTCTTCGTTGGTCGCGGCGCGCTGACGCTCGACCCGCGTCAGGTCGATGTCTTCGATACGCCAGGGCATCACATGGGTTGACTCGTCTTTCATTGCGTCGTGCTCCCAATGCTGCATCGTGACGTTGGCGCTACGAACGCGGCGCGTGTATCGCGCTTGCTTCGCGCTACCCCTCGCCGCCAACGGTATCGACAACAGCGATTGAAGTGGTTAACCCCTACTGACTTGCATCTTAGCCTGTGTTTCAAGACTGTGCTGAATAGGGTATGAGCACTGACCGTGCCTGGGGCGTCATGGTTCCGCCCGCAGGTGGCGGAAATCCTCGAATTTCGCGCTTGCAGGATTACGCAAAATGACGCGCGGCATGGCGCCGCAAGCGAACGATCGGGGCGGTTCGCTTGCTGCAACAACGAGTTGGGTTGGCGTCGGGGTTCGGCTTGGGTTCGACGGCTTGCTTCAGAACCCGGCGGCGAGGCCATCGCGCCGGCTGTCGCTGGCTGCGACGTAGCCGCGGTCCGGCTCGTTGCGGTCGAGCTTCCAGATGAACTGGCCGGAGCCGAAGTCCATGTACGGATCGTCGATCGACTTGATCGTGTGGCCGCACTCCTGCAATGCGCGCACGCATGCGGGGTCAAGCGTCGCTTCCACATCGATCGAGAAGTCGCGGTTCACTTTCCAGCGCGGCGCGTCGCATGCAGCCTGCGGCTGCTGGCCGTAGTCGAGCATCCGCACCACCGTCTGCAGGTGACCCTGCGGCTGCATGTCGCCGCCCATCACGCCGAAGCTCATCACGGCCTCCTCGCGGCCATCCACCTGCTGCGTGAGGAACGCCGGAATGATCGTATGGAACGGGCGCTTGCCGGCTTCCACCACGTTCGGCGACTTCGGATCCATCGAGAAGCCGCAGCCGCGGTTCTGCAGCGCGATGCCGGTATCCGGCACCACGACGCCCGAGCCGAAGCCCATGTAGTTCGACTGGATGAAGCTCACCATCATGCCGTTTTCGTCGGCGGCGGACAGATAGATCGTGCCGCCCGACTTCGGCATGCCGAAGCCGAAATGCGTCGCGCGCTTCGGGTCGATCAGCTTCGCGCGCGACTTCAGGTACGCGTCGTCGAGCATCTGTTCGGGCGTCACTTCCATCGAACGCGGATCGGCGACGTAGCGGTAGACATCGGCGAACGCGAGCTTCATCGCTTCGATCTGCAGGTGCTGCGACTCGATGCTGTCCACCTTCAGCGACGCGATGTCGAACTGCTCGAGAATGCCGAGCGCGATCAGCGCGCCGATGCCCTGGCCGTTCGGCGGAATCTCGTGCGCGGTGTGGCCGCGATATGACTTGCCGATCGGCTCGACCCAGTCCGCGCGGTAGTTGCGCAGATCGTCGAGCGTCATCGCGCCGCCGCACTCGCGCGAAAACGCCGCGATCCGCTCGGCGATCTCGCCTTCGTAGTACGCGCGCGGGCCCTGCTCGGCGAGCACGCGCAGCGTCTTCGCATGGCCGGGGAAGCGCACCAGTTCGCTCACCTCGGGCGCGCGGCCGCGCGGCATGAACACGTCGGCGAAACCGGGCTGGTCTTTCAGGTCGGGGATCGCCGCGGCCCACTTGTGCGCGACGACGCTCGCGACCGCATGGCCGCGCTCGGCAATGTCGATGGCCGGCTCCAGCAGGTCGCCGAACGGCAGCTTGCCGAACTTCGCATGCAGCGCTTCCCAGCCGGCGATCGCGCCGGGCACCGTGACCGCGTCCCAGCCGCGCACCGGCTGCTTCGCGAGACCGTTCGCCTCGCCGTGGCGCGAGCGGAAATAGTCGACGCTCCACGCCGCCGGTGCGACGCCCGACGCGTTCAGTCCGTGCAGCTTCGCGCCGTCCCAGACGAGCGCGAACGCATCGCTGCCGAGCCCGTTCGACACCGGCTCGACGATCATGATCGCGGCCGCGGCGGCGATCGCGGCATCGACCGCATTGCCGCCCTTCCACAGCATGCGCAGGCCGGCCTGCGCGGCGAGCGGCTGCGACGTGGAAACGACGTTGCGGGCGAAAACCGGAAGGCGCGTGGTGGGATACGGGTTGTGCCAGTCGAAGCGGGTCATGTCGGAAGCTCTCGGAGAAGACAGCGTATTGTGCAGGGCCGGCGAGCGCCGCGCACCGAAGTCGGCCATTGCAGCGCAGCACCGTCCAAAAGGCAAATGCATTGGTCACATGAACCGATGCGCGCGATTGCTCAATCGCAGCGACTCGATCGCGCATCGGCCGGCGCGCGGCGCGCAGGCCTTTACAATAGCTCACCCGAACCCACGATGACGAAAGCCGGCGCGGCCCTCGCTCCGCAAGCCGGCCACCACGCTCACACCATGACCCGAGACCCGCGCCTGACCCTGAACGCCCGCCAGCAGGAACTGCTCGAATGGGTTCAACGCGACGGCTTCGTCACCGTGGACGATCTCGCCGCGCACTTCGACGTGACGCCGCAGACCATCCGCCGCGACGTCAACTGGCTCTCCGACATGAACCTGCTGCGCCGCTATCACGGTGGCGCGAGTCTGCCGACCAGCTCCGAGAACGTGTCGTACACGGCGCGGCAGCGGATGTTCCATGACGAGAAGCGGCACATCGGTGCGCTAGTGGCCACTCACATTCCCGATCAGGCGTCGCTCTTCATCAACCTCGGCACGACCACCGAGGAAGTGGCACGCGCACTGAACCGGCATCGCGGGCTGCGCGTGATCACCAACAACCTGAACGTCGCCAGCATGATGAGCGGCTATCCGGACTGCGAGGTGCTCGTGACGGGCGGCATCGTGCGGCCGTGGGACAAGGGCATCGTCGGCGAACTGGCGATCGACTTCATCCGGCAGTTCAAGGTGGACTTCGCGATCATCGGCACGTCGGGCATCGAGTTCGACGGTACGCTGCGCGACTTCGATACGCGCGAGGTGCGCGTCGCCGAGGCGATCATCGAGCACGCGCGCACCGTGTTCCTCGCCGCCGATCATTCGAAGTTCGGCCGCCCGGCGCTCGTGCGCCAGGGTCATCTCGACCAGATCGACGCGCTCTTCACCAACGCGGCGCCGCCCGCCGAGATGGCCGAGACGCTCGCAAGCGTCAAGACCCAGCTGTACATCGCGCAGTAGTCGTCACTGAGCGGCAGTCATCGCGCGATGCATACCGCGCGCCACCATGCTGCGTCGCAACCGAAACTTCGAGTGAATTCGCGAAGTTAGCGGCTGATCGAAACCGCTTCTCAATCCCGAAATTGTCAAAGGGAATATTTCACAGGGACGGTTTGGGGTTCTGTGTGCGGTTGACTACACTCCAGTTCCCCGATGCTCCCGCACAGGCCGTGCGGTAATGCCCCGGTCCCGACCATCCGGCGCCTGCCTGCATGCAGTCGAGTTGTCCGATAAAGGAGAGAACGATGCTGAGTCCGCACGAATTCGCCACGCTGATGCTAGTGAAGGACGCGCCCGACCAGGCAGAGATGGAACGCGACGAACTGGACGCCTTGCTGGAACGGCAACTGGTTCACCTCGAACGGCTCGCCACCGGACTCGAACAGTGGAGCGTGACGGAGATCGGCCAATCGGCATTACGCGCAATCAAGCGCTTCTCCTGATCATCCGGGCCGGCACAGCTCACCGGCCGGACTGCAAGATACCCATCCGTTCAGACGGCGCGCTTCGGCGCGCCGTCTGTCGTTAACACACGCTCAACCGCGAATCTTCAACCGCCCCGCAGCATCGGATCCACGTCCGCGCGCCAGCTGATCGCCTTCGCGCGCTGGTCGTTGAAGAAGGACGCCCACTCGCTGCGCGCCTTCGGGTCGCCGCTTGCGCCGAGCGCCGTGTACTGCTGCGCGATCGACGTCTGGAACGCGCAGTATTCCTCCTTCGACAGCCGGTGGTGGCGCTGCGCCACGTAAGCATCGAGCAGCGTCGAATACACCGCGCGCGAGTCCTCGCCGTAGTTCTTTGCCGTGCCGTCGCACATCTGCTGCAACTGGGCGAACGACGGCGCGCCCAACCCGCCGCTCAGGCTGGTCGGCTGCCCGACACATCCGGCCACGAGCACTGCCCCCGCTACACCCATTCCTGCCCAGAGTCCCCGCCAAAGTCGCTTCATCAACTCACCTCGATTGCCAATCGGATCCAGCTCGTGCCGCGAGTATCGTCCGTGCCGCGCCATCGCGCCACCGTTCTGCTCAGAACCCGCGTGATCGAACTTTACTTTTTCGAATATGTTCACTAAAGTTCGAAAACGAAAACGCGATGTTCATTTGGTGTGTTCGTTTCGCATAACATCGCTTTTCGCGAAGTTCAGCGGTTTCGTCGGAAGAACGGCGGCCCGTTGGCTCCCCTTTACTTCACAGCGCAAAGGACACCGCAGGTGACGCAAGGCTCCAGTTACGATCTGCTCGTCGTCGGTGGCGGGATCAACGGCGCGGGCATCGCGCGCGACGCCGCGGGTCGCGGCCTGTCGGTGCTGCTCTGCGAGCAGGACGACCTCGCGGCGCACACGTCGTCGTCGAGCACCAAGCTGATCCATGGCGGCCTGCGCTATCTCGAGTACCGCGAGTTCGGACTGGTGCGCAAGGCGCTGCAGGAGCGCGAAACGCTGTTGCGCGCGGCGCCGCACATCATGTGGCCGCTGCGCTTCGTGATGCCGCATATGCCGGACCTGCGCCCCGCGTGGATGATCCGCGCCGGCCTGTTCCTCTACGATCATCTCGCGCGCCGCGAGCTGCTGCCGGGCTCGCGCGGCATCGACATGCGCCGCCATCCGGCCGGCCAGCCGCTGATCGACTCGATCCGGCGCGGCTTCGTCTATTCGGACGGCTGGGTCGACGATGCGCGGCTCGTCGTGCTGAACGCACTCGACGCAACCGAACACGGCGCGACAGTGCTGACGCGCACGAAGCTCGTGAACGCGGTGCGCGCCGGCAAGCAGTGGCACGCTCAGCTGCAGCGCGCTGACAGCTCGACCCTCGACGTGCGCGCGAACGCGATCGCGAACGCGGCGGGCCCGTGGGTCGGCGAGCTGCTGCACGGCGCGCTCGGCCGCGGCGCGCGGCACAGCGTGCGGCTCGTGAAGGGCAGCCACATCGTGGTGCCGCGCATCTTCGAACACGACCACGCGTACATCTTCCAGAACCCGGACAAGCGGATCATCTTCGCAATCCCGTACGAGCACGACTACACGCTGATCGGCACGACCGACGTCGAATACCGCGACGATCCCGCGCAGGTTTCGATCGCCGCCGACGAAACGCAGTACCTGTGCGAGTCGATCAACCGTTACTTCAAGCGCAAGATCTCGCCGGCCGACGTGCGCTGGACCTACTCGGGCGTGCGGCCGTTGCTAGAAGAGGAAGGTGCGGACAACCCGTCCGCGGTCACGCGCGACTACAAGCTCGAACTCGATGCGCCGCCCAACGAGGCGCCGCTGCTGTCGGTGTTCGGCGGCAAGATCACGACGTTCCGCAAGCTCGCCGAAGAAGCCGTCGATACGCTCACGCAATCGCTCGGCCGGTCCGCGCCATCGTGGACCGCCGGCGTACCGCTGCCCGGTGGCGACATCGCGAACGCGAACTTCGGGCGCTTCGTCGAGCAGTTCGCCGCGCGTCACACGTGGCTGCCGGCCGATGTCGCGCGACGCTATGCGCGCGCCTACGGCACGCGCGCCGAGAAGCTGCTCGGCGATGCGCGCTCGCTCGCGGATCTCGGTCACGAGTTCGCGCCGGGTCTCTTCGAAGCCGAGCTGCACTATCTGCACGACGTCGAATGGGCGCGGAGCGCGCGCGACGTGCTGTGGCGCCGCTCGAAGCTCGGGCTGCACATCGATCCCGCGCAGCTCGAACCGGTTTCGCACGCGATCGATGCGTGGCTCGCGCGCGAACCCGTCGTAACGGTATCGACGGTCTAAACACCGTCACTGTACGGTGGCACTACGCCACCGCCAAAAGGCGAAATCTGTTCGCCTGCGGTTCCGGCATCTCCCGCGACTCGCCTCGCGGCCAATGCCACCGGTAGCATCCAGTGAATCGCACCACCCCGGCTGGCCAGCGGGCAACCCTCCGCCGGCATCCCCGGCGTCCACAACAACATGGAGAAGAGACAGATGCAGGATCAGTACATTCTCGCCCTCGATCAAGGCACGACCAGCTCGCGTGCCATGTTGTTCGACCACGACGGCAACGTCCGCTCCGTCGCGCAGAAGGAGTTCCGCCAGATCTATCCGCAGCCCGGCTGGGTCGAACACGACCCCTGGGAAATCTGGTCGACTCAGGCGGGCGTCGCCGCCGAGTGCGTGACGCACGCAGGACTCAACGGCACGTCGATCGCCGCGATCGGCATCACGAACCAGCGAGAGACGACGATCGTCTGGGACCGCGACACCGGTCAGCCCGTCTACAACGCGATCGTCTGGCAGGACCGCCGCACTGCGGATTTCTGCGACAAGCTGAAGGCGCAAGGCCACGAAGCGAGGGTTCGCGCGAAGACCGGTCTGCCGATCGATTCATACTTCTCAGCAACCAAGATCCGCTGGATTCTCGACAACGTCGACGGCGCGCGCGAGAAGGCCCGCAACGGCCGCCTCGCATTCGGCACCGTCGACAGCTGGCTGCTGTGGAATTTCACGAAGCACGAAGTGCACGCCACCGACGTCACCAACGCGTCGCGCACGATGCTCTTCAACATCCACACGCTGCAATGGGACGACGAGCTGCTCGACGTGCTCGAGATTCCGCGCAGTATGCTGCCCGAAGTGCGCCAGTCGTCCGAAGTCGTCGCGCCGACGAAGACCACCGTGTTCGCGTCGAAGATTCCGCTCGCCGGCATCGCGGGCGACCAGCACGCCGCGCTGTTCGGCCAGATGGCGACGCAAAGCGGCATGGTGAAGAACACCTACGGCACCGGCTGCTTCCTCGTGATGAACACGGGCGACAAGCCGATCGAATCGGAGAACAACCTCGTCACGACGATCGCGTGGCAGATCGGCGGCAAGACGACCTATGCGCTCGAAGGCAGCATCTTCATCGCGGGCGCGGTCGTGCAGTGGCTGCGCGACGGCCTCGGCATCATCAAGAGCGCGCCCGAGATCGAGAAGCTCGCGCGCAGTGTCGAGCATAGCGACGGCGTGTATCTGGTGCCCGCGTTCGCCGGTCTCGGCGCGCCGCACTGGAATGCGCGCGCACGCGGCACGCTGTTCGGCGTCACGCGCGGCACGACCGACGCGCACATCGCCCGCGCGGCGCTCGATTCGATCGCGTATCAGTCGCTTGACGTGCTGAAAGCCATGGAAGCGGATTCGGGCATCAAGATCGGCGAGCTGCGCGTGGACGGCGGCGCGACCGCGAACAACCTGCTGATGCAGTTCCAGGCCGACATTCTCGGCGTGGATGCGGTGCGCCCGAAGGTCAGCGAAACGACGGCGCTCGGCGCGGCGTATCTGGCCGGTCTCGCGGTGGGCTACTGGAAGGACGTCGGCGAGCTGCAGAACCAGTGGGCGCTCGACCAGCGCTTCTCGCCGTCGATGCAGGCCAGCGCCGTGACCACCTGCCTCGCCGGCTGGCAACGCGCGGTACGCGCCGCGAAGGCCTGGGCCGACGACACGCACTGACAGCGCCGTTTCATCCCGCTCGATCAGGGGTATCGAGACTCTACAGGCGCTACCCGTCGAACGATCCAGAACCGCCTCCGAGGGCGGCCGTTCGACGTGGCGGCAAGCTGAAAAAATAGTCAAGAGAGCTGATCATGTCACCTTATATTGCTGAATTCGTCGGCACGGCGATGCTCGTGCTGCTCGGCGACGGCGCCGTCGCGAACGTGCTGCTCGCGCGCACCAAGGGCAAGGGCGCCGATCTGATCGTCATCGTGATGGGCTGGGCGATGGCCGTCTTCGTGGCCGTCTACATCACCGCGTCGTTCAGCGGCGCGCATCTGAATCCGGTCGTCACGCTGAGCCTCGCGCTCGCAGGCAAGTTCGCGTGGAGCAAGGTGCCGGGCTACATCGCCGCGCAGATGCTTGGCGGCATGGCGGGCGCGCTGCTCGTGTGGATGGCCTACCGCCAGCACTTCGCGAAAGAGACGGACGCCGACATCAAACTCGGCGTGTTCTGCACCGCGCCCGCAATTCGCAGCGTGCCGCACAACTTCCTGACGGAGATGATCGCGACGTTCGTGCTGATTCTCGGCGTGCTGTATCTCGCGTCGCCGCAGGTGGGTCTCGGCGCGCTCGATGCATTGCCGGTCGGGCTGCTCGTGCTCGGCATCGGCATTTCGCTCGGCGGCCCGACGGGCTACGCGATGAGCCCGGCGCGCGACCTGTCGCCGCGCCTGATGCACGCGCTGCTGCCGATCCCGAACAAGCGCGACAGCGACTGGCGCTACGCGTGGATTCCGGTGGCGGGCCCGATTGCGGGCGGGTCGGTCGCGTCGCTGCTGTATCTGCACGTGCATTGACCGACGCGTGTGGCTGGCGGTACGGGGCCACGTGGAAGGTGAGCCCTTTGCCGCTTTGCCCCTTTTGCCGCTAGCCGCCGGTTGAAGCGGACGCGCGGGGCAGCAACGCTGCCCTACTACCGCGGCGGAGTATGATGACGCTTTTCCGCGTTTCGCGATTCATCTCCGCTTCGCGCTTCCCTGCATGATCGACCACCTCATCTGTGACTGCGACGGCGTCCTCGTCGACAGCGAAGTCATCGCCGACCGCGTCCTGTTCGAAACGCTCACTGTCACGTTCCCCGGTATCGACTTCGAACCCGTCGTGAAAACCGCGTTCGGGCAGCAGACGTCGCGATTTCTCGCGAGCGTCGAAAGCGAATTCGACATCCGGCTACCCGCGAATTTTCTTGAAACGGTCGAACACAACGTCGAGCATGCGTTGTCCACGTCTCTAAGTCCGATCGCGGGCGTGCGCAATGCGCTGCAGCAGCTGCCGCTGCCCGTCGCGGTGGTGTCGAACAGCCGGCTCAACCGCGTGCACGCATCGGTGCGGCGCGCGGGGCTCACCGAGATTTTCGGCGAACGCGTGTTCAGCGCGGAGCAGGTCGAGCGGCCGAAGCCCTACCCGGACGTCTATCTGTTCGCGGCGCATCAGCTCGGCGTCGATCCGACGCGTTGTGTCGTGGTGGAAGACAGCATCGCCGGATTGAATGCGGCACGCGCGGCCGGCATGAAGACGATCGCGTTCGTCGGCGCAAGCCACATCCCCGATGGCTACGCGGACGTGCTGCGCAAGATGGGCATGACGCGCGTGATGTCGCACATGGACGAGCTGCCCGGTTTGATCGACGCGGCCATGCGCGGCGAGTTCGGCGACGTGCAGTCTTGAGGTTTCAAGCTGGCCGCCAGATTTGCGCAAGCGCGATCCACGCCGCTTCATCGCGGCGCGGATCGCGTGCCTGAACGTGAAGCTTGAAACCTGAGCTTCGCGCTCTTTGCGTCGCCGCTCAGGCTCTATCCCACCTCACGCCTCTTCAGCAACACACTCGCGCACGGCTGCCAGCGCCGCGCGAAACTCCGCCAGTTCCGCGATCGTCAGCATCGGCAGATTGTGTTTCGCCGCGAAGCGCTCGACATCCGCGCCACGCGTCATCGTGCCGTCCTCGTTCATCAGCTCGCACAGCACGCCGGCCGGCTTCAGGCCCGCGAGAATCGCGAGATCGACCGTGCCTTCGGTGTGGCCGCGCCGCGCGAGCACGCCACCGCGCGACGCGCGCAGCGGAAACACGTGGCCAGGGCTCACGATGTCCGCAGGTTTCGCGTCGTCGGCGATCGCGGCGCGGATCGTCGTCAGGCGGTCCGCGGCGGACACGCCGGTCGACACACCTTCGCGCGCCTCGATCGATACGGTGAACGCGGTGCCGTTGCGGCTCTCGTTGCGCGAGACCATCTGCGGCAACTCGAGCTTTCGGACCGTCTCGTCCGGCAGGCACAGGCACACGATGCCGCTGCATTCGCGGATGAAAAGCGCCATCGTCTCGACGCTCATGCGTTCGGCGGCGATCACGAGATCGGCTTCGTTCTCGCGGTCGTGGTCATCCTGCAGCACGACGGGGCGCCCGTCGCGCAGCGCTTCGAGTGCAGCGGCGATGCGCGGCGGAATGGCTTCGGTGGCAAGCAGCGGAAGGTCAGCGAATGCATCGTCAACGGATGCGGAAGCCGGAGACGCCATGGTGGCGTGATGAGACACAGCAGCAGACAAAGACATGTGAAACGCTCCTCGCGGAAGTTGGGCGAAAAACGTTTCAGGGCATTGCAAATAGACAGGAACCGACGCCGCAACCCTGCCGCCACGATAACGCGCATGCCTTCGACGAGGCACGACGAACGCTCGCAACGGACAATCCGCAGCGCGCCCGCGGGCCGCACGCCGGATGCAAAAGCAGCAGGCGACGCGGCCAGACCGGACGGTCATGACCATCTGCACATCTTCTTCCATCCGGACTATGACCGTCGGCTCTGGCTTCGCACCAGATCTGCTGACCCCGCACCGTCCGATGCTGCCGGACGCACGACTGCGGGCGCTCGCGGGCTCGCCGCTGCGTGGTTGCGCAACGACATACCGCCGGTGGGGAATTTCGCCCCGCCCTGAAGACGCACTGATTGCCGGAATCAACCGGCGACTGAAGGATACAACAGCCGCTCCATTCCTGCAGAGCGGTAAGACACGTTGAAGCTGTCTGTTTACGACATGACGGGTATGTCCACTCGATGCCCGTTCAAACCGGCGACGGGCGCTGCCGTGCCGGATCGTCCGCGGCCGCGGCCGGCACGTCCCAGCGCGGCGGCGTCTCGGCGTTCACCGTCACGCGAAACGCGCGCGCCTCGGTGTCGCCGGGGTTGCGCAGGCTGTGCGGCTGGTCGGCGTCGAACAGGATCGCGTCGCCCGTGGCAAGCAGTTGCCGCTGGTCGTGCACGCTCACTTCGAGCGTCCCTTCGCTCACGACGAGATTCACCGTCGTGCCCGGCGCGCGCCGCACGCCGGCTTCGGTGTGCAGCGGCGCGATGCGCAGTTCATGGAACTCGGCCGTCGCCGCCTCGCCTTCTGGATACAGCGGCCGCGCCGAATAGCGTCCGTTCGAGCTGACGACGCGCGTCGCGCGGTCCGCCGGCAGATGTTCGAAACCCTGCAGTGCGTGCCGCCTCAGAAACGCCGCCACCGAGACCTTCAGAGCCGCCGCGACCTTGCACAGCACCTTGATCGACGGCACGCTGCGACCCGACTCGATCTGCGCGAGCATGGCGCGCGATACGCCGGACGCCCGCGCCAGCGCATCGAGCGACAGCTGGCGCTCGGCGCGCAGCCGCGCGAGATTCACGCCGACGAGCTGTTCGAGCCCGTCGAACGTTTCGGCAACCGAAGCGCCGTCGTGCGCGTCCGTCACCGCATCGCGAACCAGCGCAAGCGGAGAATTCATGATGGCCTCCAGGAACGCCGCCGGATGCGCTGCAATGAACCAGCGGCTGGCGTTGAGTGGAAGCAAGACTAGCATCGGCTTTCGCGTGTCCCAACGAAGTTATCGTCACACTGTTATCAGCATTGCAGAGGACGTTGGCACGCCTCGCTCAGCAAGCCTGCTGCGCGATCCTCGCCGGCGCATCCATCCGCGCGGCGAGCCACGTCAGCAGCAGCGCGGCGACCGCAACCACCGCAGCTACATACGGCAGCGCGTCGTAGCCGAAACCATGACCGATCGCGAGGCCGCCCAACCACGCGCCGCCCGCATTGCCGACGTTGAACGCGCCGATGTTGAGCGTCGACGCGAGATTCGGCGCGGCCGCTGCCTTCTCGACCACGCGCATCTGCAGCGGCGGCACCGTCGCGAATGCCGCGATGCCCCACACGAACACCGTGATCGCCGCGGCCACCGTCGAGTGCGCGGTATGCGCGAACACCGCCATCACGATCGAAAGTACGACGAGAATGCCCATCAGCGACGGCATCAGCGCGCGGTCCGCGAGCTTGCCGCCGATCGTATTGCCCACTGTCAGGCCGATGCCGAACACCACCAGCATCAGCGTCACGCCGCGCGGCGAGAAACCGCTCACCTGCTCGAGAATCGGCGCGATGTAGGTGAACACGACGAACACACCGCCGAAGCCGAGCACCGTCATCAGGAGCGCGATCCACACCTGCGGATCCCGCAGCACGCGCACTTCATGTCCCAGACCAACAGGCGCCGCATCGTGACGGTTCGGCACGAGCGCCGTGATACCCGCGAGCGACAGCACACCGAAGCCGGACACGATCCAGAACGCGACGCGCCAGCCGAACTGCTGGCCGATGAAGGTGCCGAACGGCACGCCGAGCACGGTCGCGAGCGTCAGGCCGGTGAACATCAGCGCGATCGCGCTAGCGCGCTTTTCCTGCAGCACGAGCGAAGCCGCCACCACCGCGCCGATGCCGAAGAACGAGCCATGCGCGAACGACGTGACGACGCGCGCGACCATCAGCAGCGAATAACTCGCGGCCGTCGCGCACAGCACGTTGCCGACGATGAACACCGCCATCAGCAGTTGCAGCGCGCCCTTGCGCGTCATGCGTGCGGTGAGCACGGCGAGCAGCGGCGCGCCGACTGCGACGCCAAGTGCATAGCCGCTGACGAGCAGACCGGCGGACGGAATCGACACCGACAGGTCGCGCGCCACCTCGGGCAACAGGCCCATGATGACGAACTCGGTGGTGCCGATGGCGAAAGCGCTGATCGCCAGCGCGAGGAGTGGGATAGGCATGATGCGGCTCTCCGGAAAGGAGTCAGGGTAAACGCGTGCATTGTCGGCCTGCAGATCGATTTTGATAATTGGCGTAGCATTTGAAGCATTTTCAAATATGATCGAATAATTGATGGACAACCTCGGCGACATCCGGCTGTTCGTGGAAGCGGCGCGGCTAGGCGGTCTGTCCGCGGCGGGCCGACGGCTCGGTCTCACGCCCGCGGCCGCGAGCGCGCGGCTCGCGAAGCTCGAAGCGCAGCTGAAGACGCGTCTCTTCGAGCGCACCACGCGCCAGTTGCGCCTCACCGACGAAGGCCGGCTCTACCTTGCGGGCTGCGAGCAGGCGCTGCAGGCACTCGAGGACGCCGAAGCCGCCGTGCAGGCCGGCCAGACGGCGGTGCGCGGCAAGGTACGGATCTCGACCACGTCGGATTTCGGCCGCAACCTGCTGATGCACTGGCTCGACGAGTTCAACGAGCAATACCCGGACGTCACGTTCGGACTCGTGCTGTCCGATTCGCTGTCGAACCTCGTGCAGGACGACATCGATCTCGCGATCCGCTTCGGCGTGCCGTCCGACAGCTCGCTCGTCGCGCGGCCGCTCGCGCCGAACTCGCGGGTGGTGTGCGCGTCGCCCGACTACATCGCGCGCCGCGGCGTGCCGAAGGAGCCGCGCGATCTGGCGGATCACGACTGCATCGTGCTGGTAACGGCGTCCGGCGCGATCAACGACTGGCGCTTCACGCGCGGCAGCGAGGAGCAGGTGTACACGGTGCCGCTGGAATCGGCGCGCGACACGAACGACGGCGCGGTCGCCCGCGAGTGGGTGCTGCGCGGCTACGGCATCGCGGTGAAGTCGATGTGGGACGTCGAGGCGGACCTGCGCTGCGACGGGCTGAAGCCGCTCCTGACCGACTGGCGCTACCCCGACGCGCCGCTGCACGCGCTCTACCATCGCAACCGCTTCATGGCCCCGCGCGTGCGGGTGCTGCTCGATTTTCTCGCCGCACGGTTCGCGCAGGTGTCGGACGAACTGGAAGCGTTGCTGGGCTTGCCGCCGCAGCGGTCCGCGGCATGAAGCGCGGGGCGTGACCGGCTATAATGCCGGACTACACTCCACGTCAGTCACAGCGCCTCGGCGAACCGGTCGAGCCCGGAATCGCTCGCACGATCGCGCGCACTGGCAGTCGCGGCAGTGGGCCCTGCCAGATGGCCGCGCACCCTTTTCACCCTTTGAACGACGCCCCCGGATAAACCACCGCGAACGGCGAATCTCGATGACCAAGAAAGTTTATGTAAAGACCTTCGGCTGCCAGATGAACGAGTACGACTCCGACAAGATGGTCGACGTACTCGGCGCGGCGGAAGGCCTCGTCAAGACCGATACGCCCGAAGACGCGGACGTGATCCTGTTCAACACCTGTTCGGTCCGCGAAAAGGCGCAGGAAAAGGTCTTCTCCGACCTAGGCCGCGTGCGCGAGCTGAAGGAAGCGAACCCGAACCTGCTGATCGGCGTCGGCGGCTGTGTCGCGAGCCAGGAGGGCGCGGCGATCGTCTCGCGCGCGCCGTACGTCGATCTGGTGTTTGGTCCGCAGACGCTGCACCGTCTGCCGCAGATGATCGACCAGCGCCGCGCGAGCGGCCGTCCGCAGGTCGACATCTCGTTCCCGGAAATCGAGAAGTTCGACCACCTGCCGCCGGCGCGAGTCGATGGCCCGAGCGCGTTCGTGTCGATCATGGAAGGCTGCAGCAAGTACTGCAGCTACTGCGTCGTGCCGTACACGCGCGGCGAGGAAGTGTCGCGCCCGCTCGACGACGTGTTGACGGAGATTGCCGGTCTCGCCGACCAGGGCGTGCGCGAAGTCACGCTGCTCGGACAGAACGTGAACGCGTATCGCGGCATGGTGGCGCCGGGCTCGCATGAAATCGCCGATTTCGCGACGCTGATCGAATACGTCGCCGATATCCCCGGCATCGAGCGGATCCGCTATACGACGTCGCATCCGAAGGAATTCACGCAGCGCCTGATCGACACCTACGCGAAGGTGCCGAAGCTCGTGAACCACCTGCATCTGCCGGTGCAGCACGGCTCGGACCGCATCCTGATGGCGATGAAGCGCGGCTACACGGTGCTCGAATACAAGTCGGTGATCCGCCGGCTGCGAGCGATCCGTCCGGACCTGTCGCTGTCCACCGACATCATCGTCGGCTTCCCGGGCGAAACCGAAGACGATTTCCAGAAGACGATGGCGCTCGTGCACGAGATGAGCTACGACACGAGCTTCTCGTTCATCTACAGCCCGCGTCCTGGCACGCCGGCGGCGAACCTGCATGACGACACGCCGCGCGAACTGAAGCTGCACCGTCTGCAACACCTGCAGGCCACGATCGAGGCAAACGTCGCGCGCATCAGCGAATCGATGGTCGGCAAGGTCGAGCGCATTCTCGTCGAGCGGCCGGCGCGCAAGGACCCGAACGAACTCGCGGGTCGCACCGAGAACAACCGGGTGGTCAATTTCCCGGCGCCGGCGGCGTCGCACGCACGGCTGACCGGCCAGATGGTCGACGTGAAGATCGTGCGCGCGTATCCGCATTCGCTGCGCGGCGAACTGGTGCTCGCGCACGACGACGTCCCCGTTACCACCCACTGACGCAGGGATTGAAGCCGTGACGCGCAGCCACCATTTACCGATGTCCGGCTGACCCGCTCACGGCAACACGGCCATCGCGCCGACACAGGAGCTTTCGATCACCTTGAAGCCCATCCAGCAACTGGAATTCAACGCGCCGCGCGACGACAACGCGCGGCTTGCCAACCTCTGCGGCCCGCTCGACGAAAACCTGCGGCAGATCGAGCAGGCGCTCGACGTCACGCTGCAACGCCGCGGCCACCGCATCGCGATCCGCGGACGAGGCGCCAAGGTCGCGATGACCGCGCTCGAGAACTTCTACAACCGCGCCCGCGAACCGCTGTCCGTCGACGACATCCAGCTCGCGCTCGTCGAAGCGCGGCATCCGGGCAGCCCCGCGGCCACGAACGGCGGCGACGAGGAACTCGACCCGCGCTTTCGCGGCGACCCCGATCATCCGTTCGACGAACCCGCTTCGGTCAGCGGCGAAGACGCCGAAGAGGCCGGCCCGCGGCTCTACACGCGCCGCGCCGATCTGCGCGGCCGCACGCCGGCGCAGCGCGAATACCTGAAGCAGATCGTCTCGCACGACGTGACGTTCGGCGTCGGCCCGGCCGGCACCGGAAAGACCTACCTCGCGGTGGCGTGCGCGGTCGATGCGCTCGAACGCGACCAGGTGAAGCGCATCGTGCTAACGCGTCCGGCAGTGGAAGCAGGCGAGCGGCTCGGCTTCCTGCCGGGCGATCTCGCGCAGAAGGTCGACCCGTACCTGCGGCCGCTCTACGACGCGCTGTACGACCTGCTCGGCTTCGACAAGACTGCGAAGATGTTCGAACGCCAGATGATCGAGATCGCGCCGCTCGCGTACATGCGCGGCCGCACGCTGAATCACGCGTTCATCATTCTCGACGAGGCGCAGAACACGACGCCCGAGCAGATGAAGATGTTCCTCACGCGCATCGGCTTCGGCTCGAAGGCGGTCGTCACCGGCGACACCACGCAGATCGACCTGCCGCGCGGCAACAAGAGCGGCCTGATCGAAGCGCAGCAGGTGCTGCACAACGTGCGCGGCATCGCGCTCACGCGCTTCACGAGCGCGGACGTGGTGCGGCATCCGCTCGTCGCGCGGATCGTCGAGGCCTACGACGCGCACGCGAAGCAGGAAGACACGAAGGGCGCGGCCTGACGCCGTCCCGCTTCCGCAACCACGAGCCGCCACCCGCAGCCACGACAATCGAACCTGCATGCCCCGCGCGCCCAAACTCAAACTGACCGTGCAGTTCCCCGCAGCCAGGGCCTTCCCGTCGCACAAGGCCGTTCTGCCGCGCGCGACGGTGGCCAGCTGGATCAAGGCCGCGCTCTTCGCAGACGCGGAGCTCACCGTGCGCTTCGTCGATGCCGACGAAGGCCGCACGCTGAACCGCACCTATCGCGGCAAGGATTACGCGACGAACGTGCTGACCTTTGCGTATGCCGAGTCCGAGGACGACCCGGTGGCGGGCGATCTGATCCTGTGCTGTCCGGTCGTCGAGAAAGAGGCCGCGGAGCAGGGCAAGCCGCTCGCCGCGCACTACGCGCATCTGCTCGTGCACGGCACGCTGCATGCGCAAGGCTACGATCACGAAGAGGAAGACGAAGCGGAGGAGATGGAGTCGATCGAAACCGAGGTCCTGACCTCGCTCGGGTATCCTGACCCGTATCTGTAGCTGCTGTCTTGAGCACACCGTGACTGCCCGCGATCCGTCCGACACTTCCGATCCCGCCGATCTCTCCAGTTCCGCCGCCGGCGCGCAAGCCGCCGCCGATGCGCTGAACGCCGTCGACGCGCTGAACGCCGTCGACGCGCGTTGCCCGAACTACCCGCCTTCGCTCGGCGAATCGCGTCTCCTCACCGAAGCCGAACTCACGGAATCGCTCGAGTGCACGCTCGGCAACTGGGACCGCGCGTCCGACCTGTGGCTCTTCGGTTATGGCTCGCTGATCTGGAACCCCGGGCTGCCAACCGCCGAAAGCGTGCGCGCGAAGGTGCATGGTTATCACCGCGGGCTGTATCTGTGGTCGCGCGTGAACCGCGGCACACCCGAGCAGCCTGGGCTCGTGCTCGCGCTGGACCGCGGCGGCTCGTGCAGCGGCATCGCGTTCCGGCTCGCGGCCGAGGGCGCGATGCCGCATCTCGTCACGCTGTGGCGCCGCGAGATGGCGATGGGCTCGTACCGGCCGATGTGGTTGCCCTGTTCGCTCGCCGACGGCCGCCGCGTGGCCGCGCTCGCGTTCGTGATGCGTCGCGACGTGCCGACCTACACCGGCAAGCTGTCCGACCTCACCGTGCAGACGGTGTTCGGCTGCGCGACCGGCCGCTACGGCACGACGCTCGACTACGTGAGCCGCACCGTCGAAGCGCTGCGCGACAGCGGCATGCCCGACCGTGCGCTGGAAGCGCTGCTGGCGCGGTGCCGGCGGCAGGCGCGGTAATTTCGCTTCCCGCGAACGAGCGTGCCGTCACCCGCCCCTTTTTTGACGTACCTGCGCCGCGCGGCCGATCTGCGCTAGCATGGGGACTCAGGCATCCCCGACGCAGACCCGACGCAACCCCGGTAACACCGACGCGCCACCGCGCGCCGCGCATCGTCCGTTTGGCCTGAGCCGGCGGGACATGGTCCTGCCATGAGCGTGGTGTATCCTTAACTTCCTGCAACAGCGCGCCCAGACTGGACGGGCGCCACACTATGAACGACGCCTATCCCAGTCGACGACACACCGACAAGCCTCAGGAAAAGCGCTCTCTGCTCGAGCGACTGACCGACCTCATCTCGCCCGAGCCCGACTCGCGCGCCGAACTGCTGGAAATCCTTCAAGACGCGCACGAGCGCAATCTGATCGACGCGGACTCGCTGTCGATGATCGAAGGCGTGTTCCAGGTCGCAGATCTCAGCGCGCGCGACATCATGATTCCCCGCGCCCAGATGGACGCGATCAACATCGCGGACAATCCGCACGATTTCATGCCGTTCGTGCTGGAAAAGGCGCACTCGCGCTACCCGGTGTACGAAGGCAATCGCGACAACGTGATCGGCGTGCTGCTCGCGAAAGACCTGCTGCGCTTCTACGCGGAAGAAGAGTTCGACGTGCGCGGCATGCTGCGCCCCGCGGTATTCATCCCCGAATCGAAGCGGCTCAACGTGCTGCTGCATGACTTCCGGATGAACCGCAATCACATCGCGATCGTCGTCGACGAATACGGCGGCGTCGCGGGCCTGATTACCATCGAAGACGTGCTGGAACAGATCGTCGGCGACATTGAAGACGAATACGATTTCGACGAGGAAAGCGGCAACATCATCCCGTCGCCGGACGGCCGTTACCGCGTCCGCGCACTGACGGAAATCGAGCAGTTCAACGAATCTTTCAACACGCAGTACTCCGACGAGGAAGTCGATACGATCGGCGGACTCGTCACCCATCATTTCGGGCGCGTGCCGCATCGCGGCGAGAAAGTGCGCATCGACGACCTGATTTTCGAAGTGCTGCGCGCCGACGCCCGCCAGATCCATATGCTGCTCGTGCGCCGCGACCCGCTCGCGGGTCAGCGCGAACGCGAAGCGCAGCACGTCGGCACCTGATCCACCCGTCTATTCTTTTCCCGCATCACGCATGGCCGACCCGATCTCCTCCCGTCTGCGCCCCGGCGTGACGTCGTCCGCCGCCGCAGAAGGCGGCCGCGCGCTGCCCCGCTGGCACTATCTCGTCGCGGTCGCGGCGGGAGCGGCCAATACGCTTTCTTTCGCGCCGACGCCGCACGGCGGCTGGCTCGAAATCGCGATCTTCGCGTTCTTCTACCTGTGGCTCACCCGCACCACCGGCTGGAAAAGCGCGGCGCTCACCGGCTTCGGCTTCGGCTTCGGCAATCTCGTGACGGGCGTCTGGTGGCTGTACGTCAGCATGCACGACTACGGCGGCATGGCGGCGCCGCTCGCGGGTGCGGCGCTCGTGCTGTTCTCGTTGTACCTCGCGATCTATCCGGGCCTGGCCGCCGGTGTCTGGTCGTTCTGCGCGGGGCACGCGAGCAACGGCCGCGCGGACCCGCGTCCGCAGCTTCCGTTCGCGCCGACGTGGCACGGCGCGTTCGCGTTCGCGAGCGCGTGGGCGATCGGCGAATGGCTGCGCGGCTACGTGTTCACCGGCTTTCCGTGGCTGTCGAGCGGCTATGCGCAGGTCGACGGGCCGCTCGCCGGCTTCGCGCCGATCGCGGGCGTGTATGGCGTCGGCTGGATGCTCGCGCTCGTCGCCGCGCTGATCGTGCAGGCGCTGCTGCATGCGCGTGCGGCTCGAGGCTCAGGCAACGGCGCTGGCAACAACGGTTCGAAAGCGAAAGCAAACTCAACACGCAGTGAAACCGCCCGCGCACTGGCGCCCGCGCTCGTGGCGGTTGCGCTGATCGTCGCGGGTCTCCTGCTGCCGCTCGTGCAATGGACCGTGCCCGCGAATGCGCCGCTCACGGTGCGCCTCCTGCAGGGCAACGTGAAGCAGGACATGAAGTTCGAGGAAGCCGGCGTGATCGCCGCGATCGACGAATATCAGCGGATGATCACCGAACGGCGCGCCGACCTCGTCGTCACGCCCGAGACCGCGATTCCGGTACTCGTGCAGGCGGTGCCGCCGTCGTTCGCGCAGGCGATCCGGCAGTTCTCGGATAGCACCGGTACGTCGATCCTGTTCGGCGCGATCGGCGGCGACGTCACGCCGGAGGGCCGCGTCGTGAACTACACGAACAGCCTGTTCGGCATCACGCCGAACAGCGGCACGCTGTACCGCTACGACAAACATCATCTGGTGCCGTTCGGCGAGTTCGTGCCGTACGGCTTCCGCTGGTTCGTCGACCTGATGAAAATTCCGCTCGGCGATTTCGCGCGCGGCGCGGTCGTGCAGAAGCCGTTCTTCGTGCACAACCAGGCGGTCGCCGTCGACATCTGCTACGAGGACATCTTCGGCGAAGAGATCGCGGCGTCGATCCGCGACACGGACACGCCGCCCGGCGTGCTCGTCAATTCGACGAACCTGGCCTGGTTCGGCAACACGATCGCACTGGACCAGCATCTGCAGATCGCGCGGATGCGTACGCTCGAAACCGGCCGCCCGATGCTGCGCGCCACCAACACCGGCACCACCGCCGCGATCGATGCGCACGGCAACGTGATCGCGCGCATGCCGCCGTTCACGATCGGCTCGATCGAAGCGCACGTGCAGGGCATGACGGGACGCACGCCATACGTGAGCGCCGGCAACAACACGGTGCTCGCCGTGTCGGTGCTGCTGCTGGCGTTCGGTTTCGCGTTCGGACCGGGATTGCGCCGCAGGAACGGTCAGGCATAACGGTCGGAGCGGGGTCGCCGCGCGTGGCTCCGCATCCGTTTGCGGCCGCATCGCGCACGGCGGCAAAAAAGCGTCGCCGCCCGCCCTTTCCGCTAAAATCATCGGTTTAGCAGCTGTCTGCTCCACGGCCGTCCCGCGCGCACCCGCCTGCGCGTCGCGGCCCCACGCCAGAAAGACAACTTCATGCTCACGTTTCAGCAAATCATCCTGACGCTGCAGTCCTACTGGGACCGGCAGGGTTGCGCCCTTCTGCAGCCGATCGACATGGAAGTCGGCGCCGGCACGTCGCACGTCCACACGTTCCTGCGCGCGATCGGCCCGGAACCGTGGCGCGCCGCCTACGTGCAGCCATCGCGCCGCCCGAAGGACGGCCGCTACGGCGAGAACCCGAACCGCCTGCAGCATTACTACCAGTACCAGGTCGTGCTGAAGCCGGCGCCGGAAAACATCCTCGACCTGTACCTCGGCTCGCTCGCCGCGCTCGGCTTCGATCTGAAGCAGAACGACGTGCGTTTCGTCGAAGACGACTGGGAAAATCCGACGCTGGGCGCATGGGGTCTCGGCTGGGAAGTGTGGCTGAACGGCATGGAAGTCACGCAGTTCACGTATTTCCAGCAGGTGGGCGGTCTCGACTGCAAACCGGTGCTCGGCGAAATCACCTACGGTCTCGAACGTCTCGCGATGTACCTGCAGAAGGTGGAGAACGTCTACGACCTGATCTGGACGGAATGGGAAGAGCAGGGACCGAACGGCCCCGAGCTGCGCCGCCTCACCTACGGCGACGTGTACCACCAGAACGAGGTCGAGCAGTCCACCTACAACTTCGAGCACGCGAACGTCGATCTGCTGTTCACGTTTTTCTCGAACTACGAAGCGGAAGCGAAGCGCATGATCGAAGCGCAGCTCGCGCTGCCGGCCTATGAACTGGTTCTGAAGTCCGCGCACACGTTCAATCTGCTCGACGCGCGCGGCGCGATCTCGGTCACGGAGCGTGCGGCGTACATCGGCCGCATCCGGAATCTGTCGCGTCAGGTCGCGCAGGCCTATTACGATTCGCGCGAAAAGCTCGGCTTCCCGATGCTCGGCAACCCGGTGCATGGCGTGCCGGGTCTCACCACCGACGAACAGGACGCCGCCCGGCCGGCGTGGGCGCCGCCGATGAAGAACGAACCCGGCCGTCCCGACGCCCAGCAATAACGGGAACACGAACACAATGACTCAAGCCCATACCGCTACCCTGCTCGTCGAACTGCTGACCGAAGAGCTGCCGCCGAAGGCGCTCGCGCGTCTTGGCGACGCATTTGCCGAAGGCATCGTGCAGCGCCTCGCGGCGCGCGACCTGATCGACGGCGAGCCGTCGTTCGAACGCTATGCGACGCCGCGCCGCCTCGGCGTCACGATCCGCAACGTGCGCGACGTCGCGCCGGAAAAACACGTACGCGAGAAAGTGCTGCCGGTGTCGGTCGCACTCGATGCGAACGGGCAGCCCACCGCGCCGCTCGCGAAAAAGCTCGCCGCGCTCGGCTTTCCCGATTTCTCGGTGAACGATCTGGAACGCGCATCGGACGGCAAGGCCGAAGCGTTCTTCCTGCGCTATGCCGCGCCGGGCGCGACGCTCGCCGACGGCCTGCAGGGCGCGCTCGACGAAGCGCTCGCCATCTCGAAGCTGCCGATCCCGAAGGTGATGACGTATCAGCGTCCGGATGGATCGAGCGTGCAGTTCGTGCGCCCGGTGCATCGTCTGACAGTGCTGCATGGCGAACGCGTGGTGCCGGTCTCGGCATTCGGCATCGACGCCGACGACACGACGCTCGGCCATCGCTTCCTGTCCGAAGGCTTCGTGCAGATCCAGCACGCGGACCACTACGCGGAAACGCTCGCGCATCGCGGCCACGTGGTCGCGAGTTTCGCTGACCGCAAGGAAGCGATCCGCACGCATCTGCTCGCGCAGGCGGAAGGCGACGACGTGGTGATGCCCGAGTCGCTGCTCGACGAAGTGACGTCGCTCGTCGAATGGCCGGTCGTGTATTCGTGCCGCTTCGAGGACGAGTTCCTGCAGGTGCCGCAGGAATGCCTGATCCTCACGATGCAGACCAACCAGAAGTATTTCGCGCTGACGGATCAAGCCGGCAAGCTGCGCTCGCGCTTCCTGATCGTGTCGAACATCCAGACGACGACGCCGGGCGAGATTGTCGAAGGCAACGAGCGCGTGGTGCGCCCGCGTCTCGCCGATGCGAAGTTCTTCTTCGAGCAGGACAAGAAGAAGACGCTCGCCGACCGCGTGCCGTTGCTCGCGAACGTCGTCTATCACAACAAGCTCGGCTCGGCGCTGCAACGCGTGGAGCGGGTCGAAGCGCTGTCGGGCGCGATCGCGTCGATGCTGAACGCCGACGTCGCGCTCGCGAAGCGCGCCGCGCACCTGGCGAAGGCCGACCTGATCACCGACATGGTCGGCGAATTCCCCGAGCTGCAGGGCACGATGGGCACCTACTACGCGCGCCACGACGGCGAGCCGGAAGAGGTTGCGCTCGCGTGCACCGAGCACTACCAGCCGCGCTTCTCCGGCGACGCGTTGCCCGCCACCACCACCGGCACGATCGTCGCGCTCGCGGACAAGCTCGAAACGCTCGTCGGCATCTGGGGCATCGGCCTGCAGCCCACCGGCGAGAAAGACCCGTTCGCGCTGCGCCGTCACGCGCTCGGCGTGCTGCGTATTCTCGTCGAAAAGCAGTTGCCGCTCGATCTCGTCGAAGTGCTGCGCGCCGCGCATGCGCAGTTCGCGGCCGTACCGGCTGTGACTGAATCGACGGTCGCGATTGTCGAGTTCTGCGTGGACCGCCTGCGCGGCATCCTGCGCGAACGCGGCTATGCCGCGGGCGAAATCGACGCAGTGCTCGCGCTGAACCCGACACGCCTCGACGACATCGTCGCGCGTCTGGATGCGGTGCGCGAATTCGCGACGCTGGCGGAAGCCGCGGCGCTCGCGGCGGCGAACAAGCGCATCTCGAACATCCTGAAGAAGTCGAAAGGCGCGACCACGAACAGCGTGCAGTCCGCGCTGCTCGTGGAAGCGGCCGAGAAGGCGCTGCACGCGCAGCTCGAAGCGGTCACGCCAGCGGTGCAGTCGCAACTCGCCGAGCGCCGCTATACCGGCGCGCTGTCGGCGCTCGCGGCGCTGCGCGAACCGGTCGACACGTTCTTCAACGACGTGATGGTGAACGCGGACGACCCGGCGTTGCGCGCGAACCGTCTCGCGCTGCTCGGCGCGCTGCACCAGCAGATGAACTGCGTCGCGGATATCTCGCGGCTCGCAGCCTGACGCAGGCATCGTCATGGGCAATCCGAACCGCAAGCTGATCGTGCTCGACCGGGACGGCGTCATCAACGTCGACTCGGACGCGTACATCAAAACGCCGGACGAATGGATCGCGCTGCCGGGCAGCCTCGAGGCGATCGCGCGTCTGAACCACGCCGGCTACCGCGTCGCGGTCGCGACCAACCAGTCCGGCATCGGCCGCGGTCTGTTCGACATGGCCACGCTGAACGCGATGCATCTGAAGATGCATCGCGCGGCCGCCGCGGTCGGCGCGCGCATCGACGCGGTGTTCTTCTGCCCGCATACATCGGAAGATCACTGCGAATGCCGCAAGCCGAAGCCCGGCATGCTGAAGATGATCGCGGAGCGCTTCGAGATCGATCCGGCGCACACGCCGTCCGTCGGCGATTCGCTGCGCGACCTGCAGGCGGCCGCGGCGCTCGGTTTTCCGACGCACCTCGTGCGCACCGGCAAGGGCGAAAAGACGCTCGCGGCCGGCAACCTGCCGCCGGGCACAAAGGTCCACGACGACCTCCGCGCGTTCGCACTCGACTTTCTTTCGGAAGAACACGAGTGACGCGCAGCGCGCGCGTCCTCATCACTGCATGACCACGCCGATGCTCTTCATCCGCTCGCTGCTGCTCCTCATCTACTTCGCCGCGTTCACGGTGCCGTACGCAACCGCGTGCTTCATCGCATTTCCGTTCCTGCATGCGGACAAGCGCTACTGGATGGCGGTGGGCTGGTGCCGCGCGACGATCTTCGTCACGCGCTACCTGAACGGCATCCGCTTCGAGATTCAAGGTTGGGAGAATCTGCCGGACGGCCCAGCCGTGCTGCTGTCGAAGCATCAGTCCGCGTGGGAAACGCTCGCCTTTCCCGCGCTGATGCCGCGTCCGCTCTGCTACGTGTTCAAGCGCGAGCTGCTGTATGTGCCGTTCTTCGGCTGGGCGCTCGGCATGCTGAAGATGGTCCACATCGATCGCAAGGAAGGCAAGAACGCGTTCAGCTCGGTGACGCGCCAGGGCAAGCACCGGATGAGCGAAGGCGCGTGGGTGATCATGTTCCCCGAAGGCACGCGCACGCCGGTCGGCAAGCAAGGCAAGTACAAGACGGGCGGAACGCGTTTCGCGATCGCAACGGGCGCGCCTGTCGTGCCGATCGCACACAATGCGGGGCACGTGTGGCCGCGCAATTCGTTTTATAAATATCCTGGTATAGTCACGGTGTCGATCGGCAAGCCGATCGAGTCGGCGGGTCTCACACCCGACGAACTGAATACGCGTGTAGAAGCCTGGATCGAAGCAGAGATGCGCCGTATCGATCCGAACGCGTATAGCGCCGCGGACAGCACGCCCGCCGCAGCCCGAATCTGATGCGCCCGATCCGCCCGCTCGACCTGTTACGCGGACTGTTGGGCGCCAAGCGGAAACCGATGCAGAAGTCTTCCAGGCCGCAGCCCGCTGCGGCGCTCGACAGCCGGCAACTCGACCTGCCGCTCTTCGACGAGCGCAGCGCGCCGCTGTCGCCGGTCACACCCGCTCCCGCCGTTCCCCACAACCCCGTCGTGTTGCGCGCGCCGGATGGCTCGAAGCTGCGCAGCATCACGTTCGGCACGCAGACGCTGCACTACGCGCTCAAGCGCTCGTCGCGCCGCACGATCGGCTTCGCGATCGACAGTACCGGGCTGATGATCACCGCACCGCGCTGGGTCACGATCGCGGACATCGAGACGGCGATCGCCGACAAGCAGCGCTGGATCTTCACGAAGCTCACCGAGTGGCAGACGCGCGTCGAACAACGCGCGCTGCCGAAGATCGACTGGAAGGACGGCGCGCAGGTGCCGTTCCTCGGCAAGCCGGTCACGGTCACGCTCGCCTCGCCGACCGGCTCGCTCGCCTACGATGCCGCGCGCGGCACGCTTGCGCTGCCGCTGCCGCTCACGGCCGACCCGCAGCAGATCAAGGACCGCGTGCAAGGCTGGCTGCAGACCGAAGCGAAACGCCTGTTCGGCGAACGGCTCGAGGTGTACGCGGAGAAGCTGGGCGTGAGCTACCGTGCGTATGGGTTGTCGTCAGCGGCGACGCGTTGGGGCAGTTGCTCGAGCGACGGGCGCATCCGCCTCAACTGGCGGCTGATCCACTTTCCGCTCGCCATCGTCGACTACGTGGTCGCGCACGAGCTGGCGCATCTGCGCGAGATGAATCACAGCCCCGCGTTCTGGCAGACGGTGGAATCGATCTTTCCGGAATTCCGCGAAGCGCGGCAAACGCTCAAGCATCATCCGCCCGAGTTACTGCCCACGCTGTAAAAGCACAGCGGCAAAAGCCGTGTGTGCCGCTACTCCTTGAAGAATGTCTCGTGCAGCCGGCACCAGCGCGGCGTGCCCTCTTCGTCGCGAACGAACAGCACGGTCGAGCGGCGCGCGTTGCGATTACCCACCCCATCGTTCTGGCGCTCGACGTAGCTCGCCACCGCGCCGCCATCCCATTCGGCAACCAGTGCGATCTCCGTGATCTCGATCGTCAGCTTCGGTCGCAGTCCACCGCGCGCCGCAAAGACGTCGCGTAGCGAGACCTTGTCGAGCAGCGTGCCGTCGGGCAGCACGACCGAGCAGTCGTCGCTGAAATGATCCATCAGCCGGTCGAGAAAACCGGCTTCCTCTGTGCCGTTGAACCACGTTTGCACCGCCGCGTTCACGGCGGCGATCTCGTCGGCGAAGGTGGCGATCGGAGTCATCGTGTTCCCTGCGTGGCGGCAATACCCGGCGATCAGTAGAGGACGTTACTGCGTCTTCTTCTGGATGAACTCGATCTTGTAGCCGTCCGGGTCCGTCACGAACGCGATCACGGTCGTGCCGTGCTTCATCGGGCCCGCTTCGCGCACAACCGTGCCGCCCTGCTCCTTGATCTTCGCGCACGCGGCATAGGCGTCGTCGACTTCCACCGCGAGGTGACCGAACGCCGTGCCGAGATCGTACGAAGCGGTGTCCCAGTTATGGGTCAGCTCGATCACGGTGCCGTCGCGTTCGTCTTCATAGCCGACGAACGCGAGCGTGAAGCGGCCTTCCGGATAGTCGTTGCGGCGCAGCACTTTCATGCCGAGCAGCTCGCTGTAGAACTTGATCGAACGGTCCAGGTCGCCGACCCGGAGCATGGTGTGAAGCAGGCGCATCGTGGGGCTCCGTGTTGCTTGCGTCGAAACCACCGACTCTACCAAAAACGCCCGACCGCCGTCGGCTCGCCGGCACCGCGATCCGATGTCAGAATGCACGGGCGCGTCGCATGAGGCGCGGCCCCGTTCAGCAACGCACGCATTGCGCGCGGCGCCTTCCAGTCAAAAATCACACGAGACAGCATTCCGCTCATGAGCACGACCGCCGCCGCTCTGCACACTCGACGCCCGCTCGACAGCCTCGCGATCCTGCTGATGATTCTGCTGTGCGCGATCTGGGGCATGCAGCAGGTTGCGATCAAGACGGCGAACGCGACGTTCGAGCCCGTGTTTCAGGCTGGATTGCGCTCGACGATCGCCACGCTCCTCGTCTGGGCGTGGGCGTCGACGCGGGGCACGCCGCTCTTTCGCCGCGACGGCACGCTCGGCGCCGGCGTGCTGGCGGGCATGCTGTTCGCCACCGAATTCATCTGCATCTTCTTCGGCCTCACACTGACGAGCGCATCGCGGATGGCCGTGTTCCTCTACACCGCGCCGTGCTTTACCGCGCTCAGTCTGCACTGCTTCGTGCCGGGCGAGCGGTTGCGGCGGCTGCAATGGACTGGCATCGCCGTCGCGTTCGCGGGCATCGCGCTCGCGTTCGCGGATGGCTTCGTGCGCAGCGCAGACGTCGCGCAGGCGGCGCACACCGCGCATGGTGCGCCGCTCGCGGGCGTTGCCGGCGATGCGCTCGGCGTGCTCGGCGGCATCGCGTGGGCCGCGACGACGCTCGTCGTGCGCGGCACGCGTCTCGCGCATATCAGCGCGAGCAAGACGCTGTTCTATCAGCTCGCGGTGTCGGCGATCGTGCTGCTGGGTCTTGCGCTGCTGCTCGGACAGGTGAAGGTGGCGAGCGTCACACCGCTTGCGGCGATGAGCCTCGCGTATCAGGCCGTGGTGGTGGCGTTCGTCAGCTATCTGCTGTGGTTCTGGCTGCTCACGCGCTATATCGCGTCACGGCTGTCGGTGTTTTCGTTCATGACGCCGCTCTTCGGCGTCACGTTCGGCGTGCTGCTGCTCGGAGAATCGTTCAGCACGCGGTTCCTGACCGCGGCGCTGCTGGTGCTCGCGGGCATCGCGCTCGTGAACGCGCCAGCACGGCGGGGATCGGCTCGTGGCTAGCAGCCGATAGTCGGCATCGGCGATTACTCGCCCTGCGCGGCCGGCTTCGCGGTCTGTGCGACTCGCACGTATTCGTCTACCGGCACGTCTTCCGCGCGCCGCGCGAGGTCGAAGCCGAGCGCGTCGAAATCGACCCGCTCGCGCCAGTTCGACAGCGTGTTGCGCAGCATCTTGCGCCGCTGCGAAAACGCGTCCGTGACGAGCGCACCGAGCGTGGCTTCATCGACCTTCGGCAGTTCATGCGGCGCGTACGGAATCATCCGTACGATCGCGGAATTGACCTTCGGCGGCGGCTGGAACGATTCGGGCGGCACGTCGAGCAGTTTGTCGATCACGTAGCGGTACTGCAGCATCACCGTGAGACGGCTGAACGCCTTGCTGCCCGGCTCGGCCACCATGCGCTCCACCACCTCGTTCTGCAGCATGAAGTGCTGGTCGACGACGCAGTGCGCGAACGTTGCGAGATGAAACAGCAGCGGGCTCGAAATGTTGTACGGCAGGTTGCCGACGATGCGCAGCGTCGGCTTGTGGTCCGGCACCCCCGGCACGCCTGGCAGCGCGAGCGAGCCGAAGTCGAACGCGAGCGCGTCGCCCTCGTGCAGTTCGAGCTTGTCGCCGAACTGCTTCTTGAGCCGCGCGATCAGATCGCGGTCCAGTTCGACCGCGTGCAGCGGCGACTCTGGCGTGGCGATGCGCACGGCGAGCGGTTCGGTCAACGCAGCGAGGCCCGGCCCGATCTCGACCATGCGTTCGCCGCGCTGCGGACGGATGATGTCGACGATCGCATCGATCACGCCCATATCGACCAGAAAGTTCTGCCCGAAACGCTTGCGCGCGAAATGGCCCTGGTGCTGTCTGCTGTTCGACATCGACAATGGAAAAAACGAAAGAGGTCAGTTGCCGCGGCGATTGCGCGCCATCGTGACGGCCGTATCGATCGCGGCGATCAGACTGCCGGCATCCGCGCGGCCCGAGCCGGCGAGATCGAGCGCGGTGCCGTGATCCACGGAGGTTCGCACGATCGGCAGGCCGAGCGTCACGTTGATGCCTTCGCCGAAGGTTGCGTACTTCAGCACCGGCAGGCCCTGGTCATGGAACATTGCGAGCACGCAGTCCGCGTGCTCCAGATAGCGCGGCTGGAACAGCGTGTCCGCCGGATACGGCCCGCGGGCGTCGATGCCCTTCGCGTTGGCCGCTTTCAGCGCCGGCTCGATCACGTCGATTTCCTCGCGGCCGAGGTAGCCGTTTTCACCCGCGTGCGGATTCAGGCCGGTCACGAGAATGCGCGGCGCGGGCAGGCCGAAGTGTTCGCGCAGGTCGTGATCGATGATACGCAGCGTGTCGACGAGACCTTCGATCGAAAGCGCCGCGGACACATCCTTCAGCGGCAGATGCGTGGTGGCGAGCGCGACACGCAGCGGACGCTGCCCGGTGCCGGCCAGCATCATCACGACGCGTGGCGTGCCGGTGCGTTCGGAGAGATATTCGGTGTGGCCGGTGAACGGCACACCGGCATCGTTGATCGTGCTCTTCTGCAGCGGCGCCGTGACGATCGCATCGAACGTGCGCGCGAGCGCACCGTCGATTGCGTGGTCGAGCAGCGCGAGCACGTAGCGGCCGTTCGCCGCATCGAGTTTGCCCGCCACCGAAGGCGCGCCGAGCGCGACGTTCAGCACGCGGATGCGCTCACCCGACGCAAGCGACGCCCAGTCGACGCCGACCGCCTTCGCCCGCCCAGCGAGCAGCGCGGCGTCGCCGAGCACGGTGAAGCGCGCGTCGGGCCAATGCGCGGCCGCGCCCGCCAGCGCCTGCGCGGTCAGTTCGGGACCGACGCCGGCGGGTTCGCCGGTCGTGATCGCGATCTGCACCGGCGGATGCGTAGCGGCCCGGCTCATGGTCAGTGCACTTGCGGCGGCTGCATGCCGCTGATCTTGTACTCGACGTACGCGCTGTCACGCAGTTCGCGCAGCCAGTCGGAGTACGCCTGCTCGGCCTTGCGCTGGCCGATCGCCTGACGCGCGAGATCCATCTGCTGGGTGACCGAGCCTTCCGCATCGCGGCGGCCGAGCACCTGGATCAGGTGATAGCCGTATTCGCTGCGCACCGGCTCGCTGATCTGGCCGTCCTTCAGGCTGTTCATCGCACGCTCGAATTCCGGCACCGTTTCGCCCGGGCTGATCCAGCCGAGGTCGCCGCCCTGCGACGCCGAGCCGTCCTGCGAGTACGTACGCGCGTAGTTGCCGAAGTCGCCTCCGTTCGCGATCTGCTGGCGGATATCGAGCAGCTTCTGGCGCGCCTGCTGTTCGGACAGGCCGTCGCCGACGCGCAGCAGGATGTGGCGCACGTGCGTCTGCACGATCTTCGGCGCGTCGCCGGTCTGCGTGCTGTCGCTGGCGCGGCGATCGACGAGGCGCAGCACTTCGAAGCCGCTATCCGTGCGGATCACCGTGGAGTTGACTTCACCCGCGCGCAGGTTCGCCGCGGCTTCGACGAACTTCGGCGGCAGCGACGAAGGCGGCTGATAGCCCATGTCGCCGCCCTTCGAAGCATCCGGCGCCTGCGAGTTGTTCTTCGCGAGCTTCTCGAAGTTCGCGCCGTTCTGCGCTTCCGACAGGAGCGACTGCGCCTTGCGCTGCGCCGCTTCGATATCGGTTTCCGACGCGTTGAGCGGTGCGTTCAGGAAGATGTGCTCGAAGCGCAGGTCGTTGGTGAGGCCGGCGTTCGGGCCGCGCTGGCTCGCGATGTAGTTCGCGACTTCCGCGTCGGACACCGTCACCTTGCTGTCCACTTCCTTCTCGCGCAGCTTCGAGAGCGTCAGCTCGTTGCGGGCGTCGTTCGTGAAGGTGGACCAGGGCACCCCTTCCGCCTCGATGCGCGCACGGTAGATTTCGAGCGACATGTTGTTCGCCTGCGCGAGGCGCTCGAGCGTGCGGTTCACCGCGGCGTCGTCGACAGTGATGCCGTCTTCCTTCGCCTTTTGCAGCTGGATGCGTTCGAGCACCATCTGGTTCAGCACCTGCTGGCGAAGCTGGTCGACCGGCGGAACGGGCGCGTGCTGCTGCTGAAGGCGGCGCGTGATCAGGCCGACGCGCTGGTCGAGCTCGCGCTGCGTGATCACGCCGTTGTTGACCACCGCCGCGATCGTATCGACGGTCTGGCCATTGTTGTCGCTGAGCGCCTGAGCCTGCACGGAAGCGGCGGGCATCAGGGAAGCGACGGCGACGAGCCATGCCGCGGACAGTGTGAAGCTAAGCTTTTTCATGATTGCCACAGATACTCCAGTGATATCGGGCGCCCGCCCGTCCTTTGGTCTCGCAAGCCGGTCTGCCGACCGTCATTCGTAGTTCGTGAACCGCGCTTCGGGCGGCGGCGGCGCCGGGATCGGCGTATAGCCCGGCACGCTGGCGCGGAAAGCCGCGGACAGCCCGTTGTCGACGTTCGACAGCCCCTTGAACGTGATCTGCGCCAGGAAGCGCGTGGCCGACGTCTGCTCGCCCGACGTATTGACGCCGTTCGCGTAGCGCTGCAGACCGACGCCGAGCGTCCAGCAGTCGGCGTCGTACTGCAGGCCGAGCAGGCCATCGACGATCCGGTGCCCGTTCATGTCGTAGTTGAAGCGCGCGACGCCGTACATGTGGTGCGTCAGCGGCCACTGGCCAGACACGAGGAACTGGTTGATCGGCGTGTTGTCAAGGGTCGTATTCGCGCGCGTGTAGCGGTACGAAACGTTCACGACCTTGCCGGTTTCCGGGCTGAAGCCGAAACCGATGCTCGATTTCACCAGCTGGTTATTGTCAGCATTATATTGGAACGCCGTTTCCGACGCGAAACCGGCGCCGAGCTTGAGCGACGCGCCCGCGATCAGGTCGGAGTGCGTGGCCTGGGCGTTGCTTTCGCCCGGCTCGAGCGTCACGCGCTGATCCTGGAAGTAGTACTGCTGCGCGAGCACGAAGCGCGCGCGCTCGTCGCCGGTTTCCGGGTTGATGAAGCGCGTGGTGACCGCGGCCGTCAGACGGTTCGCATCGGCGATGCGGTCGTCGCCGACGAACGTGTTCGGCGTGAAGATTTCCGCGAGGCCGAAGTCGGAGTCCGCGGTATCGAACAGCGGCGCGAAATTCTGGTTGTGATACGGCGTGTAGACGTAATACAGGCGCGGTTCGAGCGTCTGGATATAGTCCTCGCCGAAGATCCGCACCGAACGGTCGAAGATCAGGCCCGTGTCGAACGAGAAGGTGGGCACCTGCTCGGTGAAGTCTTTCGGCTGGCCGGCGGGCGCGCCCGTGCCGATATTGCTCAGATCGTACGACGCGAAGTGCCACTGCACCTTCGGCGTGACGAAGTAGCCGGGGCCGACGACCGAATACGACAGGTACGGATCGAACGTGATCCGGTCACCCTGGGTCGTGTCCGGCGTAGTGATGCGAAAGCGCGAATAATCGGCCACCGCGCCGAAGTCGAAACCGTCGACGTCGTACTTCGCGTACTTGACGTTCAGTTCCGGCTCGCGTCCGTACGGTGCGACCGACGGCGTCAGCGTCTGCCAGTGCTGGTAGCGAGCGAGCACCGACCACGGGCCGTTGTTGTAGGTCAAACCGGCTTCCTGCTGGTACAGCAGCTGGGTGCCGTTCAGGAACTGGTTCGTCGACGATGCGAGATCTTCCGGATAGGTGTTGTCCGAGACCTTGTTGTAGTAGACGTAGCCGCCGAAACCATCGCCGAAGTTCTGGTTGTGCTGGATGTACAGCGCGTACCGGTTCGTCTTCGTGATCGCGTCGTCCGGCAGGAATTCGCCGGTGATCGTGCCCGAATAGTTCGGCGACAGATAGCGGTAGATCGCCTGCGTCTGCACCCCGCGCTTCGAGATCAGACGCGGCGTGAGCGTCAGATCGCGGTCGGGCGCGATGTTGAAGTAGTACGGTACCGACAGCTCGAGGCCGTTCGTCGAACTGACCGAGAACACCGGCGGCAGCAGACCGCTACGGCGCTCGCCGGAAAGCGGAAACGACAGCCACGGGCTACCGAAGATCGGCACGCCCTGGAAAAACAGCACGCCGTTGTGCGCGACACCTTCGTCGGCGCCGGTGTCGAAGTCGAACTCGCTGCCGCGGATGTACCACGCGGGGTTCGTTTCGCACTGGCACGCGGTATAGGTGCCGCTCGTGAACACCGAGCGCTCGTTGTCGAGCAGGTCCACCCGTTCCGCACTGCCGGAACCGCCCGTCATCTGGAAGTGGTACTTCGGCGCGGTCATGTAGCCTTCGCTCGATTCCACTTTCAGATGCGCTTCGGGACCGACGAAGGTATTGCCGTTCTGCGACACGTGCACGCTGCCGTACGCGTCGGCCATGTCGGTGTCTTCGTCGTAATGCAGCGCGTCGGCCTTGATCGTCGCCACGCCGCGGCGCAGTTCCGCCGAGCCCTTCGCCGCGACGTCCTGGTCAGCCGTGCCGGTGGTCGAATCGCCCAGCACGAAGGTGGCCGGCGCCTGGCCGCCCTGCAACGGATGTTCTTCGAGCTGGGGGGCGAGCCGCAATCCCCATGGCGCATCGAGCGCCTGCGGCTGGGCCGCGTCGCCGCTCAACTGGGCATGCGCGAGCGCGGGCACAAGACCCGGCACGGCGATTAACGCCGCGACGAGCCGCCGTTTGCGCGGCACACCGTCACAAGAGGGAGTCGTTCTGGAAAGCTGTCTTGGCGGCATGTATGGATTGGCGAACCGACCCGCTCACAGGCCAGAGGTCACGTGGATAAGGCGGGCGATCAAACCGGATGACAGCGGGCTGGCGCGGATCGCGTCAAAAAAGTCGTGGGGTATTATATGGCAAGACGTTGCCCACCTGACTCTGCGCCCGGTTTTCATGACGTTTCAATCCACTTCCACTGCCTCTCCTGTCCCTTCCACCGCCGTTTCCGCTGCCGCATCCGCTGCGCCGTGCGCCACGGACGCGCGCGTCGCGCTGCTGGCCAGCTGGCTCGGCACGCACGCCGCGCGTTACGGGCTCGACGTTGCGACGCTCGCACCCGCTTCGTCGGACGCGAGCTTCCGGCGCTACTTCCGGCTGAACGCGGCGAACCTCGAAGGCGGTACGGCGATCGCCGTCGATGCGCCGCCGCCCGAGAAGTGCCGCGAGTTCGTGCAGGTCGCGCAGCTGCTGGGCACGGCCGGCGTGCACGTGCCGCGTATCCTCGAGACCGATTTCGACGCGGGCCTGATGCTCGTGACGGATCTGGGCACCACGCAGTACATCAACGTGCTGAACGAAGACAACGCCCGTCCGCTGATGCGCGGGGCGCTGGACGCGCTGATCCGCTGGCAGTCCACATCGCGCGAAGACGTACTGCCGCCGTTCGACGAAGCGTTCCTGCGCCGGGAAATGGAACTGATGCCTGAGTGGTATATCGGCCGCCATCTCGGCCTCGAAGTCGACGAGCCGACCCGCGGCGTGCTCGACCGCACCTTCGCGCTCCTGATCGCCAGCGCCCGCGCGCAGCCGCAGGTGTTCATGCTGCGCGACTTCATGCCGCGCAACCTGATGATCGCGGAGCCGAACCCCGGCGTGCTCGATTTCCAGGACGCGGTGTACGGCCCGATCACGTATGACGTCGCGTCGCTGCTGCGCGACGCGTTCATCAGCTGGGACGAAGCGTTCGAACTCGACTGCTTCGCGTACTACTGGGAGCGTGCGAAAAAGGCCGGACTGCCGGTCGATCCCGACTTCGGCGAGTTCTACCGCCAGCTCGAATGGATGGGTCTGCAACGGCACATCAAGGTGCTCGGCCTGTTCGCGCGCATCAATTATCGCGACGGCAAGCCGCATTATCTGAAGGATCTGCCGCGCTTCGTCAAGTATGCGCGCAAGGTGTGCGGACGGTACCGGCCGCTCGCGCCGTTCGGCGCGCTGCTCGACCGGCTCGAAGGCCGCAGCGTCGACGTCGGCTACACGTTCTGAGCCACACGATGACCGCACCGCTCGATCTCGCGATGATCTTCGCCGCCGGACGCGGCGAACGCATGCGTCCGCTCACCGACACCTGCCCGAAACCGCTGCTCGAAGCGGGCGGAAAGCCACTGATCGTCTGGCAGATCGAACGGCTCGCGCGCGCCGGCTTCACGACGATCGTGATCAATCACGCGTGGCTCGGCGAGCAGTTCGCCGCGACGCTAGGCGACGGCTCGCAGTGGGGCGTCGCGCTGCGCTATTCGGCCGAAACAGGCGACGCGCTGGAAACGGCCGGCGGCATCGCGCACGCACTGCCGCTGCTGGAAACCGGTGGCGCGCCGCGAGTCTTCGTCGCGGTAGCCGGCGACGTCTACGCGGACTTCGACTATGCGCGCCTGCGCGACCCGGCCGCGCGCCTCGCCGCGGCCGCCGAGCCGGGCATGCATCTCGTGATGGTGCCGAATCCGCCGTTCCATCCGAACGGCGACTTCGTGCTGCGCGACGACGGCACGCTGGCGCTCGAAGGCGGCGCGCGCGCGACGTTCGGCAGCATCGCCGTCTACGACACGCGGATGTTCCGGGATCTGTCGCGCGGCACGCGCAGACCGCTCACACCGTACTACTTCGACACGATCGGCCGTGGGCTCGCAACCGGCGAGCTGTATGAAGGACGCTGGGACAACATCGGCACGGCGGCGCAGCTCGGCGCGCTCGATGTTGCACTGAAAGCCGCGGCTGGCTGAACCAGCAACACCAACGCGCCTACTTCCCGACCGGCAGGCTGCCCACAGCCGCGACGCCACTCGCCTCCGCCGCCTGCGCGGCCTCGATCGCCGCTTCGCCATGCGCCGCGCGCTGCTGCAGCGCCCACATCTGCTCGAACAGACCGCCCGCGCGCAGCAATTCGTCGTACGTGCCGCACTCGACGATACGCCCGTGGTCCATCACGATGATCTGCTGTGCGTGCACGACCGTGGACAGCCGGTGCGCGATGATCAGCGTCGTGCGGTCGCGGGCGATCTGGTCGAGTTCGTGCTGGATCGCGCGTTCCGAGCGCGAATCGAGCGCCGACGTGGCCTCGTCGAACAGCAGCACCGGCGGGTTCTTCAACAGCGTGCGCGCGATCGCGACGCGCTGCTTCTCGCCGCCCGACAGCTTCAGCCCGCGTTCGCCGACCGGCGTGTCATAGCCCTTCGGCAGGCTCTCAATGAACTCGTGAATATGCGCCGCGCGCGCCGCCGCGATCACTTCGTCGCGCGTCGCGGACGGCCAGCCGTACGCGATGTTGTAGTAGATCGAATCGTTGAAGAGCACCGTGTCCTGCGGCACGATGCCGATCGACGCGCGCAGTGAATCCTGTGTCACATCGCGAATATCCTGACCGTCGATGCGGATCGCGCCGCCCGCCGCGCGATCAAGATCGTAGAAGCGGAACAGGAGCCGCGCGAGCGTCGACTTGCCCGAGCCGCTATGGCCGACCACCGCGGTCGTCGTGCCCGCCGGAATCGTGAAGCTGACGTCGTGCAGGATCTGGCGCGACGCCTCGTATGAAAAGTTTACGTGCTCGAAGCGCACTTCCGCGCCGCGCACGGCGAGCGGCGTGGCGCCCTCGGCGTCGGGCACTTCGCGCGTCTGGCCGAGCAGCGAGAACATGCGGTCCATGTCCGTCAGGCTCTGCTTCAGCTCGCGGTACACCACGCCGAGAAAGTTGAGCGGAATGTACAGCTGCAGCATGAACGTGTTGATCAGCACGAGATCGCCGAGCGTCAGGCGCCCCGCCATCACGCCTTGAGTTGCGCGCCACAGGATGAACACGAGCCCTGTGCCGATGATCGCCTGCTGCCCGAAATTCAGCGCCGACAGCGAATGCTGCGACTTGATCGCGGCCGCGCGATAGCGCTGCAGGTTTTCGTCGTAGCGGCGCGCTTCCCACTCCTCGTTGTTGAAGTACTTGACGGTCTCGTAGTTCAGGAGCGAATCGATGGCCCGCGAGTTCGCGCGCGAATCGAGCTCGTTCATCGTGCGGCGAAAATGCGTGCGCCACTCGGTCACCTTCACGGTGAACCCGATGTACAGCACGAGTGCGATCAGCGTGACGATCGCGTAGTACGCCTCGTAGCGCACCACGAAGAAGGTCAGCACAAGTCCGACTTCGACGAGCGTCGGCAGGATGCTGTAAAGGGAATACGAGATCAGTTGCGTGATGCCGCGCGTGCCGCGTTCGATGTCGCGCGACATGCCGCCCGTCTGCCGTTCGAGGTGAAACCGCAGCGACAGCGCATGCAGATGCCGGAACACCTGCAGCGCGAGGCGCCGCACCGCGCTCTCGGTGACCTTCGAGAACAGGATCTCGCGCAACTCGGTGAAGAGCGACGTGGACAGCCGCACCACCGCATACGCGATCACCAGCAGACCCATGCCGCTCACGAGCACGACGCCGGGCGCCTGGTCCGCGCGGCCGAGCGCCGCGAGATGCCGGACGCCCGCGAGGTTGTCGACGATGTGCTTCATCACGACCGGCACGCCGAGGTTCGCGACCTTCGCGCCGATCAGGCAGGTCAGCGCGAACGTGACGCGCGCCTTGTACGCAGACAGATACGGCAGCAGCGACAGGATGGTCTGCCAGTCGTTGCGAGGTTGGTTCGAGACCGGTGGAGGCGGCTCGGACGAAGCGGAATAGCGGCGCATGGAATTCGATTGGGGGACGGGGCCTGGATTGCACGGTGTGGCGCAGCGGCTGCGCCTGCGAGTCAACGCGACGCGGCTTTTGTGACGAGCCGTTCCGGTCGCGAGCTTTCCCGTACAATTCCTGATCGATCTATTGTCGCAGAAGCCGGCTGGCGCCGCTTTCGGTCCCGTCGCCGCAATCCGGCCGCGAACGCGGGCCGTTGCCGTGCGCAGTTGCCACGGGATCGCGCCAAATGCGCCTCCGCTGCGGCTCATCATTTTCTTCAGGGTGCCACGATGACCGAATCGCTCCAACTTCCCCAGAAATCCTGCGCGCTACGCGTCGTGCCGCAACCGTCGGATGCGAACGTGCATGGCGACGTGTTCGGCGGCTGGATCATGGCGCAGGTCGACATTGCCGGCTCGATCCCGGCGAGCCGCCGCGCGAACGGTCGGGTCGCGACGATCGCGGTCAACTCGTTCGTGTTCAAGCAGCCGGTATTCGTCGGCGATCTGCTGAGCTTCTATGCGGACATCGTGAAGACCGGCAACACGTCGGTCACCGTGTCGGTCGAGGTGTACGCGCAGCGGATGAGCCTCGCACAGGAGGTCGTCAAGGTGACCGAAGCGATGCTCACCTACGTCGCGACGGACAGCGATCGCCGCCCGCGCGCGCTGCCGTCGATCGGCTGATCGTTTGATCATCCGCGCGGCCGGCGCACACACCAGCGGCCGCGCTTTAAACCGCTTCGAGCGCCGGCGTCGAGCGGTACTGCTGCAACAGCACCGACACCGCGTCGCGCGGCACCGGCTTCGAGAAGTAGAAGCCCTGCATGCCGTCGCAGGCACGCGCCCTCAGGAACTCGAGCTGCTCGAGTGTCTCCACGCCCTCCGCGATCACCTCCAGTTCCAGCGAATGCGCGAGCGCGATGATCGCGGACGTGATGGTTTCGTCGTCATCGGATTCGCCGATGTCCGACACGAACGAGCGGTCGATCTTCAGCCGGTCCACCGGGAAGCGCTTCAGGTAGCTGAGGCTCGAGTAGCCGGTGCCGAAGTCGTCGATCGCGAGCCCGATGCCGAGCGCGTGCAGCTCGTTCAGCATCGACACCGCGCCTTCGGCATTGCGCATGATCGCGCTCTCGGTCAGTTCCAGCTCCAGATAGCGCGGCTCGAGCCCGGTCTCCTCCAGTACGTCGGTGACGAGCCGCGAGATGTCGTGCTGTTCGAACTGCCGCGCGGAAAGATTCACCGACACGCGCGCCGGCGGCAGGCCGGCGTCCTGCCACGCCTTGTTCTGCGCGCACGCCTCGCGCAGCACCCACTCCGACAACGGTCCGATCAGACCGCTCTCCTCGGCAACGGGGATGAACGATGACGGCGGCACCAGCCCGACTTCGGGATCGCGCCAGCGCACCAGCGCCTCCAGACCGACGATGCGGCCCGTCGAGAGATCGACCTGCGGCTGGTAGTGCAGCAGGAACTCGTTGTCGCGCAGCGCGCGGCGCAGCCGGCGTTCGAGCGACAGGCGCGCACCCGCGCTCGCGTTCATCTCCGGCTGGTAGAACTGGAACGTGTTGCGGCCCATGTCCTTCGCGCGGTACATCGCGAGGTCGGCCTTCTTCATCAGCGTTTCGACGTCCTCGCCATCCTGCGGGAACAGGCTCGCGCCCATGCTGCAGCCCACATAGAGCTCGGTGCCGTCGAGCCACACGGGCTCGGAGATCGCCGCGCGCACGCGCTCCATCCACGCGATCAGCGACTGCTCGTCGACGGTATCGGTGACCACCACCACGAACTCGTCGCCGCCATGCCGCGCGACCGTATCGCTCGCCCGCGCGCAACGCGCGAGCCGCTCCGCGACCACCGACAGCAACCGGTCGCCGACGCTATGGCCGAGGCTGTCGTTGACGTTCTTGAAGCCGTCGAGGTCGATGAACACCACCGCGACGCCGAGTTCGCGGCGCGTGGCCGCGACCAGCGCCTGCTGCAGACGGTCGCGCAGCAGGTTGCGGTTCGGCAGCCGGGTGAGCCCGTCGTAGTTCGCCTGATATTCGAGCTGCTCCTGATAGCGGATCAGCTCGGTCACGTCGTTGATCACGCCGATGTGGTGGGTGGTCTGGCCGTCCGCGTCCGGCACCGGCGCGATGTAGAGCTGGTTCCAGAACAGCGCGCCGTCCTTGCGATAGTTGCGCAGCACGGCGCTGACCTCGCGGTTCATCGCGAGGCCCTGGCGGATCGCGGCGAGCCCTTCCTGGTCGCGGTCGTCGCGCTGCAGCACGCGGCAGTCCTGTCCCATCACCTCGGACGGGTCGTAGCCGGTGATCCGCTTGAACGCCGGGTTCACGTACTCGATCAGGTTGCCGTTGTCGGACGGCGCGGTGATCAGGATCGCGTTCACGCTCGCATCGAGCGCGCGGCTCTGCAGACGCAGCGCGAGATCGGCGCGGCGGCGCTCGGTCACGTCCGTATAGGCGCCGAGCACGCCCATCACGCGCCCGTCGCTGTCGGTGAGCGGCAGCTTGTTCGTGATCACGGTGACGGGGCCACCGTCGATCGTCAGACTGGTTTCGTAATGCAGTTTCGGCACGCCCGACGTGGCGACCTCATGGTCGTCGGCGCGCAGCGTGTCCGCGTAGGCGCGCCATGGCAGCTCGAAATCGGTCTTGCCGATCAGCTGCTCCGGATACGCGAGGCCCGCATCGCGCGCGAACGCAGCATTACAGCCCAGATAGCGCGACTCGCGGTCTTTCCAGAAAATGCGCTGCGGAATGTTGTGGATCACCGTCTCGAGCATCTGCTTCGAGCGCTGCGCCTCGGCTTCGGCGTTGATCTGGTCGGTGACATCGTCGGCCAGCACGAAGATCGCGTCGCGGCCCATGAAGCTGAGCGCGTGGTACGAGATGTCCACGCTCACCTGCGAGCCGTCCTTGCGCCGGTGCTGCCAGATGCCCGCCATCGTGCTGCTCTGATGCCCGGCGGAGACGCTGCGCTGCAGGTAGGTTTCGAGCCGCGAGAACTCGTCGCCGGAGCGGATCGCGCCCAGCGTCATGCCGAGGAATTCCGCTTCCGTATAGCCGTATTGCTCGGTCGCGGCCGCGTTCACCGCGAGAAAGTGCAGCGTCTCGCGGTCGAAGATGTACATCGGCACCGGGTGCGCGTCGAACAGCGCGCGGAACCGTCCGTCGCTGCTCCACAGCGAGCGCGCGATGCGCAGCTTCTCGCGCGCGGCGCTTTCGCGCACGCCGAACGTGTAGATCAGCAGCGTCGTGCCGCCGAGCATGGTCAGGATCAGCATCAGCACGCCGCGGCGCGCAGCCAGAGTCGACTGGTCGACGACGGCCTTCAGCTGCGCGTCCTCCCATTGCCGCAGCGCAGCGATGTCGTGGTTGATGTGCGCGGTAGCGAGGTCGATGCGCACGTACGCCGCCGCGGCCGCCGTGCGGGCTGTTGCGAGCTGGACGGCGGCTGCCGGGGTTGACCCTGTCTGCGCGGCCTCCCGATGTTCGGCGTCGGCCCCGCGAGCCAGTGCGGACTGAAGATCCAGCTCGAACTGCAGCGTCTCGGTCGAGACCCGGTCGAGGCGAGCCGTGGCGTCGGGGTCGGCGGCAAACGCGTCGCGCAACGTCGCTTCGAGGCCGGTGAAAGTGCGCGTGCGCTCGCTGGCCCGCGCGGCGGGTTCGAGCGCGCCGTTCGACGCGAAACGGCCGAGCGCAGCCGTTCCCTCGTCGAGGGTCGCGCGCCAGGCGTCGAGCGTCTGACGGATGGCGGTGGCGTGCATCGTGCGCGCGTCGGCCTGGCATTGGCCGCGGATCTGCGTGTACGCCACCACCGCGTTCGCGCCGACTGCCACCACCACGACTGCGATATTGATCAGCAGCCGCTTCGATAGGAAAGGATTCATGGGTTCCCAGCTTCGTCCGTGCAGCCGGCGGTGCGCGCCAGCGGCGCCGCAGCCCGGACGGGGCGCGGCCTGCCTCGGGCGCCTTGCGTGGAAGTGGATGCCGCAAGGTGCCGGCTGCTACGTGCCAACTTCTGGATAACGGCAGCGAGGGGACAGAGTTGAGACTTATCCTACAAATTCTGGAAGCGTTACCACCCGTTACTGGAGCAGACCGAACTCCTTCATCGCGGGAATGAAGTCGTGGTTGCCTTCCGGCTTGCGGGACAGCTTGGCGAGCACGTATCGCTGGAAGCCGTCGAGCCGCGCCCACTGGGCAGGCGTGGGCGTGCCGACGTTGGCGAGCGCCGCCTGGTTGGCGATCCCTTCCGGCACGCTGTCGGTGTTGCGCCACGCGGGCGATTCCTCCGGCGTGAACCACTCCGGCTCGACATTCGCGTGCGTGCGCAGCATTTCGAACAGCGCATGATCGAAGTTCGGCTCGATCGCCGCGTCTTCCTCGACCGGGAAGCGCGCCAGCAGCACTCGGTCTTCGTGCGGCAGCGCCTGCCACTGCTGCAGCGAGATCCGCAGCCCGAAGCGGTCGAGGTTGAAGCGCACCGACATCGGGATGTAGGTGAGATTCTCGGAAGAGACGGTTTCGAAACCGAACAGGATCGGCGCTTCGCTCAGGCCCATGGCAGTGTCCTCGGTGTGCTCGGTGTGCGTGCAATCGATGCGGTGCGGCAGAATCGCGCAGTGCGGCCCGTGCGAGCCGCGGCCGGCGCGCGGGGCCGGCTTGAGGTATTTTAGAACCTTATTCGCGACGCGTCGGATGGCGGCGGGTCGGCAACGGGAGGCTTCACTTGAACGATCTGGATACGGCCGGGCAACCCGGCGTCATCGCACAGCAGGTGCGGCGGCATCGTGACGGTGCGACCGAATCGCTCACCGATCAGGTCGGTCAGGAGTGGCCGGTCGCGCTGGTATTCAACGGCATTTCGCACGCGGTGATGATGTGCACGCCGCGCGATCTGGAGGCGTTCGCGGTCGGTTTCGCGATATCGGAAGGGATCGTCGAACGCGGCAGCGACATCCACGATATCGAAGTCGCGTATTTCGAAGCGGGCGACCTGCCGCACGCGGAAGTTCATCTGCAGATCGTGCAGCAGCATTTCGTCGCGCTGAAGGAGCGGCGCCGCGCGCTCGCGGGCCGCACCGGCTGCGGCGTGTGCGGAATCGAGAGCATCGATCTGCTCGACCTGCAGCCCGAGCGCGTGCCGGACACCGGCTTTCTCGCGCGCCTGGCGCCGGATGCGATCGCTCGCGCGGCGCGCGAACTGCCCGCCCATCAGGCGCTGACGAAGCTGACCGGCGGCCTGCACGCGGCCGCGTGGTGCGACGCGCAGGGCGCGATCCGCTGCGCGTTCGAAGACGTGGGCCGGCACAACGCGCTCGACAAGCTGATCGGCCAGCTGGTGCTGGACCGCCAGGACACGCATGACGGCTTCGTGTTCCTGTCGAGCCGCGCAAGCTACGAACTGGTGCGAAAGGCGGCGCGCGTCGGCGTGCCGATGGTCGCGACCATCTCGGCGCCGTCGTCGCTCGCGATCACGATCGCGCGCACGGCCGGTATCCGGCTCGCGAGCTTCTGCCGCGAACGGAGCTATGTGGATTACAGCGAGTGAGGGAGGTGGGGGGCCGCAGTACGGCGCGACGCGCCTCCCCTCCCCCTACGAAAACGAACTGAAATCCGGCTTGCGCTTCTCAAAGAACGCCTTGAACGCTTCACGCGCTTCCGGCGCGAGCAGCATCTTGCCGAAGTGCACCGCCTCTTCGACCATCTGCGTGTCGATCTCATGCTGCGCCGCGCGTTTCATCAGCGCTTTCGTCACACGCAGCGACGACGCTGGCAGCGCGACCAGCTTCGCCGCCTGCGCCTGCGCATGCCGCAGCACGTCGGCCGCGGGCAGCACCTGGTTCACGATGCCCATCCGGTGTGCTTCGCGCGCATCGAACGCTTCGCCGAGCAGCAGCCTTTCCGCCGCCGCCTGATAACCCGCGACGCGCTGCAGCAGCAGGCTCGACGCTGCCTCCGGGCACAGGCCCAGCTGCGCGAACGGCAGCGAGAACGTCGCGCTGTCAGCCGCGTAGACGAGGTCGCAGTGCAGCAGCAGCGTCGTGCCGATACCCACCGCGTGCCCCGTCACCGCCGCGACGACCGGCTTCTCCGCCGCGCTGATCGCGCGCAGGAACTGGAACACCGGCGCGTTCTCGCCGGCAGGCGGCGACTTCAGGAAGTCTTCGAGATCGTTGCCCGCGCTGAAGATGCCGGGGCTGCCGTGAATCAGGATCGCGCGCACCGCCGTGTCGGTCTTCGCGGCGACGAGCGCATCGGCCATCGTCTGGTACATCGCGGCCGTGATCGCGTTCTTGCGCTCCGGCCGGTTGAACGCGATCGTGAGCACGCCGTTGCCGCGCTCGACCAGGATATCCATCGTCATCTCCTCAGTGCCTTCTGAATACGAAAACGGTCCGCAAGCCACAGGCCCGCGAACCGTTGGGAGTGCGTCACGCGACGCATGAGACGCGCAAGCCGCGCATCGCAGGTACGACCGTTACAGACGTTCGATGATGCCCGCCGCGCCCATGCCGGTGCCGACGCACATCGTCACCATGCCGTACTTCAGGTTGCGCCGGCGCAGGCCGTGCACCACCGTCGCCGCACGGATCGCGCCCGTCGCGCCGAGCGGATGGCCCAGTGCGATCGCGCCGCCCATCGGGTTCACCTTGGACGTGTCGAGGCCCAGGTCCTGGATCACCGCCAGCGACTGCGCGGCGAACGCTTCGTTGAGCTCGATCCAGTCGAGGTCGTCCTGCTTCAGGCCGGCCGCCTTCAGCGCGGCCGGAATCGCTTCCTTCGGCCCGATGCCCATGATCTCCGGCGGCACACCGCGCACGGCAAAACTCGCGAAGCGCGCGAGCGGCGTCAGGTTGAACTGCTTCAGGATTTTTTCCGACACGACGATCAGCGCGCCCGCGCCGTCCGACGTCTGCGAGCTGTTGCCCGCTGTCACCGAGCCCCTGTTCGCGAACACCGCGCGCAGCTTCGCGAGGCCGTCCATGGTCGTGTCCGCGCGCGGACCTTCGTCGAGCGCGATTTCGCGGCTGTTCACCTTGATCTCGCCCGTCGCCAGATCGGGGAAACGTTCGGCGAGCGTGTACACGGCGATCTCGTCCGCGAATTCGCCGGCTTGCTGCGCCGCCAGCGCACGGCGATGCGATTCGACGGCGAACGCGTCCTGCGCTTCGCGGCTCACTTTCCAGCGCTCCGCGACCTTCTCGGCCGTCAGGCCCATGCCGTACGCGATGCCGACGTTCTCGTCGCGATCGAAAATGTGCGGCGACAGCGACGGCTTGTTGCCCATCATCGGCACCATGCTCATCGACTCGCAGCCGCCCGCGATCATCGCATCGGCTTCGCCGACGCGGATGCGGTCCGCCGCCATCGCAAGCGCGGTCACGCCCGAAGCGCAGAAACGGTTCACCGTCACACCGCCGACCGAATTCGGCAGGCCCGACAGCAGCGCGCCGATCCGCGCGACGTTCAGGCCCTGCTCCGCTTCGGGAATCGCGCAACCGACGATCGCGTCTTCGATCACGCTGGTGTCGAGGCCCGGTACCTGGGCGACCGCGGCCTTGATCGCGTGCGTCAGCAGTTCGTCGGGGCGCGTGTTCCTGAACACGCCGCGCGGCGCCTTGCCGATCGGCGTGCGGCTCGCGGCGACGATGTAAGCGTCCTGCAGTTGTTTGTTGCTCATGTTCTCAGCTCCATCCAGTGTTTTGCCCGCGCCGCTCAGTTGCGCACCGGCTTGCCGGTCTGCAACATGCCCATGATCCGTTCCTGCGTCTTCTGCGTGCCGAGCAGCTCGACGAATGCGCGGCGCTCGAGCGCGAGCAGCCATTCTTCGTCGACCAGACTACCCGCCTCGACGTCGCCGCCGCACACCGCTTCCGCGATGCGGCCCGCGATCAGGAAATCGTGATCGCTGATGAAGCGGCCATCGCGCATGTTCACGAGCGACGCCTTGATCGTCGAGATCGCCGAACGGCCAGCCACCGGAACCTGCGCCGCGCGCAGCGGCGGACGGTAGCCCGCGGCGGCCAGCGCGCGCGCTTCCTTCTTCGCCGTGTCGAGCAGTTCGAACACGTTGAACACGATCGTGTCCGACGGCTTCAGATAGCCCATTGCGCGCGCATCGAGCGCCGAAGTGGACACCTTCGCCATCGCGGCGTTTTCGAACGATTTCTGCAGGAACTTGAGCAGATCGCTGCCGCCCGCGCCGACGGCGTTCGCCGCTTCCGCCGCGCGCAGCGCCGCTTCCTTCAGGCCGCCGCCCGCGGGCACGAGACCCACGCCCACTTCGACTAGCCCAAAATAGCTCTCGACATGCGCGACGCGCTTCGCGCTATGCAGCGCGAGCTCGCAGCCGCCGCCGAGCGCGATGCCCGACACCGCGGCCACCACCGGCACGTTCGCGTACTTCACGCGCAGCATGCCCTGCTGGAACTTCTTCACGAACGGCTCGATGCCTTTCGCGCCGCCCATCATGAACGCGGGCATCGCTTCTTCGAGGTTCGCGCCGGCCGAGAACGGGCCACCGGGCGCGCCGAGCTTCAGCGACGCCGGCTGCCAGATCACGACGCCCTTGTAGCCCTGCTCGGCAACGTCGATCGCCTGCTCAAGGCCTTCGATCACGCCCGGCCCGATCGTGTTCATCTTGCTCTTGAACGAGACGATCACGACGTCGTCTTCGCCCGCTCGGTCGTCTACCCACGCACGCACGTGCTCGGTCTCGAACAGCGTCTTGCCGTAGTTCTTCGGATCGACACCGGTCTCGCCCGCGAGCGGCGCGCGAAACACCTGGCGCTCATAGACGGACAGTGACGAACGCGGCACGAAGCGCTGCTCCGCCGGTGACCACGAGCCTTCGCTGGTGTGCACGCCGCCCCTCTCCGCGACCGGGCCTTCCAGCACCCATGCCGGCAGCGGCGCGTTCGCGAGCGCCTTGCCCGCCGAGATGTCGTCCTGCACCCACTCGGCAACCTGCTTCCAGCCGGCTGCCTGCCAGCCTTCGAACGGGCCTTCGTTCCAGCCGAAGCCCCAGCGGATCGCAAGATCGACGTCGCGCGCGTTGTCGGCGATCGATTCGAGATGCACCGCGATGTAGTGGAACACGTCGCGGAAGATCGACCACAGGAACTGCGCCTGCGGATGGTCCGATTCGCGCAGCAGCTTCAGGCGCTCCGCCGGCGGACGCTTCAGGATGCGGCCGACCATCTCGTCGGCCTTCGCGCCGCCTTCCACGTACTCGCCCGCCTTCGGGTCGAGCACCTTGATTGCCTTGCCTTCCTTCTTGTAGAAACCCGCGCCGCTCTTCTGCCCGAGCGCGCCTTTCTGCACTAGCGCGGCCAGCACGGGCGGCGTCTCGTACACCGGGAAGAACGGATCGTCGGCGAGGTTGTCCTGCATCGTCTTGATCACGTGCGCCATCGTGTCGAGACCGACGACGTCCGCGGTGCGGAACGTCGCGGACTTCGCGCGGCCGAGGCGGCTGCCCGTCAGATCGTCGACCTCGTCGAAGCGCAGGCCGAACTTCGCGGCCTCCGTGATCACCGCAAGGATCGAGAAGATGCCGACGCGGTTCGCGATGAAGTTCGGCGTGTCTTTCGCGCGCACGACGCCCTTGCCGACCACGCTCGTCAGGAACGTCTCGAGCTGGTCGAGGATCTCCGGACGCGTGGTGGCGGTCGGGATCAGCTCGACAAGGTGCATGTAGCGCGGCGGATTGAAGAAGTGCACGCCGCAGAAACGCGCCTTCAGCTCGTCGTCGAAGCCCTTTGAGAGCTCGGTGATCGACAGACCCGACGTATTCGTCGCGAAGATCGCGTTCGCGCCGAGGTGCGGCGCGACTTTCTTGTACAGGTCATGCTTCCAGTCCATGCGCTCGGCGATCGCTTCGATCACGACGTCGCACTCGGCGAGCTTCGCGATATCGTCGTCGTAGTTCGCGGGCTGGATGTACTGCGCGTCGTCCTTCACGCCGAACGGCGCTGGCGACAGCTTCTTCAGGTTCTCGATCGCCTTCAGCGCGATCGCGTTCTTCGGACCTTCCTTGGCGGGCAGGTCGAACAGCAGCACCGGCACCTTGGCGTTGATCAGGTGCGCGGCGATCTGCGCGCCCATCACGCCGGCGCCGAGCACGGCCACCTTGCGAATGATCAGATTGCTCACGTCGTTCCTCCAGAAAGTGATGCGGTGGCGCGGCAGGCGTGGTTCGCCGGTGCCTCGGGCGACGCCGCGACGTGCTCGCCGCGTGCCGGGCATGGGCGGTCAGATGTGTGGCTGCCGCGCGGGAATGGTGATGGCTTGGTAGTGGGAGCGATGCGGGGCCGCTGGTTCATCAACGCCGTATCACCGCGCTTGCTCAGAACAGCGCTTCGTCGATGTCCATCAGCGTCTTCGATCCGGCGCGCGCGGCGCGGATCGTCGCGGCCGTTTCGGGCAGCAGCTTCGCGAAGTAGAACCGCGCTGTGGCAAGCTTCGACTTGTAGAACGGATCACCGGACGCCTGGTTGTCCAGCGCGAGGCGTGCCATACGCGCCCAGAAGTACGAGAACACCAGGTGGCCAACGGTGCGCAGATACGGCACGGCAGCAGCGCCCACTTCATCGGGGTTCTGCATCGCCTTCATGCCGATTTCCATCGTCAGCTTCTGGACCTTGTCGCCGATGTCCGCGAGCGGATTGATGAACTCCGACATCTCCGACTTCACGCCTTCCTGCTCGACGAAATCGCTGACGAGCTTGCCGAACTTCTTCAGCTTGGCGCCCATGTCGCCGAGCACCTTGCGGCCCAGCAGGTCGAGCGACTGGATCGAGTTCGTGCCTTCGTAGATCATGTTGATGCGCGCGTCGCGCACGTACTGCTCCATGCCCCATTCAGCGATGAAGCCATGGCCTCCGTAGATCTGCATGGCCATGTTCGTGCCTTCGAATGCGTTGTCGGTCAGGAACGCCTTGATGACCGGCGTGAGCAGCGCGACAAGGTCGGCGGCTTCCTTGCGCACGCTTTCGTCCGCGTGTGACAGCTCCTTGTCGATCTGCAGCGCGGACCAGTAAGTGAACGCGCGCGCGCCTTCGGCATAAGCCTTCTGCGTGAGCAGCATGCGGCGCACGTCCGGATGCACGATGATCGGGTCGGCCGCTTTCTCAGGCGCCTTCGGGCCCGTCAGCGAACGCATCTGCAGGCGTTCCTTCGCGTAGGTCAGCGAGTTCTGGTACGCGACTTCCGTGAGGCCGAGGCCCTGCATGCCGACGCCGAGACGCGCGGCGTTCATCATCACGAACATCGCGTTCAGTCCTTTGTTCGGCTCGCCGACCAGCCAGCCCTTCGCGTTGTCGAGATTGATCACGCACGTCGCGTTGCCGTGAATGCCCATCTTGTGTTCGATCGAGCCGCACTTCACGCCGTTGCGCGCGCCCGGTTTGCCGTCGGCATCCGGCACGAACTTCGGCACGATGAAGAGCGAGATGCCCTTCGTGCCCTGCGGCGCATCCGGCAGACGCGCGAGCACCAGGTGCACGATGTTCTCGGCGAGATCGTGTTCGCCGCTCGAGATGAAAATCTTGGTGCCGCTGATCGAGTACGAGCCGTCGCCGTTCGTTTCGGCCTTGGTGCGGAGGATGCCGAGGTCGGTGCCGCAATGCGGCTCGGTCAGACACATCGTGCCGGTCCACTGGCCCGATACGAGCTTCGGCAGATAGGTCTGCTGCAGCTCGGGCGTGCCGTGCTCGTGCACACATTCGTACGCGCCGTGCGAGAGACCCGGGTACATGGTCCAGGCCTGGTTCGCCGAGTTCATCATTTCGTACAGCGCGTTGTTGACGAACGCTGGCAACCCCTGGCCGCCGAACTCGGGATCGCAGCCGAGCGCGGGCCAGCCGGCCTCGACGTATTGCTGATACGCTTCCTTGAAGCCCTTCGGTGTGGTCACGACACCGTCGCCGACGTACGTGCAGCCTTCCTGGTCGCCGCTCTGGTTCAGCGGGAACAGCACTTCAGCGCAGAACTTGCCGGCCTCTTCGAGCACCTGGTTGATGGTGTCGGCATCGAGATCCGCGTGCTTCGGCATCTGCTTCAGCTCGGCTTCGACGTCGAGCAGCTCGTGCAGCACGAATTGCATGTCCCGCAGCGGCGCGGCGTACTGTCCCATGACTCATCTCCAAAGGTGTAGGCATGAGCGAGGCCGTTCGCGCCGGTCCTGTCAGCGGGTGGCTGCGGGACGGTGAACGCCGGTCGATGCGCCGGCGCCGCTAGCGGCTTTCGCTCTGATACGAAACGATCAGTTTTTCCAGCGCGGCCCACGTCAGGCGCACAGCGTCCGGCAGATGCAGGAAGCGCGCGTCGTGATGCAGACCGAGCGTGAAGCTATACAGTTCGAACAGCATCAGCTGCGGGTCCGTGTCCGCGCGCAGATGCCCTTCTTCCTTCGCCTGCGAAATGGCCCGCAACAGCGCCGCGCGCCACGTCGTGACGCTGGAGACGAGCTGCTCGCGCACCGGGTTGTCCGCGCGGTCGTCGTATTCGACGGCGCCGCTGATGTAGATGCACCCAGTGGTGACCTCCTGGATGCGCTTTTCCATCCAGCGCGACAGCATTGCCCGCAGACGCGGCAGGCCGCGCGGCTCGCGCAGGCTCGGGAAGAACACTTCCTCCTCGAAGCGCCGGTGGTACTCGCGCACGACTTCGACCTGCAAGTCCTCGCGCGACCCGAAATGCGCAAACACGCCGCTCTTGCTCATCTGCATGCGCTCGGCCAGCAGCCCGATCGTCAGGCCCTCGAGCCCGTCACGACTTGCCAGATCGAGCGCTGCCTCCAGAATTGCGGCCCGCGTCTGTTCGCCTTTTCGCATAGCTTTGTACCGTTCTGTGTGACCGACAATAAAATCGAACGGTCGTACCATTATTGGCATCGACCGCCTGGGAAACAAGGACTTTATTAGAAACCGGTTTCTAACCGGACATCAATTCTGGGCCATCGACAATTGGATGGGGCTGATTTTTTTGAATCGTCGGCTAGTCGTAGCCGCCCACCGTGATCAGCTTCATCGCCCACCGGTACGCGGTGTACGCGAACCAGTTCAGCAGACGCTCGCCGGCCGGGCGCGCCTCGTAGCCTGCGAAGTCGATGCGACGCGCCTCCGCGAACGCGGTCAGGATCGCGTCGCGCAGCGCGTCGATCTCCGGATGCAGGACGAGCACGACGTTCGCCTCGTTGTTGAGCACGAGGCTCAGCGCATCGAGGTTCGACGAGCCGACCGTCGCCCAACCCGAATCGACGACCGCCACCTTCCCATGCAGCATCGTCTTCTCGTATTCGGCGATCTGCACGCCCGCCTTCAGCAGCGACCGGTACAGGAACGGCACCGCGTAATCGAGCGCGCGAAACTCCTTGCGGCCGATCACGAGCCGCACGTCGACGCCGCGCCGGGCCGCGAAGATCAACGCGCGACGCAGCTTGCGGCCGGGCATGAAGTACGGATTCGCGAGCAGCACCTCGCTGCGCGACTGGCCGATCGCGGTCAGATACGCTTTTTCGATCGCGCGGCGGTTGATCAGGTTGTCGCGCGCGACGAACGCGACGGCCGCCCCGGCGGGCGAATGCCGGCCGCCGAAGCGGCGCCGCCGGCCGCGACCGCCCAGCTGCTGCTGCGCCATGTCGGCGTTCAGATCGGGGCGCAGATCGGACGGCGGCCGGTGACCGATACGGATGCGCCGCCACTGCGATTCGAGCGCGTCGCGCACGTCGGACACCACCGGCCCTCGCAGCTCGACCGCGAAGTCCCAGCGCGCGTGCGGCAGCTGTGTGCCGTTCTGGTCGAAGTCGTCGACGATATTGATGCCTCCGCAGTACGCGAAATCGCCGTCGATCGCGGCGAGCTTGCGGTGCGTGCGCGAGAAGCCGAAGCGGCCGAACAGATGCGGGTTATAGATGCGATGCTGGATACCGGCCTTCGGCCATTCGTCGAAGAGCGGCAGCCGGTCCGTGCCGATGCCGTCGGTGATCACGCGCACGCGCACGCCGCGCGCGGCGGCGCGCGTCAGCGCGTCGGACACCGGGCGGCCCGCGCTGTCGTCGCAGAAGATATAGGTTTCGAGAATTACGTCCCGGGTCGCGCCGTCGATCCGGCTGATCAGCGCTTCGAACAGGCTCGTGCCGGAGCGGAACAGCCGGACGTCGTTACCGGCGGTGAAGCGGTAGCGCAGCCAGTAGCGACGGCCCAGCAGACTCTGCCGGAGGCGGGCGAAACGGCGCACGCCCGACGTCATCGGCGGCGCTCCAGTGCGTGTCCGGGAAACCGGCCAGGCAGTTCGAGAATCGCGTCACGGTTCGACCATGAGAAGCAGGCCGCCGCGGCCGCTTCGTACGGCAGCCACTGGAAGGCGGTGTGCTCGTCGGGCGCGAGCGTGACGTCGAGCCGGTGCGGCACTTCGAGGCTGAACCAGTGCTCGGTGTTGTGCGTGACGCCCGGCGCGTAGCGGTGGCGCCAGACCCGATAGATCTCGAATTCGATGTGATGCCGCCAGTCGACGAGCGCATCGAGCGGCACGTCGGGGCCGCCGATCGCGATGCCGGTCTCTTCGGCCACTTCACGGATCGCCGTCTGCACGAGCGGCTCGTCGACGCGATCCTTCGAGCCCGTCACCGACTGCCAGAAGCCGGCACGGCCCGCGCGCTCGATCAGCAGCACGTCGAGCTCGCGCGTATGGATCACGACAAGGACGGACTCGGGAATCTTCGGCGGTTTCGGCATGGTCTCGACGCTGTCTCGCTCGCCGTCGCCTCACGGGGAAGGCGGACGGGCAGCACATGTCGGGTCAAAGGTTCTAGGCTTCGACTGTATCCAAAAAGCGAAAAAGGCGCGAGATGCGCCTTTCTTCGAGTGGTGCCGGTGTTGCGCCGGCGCCTGGTTGGTGGAGCTTCGAGGCGCACGCGATGCGTGGCCTTGAACGGCTGACATCGTACCGCGCTATGTCAGCCGCGTCATGCCAGCCGCTTGAAGCCCCGCCTGAAACCCGTTAAGCCTTCTGCTCCGGCTGACGCAGGCGGATGTGCAGCTCGCGCAGCTGGCGTTCGTCGACTTCGCTCGGCGCCTGCGTCAGGAGACACTGCGCGCGCTGCGTCTTCGGGAACGCGATCACGTCGCGGATCGAGTCGGCGCCGGCCATCATCGTGACGATGCGGTCGAGGCCGAACGCGATACCGCCGTGCGGCGGCGCGCCGTACTGCAGCGCGTCGAGCAGGAAGCCGAACTTCAGACGCGCTTCCTCCGGACCGATCTTCAGCGCGCGGAACACCTTGCTCTGCACGTGCTCCTGATAGATACGCACCGAGCCGCCGCCGATTTCCCAGCCGTTCAGCACCATGTCGTACGCCTTCGCGAGGCAGCGGGCCGGATCGGTTTCGAGGAACTCGAGATGCTCGTCCTTCGGGCTCGTGAACGGATGGTGCGCGGCGACGAAGCGGTTCTCTTCCTCGTCGTACTCGAACATCGGGAAGTCGATCACCCACAGCGGCTTCCAGCCCTTCTCGACGAGATCGTTCGCCTTGCCGAACTCCGAATGGCCGATCTTCAGACGCAGCGCTCCGAGGCTGTCGTTCACGACCTTCGCGCGGTCCGCCGCGAAGAACACGATGTCGCCGTCCTGCGCGCCGGTGCGCTCGACGATCGCCGCAATGGCCGCATCGTGCAGGTTCTTCACGATCGGGCTCTGCAGGCCGTCACGGCCCTTCGCCGCTTCGTTGACCTTGATCCACGCGAGACCCTTCGCGCCATAGATGCGCACGAATTCCGTGTAGCCGTCGATGTCGCCGCGCGACAGCTCGCCGCCCTTCGGCACGCGCAGCGCCGCGACCCGGCCGTCCTTGCTGTTGGCCGGCGTGCTGAACACCTTGAAGTCGACGTCCTTCATCACGTCGGTGAGCTCGGTGAATTCGAGCTTCACGCGCAGGTCCGGCTTGTCCGAACCGAAGCGGCGCATCGCTTCCGAGTACTGCATGACCGGGAACTTCGCGTCCAGCTCGACGCCGATCGTTTCCTTGAATACGTGACGCGACATGTCTTCGAACAGGTCGCGGATTTCCTGCTCGCCGAGGAACGACGTTTCGCAGTCGATCTGCGTGAATTCCGGCTGACGGTCGGCGCGCAGGTCTTCGTCGCGGAAGCACTTGACGATCTGGTAGTAGCGATCGAAGTTCGCGATCATCAAAAGCTGCTTGAAGAGCTGCGGCGACTGCGGCAGCGCGAAGAACTGGCCCGCGTTCACACGCGACGGCACGAGATAATCGCGCGCGCCTTCCGGCGTGCTCTTCGTGAGCATCGGCGTTTCGATGTCGATGAAGCCACGCGAATCGAGGTACTTGCGCACTTCCATCGCGACGCGATAGCGCAGACGCAGGTTGTGCTGCATCTGCGGACGGCGCAGATCGAGCACGCGGTGCGTGAGGCGCGTGGTTTCCGACAGGTTGTCGTCGTCGAGCTGGAACGGCGGCGTGACCGATGCGTTCAGCACGGTCAGCTCGTGGCACAGCACCTCGATCTTGCCACTCTTCAGGTTCGCGTTGGTCGTGCCTTCCGGACGGTTGCGCACCACGCCCTGGATCCGCACGCAGAACTCGTTGCGCACGCCTTCGGCCGCCTTGAACATCTCCGCGCGATCCGGGTCGCAGACGACCTGGACGAGGCCTTCGCGATCGCGCAGGTCGATGAAGATGACGCCGCCGTGATCGCGACGACGATGCACCCAGCCGCACAGCGACACGGTTTGGCCCAGCAGGTGTTCGGTCACCAGACCGCAGTATTCAGATCTCATCGACATGATGTTCGTCTTTCGTTTTGCATGGATTGAACGGCGCGCGCCGAACCGGGCGCGCGGCCGGTGTTACAGCGGCGGCTCGACAGGACGGCGCACCTGCGCCGGCGGCGAGGACGGAGCGACCACGCCCATCGAGACGATGTACTTGAGCGCCGCGTCGACCGTCATGTCCAGTTCGACGACTTCGCTCCTCGGCACCATCAGAAAAAAGCCTGACGTGGGATTCGGCGTGGTCGGCACGTAGACGCTCACGCACTCTTCCTTCAGGTGATTCACGACGTCGCCGCCGGGGATGCCGGTCAGGAACGCGATCGTGTACGAGCCACGGCGCGGGTATTCGATCAGCAGCGCCTTGCGGAATGCGTTGCCGCTCGACGAAAGCAGCGTGTCGGACACCTGCTTGACGCTGGTGTAGATCGGGCCGACAACCGGAATGTGGCGAACCACGAGCTCCCACCACTTCACCAGCTTCTGCCCGATGAAGTTCTGCGTCAACAGCCCGACGATGAAGATGAACGCGAGCGTGAGCACCGCGCCGAGCCCCGGCAGGCGGAAGCCCAGCACCTTCTCGGGCTGCCACGAGCTGGGCAGCAGAAGCAGGGTCTGGTCCATCGTGCCGATGATGAGGCCAAGCACCCACAGCGTGATGGCGAGCGGCACCAGCACCAGCAGGCCAGTCAGAAACACCGATTTGAGCGTTGTCTTTTTCGTCGTCATGTGTACCGCCGGATGACCGCTGCCGGTTGCGCCGGACGCGGGAGGGATTGGCCGCCGCGGGGCGGCCGCGGAACTATGCGCTGCCGGTTGTTGTGCTGCCCGATGCCGCGGGGGTCGCGGGCGCCGAAGACGAACTCGCGGAACTGGAACCCGAGCCGCTCGACGCTGCGCTGTCGCCGGAGCCGGATGCGGACTTGCCGCTGTCCGCGCTGGCTGCCGCGCCATCGCCCGAGGACTTGCCGTTCGAGCCGTTCGAATTGCCATTGGCGCTGTTGCTGCCGCCGCGGAAGTCGGTCACGTACCAGCCCGAGCCCTTCAGCTGGAAGCCGGCGGCCGTGACCTGCTTGCGAAAGGTGTCTTTTCCGCACTCGGGGCACTGCGTCAACGGGGCGTCGCTCATCTTCTGGAGCACGTCTTTCCCGAAGCCGCACGAGTCGCAACGATATGCATAGATCGGCATGATCCTTTTCCCTGCAGAAATCTTGTAAACGCTTGCAAAGCCTTGAATTATAGCCGCAAACCGCGACACGCCCTGGCGGATTTCCGGGTGCGACGCGTCGCGCGGCCACCGACGCCGCAGATGAGGGCGAAAGGCCTTGAAATCAAGCCGCGGGCGCACCGCGCCGGCGCCATACGAGCCAGCGCTCGCGGCCCGCGAATACCGGGATCGAATCGGCGACCGGCCGGTCGTCGACGAGTTCGAAGTATGGCGACAGCAGCGCGTCCAGATCGGAACGGTCCATGCCGAACGGCGGCCCCTTCGGCGTTGCGCCGATGAAAAAGAAGCCGGCCAGCAACGCGCCTTCGGGCAACAGTTCCGCGATGCGGCGCGCGTAGTCGCCCCGGCGTGCAGGTGGCAGCGCGCACAGGAACGCGCGCTCGTAGATCCATGCGGGCGCAACGGGCGGCTGCCACGCGAAAAAGTCCGCCTGTTCGACGACCGATGCATATTGCCCTAGCTGCACGCGCGCCGCCGCGACCGCATTCGCCGCGAAGTCGATCGCGCGCACGGGGGCGCCGCGCTCGGCGAGCCACAGCACTTCCCACGCATTGCCGCAGCCCGGCACCACGACCGGCTCGGCAAGCCGCTGCGATGCGAACGCGACGAATTCGGCCGGCACGCCAGCCTGATCCCACGGCGTGAAGCGCTTTTCGAAGCGCTCGTCCCAGAATGCAGGCGAGTCGGGATCGCGTGTGGAGAATGCCGGGGGCGTGGTGGATTCGCCGGTGGGTTCGTGCCGTTCGTCGTCCTGCTTCGATCCGCTCATCGCCTTTCTCCCGAAAACGCTTCAGCCACCGTATGCAAGCGTGAGCCACACACGCGCCAGCAACGCGCCCACCCCTACCGCGAAGCCGAACATCAGCAAACCCTGCAGCAGACGGTTGGTGCGCTTCTGTTCCAGCAGGATCTGGCGGATCACGTCGTCGCCGGGCCGCGGCTGACCGTCGTGCGCGTGGCCGTGCCGCTCGGCGAGCACGTTGTGGATCAGGCGCGGCAACTGCGGCAGCGTCTTGCTCCACTGCGGCGCCTCGATCTTCAGACGCTCGTACCAGCCGCGCAGACCGATCTGCTCGTTCATCCAGCGTTCGAGGTACGGCTTCGCGGTCTTCCACAGGTCGAGGTCCGGGTCGAGCGAACGGCCCAGTCCCTCCACATTCAGCATGGTCTTCTGCAGCAGCACGAGTTGCGGCTGGATCTCGACGTTGAAGCGGCGCGACGTGGAGAAGAGCCGCATCAGCACCTGGCCGAGTGAAATGTCTTTCAGCGCGCGGTCGAAGTACGGCTCGCAGACGGCGCGGATCGCGCTTTCGAGTTCTTCGACGCGCGTGTTCGGCGGCACCCAGCCGGACTCGAGGTGCAGCGTCGCGACGCGGTGATAGTCGCGCTTGAAGAACGCAAGGAAGTTCTGCGCGAGGTAGTTCTTGTCGAAGTCCGACAGCGCGCCGATGATGCCGAAGTCGAGCGCGATGTAGCGGCCGAAATGATTCGGCGCGAGGCTCACCTGAATGTTGCCCGGGTGCATGTCCGCATGGAAGAAACCATCGCGGAACACCTGCGTGAAGAAGATCTCGACGCCCTCGCGCGCGAGCTTCGGAATGTCGACGCCCGCCGCGCGCAGCGTGTCCACCTGGCTGATCGGCACGCCGATCATCCGCTCCATCACGAGCACGGTGGGCGTGCAGAACTCCCAGTACATCTCCGGCACGAGCAACAGGTCGAGCCCCGCGAAATTGCGGCGCAGCTGGCTGCCGTTGGCCGCCTCGCGCATCAGGTCGAGTTCGTCGTGCAGATATTTGTCGAACTCCGCGACCACCTCGCGCGGCTTCAATCGCTTGCCGTCCGCCCACAGCCGCTCCGCCCATACGGCGATGTCGCGCAACAGCGCGAGGTCGGAGTCGATCACCGGCAACATGTTCGGCCGCAGCACCTTTACGGCCACCGCCTTGCCCGCATGCTGGCCGGTCTTCAGCGTCGCGAAGTGCACCTGCGCGATCGATGCGCTCGCCACCGGTACGCGCTCGAAGTCGTCGAAGATCGCATCGACGGGCGCGCCGAGCGACCGCTCGATGATGCCGATCGCCACCGCCGAGTCGAACGGCGGCACCTGGTCCTGCAGCTTCGCGAGTTCGTTCGCGATGTCCACCGGCAGCAGATCGCGGCGCGTGGACAGCACCTGGCCGAACTTCACGAAGATGGGCCCCAGGCTCTCCAGCGCGAGGCGCAGCCGCACGCCGGGCGGCGCCTCGAAGCGGCGGCCGATGGTGGTGATCCGCAGCAGCAACCGCACGCGGCGGTCGTTGATGCGGCTTAGCATCATCTCGTCGAGACCGAAGCGGATGACCGTGAAAAAGATCTTGAGGAAACGCAGAAAACGCATGGCCGGCCCGATGATCAGCGCGCGCCGCGCGAGGTGGCGGCACCGTCGGCCGGACCTTCGGCGCCGCGCCGGGCGTCCACCTTCTGCTCGATGCGTTCGACGCGCTTCTCGATGCGTGCGAGCGCATCGCGCGTACGGGCCAGTTCCGCGTTGAAATCGTCGAGCGCTGCGCGCCGCACGAGCTGCGGGTTCTCGTCCAGCAGATATTCGGCCACCGAGTCGAGCAGGTTGCGCCCGGTGCGCCGCGCGTGCTCGCCGGCCGTACGCACAAGCGTCGATACGCGATAGGCAGGCGCATCGCCGATCAGGCGCGCGAGGTCTTCTTCGGGCTCCCAGCGCAGATGTTCGGCGAGCTTGGCGATCACGGTGGCGAACTCCGCGTCGCCGTCGATCTTCACGTGCTTCATCACCGCCGCCTGACCGCCTTGCACAAACGCAGGCACTGCATCGGGCGGCACGGAAAGCGTGACGTCGAACTGGCCGGCATCGCGCTCCTCCACCGCCACGAGGTAGCCATCCGGCTGCACCAGCAGCATCAGCTCGACAGGCGGGCACGACAGCCGCGCGGTCTTGCCGGCATACGGAGCGAGGCGATCGAGCGCCCAGGGTTCACGGGCGAGCAGATGATTGACGGCAGCAGCAAAAGGCTTGGCAGCGAGGGTCATTGGAGGCGGCAAGAAAAAACCCGCGCGGACGAAGGTCGGCGCGGGTTCCTATTGTAACGTCCGATCGCGCAACGCCCGACTATGCCGAACGGCCAGCGTTCGTGGCGCGCAGCGCGCGGCGCGACGTCGTTCGCGTAGTCGTGGCGCGGGCCGCGCCGCGCCGCGCCGCAACGCAACGCAACGCAGGCGGAACAGCCGGGCGCCGCAGCGGTCAATGCGCGGCCAGTTGCTGGATGCCCGCGAGCAGCCAGCCTTCGCCGGTCCCGGTTGACTTCGTCAGATGCCAGATTTCGGCGAACGGTTCGGCCGCGGCGCCCGACGTCTCGCGGATCAGGCCCGAGAAGCGCACGCTCGCGAAGTACTCGATGCCGCGGTCTTCGACGCCGAGCAGTTCCGCGTCCAGCGTGACGACGTCGGTCTGGTTCTCCTTCCCGCCACGCGCGTCGAGATCGAGCTTCACTTCGGCGAATACTTCGGGCGTCGTGAACTCGCGGATGTCGGCGAGATTGCCGACGTCCCACGCGGCCTGCAGACGCACGAAGTACACCTTCGCGTTGCGCAGGAACGCGTCCGCATCGAAGCCGGACGGCAACGCCGGGCGCGCCGCGGGCGTGTGTTCGAAACCCGCGCTGGTCGGCGCGGCGGCGCCATACGGTGAAGCAGGCGCGGACGGTGCTGATGCTGCCGGCCCCGTGGACCTGAAGCTCGGCTCCCGCGGATAGCCGGAGGCATACCCGCCATGGTTCGTGTTCAGCGGCGGCGAGCCGTACGGCCCGGTCGCGCCCGAGGCATAACCACGCGTGGTCGAATCGCGCCGGCGTCCCGCGAAGCGGCGGATCAGCCAGATTGCCGCGGCCGCGATCAACGCGATCACGATCAGGTTCGCGAGGCCGCTGGCGAACGCGTCGCCGAGACCGAAGTGCGACAGCAGCGCCGCGATGCCGAGACCGGCCGCGAGACCGGCGATCGGCCCGAGCCAGCGCGAGCGGGCTGGCACCGGCGACGCGGGCTGCATGCGCTGCGCCTGCGCGGCCTGGCCTGGGTTGGTCGGGTTCGGCGAAGCCGCGTTCTGCGACGGGCCATTGGATGGCGACGAAGGCGGCGTGGTCTGCCGCTGCATCATCGACGAAGATTGCCGGCCGAAGCTTCGGCCACCGCCCATGCGGCGTGCGTCGGCATCGAGCGAGGCGACCGTCGCGGCCACGATCAGACCGACGACAGCGAGGCGTCCCGCCTGCCGCGCCCACCTCGAAAGCTTTCCGGAAAAACTGAAGCGGGCGTCGGTCATGGCGGGAATCCTTTAGAAAACAGTCATATGGAACACCTAGTACTTGACGCCGACGTGGAGTGCGACCACGCCAGCTGACAAGTTGTAATATTTGACGGCATCGAGGCCGGCTTGTTCCATCATTGTTTTCAAAGTTTCCTGATCCGGATGCATGCGGATCGATTCGGCGAGGTACTTGTAGCTGTCGGCGTCGTTCGCGAAGCGCGCACCGAGCCATGGCAGCACCTTGAACGAGTACACGTCGTACGCTTTCTTCAGCGGCTCCCACACCTTCGAGAACTCCAGCACCATCAGCTTGCCCGCCGGCCTCAGCACCCGCCGCATCTCGGCCAGCGCGATGTCCTTGTGGGTCATGTTGCGCAATCCGAACGCCACCGTCACCACGTCGAAGTAGTTGTCGGGGAACGGGATTTTCTCCGCGTCGCAGAGCAGCGCCGGCGTGATCACGCCCTGGTCGATCAGGCGGTCGCGGCCCACGCGCAGCATCGATTCGTTGATGTCCGTATGCCAGACTTCGCCGGTCGGCCCCGCCTGCTTCGCGAACGTCTTCGACAGATCGCCCGTGCCGCCCGCGATGTCGAGCACGCGGTAGCCCGGCCGCACGTTGGCCTGCGCGATCGTGAAGGCCTTCCACGCACGATGCAGGCCGCCTGACATCAGGTCGTTCATCAGGTCGTAGTTCGATGCGACCGAATGGAACACGCCCGCTACCTTCTTCGCCTTGTCTTGTTCGTCTACGGTCTCAAAGCCGAAGTGGGTTTTGCTCATCGCGCTCGTCCTTGTGCGTTTTCTTGAATGTTGCGCCGCATCATCCCGTTGCCGCGGCCCTGCCAGGGCGCCGGCTGCGGCGGTCAGTGGTGATGGCCGTGCCCGTGACCATGCGGCGCGGGCTCGCTCATCGGCGCGTCGCGGTCTACCCCGGCCGCTGCCAGTTTGGCGAGATACTCGCGCCAGAGTTCATCCTGCCGCACGGCGAGGTCGTACAGCAGGTCCCACGAGTAGATACCGGTATTGTGACCGTCCGAAAAAACCGGTTGCAGCGCATAGTTGCCGACGCCTTCGAGCGCCGTAATCGTCACGTCGCGCTTGCCAGTCTGCAGCGTCTCCTGGCCGGGACCGTGGCCGCGCACTTCCGCGGAAGGCGAATATACGCGCAGCAGTTCGAACGGCACGCGGTAGCTGTTGCCATCCGCGTACTGCAGTTCCAGCACGCGCGAAACCGCGTGCACGACGACGCCGGTCGGCACCGGCGTTTCGCGAGTCAATCCGCTCATGTTTGGCCTCAGGCGAGAGCTTGTTCGATTTCGCCGCGCACCGCGTCGGCGAGCAGCGTGGCCTGCGCGCGCCGCGACGACAGCAGCGCTTCGGAGACGGTGCGCTGGCGTGGCGCCCACACGGGCAACGGGAAATGCGCGTCGTTCGAGAAGCGCGGAATCACGTGCCAGTGCACGTGCGGCACCTGGTTGCCGAGGCTCGCGAGATTCACCTTCACCGGGTGCATCACGCGCCGCAAAGCCCGTTCCACGCCATAGACGACGCGCATCACACGGTCACGCGAACGCGCATCGAGGTCGGAGAACTCGGCCACGTGCGTGTTCCAGATCACGCGGCAAAAGCCAGGATAGTCGTGTTCGTCGGCGAGGACGACCCGGAGAGAATCGTCCTGCCACAGCACGAGGCCGCCGTCCTCACGGCAAAATACACAGTCCATCATCGTCCCCGCACGAAATACGTAAGCCGTGCCATTAGACCAGCACGCGCTCGATTCCGCCATTATTCGCGCGCTGGACGTAGTCGGCCATCCAGTTTTCGCCCAGCACGTGACGGGCAATTTCGACGACGATGTAATCCGCTTCCACGCCCGCATCCTCGTTGTAGCGCGAGAGCCCCTGCAGGCAGGACGGACAGCTCGTGAGGATCTTGATGTCCGTGCCGCCGCTGGGCTGCGGACCGTCGCCCGCCTTCAGCACCGAGCCCGGCTGTGCGCCGGCGGCACCCGCCGCGGCGTTGGCCGGATTGAGCGCGTTCGAGCCGGCGTCGGCCACGACAGGGATGCCGCGAAGCTTCGCCGCGCCCTTGCGGATTTCTTCCTCCTTGCGAAAGCGCACCTGGGTCGAGACGTCCGGACGCGTCACCGCCAGCGTGCCAGATTCGCCACAGCAGCGATCGTTCTTCTCGATCTTGTAGCCGTCCTTTTCCGCCCCCATCAGCTGGTTGACGAGCTTCACCGGATCGATCGTCTTGATCGGCGTGTGGCACGGGTCGTGGTACATGTAGCGCATGCCCGACACGCCATCGAGCTTGATGTTCTTCTCGAGCAGGAACTCGTGAATGTCGATGATCCGGCAGCCCGGGAAGATCTTGTCGAATTCGTAGCCCGCGAGCTGGTCGTAGCAGGTGCCGCACGACACCACCACCGTCTTGATGTCGAGGTAGTTCAGCGTGTTCGCGACGCGGTGGAACAGCACGCGGTTGTCCGTGACGATCTTCTCGGCCTTGTCGTACTGACCCGAGCCGCGCTGCGGATAGCCGCAGCACAGGTAGCCCGGCGGCAGCACCGTCTGCACGCCCGCTTCCCACAGCATCGCCTGGGTGGCGAGACCGACCTGCGAGAACAGCCGCTCGGAGCCGCAACCCGGGAAGTAGAACACCGCCTCCGAATCGACGGTGGTCGTCTTCGGGTTGCGGATGATCGGCACGATCTTGTTGTCTTCGATGTCGAGCAGCGCGCGCGCCGTCTTCTTCGGCAGGTTGCCCGGCATCTTCTTGTTCATGAAGTGGATCACCTGCTCGACGACGGGCGGCTTGCCCGTCGTGGCCGGCGGATGCGCGGTCTGCTTCTTCACGACCTTCTTCAGCACCTCGTTGCCGAGGCGCTGCGCCTTGTAGCCAATGCCCATCATCGCGGTGCGCGCGAGGTTGATCGTCTGCGGGTTGGTCGCGTTGAGGAAGAACATGCCCGCGGCGTTGCCCGGGTTGAACTTCTTCTTGCCCATCTTGCGCAGCAGGTTGCGCATGTTCATCGTGACGTCGCCGAAGTCGATCTTCACCGGGCACGGCGTCGCGCACTTGTGGCAAACGGTGCAGTGATCGGCGACGTCGTTGAACTCATCCCAGTGCTTGATCGACACGCCGCGGCGGGTCTGCTCTTCGTACAGGAACGCCTCCACCAGCAGCGACGTCGCGAGAATCTTGTTGCGCGGGCTGTACAGCAGGTTCGCGCGCGGCACGTGAGTCGCGCAGACCGGCTTGCACTTGCCGCAACGCAGGCAGTCCTTCACCGAATCGGCGATCGCGCCGATGTCGGACTGCTGCATGATCAACGATTCGTAGCCCATCAGCCCGAAGCTCGGCGTATAGGCGTTGCGCAGGTCCGCGCCTTCGAGCAGCTTGCCCGCGTTGAAGCGGCCTTGCGGGTCGACGCGCTGCTTGTACGCGCGGAACTCGCTGATCTCGTCGTCGGTGAGGAACTCGAGCTTTGTGATGCCGATGCCGTGCTCGCCGGAAATCACGCCATCCAGCGAACGCGCGAGCTTCATGATGCGCGCCACTGCGGTGTGCGCGTCCTGCAGCATCTCGTAGTTGTCGGAGTTGACCGGAATGTTCGTGTGGACGTTGCCGTCGCCCGCGTGCATGTGCAGCGCGACGAACACGCGGCCGCGCAGCACTTTCTTGTGGATGGCCTGCGCTTCGTCGAGGATCGGCTTGAACGCTCCGCCATTGAAGATCTGCCGCAGTTCGGCGCGGATCTCCTGCTTCCACGACACGCGGATGGTGCGGTCCTGGGTGACGTCGAACACGGTGACGCCAGGCTGATCGTCGACGCGGTCCGCGAACTTCTCAGCGAGCGGCGCATAGCCGAGCCGCACGAGATAGTGCTGCGCTTCGCGCAGCGACAGGTCGAGCCGGTCGCGCAGGAATTCCCAGCGCGCGCGCACCTGCTTGAACAGTTCGAGCGCGTGCTGCACGCGGTCTTCGAGCAGTTCGGCGGACGGAATGTCGCTCGCGTCGTCGCCCTTGCCGAGCGGCAGGTTGCCCGCCTTGAAGAACGCTTCGAGCGCGTCGAGCAGCTGCAGCTTGTTCTTGATCGACAGCTCGATGTTGATGCGCTCAATGCCGTCCGTGTATTCGCCCATCCGGTTGAGCGGAATCACGACGTCTTCGTTGATCTTGAACGCGTTGGTGTGCTTCGCGATCGCGGCGGTGCGGCTGCGATCGAGCCAGAAGCGCTTGCGCGCCTCGGCGGACACGGCCACGAAGCCTTCGCCGCTCTTGCCGTTCGCCATCCGGATCACTTCGGACGTTGCGGCGGCAACGGCATCCGCATCGTCGCCGACGATGTCGCCGATCAGCACCATCTTCGGAAACGCGTTGCGCTTGCTCTTCGTCGCATAGCCGACCGCGCGCAGATAGCGCTCGTCGAGGTGCTCGAGGCCCGCGAGAATCGCGCCGCCTTCCTTCGACGTCGCGAACAGGTAATCCTTGATCTCGACGATGCTCGGAATCGCCTCGCGCGCCTGGCCGAAGAATTCGAGGCACACGGTACGGGTATGCGCGGGCATCTTGTGCAGCACCCAGCGCGCGGACGTGATGAGGCCGTCGCAGCCTTCCTTCTGCACGCCCGGCAGGCCCGCGAGGAACTTGTCCGTCACGTCCTTGCCGAGGCCTTCCTTGCGGAAGCGCCGGCCTTCGATGTCGAGCTTCTCGGTGCGCAGCAGCTTTTCGCCGGGCGCGTATTCGCCGTCGAACCACTTCAGTTCGAAGTGCGCGACCTCGATGTCGTGGATCTTGCCGAGGTTGTGCTCGAGACGCGTGACTTCGAGCCAGTTGCCCTCGGGGTCGACCATCCGCCACCAGGCCAGATTGTCCAGCGCGGTGCCCCACAGCACCGCTTTCTTGCCGCCGGCGTTCATCGCGACGTTGCCGCCGATACACGACGCATCGAGCGACGTCGGGTCTACGGCGAACACATAACCCGCTTGCTCCGCGGCTTCCGTCACGCGGCGCGTGACGACGCCCGCGCCGGAGAAGATAGTCGGCACCTTGCGCGCGACGCCCGGCATTTCGGTCAGCTCCACCGCGCCGAGCTGTTCGAGCTTCTCGGTGTTGACGACGGCCGAGAACGGCGTGAGCGGCACCGCGCCGCCCGTATAGCCGGTGCCGCCGCCGCGCGGAATCACCGTCAGGCCGAGCTCGAAGCAGGCCTTTACCAGGCCGGCCATCTCGGCTTCGGTGTCGGGCGTCAGGACGACGAACGGATATTCGACGCGCCAGTCGGTCGCATCGGTCACGTGCGACACTCGCGCGAGACCGTCGAAGCGGATGTTGTCCTTCTGCGTGCGGCGGCCCAGTACTTTGGCCGCACGGCGACGCAGGTCGGCCATCTGCTCGAACTCGGCCGCGAAAGCATCGACGGCGCGCCGTGCCGCGAGCACCAGCGTTTCGACGCGAGCGGCGCGGCCCACGCCGGCTTCGTCGCCGCCGTGCTCGATCAGATCGGCGCGGCGGCGCTTCTCGATTTCGGTCAGACGGTGGTTCAGCGCTTCGATCAGGAGTGCGCGGCGCTTCGGGTTGTCGAGCAGGTCGTCCTGCAGATACGGATTGCGGCGCACGACCCAGATATCGCCGAGCACTTCGTACAGCATCCGCGCCGAGCGGCCGGTGCGGCGTTCGGCGCGCAGTTCGTCGAGCGCAGCCCAGGCATCGTCGCCGAGCAGGCGGATCACGATCTCGCGATCGGAGAACGACGTGTAGTTGTAAGGAATTTCGCGCAGGCGCGCTTCGGGATCGGCAGCCACCGTATTGGCGGCGCCGTTCGGGTCGAAAACTTGAGGTGCGTTCATGTCCGGACGACTCGGTAGGTCGGCTCGATGCGCTCATCGACGAGGCATCGGCAGACGGTGCGCGTGGGGCGCAGTTCTGGAAATACTGTCTTCTCTTGACAAAGCCCATGCCGACGGTGGGCACACGTCGGCGGCTTCGCGGCGCTCAGATGCAGCTACACGATCGTGCGTGACGGACATGCCGCGCCGCCGCGGGACTCGCCTTGCGGCGACCGTCGCACGGTCCGGGCATCAAGTGGGCTGTCCGTAGCTGCCTGTGCATCATCCGATCCTTGTTCCAAAAAACGATTCTACCGCAGGATGCCTACACACGTTGAGGCCGGAACGGCGTCTGGAAAGCGACGGGAATGACAGTTTTCCCGACCGGACGGTCGGATGGGGAGGGCGTTCCGAACACGACCGCTTTTGCTACTTCGGCTGGATGTTCCCGTATCTGACCGGCAGATCGAATTTCACCGTCGGGAACGTGGTCGCGAGAGTCGCCTTGATCGACGCCAGCTGATCGAGACCGCCGGCATGGATGACCGTCACGCCCATTTCCGGATACGCGCTGACCGACTTCGCCAGGCCGGCCGCGACCTGCCGTACGGCAGCCGTGTCTGGATGGATGACGACCAGGTCGTTCGTGCTGATGCCGACCACGTTGTCGCTGCTGCGTACCACCATCGTGGTATCGCTACCCGCCGACCTTCCGGGTTGCGTGGTCGCCGATGCAAGGCATTTCGGTACGGGTTGTGCACATTGCAGGTCTAAACACCTGAAGCCGGTACGCCAGAGGGGTTGACAAAAAGCGACACTTGCCCGAAGCTCTTCGACCATGAATCGCTATCCGTTCCACATTGCGCTGATTATTCGCACCATTCATCGAATGGTGGGTTAGCGCATATCCGAACGGTCAGTGAACGCAAACCCGCCCCAGGAGGCGGGTTTTTTATTTGGTCTCCAGGGGAATCAGACCCACACAGCGGATACACCCGGCCAGACCATCAGGAGCACGCCATGCAGGCAGACCACACCGACGCCCCGAACGATCACAACGACTACCTGAAGAAGATCCTGACTGCGCGCGTCTACGACGTGGCACGGGAGACCGAGCTCGAACACGCGCGCAACCTGTCGGCGCGGCTCGGCAACACGGTCTACCTGAAGCGCGAAGACAACCAGCCAGTGTTCTCGTTCAAGCTGCGCGGCGCGTACAACAAGATGGCACACCTCTCCGCGGAAGCGCTGAAGCGCGGCGTGATCACCGCGTCGGCGGGTAATCATGCGCAGGGCGTGGCGCTGTCGGCGGCGAAGCTCGGCGTGAAGGCGATCATCGTCGTGCCGGTCACGACGCCGCAGGTGAAAGTCGACGCGGTGCGCGCGCATGGCGGTCCGACGGTCGAGGTCGTGCAGATCGGCGAATCGTATAGCGACGCCTACGCGCATGCGGTAAAGCTGGAGAAGGAACTGGGCCTCACATTCGTCCATCCGTTCGACGATCCTTACGTGATCGCCGGCCAGGGCACCGTCGCGATGGAAGTGCTGAGCCAGCATCAGGGGCCGATCCACGCGATCTTTGTGCCGATCGGCGGCGGCGGACTCGCGGCCGGTATCGCCGCGTACGTCAAGGCGGTGCGCCCCGAGATCAAGGTGTTCGGCGTGCAGACCGACGACTCGTGCGCGATGGCCCGTTCGATCGAAGCCGGCGAACGCGTGACGCTGAACGAAGTGGGCCTGTTCTCGGACGGCACCGCGGTGAAGCTTGTCGGCGAAGAGACGTTCCGGCTGTGCCATTCGCTGCTCGACGGCGTGCTGACGGTCAATACCGACGCGCTGTGCGCCGCGATCAAGGACGTCTTCCAGGACACCCGCAGCGTGCTGGAGCCGGCGGGTTCGCTTGCAGTCGCGGGCGCGAAGCAGTATGCGGAACGCGAAGGCGTCGAGCACCAGACGCTGATCGCGGTCACGTCGGGCGCGAACATGAACTTCGACCGGATGCGCTTCGTCGCCGAACGCGCGGAAGTCGGCGAAGCGCGCGAAGCCGTGTTCGCGGTGACGATTCCGGAAGAACGCGGCAGCTTCCGCCGCTTCTGCGCGCTCGTCGGCACACGCAGCGTGACCGAGTTCAACTACCGCATCGCGGATGCGAACTCCGCGCATATCTTCGTCGGCGTGCAGATCCGGAATCGCGGCGAGTCAGCGGAGATCGCGAAGAACTTCGAGGCACATGGCTTCGCCACCGTCGACCTGACGGGCGACGAACTCTCGAAGCAGCACATCCGCTACATGGTGGGTGGCCGCTCGCCGCTCGCGCACGACGAGCGCCTGTTCCGCTTCGAGTTTCCGGAGCGGCCGGGCGCGCTGATGAAGTTCCTGTCGTCGATGGCGCCGAACTGGAATATCAGCCTCTTCCACTACCGTAACCAGGGTGCGGACTACAGCTCGATCCTCGTCGGCATTCAGGTGCCAGTTGCCGAGAACGCCGAGTTCGACCGCTTCCTTGCGACGCTCGGCTATCCGTACTGGGAAGAGTCCGCGAACCCGGTTTACCGGCTGTTCCTCGGCTGAACGCACGGCTCAACGCGCACGCTTTCAACGCACACCATGACCTTTTCGCTCGAAGACAAACTCGTCGTTGCGATCTCTTCGCGCGCGTTGTTCGACTTCGAGGAAGAGAACCGCGTGTACGAAGCCGGCGACCTGCACGCGTATGAGACGTTGCAGCGCGAACGGCTCAACGTGCCGGCGCGGCCGGGCGTCGCGTTTCCGCTGATCCGCAAACTGCTCGCGCTGAACGCGGACGCGCAGCACGTCGAAGTCGTGATCCTGTCGCGCAGCGATCCGATCAGCGGGCTGCGCGCGTTCAGCTCGTGCCGCGAGCATGGTCTCGCGATCGAACGCGGCGTGTTCACGCGCGGCCGTCCGCCGTTCGGCTATCTGAAGCCGCTGAACGCATCGCTGTTTCTGTCCGCGAATCAGGACGACGTGCGCGACGCGCTCGCCGCCGGCTTTCCCGCTGCACGCGTGCTGCCGGAATCGGCGAAAATGGCGGGAACGTATCCGGACGAGATTCGCATCGCGTTCGACGGCGACGCGGTGCTGTTCTCCGACGAAGGCGAGCGCGTGTTCCAGCAGCAAGGGCTCACGGCGTTCGTCACGCATGAAGTCGGCAAGCGCGATCTGCCGCTCGCGGAAGGCCCGCTCAAGCCGCTGCTCGAAGCGTTGCACCGTCTGCAGAAGCTCGCCGACGGCGCCGCGCCGATGCATATCCGCACCGCACTCGTGACGGCGCGCTCGGCGCCCGCGCACGAGCGAGCAATCCGGACGCTGATGGCCTGGAACATCGAAATCGACGAAGCGATGTTCCTCGGCGGACTCGACAAGGGCGCGTTCCTGCGCGAGTTCGAACCGGACTTTTTCTTCGACGATCAAATTCGCCACTGCGAATCGGCCCGCGTCGTCACCGCGATCGGGCATGTCGTGAGTGGCATCGTGAACGCATCATGACGCCAGAACAGCAATCGCCCCTCGGCAAACCGTCCACCTACAAGGAGCAGTACGACGCCTCGCTGCTCTTCCCGATCGACCGGCGCCACGCGCGCGAAGCGATCGGCATCGGCGAGCAGTTGCCGTTCTTCGGCACCGACATCTGGAACGCGTACGAGCTGTCGTGGCTCAACATGCGTGGCAAACCGCAGATCGCGCTCGCCACGTTCTACGTGCCGGCGGATTCGCCGAACATCGTCGAATCGAAGTCGTTCAAGCTTTACCTGGGCTCGTTCGCGCAGACGAAGTTCGACTCGCTCGACGCCGTGCGCGACACCATCAGGCGCGATGTGTCCGCCGCGAGCGGCGCGAGCGTGTCAGTGCAGCTCGTGGCGCCGGGCGGATTCGAAAAGCTGAGGATGGACGAGTTCGACGGGCTGTCGCTCGACCGGCTCGATCTGGACACGGACGTGTATTCGCCGGATGCGTCGCTACTGAAAGCCGCGCACGACGAAGCGCCGGTGGAAGAGACGCTGCGCTCGAACCTGCTGAAATCGAACTGTCCGGTCACGGGTCAGCCGGACTGGGGCAGTGTGCAGATTCACTATGTCGGCCCGCAGATCGATCACGCCGGCCTGCTGCGCTACATCGTGTCGTACCGCAATCACACTGGCTTTCACGAGCAGTGCGTCGAGCGGATCTTCGTCGATATCATGCGCGAATGCCAGCCGCTGAAGCTCGCGGTCTATGCACGCTATACGCGCCGCGGCGGGCTCGACATCAATCCGTTCCGCACCAGCTTCAACATGCCGATGCCGGATAACGACCGGCTTGCGCGTCAGTAGCCTGCAATCTGCCGGTCCGCGTCACGCGGCGCGGACCGGCGCGTCAAAGACGATCCGGCCTGCGCTCGGCCAATCCGGCAAGCGGGACGCCACGCTTACTTCTGCGGCGCCTTGTACGCGACGCAATCCACTTCGACCTTGCAGTCGATCACCATGCTCGACACGACACACGCGCGTGCCGGCGGGTTATCCCCGAAGTATTCGCGAAACACCTTGTTGAACGAAGCGAAGTCGCGCGGATCGTCGAGCCACACACCGCAGCGCACCACGTGCTCGGCGCCATAACCCGCTTCCTTCAGGATCGCGAACACATTCTGGACGGCCTTGTGCGACTGCTCGACGATGCCCCCGTTGATTACCTCACCGTTTTCCATCGGCGTCTGGCCGGACACGTACAGCCAGCCGTCCGCCTCGACTGCGCGCGCAAACGGCATATGTTGACCGCCCGTGCCCTTACCGCCTTCCACGCCATAACGTTTCATCGATTTGCTCCCTGGTTGATGGTCGACACCGCGCACACATGATTGTGCGCATGTCGTGGTAAATCTTGTCAGAACGCGCCGTGCGCGTCGCCCTGAGACCTCGCGCCGCGCGCGACGAAATGGCCCGCGCGATCGCCGGTCGTTGCGCCGTCGCGATACGACAGCACGCCATTGACCCACACCGCGTCGATGCCGTCGGCGGGTTGCTGGGGGTTATCGAACGTGGCCGCATCGCGCACGCGCGCCGGATCGAACAGCACGAGATCGGCGTGATAGCCGACATGCGCCTCGCCGCGCTGCACGAGACCGAAGCGGCGCGCCGACAGGCTCGTCATCTTGCGGATCGCTTCCTCGAGCGGAATCAGCTTCGCGTCGCGCGCATAGTGGCCGAGCACGCGCGGAAACGCGCCCCACAGCCGCGGATGCGGCAGCGGATCGTTCGGCAGGCCGTCCGAGCCGACCATCGTCGCCGGATGCGACAGGATGCGGCGCACGTCCTCTTCCGACATGTTGTGATACACCGCGCCCGCGGGCTGCAGACGCTTCGCGGCTTCCTGCTGCGACACGCCCCACTCCGCCGCGATTGCCTTCACGAGCTTGCCCGCCATTTCCGGATGCGGCGTCGACCATGTGAGCGTGATGTCGATGTCGCCGGTGACCTGCCTCACATCCAGCGTCGACGAACTGCGGCTGTACGGATAGCAGTCGCAGCCGATCGGCTGCAACCGCCGCGCGCCTTCGAGCGATTCGAGCACTTCCGTGCTGCGCCCCCAGTTCGACGGTCCCGCGCACTTCAGATGCGAGATCACGACCGGAACGCGCGCGTGACGACCGATGCGATAGGCCTCGTCCATCGCGTCGAGAATCGCGTCGAATTCGGTGCGCATGTGGGTGGTGTAGAGCGCGCCCGCGTGCGCGAGCGGTTCTGCGAGCGCCATCACTTCCTCGGTCGATGCCGCGTTCGCCGAGCCGTATGCGAGGCCCGTGCTCAAGCCCAGCGCGCCGTGCGACAGCGCGTCTTCGAGCTGCGCGCGCATGCCGTCTATTTCCGCGGTCGTCGCGGTACGGTCGAGCCGGTCCATGTGGTTGTTGCGCAGCGCCGTGTGGCCGATCAGCACGCCGACGTTTACGGCCGGACGCGCGGCATTCACCGCTTCGATGTATGCGGCAAAGGTTGGGTACTGGAACGCGTCGCGCTCGCCGAGCAGGTTCATCGGATCGGGCGGATCGCCCTTCAGCGCAACCGGAGAAGCACTGATGCCGCAGTTGCCGACGATCACGGTCGTCACGCCCTGCGAGATCTTCGGCAGCATCTGCGGCGCGCGGATCACGTGCGTGTCGTCGTGCGTGTGCACGTCGATGAAACCGGGCGCAAGCGCGCGCCCGTTCGCCTCGATCACCTCTTCCGCGAGCCAGTTCGACAGGTTGCCGATCGCCGCGATCTTGCCGTTGCGCAACGCGACGTCGCGTTCGAGCGGCGGCGCGCCGGTACCGTCGTACAGCTGCGCGCCCATGATCAGCGTATCGGCCGCTTCCGGATGCGAGTGCATGGTATCTCCTAGTCTCCGATCGGTTGACGGTCGCCGCCGCCGCGATGCGCGTCGAGCGCATGCTTCATGCGGCGCAGCAGTTCACGGCTCTCGTCGCCCTGGCTCAGCGCGAGTTCGGTGACGAGCACATCGAGTGCCATCATCATCGCGTACCGCGACGACGACGGCTTGTAGATGAAATCGGTTTCGAACGCGACAATCGGGATCACCTGATCCGCGAGCTTCGCGAGCGGCGACGCGGGCGCGGTGAGCGCGATCACGGTGGCGCCGTAGCTGCGCGCGATGCGGCAGTTCTCGACCATCTCCGGCACGCGCCCCGTGACGGAAAGCGCCACCACCACGCTATCGCGCGACAGCGTGCTCGCGACCATGCGTTGCAAGAGGCCATCCTGATACGACGCCACCGGGCGGCCCAGGCGCACGAGGCGAAAGCGCATCTCGTCGGCGAGCGCCGTGGAACCGCCGCCCATGCCGAACACGTAGATCATGCGCGCGTCGCGTAACGCCGTCGCGGCCTCGGCGATTGGCGCATGGCACAGCAGCTGGTGATTATGCGCGAGCGCGGTCTGCAGTTCGTCGAACACGCGCGTGGCGAGCAGCTCGGGGTTCTGCGGGGCCGCACCGCTGGCGAGAAAACGCTGTCCGACCGCGGCCGCCTGCGCGAGCCGCAGCTTCAGTTCGCGCACGTCGCGGCAGCCGACTGCCTTCGCGAAGCGCGTGACAGTGGCGACGCTCACCTGCGCCTGCTGCGCAAGCGCGCCGATGCTCGCGCGCGACGCGGCGGTCAGGTCATCGAGGATCTGCGCCGCGACCTTGCGCTCGGCCGAGCGCAATTCCGGCGCGCGCTCCGCGATGCGCGCAACGATATCGAATGCGGCGGGTTCGGCACTGACGTTCATGGGGCTCCGGCTTCCCGCGTTGCACCGCCTTCATGGACGACTCGAGGACGATGCACGAGGGACAGCTTTGGTACTAAATAACATTTACGCGGTCATCGTACTTTCTGTACCATGAGCGAGTCAACCTGCGCACGATTTATCCGGTAGATGGAGCGGAGAAACATGAAAGTTACAAACTATCAAAGCGCGACGATCGATCCGTTCAGCAAGGGCCTCGGCAACGTGCCGGGCAGCGGCATCCAGCTGGGCGACGCGGCGCGGCTCGAATGGAACCTGCTCGACGAAGACGTGAGTCTGCCCGCCGCCGTTCTGTACGCGGACCGCATCGAGCACAACCTGAAATGGATGCAGGCGTTCGTCGCCGAGTACGGCGTGAAGCTCGCGCCGCACGGCAAGACCACGATGGCGCCGCAGCTGTTCCGCCGCCAGCTCGAAACCGGCGCGTGGGGCATCACACTCGCTACCGCTCATCAGACGCGCGCCGCGTGGCACGGTGGTGTCAAGCGCGTGCTGCTGGCGAACCAGCTCGTCGGGCGCCGGAACATGGCGATCATCGCGGAACTGTTGTCCGATCCTGAGTTCGAGTTCCTCTGCCTCGTCGATTCGGTCGAGGGCGTCGAACAGCTGGGCGAGTTCTTCGGCGCGGCGAAGAAGCCGCTGCAGGTGCTGATCGAACTCGGCGTGCCGGGCGGACGCACCGGCGTGCGCGACGACGCGCAGCGAGATGCGGTGCTCGCCGCGATCGCGCGCTATCCGGATGCGCTGAAACTCGCGGGCATCGAACTGTACGAAGGCGTGCTGAAAGAGGAAGCGGAAATTCGCGCGTTCCTGCAACGCGCGGTGGCAACCGTGCGGCAACTCGCCGATTCGGGACGCTTCGCGCGCACGCCGGCGCTGCTGACCGGCGCAGGGTCCGCGTGGTACGACGTGGTCGCGGAAGAGTTCGCGAAAGTGCAGGAGCAAGGTCGGATCGACGTGGTGCTGCGGCCCGGCTGCTACCTGACGCATGACGTCGGTATCTACCGGAAAGCGCAGACCGACATCTTCGCGCGCAACCCGGTTGCGAAAAAGATGGGCGAAGGACTGCTGCCAGCGCTGCAGCTATGGGCCTACGTGCAGTCGATCCCGGAGCCGGACCGCGCGATCGTCGGCTTCGGCAAGCGCGATTCGGCGTTCGATGCAGGCCTGCCCGAGCCAGCGAAGCACTACCGTCCGGGCACTGACGCGCCACGCGAGATCGCAACGAGCGAAGGCTGGGAAGTGTTCGGGCTGATGGACCAGCATGCGTATCTGCGCATTCCGGCGGGCGCCGATCTGAAGGTGGGCGACATGATCGCGTTCGACATCTCGCACCCGTGCCTCACGTTCGACAAATGGCGGCAACTGCTGGTCGTCGATCCGTCGTATCGGGTGACCGAGGTGATCGAGACGTTTTTCTGATTTTGGATCTGGGGCGCGGCGACGGGGCGCGGCGACGGTGCGTGCCGTCGCCCGCGTGATGACTGAGCGCGCGCCGCTCAGCCCTCGACCGCGACACGCCCCTGCTGCGCGGTCACTTCGCCGATGCGCGACTCGAGCATCGACAGCGCATCCGACAATGCGGACAACGCGTCGTCCGGCAACGAGGCCATCGTGTCGTGCAGGAACGCGTTGCGGCGCGGCATGCTGGCCTCCGTTGCGGCCTGCCCATCCGGCGTAAGCTTGACGTTGGTGATGCGGTTGTCGCGCGTGTCGGTACTGCGCACGATCCAGCCGAGCGCCTCGAGTGCTTTCAGCTGACGCGTCAGCGCGCCCGGGTCGACGCGCAACTGCTCGACCAGCTGCTTCTGCGACGATTCGCCCGCGCGGTTGTGCAGCGCGAGCAGAATCCGCCAGCGCGGCATCGGATGTCCAACCTGCGCTTCGAACGCGCTCATGAACGCGCGATACGTCCGGCCGAACTGCTGGACAACGGCGACGCGATCCTGTTCTTCCATGATGAACCTGTTGCGAAAGTAGACGGGAGGAGCGCGGTCAGTCCGCGAGAATGGCCGGTTCGACCTGGCGCGTCAGCTTGACAGGCGGCACGCGGCGGCTCTGCCAGATCGACACCACGGCAATCACCGCGGCCAGCGCCAGACCCAGATGGATCGCACTGACGAGCGACTCGCGCGCCGCTTCGAGCAACAGCGCGCCATTGTGACCGGCGTGCGCGAGCTGGCCGAGCACCGTGGTCTGTTCGTCGTGATTGATCAGGATCTGCGGGTCGCCGAGATCGTGCAGCCATGCGGTCGCGCCGTTGCGCGACAGCGTGTCGCGCACACCGCCCACGTACAGGTCCGTGACGAGCGTGCCGGTCAGCGCCGTGCCGATCATCCCGCCGATCATCCGCAGCGACTGCAGCAGCGCGGTCGCGATGCCGAGGTGCTCGCGGCCCGCGGTCTGCTGCGCAAACACCGTCAGGTTCGGCATCACGAAGCCGAGGCCGAGACCGCCCAGCACCATCAGCGTCATCAGGATCGACGTCGGCATCGAGCGCGTCGTGACCACGATACCCGCGCATGAGATTGCGAGCAGCGTAAAGCCGACATACAGCATCGCGTTCGGATTGCGGATGCGCGACACGATCCGGCCGTTCGCGATACTGCCGATCGTGATGAACACGACGAGCGGCGTGATCACGAGACCCGCTTCCTTCGGCGACATGCCGAAGCCGCCCTGGAACAGCAGCGGCGCGTAGAACAGCAGCGAAAACATCGAAAAGCCGCCGAGCACCGACAGCGTGAAGAGCGCGGACAGGCTCTTGTTGCGGAACATGTCGATCGGCAGGATGGCCTGCGGGAAGCGCTTTTCCCACTGCCACAGCACGTACGCGGACGCGACGCTGACCACGAACAGCGCGATCGCGGACGCGGACAGGCCATGCTTCGGCAGCATTTCGACGAAGAGCTGAAGACAGCCGAGCGAAGCTGCAATCAACACCGCGCCGGGCCAGTCGAGCCGCATCTTGCCGGTGTGCTCGACGTGCCGCAGATGCGGCAGATAGCGCATCACGAACACCAGCGACAGCAGGCCCACCGGCAGATTGACGTAGAACACCGAACGCCAGCCGTAGTACTGCGTGAGAAAGCCACCGAGCGACGGCCCGATCGCATTCGCGATGCCGAATGCCGAGCTCATCAGCACCTGCCAGCGCAGGCGGATCACGGAGTCCGGAAACAGGTCGGGGATGCACGCGAACGCGGTGCCCACCAGCATGCCGCCGCCGATGCCCTGCAGGCCACGCGCGAGCACGAGAAACAGCATGTCGTGCGCCATCCCGCACAGCACCGAGGCGCCCGTGAACACGACGATCGACGCGATCACGAAAGGCTTGCGGCCATAGTAGTCGCCGAGCCGGCCGAAGATCGGCACGGTGATCACGGAAGTCAGCAGATAGGACGTAGCGACCCACGCGTACAGTTCGAAGCCTCGCAACTCGGCAACGATGGTCGGCAACGCGGTACCGACGACGGTCTGGTCGAGCGCGACCAGCATCGTCACGAACGAGATGCCGAGCATGGCGAGCAGCGACTCGCGGAACGGTAAAACTTGCCCACTCGAATGATGGGCGGCGGTATGGACAGCCATTTTTGATCTTGCAACAGTTGACGCGTCAAGCAAAAGGGAATCATAGCATGTCTAAGTGTTCTAACGGGACATCTACTGCGCCGTCTGTTCGCCTGTTGCCTGCCAGTCGCCTGATTGCAGGCATGATCCGATGGCGCCCTTTTTACTGGAATGCTCGCCGGGGAGGCTTATGCAAGAGGTTTCGCCCAACACTCCGATCTACGGTGCCGCGGCGCTGTCGAGTGAAGACATCGAGGCGCTGCGGCGCGCGAAACACGAGCTGGAAAATCCGCGTCTTGCGATGAAACTTGCAAGCATGGTCGGCGCACCGCTCGAAAAGCTGCTCGCGAAGATGCCGGCGATGGCGAACGAGAAAGTCTCGGAAGCGACGCAACTGGCGTTGCGCAAGTGCCTGAAGATCGCGCTGCGCACGCTCGGCCACAGCGATCCGGCGACGCGCGCGCTGCCCGACCGGCCGAACAATCTGCTGCACAAGTTCGCGGTCGCGACGACCGGCGCGGCGGGCGGCGCATTCGGGCTGCTGGCGCTGCCGGTCGAACTTCCGGTCACGACGACGCTGATGTTCCGCTCGATCTGCGACGTCGCGCGTAGCGAGGGCGAAGATCTCTCCGACGTCGAAACCCAGCTTCAGTGCCTGACGGTGCTGGGCATGGGTGGCACGTCCAGCGCCGACGAGGACGCCGATATCGGCTATTTCATCGTCCGCGGGACGCTCGCGCAGGCGGTGTCGAAGGCGTCGTCCGAAATTGCGTCGAAGGGATTCACGACGCACGGCTCCGCGGCGCTGCTGCGCCTGTTGAACACGATCGCAGCGCGCTTCTCGGTGCAGGTCAGCGAACAGATCGCTGCGAAGTCAATTCCCGCGATCGGCGCAGTGCTCGGCGCGATGGTCAACACCGTATTCATCGATCACTTCCAGCAGGTTGCGCACGGGCACTTCACCGTGCGCCGCCTCGAGCGGCTATACGGTGGAGATGCGGTAAAGCGCGCGTATCAGGCGCTCGAGATTGCACTCGACGAGTGAGCGCTGTCCATCGACACGGTCGCGCGCACGAAGGCCGCGGCGCGATCCAGCGCGCGCCGTGCTTCAGGAATGAATGGCACGAACATCTGCCACACGTGCGGCAGCTTCGGCCAGACTTCGAGCTGCACACGACCGCCGGCCGCTTCGATCTTCTTTGCGACGCGCGTCGAGTCGTCCAGCAGAACCTCAGTGCTGGACACCTGGATCAACATCGGCGGCAAGCCGCGCAGGTCCGCGTAAAGCGGCGAAGCGTACGGATGCGTGGTGGGCGTGTCGCCGAGATAGACCGCGGCAGCGCGTCCAACCGACGGCCCCGCGAACATCGGATCGAGCCCATCGTTAGCGCGAATCGATGCGCCCGTCGCGGCGAGATCGGTCCACGGCGAGAACAGCACCGCGCTGGCGGGCAGTTCGTCGCCCGCATCGCGCAATGCAATGAGCGTTGCGAGCGCGAGGCCGCCGCCTGCCGAATCGCCCGCGATCACGATCGACTGCGCTGGCGTTCCATCGGACAGCAACCGGCGATACGCGGCGACGGCATCGTCAAGGGCGGCAGGAAAACGGTGTTCAGGCGCGAGCCGGTAGTCGAGCGAGAACAGGCGCGCGTTCGTTCTGGCTGCGAAGCCGAAGGTCAGCGTGCGGTGGCTGCGTGGCGAGCAGAAGTAGTAGCCGCCGCCGTGCAGGTAGAGGATGGTCGGCGTTGCGTGCTGCTGTTGCTTCGGCCGCTCTGGATGGCCGGTCGATGCTGATGGCGGTTGCAGCCACTCGCCTCGCAAGGGATAGTCCCGTACTCCGTAGCATTCGTGCAGACGCCAGCCCGATGGCACGCGCGGCGTATAGGCGCGCTTCGACGTCATTGCGCGAGCGCGTTCGACACTGATCCGTGGGCGCGCGGTTTCGGGACGAAATTGCCGGCGCAGGAACCAGCACGCGAGCGCGGCTTGCCAACTCATCGGACGTACTCCATCAATCGCATATCGCGCGATGGTACGTTGCTTTGGCGCCTGAGCGGTGGACGGCGGGTTCTAGTTGGCGGGTAATATCTGGCCGCGAATCTCGCCGGTCGGATTCTGCGCCGTATGAATGTTGAAGTACCACTGGCCAGCCATCAGGTCCGTCACCTGCGGATCGCTCAGTACGGCCGAACCCTTGATCGGGCTCGACAGGGCGCCCCTCTCGATCGGCACCTGCACTTTCGCATTCTGGCCCACCGGCGCGGGGCCATGGAAATGCGCCATGGTCGCCGGGCCTGACAGGTCCTCGTACGTGATGGACCACTGCAGGATTTTCGTCGACGTATCGAACGTCGCATCGAGCATCCCGTGCCCGTGGCTCACGCGCGGCGGTACTTCGCTGGACGGCTCAAGATCAGCCTTCAACGCAACCGTGTCGGCAAACGTGACGCCCGACATCAATAACAACGACAGCACCCCAAGCTTGAACTTCCGCACCGCAGACATTGTCGGTCTCCCGATCTCGCACGGCCGACTGGTCTGCCTCGACGAAGCTAGCCAGGGCCATAGGTATGGTCGAAACACATACTAGATCAATTTTGAGATGGCGGCGCGAATGGGAAAAGCGGCAGCAGGTGGGTGCCGCGACATGCCGGGTCCGGTTGTCAGTGGCGCCGGGGGAAGAACCGGCAAAGGGGGAAGCCATGCGGTTTCATCCCTGCCACGCGCACCGGCGTGCCGGTGCGCACCGGGCGTGACAGCCCCAGAATGAGGAACGGGTGATTGTCCGCCGGAACGCTGGTCAACAAATCCGGACCACGCATCAATTTCACGAATGGCGACAGGGCCTCGTGACATCACAACGCAGAAACGTCTGCACACACAACCGGAAAGCGCCTCGGGCAGACAGATATCTGCCCGGCCGGTCATCGACATCGCGAAAAAGGAAAGCGCCGGCACGTCGACATGCCGGCCGCGATGATGCCGAACCCCGGCTCAGGGGCGGTCTCAGGCTCGCGCAGACCTGGTCACCGCGCTTGCGACCGCACGTGGAAACACGGGCAGCGCGATCAGCGCACATACACTGGTCGTCACCCACACAGCTGGCCACGCGCCGAGCGCAAGCAGCGGAGGAATCATCAGCGGCGTCACGAACAACGTTGCGAACGCGAAGGTGTTGCCCATCGCAAGCGCGGTTCCGGCTCTCTGGGTTCCAGCGAGCGTCGCGAGTTCGGTGAACGCGACACCGTGCCATGCCGAAGCCGACACGCCGCCCAGCACGATCAACGCGACGAGCACTGCGGTCATCGCGAGGTGGTCGGCGTCCGCGATCGCAACCATCAGCGCCAGCACGGCGAACAGCACCGCTGTCGTGAGACTGCATGCTCGCATGTAGGCACGCCGGTTACCGCGCCGGTCGGTCCAGTGTCCGCTCCAGACCCGCGCGATGGCCGCGCCCGTCTGCACGGCCGCCATCGTCGCGCTCAGCGTCACGACGCCGGCGTGGCCGAAGTCATGCAGAAACACCGTCGCGAACGTAATCACAGCCAGCTGGGGCACGCACAACGCGCCAATGCCGAACGCGACGCGCCACGCGCTGATGTCGGCGAGCGGATTGCGGCCGGCCACCGAGGATCGCGCCTGGCCGCGCGCCATGGCCACTTCGTTCGCGGCCGGCGCTTCGTCCGACACTTCGTCCGGCGGTTCGACGAGCCAGCGCCACGCGAACGCAGCCGTCACCGCGCACAGCACGGCGAGCACGCCGTACACCGCCGAAAAACCGAAGTGCAACGCGAGTGCAGGCAGCATCAGCGCTCCGATGCCGCCACCAGCGGGCACTGCCGTCTGGCGGATGCTCATCGCAAGACCACGCTCGCCTTCCTTGAACCACGCCATCACGGCGCGCCCGCTTGATCCGTTCACGCTGCCACCCAGCAAGCCGACCAGCAGCAGACCGAGCGCGAGCGACGCGAGCCCGGGCACGTACGCCTGCCGTGGCACGACGAATAGCGCGAGAGCGGCGAGCGCCGCGGCCGTCGCGCTGAGGCCGAGCAGCAAGACCTTCCTGTCGCCCCAGCGATCGGTCAGCAAACCCCACGGCAATTCGCTCAGCGCGATGCCGAGACCGAGCATGCCGAGCACCAGCCCAAGGCCGCTGTTGCCGACGTGATAGCCCGAGCGGATGAAAACGGCCGTAGTCGGAATACCCGAAAACGCGGCTGCAAAGCTCGCGTTCGCCGAGAACCCGACACCGAGTACTTTCCACCGATGCCTGCTGCCGCGCGAAGCGGATTGCTGTGTGCGCGTATCGCGCGTGTTCAGTGCATTGTCCATGTCGATCCGTTCCGAAAGAGAAGTCTTGCGGCCATCGTAAGACTGGACACACCATCGGAAAAGCAGGATTATTTGATGGAATCCATCGGATATTCCGAATCATCATGAGCACACGCGGTTTCGATTTCACCCAGCTGAGGACGTTCGTCGCGGTGGCGGAGGCAGGCAGCGTTTCGGCGGCGGCTGAGCGTGTCTTTCTGTCGCAGTCGTCGGTCAGCGAACAGCTGAAAAAGCTCGAGGAACGCGCCGGCCAGCCGCTCTTCGTGCGCGGCAAGCATGGCGTCACGGCGACACCCGCAGGCGCGCGTCTGCTCGATCACGCGCGACGGATCATCGCGATGAGCGAAGCGGCATTCGAGGATCTGCAAGGGCGTTCGCTCGACGGCGAACTGCGCATCGCGATCACGGACTATTACCGCCCGCACGACGTCGCTCGCGTCCTGAAGACGTTCTCGGAGCAGCACCCGCGGCTGCGGCTGCACGTCACGGTCCTGCCAAGCGCGGTGATCGACAGCAGCGCTGGCGATGACGCCACGTTCGACATCGGTCTGTCGCTGCGCATTGTGACGCCGGCCCGGAAAGGCAGCGGCAGGATCGCGGCGGAAACCGCAACGAAGGGCACCGTGATCAGGCGGGAAAAGCTCGTCTGGGTGACGTCCGCCGACGGCGAAGCGCGCCCGCAGCCGCCCTATCACCTGGTGCTGCTGCCCACGAGCTGCCAGCTGCAGCGCTTCGTCGTGAAGCTGCTCGATGAGCGTCAGGTGCCGTATCTGATTTCGCACTCGGCGTCGGGCGTGGCGGGGTTGCAGCTGGCGTTGAAGGCGGGGTTGGGCGTGTCGTGTCTCAACGAATCGTCGGTTGGCGGCGGGCTTGTGCCGTGTGCGCCCAGCGTGCAGTTGCCACCGCTACCCGCGGTCGAGTTTCACCTGCTGCCGGGCCGGCTCGGCGAAACGCAGCTCGTATCGAACGCGCGCGACGCGCTCACGCGGCTGTTCGCCTGATGCCTGAAGCCGCACGGCGTGCGGCGCGCGGGACAAGTCGCGGAAAAACAAAACCCCGCACAAGGCGGGGTTTCGGTACTGATGTTCCGAGGCCGGGAAATCAGAACGGAATGTCGTCGTCCATCTCGTCGAAGCCGCCACCGGCCGGCGCCTGCGGACGGCTCGCGCCACCGCCACCGCCACCGCCACCGCCGCCGCCACCGCTGCGTGCACCACCGCCACCGCCGCCCGTGCGGCCGCCGCTACGCTCAGCCGGCTCGCGGCTGTAGCCCGCGTCATCACCGCCGCCGCTGCCCATCGAGCCGCGGCCGCCCAGCATCTGCATCTGGTCCGCGACGATTTCGGTCGAGTAGCGGTCCGTGCCGTCCTGCGCCTGATACTTGCGCGTACGGATACGGCCTTCGATATAGACCGATGAGCCCTTCTTCAGGTATTCCGACACGATTTCCGCGAGCCGTCCAAAGAACGACACACGGTGCCATTCGGTCATTTCCTTCATCTCGCCGGAGCTCTTGTCCTTGTAGCGATCGGTGGTCGCAAGGCGAATGTTCGCGACGGCGTCGCCGCTCGGCAGATAGCGCACTTCCGGGTCGGCGCCCAGATTGCCCACGAGGATGACCTTGTTCACTGATGCCATGATTTCTCCAGTTGATTCCATTACGGGTGACGCGACCCCGGCGCGCCCGTTTGCCCTTCGATTCGCATGCCGCCGGCGCTCAGGCGTGGCGGCGAGCCAGCCGCGCCGTGCCCGGACGTCAGGCCCGGTGTCGCACGGGCGGCGCCTTCATGTTCGCCGCCACGATCAGCCAGCAGAACACGAGTGCCGAACACGCGAAGAACACCGCGCTCTGACCGGCGAACTTCAGAAGCCATCCGCCGAGCATACCACCCAGCGCGAGGCCGATCGATTGCGTGGTGTTGTAGACGCCAACGGCCGCGCCCTTGCGGGTGCCCGGCGCGAGTTTCGATACCAGCGACGGCTGCGACGCTTCCAGGATATTGAAGCCGAGGAAGTAGATCAGGAGGACGCCCGCCACCATCAGTATGGTATGCGGACCCGCGCCGAGAAGTAACTGGCCAATAAGGATAAGAGCGACTGCGCTCACCAGCACGGATTTCATATGCCCGCGCTTTTCGGCGGCGATGATGGCCGGCACCATCAGCACGAAGCTGATGCCCATCACCGGCAGATAGACCATCCAGTGCGATGCGACCGGCAGGCCGCCCGCCACCAGAATGCGCGGCACGACCAGGAAGAGCGCCGTCTGCGTAGCGTGCAGCACCAGCACGCCGAAGTTGAGGCGCAGCAGTTCGACGTTGTGCAGCACTTCCGCGAACGGCGCGCGAACGTGCACCGGCTTCGGCGCGTCCGGCACGATCCACAGCACGACACCGACCGCCAGCACGGACAGCACGCCGACCACCGCGAACAGCCCGTTCATACCGATCCAGTGGAACACGATCGGCGCGCCGACGATCGCCACCGCGAACGAGAGGCCGATGCTCCCGCCCACCATCGCCATCGCCTTCGTACGATGTTCTTCCGAGGTCAGGTCTGCGATGAACGCGAGCACCGCCGACGACACCGCGCCCATCCCCTGGATCACGCGGCCGGCGATGATCCAGCCGATGTCGTGCCCCACCGCCGCGACGAAGCTGCCGATCGCGAAGATCAGGAGGCCCGTCGCGATGACGGGCTTGCGCCCGACCTTGTCCGAGATCCAGCCGTAGAAGATGTAGAGCAGCGACTGCGTGACGCCGTACGCGCCCAGCGCAATGCCGACCAGCAGCACGTTGTCGCCGCCGGGAATGGTTTTCGCGTACACCGAGAAAACCGGCATGATCATGAAGAGGCCCAGCATGCGCAGCGCGAAAATCGCGGCGAGCGACACGGTTGCGCGCATTTCGGACGCGCTCATGCGTGAGGATGTGGCGGACGGATTGGACATCGGGAATCGGGAGCGATTTTTCGAATGAGAATGCGGCACGCAGAACGCGAAACACGCGACGACGCACCAGGCACGCGCATCGTAACCCAACGCGCACCGCCGGCACCCGAAACTGCCGGCGCGGACGCCACGGCTACCGTCATATTTTCGTCGCGCCGGAACGCGATTCACGGGGCTTTCGCGAGACGCGGCCCGCCGTGGCAACCGCGGTGGCCCAACCGCTGCGAGGCTGCTCCCGCGGCGCGTGCTGCCCGCCTGCGACCGGCCGGTCGCGAGCCGCCCGAGGCGCTTGCGCGGCCTGTCAGGCAACCGTAACGGCGGTCTGGAAAAGTCGTTATAGTAGCAGGTTTAGCCCTTCTCCCCTCCCGCCAGGTTCATGGAACAAATCCGTATCCGTGGGGCCCGCACCCACAACCTGAAGAACGTCAATCTCGACCTGCCGCGGCACAAGCTCGTCGTGATTACGGGCCTGTCGGGCTCCGGCAAATCGTCGCTCGCCTTCGATACCTTGTACGCCGAAGGGCAGCGCCGCTACGTCGAGAGCCTGTCCGCGTATGCGCGCCAGTTCCTGCAGCTGATGGAAAAGCCGGACGTCGACCTGATCGAGGGGCTGTCTCCCGCCATTTCGATCGAGCAGAAGGCGACGTCGCACAACCCGCGCTCGACGGTCGGCACCGTCACCGAGATTCACGACTACCTGCGCCTGCTCTACGCTCGCGTCGGCACGCCGTACTGCCCGGACCACGAGATTCCACTCGAGGCGCAAAGCGTCTCGCAGATGGTGGACGCTGCGCTCGCGCTGCCGGAGGAAACCAAGCTGATGATCCTCGCGCCCGTCGTGTCGAACCGCAAGGGCGAGCACGCGGAGCTGTTCGAGGAGATGCAGGCGCAGGGCTTCATCCGCTTCCGGATCCGCTCGGGCGGCGGCACGGCGAACGAGGGCGTCGCGAAAATCTACGACGTCGACTCGCTGCCGAAGCTGAAGAAGAACGACAAACACTCGATCGACGTCGTCGTCGACCGGCTGAAGGTGCGCGCCGACATGAAGCAGCGCCTTGCCGAGTCGTTCGAAACCGCGCTGCGGCTCGCCGACGGCCGCGCGATCGCGCTCGAAATGGACACCGACGCCGAGCATCTGTTCAGCTCGAAGTTCGCCTGCCCGATCTGCTCGTACTCGCTGCAGGAACTGGAGCCGCGTCTCTTCTCGTTCAACAACCCGATGGGCGCGTGTCCGGAATGTGACGGCCTCGGCCAGATCACGTTCTTCGATCCGAAGCGGGTGGTCGCACACCCGTCGCTGTCGCTCGCGGCGGGCGCGGTGAAAGGCTGGGACCGGCGCAACCAGTTCTACTTCCAGATGCTGCAGAGCCTCGCGGCGTACTACGAGTTCGACATCGACACGCCGTTCGAGGACCTGCCGGAGAAGGTGCGCAAGATCCTGCTGTACGGTTCGGGCAAGGAGGAAATCCCGTTCTCGTACATCAACGAACGCGGCCGCGCATCGGTGCGCGAGCACGTGTTCGAGGGCATCATCCCGAACCTCGAGCGGCGCTACAAGGAAACCGATTCGGTCGCCGTGCGCGAGGAACTCGCGAAATACCAGAACAACCAGGCCTGCCCCGCATGCGCCGGCAGTCGCCTGCGGCGCGAAGCGCGCTTCGTGCGCATCGGCATGGAAGACCAGGCGCGCGCCATCTACGAAGTGAGCGGCTGGCCGCTGCGCGACACGCTCGGCTATTTCCAGACGCTGCGGCTCGAAGGCTCGAAGCGCGAAATCGCCGACAAGGTCATCAAGGAAATCGTCGCGCGGCTGATGTTCCTGAACAACGTCGGGCTCGATTACCTGTCGCTGGAACGCAGCGCGGAGACGCTCTCCGGCGGCGAGGCGCAGCGTATCCGGCTCGCGTCGCAGATCGGCTCCGGCCTGACCGGCGTGATGTACGTGCTCGACGAGCCGTCGATCGGCCTGCATCAGCGCGACAACGACCGTCTGATCTCCACGCTCAAGCACCTGCGTGATCTCGGCAATTCGGTCGTCGTCGTCGAGCACGACGAGGACATGATCCGCATGGCGGATTACGTGGTCGACATGGGCCCGGGCGCCGGCGAGCACGGCGGCATGGTGATCGCGCAGGGCACGCCGAAGGAAGTGGAAAACGATCCGGCGTCGATGACCGGCCAGTACCTAGCCGGTGCGCGCACCATCGAATACCCCGACGAGCGCATCGAGCCGAACGAGCGGCGCCTGCGCATCATCGAGGCGTACGGCAACAACCTGAAGCACGTGACGCTCGACCTGCCCGTCGGGCTGTTGACCTGCGTGACGGGCGTCTCCGGCTCGGGCAAGTCGACGCTCATCAACGACACGCTGTATCACGCGGTCGCGCAGCATCTGTACGGCTCATCCACGGAACCCGCAGCGCACGAGGCCATCGAAGGCCTCGAACATTTCGACAAGGTGATCAACGTCGACCAGTCGCCGATCGGCCGCACGCCGCGCTCGAACCCGGCCACCTACACGGGCGTGTTCACGCCGATCCGCGAGCTGTTCGCGGGCGTGCCGTCCGCGAAGGAACGCGGCTACGACCCGGGCCGTTTCTCGTTCAACGTGAAGGGCGGCCGCTGCGAAGCCTGCCAGGGCGACGGCGTGATCAAGGTGGAGATGCACTTCCTGCCGGACGTCTACGTGCCGTGCGACGTCTGCCACGGCAAGCGCTACAACCGCGAAACGCTCGACATCCAGTACAAAGGCAAGAACATCAGCGAAGTGCTCGACATGACCGTCGAACACGCGCATGAATTTTTCAAGGCAGTGCCGGTGGTGTCGCGCAAGCTGAAGACGCTGCTCGACGTCGGCCTCGGGTATATCCGGCTTGGCCAGTCGGCTACAACGCTGTCGGGCGGGGAAGCCCAGCGGGTCAAGCTCTCGCTGGAACTCAGCAAGCGCGATACCGGTCGCACGCTATACATTCTCGACGAGCCGACCACGGGTTTGCACTTCCACGACATCGCGCTGCTGCTGGAAGTGATTCACAGGCTAAGGGATCAGGGCAATACGGTCGTTATCATCGAGCATAATCTCGACGTGATCAAAACCGCCGACTGGGTCATCGACCTCGGTCCGGAAGGCGGCGCGGGAGGTGGGCAGATCATCGCCCAGGGGACACCCGAACAGATTGCGAAGTCGAAATCGAGTTTCACCGGAAGATACCTGGCGCCGCTCCTCAAGCGCGGCGCGGCAGTCGAACAGAAGTAGGCCCCCACACACAAGAACGGGCGGGCCGGAGATCCTAAAGTCATGGTTAAGCGAAACGAGGCATCCGACGACGGCCAGGTCCAGGATCTGCGCCCACGCCCGGTCAGGCTCACGAGCGATATGAGCCTGCCGAAGCTGTCGGCGGTCGAGATCGGCAGCTATGTGGTCGCGCTCCTCGCGATGTGGGCGGTGCTGCGTCTCGACCTGCTGGGCGCGCTGCTCGCCGGCATGCTCGTGTTTCAGCTGGTGCACATGATCGCGCCGCGCATCGAGCGGCACATGTCCGGCAAGCGCGCGCGCTGGCTGTCGGTCGTGCTGCTGGCCACGCTGATTGTCGGCGCGCTGACGGGCCTCACGCTCGGCATCATCGAGCACTTCGAACACGACGTGCCGAGCGTGCAGAACCTGCTCGACCAGGCGATGGCGCTGATCGACCAGTTCCGCACACGCGTGCCGCAGTCGATCGCGAACAGCCTGCCGGTGGATGCCGACGAGATCAAACAGCGCGCCGCGTCGATGATGCACGAGCACGCGAACATGCTGCAGCAAGGCGGCAAGAATCTCGCGCGCGGCGTCACGCACGTGGTGATCGGCATGATCATCGGCGCGATCATCGCGGTCGGCGCGCAGAAGCATACGCAGCGGCTGCCGCTCTCCACCGCGTTCGTCGCGCGCGTCAGCCGCTTCTCGGACGCGTTCCGCCGCATCGTGTTCGCGCAGATCAAGATTTCCGCGATCAACGCCACCTTCACGGGCCTGTTCCTGCTCGTGTTCCTGCCGCTGTTCCACGCAAGGCTGCCGCTCTCGAAGACGCTCGTGCTCGTCACGTTCATCGTCGGCCTGCTGCCGGTGATCGGCAACCTGATCTCGAACACGCTGATCGTCGCGGTTGCGCTGTCGGTGAGCTTCCCCGCGGCCGTCACGGCGCTCGGCTTCCTGATCCTGATCCACAAGCTCGAGTATTTCCTGAACGCGAAGATCGTCGGCGGGCAGATCGAGGCGCGCGCGTGGGAGCTGCTCGTCGCGATGCTCGTGATGGAGGCCGCGTTCGGCGTGCCCGGGGTGATCGCCGCGCCGATTTTTTATGCGTACGTGAAGCGCGAGCTGATTTATCTGCGGCTGGTGTGAGACTGGTGTGAGGCTGCTGAAAGCACAAGCGCACGTGCCTGGGCAGCAAAGCGCAAAAAGGCCGGCTCGCAGCCGGCTTTTTTGTCCGCAATTCGCGCCTGCGGAGTTTCCCTGCACCAGGCGTAAACGAACCTCAGCGAAACACCACCGTCTTGCTGCCGTTCAGCACGATGCGGTGCTCGACGTGCCACTTCACCGCCCGCGCGAGCGTCACGCACTCCACGTCGCGGCCGATCGCCGTGAGCTGGTCCGGCGTCATGCTGTGATCGACCCGCTCCACTTCCTGCTCGATGATCGGACCTTCGTCGAGATCCGTCGTCACGTAGTGCGCGGTAGCGCCGATCAGCTTCACACCGCGGTCGAACGCCTGGTAGTACGGCTTCGCACCCTTGAAGCTCGGCAGGAACGAATGATGGATGTTGATCGCACGGCCCGTCAGCCGTTCGCACAGCTGCGGCGACAGGATCTGCATGTAGCGCGCGAGCACCACGAGATCCGCCTGATGTTCGTCGATCACTTCCAGCACGCGCGCTTCCTGTGCGGCCTTCGCGTCCGGCGCGGACGACGTCAGCGGGAAATGATGGAACGGAATGTCGTAGCTCGCGGCGAGCTGATAGAACTCCTTGTGGTTCGAGATGATCGCCGGAATGTCGATCGCGAGCTGGCCGGTGCGGTAGCGGAACAGCAGATCGTTCAGGCAATGGCCGATCTTCGACACCATGATCACCACGCGCGGCTTCACCGACGCGTCGTGCAGTTCCCAGCGCATGCCGAACTGTTCGGCGAGCGCCGCGAAGTCGGTGCGCAGCACGTCGAGGCCGGGATCGCCGCCCACCTGCTGGAAGTGCACGCGCATGAAGAACTCGCCGGTGTGGCTGTCGCCGAATTGCGCGGAGTCCAGAATGTTGCTGCCACGCTCGAACAGAAAGCCCGACACCGCGTGGACGATGCCCGGGCGGTCTGCGCAGGCGAGCTTGAGGATAAAGCTGTGATCGGTCGACATGACCTCGAATACTCCCTTCTTCAATGCTTCAATGCGTGATGCGGGTGGTGCGCGCCGCTGCATAAACGCGGGTCAGTACGGCGGCTCGAACAGTGTATCGATGCCTTCGCACGCGTCGTGGTCGATCCAGTTGCGCCGCAAGAGGCAGTCCAGCGTCGCGAGACTCGCGTCGACCGTCATCGCGCCCTCCTCGATCCAGCGCGCCGTTTTTTCGACGCTCGCAAGCCGGTGCTCGCCGACCTCGCCGTCCTGGTTGCGCGGCGCGAAATCGTCGGGCAGCGCGAGGTCGTAGACGAAGATCTGCTCGGCCTGCGTGCCTTCGGGCAGCGACTGCAGCACGTGCACCGTGCGCCCAGGTGCAGCGCGCCCGGCGATGTCCGCCGGAATGCCCGCTTCTTCCCAGCACTCCTTGACGATCGTCTCGGCCACGCCGAAACCCCAGCCGATACCGCCCGCGACGACGTTGTCGAGCATGCCCGGATCGGTCGCCTTGGTGTCGCTGCGACGCGCGATCCACAGCTGCGGCGCGCGATCCCCGTATTCTACGATGCCGTTCAGGTGCACCGCGTACGTCATCGTGCCGAAGAAACGCGACGCCGCACGTTCGATGAACGCGAGCGGCGATGCATCGAACGCGTTGCGGATCGCGTAAGTCTCGTCGCGCCAGCCGGGAATCCGACCGTCCGCCGCGAGCGCGCCGATCACGGCGCCGAGCGCCGCACTGCGCAGATCGACGGTATCGAAGCGCGGCGACAGCACGACGCGCTCGCCGTTGCACGCGAACACGTCGGGCCAGCGCGCGAGCAGCGCAACGTCCGACGCGCGAATCCAGCCGACCTGTTCCGCGCCGATCACGAACGGACGATGCGCGGCCGGATCGAAACGGCGCGCAAGCGAAATACAGGGCAACGTCATCGGCAATTCCTCTTCAGCAGCTATTCATGGCAAGCGACGATGCGCGTGTCACGGACACGGGCGCATCGCGCGGCACGCTCAGTCGCGCAACGCAACGCGGATGCCGATAGCAATAAACGTCGCACCAGCAAGACGATCGAGCCACACGCCAACGCGCGGCTTGCGCTTCAGCCAGCCGCCGATCATGCCGGCGCACACGCCGAACAGCGAAAACACGACCACCGTCTGCAGCATGAACAACACGCCCAGTTCGAGCATCTGCAGCGTGACGCTCTGCGCGCCATGTGGATCGACGAACTGCGGCAGGAACACGACGAAGAACAGCGTCACCTTCGGGTTCATCATGTTGCCGAGCACGCTCTGGCGGAAGATCGACGCCAGCGGTTGCGGCGGACGTTCGTGTGCGGTGGCAAGCCCGCGGCTGCGCAATGCCTTGATGCCGATCCAGATCAGGTACGCGGCACCGGCGAGCTTGATGACCTGGAACGCGACCGGCGACGAGCGCAGCACGGCCGCGACGCCGAGCGCGGCAAGCGTCGTGTGGAACGTGATGCCGGCCGCGAAGCCGAGCGCGGACACGAAGCCGGCGGCGCGCCCCTGCGAGATGCCGCGCGCGAGCACCTGCATGTTGTCGGGGCCGGGCGCGAACGTGATCGCGAGCGACGTCGCGAGAAACAGCAGGAAATTGGGCATCGCGTGAACCTCGTGGTTGTTGCCTTCGATGTTGAAACGTAGCGGCAGCGCCGCAAGCGCTCAATGTCCGCCGAACGCCGTGACCGTGTAGAGCGGCAGGCCGGCCTTGCGCAGCAGCGCCGAACCGCCGAGGTCGGGCAGGTCGACAATTGCCGCGCCTTCCACGACCACCGCGCCGAGTTTGCCCAGCAGATTGCGGCCGGCCATCATCGTGCCGCCGGTCGCGATCAGGTCGTCCATGATCACGACGCGATCGCCGGGCCTGCAGGCGTCTTCGTGAATCTCGACGGTCGCTTCGCCGTACTCCAGCTGGTACGACTCGGAAACGGTCCTGTACGGCAGCTTGCCAACCTTGCGGATCGGAATGAAGCCGACGTTCAGCTCGTACGCGACGATCGGCGCGATGATGAAACCGCGTGCATCCAGGCCCGCGACGAAATCGAGCTTCGCATCCACGTACCGTTCGACGAACAGGTCGATCAGCACGCGAAACGCCTTCGGATGCTGCAGCAGCGGCGTGATGTCGCGGAACTGCACGCCCGGCTGCGGCCAGTCGGGCACGGTGCGGATCTGGCTGTGAATGAACGCGGCCGCATTGACCGGTGCCTCAGTGGGTCCAGGCGTAGGCGCACTTGTAGGCGCGTTGGACATGAATGTCTCCCGTGAAAACTCAGGTGTTGCTGGGGAATCAGGCGGCCGCGGCGCCCTGGCGCCGATGGCGCGAGAGCCGCTCTTCGGCTTCGGCCAGCGCTTCCGGCAAGCCGCGCAGCACGACGATGTCGTTCGCGCGCAGCTTCGTCGACGGATCGGGCTCGACACCGCGAATGCCGTGCCGGCGGATCGCCGTCACCTCGACGCCGATATCGAAGAGGCCCAGCTCCGCCAGCGTGCGGCCGACGGCGTCGGCACTCGCATCGACCGGCACCGATTGTAGCCGTACCTGCTCGTGGCCATCGTCGTCCTCGACGTCGTCGGCGCCGTGGAAGTAGCCGCGCAGCAGGCTGTAGCGCTCGTCACGCATCTCTTCGACCCGCCGCACCACACGACGCATCGGCACGCCCATCACGACGAGCGTGTGCGACGCGAGCATCAGGCTGCCCTCGACGATCTCAGGAATCACCTCGGTCGCGCCAGCGGCGAGCAGCTTCTCGAGATCGGCATCATCGACGGTACGCACGATCACCGGTAAGGTCGGTTCGAGCTCGTGCACGTTGTGCAGCACGCGCAACGCCGACGGCGTGTTCGCATACGTGACCGCGAGCGTCGCGGCGCGGTGGATACCAGCCGCGAGCAGCGATTCGCGCCGCGCGGCATCGCCGAACACCACCGATTCGCCCGCGGCCGCCGCGGCGCTCACGCGATCGGGATCGAGGTCGAGCGCGACGTACGACAGGCCTTCGTGCTCCAGCATGCGCGCGAGATTCTGCCCCGCGCGACCGTATCCGCAGATGATCACGTGACCGCTCTGCTTGATGCTCTGCGTCGCGATGCGCGTCATCTGCAACGACTGCATCATCCATTCGGATGCGGACAGCCGCAGCACGATCCGGTCCGCGTTCTGGATCAGGAATGGCGCCGCGAGCATCGACAGCAGCATCGCGGCGAGAATGGCCTGCAGGAGCGTCGCGTCGACGAGATGCTTGTCGAGAATCAGGTTGATCAGCACGAACCCGAATTCGCCCGCCTGCGCGAGGCCGAGACCGGTTCGCATCGCCACGCCGGGCGTCGCGCCGAACACGCGCGACAGCGCGGTGATCAGCACCGCCTTCAGCAACACCGGCCCGATCAGGAAGCCCGCGACGATGAACGGGTGCTGCCAGATCACGTGCGGGTTGAGCAGCATGCCCGTGGTCACGAAGAAGAGCCCGAGCAGCACGTCGCGAAACGGCTTGATGTCCTCTTCCACCTGATGCCGGTACGGCGTTTCCGAAATCAGCATGCCCGCGATGAACGCACCGAGCGCGAGTGACAGCCCGAACTTGTCGGTGACGAACGCCGCGCCCAGCGTGACGAGCAGCAGGTTCAGCACAAACAGCTCCTGCGAGCGGCGCCGCGCGACGACGTTGAACCAGCGCGTCATGAACTTCTGCCCGACTATCAGGAGCAGCGACAGCGCAACGACGATCTTCACCGCGGCGAGCCCGAGCGCGCGCATCAGGTCGCCGGAATCACCGCCGAACGCCGAGATCACGATCAGCAGCGGCACCACCGCGAGGTCCTGGAACAGCAATACGCCGAGGATGTTGCGGCCGTGCGCGGTTTCGAGCTCAAGCCGTTCCGCGAGCATCTTGCTGACGATTGCCGTCGACGACATCGCGAGCGCGCCGCCCAGCGCGACGCTCGCCTGCCACGTGATGTGCACCCAGCGCTCAAGCACAAGACCGAGCGCGACCGCGACGATCACCGTGCCGAGCACCTGCAAGAGGCCGAGACCGAACACCGCGCGGCGCATCGAGCGCAGCTTCGCGAGCGAAAACTCGAGGCCGATCGAGAACATCAGGAACACGACGCCGAATTCCGCGAGATTCTGCGCGCCGCTCGAATCGGGCACGATGCGCAGCGCATGCGGCCCGACGATGATGCCCACGGTCAGATAGCCGAGCATCGGCGGCAGATTCAGATAGCGAAAGACGACCACCCCCGCCACCGAAGCGAGCAGCAGGAACAGCGTCATTTCGAGGGGGGAAATCATGGGCGGAACCGCATTGCAAAAACGTCCTCGTTCGTCAGCAGACCGATATGTGCGGCGGCCGGACAACAGCGCGCGCGACGGAAGAATGGGGCCGGCGAAGGCACTTACCCGGCCGTCTGGCCAGGCGCGGCGAACAACACGCCTTTGCTATACTCCGCGAATGATAGCGAAAATCAATGGCGACCGGGCACTCGGGCTCGCGCGCGAAGTGCTGGACATCGAAGCGGACGCCGTGCGTGCCCTTCGCGATCAGCTCGACGACCACTTCGTCGAGGCGATCGATTTCATCCTGGGTTGCCGCGGGCGCGTGGTCGTCTCCGGCATCGGCAAATCCGGCCATATCGCCCGCAAACTGGCCGCCACGCTGGCCAGCACGGGCACGCCGGCGTTTTTCGTGCATCCGGCCGAAGCGAGCCACGGCGACCTCGGCATGGTCACCGCGGACGACGTTTTCATTGCGATTTCTTACTCCGGCGAATCCGACGAACTGATGGCGATCCTGCCCACGGTCAAGCGGCTCGGCTCGAAACTGATCGCGATGACGGGACGTCCCGCATCGAGTCTCGCGCAGCTCTCGGATGTGCATCTGAACTCGGCGGTGTCGAAGGAAGCGTGTCCGATGAACCTCGCGCCCACCGCCAGCACGACGGCCGCGCTCGCGCTTGGCGATGCGCTCGCGGTCGCGGTGCTCGATGCCCGCGGCTTCGGCCCCGACGATTTCGCGCGCTCGCATCCGGGCGGCGCGCTCGGCCGGCGCCTGCTCACGTACGTGCACGACGTGATGCGCACCGGCGACCAGGTGCCGTTCGTCACCCGCAACGCGACGGTGAGCGAGGCGCTGTTCCAGATCACCGCGAAGCGCATGGGCATGACCGCGATCGTCGACGACGCGGGCTGCGTGGAAGGCATCTTCACCGATGGCGATCTGCGCCGCGTGCTCGAGCGCGACGGCGATTTCCGCAATCTGCCGATCACCGCGGTCATGACGCATCGGCCGCGCGCCATCGGGCCCGACCAGCTCGCCGTGGAAGCGGTCGAACTGATGGAGCGCCATCGCATCAACCAGATGCTCGTCGTCGATGACGCGGGCAAGCTGATCGGTGCACTCAACATGCACGACCTGTTTTCGAAGAAGGTGATCTGATGGCGGCTGCCTTGACCGCGACCGACCGCGCGGCGCGCGTGAAGCTGATGATTTTCGACGTCGACGGCGTGCTGACGGACGGCGGCCTGCTGTTCACCGCGACCGGAGACACGATGAAGTCGTTCAACTCGCTCGACGGCCACGGCGTCAAGCTGCTGCGCGAAGCGGGCGTCTCCACCGCGATCATCACGGGCCGCCAGTCCGAGATCGTCGCGCGGCGGGCGCAGGAAATGAAGATCGCGCATCTTTATCAGGGCGTGGAGAACAAGGTCGCCGCGTTCGGCGAACTGCTGAAGGAAACCGGCCTCAGCGCAGACGAATGCGGCTACATGGGCGACGACTGGCCGGATCTCGGCGTGATGCTGAAGGCGGGCTTCGCGGCCGCGCCCGCGAACGCGCATCCGGACGTGATCGCGCGCGCCCACTGGGTGAGCGAAGCGCGCGGCGGCCATGGCGCCGTGCGCGAAGTCTGCGATGCGCTGCTGCGCGCGCAGCATCGCTATGACGCGCTCCTCGCGGCCGCGTGCGGAGCGTGACCGGATGAACCGCTTTCGCTGGACTTCGCTGATTCCGGTCGTCGCGATGGCGGCGCTCGCGGGCGTCACGTGGTGGCTGCTGCAGGCAACGAAGCCGCCTGCGAACGAGAACGTGCAGCGTCCGCTCGCGCATACGCCGGACTATTTCGCAGACAATTTCTCGGTGTCCGAGCTCGACCAGTCTGGCTCCACGCAATACCGGCTGACCGCGACGCACATGGTTCACTACGAGGACGACGCGAACAGCGACCTCACGAACCCGGCCGTGCGCGCGTTCCAGCCGGGCAAGCCGATCGTCACCGCCACCGCGCTGCGCGGCAAGGTGAATTCGGACGCATCGATCGTCGACCTGTATGATCATGCCCGCATCGTGCGTGCGCCGGGCGACGGCGACCCACAGATGCAGGCCGATTCAGAACATTTCCAGGTGCTCGTGAACGACGACGTCATCTGGACGGAAAAGCCGGTTAAACTGCAACGCGGCCAGTCAGTCATGACGGCCAGCGGCATGAACTACAACAACGTCACCCGGGTCATACAGCTCTTCGGCAATGTCCGCGGCGCCATCACTCCCGCCGACTCGTCGGGCGGCTCGCTCAGGCAACCCGGGTAATCCACTCTTGGCGTGACTGCATGAACGAATCGTTCCCCCGTTTTGTCGCCCATCGTGTGCGCGCGCTCGCCGTGCTGCGCGCGGGGCTCGCGGCGCTCCTGGTCGCGCTGCCGCTCGCCGGTGTCGCGCCGCTCGCGCACGCCGAGCGCGCCGACAAGGACAAGCCGCTCAACATCGAAGCGGACAACATGACGTACGACGATCTGAAGCAGGTCAACATCTTCACCGGCCACGTGGTCGCGACCAAAGGCACGATCGTGATCAAGGCCGACCGGGTCGAGGTGCATCAGGACCCGCAGGGCTACCAGTACGCAACCGGCACGTCGAACGGCGACAACCTGTCGTACTTCCGCCAGAAGCGCGAAGGCGTGAACGAATACATCGAAGGCACGGCCGTGCGTATCGACTACGACGGCAAGCAGGACCTGACCACGCTCACCACGCGCGCCACCGTACGTCGCCTGCAGGGCCTGACAACGCTGATGGATGAAGTCCACGGCAGCGTGATCACGTACGACGGTCAGAACGATTTCTATACCGCGAAGTCAGGTCCCGACGTCGCGGGTCCGGGCAATCCGAGCGGCCGCGTGCGCGCGATGCTCACGCCGAAGAACGGCGGCGCGGCGCCGCTGACCGGCGCCTCCGCCACGCTCGCGCCGGCCACGTCGTTCCCGGGAGGCAAAGCGCCGTGAGCACGCAGGTCCTCCCCAACCGCAAGCCCGCGGGTACCACCAGTTCGCTCGTCGTGCGCAACCTGAAGAAACGCTACGGCTCGCGCACCGTCGTCAAGGACGTGTCGCTCGACGTGAAGAGCGGCGAAGTCGTCGGTCTGCTCGGACCGAACGGCGCGGGCAAGACCACGTCGTTCTACATGATCGTCGGGCTCGTCGCGCTGGATGCCGGCGAGATCGATCTCGACGGCAAGTCGATCAGCCTGCTGCCCATTCACAAGCGCGCGTCGCTCGGTCTGTCGTATCTGCCGCAGGAAGCGTCGGTGTTCCGCAAGCTCACCGTCGAGGAAAACATCCGCGCGGTGCTGGAGCTGCAGGTCGACGATAACGGCAAGCGCCTGTCGAAAGATGCGATTGCGTCACGTACCCAAGCGTTGCTCGACGAACTGCAGGTTGCGCATCTGCGTGATAACCCGGCGCTGTCGCTGTCGGGCGGCGAACGGCGGCGTGTGGAAATCTGCCGCGCGCTCGCCACGAACCCGAGCTTCATTCTGCTCGACGAACCATTCGCGGGCGTCGATCCGATCGCGGTGCTGGAAATCCAGAAGATCGTCAAGTTCCTCAAGCAGCGCAACATCGGTGTGCTCATCACCGACCACAACGTTCGCGAGACGCTCGGCATCTGCGATCACGCGTACATTATCAGCGACGGCTCCGTGCTCGCCGCGGGCGCGCCCTCGGAAATCATCGAAAACGAGAACGTCCGGCGCGTCTATCTAGGCGAACACTTCCGGATGTAACAGGCCGGCAATGTGCGCGACGCACCGTCGCGCACAGCGCCATTACACAGGCGATTGCGTCATGCGCGGCGAGGTCCGCGCGTGGCGCCGTCGCGCCTGTCCGGGCGGTACGCACGTTTTTGCGAATGTTGCAACGTATCGAACTCATGGCAAACTCTCTACAATGTTTCTGAACCCGCCATGAAAGCCAGCCTTCAACTCCGCCTGTCGCAGCATCTTGCGCTGACACCCCAACTACAACAGTCCATCCGGCTGCTGCAGCTGTCTACGCTCGAACTGCAGCAGGAAGTCGCGATGGCGATCTCGCAGAATCCGCTGCTCGAGAACGAAGACGACTGGATCGCGAGCCCGCTGCGTGTCGCAGCGGACGGCTCGGTGATCGCGCAGACACCGAACACCACCGTGCACGAGCCGATGAGCGGCGCATCGTCCACGTCGTCCGCCTCCTCGAGCGGCGACGGTGCGGAGTCCGGCGAACCGGCGGGCGTCGACGAATACAACTCGCTCGGCGCGGACAGCAACGGCGACGGGAGCCAATGGAACCTCGACGATTACGGCCGCTCCGGCGCCGCATCGGACGATGACGATCTGCCGCCGCTGCAGATCCACGAATCCTCCACCAGTCTTCGCGATCACCTCACCGCGCAGTTGCGTGAAACCTCGGCAAGCGCGCGCGACCGGGCGCTCATCACGTTCCTCATCGAATCGCTCGACGACGACGGCTATCTCACCGCAACGCTGGACGAAATCCTTGCCGATCTGCCTGACGAGCTCGAAGTCGATCTCGACGAACTCAATGCCGCGCTCGCATTGCTGCACAGCTTCGATCCCGCTGGCGTAGGCGGGCGCTCCGCGTCCGAGTGCCTGAAGCTGCAGTTGCTGCGACTGCCTTCGTCGCCCACGCGCACGCTCGCGCTCGACATCGTCGCCCATCATCTGGAACTGCTCGCCGCCCGCGATTTCACGCGTCTGCGCAAACAGCTGAAGGCCAACGACGACGACCTGCGCGATGCCCACACGCTGATCCGTTCGCTCGAACCGTTCCCCGGCGCTGCGTACGGCAAGGCCGAAGCGGACTACGTCGTGCCCGACATCATGGTCAAAAAAACCGGCCAGGGCTGGCAGGCCGAGCTGAATCCGGACGTGGTCCCGAAGCTGCGCATCAACCATCTGTACGCGAACATCCTGCGCAATAACCGCGGCGATCCGGGCAGCGGCTCGCTGCGCCAGCAGCTGCAGGAAGCGCGCTGGCTGATCAAAAATATCCAGCAGCGGTTTGAAACGATCCTGCGCGTCGCGCAGGCCATCGTCGAGCGCCAGAAGAGCTTTTTTGTGCACGGCGAAATTGCCATGCGCCCCTTGGTTTTGCGGGAAATAGCTGATACGCTGGGCCTACACGAGTCGACTGTCTCGCGTGTGACAACCGGCAAGTACATGCTCACACCCTTCGGGACGCTTGAGTTCAAGTACTTCTTCGGCTCCCACGTATCGACCGACACGGGTGGCGCGGCCTCTTCCACGGCCATTCGCGCCCTCATCAAGCAACTGATAGGAGCGGAAAACCCGAAATCTCCCCTTTCAGACAGCCGCATTGCCGAACTGCTGGCGGAACAGGGTTTCGTGGTCGCGCGGCGCACCGTCGCCAAATACCGCGAAGCGCTCAAGATCCCGGCAGTCAATTTGCGCAAGTCTCTTTAGCCCGCCGTTGATCGCGGCGGGTGTGTTCCGGCCGCGCCGCAATCAGCGGACAGGCTGGCCGACATGATCTGCCAGGCAGCCCAACGGGGGTCGGCTCAGGCAGGTGTGGTTCGACCGCCTTCGCTGCGCGCGGAGCACGTGGCCACCAGCCTGGAGAAGCACTATGAACTTGAAGATCAGTGGACACCATCTCGAAGTCACGCCAGCGTTGCGAGAATACGTGATCACCAAACTGGACAGGGTGCTAAGACATTTCGATCAGGTGATCGATGGCAATGTGGTCCTCTCGGTCGACAACCACAAGGAAAAGGAAAAGAGACAAAAGGTTGAAATCAACCTGCATCTGAAGGGTAAGGACATCTTCGTGGAAAGCTGCGACAGCGACCTGTACGCCGCGATCGATCTCATGATCGACAAGCTGGACAGACAGGTGCTGCGTCACAAGGACCGTCTCCAGGGTCACCAGCACGAAGCGATCAAGTACCAGCCGATCGCGCCGCAGGCAGAAGTGCCGCCGCAGTGACGCACGAGCAGGTTCCAGCCTGACGAAACCGCCCGCCGAGGGCGGTTTTTCGTTATGGCGTCCCAGGCACCTGGCGCGGTCTGGCACAGCAGCTAAACAGGTGCTCTAAACAATGCGATGGCGCGCCGCACCATCCTGTTTCGCGCTGTTCTATAATGTTTCGGTCTGTTTCGGGGTCATTTTGCGGAAGTCGCGCGCATGCGGGCTTCGCAGCCAGTCACCGTGTGCTGCGTGGCGAGTACCGGATAAGGTATCGAATGGGGTATCAAACGCCGCCCTGCCGCCACGGCGAAGGAATTTCAGGCCACGCTTAAGCCTGCCAACATGAATCGTTTAGCCAAATTTCTTCCGCTCGAAAACGTGGTTCTCGGGCTTTCCGTCACTAGCAAGAAACGCGTCTTCGAGCAAGCGGGCCTGATTTTCGAAAACCAGAACGGCGTCGCCCGCAGCACGGTTACCGACAATCTCTTCGCGCGTGAACGCCTCGGTTCGACAGGACTCGGCGAAGGCGTCGCCATTCCGCATGGCCGGATCAAGGGCCTGAAGCAGCCGCTCGCCGCGTTCGTGCGCCTCGCGGAAGCCATCCCGTTCGAAGCGCCGGACGGCCAGCCGGTGTCGCTCCTGATCTTCCTGCTCGTGCCTGAGCAGGCCACCCAGCAGCACCTCGAAATCCTGTCCGAAATCGCCCAGCTGCTGTCCGACCGCGACGCCCGCGAGCGTCTGCACACGGAAGAGGACCGCGAAGCATTGCATCGTCTGCTGACCCAGTGGCAACCTTGACGCATCGGCGGCCAGCCGCGGCACGGGCGAGCGCCACGCGGCGCGGCGAAACGCGAAAGCACATCTAGCCGGCGGGACCGACGTCCCACATTGGAGCCAGGGATTCATGGATACGTCCAGCATCAACGCCCAGAGCATTTTCGACGACAACGCTGCGGCGCTGAAGCTCAGCTGGCTGACCGGTCATGAGGGCTGGGAACGCGGTTTCTCGGCCGAAACCGTCGCCACGGCAACATCCAGCGCCGACCTGGTCGGCCACCTGAACCTGATCCACCCGAACCGGATCCAGGTGCTGGGCGACGCTGAAACCAACTACTACCAGCGGCAGAGCGAAGAAGACCGCTCGCGTCACATGGCCGAGCTGATCGCACTCGAGCCGCCGTTCCTCGTCGTGGCGGGCGGCGTCGCCGCGCCGCCGGAACTGGTGCTGCGCTGCACCCGCTCGTCCACGCCGCTCTTCACGACGCCGATGTCGCCAGCGGCGGTGATCGACAGCCTGCGGCTCTACATGTCGCGCATTCTCGCGCCGCGCGCGACGCTGCACGGCGTATTCCTCGACATCCTCGGCATGGGCGTGCTGCTGACCGGCGACTCGGGTCTCGGCAAGAGCGAACTCGGCCTCGAACTGATCAGCCGCGGCCACGGCCTGGTTGCGGACGACGCGGTGGATTTCGTGCGGCTCGGCCCGGATTTCGTCGAAGGACGCTGCCCGCCGCTGCTGCAGAACCTGCTCGAAGTGCGCGGCCTCGGCCTGCTCGACATCAAGACGATCTTCGGTGAAACGGCCGTGCGCCGGAAAATGAAGCTGAAGCTGATCGTCCAGCTCGTGCGCCGCCCGGACGGCGAATTCCAGCGACTGCCGCTCGAAAGCCAGACGGTCGACGTGCTCGGCCTGCCCATCAGCAAGGTCACGATCCAGGTGGCGGCCGGCCGAAACCTCGCGGTGCTGGTCGAGGCCGCCGTGCGCAACACGATCCTGCAGCTGCGCGGCATCGATACCCTGCGCGATTTCATGGATCGCCAGCGCCTCGCGATGCAGGACCCGGACAGCCAGTTCCCCGGCAAGCTCATCTAGCAGTGCGCCGCCGCTGCGCAGCGTTAGCCGCCGGCACACCCAGCTGTCACTTCGCGGCGCTAACGTGGCCGCACGCGCCCGTCCACGGCGCGCCGGACCAGACCGCCAGCCCGCACCATCCGTCGATAAGCATCGATGCGTGGGCGCAGCCGCGCGGTCTGGATGCTATGATGAAACGAACGGATTCCGACGATTTCCATGCGCATTGTCCTGATCACCGGCATCTCCGGTTCCGGCAAGTCGGTCGCGTTGAACGCGATTGAAGACGCAGGCTACTACTGCGTCGACAACCTGCCGCCGCGGTTCCTGCCGCAACTCGCAGCCTATCTCGCCGACGGTGGCCAGGAGCGCCTTGCCGTCGCCATCGACGCCCGTTCGAGCGGCTCGCTCGACGAAATGCCCGCGATGATCCGTGATCTGTCCACGCAGCACGACGTGCGCGTGCTGTTCCTCAACGCGAGCACGCAGTCGCTGATCCAGCGCTTCTCGGAAACGCGCCGCCGCCATCCGCTGTCGGGCACGCCGGCGCACGATGCCGACGTCGGCGTGCTGACCTCGCTGGAAGAAGCGATTGAGCGCGAGCGCGAACTCGTTGCCGGTCTCGCCGAGTTCGGCCATCAGATCGACACCAGCAACCTGCGCGCGAACGTGCTGCGCGCGTGGGTCAAGCGCTTCATCGAGCAGGAGCACAGCGGGCTCGCGCTGATGTTCGAATCGTTCGGCTTCAAGCGCGGCGTGCCGCTCGATGCGGACTTCGTGTTCGACGTCCGCACGCTGCCGAATCCGTATTACGACCGCGAGCTGCGCCCGCTCACCGGTCTCGATCAGCCGGTCATCGATTTTCTCGACGCGTTGCCGGTCGTGCATCAGATGATCGACGATATCGAAGCATTCCTCACCAAATGGTTGCCGCACTTCCGCGACGATAACCGCAGTTATCTGACCGTCGCGATCGGCTGCACCGGTGGACAACACCGTTCGGTGTTCATCGCCCAGACGCTCGCCGCACGTCTGGCTGGTCAGGCGAACGTGATTGTGCGGCATCGCGATGCGCCGATCGACGTCGGCGAATCATCGAAGCTCGTCGCTTAACCGGCCGCATCGCGCGGCCTTTAACCGAAGCGTTGCGCCATGCCCACGTCCTCCGTGCTTGCCGATCTGCCGCTGTTTCCGCTGCATACGGTGCTGTTTCCCGATGGTCTCCTGCCGCTGAAGATTTTTGAAGCGCGCTATCTCGACATGGTGCGAGAGTGTCTGCGCGAAGAGGTACCGTTCGGGGTCCTGATGTTGAAAAGCGGCGGCGAGGTCGCATCGCCCGACGAGCCGTCGGTGCCGGAAAACGTGGGATGTCTCGCTGAAATCGATCAGTGCGACGTGGAAACGTTCGGCATGCTGCTGATCCGCGCGCGTGGCACGCGGCGCTTCCGGCTGCTGTCGCATCGCGTCGAGGCGAGCGGGCTGCTGGTCGGCATGGCCGAGCCGATTCCCGACGACATCCCGCTCGAAGGCAGCGACCGCCTCGCGAAATTCGGCGCGTGTGCCGAGGTGCTCGAACGCATCATCTCGACGATCCGCGAACGCGATGCAGACAACCTGCCGTTTGCGGAACCGTTCCGGCTCGACGATCCGGCATGGGTGTCGAACCGTCTCGCCGAAGTGCTGCCGATCGCGTTGCGCGCGCGGCAAAAGCTGATGGAACTCGAAGACGCGGGCGCGCGCATCGACGTCGTGCATCACTACATGCAGCAGCATCAGCTGCTGTAGCCGCTCACCTCACAGCAGCGACCCGCGCAAGCCGTCAAGCAGCTTGCGCACCGGCGCCGGCACACCGTACGCGTCGAGTTCCTTCGGTTCGACCCACGCGGTTTCAACGTCGCCGATCTCGCGCGGCGCAACCGCGCGATCGACTTCGACGAGCCGCGGCTCGATATCCAGCCGGAAATGCGTGAACGTATGACTGAACGGCGCCAGCGGCGACGGTTCGTCACGCGCGCCCAGATTACGCGCGCGCTCCGCGAGCGCCGCTTCGCCGCCCGCTTCCGGCAAGCTCCACAGACCGCCCCAGATGCCCGACGGCGGACGCTTTTCCAGCATCACGCGCTCGCCGTCGCGCAGCACCAGCATCCAGGTGCGGCGCGTCGGCACGGCCTTCTTCGGACGGGCCGCCGGCAACTCGCGCTGACGGCCGGTGAGATTCGCGACGCAATCGTCCGCGAACGGACAATGCGCGCAATCGGGCCGGCCGCGCGTGCAGAGCGTCGCGCCCAGATCCATCAAGCCCTGCGTATAGGCGCTGACGTCGTCGTCGCTGCCGTCGGCCGGCACCAGCGATTCGGCGAGCGTCCACATCGCGTTCTCGATCTTCTTGTCGCCGGGAAAACCTTCGACGCCGAACACGCGCGCCAGCACGCGCTTTACATTGCCGTCGAGAATCGTCGCGCGCGCACCGAATGCGAACGACGCGATCGCCGCCGCGGTGGAGCGCCCGATACCGGGCAGTTCGGCGAGCCCATCTACCGTCGAAGGGAACGCGCCACCGTGCTGCTCGACGACCACCTGCGCGCAGCGATGCAGATTGCGCGCGCGCGTGTAGTAGCCGAGGCCGGCCCAAAGCGCCATCACGTCGTCGAGCGGCGCGGCCGCGAGCGCGGCGACGTCCGGAAAACGCGCGAGAAAACGCAGGTAGTACGGCGTCGCCGTCGAGACCTGGGTCTGCTGCAGCATGATTTCCGACAGCCAGATCCGGTACGGGTCGCGGGTCTTTTGCCACGGCAGGTCATGACGGCCATGCTGGCGCTGCCACGCGATCAGGCGCACGGAAAACTCCGGCAGCGGCGCGGGTGAAACGGGGGCTTCGACTGCGGCCTCGCGCAACGCGCGCGCGGCTTTCGGAGTGACGTACATGGCGGTTGGCGATTCAGCGCTGGCAGGTCGGGCAATAGTAGGTGGAGCGCTGCCCCTGCACGATCTGGCGGATCGGCGTGTTGCAGACGCGGCAAGGCAGGCCCGCGCGATCATAGACGAAATAGTCGAGCTGGAAGTAGCCGCTCTCGCCGTCGCTGCCGACGAAATCCCGCAGCGTGCTGCCGCCTTTGTCGATCGCCGCGGCGAGCGTGGCGCGCACGGCCTCCGCGAGCAGTTCGTAACGCGCGAGCGACACGCGGCCGGCCGGCGTGGTCGGCCGGATGCCCGCGCGAAACAGGCTTTCGGATGCGTAAATGTTGCCCACGCCCACAACGATGTCGCCCGCGAGCAGCGCCTGCTTGACGGAGACCTTTCGGCCGCGCGTCTTGCGGTGCATCAGGAGGCCCGAGAACGCCTGCGTGAATGGCTCGATGCCGAGACTCGCGAGCAGCGGATGACCGAGCACGTCTCCCGCTTCGCGCGGATGCCAGAGGATCGCGCCGAAGCGGCGCGGATCGCGAAAGCGCAGAATGAAATCGTCGAAGATCCAGTCGACGTGGTCGTGCTTCGCGGCCGCCGGCGGGTGCGGAACATTGCGCAGTACGCGAAGCGTACCCGTCATGCCGAGGTGGACGATGAACCAGCCTGCCTCCACTTCGAACAATAGATACTTGCCGCGTCTGGCGACATGGCGCACCACGCGGCCGCGCAGAAGCTGCGGCAGATCGGCCGGCACGGGCCAGCGCAATGCGGCCGTGCGCACGTCCACGCGCTCGACGCGACGTCCCGCTACGTACGGCTCGATCCCTCTTCGGGTAACCTCGACTTCTGGCAACTCAGGCATGTCTAACTGGTCTGTTACTTGCGGGGACGGTTGGTGCGCTTATTGTAGCGACCGCGTTACAATCGTCCGAAACCTCCAACGGATTTCCATGAACGTGTCCTTCGTGAAGCAGCTTTTCAAGCGCGCAACCCAGGCGTCGGTCGTTCCGCGCGCCGTTTCCGCCCGCCGTGCACTCGGCGCCGCCGTCATCGCGGCATGGGCGTTCGCGCTCGCTCCAGCCTACGCGCAGGACCAGTCCCCGGACACGGACGACACGTCGGTTTCAATGCCGGACGCTTTCGGCCCGATGAGCCCCGACGAAGCCAAAGACCTGCCGAACGTCGACCTGACGAGCCAGATCGTGTTCCAGGTCCTCGCCGCCGAAGTCGCGCTGCAGCGCGATCAGCCGGCGCCAGCGTATCAGACTTATCTCGCGCTCGCGCGCGATACGCATGACCCGCGCATGGCCCAGCGCGCCACCGAAATTGCGCTCGCCGCGCAAAGCCCGAGCGATGCGCTCACCGCCGCGCAGTTGTGGCAGCAGTACGCGCCGTCGTCGGAGCGCGCTTCGCAGCTCGATGCGTCGCTGCTCGTGCTGTCCGGCAAGCCGGAAGACGCCGAAGCGCTGCTCGGCCGCGAACTCGCGAAGGTGCCGGCGGACAACCGCGGCAGCGCGATCCTCGCGCTGCAGGTGCTGCTATCGCGCGGGCCGAACCATGCGGGCGGCCAGAAGGTCCTGCAGGACCTGCTGAAAGACGACATGAACCGCCCGGAAGCGCAGCTTGCGATGGCCCGTCAGCAGCTCGTGGCAGACGATGCGGCGGGCGCGCGCAAGTCGCTGGAACAGGCGCTGAAGCTCAAGCCCGACTACCTGCCGGCAGCGCTGATGCTGTCGCAGATGGGCCCGGAAGCGCGCGCGGAAGGCATTGCGTCGGTCGAAAAATTCGTGCAGCAGAACCCGAAGTCGCGTGACGGTCGGCTCGCGCTCGCGCAGCTCTATCTCGCAAGCGATCGTCTGGACGACGCGCAGAAACAGTTCGAGGTCATGCACAGCAACAACAGCAGCGATCTCACGCCGCTGATGGCGCTCGCGCTGATCAAGATCCAGCAGAGGAAATTCAGCGATGCGCAGTCGTTTCTGACGCAGTACGCGTCGCAGGCGCAGAAGACGCCGGGCGCCGATCCGAGCCAGGCGTATCTCTATCTCGCGCAGATCTCGGTCGAACAGAACGACACCAACGGTGCGCTCAGCTGGCTCGACAAGATTCCTCCGGGCAGCCAGCAATACCTGCCGGCGCAGATCACGCGCGCGCAACTGCTCGCGAAGCAGGGCAAGGTGGACGACGCGCGCAAGCTGCTCGCGGGCCTGCAATCGCCGGATCCACACGACCAGGCGCTGATCGCCCGCACCGACGCGTCGATCCTGTTCGATGCGAAGCGCTATCCGGAAGCGGAATCGCGGCTGGCGGACGCGGTGAAAGACTTCCCGGACGACCCCGATCTCACGTACGACTACGCGATGGCCGCGGAAAAGAACGGCCACTACGATCTGATGGAGACGCAACTGCGCAAGCTGATCCGCACGCAGCCCGACAATCCGCAGGCGTACAACGCGCTCGGCTATTCGCTCGCGGACCGCAACCAGCGTCTGCCGGAAGCGGACAAGCTGATCGAGAAGGCTTCGTCGCTCGCACCGAACGACGCGTTCATCATGGACAGCGTCGGCTGGGTGAAGTATCGGATGGGCGACACGACGGACGCGATCAAGATCCTGCGTCACGCGTACGACCTTCAGCCGAACGCCGAAATCGGCGCGCATCTCGGCGAAGTGCTGTGGAAAAACGGCGACCAGGAGCAGGCGCGCGCCGCATGGCGCGAAGCACGCAAACTGGAACCCGACAACGACACGCTCATCAAAACGCTGAAACGCTTTCAGGTGAACGATCTCTGATGCATTTTCCGAGCTCTCACAGTCTCAGCCGAACGCTGCGCCGCGCGGCGTTCGGGTTCGCGGCCGCTGCCGTCGTTGTGCTAAGCGGTTGCGCGTCCATCAAACCGCAAGGACCGACCACGTCGAACGCCGCCACCGCGGTCACCGCGCAAACGTCGCGCGCCTATCACGGGCGCTTCGCAGTGCAGTACAACGACCAGAACGGTCAGCAGCGCAACGCGTACGGCAACTTCGACTGGCAGGAAACCGGCGATACCGTCACGGTCCAGCTGCGTAATCCGCTGGGGCAGACGCTCGCGATCGTCACGTCGTCGCCGGCGTCGGCCACGCTCGAACTGCCGAACCGTCAGCCGCTCACCGCGGACAACGTGTCCACGCTGATGCAGAACGCGCTCGGTTTCGCGCTGCCGGTGGAAGGCCTGCGCTACTGGCTGCAGCCTTCGGTTGCGCCCACATCGCGCGCGAAAACCACGCCCGATCCGGCAAACAGCACCCATCTGAAAGAGATCCAGCAGGACGGCTGGACGATCGACTACCTGGCCTATGCCGATCCGCCCGCAACTGGCGTCAAGCGGTTGAACCTGAGCCGCTCGGAACCGCCGCTCGATATCAAGCTCGTGCTGGACCAGTGACCTGCCGGCCACACGTCGCGCGCGGCCGCTTTAGCGCGGCGCGCGTCGATGTGCCGGCTTTCGCCTCATCCGACTCATGAACGAAACGACCGATTCGCTGCGCGACTGTCTCGCGCCGGCGAAGCTGAACCTCTTCCTGCACATCACCGGCCGGTTGCCGAACGGCTATCACTCGCTGCAGACGGTGTTCCAGCTGCTCGACTGGGGCGACACGCTGCACTTCACGCGGCGCGGCGACGGCCGCATCACGCGCACGACCGACATCCCCGGCGTGCCCGCCGACGACGACCTCACCGTGCGCGCGGCTCGGCTGCTGAAAGAGCACACAGGCACCCGCGAAGGGGTCGAGATCGACATCGAAAAACGCCTGCCGATGGGCGCGGGTCTGGGCGGCGGCAGTTCGGATGCCGCGACCACGCTGCTCGCGCTCAACCGCCTGTGGCGACTCGACGTGCCGCGCGCCGAATTGCAGGCGCTCGCACTGCGGCTGGGCGCGGACGTGCCGTTCTTCGTGTTCGGAAAAAATGCCTACGCCGAGGGTGTTGGCGAAGCACTTCAGGCTGTACAATTGCCGCCGCGTTATTTCCTTGTGGTGACGCCGAGGGTGCATGTTCCAACTGCAGCGATTTTTTCCGATCAATCGTTGACAAGAGATTCAAAACCCCTCACAATTACGGACTTTCTTGCACAACATAGTTGCAGCGCAGGTTGGCCTGACAGTTTTGGCCGGAATGACATGCAGCAGGTTGTCGTGGGAAAATACGCGGAAGTTGCGCAGGTGCTGAAGTGGTTTGATGACGTATCAACCAGCATCGCACCAGCGCGGATGACCGGATCTGGAGCCAGCGTATTCGCGGCATTTCAGAACCGGGGCGAAGCAGAAGCGGTGCAAGCCCGTCTGCCAGCCGGCTGGAACAGCGCAGTCACGGCTAGTTCGGATCAGCATCCACTCTTCGCTTTCGCGACATAGTTTTTGCATCGCCGGTTGCACCTACATGGCCGGCGAAGCTCAAGTTAAGTGTAGGGGAGTCGCCAAGTTGGTTAAGGCACCGGATTTTGATTCCGGCATGCGAGGGTTCGAGTCCTTCCTCCCCTGCCAAACATTCTCGCTTTCCCTCGCCTCCAGCCTGAAGCAGGTGCACGATGAGTAGCCATGACGGCCTGATGGTTTTTACTGGCAACGCAAATCCCGCGCTTGCACAGGAAGTCGTCAAAATCCTCGGTATTCCCCTCGGCAAGGCGATGGTCAGCCGTTTCTCCGACGGTGAAATCCAGGTCGAGATCCAGGAAAACGTGCGCGGCAAGGACGTCTTCGTCCTCCAGTCCACGTGCGCTCCGACGAACGACAACCTGATGGAACTGATGATCATGGTCGATGCGCTGAAGCGCGCATCCGCCGGCCGGATCACCGCAGCCATCCCGTACTTCGGCTATGCGCGCCAGGACCGCCGTCCGCGTTCCGCGCGTGTCGCGATCTCGGCGAAGGTCATCGCGAACATGCTGGAAATCGCCGGCGTCGAGCGGATGATCACGATGGATCTGCACGCCGACCAGATTCAGGGCTTCTTCGACATTCCCGTCGACAACATTTACGCAACGCCGGTTCTGCTCGGCGATCTGCGCCAGAAGAACTACGAAGACCTGATGGTCGTGTCGCCGGACGTCGGCGGCGTGGTTCGTGCGCGGGCCTTGGCGAAGCAGCTGAACTGCGATCTCGCGATCATCGACAAGCGTCGTCCGAAGGCGAACGTCGCCGAAGTGATGAACATCATCGGTGAAGTCGAAGGCCGTACCTGCGTGATCATGGACGACATGGTCGACACCGCCGGCACGCTGTGCAAGGCCGCGCAGGTGCTGAAGGAGCGCGGCGCGAAGCAGGTGTTCGCGTACGCCACGCACCCGGTGCTGTCGGGTGGCGCGGGCGCGCGGATCGCGGCGTCGTCGCTGGATGAACTGGTTGTGACGGACACGATCCCGCTCGGCGAAGAAGCGCGTTCGTGCTCGAAGATCCGCTCGCTGACGAGCGCCGGTCTGCTCGCCGAAACGTTCTCGCGCATCCGCCGCGGCGATTCGGTGATGTCGCTGTTCGCGGAATAAGCGGCGAAATAAGCACAAGCATTTGCGCAGGCGCTGCATCCCTGATGCAACGCCTGCGCACAATCGGCATGGACGGACGAAGGTCTGTGCCGCAAGTCCGGGGCCTCCACCCAATGGTGTGAAGGCCCCTGTTTTTACTGCCTGGTCGCGGGCAGTGCAATGGAGATTCACATGAAAGTAGTCGCTTTCGAGCGTAGCAAGCAAGGTACGGGTGCGAGCCGCCGCCTGCGTATCACGGGCAAGACCCCGGGTATCGTGTACGGCGCAGATGCACAACCGCAACTGATCGAACTCGATCACAACGCGCTGTGGCACGCGCTGAAGAAGGAAGTGTTCCACTCGTCGATCCTCGACCTGGAAGTGGCCGGCAAGTCGCAGCAGGTGCTCCTGCGTGACGTGCAATACCACCCGTTCCGTCAGCTCGTGCTGCACGTGGACTTCCAGCGCGTCGATGCGAAGAAGAAGCTGCACACCAAGGTGCCGCTCCACTTCATGAACCAGGAAACGAATCCGGCTGTGAAGCTGGGCGGTGCGGTGATCTCGCACGTCGTGACCGAACTGGAAATCGAATGCCTGCCGGCTGACCTGCCGGAATTCATCGAAGTCGATCTGGCGAAGATCGAAGCAGGTCAATCGGTCCACGCGAAGGACGTTTCGCTGCCGAAGGGCGTCGCACTCGTTGCGCACATCGACGCGGAAAACCCGGTTCTCGCGGCAGCAGCAATCCCGGCTGGCGTCGTTGCTGACGAAGCCGCAGCAGGCGGCGCAGCAGCAGAAGAAGGCGGCGAAACGCCGGCTGCCTGATTGGCAAGTAAGCGGTATCCTCTCGATCCGTTTGACAGAACGGACGACGTGACCCGCCGCGGTTCGCCCCGGCGGGTTTTTTTTCGTTTGTCGACCCAACGTTCACCACGCTCACAGCAGCCGGCTTAACCATCATGATCAAGCTGATTGTCGGGCTCGGGAATCCGGGCGCCGAATACACCGCGACTCGCCACAACGCCGGCTTCTGGCTGGTCGATCAACTGGCGCGCGAAGCCGGCACCACGCTGCGCGACGAGCGGCGCTTTCACGGCTTCTACGCGAAAGCGCGTCTGCACGGCGAAGAGGTGCATCTGCTCGAGCCGCAGACGTACATGAACCGGTCCGGGCAATCGGTCGTCGCGCTCGCGCACTTCTTCAAGATCCTGCCGGACCAGATCCTCGTCGCGCATGACGAGCTCGACCTGCCGCCCGGCTCCGTCAAGCTGAAGCTCGGCGGCGGCAGCGGCGGTCACAATGGCCTGAAGGACATCTCCGCGCATCTGTCGTCGCAGCAGTACTGGCGGCTGCGGATCGGCATCGGTCATCCGCGCGACCTGATTCCCGAAAGCGCGCGCGCCGGTGCGAAGCCGGATGTCGCGAACTTCGTGCTGAAGCCGCCGCGCAAGGAAGAGCAGGACGTGATCGACGCGTCGATCGAGCGCTCGCTCGCGGTCATGCCGATGGTGGTCAAGGGCGAACTCGAACGCGCGATGATGCAGCTGCATCGACAGCCGTAACCCTTCCCCCGGCGCTTCGCACCACAGCACCACGTCACAACCGCACCACGTCAGACAGGAGGTCGCTTGAGCCGCTACTGGAGTGATATCGTCGATCGGTTGACGCCGTACGTACCCGGAGAACAGCCCGCGTTCGCGCACCCGGTCAAGCTGAACACCAACGAGAACCCGTACGCGCCGTCGCCGCGCGTGTGCGAAGCCATCGCACAGGAACTAGGCTCGCATGGCGATTCGCTGCGCCGCTATCCGGACCCGACCGCGCGCAAATTGCGCGAGACGGTCGCCGCGCATCACGGCATCCACGCGGATCAGGTGTTCGTCGGCAACGGTTCGGACGAAGTCCTCGCGCACGTGTTCCAGGCGCTGCTCAAGCACGACAAGCCGCTGCTCTTCCCGGACATCACGTACAGCTTCTACCCGACCTACGCGCGACTCTACGAGGTGCGCGTCGAAACGCTGCCGCTCGACGACCAGTTCGCGATCCGCATCGACGACTATCTGGCGCGCGCGAACCAGAACGGCGGCGTGCTGTTTCCGAATCCGAACGCACCCACCGGCCGCGCGTTGCCGCTCGCTGAAATCGAGCGCATGCTCGACGTGAATACGGAGTCGGTCGTCGTAGTCGATGAAGCGTATGTGGATTTCGGCGCGCAATCGGCGGTCGCGTTGATCGACCGGTATCCGAACCTGCTCGTCGTGCACACCGCGTCGAAAGCGCGTTCGCTCGCGGGCATGCGCGTCGGTTTCGCGTTCGGCCATCCGGCGTTGATCGAAGCGCTGAACCGCGTGAAGGACAGCTTCAATTCGTATCCGCTCGACCGCCTGGCGCAGGCCGCCGCCACCGCCGCATACGAAGACGACGCGTACTTCCGCGCAACCTGCGCGAAGGTGATCACGAGCCGCGAGCAGCTGACCGAAGGACTCGAGGCACTGGGTTTCGACGTGATTCCGTCGAAGGCGAACTTCGTGTTCGCGCGTCACCCCAAGCACGATGCGGCCGCGCTTGCGGCGGCATTGCGGGAGAAGGAGATCATCGTGCGTCACTTCAGGCAGCCGCGCATCGAGCAGCATCTGCGCATCACCGTCGGCACGGACGACGAATGCCGCCAGTTGCTGGATGGCCTGCGCGCGATTCTTGAATAGATAGCCGGGCACACAAGCATCAAAAGCAAAGCGGACCTCGAAGGTCCGCTTTGTCATTCAACGCGCGAATCGGATACCGGTCGACTTCAATGCAAACTCAACCGCCCTCCGCCTTTTGCGCCTGCAACGCGCGATATTTAACGAGCAGCTGCTCAGGCGATTCAGCGTGCGACGGATCGCGCGGAATGCACTCGACGGGGCACACCTGCTGACACTGCGGCTCGTCGAAATGCCCGACGCACTCGGTGCACTTGCTGGGGTCGATCACATAGATTTCCGGGCCCATCGAAATCGCGTCGTTCGGGCACTCGGGCTCGCACACGTCGCAATTGATGCACTCGTCGGTAATCATCAAGGCCATACTTCTCTCACTTCCCGGCGGCTCACACCATAAAACGCTAGTTTACGCCGGATGCGCCGCCCATGCCTGGCGCTGGCGCCACGGTGCAGCGGCAACCGCGATCAACCGCGCCGTTCAGGCCGCCGGTCCACCGTGCGCCGCGACCTTGTCAACCAGCCACTTCTCCACCGACGGAAACACGAACTTGCTGACGTCCCCGCCCAGCTGCGCGATCTCGCGGACGATCGTGCCCGAGATGAACTGGTACTGATCCGACGGGGTCATGAACATCGTCTCGACGTCGGGCAGCAGATAGCGGTTCATGCCCGCCATCTGAAATTCGTACTCGAAGTCGGACACCGCGCGCAGCCCGCGCACGATCACGCGTGCGTTGTTCGTGCGAACGAAGTCTTTCAGCAGGCCCTTGAAGCTCATCACCTGCACGTTCGGGTAGTGGCCCAGCACTTCATGGGCGATCGCGAGCCGTTCGTCGAGCGTGAAGAACGGCTTCTTGGCGCGGCTGTCGGCCACGCCGACGACGAGCGTGTCGAAAATGCTCGACGCGCGCCGCACGAGATCCTCGTGACCGCGCGTCAGCGGGTCGAACGTACCCGGGTACACGGCGACTACCATGAGACTTCTCCTCTTCTGACCAGTGAGAGCGCCGGCGCGCACCCGCTGGGTGCCGAGCCGCCGCCTGTCGCGCGCGTGACGGCGAACCGTCCGGCGCTTGTTATCGAACGCGCATTATTCCTCATTTTCGCGGTGCAGCAAATGATAGTGAACCGCTCCGGCTTTACCCTGACGGGCCACGCTCCAGCCCTCCAGCGCGGGGGTTTGCGTGAGATCGAGCGCGCGGCCGGACTCCACGTAGAGGAATCCGTCGACCGCGACGAGCGGCACGGCCAGTTCGAGCACACGGTCCAGCTGGTCGTCGCCGAACGGCGGATCGAGAAATACGACGTCGAACGACGCCGGCGCGAGATTCGCGGCGAGACGCAGCGCGTCCGCTTCGGCGACTTCGATCTGGCGGGCTTCGAGGCGCGCCTGGTTCGCGCGCAACTGCTGCGCGGCCCGCGCGTTGCGCTCGACCATCAGCACCCGCGCCGCGCCGCGTGACGCGGCTTCGAAGCCGAGCGCACCGCTGCCGGCGAACAGGTCGAGGCAGCGCTGGCCGTCCAGCCGCTGGCCGAGCCAGTTGAACAGCGTCTCGCGAACCCGATCCGGCGTGGGCCGCAGCCCGTCGAGGTCGAGTACGGGCAACGGCGTGCGCTTCCAGTCGCCGCCGATGATGCGGATCGCGTGCGGTTTGCCGCCGGCCGCCTGAGCGCCGCCGGCTCGCGACGATGCGCGTGAAGAAGAAGAACGGGTCATGCGGATCGACAATGCAGGTAAAAACGCCCGCGAACATCGCCGTTCGAGTCGGATTGCGAAATTCCGGGCCGGAGCGACCACGTTACCACAGCGTGTCGCGCGCAAGCGACCGGCGGCCGCCACGACGGCGTCGGGTGCGCCTGATAAAATGTCCGCCTTCAAGCGCCTTGCATCCCGCATTGCCCTGCTCCCCGCCGCGCCGCCGTTCGCTGTCACCGGCCGCCGGCGCCGGCACGCGCTCTCTACACGCCAGACCATGTTCAGCTTTTTCAAACGTTTCAAGGGGTCGAAGGGACCCGAAGCCGAGTCGCCGGAGTCGCCGGAGTCGCCGGAGTCGCCGGAGTCGCCGGAGTCGCCGGAGTCGCCGGAGTCGCCCGAATCGTTGGCGCAAACGCCTGATGTCGCGAGCGACGACGATGTCGATGCCGCAGCCGACGCTGCGCGCGAGCAGCCCGCGGCTCCGGCCTGGGCACCGCCGCCCGCCAGCGCGCCATCGCCCGCGCCCACCGCCGCGGCGCCTCGCGCACCGCAACCGGCGCCGCGCCCTGAGCCGGCCGTCACCGTCACCGCGAGCGAAGACATCGCGCTCGAAGCCGTCGAAATCGTTCCGCCGCCGCCCATCGAATCGGCCGCGAAACGCTCGTGGCTCACGCGCCTGCGCTCCGGTCTGTCGAAAACGAGTACGAACATCACCGGCATCTTCGTGCGCACGAAGATCGACGAGGACCTGTACGAAGAACTCGAGACCGCGCTGCTGATGTCGGATGCGGGCGTGGACGCCACCGAATTCCTGCTCGAAGCGCTGCGCGAGAAGGTCCGCACGGAACGTCTGACCGAAGCGCAGCAGGTCAAGCAGGCGCTGCGCGCACTGCTCGTCGATCTGCTGAAGCCGCTCGAAAAGTCGCTGATGCTGGGCCGTGCGCAACCGCTCGTGATGATGATCGCGGGCGTGAACGGCGCCGGCAAAACCACCAGCATCGGCAAGCTCGCGAAGCATCTGCAGCGCTTCGACCAGAGCGTGCTGCTCGCCGCGGGCGATACGTTCCGCGCCGCCGCGCGCGAGCAGCTCGCGATCTGGGGCGAGCGCAACAACGTGACGGTCGTGTCGCAGGAAAGTGGCGATCCGGCCGCGGTGATCTTCGACGCCGTCGGCGCCGCGAAGGCGCGCCGCATCGACGTGCTGATGGCCGACACCGCCGGCCGTCTGCCGACGCAGCTGCATCTGATGGAAGAGTTGCGCAAGGTCAAGCGCGTGATCGGCAAGGCCATGAGCGACGCGCCGCACGAGGTGCTGCTCGTGATCGACGCGAACACCGGCCAGAACGCGCTCGCACAGGTGAAGGCCTTCGACGACGCGCTCGGCCTCACCGGCCTGATCGTGACGAAGCTCGACGGCACCGCGAAGGGCGGCATTCTCGCCGCGATCGCGCGTCAGCGGCCGGTGCCGGTGTACTTCATCGGCGTCGGCGAGAAGGTGGAAGACCTGCAGCCGTTCGTCGCCGAAGAATTCGCGGACGCGCTGCTCGGCTGAGGTCTTACTCGGCGTCGGGCTGCGCGCCCGGCGCCGCTGTCGCGAACGCATCGAGCTGCGTCGCGTACTCGTAGATGCGGTGGATCGTCGGGTACGGCTGCGTGTCGATCTTGAAGCGATGCGCGTTGAACACCTGCGGCACGAGGCACAGATCGGCAAGCGTCGGCGTATCGCCGAAACACAGCTTGCCAGCGCGGCCGTCCGCCACGAGATGCGTTTCCAGCGTCTCGAAGCCGGCCGCGATCCAGTGGCGATACCACTCGCTCTTCACGTCGTCGGACACGCCGAGCGTGCCGGTCAGATACTTGAGCACGCGCAGGTTGTCGATCGGGTGGATTTCGCACGCAACCTGCAGCGCCACCGCGCGGATATACGCGCGGTCCCGGGCCGTACCAGGCAGCAGCGACGGCTCCGGATGCAGTTCCTCCAGATACTCGATGATCGCCAGCGACTGCTGGATCGCCGCGCCGTCGTCGACGAGCGTCGGTACGATCGCGTCCGGGTTCAGCTGGCGGTACTCCGGCTTGAACTGCTCGCCGCCGCCACGCACCAGATGCACCGGCACGTAATCGTACGACAGGCCCTTCAGGTTCAGCGCGATGCGAACCCGGTACGACGCCGAGCTGCGGAAATAGCCGTAGAGCTGCATGGTGGGATGTCTCCTCCGGTCTTTGCGCCAGCGATGGTCAGACGACGCGTACGCTGAACTCGCCGATGCCCGCCACGCCGCCCTTCATCACGTCGCCATTCGCGATCGCGCCGACACCTTCAGGCGTGCCGGTGAAAATCAGGTCCCCGGGCTGGAGTTCGAAAAGCGTCGACAGATACGCGATCGTCTCCGGGATCGACCAGATGAGTTGCGACACGTCCGAGCGCTGCTTTTCCTCGTCGTTGACCGTGAGCCAGATCGCGCCTTCGCTGATATGGCCGACTTCCGACGCCGGATGGATCGGCCCGAGCGGCGCCGAACCGTCGAAGCCTTTCGCGGTGTCCCACGGGCGGCCGAGCTTCTTCGATTCGGCCTGCAGATCGCGGCGGGTCATATCGAGACCGAGCGCGTAGCCGTACACGTGATCGAGCGCGTGCTCCGCGGCGATGTCTTTACCGCCTTTACCGATCGCGGCGACCAGTTCCATCTCGTAGTGCACGTTCTTCGACAGCGACGGGTAGTGGAATGCGCCGGTCTCGCCCGGCGCGACGTAGACGACCGCATCGGCCGGCTTTGCGAAGAAGAACGGCGGCTCGCGGTCGGGATCGTGGCCCATCTCGCGCGCGTGCGCCTCGTAGTTCCGGCCGACGCAGTAAATGCGGCGCACCGGAAAGCGGTCGTCCGAACCCACTACCGGCACCGCGACTGCCGGCGCTGGCGCAAACACATAGCCCATTGCGTTCTCCGTGTGGTGACCGGCGTCGAGGCCGCGCATCGATCGCGCGCCGCGTTCGGCCGGATAGAAAACGCGAGTGTAACGCCTCGCCGTATGCGCCGCGCGCTGGCGGGCAGGGTAAAGATGCATCGCATCGCCACGATCCGACAAAGCGCGGCCGCGGACCGCGGCACCAACAAGCGCCGAATCGGTTCGCGCGGTCATGCGATACTCGGAACGTAATCGACCCACCCAGCGATCCACCCAGCGACCCACTCATACAGCGCCGCCCGCCCGGCGCCATGCCCCACACGATGACCGATCCGATCGCCACCCCCGCCGGCACTACGCCGTTTTCGTGCGCCCGTTTCATCAAGGAAATCGGCCGCGGCCCGCACGGCGCCCGCTCGCTCTCCGCCGACGACACACGCGAGCTCTACACCGCGATGCTGGACGGCCGCGTCGAAGATCTGGAACTCGGCGCGGTGCTGCTCGCGTACCGGCTGAAAGGCGAAACCGCCGAGGAGCTCAACGCGATGCTGACCGCGGCGCACGGCACCTTCGAGCGCGTGCGCGTCGCCGCCGGCGATCACCGCGTGGTCTCGATTCCGAGCTACAACGGCGCGCGCAAGCAGGCGAACCTCGTGCCGCTGCTGGCACTGCTGCTCGCTCGGGAAGGCGTGCCCGTGCTGGTACACGGCGTGACCGAAGACCCGGGCCGTGTGACGAGCGCCGAAATCTTCGCCGCGCTCGGCATCGAGCATGCAAGCTCCCGCGAAACGATCGAAACGCAGCTTGCGACGCGCCGCTTCGCGTTCGCGCCGATCGGCGTGCTCGCGCCGAAGCTCGCGCGGCTGCTCGCGATCCGCCGCCGGATGGGCGTGCGCAATTCCACGCACACGCTCGTGAAGATCCTGCAGCCGTTCGCGCCGGCCGGGCTGCGACTCGTGAACTACACGCACCCGCCGTATCGCGAAAGCCTGACGCAACTGTTCGCTGCGCACGCCGAAGTCGCGCAGGGCGGCGCGCTGCTCGCGCGCGGCACCGAAGGCGAGGCCGTCGCGGATACGCGGCGCCAGGTTCAGGTCGACTGGCTGCACGACGGCGCCTGCGAAACGCTGGTGACGGCCGAGCGCTCGTCGCCGGATGCGCCGCACGTCGATCTGCCCGAAGCCCGCGACGCCGCGACGACCGCCGCGTGGATCGACGCGGTGATGCGGGGCGACACGCCGGTGCCGTCCGCGATCGCGCGTCAGGTGGAACTGATCGCGGAAGTCTCGAAGCGGGCGGCTTGACCCTGCATCAGCGGGATCCACGCCACGTTGCAACGCCGTCCGACAAGAATCCTCAGGCAAATCCGTAGTTGACAGATCAACGAAGGCTCGCATACATTAAAAAAATGCGTTCCCTTCCGAACACCCTCCGAATTATCTCCGGCCGCCTAGCGCGGCCCCTATCGCTACGTCTAGCGTAAGCCAGGCGTAGCGCCGCGTGCGTGGCCGCCCGGCCGCAAGCGTGGTCCTCCCAGCAGTTCCGCTTCACCCCAAACCGCAGTTCCTTCACAACCTGAGTCGTCTGTATTCGTCCGCATATCGTGCGGCCGGATCGCGAGGGTCAAATGCACGTTGCATGGGCTTCTGTCACGTTCGTCGCCGGCGTCATCATCGCCATGACGTGCGTCGTCCGTCCCCGTTCGTTGCTGCCGCTAGCCACCGGCTGGCGGCGCGTGCACCTGTGGCAGCCCGCCAGCCGCCCGACGCCACCCCCCTTCGCACACGACATCACGAACGAGGCACACCATGTTGCGCAACCCTGCTGAGAAGTACCGACCGTTTCCCGCTGTCCGCTTGACCGGCCGCAAGTGGCCGACCCGCACGATCGAACGCGCGCCGATCTGGATGAGCACCGACCTGCGCGACGGCAACCAGTCGCTGATCGAGCCGATGAGCATCGCGCAGAAGACCGAATTCTTCGAGATGCTCGTCGCGATCGGTTTCAAGGAAATCGAAGTCGGCTTTCCGTCGGCCTCGCAGACCGACTTCGATTTCGTCCGCAAGCTGATCGTCGAAAAGCGCATTCCCGACGACGTCACGATCGAAGTGCTCGTGCAGTCGCGCGAAGACCTGATCGCCCGCACGTTCGAAGCGCTCGAAGGCGTGCCGCGCGCGATCGTCCATCTGTACAACGCGATCTGCCCGTCGTTCCGCAAGATCGTGTTCAATCAGTCGAAAGACGAGGTGAAGGCGCTCGCCGTCGAGGGCACGAAGACGATCCGCGCGCATGCGGACGCCCGGCCGGACACGCAGTGGACCTACCAGTACTCGCCGGAAACCTTCAGCATGACGGAGCTCAGCTTCGCGCGCGAAGTGTGCGACGCGGTTTCGCAGACGTGGCGCCCCACGCCCGATCGCAAGATGATCGTGAACCTGCCCGCCACCGTCGAAGCGGCAATGCCCAACGTGTTCGCCGACCAGATCGAGTGGATGGACCGCAACCTCGCGTACCGCGACAGCATCGTGCTGTCGGTTCACCCGCATAACGACCGCGGCACGGCCGTGGCCGCCGCGGAACTCGCGATCCTCGCGGGTGCGGACCGCGTCGAAGGGTGCCTGTTCGGCAACGGCGAGCGCACCGGCAACGTCGACCTCGTCACGCTCGCGATGAACCTGTACACCCAGGGCATCGATCCGGGCCTCGATTTCTCCGATATCGATGCGGTGCGCCGCGTCGTCGAGCGCTGCAACCAGTTGCCGGTGCATCCGCGCCATCCGTATGCGGGCGACCTCGTCTACACCGCGTTCTCGGGCTCGCATCAGGACGCGATCCGCAAGGGCTTCGCGCAGCGGCAGGACGACGCCGTCTGGGAAGTGCCCTATCTGCCCGTCGATCCGGCCGACGTCGGCCGCAGCTACGACGCGGTGATCCGCGTCAACAGCCAGTCCGGCAAAGGCGGCTCGACCTATCTGATCGAGCGTGGCATGGGCTTCACGCCGCCGCGCCGTGTGCAGATCGAGTTCAGCCACGCGGTGCAGCAGGTCGCGGATGCGTCCGGCGAAGAGGTCACGGGCGACGCGATCTGCGGCCTGTTCGCGCGCGAGTACTTCGACACGAAGGGGCCGGCGGCGCGGGTCGGTAACGGCTCAGTACGCTGGCAGAACCGCGATATCGCGCTGCCGGCGTTCGACGCCGCCCGCGGCGATGCCCACGACGCCCATGCGCGCGCAATCGCCGGGGTCGTCGGCGCGGCGGCGGGACATGGGATCGAGGTGACGTTCTGCGAGAGCGCGCGAACCGCCGACGGCCGCGCGGCGGTGTTCGTCGGGTGCCGGGTGGGCGACCGGCCGGCGCGCTACGGCGTCGGCGTGGCGACGGACGATGCGGCAGCAACCGTCGATGCAATCGTGAGCAGCGTGAACCGCACGGATGCGTCGGTGTGGAACTCGGTCACGCCACGCGCGGCGGCCTGATCCAGCAACCTGAGTTGAAGGCAGGTGACAGCGCTGACGTGGACGGCAAAACCCGCCGTCCGCGACCGGCGGTCGCTCACGAGGCGGCTGCGCGAAATACGCCGACCGGCGTCATTCGAGCGCGCAGCGCGTCGCCTGCCATGCAACCAGCCGCCACTGGCCGCCCTCCTGCGCCTGGATCGCGGTGTACGCGATCGGAAACAGCAACGCGCCGTTGTTCGCCTCCATCTCGATCAGCGCGCGCCCGGTCACCACGCAGGTCTCTGCGCCAACCGGCATCACTTCCTGCGACTGGATCTCGATCTGCCGGTAGCGGCGGCGGCCGGCGGCGATCGCATTGATGAACTGCTGCTTGGTCTCGCGCTTGCCGTTGGTGTGGATGTAGCTGACGTTTTCCGACAGCAGCTCGTCGAGCAGCGGCCCATCGCCGTCGACCATCGCGCGAAATCGGTCGCGTTCAAGTTCACGGATCGCCTCGATCAACTTTGCCGCCATCGCACAGCCCCTTGAGCGCAGGCTGCCGCGGGAACGCGGCCGCCGTCAGAAGTTGTATTGCAGATATAGCTGGGTGAAATTTATACCAGGATTCGGGTCTTTGATACTGGCGTTCGACACGTGCTCCAGTCGCAAGCCTGCCAGATACTGCTGATGGCCGCCGAATTCCGCGCCCACGCCCACGATGTCGGCGAACTGGAACGCCGTCGACACCGTATAGGTGCTCGTGATTCTCGGGTGGGTCAGCACACGCACGCCCGCGCCTGCTTCGATATACGGCCGGATCGCGCCCGAATCCTTGATGATCCGGATCACCGGCTCGATGCCGAATTCGCCGATGTTGCCGTTCACGTTGTTCGACGCCGTGCTATGCCACAACGCCGCGTGTCCCTCGACGACCGCCGTGAAGTGAAAGCCGCCGAAGTACCACCAGTTCAGATGCGGATCCCACACGATGCCGAGGTCGAATTTCTTCATATCGTGATTGGCGATGCCGGCGCCGAGCTGAATGCCCCAACGGTTTCCGGACGCCGCGTCGGTCGAGGTGTTGGCGGCTTCGGTGCTGGGGATCGTGGCGGAAGCGGGTGTGGCCTCATCGGCGAGCGCGCCGCCCGCGAGGCCGGACAGCGTCAGCGCAAGCGCGCCTCGCAGCGCGAAACCGCGCCACGGCATCTTGTTTTTGTCCATCATCGCCCCAGTTGCTCAATATTGTGAAACAACGGTTTACGCGCTATGTGTACGGCGGGAATTGGGTAGCAAACATCAGACCTAAGCCAGCACCGTCAAATCTGACGAATTGTCATCCGAAAGGTCAGAAAATTAGAACTTTCTCGGCGGAAGCGTCGCTGGACGGGGAAATCCTACGCGTATCCCGGAAAAGCTGCAGGCGTCCTATACTGTCTATCAGAAGGCAGATTTCGATAGGATATGGGGAACCCGGACGCCTCCGCGCACTCTAACCATTAGCACTCGATTGACGAGAGTGCTAACATCCACCGTGGAGTCGCTTGATTGAGCAGACGTTTGTCTGGTCCAAAGGAGTTTCTTACGTGAGCAACGCAATGACCCTTCCGAGTACTCTGAGCCCGTCGTCGGCCAAGGCCGCTCCGGCAGGTGCTCTGGCGCTCGCGCAGTCCTCGTCGCAGTTCCAGATGCTGCCCGGCCAGCTGGGCAACATCGATGCCTACATCCAGGCGGTCAACCGCATTCCGATGCTGACCGCGGCGGAGGAGCGCGAATACGCCACGGATTACCGGGTGCACAACAACCTCGACGCTGCGCGCCATCTCGTGCTGTCGCATCTGCGGCTCGTGGTGTCGATCGCGCGCAATTACCTCGGTTACGGGTTGCCGCACGCGGATCTGATCCAGGAAGGCAACATCGGTCTGATGAAGGCCGTGAAGCGCTTCGACCCAGAACAGAACGTGCGTCTCGTGTCGTACGCGATGCACTGGATCAAGGCCGAGATTCACGAGTACATCCTGCGCAACTGGCGCACGGTGAAGGTCGCCACCACGAAGGCGCAGCGCAAGCTGTTCTTCAACCTGCGCAGCCACAAGCAGGGCCTGCAGTCGTTCACGCCGGAAGAAGTGAACGACCTCGCGCAGGAACTGAACGTGAAGCGCGAGGAAGTCGTCGAGATGGAAACGCGTCTCGCGGGCGGCGACATCGCGCTCGAAGGCCAGGTGGACGACGGCGAGGAATCGTTCGCGCCGATCGCGTATCTGGCCGATTCGCACAACGAGCCGACCGCCGTGCTCGCCGCGCGTCAGCGCGACCGGCTGCACAGCGACGGCATCGCGTCCGCGCTCGAGTCGCTCGATGCGCGCAGCCGCCGGATCATCGAAGCGCGCTGGCTGAACGTCGCGGACGACGGCTCGGGCGGCTCGACGCTGCACGAACTGGCCGACGAATTCGGCGTATCCGCGGAACGCATTCGCCAGATCGAAGCGAGCGCGATGAAGAAGATGCGCGGCGCGCTCGCCGAGTACACGTAAGCGTTTCAGCCGGCGCAAGCGTCCGGCTGGTTTGGCCATCAAATCGAGCCCTGCTCTGGAAACAGAGCAGGGCTTTTTTTCGTCTGCTGCATCAGCCTCACGATCTGCACAAACGCGTGCCTGCGCAACCGGATTTTTTCTTCGCGAAAGGCCGTGCGCGGTTTGACTTCCGTCAAACTTGATCGCAATACTGGACAACAGGACGGGCGTTCGCGGCGCTTTGCCACACCGCCAGGCGCGCCCATCGTCGACGCAGTGCCTAGAATCCGTAACAGTGGCCCACGCCGTTTCGGCCAAGCATGTTCGAGACTTCCATCAGGCAGCCATCGCGCAATCATGTCCACTTCGCTCACCAATACCGTCACGAAGCGTGCGTCGCTGCGAACGCGTCTGGCCGCATGGGCCCGCGGCCCGACCTTCGCGCGCGACATCGTCATTGTGCTCGTCATCAAGTTCGTACTGCTGATGACGCTGAAGTACACGTTCTTCAATCATCCGCAGGCGGAGAACATGTCTCTGCCGCCCGCTGCCGTCGCGCAGGCGCTGCTGTCGCTGCCCGCGTCGCAGGTCAACCATGGGGACCGCCATGCCAACCGCTGAAGTCGTCGACCTGTCGCGTCTGCAATTCGCCGTCACCGCGCTCTATCACTTCCTGTTCGTGCCGCTGACACTGGGTCTCTCATGGATGCTCGTCATCATGGAGTCGGTGTACGTGATGACCGGCAAGCCGATCTACAAGGACATGACGCAGTTCTGGGGCAAGCTCTTCGGCATCAACTTCGCGATGGGCGTGACGACCGGCCTGACGCTCGAATTCCAGTTCGGCACCAACTGGTCGTACTACTCGCACTACGTCGGCGACATCTTCGGCGTGCCGCTCGCGGTGGAAGGGCTGATGGCGTTCTTCCTCGAATCGACCTTCGTCGGGCTGTTCTTCTTCGGCTGGAACCGTCTCTCGCGCGTGCAGCACATGTTCGTCACGTTCTGCGTCGCGCTCGGCTCGAACCTGTCGGCGCTGTGGATCCTGATCGCGAACGGCTGGATGAACAATCCAGTCGGCGCGATGTTCAACGACGAAACGATGCGCATGGAGCTGTCGAGCCTCTTCCAGGTCATCTTCAACCCGGTCGCGCAGGTGAAATTCGTGCATACGGTGTCGGCGGGTTACGTCACTGCATCAATGTTCGTGCTCGGCATCTCGTCGTGGTATCTGCTCAAGCGCCGCGACACCGAATTCGCGCTGCGCTCGTTCGCGGTCGCGGCCGGCTTCGGCCTCGCGTCCACACTGTGCGTGATCGTGCTCGGCGACGAGTCCGGCTATCGCACCGGCGAAGTGCAGCAGATGAAGCTCGCCGCAATCGAATCCGAGTGGGACACCGCGCCCGCCCCCGCGCCGTTCACGATCATCGGTCTGCCGAACCAGCAGGCGGAACGCACCGACTACGCGATCCGGATTCCGTGGGTGCTCGGTCTGATCGCGACGCGTTCGCTCGATGAACCCGTGGTCGGTCTCAAGGACCTGATGGCGCAGAACGAAGCGCGCATCCGCAGCGGCATGATCGCGTACGGGGCATTGCAGCAGATCAAGGAAGGCATGGCGGACGACGCCGTGCGCCAGACCTTCGCCGAGCACAAGGACGATCTCGGCTACGGCCTGATGCTCAAGCAGTTCACGGCCGCCGTCACGGATGCGAGCGCGGAGCAGATCAAGGCCGCGGCGAAAAAGACCGTGCCGCCAGTGCTGCCGGTGTTCTTCTCGTTCCGGCTGATGGTGGGGCTCGGCTTCCTGTTCCTCGCAACCTTCGCCGTCGCGTTCTGGTTCTGCGCGCAGCGCACGCTGCTGCTGGAGAGGCGCCGCTGGTTCCTGCGCTGGGCCGTGTGGGCGATACCGCTGCCGTGGCTCGCCGCGGAGTTCGGCTGGATCGTCGCGGAAGTGGGACGACAGCCGTGGACCATCGCCGGCATCCTGCCGACTTCGCTGTCCGCATCGAGCCTCACCGCCGGCGACCTGTACCTGAGCCTCGCGGGCTTCGTCGTGTTCTACACCGCGCTCTTCATCATCGAGATCACGTTGATGTTCAAGTACGCGCGGCTCGGACCCTCGTCACTGCATACGGGCCGCTACTTCCACGAACAGAAGCCGCTCGCGGACACGGCGCTTCCCCGTTCCACGGCCACCTGACCGGCCACTTCGATCACGCACCGACGCATGGAACCATCATGGACTATCCGACACTGAAACTGATCTGGTGGGTGCTGATCGGCGTGCTGCTGATCGGCTTCGCGCTGACCGACGGCTTCGACATGGGCGCGGCGATCCTGCTGCCGTTCATCGGCAAGACCGATGGCGAGCGGCGCATCGTCGTGAATACCGTCGGTGCGACGTGGGAAGGCAACCAGGTGTGGCTCGTCACCGCGGGCGGCGCGATGTTCGCCGCGTGGCCGCTCGTGTACGCCGCATCGTTCTCCGGTTTCTACTTCGCGATGCTGCTCGTGCTGTTCGCGCTGTTCTTCCGGCCGGTGGGCTTCGACTACCGCGGCAAGCGCGACGACCCGCGCTGGCGCACCGCATGGGACTGGGCGCTGTTTGCAGGCGGTTTCGTGCCGGCACTGGTGTTCGGCATCGCGTTTGGCAACCTGCTGCAGGGCGTGCCGTTCGCGTTCGACACGGACATGCGCGTCACCTATCACGGCGGCTTCTTCGCGCTGCTCAATCCGTTCGCGCTGCTGTGCGGCCTCGTCAGCGTCGCGATGCTGGTCGCGCACGGCGCCGCGTTCGTGAAGATGAAATCCGATGGCATCGTGCAGCAGCGCGCCGCGATCGCACTGCGCTTCGCCGCGATTGCCACCATCGTGCTGTTCGTGATGGCGGGCGTGCTGATCGCGACGCTCATCGGCGGTTATCAGATCGTGTCGGCACCGCCGCCCGACGTCGCCGCGAATCCGCTGCTCAAACAGGTGATGGGCGCGCCGGGGCTCTGGCTCAACAACTACGCGACCTATCCGTGGATGATCGCGGCGCCGGTACTCGGCATCGTCGGCGGTGCGATGGCCGCGCTGCTGTCGAAGCCGCGCTTCGAAACGAGCTCGTTTCTCGCGACCGGACTGATGGTTGCCGGCGTGATCCTGACCGCGGGACTTTCGATGTTTCCGTTCATCATGCCGTCGTCGCTCGACGGCCGCAGCAGTCTGACGGTGTGGGATTCGACCTCGAGCCAGATGACGCTCGGCATCATGCTAGGCGCGGTGATCGTGTTCCTGCCGATCGTGCTGATCTACACCAGCTGGGTGTATCGCGTGATGCGCGGCAAGGTCACCGCGGCCGCGATCGAGGAAAACCATCATTCGATGTACTGAACAGGAGGTAATCGGCCATGTGGTACTTCGCGTGGATTCTCGGGGTCGGTGTGGCGCTCGCGTTCGGCGTCATCAACGTGATGTGGCTGGAAGCGTGGCGGCTCGGCCAGCGCGTGCCGGTTGACGCGCGTGTGGGAATGCGTAGCGCGTCGGCTGGCGCAAGGGACGTCGAAGACTAGATGCGCGTGGAGCACGCGCTTGAGTGAAGCGCGGGAATGCAGCGCTTGAGCGCCGCATTCCCGCATCGATGACGCCGTTCGTCAGGCCGGCGACAACGCCGCGCCACCCGTACCTGCCGGCTGCACTCGCGACGACAGTTGCGCGGCATAGCGCGCCGCGGCCGAACCCACGACGATGTGGAACGTGTCCGCGGCAACCCATGCGACATCGAGCGCGCTCAGACGCTGACGGTCGACTGCGGTCGCATCGCGCACGACGAGACGCAGGCGCGTCGCCGCCACCGCATCCAGCGACGCGACATTGCCCGCGCCGCCGAATACCGCGAGCCAGCGCAGCGGATCCGGATCGAGCGGACCGTGCGTGCCGTCGTTGCTCACCACAGCCGCAGGCGCGGCGCTTGCCGGCTTCTGCGTAACGACCGCAGGCGCAACATCACCCGAAGCAATCGCGGTACGAATCTCATCGGCAATAGTATCGGCTTCAGGCCCGATGATGACCTGCACGTTGTTATCGCCGCGGTTCAGCACGCCGCGCGCACCGATCGCCTTCAGCTCCGCTTCCGACACCTTCGCCGGATCCGCTACCGAAAGACGCAGACGCGTCGTGCACGCATCGACGAGCGTCAGGTTCGACGCGCCGCCCAGCGCCGCGATATAACGCAGCGCACGCGGCACCGCCGCACCGGCCGTCGGCGCAACGAAACCGCCGCTCGCGAACGACTCGGTCGGCGCGTCCGCACCAGCGGGTTCACGACCCGGCGTCGCCATGTTGAACTTGCGGATGAAGAAACGGAACAGCCCATAGTAGGCAATCGCATACGCGATACCGATCGGAATCGCTTCCCAACCCTTCGTTGATAGCCCGTAGTTCAGCACGTAGTCGATCAGACCGGCCGAGAACGTGAAGCCGAGCTTGATGCCGAGCGCCGAGCAAATGGCGAGCGACAGACCCGTCAGCACCGCGTGGATCGCGTACAGCGCCGGCGCGAGGAACATGAAGCTGAACTCGATCGGCTCGGTCACGCCGGTCAAGAGCGACGTCAGCGCCATCGAGAACAGCAGGCCGAACACCATCGCGCGGCGTTCCTTCGGCGCCTCGTGATACATCGCGAGACAGGCCGCCGGCAGGCCGAACATCATCACCGGGAAGAAGCCCGTCATGAAGGTGCCCGCGGTCGGATCGCCGGCGAAGAAGCGATGCAGGTCGCCCGTCACCGCCGCACCGCCGCCCGGCGGCGTGAACGTGCCGAACACGAACCACGCGAGCGAGTTCAGGATGTGGTGCAGACCCGTCACCAGCAGCAGCCGGTTCAGCAGGCCGAACACGAACGCGCCGAGCGCGCCGGCCGTGGTGAGCCAGTGGCCCGCGGAGTCGATCGCCGACTGCACCGGGCCCCACGCATAGCCGAACACGATGCCGAGCACCACGCACGCGAGCCCCGTGACGATCGGCACGAAGCGCTTGCCGCCGAAGAACGCGAGGTAGTCGGGCAGCTTGATGTCCTTGTAGCGGTTGTACAGCAGCCCCGCGACCACACCCGCGATGATCCCCGACAGCACGCCCATGTTGAGCTTGTCGTTGATGTCCTTCATTACCGCGATTTCGACCAGATAGCCGATCGCGCCCGCGAGCGCCGCGACGCCGTTGTTTTCCTTCGCGAAGCCGACCGCCACGCCGATCGCGAACAGCAACGGCAGGTTGTCGAAGATTGCCCCGCCTGCATCGGCGATCATCTTGATGTTGAACACATCGGGTTGACCGAGCCGCAGCAGCAGGCCGGCAACCGGCAGCACCGCGATCGGCAGCATCAGCGCGCGTCCGAGGCGCTGAATCTTCAGAAACGGGTTCCCATCCATCTAAACCTCCACTCCTTGTGTCTCTCGTCGAGTCGTCGTTGAAATTACGGTCAAGTCAAATTAGCGCCCAATATTTCGGTATGCGAAATATAGTGCACAAAGGCCTGCGAACCTGAAAGTTCACCGGCCTGCTTCATCGTGTCAGTCGAGCGGCCAGATTTCCCGGCTGGCCGCGCGAACGGCCTGCGCCGATTCGAGCGCCAGCACGTCCTGCGCGCGTTGGCGGCACAGCTGATAGTCGAGATTGCGCACCCGCGCCTTGATACCTGGCACGGAGACGGGATCCACGGACAGTTCGGTCACGCCGAGGCCCACGAGCAGCGGCACCGCGAGCGGATCGCCCGCGAGCGCGCCGCACACGCCCACCCACTTGCCGTGCTTCTCAGCGCCCTGCACCGCATGACCGATCAGGCGCAGCACAGCCGGATGCAGCCCGTCCGCCTGCGCGGCGAGATCCGGCTGGCAGCGGTCCATCGCGAGCGTGTACTGCGTGAGGTCGTTGGTGCCGATCGAAAGAAAATCCGCGTGCTTCGACAGCTGGTCCGACAGCAATGCCGCGGACGGCACTTCGATCATCACGCCGACTTCGACCGGCTCCGTGCGCCCGGCTTCCTTCGCGAGCGTATCGATGCGCTTGCGCAACGCGACGAGCTCGCCCGCGTCCGTCACCATCGGCAGCAAGATCCGCACGGCGCCCGCCGGCTGCACCGCGATCAGGCCGCGCAGCTGGTCGTCGAGCAGATCCGGGCGCACCTGCGCGAGCCGGATACCGCGCAGACCCAGCGCCGGATTCGGTTCGGGCGGCAGCGTCAGATAGTCGACTTCCTTGTCCGCGCCGACATCGAGCGTACGGATGATCGCCGTGCGGCCCGCGAGCGCATCGACGATCGACTGATAGCTCTGCCGATGCTCGTCGACGGTCGGCGCGGTCGAGCGATGGATGAACAGCAGCTCGGTGCGCAGCAGGCCGATCGCATCCGCGCCGTTGTCGACTGCGGTGCGCGCGTCGTCGAGCGTCGCGATGTTCGCGGCGACTTCGATCGCGCGGCCGTCCTTCGTTGCGGCGGACTGCTGCGACGTGCGGCGGTTCGCTTCGCGCACGCCGTCCAGACGCTGACGTTCGTTGCGCGCGCGTTCGACGTCGAGCGCAGTCGGCGCATGTTCAAGGCGCCCAGCGCTCGCATCGACGACGACCTGCGTGCCTTCGGCAATCGTATGCAGCGCATCGCCGACCGCGACCAGCGCCGGAATGCCGAGCTGCCGCGCGATGATCGCCGCGTGCGACGTCGCGCCGCCGCGCGCCATCACGAGCGCCGTGACGCGTGTACGGTCCAGCGACGACAGATCCGAAGGCGTGAATTCGCCGGCGGCAAGCACCGCTTCGGCGGGCAGCACGCGACCGGCGCCTTGCGCATAGCCGAGCGCGCGCAGCACGCGCTTGTTCAGATCGCGCAGATCGGCGGCGCGTTCGGCGAGCAGCGCATCGCCGACGTTCGACAGCACCGCGATCTGCGCGCGGATCGCTTCGCGCCACGCAAAGCCTGCGCTCTTGCCGAGGCTGATCTGATCGCGCGCGGCGTCGACGAGCGTCGGGTCTTCGAGCAGCACGCGATGCACCGCGAAAATCCCCGCTTCGCCATGCGCGCCGCGCTGCGACGCGTCGCGCACCGTCGTGTTGAGTTCAGCATCGACCGCGGCGAGCGCCTTGTCGAGCAGACGGCTTTCCGCTGCGGACGTGCCCGCGGCCTGCTCGGGCGGCTCGATCTCCGCGTCGTCCCAGCGCACCAGCGTGCCGACCGCGACGCCCGGCGCCGCGCACACGCCCGCAAGCGTGCCGGGCGGCAATGCGGCGGCGCTGGTATTGGGCATGGTCTTTGGTGCCGGCGAGGCCTCACGTGCAGGCTTCTCTTCGATCTCGCCATGCACTTCGCGCAACAGCTCGGCGGCCACCGCATCGACGGCTGCCTGTGCCTGCGGTCCAACGGCGAGCAGTTCGATCGTCGCGCCTTCGCCGGCGCCAAGGCCGAGCAGACCGACCACGCTTTCCACCGTCGCCTTGCGACCTTCATAACGCACTTCGACACGCGCATCGAGACCGCGCGCGGCTTCACGCGCACGCGCTGCGGGCCGCGCATGCAAACCGCCATGCTGCGTCAGCGTGACCTGACGGCGCGCTTCTTCCTGCACCACCGCGGACACGAGTTCCGCGGGACTCGCCGCGCCGTCGCGCGCGCGCAGCACTAGCAGCGGCGTTTCGCCCGCGGTCAGCGTGCCGCGTCCCGCGCGCTCGACGATCTCGAACGCATCCGAATTCGCGATCGCAACCACCGACACGAGGCTCGGCGCCGCGCACGCAATCTGGTCCTGATCGAACTCGATCAGCACGTCGCCGGCCTCGACCGTCGCGCCCTGCTCGACCATCGGCGCGAAGCCCTTGCCGTTCAGCGCGACCGTGTCGATACCGATGTGCAGCAGGATTTCGGCGCCTTCGGGCGTCGTCAGCGTGACAGCGTGGCCGGTGCGCGCCAGATGCGACACGACACCCGCGCACGGCGCGACCAGCTTGCCGGCAAGCGGATCGATGCCGATGCCGTCGCCGAACATGCCGCCCGAGAACACCGGATCGGGCACTTCGGCGAGCGGCACGACCGGACCGCTCAACGGCGCGATCAGCACGACAAGGCCTTGGGCAGGGCTCGACAAATGGGACTCCTCAACACGTCGCATCGCGTTTCTCGATCAATGGGTTTCGGTGACTTTGTTCAGGTGGCGCGGCGCATCGGGATTGCGGCCGCGCGCCGCGGAAAGGTCCGCGGCCATCACGTAGAACGACAGGATCGCGGCGATCGGATCGAGCGCCGGATTGGCAGTGGAAATCAGCGGCAGCATCACGTCGGCCGGCACGTCGCGCACGTCTTCGGGCGCGGCGAGCAGCACGTTGGCGCCGCGCGAACGCATGTCGCGCGAGAGCTGCAGCAGACCTGCCTGCTCGGGGCCGCGCGGCGCGAACACGAGCAGCGGATAGTCGCGGTCGATCAGCTCCATCGGGCCGTGACGCACCTCGGCGCTCGAAAACGCTTCGGCCTGAATGCCCGACGTCTCTTTCAGCTTCAGCGCGGCCTCCTGCGCGATCGCGAGACCGAGGCCCCGGCCGATCACGATCATCCGCTCGACGCCGCGCAACGCGACCACTGCCTTCGACCAGTCGAGCCGGCCCGCGGCATGCAGCGCGTCGGGCAGCGCGGCGAGCGCATCGAGCAGCGCCGCATCGCCCTGCCAGTGCGCGACGAGCTGCGCGGAGACGGAGAGCATCGCGATATAGCTCTTGGTGGCCGCGACGCTCAGTTCGGGGCCCGCCGCGAGCGGCAGATAGCTGTCGCACGCCTGCTGAAGTGGCGAATCGGGCACGTTCACCGCGGCGACGGTCAATGCGCCGGAGTCGCGCAGCGCGGTCATCGTGCCGACGAGATCCGGGCTCTTGCCTGACTGCGAGAACGCGAGCGCGAGCTGGTCGCGCACGCGCAGCGGCGCCTGCTGCAAGGTCGCGACCGACATCGGCAGCGACGCGACCGGCAGGCCGATGCGGCTCATCGTCAGGCTCGCGAAATAGCTCGCGGCGTGATCCGAACTGCCGCGCGCGACAGTCAGCGCGACATGGCGCGGCGCGTCGGCGAGTTGCCACGCGAGCGCTTCGACGCGCGCGGTATCGGCGAGCTGCGCGGCGACGACCTCGGCCGACGCCAGCGCTTCGTTAAGCATATTCGACAATCGATTCTCCTTCGACGTACGTCGCGCTCAGTGCCAGTTCACGATCGAACACGACGACGTCGGCCCACGCGCCACGCGCGATGCGACCGCGATCTTCGATGCCGAGATAGTCGGCGGCGTAGCGCGACAGACGGTTTGAAACGTCCGCCATGGGCAAGCCCAGCGAAACGAGATTGCGCAGCGCCTGATCCATCGTCAGCGTGCTGCCTGCGAGCGTGCCGTCGGCAAGGCGTACGCCGCCGAGACACTTGGTGACGTGCTGGCTGCCGAGGCGGTATTCGCCGTCCGGCATGCCGGTCGCCGACGTGCTGTCGGTCACCACGTAAAGACGCGGAATCGCGCGCATGGCGGCGCGGATCGCGCCCGGATGCACGTGCAGCAGGTCGGGAATGATCTCCGCGTATTCGGCGTGCGCGAGGGCCGCGCCGACCATGCCGGGATTGCGGTGATGCAGCGGCGACATCGCGTTGAACAGATGCGTGAAGCCGCACGCGCCGTGCTTGAGCGCGGCGACCGCGTCGTCGTAGGTACCGAGCGAATGGCCGAGCTGCACGCGCACGCCGCGCGCCGCCATCTCGGAGATGATGTCCATGTGCCCCGAGATTTCCGGCGCGAGCGTGACGACGCGGATCGGCGCGATCGACAGATACTTCAGCACTTCGTCGAGCACCGCCGACACCGCGGCGTCCGGCTGCGCGCCGAGCTTGCCGGGGTTGATGTACGGCCCTTCGAGATGCACGCCGAGCACGCGCGCGCCGCCCGGCGCGCGATTGCGCGCGTTGTGACCGAGGCCGGCCACGACGCTCATCAGCTCGTCGCGCGGCGCGGTCATCGTCGTCGCGAGCAGGCTCGTCGTGCCGTAGCGGGCGTGCGTGCGGGTGATCGTCTCGATCGCGTTGCCCGCTTCCATCACGTCCGCGCCGCCGCCGCCGTGCACGTGCAGATCGATGAAGCCCGGCAGGATGTACGGCGAATCGTTGGTCGACGGATCGACGGGATCGCCCTTGAGCGCTGTGATGCGGCCGTTCGCGAACTCGATCGTGCCGTGAATCCAGCCTTCAGTCGTCAGTATGTTTCCGGTCAGCATGAGAGTCTCTGGTCAAGCGTGATGCGGGTAGGGTCCGATGCAATGCGCAGCGGCCGTCGCGGAAGACCGCGCTAGCAGCGCAGTTCGGCGACGAAGTCGTAGTAGTCGTTGCGGCAATAGGTATCTGTCAGTTCGATCGCGCGCTGGTCCGAGCTGTAGCCGATGCGCGTGATCACGAGCAGTGCGGTGCGCGGCTCGACGTCCATCAGTGACGCGATCTCGCTCGATGCGTTCACCGCGCGAAAATGCTGCAACGCGCGCGTGATCGCCATGCCGCGCTGCTCGAGAAAGCCGTACAGCGACGCGTCGATCGCACTCGGGTCCGGCACGATCGAAGCGGGCAGCGTGGAGTGTTCGACCGCCATCACGATGCCGTCCGCGCGCCGCAACCGACGCAGACTCGCAACCGCCGCGCCCGGCGACAGGCCGAGATGCACGATCTCGTCGCGCGTCGCGGCGCGGACGTCGCGTTCGAGCCAGACCGAATCGGGCTTGAAGCCGCGCTGCTCCATCTTCTTCGTGAAGCCGACGAGGCGCGACAACGGATCTTCGACGCGTGGCGTGATGAAGCTGCCCGCGCCGCGAGCGCGCCGGATCAGCCCCTGCTCGACGAGCAGCGCGATCGCCTTGCGGGCGGTGATGCGCGAGACCCCGATCGCATCGGACAGCGTGCGCTCCGACGGCAGCGCCTCGCCCGCGGACCAGACGCCGCAGTGAATCGCATCGGCGAGGTTGCGCGCGAGTTGCAGATAGAGCGGAGTGAGGTTCCGCGCGTCGGGCGTGAGAGCGGACCAGCGGGTTTCCATGGGCTCGACCGGATGGCGAAGGTGGCAGGTAACGGCATCGAAGCGGAGCCCATTATATAACCAACATAATACCAGTCAACGAACTGGTATTATCGTGAGAAGTTCGACATAAGCTGTTGTTAACAAATGATTTTTTGCCCGTTTCGCAGGTGTTTCGGGCATCCGGAAGAGCCCAGGATTTACCCTTGGTCTCGTCAGCAAGACCAGTTGGGGCGCGAGTGGTCCGCTCGTGGTTCGTGCAATATTCTTTGACATCGAAGCTCGATGTAAGCGGTTATCACGTCGTTTATGCGGAATGGCGGTTTTTCTTGCCGATCCGATCCAATATAGTGATGATTGGCATGCAACCCCACCTGGAAACCCAATCTTGAGCGAATCAGCGCGGCATCGCGCCGAAGCCGTCCGGCATTTCAACCGCTTCTACACGCAACACATCGGCGCGCTGCACGAGCATCTTCAGAACAGCCCGTTCTCGCTGACCGAAGTGCGCGTGCTGCACGCGCTGTCGCGTGGCGATGCCGATACCGCGTCCGCCCTCGCGCGCCATCTCGGGCTCGACAGCGGCTACCTGAGCCGTCTGCTCGCGAGCTTCGAACGCCGCGAGCTGATCAGCCGCCGTCCGTCCGAAACCGATGCGCGCCAGTCGCTGCTGTCGCTCACCGACAAGGGTCGCGCAACCTACGCGCCGCTCGACGCCGCGGCGAACGAGGAAGTGTCCGCCGTGCTGTCCACGCTGTCGGAAGGTGAGCAGCAGCGACTGCTGGCGGCCATGCAGACCGTCGAATCGCTGTTGCGCCAGCGCATGCGCGAGGCCCCGATCACGCTGCGCGCGCCGCAGCCGGGAGATCTGAGCTGGCTCGTCCATCGGCAGGCACAAAGCTTTGCGGCGGAGTACGGCTGGAACCACCTGTTCGAAGGCATGCTCGCTCACACCGTGGCGGAATACGCGAGTTCAGCCGATCCGTTGCGCGAGGCGTGCTGGGTCGCGCAGCAGGGCGATGCGATCGTGGGGTCGGTGATGGTGGTCGGCGTATCGACCACCGTCGCGCGGGTGAGTCTGCTGTACGTCGAGCCCGATGTTCGTCGGATGGGCCTCGGTGCGCGGCTCGTGGATGAAGCGGTCGGCTTCGCGCAGCGCGCGGGCTATACGAAGCTGTCGCTGACCACGGCCGCGACGCTGCAGGATGCGCGACGTCTCGCGGAACGCTGGGAGTTTCGCTGCGCGGCGTCCGCGGTCGAGCAGCGGTTCGGGACAGAACTCGTGGTGGAGCGGTGGGAGCGGGAGTTGCAGGAGATGCGGTCCGTGCCTTGACCCGTGAACTACCTGGCTGGTAGCATTTGACCTGAAAACTACGTACGAGCGGGTGCGAAAAACGTAGCGCCGCCCGGGCAACCGGGTCCCACCAGGAGTGGGAGTTCTGTCGAAAGATGGATAGAGAGTCCCGCATGCAACGGCCACCAACAGGTGGCCGTTGGTCTTTCTGCGCACCTATCCTCGAATCTTCTTTCCGAGGTACGCCGCACGCAGCAAGGTTTCGAACGCGACCTTGCGAGCGCCAGCTTGCCGCTTCGTCAATCCTTCGTCCAGCACGTAGGCCGATTGAACCCGCAGGATCAGGCGGCGCCTGCGCGCGTCGTCTTTCTCCACTTCGAAGAAGACCGCATAAAGCGACGTCGTACCGTCATGATTCGTATTTTCGAGCGTCACGAAATTTGGCCCGCGTTCACCTGCGATCGTGATACGCCGCGACGGCAAGTGAATGATGATTTGCCGTAGAAGTTTACGGGACAGCGCATAGCGCTCGGGGCTCAACACGCGTCGTTCCCGCCCGTCGTCGTAAATCTCGCTCTCAGGTATGAACCTTCGCTCGCGCCCGTCTCGCCGGAAACTGTGCGAGAAGCAGTGGCACGAGAAGAGCACGAGCACAGAAATTTCGCTACCGAGCCCTAGATCGGTCTTAAACGCGAAAGCGTCGAGATGAGTGAGATCCCACGGGATCCCGCGATAGACGACACCCGAAAAGCGATGCGCGGGTTCCGACTGAATATCAACGATCCGGAGTGCAACCTGCCCCATCGCATGGTTTTCCCATTCTGCATGACGTTCTACGACGTTCGATGATTAGGTAACCGTATCATTGACTCATAGAAGTGCACATAGCCAGAAAGGAAGATCGCGCGTGATTGGGAAAATCCTTGACGAAAAAAAGCCACGGCACGCCGTGGCTTTCTGCTACAAGAGTAATTCCGATGGCACGCGTCAGAACGACGGCACCACCGCCCCCTTGAACTGCGTCTTGATGAACTGACGCACGTCGTCCGACTGGTACGCCGCCACAAGCTTCTTCACCCACGGCTTGTTCTTGTCCACTGCGCGCACGGCGATCAGATTGGCGTACGGGCTGTACACGTCTTCGAGGGCGATCGCGTCTTTCGTGGGTTGCATGCCTGCTGCCAGCGCGTAGTTCGTGTTGATCGCGGCAGCGTCCACGTCCGCGAGCGAACGCGGCAGTTGCGCCGCGTCGAGTTCGACGAGCTTCACCTTCTTCGGATTCGCGGCGACGTCGAGCGGCGTCGCGTTGTTGCCGTTCGTGCCGGCTCCAGCGTTCAGCTTGATCACGCCTTGCGCCTGCAACAGCAGCAGCGCGCGGTTCTCGTTCGACGGATCGTTCGGTACTGCGATCTTTGCGCCTTGCGGCAGATCCTTCAGCGACTTCAGCTTCTTCGAATACACGCCGAGCGGCGAGATATAGGTGAGGCCGGCACTGACGATGTGATAACCGCGCTGCTCGACCTGACTGTCGAGATACGGTTGATGCTGGAAGCTGTTCGCGTCGAGATCGCCCGCGTCGAGCGCGGCGTTCAGCTGCACGTAGTCGTTGAACTCGATGACCTTCACGTTGAGGCCCTCGCGCTTCGCGACCTTCTGCACAACCGACCAGATCTGCGCGTCGGGACCGCTGATGGTCCCGACCTTGATGACCTGATCGTCGGCGCGCGCCACCACGCTGGTGGTCAGCGCGATTGCGGCGAAACTGGCGGAGAGGGCTTTGAGGAGATGTCTGCGCTGCATGGTGTTCTCGTGTTCTCTTGCTAAGACTGTTTGAGGCGGTTGCGATACTGCGTGGTGATGCGACGTAATGCGATATGACCCGCCGCCGATGAATCCGGCGGTTGCGGCTAAAACCGGGGCCGTGATGTTGGCACAGCGCGCGTGCGAAGGGAAATACCGGGATCGCATATCGATATGCATGCGATGCGGCGCGGTGCCGCGAGCGGAATAACGACGGCAGCGAGATCGGGACTACGAACGCCCGCGGCACGCGAATGCCGATGCACGCCGATAATGTCGGAAGCCACCCGACCTCGTTGCGCGGAACGCCGATCGCGTCCGCGTTGCGAGCCCAGTACTGCGCGTCATCGGCGCCATTCAGCCAGCGGGAATCGTATGTACGTCGTCAAACTCACTTATTGCGCGCCGCTCGAACGCGTCGATGCGGCGCTCGAAGCGCATCGCGCCTTCCTCAAGCGACATTTCGAAGCGGGCGTATTCCTGATCGCGGGACCGCGCATTCCGCGCGAAGGCGGTGTGATTCTCGCGACGGGTATCGATCGCGCGCAGCTCGATGCGATCCTCGCCACCGACCCATTCGCCGAGCAGCAACTCGCCACCTACGAGATCACGGAATTCAGCGCGGCAAGGCTCGCACCGGGCATCGATGTGCCGAACCTGAAGTGATGCGCCGCGTGATTGACGCGGCACACGAAGCAGTACGATGCAACACGACGAACCTCAGTCAAGCAGCAGCTTGATGTCGTGTACCCACGGGCTCGCGCCCTGGCCGTCGCGCGCGAACAGACGCAGTTTGCCGGACGGATCGAACACGTAGCTCGCCGCCGTATGGTCCATCGTGTAGCTGTCCGGCGTCTTGCCCGGCACCTTCGCGTAGTAGACGCGGAAGTCCTTCGTCACCTGCTTCAGCTGCGCATCGTCAGCGGGACGCAGCGCCGCGAAAGTGGGATTGAACGCCGTGACGTACTGACTCAGCAGCTGCGCCGTGTCGCGCTCCGGATCGACGGTGACGAACAGCACCTGCACGCGCTTCGCGTCGTTGGGGCCGAGTTGCTGCAGCGCCTGCGCGAGCTCTGCCATCGTCGTGGGGCACACGTCCGGGCAGTGCGTATAGCCGAAGAACAGCACGACGACCTTGCCCTTGTAGTCGGCAAGCGTGCGCGTCTTGCCGTTCGTATCGGGCAGCGAGAAATTCGAGCCGAACTGCGTATTGCCGGTGATATCCAGATTCTGGAACGCCGGTTCTTCTTTACCGCACCCCGTCAGCAGCGCCGTGCCGCCCATGGCGAGCGCAACGGCGCCAGCCAACAAGGCGGCGCGCGACGCGCGCGCAAGCCATCGTGTCAGCATCATGCAGCCTGTGGATTTACGCGCCGATCAACGCGCGCGTGTAGTGGTCGACCAGCAATGCCGCGAACAGCAGCGACAGATAAACGATCGAGTAACGGAAGGTCTTACGCGCGAGCGCGTCGGAATATTCCCGGTAGATGTTCCAGGCGTAGCCGAGGAAGATCGCGCCGAGCACGACGGCAGACGTCAGATACACGAGCCCGCTCATGCCCGAGATGTACGGCATCAGCGTGACCGCGAACAGGATGACGGTGTAGAGGAGGATGTGCAGCCGCGTGTACTGCTCGCCGTGCGTGTTGGGCAGCATCGGCAGGCCGGCGTTTTCATAGTCTTTGCGGCGATACAGCGCGAGCGACCAGAAATGCGGCGGCGTCCACACGAAAATGATCAGCACCAGGATCCACGCATCGCCCGGCACCGCGCCCGTGACCGCGGCCCAGCCCAGCGCCGGCGGCATCGCCCCCGACGCGCCGCCGATCACGATGTTCTGCGGCGTAGCGGGTTTGAGCAGCAGTGTGTAGATCACGGCGTAGCCGACGAAGGTGGCGAGCGTGAGCCACATCGTCAGCGGATTGGTGAACGTGTAGAGCGTCCACATGCCGATGCCGCCAAGCACCGCCGAAAACAGCAGAATCTGCACCGTGGTGATTTCACCGCGCGCGGACGGCCGCCACGCGGTGCGACGCATCTTCGCGTCGACCTTCTGCTCGACGAGACAGTTGATCGCGAACGCGGCGCCCGCGAGCAGCCAGATGCCTACTGCGCCGCCGATCAGCACCTTCCACGGCACCATGCCCGGCGTGGCCAGGAACATGCCGATCACCGCGCAGAACACCGCGAGCTGCGTGACACGCGGCTTCGTCAGCGCCAGGTACTGGGAGATGCGGTTGCCGGGATGGTGGGAGAGAGTTGTGCTGTCCATGGTGTGCAATCACGCTGGCGCGGCGTCGCGCGCGGGTACAGCGGCGCGGCCGGGACGGCTATAGGCGATTCGAAAGTTTAGCATGACGACGAGCAGCAGCAGGATCGCGGCGCCGCCGTTGTGAGCCACCGCAACCGGCAACGGCCACTGCAGCACGATGTTCGACAGGCCCGTCGCGAACTGGATCGCGACCACCAGCAATACGCCGTTGGCCGGCCGCCGCAGTGATTCGTAGCGGCGCATCCGCAGCGCGAACCACACCAGATAAGCGATCACGACGAATGCGAAGGTGCGATGCGTCCAGTGGATCGCCACCAGCGCCGCCTGCGTGATGTAGTCGCCGTCGCCGTTCATGCCGAGCGCGCGCCACAGGTGGAACCCGTGCGCGAAATCCATCGGCGGAATCCACTGGCCGTTGCAGGTCGGGAAGTCGGTGCACGCGAGGACCGCGTAGTTCGTGCTGACCCAGCCGCCCAGCGCGATCTGCACGACGAGCAGCGCCAGCGCGGCAAGCGCCGCGGCGCGCCAGCGGCCGGCATCGGGCTCGTACGCGGGCAGCGGCGTCTGCCGCGCGGCGAACCAGCCGAGCGTGCCGAGCAGCGCGAGGCCGAGCATCAGGTGCGTGGTCACGATGATCGGCTGGAGCTTCATCGTGACGGTCAACGCGCCGAAGACGCCCTGCACGACGATCAGCAGCAGCAGCGACGTCGGCCACCACGGCGACACGTGCAGCGGACGGCGGCGCAGCTTCGCGGTCCACGCGAGCACCATCTGCGCGATGATCAGCACGCCGATCGCCATCGCAAAGTAGCGGTGGATCATCTCGATCCACGCCTTCGACATGCTCACCGGCCCCGTCGGCATCGCGGCAAACGCGGCAGCGATCTGCGTGTGCGCGATGAACGGCGACGACGTGCCATAGCAGCCGGGCCAGTCGGGGCAGCCGAGGCCCGAATCCGTCAGCCGCGTGAAGCCGCCGAACATCACCAGATCGAGCGTGAGGAAGGTCGTCACCCAGACGAGCTTGCGGAACTTGTTGTCGTCCGCCTTCACCCAGACGTACGACAGCGGCAGCAGCGCGATGCAGAGGCCGATCAGTCCGAGTTGCAATACGTAAAACATGGTGTCCTGTTTGTGTCGCGAGCCAGGCGAATCAGCCGATGCTCGACCATTTCAGCAGCTTCGTGATGTCGCCCTTGATCTTCGTCGGGTTCGGATCCTTCGGGAAGCGCTCCATCAGGTTGCCGTTCGGGTCGACCACGAAGATGTGATCCTGCAGCGTCGTGCCGGCATCGACCGGCAACCATGCGGCCAGTGCAGCAGGATCGGCGACGTACGTCTGCGTGTCCGGATACGCGTTGCGGATCACGTCGGGCACCGGCGTGCTATCGGTGCGCAGCCAGACTTCGACGACGCGCCCGCGCTCGCCGCCCTGCGTAGCGCGCACCTGCCGCATGAAGTACAGCTTGGTCGCGCAGGTCTTGTCGCAGGCGCTGCTGTCGACCGAGATCATCAGCCAGCGGCCGCGCAGCGATGCGAGCGGGACGCTCTTGCCATCGGCGCCAGTCACCGTGAGCGACTCCGGAATCGGCCGTTGCGGCTGGATCAGCGCACCGTAGCTCGTGGTGCCGCCAGCGGGCTTGAACACGTAATAGGTGAGATAGGACCCGATGATCGGCGCCGCGCAGATCACGGCGAGCAGCAGCAGCGTCCAGCGGCCCCGCCGCCACGAACCCTGGCGCGCGCCCGGGTTCGTCCGGCCCGACGCGCTGCCCGCGGCGCGCGCCCCGGCCGATGACGGATTCGACTGCTGTGAGCGGGGGGATGGCGTCGACACTACTGAACCTCTTTTCATGTTGGACCGGCGGCACGAGGTGCCCAGTCCGCTGCTTCGAAATGATCGCCCGGATCGGACGGCGATGTCCGACACTGCGGCCTTATGACGCTACGTGGTACGCACGCCGTGCGGCGTGGATCGCGCTTCGCGAATAACTCGCGGGCGCGTTGAAGCGCCCTCGCGCCGCCGTCGCCGTCAAACCGTCGGCGCCTGTTCCTTCTTCGCCGCGCGGCGCGCGGCGTACAGCCCGAATGCGACGGCCGCGACCGCCATGCCCCACCACTGGAGCATGTAGCCATAGTTGCGCCCGACATCCATCGTCGGGACGGGCCAGTTGCGCACCAGTCCGTCGTGGTCGTCGCTACTCTGCTGGATCACGAACGGCTGCAGCGGCAAGCCGGTTTCCGCCGCGTACGCGGTGACGTCGAGATTCTGCCGGATTCGCTGATGCGGCGCCGAGCCGCCCTGCCCGAGTTCGAACGCCTTCGACGCATCCGCGCGCGCGATGCCTTCCACTTCGACATCGCCCTCCGGCGTCGTGTACGGCGCGATCGTCGTGCGATTGTCCTGGTTGCGCGGCAACCAGCCGCGATTCACGAGCACGACGCCGCCGTCAGCGAGTTTAAGCGGCATCACCACGTAAAAGCCCGGCTGGTCGTTATACGGGCGATTATCCAGATAGACGACGTAGTCGGTCAGAAAACGCCCCACCGCCTTCACGCGATGAAACTCGATGTCCTTCAGCGCGACCGGCGCCGCGCTCAGCTGCTGCGCCGGCGCGTTTTCGAACTGCGTGATGCGCGCCTCGAGCGCTTCCTTCTGATGCGCGCGGTCGCGCTGCCAGAAGCCGAGCCGCACCGTCACGGCGACGACGATCAGGATCAGCAGCGCGGGCATCCAGCGGATCTTCATTGTGCCCGCACCAACGCCGCGCGCCCCGGGACGCACGGTGAGATAATGACCCAATCGTCTTTACGCTTTCGATATTTCGCTGCTTCCATGCACATACTCGTTCCCATCGCCTTCGTACTGATCATCGCCAGCATGATCTCGGCCCTGTACTTCATGGTGCACGACAAGGGCCAGTCGAAGCGCATGGTGTGGTCCCTCGCGACGCGGGTCGGACTGTCCATCTCGCTGTTCCTGTTCATCCTCTTCGCACACTGGATGGGCTGGATCCAGTCGACCGGCATTCCGCTCGGCCGTTAGCCTGACACGGGATATGCGGCTCGCGCCGTGAACCCGAGCGCCCGGCTGGGTGAGACGCTGCGTCGCACCGCATCGCGCCTACCACGCCCCTGCATTCCACACCCATCAAGCACAACGCCGCCGTGACGTGGGTCGAGGGCGGCGCTGCGATTCAAACCTGTGTTCACTTCGCGCCGCGGTCAGTTGGACGGCGGTCTGGCCGGCCCTCGCGCTGCATGTTCGATGCGCCGCGCGAACGCCGGTTCCTTCCTCGTTAGCGTAGCAACCCCGCTTACAGCCAGTACACGACGACGTACAGACCCAGCCACACGACGTCGACGAAGTGCCAGTACCACGCCGCGCCTTCGAATGCGAAGTGGTGATCGGGCTTGAAGTGACCCCGGATCATCCGCACCAGCACGACGGTGAGCATCGTGCCGCCGAGGAACACGTGGAAGCCGTGGAAGCCGGTGAGCAGGAAGAACGTCGAGCCGTACACGCCGGACGCGAGCGTCAGGTTCAGCTCGTTATACGCGTGGTAATACTCGAAGCCTTGCAGGAACAGGAAGCACAGGCCCAGCACGATCGTCGCGGCGAGCCAGCCGATCGCCTTGGTACGGTGATCGTCGCGCAGCGCGTGGTGCGACACCGTCAGCGTGGCGCCCGACGACAGCAGCAGTGCCGTGTTGATGGTCGGCACCGGCCACGGCGTCATCGACTTGAACGTGCCGACGAGCGCAGCGGGACCGTTGTTCGGCCACACCGCCGAGAAATCCGGCCAGATCAGCTTGTAGTCGAGGCTGCCGAGCTGATGCAGGGCGATCTCGCGGGCGTAGAACAGCGCACCGAAGAACGCGCCGAAGAACATCACTTCGGAGAAGATGAACCAGCTCATGCTCCAGCGGTACGACTTGTCGACGCGCTTGCCGTACATGCCGCCTTCGGACTCGGAGATCGCGTCGCCGAACCAGTGCCACAGCACGAAGAGCAGCCACAGCAAGCCGGCCAGCGCGGTGAAAGGCGCCCACGGCTCGCCGTTCACCCACGCCGCCAGCGAACCCAGAATCACCAGCAGCCCGAGCGCCGCGGTGATCGGGTGCCGGGACGGGTGCGGCACGAAGTAGTACGGGCTATCGTTTTGACCGCTCATTCTTGATTCTCCACTTCAGTCCAGTTGTTCCGCTCGGGCCGGTTGAATCCGGCCTGTAATCGACAGCGCGTCGCTTCGCGCTGCTCCGTGTGTATCTCTCTTGCACGCCAGGCTCGCCTGGCGCGTCTCCATGTTTCAGCCGACCACGAAGTGCACGACGGCGATCAGGATGCCGATGAAAATCGCCGCGCCCAGCAGCGCCGCGATGATCAGATGCACCGGATTCAGCTGCGTCGCATCGGCTTCGAGGTCGCGGCGCTTGCGCACGCCGAAAAACGACCACAGCACCGCCTTCATCGACTGCCCGAAACTGCTCTTGCGGGCGCCACTGCCACCGTTGCCGCCGCTACCGTCCATGGCCGTCTCCGCCTTCATCGAACGCCCCGTCATGCCGGATTCTTCGTGTCGGCCGCAGCCGGCGCCGGCGTGTTCAGCTCGAAGAACGTGTACGACAGCGTGATCGTCTTCACATCCTTCGGCAGCTTTTTATCGACGACGAACACCACGGGCATCCGCTTCGATTCGTGCGCTTGCAGCGTCTGCTGCGTGAAGCAGAAGCACTCGATCTTGCGGAAATACTCGGTTGCCTCTCGCGGTGCGTAGCTCGGGATCGCCTGCGCCTGCACCGTCCGGTCCTGCTGGTTCGATACGTCGTACATCACCGTCATCACTTCGCCCGGATGCACGTCGAGCGAACGCTGCTCCGGCATGAAACCCAGCGGCCCGCGCGCGTTCGCGTCGAATTCGACCGAGATCGTGCGGGCCATGTCGACCTGCGTATTCTTCGCGTCGCGCAGCGTCGTATCGCGCTGCACCAGGTTATTGATGCCGGTGACCTGGCAGATCGCGCGGTACATCGGCACCAGCGCGAACCCGAAACCGAACATCAGGAACGCGACGACGACGAGCTTGATCAGCATCGGCCGGTTGAAAGAGCGATCGGCCTCGGCGGGGGGCTGCGTCGACATCACGAATTCCTGGCGAACATCACGTCAAAACAAACGGGCCACGACGTCACGCGAAAAAGCATTGCTTGACGAAGATCCCCACAAAAAAAGCGGCCACGATCGCGAACAGGATCAGGCCGAGCCTGATGTTGCCCTTGCGAATCTCTTCGGGCGACCGTCTTTTTTGTGGACTGCCGGTCATGCTGAACTTCCCTGAACCTGCGGTTTGAAATCGAGGCGGCCCTGACCGCCTCGCGAAACCCGGCTTCGCAGCGAAGCGAAGCCGGACTCCGTATTAGCTTGGCTTGGTGCTGCTTCCGGCCGATCGATTATTCGACCGTCGGCGGAATTTCGAACGTGTGGAACGGCGCCGGGCTCGGCACGGTCCACTCGAGGCCCGTCGCGCCATCCCACGGCTTGTCCGACGCCTTTTCGTGCTCGCCGCCGCCGCGATAAGCCGGCAGCGCGACCGCGAACAGGAAGTACACCTGCGCGAGACCGAAGCCGAACGCACCGATCGTGATGACCTGGTTCCAGTCGGTGAACTGCGCCGGGTAGTCGGCATAACGACGCGGCATGCCGGCCAGACCGACGAAGTGCATCGGCAGGAACGCGAGGTTGAAGAAGATCAGCGACGCCCAGAAGTGGATCTTGCCGCGCGTCTCGTTGTACATCCAGCCGGTCCATTTTGGCGACCAGTAGTACCACCCTGAGAACAGCGCGAATAGGGACCCCGCCACCAGCACGTAGTGGAAGTGCGCGACCACGAAGTAGGTGCCGTGATACTGGATGTCGAGCGGCGCCATCGCGAGCATCAGGCCCGACAGACCGCCGAACGTGAACACGATCAGGAAGCCCACGGCGAACAGCATCGGCGTTTCGAACGAGAGCGAACCGCGCCACATCGTCGCGACCCAGTTGAACACCTTCACGCCCGTCGGCACCGCGATCAGCATCGTCGCGTACATGAAGAACAGCTGGCCCGTGACCGGCATGCCCGTGGCGAACATGTGGTGCGCCCAGACCATGAACGACAGGATCGCGATCGACGCCGTCGCGTACACCATCGAGCTATAGCCGAACAGCGGCTTGCGCGAGAACGCCGGGATCACCTGCGACACGATCCCGAACGCCGGCAAGATCATGATGTACACCTCGGGGTGCCCGAAGAACCAGAAGATGTGCTGGTACATAACCGGGTCGCCGCCGCCTGCCGCGTTGAAGAACGACGTGCCGAAGTGGCGGTCGAACAGCACCATCGTGATCGCGCCCGCGAGCACCGGCATCACGGCGATCAGCAGGTACGCGGTGATCAGCCACGTCCACACGAACATCGGCATCTTCATCAGCGTGAGGCCGGGCGCGCGCATGTTCAGGATCGTGACGACGATGTTGATGCCGCCCATGATCGACGAGGCACCCATGATGTGGATCGCGAAGATCGCGAAGTCCATGCCCGGGCCCATCTGCGTGGAGAGCGGCGCGTACAGCGTCCAACCCGCGGCGGTTGCGCCGCCCGGCACGAAGAACGAACCCACCAGCAGCACCGCCGCCACAGGCAGCAGCCAGAAGCTGAAGTTGTTCATCCGCGCGAAGGCCATGTCCGATGCGCCGATCTGCAGCGGGATCATCCAGTTCGCGAAACCGACGAACGCCGGCATGATCGCGCCGAACACCATGATCAGGCCGTGCATCGTCGTGAGCTGGTTGAAGAACTCCGGACGCATGATCTGCAGGCCGGGCTCGAACAGCTCCGAGCGGATCAGCAGCGCCATCACGCCGCCGGACAGGAACATGATGAACGAGAACAGCAGGTACAGCGTCCCGATGTCCTTGTGGTTGGTGGCGAACAGCCAGCGACGCCAGCCATGCGGGGTAGCGTGCGCGTGGTCGTCGTGACCGTGCTCGTGGCCCGTGACTACATCGTGTCCGATGCTAGACATGACAATCTCCTAAAACGAATACTGCTGCGGCCGTCGGTATGACGTCAGGCCGCCGGGCTGATTTCAACACGCCGGGCTTCCTTGGCGTCGCTACCGCCCGTGATCGTTTCCGGCTTCTTCAAGATGATGTGGTCTTCCGCGATGCCGGCTGCCTTCAGCGCATCGCGAACCGCCTGCGCGCGGCGCTTCGCGAGATCCGCGTTGGTGCTTGCCGAGCCCGTCGCGTCGGTGAAGCCCGACAGCGTGAACTTCGCATCAGGATGCGCCTTCGCGTAATCCGCTGCAGCCTGCACGGCCGCCTTCGCGTCGTCGGGCAGCGTGCTCTTGCCCGTGTCGAAATAGATGCTGGCCGGCAGGCTTGCCTGCGGGGCCGAAGCCGCGCTGTCCGAGCCGCTCGCTGCGCCCGATGCTGCCGCTGCGCCGCTTGCGCCCGCTGCATCGCTCGACGCTGCCGCGCCACTAGCGCCACTTGCTGCTGCGCCGCTTGCCGCTGCCGCATCGCTCGCGCCAGCCGCACCGCCCGCCAGATGATCGCCGCCCTCGGGCATCTTGCCGTTACGCGCATCGGCAACCTGACGCGGTTGCAGGATGTCGCCGGTATGGTTGCCCCACGAGTTGCGCTCGAACGTGATGACCGACGCGATCTCGACGTCGGACAACGTGGGCGCCCACGACGGCATCGCGTTCTTGCCGTGCAGCACGATGCTCACGTGGTTCGCGATCGGGCCGTTGGCGATCTTGCTGCCGTCGAGCGCCGGGAACGCGCCCGCGCCCTTGCCGGTCGGCTGGTGGCACACCGCGCAGTTCGCCATGTAGACCTTCTCGCCGCGCTCTTTGAGCTCGGCCAGCGTGTAGGTCTTGTTGGGATCGTCCGCTGCCGCCGACATTTTCTTCTTCTCGTCGTCGACCCACTTCGTGTAGTCGTCATCCGACAGCACCTTCACCACGACCGGCATGAACGCGTGTTCCTTGCCGCAGAGTTCGGTACAGAAGCCGCGGAACGTGCCGATGCGATCGGCCTTGAACCACGTGTCGCGCACGAAACCCGGAATCGCGTCCTGCTTCACGCCGAAGGCTGGCACGTACCACGAGTGCACGACGTCGTTCGCGGTGGTGATGATGCGGATCTTCTTGTTGACCGGCACAACGAGCGGGTTGTCGACTTCCTGCAGGTACGTATCGGTGATCGGCGCCTGGCCGTTCGTTTCCGAACGCGGCGTGGACAGCGTGGACAGGAAGTTGATGCCCTCGCCCTCGCCCTTCACGTAGTCGTAGCCCCACTTCCACTGATAGCCGGTGACCTTGACCGTGAGATCGGCGTTGGTGGTGTCCTTCATCGCGACGACGGCCTTCGTGGCCGGCAGCGCCATCAGCACGACGATCACGAACGGGACGATCGTCCAGATGATTTCGACCTTGGTGCTTTCATGGAAATTGGAGGCCTTGTGGCCCCGCGATTTGCGGTGGGCGAAGACCGAATAGAACATCACGCCGAACACGCCGACGAAGATCACCGTGCACAGGAGCAACATCATCATGTGCAGGTTGTAGAGCTCCTCCGCGATCCGGGTGGCAGGCGGCTGAAAGTTGATTTCGTTGACGCGGGGGCCGCCTGGACTGTCGCCGACTGCAAGGGCGGCGCCGGCGAAGAGCAGCCCGCTACACGCCAGCACGCCCGAGAGGGCTCGCTTGATTGTTTTCATAGCTTCCTTACCCAAAATTTCCATTCAAACCCTCGACCCCGCTGGAAGGCTTCGCCGCGCCGTCCCTGAACCGGCCGCGACCTGGCGCGTCTAACCGCAACGCGTGAGCCATGCGCGCAACTCGCCGGCGAACTGTGCGCGCCGGTACTGCGCGAGGTGTTGCCCGATCATGATCGTCTGACCGCGCGAAACCAGTGTGATCCGGTCACGCGGCGTGGCTCCCGCTTCGACCCGCACCCAGCGCGGGTTGAACTCGAACTGCGTCAACTGTTCGGCACTCACCTGCTCGATCACGAGCCGGTTTGGAAACAGCCTGATACGTTCGTAGTCGACCGCATGACGTGCGTACAGCACGAACGCGACGCCGACAGACAGCAACTCGATACCGGTGAACGGCAGCACAAGCCAGGCGCCGTTCAGCAACAGCAGGAATGCAATCAACAGCGAGAACAGCGCAAGCGAGATGTAGAAGTAGACGAACTGTCGGGGCGACACGGAGCAGTTGCGCTTCATGAGCCAGTCCTTGAGGACGGGCTCCTGCTCCGCCAGCAGACCGGTTGCATGCATCGCTGCCTCCTCCGCCGACACGACCGATGGAATCACATCTCGTGCTCGTCGTTCAACACTCGGGCCTGCCACCCCAAATATGGGGACCCCGGGCGACAAACTGACGCATTATAGGCGCGTTCAATGGCATCCACAAGCAAACGGCTATCGGCCGAAAAGCCAGGCGCGACAAGCCTCTGCGCCCTTTTGACGCACCTTTTGCCCGCCTTCTGGACCGGTAATTTCTGACATAACGGATGGCCCCTTTACCCGCTTACCGATTCCTTGCCCGACCCCGTCCGATGTCCTCGATCCGCACGATTCCGTGCCCCTCGGCAGTGGTGCGCGGCACGGCCTTCCACGCGTGTCCGTAGATCACCTCGAAGGTCAGCGCGAGCGTGCCGTCCGGCCGTCTGCGGGCTTCCAGCGCGGCCAGCAAGGCCTTGTGCAGCCTGCGCGACACACGCGCCGCAGCCGCTTCGCGCTCGAACGGATAGGCGCCCCAGCGGCGCACGTCCGCCAGCAGCGATTCCGGCGACTTGTAGGTGATCGTGATCACTTCCTGGTCCATCACGGGAATCTCGAAGCCGCTCTCGACCAGCATGTCGCCGAGATCGTGCATGTCGACGAAGTCGATCACATGTGCGCGCGACCCGAGACCATGCGCGGCGTCGATCTCTGCCCAGGCGCCGCGCAACTCCTTCAGCGTATCGGGGCCGAGCGTGCTGAACATCAGCAGACCGTTCACCTTCAGCACGCGCTGCCACTCCGGGAATACGAGGTCGGGGCGCGCATGCCAGTGCAGCGCGAGATTGGACCAGATGAGTTCGAACGCGCCATGCGCGAACGGCAGCGCGGAAAAGTCGGCCTGCGCGAAACGCGGACCGCGGTTGCCGAGCGCCTTGCCGATCGACGCCGGCAGGAATCGGCGCCAGCCGGTGTCGTCCGTGTCGTGGCGCAGCGCGCGCGTCAGCATCGCATGCGAGAGATCCGCGCCGAACACGGGCGCTTCGGGAAAGCGGGTGCGCAGCGCGGGGATGTCGTCGCCGGCGCCGCAGCCGGCATCCAGCACGCTGGCCGGTGAAATCTTGATGTAGTCGAGGCGCTCGTTCATGCGAAGCGCGATTTCGCGCGGCAGGAAGGCGACGTCTTCGAAGGCCGCTGCGCGACGGTCGAAAATGCGCCGCAGGCGCCGGGCGTCATAGGCCGGACGGCCAGATTTGGCGGATACAGGGGACATGGCGGTCTACGGGCGAAGTGTGCGAAGTATACTCGCTCGCTCCGAAGCATTCAGAGCGAGGGCCTTCGCGGGTCGCGACGCATGCGCTACGCCGATTTTCGACTCCGACAGGATGCGGGCATCGCGAGGTTCGCGAAACGCATTTCGTCGTCACTCGACCGCGCGCTGCAGGTCGTGCTGCCGAATGTGTGCGCGCTGTGCGGCAATATGTCGCAGCAACCGGTGTGTGCCGGTTGCGACGACGCGTACTGGAACGAGCCTCGCTTGCGCTGCAACGTGTGCGCCGTGCCGCTCGCGCGAAATCGACGTCAACACGCGGGAGCGAGCCACGGCATGCGCGATGCTGAACGTCGTTGCGCCGACTGCGTTGCCGCACCGCCGCCGTTCGACGCCACGTTCGCGCTCGCCGACTATCGTCCGCCGCTCGATCGCCTCGCGCTCGGTCTGAAGTTTCGCGCGCGCCTGATGCTGGCAACCGGGTTCGGTCGATGTCTCGCGCACCGCGCACGGGAAGCCGCCGACGAACCCGGCGCGAGCGCGTTGCCGGACCTGATCGCGCCCGTGCCGTTGGCGTGGCAACGGTTGATCGAGCGCGGCCACAACCAGGCGTGGCAGATCGCAAAGCCGCTCGCCAGCGCACTGCGCGTTCGTGGCAGCGCGACGCTGTTGCGCCGCGTGGTCGATACGGCGCCGCAGTCGAGGCTCGATCTCGACGCGCGGCGTCAGAACGTTGCGAGCGCATTTCAGGTGGCGGCTTCGGTGCAAGACCTGCACGTCGGTATCGTCGACGACGTGATGACGACGGGCGCCACGCTCGAAGCCGTCGCCATCGCGCTTAAACACGCCGGCGCGCGGCGCGTGACGAACTTCGTCGCGCTGCGTACTCCGAAAAACTAGCTGTCTAAACGAGCTTCCCAAGCGATCGAAGTCATGTTCAACGTCGTACTGGTCGAACCGGAAATCCCGCCGAATACCGGCAACGTCATCCGCCTGTGTGCGAACACCGGCGCACGGCTGCATCTGATCGAGCCGCTCGGCTTTCCGCTCGACGACGCGAAAATGCGCCGCGCGGGCCTCGACTATCACGAGTACGCGGAAATGCGCGTGCATCGCGACTGGGACGCGCTGATCGACAGCGAACGCCCGGACCCGGCGCGTATGTTCGCGTTCACCACGCGCGGCTCGAGCCCGTTCCATTCGAAGTCCTTCCGGCCCGGCGACTGGTTCGTGTTCGGCGCCGAGACACGCGGCCTGTCCGCCGCGCTGCTGGAGCGTTTCGCGGTGGAACAGCGCGTGCGCCTGCCGATGCGACCCGGCAACCGCAGCCTGAACCTGTCGAACACGGTGGCGGTGGTGGTGTTCGAGGCATGGCGACAAGCCGGCTTCGAAGGCGGAGCGTAGCGACGAACGGCAACGGCCGCGCGGCGCGGCGCGCTCAGCGCGATCCGCACGGCGTCGCTTCATCTATCGAAAAAGGGAAAACCGTAGACGCAGCAACCGATCGACGGAAACCCAGCGCTCCGTCGGAGGTCGGGCTATTCCGCCTTCGCGTCGCGGCGCAGCAACGCGCTGACCGCATCGCGTGGCGCGACGCCGTCGAACAGCACCGCGCAGACGGCCTGCGTGATCGGCATCTCAAGCGAATGCGCGCGGGCCAGCGCCAGCACGGACTGCGCGCAACGCACGCCCTCCGCGACATGCCCCAGTGCGCCGAGGATGTCGTCGAGCGTACGGCCCGACGCGAGCTGCACGCCAACCGTGCGGTTGCGCGACAGGTCGCCGGTTGCGGTGAGGATCAGGTCGCCGAGGCCCGTGAGCCCCGTGAACGTCTCCGTGCGGCCGCCGAGCGTCACGCCGAGCCGCGCCATCTCGGCGAGCCCGCGCGTGATCAGCGCGGCGCGCGCGTTGAGCCCGAGGCCGAGCCCATCGGCAATGCCCGTCGCGATGGCCAGCACGTTCTTCACCGCGCCGCCCACCTCGACGCCGACCACGTCGTCGCCCGTGTAGATCCGCATCGCACCATGATGGAACGCGGCGAGCGTGCGATCGCGGCACGCCACCGAAGCACTCGCGACCGTCAGCGCCACCGGCAGCCCCTGCGCCACTTCGCGCGCGAAACTGGGGCCGGACAGCACGCCATTGCTCGCGTGATCCGGCAACTCAGCCGCGACGACCTGATGCGGCAGCAGTTGCGACTCCGCCTCGAAGCCTTTGCACAGCCACACGAAATGCGCGGGCACCGCCTGCATGTCGCGCATCGTGCGCAGCATGTCGCGCAGCCCGGCAACAGGCGCCGCGACTACGCACAGCGCGTCGTCGGTGTTTGCATGGGCGAGCGCCGCCTCCAGCCGCGCCTCGTAGCGAAGCGCGGACGGCAGCGAGACGCCCGCCAGATAGCGGGCGTTCTCGCGGGACGTGGCAAGGGTGGAAACGAGCGCGCCGTCGCGCGCCCAGAGGACCGTGTCGTGCCGCGCGGCCAGATGGCCCGCGAGTGCGGTGCCCCATGCACCGGCGCCGAGAACGGCAACCTTCATAGCCGGCACCGTGGCGAGCGCTTAATGCGTCGCGTTGCTTTGCGGCTGGCCTTCCTGGGCGGCCAGCTGCGCAACGCGCTGCTCGTAGAGCGCCTGGAAGTTGATTTCCGCGAGGTGGATCGGCGGGAAGCCGGCGCGGGTGATCGCGTCCGCGATGTTCGAGCGCAGGTACGGGAACAGGATCGTCGGGCACGCGATGCCGACGAGCGGGTCGACCTGCTCGACCGGGATGTTGCGGATATCGAAGATGCCGGCCTGCTTGGCTTCGATCAGGAACGCGACCTTGTCCTTCACCTTGGCGGTGACCGTGCCCGTGACGAGCACTTCGAACACGCTTTCGGCGAGACGCTCAGCCTTGACGTCGACTTCCACCTCGACGGACGGCATGTCCTGCTCGAGGAAGATGGCCGGCGAATTCGGCTGCTCGAGCGACATGTCCTTCAGATAGATGCGCTGGATGTTGAAAAACGGCTGGTTGTTGTCGTCGGACATGATCTGTTGCTTCCCTGAATGGATTGCGTGGCAACGGGCGCGAACGCGCGAGACCACCTCTTGATGAGCGCTTTCGCAGCGCGGCCGGCGAACCAGGCCGCGGCTGTGAACGCGCGAGGCGCCGACCTGGCGAAATCAGGCGGCCGCTTCGAGCAGCGGCATCAGACCGCCTGCGCGGTCGAGCGCGGACAGATCATCATAGCCACCGACGTGCGTCTCGCCGATGTACACCTGCGGCACGGTACGCCGGCCGGTGCGGGACATCATTTCCTCGCGCCGGGCCGGTTCCCGGTCGATCAGGATCTTCTCGATCTGATCGACGCCGCGCGACTTTAAAAGACGTTCGGCCATCTGGCAATACGGGCACACCTGCGTGCTGTACATCACGACTTTCTTCACTTTGCCGCTCCTTGCTTGACGACCGGCATGCCGGCCTTCTCCCAGGCGTTCAGGCCGCCGTCGAGAACATGGACTTCCGCGTAGCCCGCGTCCTGCACGACGCGCACTGCCTTATGCGACTGCTGGCCGGTCTGGCAGACCAGCACGACCGGATTGCTCTTGTTCTTCGCGAGCGAGCCGACCTTCGCCTGCAGCTCGGCGAATTCGACCTGCCGCGCCGAAGGGAGATGCCCGTTCGCGAATTCCGCCGCCGAGCGCAGGTCGATCACGACCGCGTTGCGCCGGTTGATCAGCTGCGTGGCTTCCGCCGCGGAAATGCCGCTGCGTCCGCGCCGCAGGATGGTCGGCCACAGCAGCATCCCCCCAGAGATGAGGACGACAGCAATGAGTACAAGGTTGATGTAATCGGTGAAGAACTTCACGCAGGATCCGTCGAAAGAGATAGAAGAAGAGGAAAACCGGGTCGCACAATCCGGGCATTATAAAATAACCGTCCGACGCGAGTATGGCTCCCCATTGCGGCGAGCCTGCGCACGCACCGCTTCCTCACTACCGACCGGTACTCCCATGTACAAACTCGTTCTCATCCGCCACGGCGAATCGACGTGGAACAAGGAAAACCGCTTCACCGGCTGGGTCGACGTCGACCTCACCGAACAGGGCAACCGCGAAGCGCGCCAGGCCGGCGTGCTCCTGAAGGATTCGGGCTACACGTTCGACATCGCGTACACGTCGGTGCTGAAGCGCGCGGTCCGCACGCTCTGGCACGTGCAGGACGAAATGGACCTGATGTACCTGCCGGTCGTGCATTCGTGGCGCCTGAACGAGCGTCATTACGGCGCGCTGTCGGGCCTCAACAAGGCCGAAACCGCCGCGAAGTACGGCGACGAGCAGGTGCTGGTCTGGCGCCGCAGCTACGACACGCCGCCGCCGGCGCTGGATCCGTCGGACGAGCGCACCGCGTACAACGACCCGCGCTACGCGAAGGTGCCGCGCGAGCAGCTGCCGCTCACCGAGTGCCTGAAGGACACCGTCGCGCGCGTGCTGCCCATCTGGAACGAATCGATCGCGCCCGCCATCAAGTCCGGCAGGAAGGTGCTGATCGCCGCGCACGGCAACTCGATCCGCGCGCTCGTGAAGTACCTCGACGGCATTTCGGACGCGGACATCGTCGGGCTGAACATCCCGAACGGCGTGCCGCTCGTCTATGAGCTCGACGAGAACCTGAAGCCGATCCAGCACTACTACCTGGGCGACGCGGAAGCGATCGCCGCCGCGCAGGCCGCCGTCGCGAACCAGGGCAAGAAGGCCTGACGCCGGCACCCGGCGCCTGCAGTTGCCCACTATGCGGGACGCGGCCACGCCGCGGCCCGCAGGCCCTGGTTTCAAACTGTCTTCCAGGCCAGCCTGACGTCACGATCGCGTCAGGTCCCGCGTCTCATGCTGGTCGATACCGGCCCAGCGACGAACCTGTTCCGATGTGCGCTGTCGAAACGCGATTGTCTGTGCTTCCGCACAGGGCGTACGGGTGTGCAGTTATACTTGTCCGTCGCTTTCCACCCAGACGCACCCACGCGCTACCGAACGCTCCCCAACTCTATGCGAAAGAACCTGAAAAATATCGGCCTCATCGCCGCAGGCCTCGCCACTGGCGTATTTGCAACCCTGCAGTTGTCCGCGTCTGCTCAGCAGGCGGCGTCGTCGCCTTTGCCGCTCGACCAGTTGCGGCTTTTCGCTGAAGTGTTCGGACAGATCAAGCACGAGTACGTCGAACCCGTCGACGACAAGAAGCTGCTCACGGCCGCGATCAAGGGCATGGTGTCGAGCCTCGATCCGCACTCGTCGTATCTCGACAAGACGGACTACGAAGAACTGCAGGAGCAGACCAAGGGCCGCTTCGCGGGCCTCGGTATCGAGATCTCGTCGGAAGACGGTCTCATCAAGGTCATCTCGCCGATCGAAGACACGCCCGCGTTCCGCGCCGGCATCCGTCCGGGCGACCTGATCACGCGCATCAACGACAAGCCCGTGCGCGGCATGACGCTGGATCAAGCCGTCAAGCAGATGCGCGGCGACCCGGGCACGAAGGTCACGCTCACCATCTACCGCAAGACCGACGACCGCACGTTCCCGCTCACCGTCACGCGCGCGATCATCAAGGTCCAGAGCGTGAAGATGAAGATCCTCGCGCCGGGCTACGCCTACATCCGCATTACGAGCTTCCAGGAACGCACCACGCCTGATCTCGCGGACAAGCTGCAGGACATCGCGCGCCAGCAGCCGAACCTGAAGGGCTTCATCCTCGACCTGCGCAACAACGGCGGCGGCCTGCTGCAGAGCGCGGTCGGCGTGGCGGGCGCGTTCCTGCCGCCGGATTCGGTCGTGGTGTCCACCAACGGCCAGATTCCGGACTCGAAGCAGGTCTATCGCGACACCTTCGAGAACTACCGTCTGCCTTCGTTCGACGGCGATCCGCTGAAGAACGAGGCGCCCATCTTCAAGACCGTGCCGATGATCGTGCTGACGAACGCGTACTCCGCGTCGGCTTCGGAAATCGTGGCCGGTGCGCTGCAGGACCAGCACCGCGCGCTGATCGTCGGCAAGACCACGTTCGGCAAGGGCTCGGTGCAGACGGTGCGTCCGCTGACGTCGGACACGGCGCTGCGTCTGACCACGGCGTACTACTACACGCCGAGCGGCCGCTCGATCCAGAACATCGGCATCCGTCCTGACATTCCGGTCGACCAGTTCGCCGACGGCGATCCGGACGACGCGCTCGTCACGCGCGAAGTCGACTATTCGAACCACCTCGCGAACACGCAGGATCCGAATGAGAAGAAGGAACTGGAACAGCGCGAGCAGGACCGTCTCGACCAGCTGCGCCAGCTCGAGGAAGAGAACGACAAGAAGACGCCGGAACAGCGTCAGAAGGATCGCGACCGCAAGCCGGTCGAGTTCGGTTCGGCTGACGACTTCATGCTGAGCCAGGCGCTGAACAAGCTCGAAGGCAAGCCGGTGCAGGAGTCGAAGTCGATGCTCGAACGCCGTCTCGCGCAGAACAAGCCACCTCAGTCGGCTTCGGCACCGGTCGCGGTGAAGCCGTCCAATCCGGTCACGCCGGGCGCGAGCGCGCCGGCTCCGGCTTCGGCTCCGGCGAACTGACAGCACGCTCGCAGCATCCATCGCGGTCCGGCGCCACGCCGGGCCGCGATGTCTTCCCTCCCGCGCGATTAGAATAATCACGACACTGCGCACTTCCTTGGCCACCCAGCCCGTTGCGCGACCCCAGGCTCTCACACCCGCGCAAGCCATGAACGACGACCAGCTCCTCCGCTATTCCCGCCATATCCTCGTCGACGAGATCGGCATCGAGGCGCAGCAACGCTTTCTCGACGCGCATGCAATCGTCATCGGCGCAGGCGGACTCGGTTCGCCGGCGGCGATGTATCTCGCGGCCGCGGGCGTCGGGCAGCTCACGCTCGTCGATGCGGACAACGTCGATCTCACGAACCTGCAGCGGCAGATCCTGCATGTCACAGCTTCGGTTGGCCGCGCGAAGGTGGAGTCGGGACGCGATGCGATCGCCCAGCTGAATCCGGACGTGCGCGTGAACACGGTGAGCGCGCGCGCGGACGACGCATGGCTCGACGGGCACGTTCCGCGCGCAACGGTCGTGCTCGACTGTACGGACAACTTCGCGACGCGCCACGCGATCAATCGTGCGTGCGTGAAGCACGGCGTGCCGCTCGTGTCCGGCGCGGCACTGCGCTTCGACGGCCAGATCAGCACCTTCGATTTCCGCGACGAAGCATCGCCGTGCTATGCGTGCGTGTTCCCGGAAGATCAGCCGTTCGAAGAAGTGGCGTGTTCGACGATGGGCGTGTTCGCGCCGACGGTGGGCATCATCGGCGCGATGCAGGCGGCGGAAGCGTTGCGCGTGATCGGCGGCATCGGCGACACGCTCGTCGGCCGGCTGATGATGCTCGACTCGCTGAGGATGGAATGGACGACGATGCGCATCGGCCGCCAGGCCGATTGCGCCGTGTGCGGCGGCACGCATCGCTGAAGCGGCAACGCGCGTCGCCAACCCAGCGACGCGCGTGCCTTCCGTGCGGTGCTTTTAACGCGGTGTTTTAATTCGCCGTGATGCCGCGCGACCTCACACCCCAGTCACGCGCTTGAGCGCAGCCTGAATCTCGTCCGGCTCGCACGCCGCCAGCACCTCGGCGGTGGGCTTTTCGAGTGTCTTCAGATTCGAGCGCAGGATCTCCTGCTTCACCACCAGCAACTGGCTCGGATGCATCGAGAACTCGGTGAGCCCCATGCCGAGCAGCAGGCGCGTCAACGCCGGGTCGCCCGCCATCTCGCCGCAGACCGACACCGGCACGTTCGCGCGCTTCGCTTCACGCAGCGTGAACGCGATCAGATGCAGCACCGCGGGATGCAGCGGGTCGTACAGATGCGCGACGGAGTTGTCCGCGCGGTCGATCGCGAGCGTGTACTGGATCAGGTCGTTGGTGCCGATCGACAGAAAATCGAGCCGCTTGAGAAACAACGGCAACGCGATCGCCGCGGCCGGAATCTCGATCATCGCGCCGACGCGCACGTTCGGATCGTACGAGAGCCCCGCGTCGTCGAGCTGACGCTTCGCTTCGCGGATCAGGTCGAGCGTCTGGTCGATCTCCTGCGCATGCGCGAGCATCGGCACCAGGATCTTGAGCGAGCCGAACGCGGACGCGCGCAGGATCGCGCGCAGCTGCGTGAGGAACATCTGCGGCTCGGACAGGCTCCAGCGGATCGCGCGCAGCCCCAGCGCCGGGTTCGGCGCCGTCTCGTAACCGTCGCCGCCCGAGAGCGCGTCGAGCGGCTTGTCCGCGCCGACGTCGATCGTGCGGATCGTCACCGGCATGCCGTTCATCAGCTCCACGGCGCGCTTGTACGCGACGAACTGCTCCTCTTCTTCCGGCAGGTGGTGCTTGTGATTCATGAACAGGAACTCGGTGCGGAAGAGCCCGATACCCGTTGCGCCCGCTTCGAGCGCCTGCTGCGCGTCGTCGGGCAGTTCGATGTTCGCGCACAGTTCGATGCGCGTGCCGTCGAGCGTCTGCGTCGGCGAGAACTTGAGCCGCTGCAGCTTGCGCTGCTCGAGCGCCTTCTCGCTTTGCCGGTACGAGTACTCTTCGAGCACGATCGGCGCGGGATCGACGATCACGATGCCGCTGTCGCCATCGACGATGATCAGATCGTCCTGGCGGATCAGCGCGCTAGCCTGCTGCACGCCGACCGCCGCCGGAATGCCGAGGCTGCGCGCGACGATCGCGGTATGCGAAGTACGGCCGCCCAGATCCGTGACGAAACCCTGGAACGTCTGCCCCTTGAACTGCATCATGTCGGCCGGCGCGATGTCGTGCGCGACGACGATCATCTCGCTGCACGAGCCGTGCTGGCCATTGGGCAGCACGCTGCCGTTCGCGCCCGCGAGCGCCTTCAGCACGCGCTCGACCACCTGCTGGATGTCGGCCTTGCGCTCGCGCAGGTATTCGTCTTCGATGTCGTCGAAATGGCGCGACAGCCGCTCGAGCTGCTCGGTGAGCGCCCACTCGACGTTATAGCGGCGAGTGCGGATCAGATCGATGGTTTCCTGCACGAGCATCTGGTCGTTCAGGATCATCGTGTGGACGTTGATGAACGCGCCCATCTCGCTCGGCGCATCCGCCGCGAGATCCGCGCGCAATGTATCGAGCTCCTGATGAACGACGCCCTGCGCGACACGAAAACGCTCGACCTCGGATTCGATCTGCGTGGGTTCGACCAGATAATGGTCGACGTCGAGCGCAGCCGGGGCAATCAGATAAGCCCGTCCGATGGCGATACCGCGTGATACGGGAATTCCATGCAGCGTGAACGACACGCGCACCTCCTCTAGTTGTGTGATGCCGCGGCAGACCGCTGCAATGCTCTCAGACCTCGCGGACCATTATAAATTCCGCGTCACCGCGAGGCGTGTGCGCCGCAACATCGCACGCGCTCTCATCGCGTGCGGAACGACCCGTTGCTTTCGATGTGTTTCGACGTTTCTGACAACTTGCTGGAAAATTCCGCGCATCTGTCAGCCATGCGCTTCATCGCCCGCGCGAAGCTTGCCACGGTCATGCGTCACGCACATGTTCGTCGCAGCGCGTTTGCGTTATTTCGCGCGTGTGCCAATTGTCGACGAACAAAAAAAGCCGCGGCGAACCGCGGCTTTTCGACGCAAACGTGAAGCGCTGGAGCGCTGAAGCGTTGAAGCAGCGCTTACTGACCTTCGCCGAACTTGTCGGCGATCAGCTTGAGCAGCGCGTCCATCGCTTCCTTCTCATCGTTGCCTTCGGTTTCGATCACCACCGTGCTGCCGATGCCGGCCGCCAGCATCATCACGCCCATGATGCTCTTCGCGTTGATGCGCCGGCCATTGCGGCTCATCCAGATTTCGGACTGAAAGTTGCCCGCGAGTTGCGTCAGTTTGGCCGAAGCACGTGCGTGCAGGCCGAGTTTGTTCACGATCGTCGTTTCCTGTTGCAGCATGAGGTCTTCCAGGCGCGGATGGGTAGGTCAACAGAGGATGCCGGTCGTCACGAACCGACGGGTTTGGCTTTTTCTTCGAAACATTTATCGGGCGGCATGGCCGTCACGCAGTTGCCGAGCGTCGCGCACTCCGACGCATTGGCCGCGGTGCCGACCTCGTGGATGCCCTTCGTCGCGCCGGCGAGCGCCTTGTCGACGAGCGTATCGAGCGGCGTCGCGCGGTAGCAGACGGCGCGCACCAGCATCGGCAGGTTGACGCCCGCCAGCACGCGCACCTGCGGCGACGCGAGCCGCGCGGCGATGTTGGCCGGCGTCGCGCCGAACATGTCGGTCAGCACGAGCGCGCCGTTCTCTTCCTGAAGCCGGTCGATTTCGGCATGCGCCTGCGCCACGACCTGCACGGGGTCGCAGTTCGGCGTCACGTCGATGCAACCGATGCGCGCGGGCAAACCGCCGTAGATGTGAGCGAGACAATCCCGTAGCGCGGTAGCGAACGGGGTATGAGCGATGATCAGAATGCCTGCCATGTCAGCCTTGCTGCGAAAAACGGCCTCAGCGCGCGGCGAACAGCCGGGATGAGGTCTGGCCGGAAGTCACGAGGGCCGGAACGCACGCGTGTTTGATGGACCTGCCCGGCCTGTGGAGCCCAGCGGCGTGCGTCCGGAACCCTGTCCGCGCCGGATGCGGCCGGCGCCGGAAGCGCGGTCGATACCGGAAAACGGGCATTGTATCAGGGTCATTTTCGCGCTTCCCGACCGTGCGTGCTGATGTCCGCACGCGCGCACCGGCTCGCCGCAACAGTCGTGTGCGGCAGCGCACTGCGATATGCAGCGCGCGTTCGAGCATTTCAACCGACGGCGCGCTCCAGCGCGTCGACGAACATCGCGGCGACATCGAAGCCCGTCTGATCCATGATCTCGCGGAAACACGTAGGGCTCGTGACGTTGACTTCAGTGAGCCAGTCGCCGATTGCATCGAGCCCGACCAGCAGCAGGCCGCGCGCGGCCAGCACCGGCGCGAGCGTTTCCGCGATCTCGCGATCGCGCAGCGTGAGCGGCTGCGCACGGCCAAGGCCGCCCGCCGCCAGATTGCCGCGCACCTCGTTGCCCTGCGGAATGCGTGCGAGCGAATACGGCACCGGCTCGCCGCCGATCAGCAGAATGCGCTTGTCGCCATCCTTGATCTCGGGGATGAACTTCTGCGCCATCACCGTGCGCGCGCCGTTGTGGCTCAGCATCTCGACGATCGAGCCGAGGTTCATGCCATCGGCCTTCACGCGGAACACGCCCATGCCGCCCATCCCGTCGAGCGGCTTCAGGATCACGTCGCCGTGCTCGGCCTGGAACGCGCGCAGCCGCGCCGGATCGCGCGTAACAAGTGTTGGCGACACGAACTGCGGAAACTCGCCGATCGCGAGCTTCTCCGAGTGATCGCGAATCGCCTGCGGCTTGTTGAAGATGCGCGCGCCGCCGCGTTCGGCGATCTCGAGCAGCCACGTGGACGTCACGTACTCCATATCGAACGGCGGGTCCTTGCGCATCAGCACCGCGCCGAAGCTCGCGAGCGATCGCGTGCTCGCGGCTTCGGCCGCGTACCAGACGTCGCGGTGCCCGTCCTGCTGGTCGCCGACGATCTGGAAGCGCCGCGCATGCGCTTCGACCGCGCCGCCCGTCCACGCGAGGTGGTGCGGCTCGCACGCGTAAAGCGTGTGCCCGCGGCGCGCGGCCTCCGCCATCATCGCGTAGGTCGTGTCCTTGTAGATCCGGAACTGGTCGAGCGGATCGGCGATAAAGAGAATGTCCATGAAACTCCCGAAGCGTCCTCGCGGGCGCTGTTCCTGTCCTCGGCCGGAATGCCGGCCGCTGTCCGTTCGCTGGCTATTCCGCCTGCGTGTGTGGATGCATCGGCGCGAGCCCGGGCCTAAACCTGGATCGCTTCCGGATCAGTCTTTTCCAGTTCCACCGATGCCGCCAGCAGCCCGAGCCGCGCAACCACTCCATACATGTAGAAGCGGTTCGGCGGCGCCGCCCCCGGCTTCGCGTGCGCGTCCGGCAACGCCGTGTGTTCGAAGCCGAGCGGCACGAAATGCATGCCCGGCGCGTTCAGGTTCTGGTCGCGCTCGCGGCTGCCGTGCACGCGATAGAAGCCGCCCACCACGTAGCGGTCGATCATGTAGACGACCGGTTCCGCCACTTCCTCGCCAATCCGTTCGAACGTGTACACGCCTTCCTGCACGATCACGTCATGCACTTCGAGACCGTCTTTCGTGGCGGCCATCCGCGCGCGCTCGCGCGTGGTGAGCGCCGCGACTTCCGACGCGTCGTGCAGCGTCATCACGCCCATCCCATACGTGCCCGCATCCGACTTGATCACGACGTACGGCCGCTCGGAGATACCGTATTCGCGGTACTTCTTCGCGATCTTCTTCAGCACGCCGTCGATCGCTTCCGCGAGCTTCTCTTCGCCGGTGCGCGCCTGGAAGTCCACACCCTCCACATGCGCGAAGTACGGATTCACCATCCACGGATCGATGTCGACCAGCTTCGCGAATTTCTTCGCGACGTCGTCGTAGCACGAGAAGTGAGTCGACTTGCGGCGCACGGCCCAACCGGCATGCAGCGGCGGCAGCACGTACTGCTCGTGCAGATTCTCGAGCACCGGTGGAATGCCGCCCGACAGATCGTTGTTCAGCAGGATCGAACACGGATCGAAATTCTTCAGCCCGAGCCGGCGCGCCGAGCGTTCGAGCGGCTCGAGCACGATCTTCTGGCCGTCCGAAAGGGCGATCGTGGTGGGCCCGTGTATGTCCTCGTCGAGCGTACCGAAACGCACGTGCAGGCCCGCCTGACGCATGATCGTGGCCAGCCGCGCGACATTCTCCAGATAAAACGCGTTGCGCGTGTGACGCTCCGGAATCACCAGCAGATTCTTCGCGTCCGGGCAGATTTTCTCGATCGACGCCATCGCCGCCTGCACCGCGAGCGGCAGCACTTCCTGCGGCAGATTGTTGAAGGCGCCCGGGAACAGGTTCGTGTCGACCGGCGCGAGCTTGAAGCCCGCGTTGCGCAGGTCCACCGAGCAATAGAACGGCGGCGTGTGCTCCTGCCATTCGAGGCGGAACCAGCGTTCGATCGACGGGGTGGCGTCCAGGATCCGGCGCTCGAGATCGAGCAGCGGACCATTCAGCGCGGTGACGAGGTGCGGAACCATTGAGCACTCACGGACTAAAGCAGCGATTGTAGAGGAACTGACCTCTGAATTTGGGGACAACCCTGGAAAGCGCAAGGCGGATTCCAGCCCCTCCCCGACAAGCATTCCTATCGGGCCGATAGTCGCTGCGTATCGCCGGAGCGGCGCTGCCAGAGCGCCTTCGAGCGGCGGTCCGGCCTTTCGATTATAGGAAGTGCGGCAGCGGGAACCGGGCTCCATGCCGTGTAGATGGAGGCGGACCGGCAAGAAAAAAGCCCGCCGGAAAGGCGGGCCAAACTCGCTGTGCTGCTACCTTGATTGTCGCGGCGCGCCAGCCGCGCAGGCGGCGCGCCGTCAGTTCTTTGCCGCTCGATTATTCGACGTGCTCGCCGTGCAGGATCACGTCGAGACCTTCGCGCTCTTCCTCTTCCGTCACGCGCAGACCGATCGTCATGTCGATGATCTTCAGCAGGATGAAGCTCACCACGCCGCTGTAGATCAGCGTCGTCAGCACGCCCTTTGCCTGCAGGATCACGCTGCCATCGGCGCCGCCGATGTCCTTGACCGCGAACACGCCCGTCAGCAACGCACCGACGATACCGCCGACGCAGTGCACGCCGAACGCGTCGAGCGAATCGTCGTAGCCCATCTTGCCCTTGAGCCACGTGGCCGACCAGAAGCAGATCACGCCCGCCGCGATACCGATCACGATCGCGCCCGTCACGCCGACGAAGCCCGATGCGGGCGTGATCGCCACGAGACCTGCCACTGCGCCCGAGACGATGCCGAGCACCGACGGCTTACCTTTCGCGATCCACTCGGCGAACATCCATGCGAGCGCGGCGAAGGCCGTTGCAACCTGCGTCGTCAGCATCGCGAAACCGGCACGGCCGTCAGCCGCAACCGCCGAACCCGCGTTGAAGCCGAACCAGCCCACCCACAGCATCGAGCCGCCGATCATCGTCAGCACGAGGTTGTGCGGCGCCATCACGTCCTTGCCGTAGCCGACGCGCTTGCCGAGCACCAGACAGCAGACGAGACCCGCGATACCGGCGTTGATGTGCACCACCGTGCCGCCCGCGAAGTCGAGGATGCCAGCGGCAGCGAGCCAGCCGGTCGGTTCCCAGACCATGTGCGCGATCGGTGAATACACGATGATCGACCACAGCGACATGAAGATCAGCATCGCCGAGAACTTCATGCGATCCGCGAACGCGCCCGTGATCAGCGCCGGCGTGATGATCGCGAAGGTCATCTGATACACGAAGTAGACCGTTTCCGGGATCGTCGGCGCAAGGTGGCTGACGGTCAGCGTCGTCGCCTTGTCGCCGTGGATGTAGTTCATCCCGGCAAGGAACACGCGCGAGAAGCCGCCGAGGAACGCGCCGCCCGGCGTGAACGCCAGGCTGTAGCCGATGATCGTCCAGATCGCCGTCACGACGCAGGTGATCGCGAAGCTCTGCATCACCGTTGCGAGCACGTTCTTCTTGCGCACCATACCCGCGTAGAACAGCGCGAGGCCCGGAATCGTCATGAACAGCACGAGCGCGGTGGAGGTCAGCATCCAGGCGGTGTCGCCCGAATTGATCTTCGACGAATCGACCGAGAACGGCGCGGTCGGTGCGGCAGGCGCCGCGGCAGCCGCGGCCGAGGCGTCCGCCGGGGCGCTGGCCGCCGGTGCCGCCGAGGCGTCGGCAGCGGGCGCCGAGGCAGCCGCGGCC
>NZ_QQOA01000001.1:295873-439122 GCF_003443895.1 Paraburkholderia phosphatilytica | reverse complement strand
CTGGGCCGATCTGTTCGACACGAAGAAATTCCCGGGCAAGCGCACGTTCTACAAGTGGTCCGCGCCGGGCGTGCTGGAAATCGCGCTGCTCGCCGACGGCGTACCGGCCGACAAGCTCTATCCGCTCGACCTCGACCGCGCATTCAAGAAGCTCGACACGATCAAGAGCGACATCGTCTGGTGGAGCGGCGGTGCGCAGTCGCAGCAGCTGCTCGCGTCCGGCGAAGCACCGATCGGCATGTTCTGGAACGGCCGTCTGCATGCGCTGGAAGCGACCGGCGTGCCGGTGGGCATCTCGTGGAACCAGAACCTGACGGCAGCGGACATGCTGGTGGTGCCGAAGGGCGCGAAGAACCGCGCGGGTGCGATGAAGTTCCTCGCGGCGGCGACGAGCGCGCAGGCGCAGGCGAAGTTCGCGGCGGACACGGGCTACGCGCCGGTCAACGTGAAGTCGGCATCGCTGATGTCGCCGGCGGTGGCGAAGACGCTGCCCGACCAGTACAAGACCTCGCAGATCAATCTGGACATGAAATATTGGGCCGAGCATCGTGACGAGATCGCGAAGCGCTGGTACGCGTGGCAGTCGAAGTAATGCGGCAGCGATGCCGTGGGTCTGGCCGATGTGGTCTGACTACGGCATCGCGCCGGTAATGCATGAACGAGGCCGCACGTTTCGCGCGCTCGCGGCCCTGGAGTCATCATGGCTAATGCTTTGAGTACGGTCGAACAGCCCCCGGTGTCGCCGCGTCCGCGACGCCGCGACTGGCGCAGCATGCGTCTGCTCGCACCCGCGATGCTGCTGTTGCTGATCTTCTTCCTGTTGCCGGTGCTGTCGCTGTTGCTGCGCAGCGTGCTCGACCCGACACCGGGCTTGCAGAACTACGCGCAGCTGCTCGGCTCGACGACGTATCTGCGCGTATTCGGCAACACCTTTCTCGTCGCCACCGTGGTCACCGTCGTGACGCTCGTGATCGGCTTTCCGGTGGCGTGGCTGCTCGCCATCGCGCCGAAACGCGTGAGTTCGGTGCTGTTCGCGATCCTGCTGCTGTCGATGTGGACCAACCTGCTCGCACGGACCTTCGCGTGGATGGTGCTGCTGCAGCAGACGGGGCCGATCAACCGCATCCTGATGGCGCTCGGCATCATTCACGAGCCGCTCGCGCTCGTGAACAACCTGATCGGCGTGACGGTCGGTATGACCTACATCATGCTGCCGTTCCTCGTGATGCCGCTGCACGCAACGCTGCGCAGCATCGATCCTTCGACGCTGCGTGCCGCCGCGATCTGCGGCGCGGGCCGCTGGCAGGCGTTCTGGCGCATTCTCGTGCCCCTCGCGATGCCGGGTATCGCATCGGGCGCGCTGATGGTGTTCGTGATGGCGCTCGGTTACTTCGTGACGCCCGCGCTGCTCGGCGGACCGTCGTACATGATGCTCGCGGAACTCGTCGCGCAGCTGGTGCAGGAACTGCTGAACTGGGGTCTTGCCGGCGCGGCCGCGTTCGTGCTGCTCGCGGTGACGCTGACGCTGTATGCGGTGCAACTGCGCTACACAGGCGGCGCGCGCACCGCGATGGGAGGGCGCTGACATGTTGCTCGACTTCGACCGTCTCGGCGCGATGCGCTGGGTGCTGCTCGCAATCGGCGCGGCAGTGGCGCTGTTCCTGCTGTTGCCGATCGCCTTCATCGTCGCGCTGTCGTTCGGCGACTCACAGTGGCTGATCTTTCCGCCGCCGGGCTGGACGCTGCAGTGGTACCAGCAGCTCTTCACCGATTCCGGCTGGCTCAGCTCGCTGTTGACGAGCGCGAAGATCGCGGTGATCGTCACGGTGCTGTCGGTGACGATCGGCTTTCTCGCGTCGCTGGCGCTCGTGCGCGGCCGGTTCCGCGGTCGCCGTATCGTGCAGGCGTTCTTCCTCACGCCGATGGTATTGCCGGTGGTGGTGCTCGCCGTCGCGCTGTATGCGTTCTTCCTGCGCATCGGTCTGAACGGCACGCTGGTCGGCTTCGTGATCGGCCATCTGATCATCGCGCTGCCGTTCTCGATTATCGCGATCAGCAACTCGCTCGAAAGCTTCGACACCGCGCTCGAAGACGCCGCGCTGATCTGCGGCGCGAGTCCGCTCACCGTGAAGCTGCGCGTCACGCTGCCCGCGATCAAGCTGGGCCTGTTCGCCGCGGCGATCTTCTCGTTCCTCGCTTCGTGGGACGAAGTGGTCGTGTCGATCTTCATGGCGAGCCCGACGCTGCAGACGCTGCCCGTGATGATCTGGTCGACGCTGCGCCAGGACCTGACGCCCGTGATTGCGGCCGCTTCGTCGCTGCTGGTGGGGTTGACGTGTGTATTGATGCTGGCCGGCGCCGTCGTGCGCCGCGCCCGATAACCGAGGTGGATGAGCCATGACTGCCGCATTCCTGCAAATCCAGCGCCTGCGCAAGACCTATGACGACGTGGTCGCGATCGATCACGTATCGCTCGACGTGCGCAAGGGCGAATTCATGACCTTCCTCGGGCCGTCCGGCTCGGGCAAGAGCACGACGCTGTACATCGTCGCGGGCTTCCAGGAGCCGACCGAAGGGCGCGTGACGCTCGACGGCAAGCCGCTCTTGTCCGTGCCGCCGAACCGCCGCAACATCGGCATGGTGTTCCAGCGCTACACGCTGTTCCCGCATCTGACGGTGGGTGAGAACATCGCGTTTCCGCTGCGCGTGCGTCGCCGTCCCGATGCCGAGGTGAAGGACAAGGTGGAGCGGATGCTGAAGCTCGTGCACCTGTCCGAATGCCGCGACCGGATGCCGGCGCAGCTGTCGGGCGGTCAGCAGCAACGCGTGGCGATCGCTCGCGCGCTCGCCTACGATCCGCCGGTACTGCTGATGGACGAGCCGCTGTCCGCGCTCGACAAGAAACTGCGCGAGGAAATTCAGCTCGAACTGCGCCGCATCCACCAGGAAACCGGCGTGACGATCCTGTACGTGACGCACGACCAGGAAGAAGCGCTGCGACTGTCGGACCGCATCGCGGTGTTCAACAAAGGACGCATCGAGCAGGTGGGCAGCGGCGAGGAGCTGTACGCGAATCCGGCGTCGAAGTTCGTCGCGAGCTTCATCGGCAACTCGAACTTCCTGCCGATCCGCATGACGGCGAATGGCGGCGAACGCGCGCAGGCCGTGTTCCCGAACGGGCGCATGGTGGAGAGCGCCACCTTTAATTCCGCGCTGGCCGCGGGCGACGATGGCACGCTGATGATCCGTCCGGAACTGATGCGGCTGCGCTCGCAGCAGGATGCGAACGGCCACGCAGAGTCGATGCTGCCGGTCACCGTGCGCGATATCACGTATCTCGGCGATTCGATGCATTACGCTGTTTCCACGCCGTGGCAGCAGGAGATCGCGATCCGGATGCCGGCCGCACACCGGCACGACAGCGGCCTCGCGATCGGCGCGGAAGCGCTGGTGGAATGGGACGTGCGCGACGCGCATCTGTTCGCGCAGGCTTGACGGATGGCATGACATGAACGGACCGGTGCCTTCGCTTAAAGTCGAGCGTCGCGCGACGACGCTGCGCGAACTCGCGCTCGACAAGATGCGGGAAGCGATTCTGAACTCGCACTTTCACCCGGGCGAACGGCTCGTTGAACGCGCGTTGTGTGTGGAGCTCGGCGTGAGTCGAACGGTGGTGCGCGAAGTGTTGCGGCACCTCGAAACCGAAGGGCTGATCGACAACGTGCCGCATCAAGGACCCGTCGTCGCGACGCTCGATGCGCAGACCGCGCAGCAGATCTACGAGATTCGTGCGTTGCTGGAAGGCGACGCCGCGATGGCCTGCGCGCACAACGCGCGGCCCGCGCTCGTTTCGAAGCTGGCGTTGTGCATCTCGCGCATCGAACGTGCGTTCTCGCTGCAGGATCACCGTACCGTGCTCGAACAGACGGGCGCGTTCTACGAGTGCATGTTCGAAGGCGGCGGCAAGAGCGTGGCGTGGGAGATCGTGCAGACGCTGAACGCGCGCATCAACCGGCTGCGCGCGCTGACCATCGCCACCGACGATCGCGGCAGCCAGGCGGTTGCCGAGATGAACCGCATACTCGACGCGATCCGCGCGCACGATGGGCCGGGCGCGCAGGCCGCGGCGCACGCGCACGTGCAGCGCGTCGCGGAGATCATCGCGCGGCAGATCGAAGATACGGCGGTGCAGGTGCCGCTTCCTGACGGGTCAATTGGTGGCGCGATCGGCGGCGAAGAACAGACGCATTGAACGGGCACGAGCCCGGGCGATTCATTTCCGCGGGCATCGAGGCTGCACAACAAGACGAATCAGGGAGCCTTACGATGAGTGCATCGCCCACCGCTGGTGACAACGCGCTGCCCGCTAAATCGATCGATGCCGCGCATGAGTGGCAGCATGCTGCGTCCATTCCCGCGGCGCTGACGTGGCGCGTGGTCGGCATCTGTCTGTTCATGATCTTCGTGGAAGGCTACGACGTCGGCATCTACGGCGCGGTGCTGCCGACGCTGACGCATGGCACGGGCTGGGTGCTCTCCGAACTGCAACTGGGCGCGATCGCGAGCTGCTCGCTGGCCGGCATGATGATCGGCGCGATGGGCGCGGGCACGCTGAGCGATCTGCTCGGACGGCGCACGATGCTGCTCGCGAGCGTCGGGCTGTTCTCACTGATGATGGGCGCGGCCGCGCTTGCGCCATCGCCTGGCTGGTTCGCGGCGTTTCGCGTGATCGGTGGTCTCGGGCTTGGCGGCGTGATTCCCACCGCGGCTGCGTTGACCGTCGAGTATTCGCCGCCTGCGCGACGCTCGTTCAACTATGCGCTGATCTACACCGGCTATTCGATTGGCGGCGTGCTGGTCGCGCTGGTGGCGATGTTCTGGCTGCCGGTGCATGGATGGCGGCTGCTGTTTGGTATTGGCGCGGTGCCGTCGATCGCGCTGCCATTCGTCGCGCGGTGTGTGCCGGAGTCGCTGCAGTTTCTGCTCGCGCAGCGGCGTTTCGGCGAGGCGCGGGAGACGGCCGCGCGGTTCGGTATCACGCGTTTGAATGTGGATGCGATAGGCGATGGTGGTGGCGGTTCGCCACAGAACACCGCGCCGCGCGGTATTCAACCCGTGCGCGCACTGTTCGAACCTTCGCATCTGCGCGCAACGCTCGCGTTCTGGCTGGCGATGTTCATGGGCCTGTTGCTGTTGTATGGGCTCAGCACGTGGCTGCCGCAGCTGATGCGCAAGTCCGGCTTTCCGCTCGGATCGAGCCTGAGTCTGCTGCTGACGCTCAACGTGACGGCGGCGGTCGGTTCGCTGGCGGGCGGCGCGGTGGCCGATCGGTTTGGGTCGAAGGTCGTGGTCAGTACGCTCTATCTGCTGGCGGGCGCCAGTTTGTGTGCGCTGGCCGGCGCGCATGGGCAGATCGAGACGTATGTGCTGGTCGGTATCGCGGGGCTGGGGTCGATCGGCAACACGATGCTGCTCGGCGCGTATATCACACGCTACTACCCGCCGCACAATCGCGCGACGGGTATTGGATGGGCATTGGGTGTCGGGCGTTTTGGCGCGATCGCGGGGCCGTTGATTGGCGGTGCGCTCGCGCAATCGCATGCGCCGCTGCCGTGGAATTTTCATGTGTTCGCGGTGGCGGGTGTGCTGGCGGCGGGGGCGGTGTGTCTGGTGCCTGCAAGGGGGGACGGGCGGCTTTGAGGGGGGCACGTTGCAACGCACTTTAACTGTCGATGCACCACGCTTTGCGATTCCATCAAACGCTCACGCCCACCTCAAAACGCAACCACCGTCCGCAGCCCAACCACCGCCTCATTCCCAATCCGTTGCGACGGATTGTCCGGATTCGGAATACCGCCTGACGGACTGAACACATACTGGAAGTCCGCCTGCAGTTGCCACCACGGCGCGACCTGATACTGATAGGTCGCTTCGACCACTGTCTCTGCACTGCGTGACGGATAGCCTGGCGTGTACTGCGCCGCGTTGCTCGCGTAATCCTGTGCGTGCGAGCCGATATGCGCATAGCCGACCGCGATGCCCACCACGTCGTTGTCGCGGCCCTTGAACGGCGCCTTCAGCGTCACGCCCGCATTGACGGCGAGATCGACGAGGTTGCGATCGCCCGGCGCGTCCATCACGCGCGCGAACACGCCCACCGATTGCGGACTGTCCGCACTCGGGCGCCACACCATCTGATCGGCCACTGCATAGACGCTGTAGTCGCCATGACGGCTCGCGGGAGTGCCGGTGCTCGCGGGATTCGCAAGCGACAGGCCAGTGTTGTCCACACCCTGGTCCGCGAAGCGGTTGCTGTTGTACCAGAAGCCCAGCTTGTAGGTGCCGGGCAGGCCAGCCGACTTCGGATCCGACGGATTCGCGGGCGGTGGGTTGATCGCGTACTGCACTTCGCCGATCACGAGCGCGCCGTTGTGCAGATTGAAGTTCGTGCCGCTCGCATTCAGCTTCTGCGGATTCCCGACACCGGGCGCGGGATTGCCGTCGAACACGCCGCCGAGCACTGTGATCGCATCGGTGGGCGTGGCGCGCAGCCGGATGCCGAGCGACGACAGCGGATACGCAGGGCCGCCCGCCGGCAGATCGACGGACGGCAGTACCGACCAGCCGAACGTCCCATTCATGAACGTGCCCGCGTACTGGCTCACCATGAATTCCTGATCGAGACTCTGCTGGCCGATCTTCACGTCGACCTTGCCATCGAATAGCGACTGCTGGTACCACAGTTCCCAGAGCCGCGTTGTCGCGTCCGCTTCTGTACCCGTCGCGGTTTGAAGCGTATCGAGGTCGCGCGTGCTCAGGTTCGTGCCGTGAATCTGAAAGGCCGACACGTTGAACACGCCGCCGGGCAATCCGAACGCCTTCTGCGTGTCGATACCCAGGCCGAGCTGCGTGACGCCGTCATAGGCCCCCCCGCGATGAACGCCGCCTGACAGGTTGTTCAGGTATTCGCTGGTTTCCTGCAAGCCGAATGTCACACCGAAATTGCCGAGCCACGGGCGCAGGGCGCCCATATCGCCGAGCAGGTTCGAACGCTCCCAGAAGCCGGTCGGCGCAGCGGCCGGCTGATCAGCTGGTGCTTGACCGGCAGGCGCTTCGGTTTGCGGCGCGGGTTGAGCAGGAGCTGTATCGCTGTTCGTCTGTGCAAAGGCAGACGGCACGATGCCGACCGACAGCAGGACGGTCAGCGATAGCGGGCCGCCCGTCGCGAACAGCATGGTTTTAAGTTTGTTCTTCATGATGAGTGGGGGCTGAGTTTTTGTGGAAATGAATCTGCGTTTATGGGTCAATCAAACGCTCGCCGCGTGACGAGACAATTATTCGGTTTCCTTTTTTGTCGTACTGCGCGAAGACGAGCTCAAGCAAAACCGGCGAGACGCGCTCGCGAAACCTTGTGAAGAAATTGACGAACGTGACGACCCCCGTCCAGTCCGGCCATCGGCCGAACGACGTGCAAACGCGACGACACCTCGCAGGCGAAGCTGCGGACAGCGGTCGTTGCAAACGAACAGAGGAAGCGTGCTGCTGAAAGACCGGCTTTCGCCAGTCAGTGTTGAAGCGCGCTAACCCGACTCAGGCGAGTTAGCGGCGAAGGCGTGAACCTGCGTCGGCTAGCTCGCGATAGCATGGCCGGCGTCTGCCGGCACGGAACTGCTACTACCAGAGCATGTGTCCACGAGGGACTCCTTTCGATGAGACGGGCGGATTGTATTCGGCGTGCGTGCGTAAGCGCAAGTAAAAATTTTAGCGTGTGATATCGCAGTCCGAACCTTTTCGAAAGGGACCTGACAGCGGTGCCATGTGTCAGGTCTCATCGAGTCATGCTGGCTTACGTCCGCGTTTCACGTGGGAATCATGCAGCAAGTTTCGCGTTGCCTGTTCGTAGGGCGCATTCACCCCTTCGCGACATCGATCACCGCATCCGCGAACGCGCGCGGCGCTTCCTGCGGCAGGTTGTGTCCGATACCGCCCGTCAACGTGCGGTGCGCATACTTGCCAGTGAACTTGCTCGCATACGCGGAAGGCTGCGGATGCGGCGCGCCGTTCGCATCGCCCTCCATCGTGATGGTCGGCACGCTGATCGCAGGTGAGGTGGCGAGGCGCTGTTCGAGCGCATCATATTTCGATTCGCCCTTCACCAGCCCGAGCCGCCAGCGGTAGTTGTGAATCGTGATCGCGACGTGATCGGGGTTCTGCAGCGCTTGCGCGGAACGCTCGAACGTCGCGTCGTCGAAGTTCCATTTCGGCGAGGCAGTGTGCCAGATGAGCTTCGCGAAATCATGACGGTTGGCTTCGTAGCCGCGCACGCCGCGCTCGGTCGCGAAGTAGAACTGATACCACCACGCGAGTTCGGCTTGCGGCGGCAACGGCGCCTGGTTCGCCTGCTGGCTGCCGATCAGATAGCCGCTCACCGAAACCAGCGCGCGGCAGCGTTCGGGCCACAGCGCGGCGATGATGTCGGCGGTTCTCGCGCCCCAGTCGAAGCCGGCGATCACCGCGCTTTGAATCTTCATCGCATCCATGAACGCGATGATGTCGACGGCGACCACGGCCTGCTGGCCGTTGCGCGGCGTTTTATCGGACACGAAGCGGGTGGTGCCGTAGCCGCGCAGCCAGGGCACCAGCACGCGGTAGCCGGCGGCCGCGAGCATCGGCGCGACGTCGACGAAGCTGTAGATGTCGTACGGCCAGCCATGCAGCAGGATGACCGGCGGGCCGTCGCTCGGGCCGACTTCCGCGTAGCCGATGTCGAGCACGCCGGCGCGAATCTGCTTGAGTGCCGCGAACGATGTATTCGACGACGCGCCACCGTTGGCCGCAGCATTCGTCTGCGCGTTGGCCAGTCCGCTCAAGCCCAGTTCGAGCGCGGCGATGCTGGCGGCGGCAGCGCTCACGCCCAGAAGACGGCGGCGGCGCGGATTCTCGATGTCTTGCATGATGGACACTCCTGTTCCTGTTCGAATGATTGGATGAGTCTGATGAATGACACGCGCCGTGGGTTCGAAACGAGTCGTTGCGCGTGTGAAGACATTACATACGCCCGATGTATCCGGGTTATGTACAGCGAGGGGTGCGAGTGTGTTCTGCTGTGTCCGCCGCGTCGCTCGATACATTGAGATACATGCGCCGACGCGGCAGCGCTGACGCAGTGTAGACGCAGCGCCCAGGCAGTCCCCGCGCGATGCGATGCCGATTGGGTTTTGTCAGCGCAGCTTGTTGAAGACGACGCGTGCTTCGAGTCCGCCGCCCGTGCGGTTGCGCAGCGTGAGGGTGGCGTCGAGCGCCTGCGCGAGTTGTCGAGCGATCGCGAGGCCGAGGCCCGTGCCGCCCGTTTCGCGATTGCGCGATTTCTCGAGCCGCACGAAGGGCTCGAAGACGGTTTCGAGTGAATCTTCCGGAATGCCCGGACCGCGATCGAGCACGGCGATCGACACCTGCTCGTCCGAGAGGCGCTTCACCTCGATCTCCGCGGCGCCCGAAAATTTGAGCGCGTTGTCGATCAGGTTGGTGAAGAGGCGCCGCAACGACTGCGGACGCGTCGTGACCGACGTGCCGATCGTGCCGCGACAGGTGACCTGCTGACCTGCATCCACGTAATCGCAGACCATGCTGTCCAGCAGCGCGTCGGGATCGACGCGGCTCGACTTCTCGAGCGTGCCGTGCATCGTGCGCGCATAGGTCACGCCTTCCTTTACGAGCGCTTCCATCTCGCGCAGATCCTGTTGCAGCTTCGCGCTCTCCGGTATGTCGTCCATCACGTCGAGCCGCAGCCGCATGCGCGTGATCGGCGTCTGCAGATCGTGCGAGATCGACGACAGAATCTGCATGCGCTCGGTCATGTATGTCTTGATGCGGTCCTGCATCGCGTTGAACGCCTTCGCCGCACGCGCCACTTCGGACGGCCCGCTTTCCTGCAGACGATCGGCCTTCAGGTCCGGGCCCAGCGTATCCGCGGCGCGCGCGAGTTGATCGAGCGGCCGGGTCGCGACGCGCACTGCGAGCCAGCAGCACACTGCGAGCACCGTCAGTTGCAGCACCAGCACGACGGGCAGCCACGGCGACAGCGGAATCGACGGCATCGGCCGCATGTCGATCGTGAGCGGCGTGCCGTCGCTGAGCGTCAGATGCACCTGCAGCCGTTCGCGATCGCCGGGCACCGCGTTCGCGGTGACGTGATACTGATCGCCGATGCCAGCAGTCACGGCTTCTTCGACGCGTTTCGACAGACGCGCGCCGGGCGGCGTGCCGGGAATACCGGTGCCGAGCACGAACTGATAGCTGCGCCGCGCGAGCTTCGGTATCCATACCGCGCGCTGATCGGGCGGCAGATGGTCGAGCAGCGCGACCGAGCTTGCCACCTCGCGCTCGATGTAGCCCATCATCACGTCGCGCGTGGCGTCGTCGCGCTCGGTCAACGTGAGCCAGAACGACAGCGCCTGCGCGACCGCGAGGCCGATGCAGAGAATCAGGCTCAACCGCGCGAACAGCGTGCGCGGCCAACGCCAGGCGGGCAGCGTGCTCATGGCGGGTTGTCGCGCATCTCGACCGACGACGAGAACACGTAGCCTTCGTTGCGCAGCGTCTTGATGTAGCGCGGCTCGCGCGCGTCATCCTGCAGACGTTGGCGCAGACGGCTGACCAGCAGATCGATGGAGCGGTCGAACGCGTCGGCCTGACGGCCCTGGGTGAGATTCAGCAGTTGATCGCGTGTTAGCACGCGCTGCGGATGATCGAGGAACACGCGCAGCAGCCGGTATTCCGCGCCGCTCAGTGCAACCACGGTGCCTTCGGCGTCGAGCAGATGGCGCGCGGTGGTGTCGAGCTTCCAGTCGCCGAACACGAGCATCGGTGCCGAGTCCGCGACCTGCATGCCGGGCGGCAGCATCCGCGTGCGGCGCAGCACCGAGCGGATGCGTGCGAACAGCTCGCGCACGGCGAACGGCTTCGCCAGGTAGTCGTCGGCGCCCATCTCGAGCCCGACGATGCGATCGGTTTCTTCGCTGCGCGCCGTGAGCATCAGCACCGGCACCGTGCGGAACTTGCCTGCACGCAGCTCGCGGCACAGCACGAGGCCGTCGTCGCCGGGCAGCATCAGGTCCAGCACGATCAGGTCGGGCGCGCCGTACTCGAGCGCGGCGCGCATTTCGCGGCCGTTCGCGGCGAGCGATACCCGCATGCCGTTCTTTTCCAGATACTGGGCAAGCAGTTCGCGAATGCCGCGATCGTCGTCGACGATCAGCACATGGTCGGGTTTGTCCATCGCCGCATCATACCCTTCGACGTTTTGCACTGGAGCACGTCTCCGTTGCCAGTAGTCCGCAAGGCGATGCGTGCGCGCCTTCCGCCTGCTCGGTCAGCGAGCCGCCCAGCAACAGCGCGACGATGAAGAGCAGGCGCTTCATGCGTCGCTCACGACCGACAGGCTCGCGCCATCCGACAGACCCGCTTCCACGGTGTACGGATCGACGTCTTCGAGGCAGCCGAGATTCACGCGCCACCGCGTCGGGTCCTTGCGCGTCTGATGGAACGGATAGATGCCGCAGTGCTTGCAGAAGTAGTGCTTCGCCACGCGCGTGTTGAACTGGTACAGCGTGAGCGCCTCTTCGCCGCTGAGAACGTGAAGGTCTTCCTTCGCGACCATCGGCGACATCAGCGCGCCCTTGCGGCGGCACAGGCTGCAGTTGCAGCGCGAAGCCGGCGTGAGCCCGGTGCGTACCTCGAAGGTGACGGCGCCGCAGTGGCAGGAACCGCGCAGTGTGTCTTGACCCATGCTCTTTCTCCGCTTGAACGATGGATGCTTTATAGCGCAAGTCGGCGTGCCGTTTGTATCGCCATGTATCTAAGCGACCACGCGATACAGACAATTGCACGAATGTGCGCGAAAGCGGGAGGCGGCGGGGAATAGCAGGTATTCTGGACGTACTGAATTCGCTTCCCACAAGGCCCGCCTATGTCAGATCAGACCATGCACGACCGCAGCTTCGACACGTTGATCATCGGTGCGGGTTCGATGGGGATGGCCGCCGGCTATTACCTGAGCAAAGCGGGCCACAAGGTGCTGCTGCTTGACGCGCACAGTCCGCCTCACGAACACGGCGCGCACCATGGCGGCACTCGCCTGATTCGTCATGCGTATGGCGAAGGCGCCGCGTATGTGCCGCTGGCGTTGCGCGCGCAGCAGCTGTGGCTCGAACTCGAGCAGGCGGCGGGCGCGAAAGTCTTCGCGCGTACCGGTGTCGTCAACATCGGGTCGGGCGCGAGTCCGTTCGTGCGCGAAGTGCAGCGCAGCGCGGTGCAGTACGGGCTGTCCGTGGAATTCATGAACGGTGACGAGGCGAGCCGTCGCTGGCCCGCATGGCGTTTGCCTGCGGAATACCTGGTTGGCTTCGAGGCCGATGCCGGCGTGCTGTTTTGCGAGGAGGCCGTCAGAAGCTATCGCCGTCTCGCTATCGCGCTTGGCGCTACGCTGGCGGCCGATACGCCTGTCAGTCGCATCGAGGTACAGGGCGACAGCGGTGTCAGCGTCGTGACCGCGCGCGGCGAACGCTTCACGGGCCGCGATCTGATCGTCTGCGCGGGCAAGCGCACGCCCGCGCTGCTCGAACCGTTTGGTGTGCGTTTGCCGGTCACGCGCATGCGAAAAACCTTCGCGTGGTTCGACGGATCACCGAACCTTTTTGCGCCCGGTCCCATGAGCGCTTTCGCGTTCGCGTCGGAGACGGGCCAGTACTACGGCTTTCCCGATCTGGATGGCGCGGGCCTGAAGCTCGGTCGCCACGATGGCGGCCAGCCGGTCGATGCCGATGCGCCGCTCGTGCCGTTCGGCGACGAGCCCGACGATCTGCCCGAACTCGAACGTTTCCTGCGCGAGTACCTGCCGGATGCCGGCGCGCTGCGCGTCGGCCGGGTCTGCGAATACGACGTGACGCCGGACGAGCACTTCATCGTCGATTGCATCGCGGCGTGCCCACGCGTTCACATCGCGACGGGCTTCTCGGGGCACGGCTTCAAGTTCGCCAGCTCGATCGGCGAAGCGCTCGCTCAGCGCATCGTATCGGGCGGGAGCCGGCTGGATCTATCGCTGTTCGGGCTCGCACGGTTTGGCGAGGGTGGTTGAGCTGACGCGAGCGATTCGGGCGCGAGGCACAAAGCTTATGCGGTCGCGCGTTGGTGTCGCTTTGCGCGCCGCCGAACAAAGACGTTGTTCAGAACGAGCGCCAGGCAGGTGACACCCGCGCCAGCGATCTGTGCGTGCTGCGGAATCACCCCCGTCAGCGAGGAAACCGTGAACGCCGTGACGGGTAACACGTCCATGAACAGCACGCCGTTGAGCGGCGTGAGGATCCGGTTGCCCATGTTCCAGAGCAGAATCGCCACGAAGCCCGCAACCGGACCCATATACAGCAGGTGAGGCGCGATTGCCGCCAGTTGCGATGCCGATGGCACCGGAACGACGCCGAGCGCGAACAGCAGCGCATTCACGCCGAAGATCGTCGTCAGGCCGAGCCATATCGTCAGCGTGGTGTACTTCAACGCGGACCATCGCTTGAAGCGCGACGCACTGAACGTGTAGATCACCCAGCACAGCGCACCGACGAGTATCAACACATTCGCGGCATAGTGCTGCGGCTCGTGTAACGCGGCGCCCAGGTCGCCCTTTGTCACCACCAACGAAACACCCGTGAACGACATCAGGATAAACAGCATTGAGAGCACGGGCGGCAGACTCTTGTGCACGATCGCGTTCACGATGACGCCCATCATCGGCTGGGTTGCCATCATGATCGAAGCGGTCAATGCGCCTTGGGGCCCCGCGAGTTGTTGACCGAGAAACACGAACGAACCGAATCCGCAAAAGCCGATCGATCCCAATAGCCAGGCGAGCGCCAGCGATTCTCCATCAGCGCGTAGTGCATCCTTGCCCTCCTTGATCCGTAGCAGGACGAGAAACGCGAGACCTGCAATCAGATACCGCAGCGATGTGAACGTGAACGGATCGATGTGCGTCAGCGCGTTGGTCATCACTGGAAACATGATGCCTAGCAATACCGTAGCGCCCACGCAAAACGCGACCCCTTTCGCATACCTGTCGTGCTTCGGGACATTCGCCTGCAGCGCGTCGCGACACGCGGACGTCAGCGAAGAACCTGTTGGTGAATTCATGACTGATCGTTCCAGAAATAGGAAAAAATTTTTAGATCAGCGCTCGCATGGTCATGTCGACGACCGAGACGAGATCGCTTTCACTGACATTCACCTTTCCAAGCACTCGCAAGCCCTGGATGACACACAGCAGAAACTGGCTGACCGCATGCTCGTCGAGCGTCGAGTCGAATTTGCCTGCCTCTTGCCCACGGACTACGGCGGCGGCGAGGTGAGCGGCGATGCGTTGCAACGTCGATTCGACGTGTTGGCGCAAGACCTCGTCAGCGGGCAGCAATTCGATCGCAGTGTTGGTGATGAAGCATCCGTGTCGTCCCGACAGCTTTGCCGCGACCTTGGTGTAGTGAAGTAGCGCCTGGCGCAAGGCCTGGTCGGGGGGAAGGCTGCCTTCGAGCTTTTCCTTCAGACGAGCGACCGCACCTTCCGCGTACTGGTCGAAGGCCGCAACCAGCAGGCCATGCTTGTCGCCGAACGTGCTATACAGGCTGGCGCGAAAGAGGCCTGTCGACTTGCACAGCGTTTCTATCGACGTAGCGTTGTAACCCTGCTCCCAGAACACGCGCCCGGCTGCACGCGTGACTTCGTCGATGTCGAATTCGCGTGGCCGGCCCCGGTCGGGGGACACGATTGCTGGTTCGGAGCGGGCGGTTCGTCTCATGGTGAAACGATATTAAGACTGATCATTCTATAAATCAAGGGCGATCGACGCTGACTTTCATGAGACGGCCGCGAGCTACTTCAAGCTGTCCCGTTCGCGACGAACCGATCCGGCGTCGCATCGCCCGCACTGCCCTGCATCAACGGAATCCTTAGTTCCACCGTCGTGCCCTCCGTGCCGCTCAGAATGCGCACGGAGCCCTTCAAACCTTCAGCACGCGCGTGCATGCCCGCCAGCCCATGTCCGCCGTTGCGTGCACGGCTCGCATTGCTCGCGTCGAAGCCGCAACCATCGTCGCTGATCCGGATGCATAGCGTGGAGCCCTCGGCCTGCGCGACGAGCCGGATCACGCGTGCCTGAGCGTGCTGGATGATGTTGTTGATACTTTCCTGCACGATACGCAGCACGCTCAATGCCGTCTGTGGCGTCAGCCCGGTGAGCTCGGGAAACGGTGTCGCGATGTCCCACGCGAGCGCGATGCCGAGCGCGTTCAAACGCGGTTCGACGCGAAAGCGCAGATTCGCGAGCAGCGGCAGAAGATCGTCGTCGGCCACGTCGAGCGAATCGATGATCGAGCGCAGATCGTGCAGCGACGCCTCGATCGAATCGATCAGCTCGTGGCGCGCAACGTCGCCGCGGCGCGCGAGATGCAGCGCCGCGACAAGATGCGCGCCCATGCCGTCGTGCATGTCCTGCAGGATGCGGCTGCGTTCCGAGGTGATCGCGTGTTGTTGCGCAAGCGCGGCCTGCTGGCGGTCGAGGATGAACTGCTCCGCGAATACGAACAGCATGACGGCGCAGAACGGCGCAATGCCGAGACTGCTCGAACGGAACTGGTCCCATGGCATTGCTTCCGTCAGCAGCACGTAGGATTGCACGAGACTCAGCAGCCAGATGCCGCTGGTGATCGCGATGACCGCGAGCTTGAACGACCGGTCGCGCCAGGCCCGTTGCAGCAGCAGATACACGACGACGAAGCGCAGCAGCAGGTGCGGCCATGTCAGTAGCCAGGTGCGATCGGTGATCGTGTCCGTCGCCGCGTACCAGAAGACCACAATCGTCGTGAGCACCGTCACCGTGTGCCAGAGTGGCGGAAACCATTTCTGCCGCGCACCGGACATCCGGTAGCCGATTACGACGAGCGCCCAGTGCTCCACGATATTCGCGACGATCCGCAGCAGCTGCTCGGTCTCGCGACCCATCGGCAGTTTGACGGCGAGGTACAGGATGGCCGTGCCGATACCCGCGAGCATGCCGAGCTGAATCAGATGCGCGCCGCCCTTGCGTTGCAGGTGCACGACGACGAAGCACAGCGCGCTGACTACGACGACGAGCACCACGTTCGGCACCGTGACCTGCAGTGCGTTGCGCCAGGCCCAGCGCGGTTCGAGATCGACGGTGGAGCCGAGCATCGGCGCCGAGAGCCCGCTGCGGATTCGGCGATCGCCCTGCAGGCGGATGTCGAGCACGTTTTCGCCGGTGTGGAAGAGGCCTGACGGCAGCACCAGATAGATCGGCGTTTCGCTCATCTGCGTGCCCATCCTGCCGTCGCTGCGATCGAATACGACGCCGGGATTCAGCAGCGACCCGTTCAGCCAGAACGTCGCGACGAGCGATACGTGCGGCACATACAGCGCGAGTGGCTGGGTCGGTACGGACCTTGGATTGAATGCGATGCGGTACCACGCGAATCCGCTTTGGCCCGGGTGCCGGATGCGCCATACGTCGGGCAGCGTGACGGCTTGCCAGCCGGTAGGCGGCGGCGTCGGGCTGTCGCTCATCACGAAGCTCGCGTCGTGTAGCGTTACCGCGCGGGATGGGTCGATCGTGTCGTTCGTTTCAGCGCACGCGCGGTTCGCCGCGCTCACGCAGACAACGACGGCGAACCCGAAGAAGATCAGGAATACGAATCTAGACAGGCTCATGGTCCAGTCGGCAGGGTACGTTGCGCATCATGCTGTCTTTCTTTCGCCGCGATTCTCGCATTTTCGGCGGAAGCGAAAGCGAACGATGCCTTGCCCGAACTGCTGCCGCTGGCCACAACCAACGGCAACCAACGGCAACGAACCATCGTGGCAGGCGCGAAGCCTGCCACGATCTCGCAACGCTTACTGGTTTCCAGCAACCGTGGCGGGGTGCACGCCTTCGATCTGCAGCACGGCTTCCTGCGCGTCGGTCGGCAGGTTCTGCGCGGTCAGGTTAGCCTTCAGCGAGACGATCTGCGCCTGCTGACCCTGCTGGATGTCGGCGTCGAGTTCGGTGATGCGGCGCGAGTACCAGTTGCTGACGCAAGCCTTGTCGGTGCAGTGCGTCTGACGCCAGTTCCATTGGCTGAGGCGGTCGGCTTCGAGCGCGTCGCGATCCGGCGCGAGATCCTTCGCGCGGCTGTAGAGCGTCGACAGCTTGTCGTCCATCGAAGACAGTTCGGGGTCGTTGCAGACGAGCTTTTCCGAGCTGGACTGGTTGTGGCGGCACTGGAAGCTCGCTGCCTGAGCGAAGCCGCAGGCAGCGGCGAAGAGGGCGATGGCCGAGATCGTCATGCCGGCCGCACGTGCGGTGCGGCGAACGATGCCGAGTTGGGCGAAGCTGATTCCGGTTGAGTTCATTCTGGGTACCCGATCACGTGAGATGAAGCGATGTGCCGCGATGGCAACATCGAATGCATGAGCGAACACTAGTGGCAGACCGTCATGCATACGACTCCACCAGCACCAATCGCTGTGCCCACTACAACGCCCGTCAGAAAAGGCTGGCTCGAGCAACCTGACCCGCACATCGCGATGACTACCGCTAGCAGTGAAATGGATCGTCGCATCGTGTTGCCTGTCTGTTCCGAAGAGGCGCTGTCACGTATGAAGCACAGCTTGCGCACATTGTTTTCCGGGTCGGGTGCCGGCGATGCGCGGAATAGCGGGACATCCACGATGCGTGTTACCGGAACTTTCCCGGGCGCGAAATGCGCGCTGCGTGCGTTAAGGCGCGTGGGTCCCGGCACGCCCGTGTGCTTTCTGTCTGTAAGCTTGGCGTTGCGTGGCAACGGGCTGCGGCAATAGCGGGCCGTTGCGTTATGCTCGACCCTCGCGATCGTTGATGGACGACACACTCATTCACTGGAGGCAAACAATGAGCAGGGTTCGGCAGATCGAAGTTCCGGGTTCGGAAGCACGGCGTGTCTGGCTGAAAGGGATGGGCGCGATGGCGGCGGCATCGGCAATGGGCGCGCTCGGCGGGCCGCAGGCGGCGAACGCAGCCGCGGAAGCGGGAGAAACGGCGGCGGGCGGCGCGAATGGCAAGACCCTCTATGCGTACGTCGGCACCTATACGCCGAATGGCCTCGGCATTCACCGCTTTCAGGTGGATCACGCCACCGGCGACCTGCAGCCGCTCGAACCCGTGCGTCAGATCCAGAACCCGAGCGCATTGGCGATCGATCCGAAGCAGCGCTTCCTGTTTGCCGTCAGCGAGGTGAAGAACTACAACGGCACCACGAACGGATCGGTCACGTCGTATGCGATCGAGCAGGGCACCGGCGCGCTGCATCTGATCAACACGGTGAACTCGCAGGGCGCGGGGCCGGTGTATCTGAGCCTGCATCCGAATGGCCGCTTCGTGCTGGTCGCGAACTACAACAGCGGCACCGTCGCGGTGTTGCCGCTGGCCGCCGATGGCGTGCTCGGCGAAGCGGTGTCCGTGCAGGCGCCTAAGGCGCCGGCCGGCGCGCAGCGTGCGGTGGAAGGTGTGCCGGGCAGCTTCGCGATCAGCGACCACGATGGTCCGCACGCGCATACGATCGTGCCATCGCCGGATGGACGCTTCGCGATTTCGACGGACCTGGGTGTGGATCGCACCTACGTGTGGAAATTCGACGAAGCCACCGGCGCGTTGAGTCCAAACGATCCGCCATTCGTCGCGGCATCGGCGGGCGCGGGGCCGCGCCACGTGGTGTTCCATCCGGATGGCCGCCACCTGTACGAAGTAACGGAGGAAGCGTCGACGCTGGTCTGCTACGCGTACGACGACCGGACCGGCACCCTCACGCAGTTGCAGTCCGTGTCGACGCTGCCGCCGGGCTATGAAGGCACGAGCTTCGCATCCGAAGTGATGCTGTCGCACGACGGCCGCTTCATCTACGTCGCGAACCGGCTGCATGACACGATCGTGCAGTTCCGCATCGGTGCGAACGGCCACCTGGAACGTGTCGGCGAGACGCACACGGGTGGCGACTATCCGCGCGTGATTCGCTTCGATCCGTCGGGGCGCTTCCTCTATTCGCTGAACCAGCGCAGCGACCACGTCGCGATCTTCGCGGTCGACAAGACCAGCGGCAAGCTGCGCTTCACCGGCCGTTATGTGGGCGTGGGCAGTCCGTCGGATATTGCGTTCGCGACCGTCTAGCGGGCTGGACGGGGGCGCTCCGTTTATCGCGGCGGGGCGTTGGCCGTCATCATGTATCGCCCGGGCGTCGTTCCCGTCGCGCGGCGAAACATCTCGATGAACGCGCTGACGTTCTCGTAGCCGAGTTCCAGCGCGATCGTCGTCACCGGCACGCCATCCGCGACGAGTTCGAGCGCGCGCAGCAGACGGGCCTGCTGACGCCACTGCGCAAACGTGAGGCCCGTCTCCGCGACGAAGCGGCGGCTCAGCGTGCGCGGCGCGAGGCCGGCCCACGTGGCCCATTCCTCGAGACGGCGGTTGTCGGCAAGATCGCGTGCGAGCGCATCGGCGATGCGCGTGAGTCTTGGATCCTCGGGACGCGGCAAACCGAGCGATTCCGCTTGCGACGACGCGACCTCGTCGATGATCACTTCAGCGATGCGAGCCTGCGTTTCGTCGAGCGGTGCGCCTGGCCAGGTGGCCGCGCGCCGGACTGCTTCGAGCAGCAGCGGCGTGGTGCGGATCGCGCGCGGCTCGGACGGCAGCGACGCGCATCGCGCCTCGGCAATGAACACGCTCCAGCCGGAAAACGGCCCGTACGAACGCACCGAGTGCACGTGGCGCGGCGGAATCCAGATTGCGTGGATGGCCGGCACGACCCAGTTCTGCCGGTTGAGTCCGATCGACACGAGCCCGCTCAGCGCGCCCATCAATTGGCCGCGCGCATGGCTGTGCGACTCCATCACGCGCTCCTCGCTTTGCGTCAGTTCAGCCGCCGCGAGGAACGGGCCTTCCTGCGAGAGGACGAGATCGAGGCGGATGAGAGGAATGGGCATGGCCTGGCCAGAACGCCGTATCGAATGGCATTTATACCGGAGCCGGGCCGCGTTTGCACGCCTACACTCGCCGCATCTCATCTCTTGCCTGAAGGAACCTCCATGAAAGCAGCAGTGGTCAAGTCCGCCGACGAACCGCCCGTGTATGCCGACTTCGATGAACCCGTCGACGCGGTGGGTCATCGGTTGATCGATGTCTCCGCGTCCGCGCTGAGTCGCGTCGCGCGTGCCAAAGCGGCGGGAACGCATTACTCGTCGAAAGGCACCTTCCCGTTCGTCGCGGGCGTGGACGGCGCTGGGCGTCTCGAAGACGGCCAGCGCGTTTATTTCTTCGGCCCGCGCCCGCCGTTCGGCGCGATGGCCGAATGCACGCTCGTGCCCGCGGAACACTGCATCGCGCTACCGGACGCGATCGACGATGCAACGGCCGCCGCGATCGCCATTCCGGCGATGTCGTCATGGGCTGCGCTCACCGAGCGCGCGAAATTTGCGGCGGGCGAGACGGTGCTGATCAATGGCGCGACGGGTGCATCGGGTCGCCTCGCCGTCCAGATCGCCAAGCATCTCGGTGCGAAGAAGGTCATTGCGACCGGTCGCAACGAGGCGACGCTCGCATCGCTGCAGCGGATGGGCGCGGACGTGACGATTCCGCTGGTGCAGGACGAAGGCAATCTGTACCGCGCGTTCGAGCAGCAGTTCCGCGAAGGCGTCGACGTCGTGCTGGATTATCTGTGGGGGCCCAGCGCGCGTGCGTTGCTGATTGCTGCGGCCAAAGCGACTACGGACGGCCATGCGGTTCGCTTCGTGCAGATCGGCTCGATCGGCGGCGACGAGATCGCGTTGCCGGGCGCGGTGCTGCGCGCCACCGCGATCACGCTGATGGGCAGCGGGATCGGCAGCGTGCCGTTGCCGCGTCTGCTGCACGTGATGTCGGAAGTCATGCACGCGGTCGTGCCCGCGGGGCTACAGATTCCGACGGAGGCGCTGCCGCTGGCCGAGATCGGCGAGCATTGGGCGCGCGCGGACAGCTTGGTGCGGACGGTGTTCGTGACGGGGTAGCCTCTCCGCACAAGCGGATGAACATGCCGCCTGCATGCACGTTGCGGACCGTTGAGCGCGCACGTGATGCCGCCGCGATCCTGTGCGATGATGCGTGTGCCTTTCAATTTCCACACGCGTCATGTCATCGCCCATCGCCACGCGCGGCAGTGTGCTGCCGCTCGACAGCATCCTGACCGTCCTCGCATCGATGTTCTGCTTCGCGGTCGTCGATGCACTGGCGAAGGTGGTCGCGTTGCAGTATCCGGCCAACGAAGTCACGTTCTTCCGCATGCTGTTCGGCCTGATTCCCGCCGTCGCGCTATGTTTGCACGGGCCGAAACCGTTCCGCGAGCGCATTTCGGGCCTCGACCTCAAAGGGCAGACCGTGCGCGCATTGACGCTGCTCGGCGCGTCGGGGCTGTTCTTCGCAGGGCTGCCGTATATTCCGCTCGGCGAAGCGGTGGCGATCGCGTACTCCGAAACGCTGCTCGTCGTGTTGCTCGCGCCGCTGGTGCTGAAGGAAAAGCTCACCCCGCGCGCGGCAGTTGCGGCGTGCATCGGTTTCGCCGGCGTGTTGCTGGTGGTGCGGCCGGGCGGCGGTCAGTCGAGCTGGATGGGGCCGGCGTTTCTGCTGCTGAGCGCGCTGTGCGGCGCATTCTCGATCATGCAGATCAAGCGCATCCGGCACACCGACGACTCGCGTACCACGGTGCTGTTCTTCACCGCCGTCGGCACGATCGTCACCGGAGCTTCGCTGATCTTCGGCTGGCGTACACCCACGTTGAACGCGCTCGTCGTGATGGCGCTGGTCGGCGGCTTCGCGACGGCGGGCCAGGTGCTGATGACCGTCGCGTTCCGCCGCGCGGATGCCGGCGCGCTCGCGCCGTTCAACTACACGAGCATCGCGTGGGCCACGCTGTTCGGTTACGTCGTGTGGCACGAGACGATCCGCCCGCTGTCGCTGTTCGGCATCGCGATGATCGTCGGCAGCGCGATCGCGGTGGCGTCGCGGCGTCAGGCCCCACCCATCGCGTGATCAGTGTTTACCCCTAGCGCGGACATATCCCGTTGACGACCGGATAATGGCTCCTTAGATTCGCGTCATCGGTTGCCGTGTCGTATCGGCGGCAACCCGCGGCAACGATGCCGCGCTACACATGGAAGGCTACGTAGCCCCCGAACTTGCGTTCAACGCCAGTTCGGGGGCTTTTTGCATTTGGAGAACGAATTTGGCAATCGATCCGCGCAGCGTCACCCCCACCAACACCGATCAGCCCGTGGTGGCCTGCATTCAGATGGAGCCTCGCGTCGGCGAGAAGCACGACAACGTCGTGCGCACGCTTCAGTGCATCGACGAGGCCGCGAAACACGGCGCGTCGCTGCTGGTGCTACCCGAACTCGCCAACAGCGGCTATGTGTTCGCCGATCGCGCGGAAGCCGTCGCGCTTGCCGAAGTGCTGGCCGATAGCGAGACCGTGCGAGCGTGGACCGCCGCCGCGCAGCGCCTGAACGTGCACATCGTGGCGGGCATCGCCGAGCGCGACGGCGAGCGGCTCTACAACTCGGCGGTGTTCGTCGGGCCGGCGGGTGTGATCGGCTGCTATCGGAAGCTGCATCTGTGGAACGACGAGAAGCGCTTCTTCGAGCCCGGCGATCGCGGTGTGCCGGTGTTCGACACGGCGTTTGGACGCGTCGCGATCGCGATCTGCTACGACGGCTGGTTCCCCGAGGTGTATCGGCTGGCTTCCGCGCAGGGCGCGGACATCGTCTGCGTGCCGACCAACTGGGTGCCGATGACGGGACAACACGCGGACCAGCCGACCATCGCCACGACGCTCACGATGGCGGCCGCGCACAGCAACGGGCTGATGATCGCGTGCGCGGACCGGATCGGCACCGAGCGCGGGCAACCGTTTCTTGGCCAGAGCCTGATCGTGGGCGGCAATGGCATGCCGCTCGCTGGCCCCGCAAGCGCCGATCGCGAAGCAATCCTGTACGCGCCGATCGATGTCGAGCGCATTCGCGCCGGGCGTTCGCTTGGGCCGCTGAATCACGTGCTTCACGACCGCCGCACCGATCTGTACGACGCCATGCTCGGCACTGGCTGGCTGCCTCCTGACGAGGGGTGACCATGCAGCGCCCGCCCATCCTGATGTTCCTTTTCGACCTGACTCCACCCTACCCGAAGGAGATCGCATGAACCCATTCATCCATCGCGTGCTGGCAGGCGCCGTGCTGACCGCCGCCTGCTTCGCCTGCCTTGGCGCGCACGCCGCGGAGCCGATCAAGATCGGCGTGGCCGTCGGCCTGTCCGGCGCGAACAGCGTCGTCGCGCCCGCGGTCGTGCAGTCGTCGCAACTCGCGGTCGACGAGATCAACGCCGCCGGCGGCATCCTGGGCCGCAAGGTGGAGCTCGATATCGCGGACGACGCATCCGGCGCGGTCGGCGCGCAGAAAGCGTATGACACGCTGGTCTTCCAGAAAGACGTCGACGCGGTGATCTCGATGGAAACGAGCGCCGCGCGCAACGCCGCGCTGCCGATCGTCGCGCGCGGCAAGAAGCCGTTCATCTACACGTCGTTCTACGAAGGCCATTCGTGCAGCCCGTGGATGTACGTGAACGGCTGGGTGCCGGAGCAGCAGGTCGCGCCGGTGGTCGATTACTTCATGAAGTCAAAGAGCGCGAAGAATTTCTTTCTCGTCGGCAACGACTACGCTTTTGGGCGCGGTATGCTCGACTTCACCGCGAAGTACATCGCGCAGCACGGCGGCAAGGTAGTCGGCGAAGAATTCCTGCCGATCGACGGCACCGACTGGACGCCGATTCTCTCGAAGATTCGCTCGGCCCATCCGGATGCGCTCATCAGCGCAACGGCCGGCGGCGCGCCGAACGTATCGCTCGCGAAGCAGCTGAAGGGCTCGGGCCTGACCTTGCCGTACGGCAATCTGGCTATCGACGAAGGCACGGCGAAGAGCATGGGCGACGTGGCCACGGGCATCTATATGTCGGGCTCCTACCTGACGAGTATCGATACGCCGGGCAACGCGAAGTTCATGGCGGCGATGCGCAAGCGCTTTGGCAACGACATGAAGACGCCGAACGAGCTGTCGGAGCCGCAGTACGAAGCGTTCTATCTGTACAAGGCCGCGGTCGAGAAAGCGGGTTCGACGGATCCGCGCAAGGTGATCGAGGCGCTCGGTCAGGTGTCGTTCGACGGGCCGCGTGGACCGGTCAGCATGAACCACAGCCGTCATACGCCGCTTGCGATGCGCCTCGGACAGATCCAGTCCGACGGTTCGGTGAAGATCCTGCAGACCTTCCCGAACGTCGATCCCGGCGCGCAGTGCCCGAACATCAAGTAGTACGACACGATCCGTCTGCCTGCGGCCGCGATGGCCGCGCGGTGGATGCGACTGGGAGACAGGCATGGTCCTGACACTCGACATTCTGACTACGGCGGCCGTGCTGTTCATCGTGACCGCCGGGTTGATGGTGATCTTTGGCGTGATGAAAATCGTCAACTTCGCGCATGGTGCTTTGCTGACGATAGGCGCGTACGCGAGCTTCGTGATCACGCAGCTGAAACTGAATCCGTGGTTCGGTGTGCCGCTCGCGATCATCGTCGGCGTCGCGGTCGGCATGGTGGTCGAGCAGCTGATCGTGCGGCCGCTCTACAAGCGACCGCTCGACGCGATCCTCGCGACCTGGGGGCTCGGCATCGTCATCGGCCAGACGATCGTGATGACGTTCGGCCGCGAAGTGCAGTTCGTCGAAACGCCGCTGAAAGGCGCGATTTTGGTCGCGGGCACCGACTACTCGGCGTATCGCCTGCTGCTGATTCCGGTCGCGCTCGGCCTGTGCGCGGCGCTTGGCGGGCTCTTGTCCGGCACGCGTTTCGGCGTGAAGACGCGCGCGGTGATCATGAACGAAGACCTCGCGCGCGGCCTCGGCATTCATTCGGGTCGCATTCGCTTCATCACGTTCAGTCTCGGGGCTGCGCTCGGCTCGCTCGCGGGCATGCTGATCACGCCGCTGTCGAGCGTCGATCCCGACATGGGGCTGCCGTGGCTCGTCAGCGCATTCATGCTCGTGATGGTGTCCGGTCATTCGATGGCGAGCCTGCTCGTCACCTGTCTGGTGTTCGGCGCGTGCCAGGTGCTCGTCAGCACGTTCGTCAGTCCCGTCCTTGGCGGGCTGACTATCGCCGTGCTCGCGGCGTTCGTGCTGCGCGTCCGGCCGAAGGGGTTCTCGCATGGTTAAGGTCAATCTGTCGCCGGCGCGCGCGGGCCACGACGCGTTGCCGCGTCACGCCGAAAAGACCGGCGTGCGCGGTCTGCAAGGGCGCGGCTCGCTGCCGCTCGTCGGCCTCGCCGTTCTGCTGCTTGCTGCTGGTCCGTTGCTGTTCGGCACGTATCTGCTGAACGTGCTGATCCAGGCGTTCTTCTTCGCGATCGTCGCGGTGACGGTCGATGTGCTGTGGGGTTACACGGGCTTTCTGACGTTCGGGCAGTCCGCATTCTTCGGCGTGGGCGCGTACGCTGCGGGCATCGTGTTCACGCATGGCGGTTTCTCGCCGGGCTACGTGGCGCTTGCGCTGATCGTCGCGATTGCGGCGACGGCGGCGATCGCAGCGCTGGTGGGCTGGCTGTCGTTTTATCGCGGCGCATCACCGTTCTTCTCGACGGTCATGTCGCTCGTGCTGCCGATCGTGCTGTCGCAGCTCGTGCTGTCCGGCGGTGAATGGACCGGTTCGAGTTCGGGCCTGACGGGCTACACGACGTTCGATTTCTCACTGCAGGCCTGGTACTGGATTGCCGGTGCGGGGCTCGCCGTCGTCGCGATCGCGGGATGGTTTTTCGTGCGCAGCGACGGCGGCCGCGTGTTGATGGCCATTCGCGACAATGAATCGCGCTGCTCCTATCTCGGTATCGATACGTCGCGCGTGAAGATCGTGCTGTCGATCGCGATGGCGATCGTCGCGGGTATCGCGGGCTTCGGCTACGGTTCGTTCAGCGGCGTGGTGGCGCCCGAGCTGACCGGTTTCGTTCTGGGCACGCAACTGATCATCTGGGTTGCGCTCGGCGGTCGCGGCACGTTGTGGGGGCCCGTGGCGGGCGCATTGCTGATCAACGTCGCGACGTCGTATCTCAGCGGCAGCCTGCCGTTCGCATGGCAGCTGATTCTGGGCGCCGCATTCGTGATGGTCATCGTGCTGCTGCCGCAAGGGTTGCTGCCATTGCTGACGCGGCCGTTCCGCCGCTTTGCGGGCGAACGTCCGGTGCCGGCGCTGGTAGAGCGGGAAGTGGCCGCGGTGGACGCACAGTCATCCACCGAAGCAGCGTTGCGCATGAACGGTGTGGCGCGTCACTTCGGCAGCTTGAAGGTGCTGCAGGGCATTGACCTGACCGCGCATGCGGGCGAGCTGGTCGGGCTGATCGGTCCCAACGGCGCGGGCAAGACGACGCTGATGCGCTGCATGAGCGATGGCGCGGAGCGTTCGGCGGGCAACGTCTCGCTGTGCGGCAACGATATCCGCGAATCGCCGCCGGAACGTTGCGTGCGCTTCGGGCTCGGCCGCAAGTTCCAGAACGCGAATGTGTTCGATACGCTGACGGTGGCCGAATGCCTGCGCATTGCGAGCACGCTGATCGAACGGCCGTCGCTGTGGAAGTGCTCACGCTCGCTTGCGTTGCCGCCGTATGCGCTCGACGTGGTGCACGCCACTGGTCTCGACCGCAAGCTGGATGCGGTGACGAAGGGCCTTTCGCATGGCGAGCAGCAGGCGCTGGAGCTCGCGATGGTGCTGACGCTGGAGCCGCGCATCGTGCTGCTCGACGAGCCCACTGCAGGCCTCACGAAAACCGAGCGCACGCAGATCGGCAACGTGCTCGCTGCGCTCGCGCATCGGTATGGGCTGTGCTGTCTGCTGGTCGAACACGATCTCGACTTCGTCGCGGAGATCGCGACGCGCATCGTCGTGCTGCATCAAGGCCGCATCGTGATGGAAGGCATCTTCGACGAAGTCGTGCACTCGGAGCTGGTGCGAACGATTTACGCGGGCACCGCGCAGCCGGTGGTGGGCGGCATGGCGGCTGGCGATGGAGAAACGTCATGAGCGAGATCGCACTGGACCTGCAAGGCGTGACGAGCGGATACAAGGCATCAGTGGTGTTGCGCGCGCTCTCGATGAGCGTGACGGGCGGCGAGGCGGTTGCGCTGCTCGGCAAGAACGGTATGGGCAAGACCACCTTGCTCAAGACCATCATGGGCTATCTGCCGAAGCAGGCAGGCACCGTGCGCGTGAACGGTGTGGACGTCACGCGGCTGCCGCCGCATCGGATCGCCCGCGAAGGCATCGCGTACGCGCCGCAGGAACACGCGCTGTTCCAGGACCTGTCGATTCGCGACAACCTGCGGCTGGGTCTCACGAACGTGTCCGTGTTCGACGAGCGCTTCGCGGAAATCGAACCGCTGTTTCCGGTGTTCAAGAGCCGACTGAAGCAACATGCCGGCACGCTCTCGGGCGGCGAGCAGAAAATGCTGCTGGTGGCGCGCGCGCTGATGATGCGGCCGTCCATCATCCTGTTCGACGAGATCACGGAGGGCTTGCAGCCGTCGGTGATCGACCGTCTCGCGAATGCGCTGCTGTGGGAGCGCGAGCGTCACGGCACGACGGTCCTGCTGATCGAGCAGCACGTGTCGTTCGCATTGAAGGTTGCGGACCGGTATGCGATCCTGAAGCAAGGTGAAATTATCGATCGCGGCAACGCCAAAGACGAAGGCGCGGCGGAATCGATTTTCGGTCACTTGCGCGTGTGAACGACGAGAGGAGCGTGTTCGAACCATGGAAAGGGATGCACATTCGTTCTATCGGCCCGTGTCGGTGCTGACGCTGCGTCAGCGCATCGACGATGCCGCGCGTGGACAGGGCCGCGCAGCGCTGGAGTCGCTCGCGCGGATCGAAGAAGTCGATGCCGACATCCGCGCGATGACCGCGGTGATCGGGCGCGACGAGGCCATCGCTGCAGCCGGCGCCGCGCGTGGGCCGCTCGCCGGTCTGCCGGTCGCGGTGAAGGACATCTTCGATACCGCCGGTCTGGCGACGAACTATGGGTCGCCGATCTACGAAGGCCATCGTCCCAGGTCGGACGCCGCGGTCGTGACGCTGCTGCGGCGAGCGGGCGCCGTGATCGTCGGCAAGGCGACGACGAGCGAGTTCGCGTACATGGCGCCGACCGTCACGCGCAATCCGTGCGATCTCGCGCGCACACCGGGCGGGTCCTCCGCGGGCTCCGCCGCGGCGGTGGCGGCCGGCATCGTGCCGTTCGCGATCGGCTCGCAGACGGGCGGCTCGACCATTCGCCCGGCGTCGTTCTGCGGCATCGCCGGGTACAAGCCCACCCTCGGCATGCTGCCGACGGCGGGCATGAAGTGCTTTTCGTGGTCGTTCGATACCGTCGGCCTGTTCGCGGCGACGGTGCGCGACGCGGCATTCCTCGGGCAGGCGCTGTCGGGCCGCGAGCTTGCCGTCGCGTCGGCATCGACGCCGGACAAGCCGGTATTCGGCATCCCCGTCGACTACCCGTGGACCGCGCCTTCGGACCACGCGATCGCCGCGCTCGACACGGCCATTCGCGCGATAGAAAAAGCGGGCGGCAGCGTGAAGCCGGTGCGCTTCGATCCATGGATGGCGGAACTGATCGACGCGCACAACGTGATCCAGAGTTACGAAGCGTGGCGCACGCTCGGCTACGAATACGATCATCACCGCGATGCGTTGTCCGCGTTGCTGCGCGGTTTTCTCGAACGCGCGGCGAGCATCGACGTGGATGCGTATTCGAAGGCCTTCGTGTTGATGGAGCGAACGCGACACCAGCAGGCGGCGCTGTTCGAAGGTGTGACCGCGTTGCTGACGCCAAGCGCGCTCGACGAAGCGCCGCAAGGCTACGACTCCACCGGCAGCCCCGCGTTCAATCGCAACTGGACGCTGCTCGGCAGTCCGTGCGTGAACGTGCCCGGCCTGCGCGGCGACAATGGCGCGCCGGTCGGCGTGCAGGTGATCGGCGCGCCGTGGGACGACGCGCGCTGTCTTGGCGCCGCGGCGTTCGTCGAGCACGCGATCGCGGCATCGGAGGAGGCGGCGCCATGACGGGCCAGGCATCGAGCGACCACCCATCGGAGCAACCGCGCGCGGAAACGAGAGACGAGCACCCGCGCACCGGCTCCGACGACAGCTGGCGAATCGGCGTGCTCTACTCGCGTACCGGCATCACCGGCGCGACCGGGTCCGAGCATTTCTTCGGCACCGTACTCGCGATCGAAGAGATCAACGCGGCGGGCGGCATCGACGGCCGGCTGCTCGACCCCGTCGTCTACGATGCGAAGAGCGACGCCGACGAGTACCGGCGCCTCGCCACGCGCATGCTGCAGGAAGACGACGTGAGTGTGATCTTCGGCTGCTCGACGTCGTCGAGCCGCAAGGCGGTGCTGCCGGTGATCGAGCGCAACAACGCGTTGCTCTGGTACTGCTCGATCTACGAAGGGTTCGAGTATTCGCCCAACGTCATCTATACCGGCGCGGTGCCGAACCAGAACAGCATCCAGCTTGCGGCGTGGCTGCTGCGTCACGTGGGCCGGCGCTTCTTTCTGGTCGGCGCGGACTACATCTACCCGCGCGAATCGAACCGCATCATGCGGGACATCGTCGAAGATCACGGCGGCGAGATTGTCGAAGAACTCTACCTGCCGAGCGATGCGGACCCGGCCGCGCTCGAGCAGCTGGTGCGCGACATTCATGCGGTCAAACCGGACGTGGTGTTTTCCACGCTGATCGGCCGTGCCGCGCGAGCGTTCTACACGCTGTATCGCGACAGCGGACTCGACCCCGCGCGCATGCCGATCGCCAGTCTGACGATGACCGAAGGCGAGATCGGGATGATCGGCGCGGGGCTGTGCGTAGGCCACATCGTATCGGCCACGTACCTCAACACGCTTGACAACGACAGCAACCGGCGCTTCCTGACCGCCTGGCGCGCCCGCTTCGGCGAGCAGCCCGCGAGCATGTGGTCGGAGATGGCGTACAACCAGGTGCATCTGTTTGCCGAAGCGCTGAAGCGCACGCGCAGCCTGGATACCGCGAAGCTGGTCGACGCGCTGCACGACGTGGAATTCGATTCGCCCGAAGGGCTGCTCAAGATCGACCCCGGCAACCATCACGCGATCCTCACGCCGAGGGTCGCTGTCTGCCGTCCGGACGGCGCGTTCGACGTGGTGTGGGAAAGCCGCGGCGTCGTGAAGCCGGACCCGTATCTGACGGCTTACGGCTTCGGTGAATTCTGGCTGGATGGGGACCCGGCATGAGCGGCAGCGCGCGTCGCCTGTTCGACGATCTGCGCACGCTGCGGGTCGCCATCATTCATCCACCGGGCGAGGACCGTGGCGTGCTTGAGGAACAGCTGCGCCGGATCGGCTGCCCGGTTCGCGCGGTCTGGCCGTTTCCCGCGCAGTTGCCGGCGGATGCCGACGTGATCTTCTTTCTCGTCGGGCCGGAGTGTCGCAGCGCGGGCCACTGGTGCGCGGCGGACAGCAGCGCGACGCTCATCGCGCTGTCCGACTACGAAAACCCGACCGCGCTGAAGATGCTGGTCGACACGCAGCCGCATGGTGTCATCACGAAGCCGTATCGCTCCACCGGCATTCTCAGCACGCTGGTGCTCGCGCGTGCGTCGTCGGGGTATCAGCAGCGTTTGAACAGCAAGATCGCGAAGCTCGAAGAAGCGATCAAGGCACGGCGGCACATCGAAAAGGCCGTGCGTATCCTGATGGACTCGCAGCGGCTCGGCGAAAACGAAGCCTACGAGCATATGCGGGCGCGCGCGACGAGCCTGCGCATCACGGTCGGCGAGATCGCGACGATGGTGATCGACGCGCATGAAGCGATGGAGAAGCTGGGCTTCGGCAAGCACGCTGGCTCATAATGCGGCCATGACCGCGGCCGGAGCAGCCTCGCATGAATCTTCACCGTCTGGACCTCGTCTCGCTTTCGCTGTTCGCGCTCGTGGTGCGCACGGGCAGCATCAGCAAGGGCGCGGAGCTTGCCCATCTCGCGGTCGGTGCCGCCAGCAAGCGGATCGCGGACCTCGAAACCGCGATCGGCACCGAACTGTTCGAACGTCACTCGCGCGGCATCACGCTCACCGCGGCGGGTGAAGCGCTGAAGCAGCACGCGCAGCGCATCCTCAACGACGTCGACCTGATGACCGCCGACATGTCCGACTACGCGGCGGGCGTGGTGGGCGTCGTGCGGATGTGGGCCAATACGTCGGCGGTCACGCAGTTCCTGCCGTCGGACATCGCCGAGTTCATCGCGGCCAATCCGGAGATCCGCATCGAGCTCGAAGAGCAGGACAGCGAGCAGGTCGCGCTGGCCGTGGTGGACGGCAATGCCGACTTCGGCATCATGGCCGACCAGATGCCGACCTTCGGCCTGCAGACCATGGTGTACCGCCAGGATCACCTGGTGCTCGTCGTGCCCCGCAATCATCCGCTCGCGCGCCAGCAGTCCGTCGCGTTCAACGACGCGCTGGAATTCGACTTCGTGAGCCTGTCTCGCAACACCTCGCTCGCGAAGCGCCTGCAGGCCGCCACCAGCGATGCCGGCGGACGCCTGAAGCTGCGTATCCAGGTGCGCAGCTTCGATGCGATGTGCCTGATGGTGGCGGCCGGGCTTGGCATCGCCGTGTTGCCGGATGCGGCCGTGAGCCCGCATCTGCGGTCGATGCATCTGCACCGGATCCCGCTTGCCGAAGACTGGGCGCACCGCGAACTGCTGATCTGCGCGCGCGACTTCAAGGCGCTGCCGAAGCCCGCGCGCCTGCTCGTCAACCATCTGACGCGCGCGACGCCGGATATGGCGCTGGCGGGCTGAGCGCGACGACCATCAACGCGCGAGCGACCCCGCGCAACGCCGCGCCGGCCGGTGTTTTCGCAGCTTTCGCGAATCGAGAAAGCTCGCTTCCGCGATGTGTCATTCCCTCGCGCTCGCGTCCCGCGCACAATTGTCTTCATCAAGCGCCCAACCGCAAAACTGCAGAAGCAGCGCATGTTGCATCGCGGTGAGGCGACACCAGACAAGCTTTTGTCTGAATGTTCGGAGACATCCCCATCATGAGTGGTCAACTTTCCTTCCCCACCCCCGCCGCGCTGAAGGGCGTGCGCGTGATCGAGATGGGCCAGCTCATCGCCGGCCCGTTCGCCGGCAAGACGCTCGGCGAGTTCGGCGCGGACGTGGTCAAGATCGAGCCGCCGGGCAGTGGTGACCCGCTCCGCAACTGGCGGCTGATGAAGGACGGCACCTCGGTCTGGTGGCAGGTGCAGTCGCGCAACAAACGTTCGGTGGCGCTGGACCTGCGTAGCGCCGAAGGTCAGGACATCGCGCGCAAGCTGATCGCGGAAGCGGACGTGCTGATCGAGAACTTCCGCCCCGGCACGCTCGAAGGCTGGGGCATGAGCTACGAACAGCTCTCGGAACTCAACCCGCGGCTCGTCATGCTGCGCATCTCCGGTTACGGGCAGACGGGCCCGTATCGCGATCTGCCGGGCTTCGGCTCGATCGGCGAAGCGATGGGCGGCCTGCGTCATCTGACCGGCGAGCGGGGCCGCGTGCCGGTGCGCTGCGGCATCTCGATCGGCGACACGCTTGCCGCGCTGCATGGCGTGATCGGCGTGCTGACCGCGCTCTATCACCGCGATGCGAACGGCGGCAAAGGCCAGGTCATCGACGTTGCGCTGCACGAAGCGGTGTTCAACGTGATGGAGAGCCTGACTCCCGAATACAGCGCGTTCGGGAACGTGCGCGAAGCGGCGGGCAGCGCGTTGCCGGGCATCGCGCCTTCGAACGCCTACCGTTGCAGCGATGGCTACGTGCTGATCGCGGGCAACGGCGACAGCATCTTCAAGCGGCTGATGGCGGCGATCGGCCGCGACGACCTCGCGAACGATGCGGCACTCGCGAACAACGCGGGCCGCGTCGCGCGGGTCGACGAGCTGGATCAGGCGATCGATGCCTGGACCGGGCAGCGTTCCACCGAACAGGTGCTGGCTGCGCTGACCGAAGCGCGCGTGCCGGCGGGCAAGATCTACACGGCCCGCGACATCGCCGAAGACCCGCACTACCGCGCGCGCGACATGATCCTGCAGCAGACCACGCGCGACGGCTACGACGTGGAGGTGCCGGGCATCGTGCCGAAACTGATGGGTACGCCGGGCTCGATCCGGAACTCGGCGCCGAAGCTCGGCGACGATACCGACGACGTATTGCGCGAACTCGGCGTATCGGAAGAACGCATCGCCGAACTGCGCGACAAGGGAGCAATCGCATGAACATCTGGAATGGCGAGCATCGTCGCATCTACATGCAGGAAGTCGGCACGCGTGACGGCTTCCAGTCGGAAGGGACGTTTGTCGAGACGCGCGACAAGATCGCGCTGATCGACGCGCTCTCGAACACCGGCATGGCGAAGATCGAAGTGACGGCCTTCGTGTCGCCGCAGGCGATTCCCGCGCTGCGCGACGCCGAGATTGTGCTGCGCGAGATCCAGCGCAAGCCGGGCGTCGTCTATACGGCGCTGGTACCGAACGTGCGCGGCGCCGAACGCGCGATCGACGCGCGCGCCGACGAACTGAACCTCGTGATGTCGGCGAGCGAAAGCCACAACCTGTCCAACCTGCGCATGACGCGCGAGCAATCGTTCAATGCGCTGAAGCAGGTCGCGACCCTCGCGCGCGGCGCGGGCCTGCCGGTGAACATCTCGCTCTCCTGCGCATTCGGTTGCCCGATGGAAGGCGACGTGCCGGTGAGCACGGTGCTCGAATGGACGCGACGCTTCATCGAAGAGATCGGCGCGCGCGGCGTCACGTTGTGCGACACCACCGGCATGGCGTATCCGCGCCAGGTCGCGGACCTGACGGCGCAATGCATCAAGCGCTGGCCGCACAGCGAGTTCACGCTGCACTTTCACAACACGCGCGGCATGGGTCTCGCGAACGTGCTCGCCGCGATCGATGCGGGCGCGGACCGCTTCGACGCGTCGCTGGGCGGCATCGGTGGATGTCCGTATGCGCCGGGCGCGAGCGGCAACGTGTGCAGCGAGGAGATCGTGCACGCGCTCGAGCTGATGGGCTTCGACACCGGCATCGATCTCGATGCGCTGATCGCCGCGTCGAAGTGCCTGCCGCCGCTGATCGGCCACGATACGCCGAGCCAGATCGTGAAGGCCGGGCGCAGGCTCGACCTGCATCCGCTGCCGGCGGATTTCGCGGCGATCCGCGAGCGCGCATGGCAGCGCGATAGCCCGGAACGCGCGCGCGGCTGATTGCGTGGCGGGCGAAGCGCATGCCGGAGTGATCGGGTGTATCGTGACGACGGTGCGGGCTTCTGTAAGCTTGGCCGGCCGCGCACCCCTCGGCGGGCGAAGCCCGGTCACCACGCGCGGCCATGGACGCTACACACGGATTCGATGCGGATCGCGGCTTCCATATCCTGTGGGAGGACGGCGAACGCGTGTTCTGCCGCGAGCGGTCGCGCGACGGTAGCAACAGCGTGCTGGTGGCGCGCATCGCGGTAGAACATCCGCCGCCGGCCAGCTATGCGCGCCTCGCGCACGAATTCGCGCTGCGCGATCAACTGGGCGACGCGTGGGCGGTGCAGCCGAAGGAACTGCTGCGGGCTGATGGCCGTACGGTGCTGGTGCTCGCGGACCCTGGCGGCGAGCCGCTCGAACGGCTGATCGGCGCGCCGATGGAGGTGGCTGCGGTGCTCAGAGTGGCCGCCGGCATCGCGGCGGCGCTCGCCAAGCTGCATCAGCGCGGCCTCGTCCACAAGGACCTCAAGCCTGCTCACATTCTCGTGAACTGCACCGATGGCCTGGTGCGGCTCACCGGCTTCGGCATTGCCTCGCAACTGCCGCGCGAACGGCAACGGCCCGAGCCGCCCGAGACCATCGCCGGCACGCTGGCGTACATGGCGCCCGAGCAGACCGGCCGGATGAACCGGTCGATCGACTCGCGCAGCGACCTGTACGCGTTCGGCGTCGCGCTCTATCAGATGCTCACCGGCGCGCTGCCGTTCACCGCGGCGGACCCGATGGAATGGGTGCACTGCCACGTCGCCCGCAAGCCGATGCCGCCCAGCGCGCGCGTGGACACCGTACCCGCCGCCGTCTCCGCGCTCGTGATGAAGCTGCTCGCGAAGACGCCCGAGGAGCGCTATCAAACGGCAGCCGGCGTCGAGCGCGATTTGCGGCACTGTCTGACGGAATGGGTGCGCCTGCGTCGTATCGATGCATTCCGGCCGGGCGAACACGATACGCCGGATCGTCTGCTGATTCCCGAAAAACTCTATGGCCGCGAGCGCGAGGTCGGTGCGCTGGTCGCCGCGTTCGATCGGGTGATGAACAGCGGCGCGCCGGAACTGGTGCTCGTGTCCGGTTACTCCGGCATCGGCAAATCCGCGGTCGTCAACGAGTTGCACAAGGTGCTGGTGCCGCCGCGCGGACTGTTTGCGTCGGGCAAGTTCGATCAATACAAGCGCGACATTCCGTATTCGACGCTGGTGCAGGCGTTTCAGGGACTCGTGCGGCCGCTGCTCGGCAAGCGCGAGGCAGAGCTCGCGATCTGGCGCGACGCGCTCAGGAAGGCGCTGGAGCCGAATGCTCGGCTGATGACGGACCTCATTCCGGAACTGAAGCTGATCGTCGGCGATCCGCCGCTCGTTCCCGAGCTCGAACCGCATCAGGCGCAGCGCCGTTTCCAGCTCGTGTTCCGGCGCTTCATCGGCGTCTTCGCGCGGGCCGAGCATCCGCTCGCGCTGTTCCTCGACGATCTGCAATGGCTCGATGCCGCAACCGTCGATCTGCTGGAAGATCTGCTGACGGGCCCCGACCTGCAGCATGTGCTGCTGATCGGCGCGTATCGCGACAACGAGGTCGATGCCGCGCATCCGCTGCGTCACAAGCTGCAGGCCATCCGCAACGCCGGTGCGCGGCTCGATGAGATCGCGCTTGCGCCGCTCGCGCGAGACCACGTCGAACAGATGATCGCGGAGGCGCTGCGCTGCACGATGGAACGCGCCGCACCGCTCGCGCAGCTGGTGCACGAGAAGACCGCCGGCAATCCGTTCTTCGTGATCCAGTTCCTGCACGAGCTCGCCGACGAGGGCCTGCTCACGTTCGATCATGATCGCGTGTGCTGGTCGTGGCATCTGCCGCACATCCACAGCAAGGGCTATACGGACAATGTGGCCGACCTGGTGGCGGCCAAGCTGACGCGCCTGCCCGCCGATACGCAACAGGCGTTACAGCAGTTCGCGTGTCTCGGCAACACGGCGTCGATCGCGATGCTGTCGAATGTGTCGGTGCGTTCGAAGCAGCAGGTTCGCGCGCTGTTGCAGCCGGCCGTTCAGCAGGAGCTGGTCGAGCATCTGGACAGCGCGTACCGGTTCGCGCACGACCGCGTGCAGGAAGCCGCGTATTCGCTGATTCCGGTTGGCTCGCGCGCGGCGACCCATCTGCGGATCGGACGCGTGCTCGCGAAGCTCGCGCCGCCCGCGAAACGCCAGGACGTCATCTTCGAGATCGTCAATCAGCTGAACCGCGGCACGGCGCTCGTTTCGCTGCAGGAAGAACGCGAGCAGCTGGCGGGCTTCAACCTGATGGCCGGACAGCGCGCGAAGGCGTCGTCCGCGTATGAATCCGCGCTCACGTATCTGACGGCCGGCGCGGAACTGCTGACCGACGATTGCTGGACGCGCAAACGCGACCTGATCTTCGCGCTGGAGTTGAACCGCGCCGAATGCGAATTCCTGACCGGCCGCCTCGCGGCGGCCGAAGCGCGCCTCGAAGCGCTGTCGCATCGCGTCGCGAACGTGCCTGAACGCGCGAACGTGACCTGCCTGCGCATCGACCTGTACATGACGCTCGACCGGGCCACGCGCGCGGTGGCCGTCGCGTTGGATTACCTCGAACATCTCGGCATCCGCTGGTCGCCGCATACCGCGGAAGAGCAGGCGCGCCGGGAATACGAGCGGATCTGGCTGCAACTGAGCGACCGCACGATCGACGAACTCATCGATCTGCATCTGATGACCGACCCGGACTCGCTCGCGACGATGGACGTGCTGGTCAAGGTGATGCCCGCTGCGCTCTTCACCGATACCAACCTGTGGTTTCTCGTGGTCTCGCGGGCCGTCAATCTGAGCCTCGAAAGCGGCAACTGCGACGGATCGTCGTCGGCGTACATCCGGCTCGGCATGACGGTCGGCGCGCGCTTCGGTCACTACACGATCGGCTTTGAGTTCGGACAGCTCGGCTTCGATCTGGTCGAACGGCGCGGGTTGATGCGGTTTCGCGCGCGCACCTACATGCACTTCGGCAACGTGATTCTGCCGATGACGCAGCACCTGCGCGCCGGCCGGGAGCTGATGCGCCGCGGCCTCGAAGCGGCGAGGAACACGGGCGATCTCGTGTGCGAGGCGTACTGCTACACGCACATGATCACCAACCTGCTGATGGCGGGCGATCCGCTCGCGGACGTGCAGCAGGAAGCGGAAGCGAGCCTCGCGTTCGCGCAGAAAGCGCACTTCGGATTCGCGATCGACGTCAGCGCGACGCAGCTCGCGCTGACCCGAAGCTTGCGCGGTCTCACGCCCGCGTTCGGCACGTTCGACGACGGGCAGTTCGACGAGAAGCGCATCGAGCGGCACTTCAAGGACAACCCGGACCTCGTGATCGCGCATTGCTGGTACTGGATCCGCAAGCTGCAGGCGCGCTTTTGCGCGGGCGATTACGCGGCCGCCGCCGATGCCGCGGAACAAGCAGCGAGCCTGATGTGGGCGTCGGCATCGTACCTGGAAGAGGTCGAATATCACTTCTATGGTGCGCTCTCGCTCGCCGCATGCTGCGACGATGCAACCGTGGGCGCCGAGCGCAGCGAGATGCTGGACACGATTGCCGCGCATCACAAGCAGCTGCAACTACGGGCCGAAAGCTGCGCGGACAATTTTGCGAACCGCGCGGCGCTGGTGAGCGCGGAGATCGCGCGCATCGAAGGACGCGATGTCGACGCGATGCGGCTCTATGAAGAGGCCGTGCGGTCGGCGCGTGCGAACGGCTTCGTGCAGAACGAAGCGCTGGCGAGCGAACTCGCGGCGCGCTACTACGTGGCGCGCGGCTTCGAAAAAATCGCGCGCGTGTATCTGCAGGACGCGCGGCAAGGCTATCGACGCTGGGGCGCGGACGGCAAGGTGCGGCAGCTCGACGAGCAGTACCCGTATCTGCACGAAGGCGAGCAGGCGCTGGGGCCGACGAGCACGATCGGCGCGCCGGTCGAGCATCTCGATCTCGCGACCGTGATCAAGGTGTCGCAGGCAGTATCCGGCGAGATGGTACTCGACCGGCTGATTGATACCGTCATGCGTACCGCGATCGAACAGGCCGGCGCCGTGCGCGGTCTGCTGATTCTTCCCGACAGCGACGGCCCGCGCATCGCCGCCGAAGTGACCACCGATGGCGACACGCCGAGCGTGCAGCTGCGCAATGTGCCGGTCAGCGCGGCGATGCTGCCGGAGTCGGTGCTGTATCACGTGCTGCGCACGCGAGAGAGCGTGATGCTCGACGATGCCGCAAGCGAGCCGCCGTTTTCCACGGACCCGTATGTCCGTCAGCATCGCGCGCGTTCGTTGCTGTGCCTGCCGCTGATGAACCGCGCGACGCTGATCGGTGCGCTCTACCTCGAAAACAATCTGATCACGCGCGTGTTCGCGCCGGCACGCATCGCGGTGCTGAGGCTGCTGGCGTCGCAGGCCGCGACGTCGCTGGAGAACACGCGGCTGTATCGCGATCTCGCGGAACGCGAGTCCAGGATCCGGCGGCTCGTCGACGCGAACATCATCGGCATCTTCGTGTGGCGCACCGACGGCGATATTCTCGAAGCTAACGACGCGTTCCTGCGCATGGTCGGCTACGAGCGCGACGATCTGGTGTCGGGCCGCGTGCGCTGGTGGGACCTGACGCCGCCGGAGTGGCGCGAATCCACCGAGCACGCGCTCGAAGAACTCGGCAAGTCGGGCAGCGTGCTGCCCGCGGAGAAGGAGTACCTGCGCAAGGACGGCTCGCGTGTGCCCGTGATGATCGGCCGCGTCGCATTCCAGACCGGCGGCAGCGAGGGCGTGGCCTTCGTGGTGGACCTGACCGAGCGAAAGGAAGCGGAGCACCGGCTGCGCGAATCGTACGAGATGCTGCGCGAACTCACGTCCCGCCGTGAGACCGCGCGCGAAGAAGAGCGCAAACACATCGCGCGGGAAATGCACGACGAGCTCGGGCAGTATCTGACCGCGCTGCGCATGCGCGCATCGACGTTGCGGATGCAGTTCGGCAACGACCCGCGGCTGTTCGACGAGACACGCGCGCTGATCGCGCTGGTGGACGAAACGATGCACGTGGTGCGCGGGGTGATCACGTCGCTGCGTCCGCCGGCGCTCGATCAGGGCATCGTGGCCGCGCTCGAATGGCTGGCCGCCGAATTCAACCGCAATGGTCGGACGGTATGCCGGCTGCGCGTGCAGGACGAGAACATCGCGATGAGCGAGGACTGCGCGATCGTGCTGTTCCGTCTCGTGCAGGAAGCGCTGACGAATGTCGCGCGTCATGCGGCCGCGAAAGAAGTGACCATTGTGCTCGAACGTACGCACGATGCCTTCGTGCTCGAAGTGCGCGACGACGGACTCGGATTCGACGCGCAGGCAATCAGAAAAACTTCATTCGGCCTTGCCGGCATGGAAGAACGCGTGATGATGCTGGGCGGCCATATCGAGGTGGCCAGTTCGCCGGGAACCGGCACCGCAATCAAGGTCACGCTGCACGACCAACGCGCCCCTTCGGCGTAGCCACGCCTTAGCCTCTGCCTTTTTGTATCGCTCTGTATCTGTCACGTACGCAGATACGGAGCCTCGCACATCCCCCTCTCCCGGGACACAAGCCGGATACTTCCGCGCCTTCAAATACGTCCCATGCCAGGCGATGACGCCGCCCCGGAAAAAGACAGGGCGCGGCGGTAGCGAAACCCAGCCTGGACGCCCTGTGTCGGGATCGGTCCCGATCCATCCATTCTTCTCTTGCTGGAGTCCATCATGAAACTCGTTCAATCGCTGATCGTTGCCGCTGTCGTTGCTATCCCCGCTCTGTCGTTCGCACAAACGAGCCAGCCCGTCACGCGCGCCCAGGTGCGCCAGGAACTGATCGATCTGGAGAAAGCCGGCTACAACCCGGCCGGCGATCAGGCGCAGTACCCGGACAACCTCGAGCAGGCGCAAGCGAAGCTCGAAGCGCAGAAGGGTGACGCTGCTGCTTCGTACGGCGGCGCGGTCGCGAGTACGTCGGCTTCCGGTTCGGCTGTGCATGGAATCCACCTGCACCTGCACCTGCACGTGCCGCACGCGCTCGACAGCGCCGACGCATCGCACGCATACAACGGCTCGGACGTCGTTGGCCTCGGCCCGATTTACGCGCATCAGTAAGCACCGCGATTCGCCGCTCGTCTGGCGCGCACTCAAAGGAACCCAACAGGAACCGAATATGTTCGCTTCGCTGAAAACCGTCGCGGCCGCCTGTGCGTGTGCCGCCTTCACCGCCGCGTGCGGCGGTGCCGTGGCGGGCACGCCGTCCGTCGTCGGCACCGCGGCGCCGGAATTCGTCGGCATCGATCAATGGATCAACAGCCAGCCGCTGACGGTGAAGCAGTTGCGCGGCAAGGTCGTGCTTGTGGACTTCTGGACCTATAGCTGCATCAACTGCGTGCACACGCTGCCGTACGTGAAGAGCTGGTACCACAAGTACAAGGACCAGGGCCTCGTCGTGATCGGCGTGCACACGCCGGAATACGCGTTCGAACGCGTGACCGGCAACGTGAAGACGGCGATCCGTCAATACGGCATCGACTACCCGGTCGCGCAGGACAACCAGTACGCGACGTGGAACGCGTACGACAACCAGTACTGGCCGGGGTTCTATCTGATCGATCGCAACGGGCAGATTGCATACACCCACTTCGGCGAAGGCGATTACGCGCAGACCGAAGCGAAGATCGCGAGCCTGCTCGCGCAGAAAGGTTGAGAGTCGACATGCCTGAACAACACCTTCTCGAGTCGACGTCGCTAAGAGCGTAGCGGCGAGTTCGAAACGAAGGTAGCTCAGCGACGCGGATCAGGGCATCAGATGCCTTGATTCCCGTCGTCGTCATCCTTGCCGTAGAACTTCACGCCGATCCGGATCGGTTCGCGATGGTTGGCTTTGCGATGCAGGTTGGTGTCGCGCAGCGAATACGCGCAGCCGCAGTATTCCTGCTGATAGAACGCCTCGCGCTTGCTGATTTCGACCATGCGCGCGGAACCGCAGCCTTTGCGCCAGTTGTAGTCCCAGTAGGTCAGATCCGGATAGTGCGAGGCCGCGCGAACGCCGCAGTCGTTGATCTGCTGCATGTTCTTCCAGCGCGAAATGCCAAGCGAACTGGTCATCACGGGAAAGGCATGCTCGTGCGCATAGAGCGCGGTGCGCTCGAAGCGCATGTCGAAGCACATCGTGCAGCGTGCGCCGCGCTCGGGTTCGTTCTCCATGCCCTTCGCCCGTGCGAACCAGTTGTCGCGGTCGTAGTCGGCATCCACGAACGGGATGCCGAACTGCTCGGCAAAGCGGATGTTTTCATCCTTGCGCAGGTCGTATTCCTTGCGGGGATGGATGTTCGGGTTGTAGAAGAAAATCGTGAAGTCGATGCCCGACGCCACCATCGCTTCCATCACCTCGCCGGAACACGGCGCGCAGCACGAATGCAGCAGGACCTTGCGATGGCCATCCGGCAGCGGAAGCGGCTTGCGTTCAGCGGTGGAGGTCATCGCAGGTCCTGTGGGTCGGTCAGTGCAGCTCAGCGATACACCGGGAAGCGGCGCGTGAGCGCGGCCACCTGTTCACGCACGCTGGCGATGGTCGCCGCATCGTGCGGATTATCCAGCACGTCGGCGATCAGGTTGCCCGTGAGGCGCGCTTCCTCTTCGCCGAAGCCGCGCGTGGTCATCGCGGGCGAGCCGAGACGGATGCCGCTCGTCACGAACGGCTTTTCCGGGTCGTTCGGAATGGCGTTCTTGTTGACGGTGATGTGCGCCTCGCCCAGCACGCGCTCCGCTTCCTTGCCCGTGATGTGCTTCGCGCGCAGGTCGACCAGCATCACGTGGCTTTCCGTGCGGCCGGAGACGATGCGCAGACCGCGCGCGATCAGCGTTTCGGCCAGCACGGCTGCGTTCCTCACGACCCGCTGTTGATACGCCTTGAATTGCGGCGATGCGGCTTCCTTGAACGCGACGGCCTTGCCAGCGATCACGTGCATCAGCGGACCGCCCTGAATGCCGGGGAAAATCGCCGAGTTGATCGCCTTCTCGTGTTCCGCCTTCATCAGGATCACGCCGCCGCGCGGACCGCGCAGGCTCTTGTGCGTCGTCGTCGTGACGAAGTCGGCGTGGGGTACCGGGTTCGGATACACGCCCGCGGCGATCAGGCCCGCGTAGTGCGCCATATCGACCATGAAATACGCGCCGATCGCTTTCGCGACGCGGCCGATACGCTCGAAGTCGATATGCAGCGCGAACGCGGAAGCGCCCGCGATGATCAGCTTCGGCTGCTTCGCGCGCGCTTCGGCTTCGAGCGCGTCGTAGTCGATGTCTTCCTGCGCGTTCAGGCCGTAGCTCACCACGTTGAACCACTTGCCGCTCATGTTGAGCGCCATGCCGTGTGTCAGGTGGCCGCCTTCCGCGAGGCTCATGCCCATGATCGTGTCGCCGGGCTTCAACATCGCGAAGAAGACACCCTGATTCGCCTGCGAACCGGAATTCGGCTGCACGTTCGCCGCTTCGGCGCCGAACAGCGCCTTCACGCGGTCGATCGCAAGCTGTTCGACGATATCGACGTACTCGCAGCCGCCGTAGTAGCGCTTGCCCGGGTAGCCCTCGGCGTACTTGTTGGTCAGTTGCGAACCTTGCGCCTCCATGACGGCCGGCGACGTGTAGTTTTCCGATGCGATCAGCTCGATGTGATCTTCCTGCCGCTGATTTTCCTGACGGATGGCAGCGGTGATTTCGGGGTCGATCTGGTCGAGAGTGTAGTGGCTGCGTTCGAACATGGCGGGAGAGGACTCCAGTGAGGGCCCAAATGAAGCGTCCCGAGACCGGCTCGGGACGTGATGTGAATAGTGCGTTGCGTCGGCGCGCCGCGTGCGGCATGCAGCACGCAGCGGACCGGCGTCAGCGTTACTGCGCCTGGCTACGCAGCGTCTTCGCCGCCGCAACCATGTTCGTCAACGCGGGAATCACTTCTTCCCACTGACGCGTCTTCAGGCCGCAGTCCGGGTTCACCCACAGGCGTTCCGCCGGAATACGTTCGGCGGCTTTCTTCATCAGCTGAGCGATGTGATTCTGCGTCGGGATGTTCGGCGAGTGAATGTCGTACACACCCGGGCCGATTTCGTTCGGATACTTGAAGTGATCGAACGCGTCGAGCAGTTCCATATCGGAGCGTGACGTCTCGATAGTGATCACGTCAGCGTCCATATCGGCGATCGACGCGATGATGTCGTTGAACTCCGAATAGCACATATGCGTGTGGATCTGCGTTTCGTCGCGCACGCCGTTCGCGGTGATACGGAACGATTCCACGGCCCAGCGCAGGTACTCGTTCCATTGCGCGCGGCGCAGCGGCAGACCTTCGCGCAGCGCGGCTTCGTCGATCTGGATCACGCGCACGCCGGCCTTTTCAAGGTCTAGCACTTCGACGCGGATCGCGAGTGCGAGCTGATAGCACGACACCGAGCGCGGCTGGTCGTCACGCACGAACGACCAGTTCAGGATCGTCACCGGGCCCGTGAGCATGCCCTTCATCGGCTTGTTCGTGAGCGACTGTGCGTACGTGATCCATTCGACGGTCATCGCGTTCGGGCGGCTGATATCGCCGAACAGGATAGGCGGCTTCACGCAGCGCGAGCCGTACGACTGCACCCAGCCGAACTGGCTGAACGTGTAGCCGTCCAGCTGCTCGCCGAAGTATTCGACCATGTCGTTGCGTTCCGCTTCGCCATGCACCAGCACGTCGAGGCCGAGCGATTCCTGCTCGCGCACGCTGCGTTCGATCTCGCGACGCATCGCGGCCTGGTAGCCGGCGTCGTCGAGTTTGCCGGCCTTGTACTCGCTGCGCGCGTGACGGATCTCGGCGGTTTGCGGGAACGAGCCGATCGTCGTGGTCGGATACGCCGGCAGGTTCAGGATCGCGGACTGCTTGTTCGCGCGATCGCCATACACGCTCGTACGCTTGCCGAGCGCCGCGTCGATTTTCTCGACGGCAGCCTTCACGGCAGGGTTGTGCACACGCGGCGACGTGCGGCGGCTTTCGATCGCGGCGGCGTTCGCAGCCAGCGCGTCAGCCACCGATGCGCGGCCATGGTTCAACGCACCAGCCAGCACCTTCAGCTCGTCGAGCTTTTGCAGCGCGAACGCGAGCCACGAGCGGATTTCGTTGTCCAGCTTCTGTTCGCTTTCCAGATCGACCGGCACGTGCAGCAGCGAGCACGACGGCGCGATCCACAGCCGCGAGCCGAGCGTCTTCGCGAGCGGTTCGAGCCATTCGAGCGCGGCGGTCAGGTCCGTCTTCCAGATGTTGCGGCCGTTGATCGCGCCAACCGACAGCACGCGGTCGGCCGGCAGCGTTTGCGCGGCCTTGGCGACTTCGTCGCGCGCGTTGATCGCGTCGATATGCAGACCGTCCACCGGCAGCTTGCACGCCAGCGCGAGGTTGTCCTGCAACTGGCCGAAGTACGTGGCGAGCAGCAGCTTCACACGGCGCGTCTCCAGCGCCTCGTAGGCCGTCACGAATGCTTGTTGCCACGCCGGATCGAGTTCGGTGACGAGCGCCGGCTCGTCGATCTGCACCCACTCCACACCTTGCGCCGCGAACGTGTCGAGTAGCGCGCCGTACACCGGCAGCAGCTTCGGCAGCAGCGCGAGGCGATCGGAGTCGTCCTTCGCTTTGCCAAGCCACAGATATGTGACCGGTCCGATAATGACCGGCTTCGCCGTCACGCCGGCGGCGCGCGCTTCGGTCAGCTGCGTGACGAGGCGCGATGCGTCGAGCGAGAAGCTCGTCGATGCGGTGAATTCCGGCACGATGTAGTGATAGTTCGTATCGAACCACTTGGTCATCTCGCCCGCCGCGACGCCGCCGCAGCATGCGCTATGGTCTTCGGCACCCTGCGCCGAACGGCCGCGCGCGACGCGGAAGTAGTTGTCGAGCGCATCGCCGTGGAAGCCTTGCACGCGTTCCGGCAGGTTGCCGAGCGTGAAGCTCATGTCGAGCACCTGGTCGTAGAACGCGAAGTCGCCGACCGGCACGAGGTCGAGGCTTTGCTGCTGCGCCCAATGGCGCTGCCGTAACGACGCACCCAGTGCCTTCAGTTCGTCGCGCGACGATTGACCTTTCCAGTAGCTTTCGAGAGCGAACTTGAGTTCGCGCTTCGCGCCGATGCGCGGGAAACCGAGATTGTGCGTCGTGACCATGTGGGACCTGTGAGGCGAATTGAAAAAGGACAGGCCCGATGATAGGGATTTCGATGCATGAAATAAAATGGCATTATTTCATTCATCGATTAAATTCGTTCATGGATTGGTGAAATCATGCTGGAACGCATCCATCTCGTCATCATTCGCGAAGTCGAACGGCAGGGCTCGCTCACGGCCGCCGCCGGCGTGCTCAACCTCACGCAGTCCGCATTGAGTCACACCGTGAGGAAAGTCGAGCAGCAGCTCGGCACGCCGGTCTGGGACCGCGAGGGCCGTAGCCTGCGGCTCACGCAAGCCGGCCAGTATCTGCTCGCGCTCGCGAACCGGCTGCTGCCGCAGTTCGAGCTGGCCGAGGCGCGCATGAAGCAGTACGCCGAAGGTCAGCGCGGCACGCTGCGCATCGGCATGGAATGTCACCCGTGCTACCAGTGGCTGCTGAAGGTCGTGTCGCCGTATCTGTCGCGCTGGCCGGACGTCGACGTGGACGTGAAGCAGCGCTTCCAGTTCGGCGGCATCGGTGCGCTCTTCGGCTACGACATCGATGTGCTCGTCACGCCCGATCCGCTGCAGAAGCAGGGCCTGCGCTTCGAACCTGTGTTCGACTACGAGCAGGTGCTGGTGGTCGCGGAGCAGCATCGGCTGGCGAATGCGCGTTACGTGAAGCCCGAGCAGCTCGCGGACGAGATCCTGATTACGTACCCCGTCGAGACCGACCGGCTGGACATCTACAACCAGTTCCTCATACCAGCGGGTGTCGTGCCGAGACGGCACAAGACGATCGAAACCACCGACATCATGCTGCAGATGGTGGCGAGCGGTCGCGGCGTGACCGCACTGCCGCGCTGGCTCGCGGACGAATACGCGGACCGTATTCCCGTGATGCCGGTGAAGCTCGGCAAGGAGGGCATCGCGAAGCAGATTTTCCTCGGTACGCGCGAAGCGGATGCATCGATCGACTACCTGAAGGCGTTCGTCGAACTCGCGCGCGAATCGGACTGGGCGTCGTCGCGGATGCGTCGATAGCGGGCTCGCGTTTGCCGTTCGCGTGGGCCGTTATGCAACACCCGTGGCCCACGAACATTGACTGCATCGCGCATAAATCGTTACGCTTGCGCCCTGATGGTTCCCGTCACCGGGATCAAAAGGGAACGCAGTAGAAGCGCTCATGCTTCGAGTCTGCGGCTGCCCCCGCAACTGTAAGCGGCGAGCTCGTGCCAATCGCGACCACTGGACACATCCGGGAAGGTCGGCACGGGCAGCGACCCGCGAGCCAGGAGACCTGCCATCAACCGAGGTCCAAGCAGCCGCAAAGGGCGGGGTGTCCCGAAGCGCCAGCACCGCATTGCGCGGATGCATGTTGCAAGGACAGTTCCGACCTCAGGATCTGTCATGTCCACCACCATCGTCAAAATGACTCCCGTCCAGGGAGCTTTGTGCCGTCGCGTTGCCGTAGCCGGCACGTGTACGGTCCTCGCGCTTTCGTTCGGCGCGCAGGCCGCCCACGCCGCGGACGATTCCGCCTCTCAGCAGGCTGCTCAATCCGCCGCGCAGATCACGCTGCCCAATATCGTCGTGACCGGCGATACGCAGCATCTGCCGCAGTCGTTCGACCAGCGCTATGCGACGACCAACGTGCTCACGCGCCAGGACCTCGACCGCCTGTCTCCCGCCGACCCCAGCATCGCCGATGCGCTGGCTACGCTGCCCGGCATCACGGTGTCGCAGAACGGCGGGCCGGGTTCGTCGGCGTCGGTCAGCATTCGCGGCTCGACGGGCGAACAGGTCGCGGTGTTCATCGACGGCATTCGCGTCGGCTCCTCGACGCTGGGCGTCGCCGAATGGGCGGACCTGCCGACCGCGGCGTTCGATCGCGTCGAAGTGATTTCCGGGCCCGCGGCCGCTTCGTTTGGCGCGGATGCGGTGGGCGGCGTCGTGCAGTTGTTCACGCGCCATGCGTCGGGACAGCCGAACCAGACCACGGTGTCGTTCGGCGGCGGCTCGAACAAGACCTTCGATACGCAGGTGCGCACCAGCGGCACCGTGCCGTCGACCGGTCCGCTGTCGGCGCTGGCCGGACTCACGTATTCGCTAGGCTTTCACGACTACAACACCGCCGGCATCGACTCGACGCAGCCTTGGCAGTACGGTCATGAAGACGGCCGCAATCCGTATCACGCGCAGGACTTCGATGCGCGCCTCGGCTACGCGCACGGCGACTGGTCGGTGTCCAGCTTCATGCTGTATCACCAGTCGAACCTTTCGTACGACAACGCCGGCGGCGACGACTGGCAGCGCGATCACCAACTGACCACCGGCCTTGCGTTCCACTTCGATATCGCGCCGGATACGCAGTTCGATCAGTCAGTCGGTTATTCGACCGACCGTCAGTTCCTCTACGCGGCCGACCCGACCATTCCGACCGATGAAATCGATTCGACGCGCCTGAGCACGTCGACGTCGCTGACGCATCAGGAGCGCGGCTTCAAGCTGTTCGGGCTGCCGCTGTCAGGCGAAACGAAACTCGCCTACGACTTCTCGCGCGAGCAGGCTTTCCTGCCCATCGACATTCCGGATGGCGTGCCGACCCGCAACGACTCCGCGGTGTCGCTGCATCAGTCGACGACGCTCGGCGCGTTCACGGTGTTCCTGGCGGGACGTCACGAGATCGCGGAAGGACAGCCGGTCAATACGGGCAACGTCGCGCTGTCGTATGCGATCACACCGGTCTACACGGCGCGGCTCTCGTACGGCAACGCATTCCGCCTGCCGACCTTCGACGAGCTGTACTACCCGGACTTCGGCAATCCGAACCTGCGGCCCGAACGTAGCGATACGGTGGAAGCGGCGCTCGACGCGAACACGTCGTTCGGCAAGTTTTCCGCGGCGGTGTACGACACGCGCGTGCACGATCTGATCGCGTACGACGCGGAGACGTTCATCCCGAGCAACATCGGCGAGGTGCACATCAAGGGCGTCGATCTGTCGTACAAGGGGACGATCGCGTCGACGACCGCGGTGAGCGTCGCGGTCGGTCTGCTCGATCCGCAGGACGTGTCGGATGGCACGTGGCTCAATCGGCGCCCGCGTCAGACCGCGAGCGTGAGTGTCGATCACACGTGGGACGAACTGCATCTGCACGCGCTCAGCACGGGTATTTCGCTGCTGTACGGCGGCACGACCTTCGACGACGAAGCGAACACGATTCCTCTGGGATCCTATACAACGGTCAGCCTGCGTGCGTCGTACAAGATCAACGCGCATCTGACTGCGTCCGCGAACCTGTCGAACGTGTTCAACCGGCAGTACATCACGGCTGCTGGGTACAACTCGCTGGGCCGCACGGCGTTCGCGAAGCTCGCCTATACGTTCTAGGCCAGCTGCTCGCGGCCGGCGGAGAGTCGCAAATGTCGACACTGCAGCTATCCGAAGTCGACTGGGCGCCCGGCGCGCAGCGTGAGCGCGCCGCGAAAGTGCTGCGCTCGGTCAGCCTGACGACGCAGCCAGGTGAGTTCGTCGGGTTGATCGGACCGAACGGCAGTGGCAAAACCAGTCTGCTGCGCTGTGCGTTTCGCTACACCACGCCGTCCGCAGGCACGATACGCGTGGACGGCGAAGACATCTGGAAGCAGTCGCCGAAGTGGCTCGCGTTGCGCGCCGCGGTCGTGTTGCAGGAATTTCCGGAGGACTTCGGGCTGACCGTGCTCGACGTCGTCTACATGGCCCGCACGCCGCACAAGACCCGCTTTGGCGGCGATACGCCGGAGGATGCCGCCATCGTGGACGGAGCGCTCGAACGGGTCGGTCTGTCGGCATGCCGCGACCGGAATTTCGACACGCTCTCCGGCGGCGAAAAGCAGCGCGTGCTGCTGGCGCGTGCGCTGGCGCAGCAGCCCTCGCTGCTGATCCTCGACGAGCCGACCAATCATCTCGATCTGCGGCATCAGATCGAACTGCTGTCGCTGGTGCGTCGCATGGGCATCACCACGCTGGCGACGATTCACGACCTCAATCTGGCCGCGGCGTTTTGCGATCGCCTGTACGTGATCCACCACGGGGAGATCGTCGCGCAGGGCACGCCGCGTGAGGTCATCACCGAGTCGCTGCTTGCGGACGTATTCGAAGTTCGGGCGATCGTCGACGCCCATCCCGTGTCCCGCTATCCACGCATTACCTTGCTCACCGATGGAGAGAACGCCCGTGCATAACCGCCCGTTGTTTCGCCTGATGCTGCGTCTGACGACCGGCGCACTCGCCGCCGGATGGCTGGCCGCGGCCACCTTGTCGACGGCGTCGGCCACCACCTATCCCGTGACGATCCGTAGTTGCAACCGTGACGTGACGTTTGCGGGACCGCCGCAACGCGCGATCAGCAACGACGTGAATCTGACCGGCATGATGATCGCGCTCGGCCTGAAGGACCGGATGGTCGGCTACACCGGCGTGAGCGGCTGGAACACCGGCACCGATGAACTCCGGCAATCGCTCGGCTCGCTGCCGGAGCTTTCGAAGGAATATCCGTCCGTCGAGACGCTGGTGGGCGCGAACGCGGATTTCTACTTTGCCGGCTGGAACTACGGAATGAAGGTGGGCGGCGAGGTCACGCCCGCCACGCTGGCGCCGCTCGGCATCAAGGTCTACGAACTGACCGAATCGTGCGCGCACGTGATGAAGCGGCCGCCCGCGTCGCTCGACGACGTGTATCGCGATCTCGCCAACCTCGGCACGATTTTCGATGTCGAGAGTCGTGCCAATGCGCTGATCGAAAGCATGCGCGCGAAGATCCGCGCGATCTCGTCGAAAGCGGCCCACGACGGCAAGCCGGTCAGCGTGTTCGTCTATGACAGCGGCGAGGACCGGCCATTTACCGCGGGCCGCGAGGCGATCCCGACAGCGCTGATCGCGGCCGCGGGCGGCCGCAACGTGATGGACGATCTCGACGACAGCTGGACGCGCGTGAACTGGGAAACGGTGGTGGCGCGCAATCCGCAGGCGATCGTGATCGTCGACTATGGGAATGTCACCGCGGCCCAGAAGGAAGCGTTCCTGCGTGACAATCCGGCGCTCAACGGCATGGATGCGGTAAAGCACAACCGCTTCATCGTCGTGCCATATGACGACGCGACTCCCGGCGTCGCCAATGTGCGCGCGATCGCGACGATCGCGAAGGTGCTGCATCCTGCCGCGTTCCAGCCATGATGGCGGTCTTCATCGATGTCAGGCGAGGGCTGTGACGAGATGAGCCGACCGTCATCGAGCCCGGCCTGGGTGACTGCTATGGAGGCCCGGTCGTTCGGGCATACGCTGCTGATCGGCTGTCTGCTGGCGCTGCTTGCCGTTTCGGTGGTGGTGGCAGTCGGCATTGGCCCGGTGCCGATCGCGCCGGCGGTGACATGGAAGATCCTGTCGAGCCGTGTGGTCGCGTGGCTCACCGGGCACGAAGCGTCGGCGGCCTGGACCGGCGGCCAATACAGCATCGTCTGGCTGATCCGCTTTCCGCGCGTGATTCTGGGCGGGCTGGTCGGCGCGGGGCTCGCGCTGGTGGGCGCGGTGTTGCAGGCCGTCACCCGCAATGCACTCGCCGATCCTCATCTGCTTGGCGTGACATCCGGCGCGACGCTCGGCGCGGTGGTGGTCATTCTGTACGTGGGCGAGTCGATCGGCATCGCAACGCTGCCTGTTGCGGCGTTCGCGGGCGCGTTGCTTGCGATGCTCGTGGTGATGTCCGTGGCGATGCGGCATGGCCGCCTGAATTCCGACCGGCTGCTGCTGTCGGGTGTCGCGGTGTCGTTCTTCCTGATGGCGATGGCGAACCTGTTGCTGTTCCTCGGAGACCATCGTGCGTCGTCATCGGTGCTGTTCTGGATGCTCGGCGGTCTCGGGCTTGCGCGCTGGAATTTGCTCGCGATTCCGGCCATCGTGCTGACCGGCGGATTCGTGATGCTGACGACGTCCGCGCGCTCGCTGAACGCAGTGATGGCGGGCGATCAGACGGCGACGACGCTCGGCATCGCCGTCACTTCGTTGCGCATTCGCGTGTTCGTGGTCGCCTCGCTGATGACTGGCGTGATGGTCGCGATGAGCGGCTCGATCGGCTTTGTCGGGTTGATGATTCCGCATATCGCGCGACGCTTCGTCGGCGCTGATCATCGGCGGATGTTGCCAGCGACCGCGCTGCTTGGTGCGATCTTCCTGATCTGGGTCGACGTCGCGGCGCGCACGCTGATCGCTCCCGAGGATCTGCCGGTTGGCGTCGCGACGGCCGCGCTGGGTGGCCTCTTCTTCATCTGGCTGATGAAGCGCCGCTAGCTTCGCGGCGCGAACTGCCGCTCGTCAGGCGCGCGACCCAACCAGCGCGCCACGCTCGACCCACGCGCCGAACAGCAGGCCGATCGTGGTCCACATGATCACCTGCATGCCGATCGCCGCGACGCGGAACTTCCACAGCACGACCGCCGGGAACGCCGCCGGCACTTCATTGATCACGGGCAGCCCAAGCTGCACCGCCGCGATGATCACGATGAACACGAGCCCCGCCACGATCGATGCGTTCCATTGCCCCAGCTTCGCCGACAGATGACGGCGCAGGTTCAGCGAGAACACCATCGTCGCGATCGAGATCGCGATCATCAGGAAGAACAGGCCTGTTCGATAGCCGATCGTTTCCGGGTCGCCCACCGAAGGTGGATTCGCCGGGTACTTGATGTTCGGCACGATCACGAGCGTGACGAATGCCGCGAGCGCGAGCCACGCAGCCAACGGCCGCGCCGCGATGCGACCGACGCGGCCATACGCATACGCGAAGGTGAGCGCGAAGAGGCCGCCGAACGCGGCGCCATAGGTGACGACGCCCGTTAGAAGACCGAGGCCCGCCTGCGTGTGGCGGCTGACGATTTCAGGTTCCGGCGCTTCACCCTTGGCGGCGTCGAGCTTCGCTTCAAACGAAATCGCCTGATCGACCTGAGGTTCGCCGACCACCTTGGCGAATGCGAACGTGAGGAGGCCCGCGGCGATGCCTGCGAGCATCCCGCGCATGAGCAATTTTCCGACCATCTTGAACTCCGCGTTAGTGGCAGGGGAAGCCGAGCAGATGGCGGCCGTCATGCACGAACTCATGCACGTACATGCCGGGCACGATCGACGTCGCGCCTTCTTCCGCGCCGACGAAGTAGATTGCGAGCAGCAGGATCAGGCCGACGAACACGACCCATGGCAGGAGTTCACGAACCGGGATGGGAGCCGGCGCAACCGCCGGCTTCAGGACTGCTTCGCTCATATGGCACCTCTGGGGGTATCGCGCCCCGATGGAAGGTTTAAGGGAGAGTCGAAACGGGGTCTGGCTTCCGGGATTCGCTATGCCCGGTTACAGTGGCGCGACCGCGCCGGATTTGCACCGGCTTCCGCATTTCGTAACGAGGGATTGTACGCGTGAACGTAGGGCCATTGAAAACCGATTGCAAGAGCCTTTCCGGGCTTTGTCGGATGGCGTGGGGTACGGCGTGAGCGCTCAGGCATCGCTGCGACTCGTTGCGCATGCCGCGACCCACGCGATGCGCGCCGGCTGCTTTCCGGACGACGACCCACTCGACGAGCGGGGCCTTGCCGAAGCGACCGCGCTGCGTGACCAATGGTCGATTGCAACGGAAGCGACGACGGTGCTGTGCAGCCCCGCGCGCTGCGCGCGGCAAAGCGCGGTGGCATTGGGCGTGCAGGCAAGCATCGATGCGGCGCTGCGCGACGCCGACTACGGCTGCTGGCGCGGCAAGCGCCTGCGCGACGTGACTCGCGACGCGCCCGCGGATCTCGACGCCTGGATCCATGATCCGCGTTCCGCGCCGCATGGCGGCGAGTCGTTCGAAAGCGTGCTGCGCCGCGTCGGTGCGTGGATGGATGCGTTGCCGGCACAGGGCGATGTGATTGCGATTACGCACGCGGTGGTGGTTCGCGCCGCGATCCTGCATGCGCTGCGCGCCGAGCAGGACGCGGTGCCCAGAATCGACGTCGTGCCGCTGTCGTGTACGACGTTCGCGCTTTCGTCCGATGGGTGGAAGCTCGCCGCCGGCTGATTGCGCGCGCCGCCGCTATACTGGTGCGGCCAAACAGCAATCCACGCGTCATCGCGCCCCTCATTGCGTCATTCCCATGCCTGAATACGTGCAATACCAGCGAATTTCCGAGGTGCCCGGCCTCGTGCTGGGCACGGCGCGCTTCGCGGAATTCGGTTTCGAACGGCACTTTCACCTCGATGTGCATGTGGGCATCGTGACCGAAGGCGTGCAGCGTCAGCGGAACAACGGCAGAACGGAATGGCTCGCGCCCGGGAGCGTCTACCTGATGCCGCCCGGCGAGATTCACGACGGCATGCCGGAAGGCGACAGCGCGTACACGCTGAAGACATTCCGGCTGGCGCCGGAACTCGTCGCGAGCGTGGCGGAAGAAATCAGCGGCATGCACCGCGAGCCGGCATTCACGGGCACGCTGCTCGAAGACCCGGTGCTTGCGGGTCATCTGCTGCGGCTGCACGATGCGATGCATCGCAGCAACGGCGCGAGCGGCCTCGAAGTGCAGTCGGAATGGCTGACCTTGCTGGCGTTTCTGTTCGCACAGTCGCGCGCGGTAGTGCCCGAAAACGTGAAGGGCGCGTTGTCGCCGGTGCAGTGGCGACTCGTGCGGGACTACTGCTTCAGTCATCTCGCCGACAAGATCACCCTCGATGAACTGGCCGCGCTGTGCGGGCTCGGCCGCTTCCAGTTTCTCAAGCAGTTCAAGCAGACCATCGGCATGACGCCGCATGCGTGGCTCGTGCGGCTGCGGCTGGAGCGTGCGTGTTCGCTGCTGTCGCGCGGCCCGCAGGCGATCGCGGACGTTGCGCAGGAGGTCGGCTTCTACGACCAGAGCCACTTCAATCGCGCGTTCCGGCAAGCGTTCGGCGTTGCGCCGTCCGGATATCAAACGTAAGCGCGTCATCTTCGCGTGGTGTTCGCGTTTGCGTCGCTCGATCAATTTTTTACAAGCGACGCGGTTCCGTTCCGCCTACGATGCATCGATCGTAGGCAAGCTCTTCGAACAGGAAACGCAACATGACGCAACGTCTCTATCTGCAGCGTGACGAACTGGACGCACAGTCCACCGTGATCAGCTGTGCTCCCACCGACGACGGCACGTATCACGTCATGCTGTCTGCCACGCTGTTTCATCCGCAAGGCGGCGGGCAGCCTTCGGATGTCGGCACGATCGGCGAGGCGAACGTGATTCGCGTCACGCAGGATGGCGAGCAGGTGATCCACGTCTGCGACCGGGCGGTGCCCGTTGGCGAGGCTCATCTTCAGGTGCTGCCCGCGCCGCGTTTGCTGCACGCGCGGCTTCACTCGGCCGGCCATCTGATCGGCTACATCGGCGAGACGCTAGGTTGGCGCGCGGTGAAGGGGCATCACTGGCCTGGCGAAGCGCGCGTCGTGTTCGAAGGCGGCGAAGCGTTGCAGCCGATGACACCCGACGTTATCGAGCGTCTGGTGAACGAGCAGGTGGCGGGCGATCTGCCGCGTCACACCACGCTGGAAGGCAGTTTGCGCAAGATCGGCTTTGGACCGCAACCGGCGTATCCGTGCGGTGGAACGCATGTGACGTCGTCGGGTGTGGTGGGCAAGGTGACGATCTCTAAGGTCAAAGAGAAGAAAGGGCAGGTCTCGGTTCACTACGCGCTAGCGGAGCAGTGAGCGTCAGTCGTTTTCTTTAGCGACCGTCGCTCCCGCAATATGATGGCGCGCCAGCGACGCTGCCACGAACCCCGATGCCTTCATCGCTTCGACGAATTGCGATAGATACGCCGCTGCGTCGTTCCCTCTTGCCTTAGGTACGCCGACTGCCTGGCGAATCACCATGAAGCGCTGATCGAGCAGACGCAGCCCGCTGGTTTGAGCGGCGTCGGCTTCGAGCTGCTGCTTGACGCCTGCCGCCACGTCCAGATGCTGATCCATGAAGCTCTGCACCACAGCCGGCGACGTGGGAATGCGCACGATCGTCGCGTGATGCAATTCGCGGGAGAGGTACAGGTCGTACGCGCTGCCTTTGCCGACCGCGACGGTCACGCCCGCCCGATCGACCTGATCGTTGGTCTTGATCGGCGAGGCGTCACGCACAAGGTAGAAGCCTTCGATCAGCACATACGGCCTCGTGAAGCTGATTTCATCTCCGCGCTTAGGGTCGACGGCGAAGAAGCCGATGTCCGCCTGATCGTGATCGACGTTATCGACGGATGCCGCGGCCGATTTGACCGCAACGAGTTCGAGCGGCACGCCGAGGCGTTTTGCGAATTCGGTGGCGAGGTCGACCGAAACGCCAACGGGCTTGCCGGTTGCGGGATCGAGGGTGGCCAGCACCGGATTGCCGAGGTTGATCGACGCGCGCAAGGTGCCGGTGGGGGCGAATAGTTTGGTGATCGCGGGGCTCGCCTGGATTACTGGTGCGGCGGCTTGCGTGGTGGCATCGGTCTGCGCGAGTGCGGGCAGTGTTAGCGCGATGCACGCTGCCAGCGCGACGTATTGTGTTGCGGCGAGGTGGAGACGGGGGCGGCGCGTCATGGTCGGTCGATTCCTCGTGTCGGAGGGGTCCGTTGCTCAGGGGAATTCTTGCACAACGGGGAATATTACGGACGCCACCTGAGCGTCGCCTCGATGGAAGTTTCGGTAACGACTTCGAAGCCGAGCCGCTCGTAGAGTCGCCGCGCCGGGTTTCCGTGCAGTACGCTCAGCGACATATGCACGCCCTTACATCTTGCTTCGTCCAATACTGCGCTCAAGACGCGCTTGCCGATGCCGCTGCCTTGATGTGTGGGCAGGATCTGGATCTGGTGCACATGCCACTCGTCAGGCGCCCGGTTCAATTTGAGCAGCCCGATGCTTTCGTCATTCGCGCGAATGATCTGTGCGTCATCGAAATTCGACCAGACCCGCTGCAAGTGGGCGTCTTCGTCGACCGGCTCGCCCATTCGTTGCAGATGCTCCGTCATTGTGAGCTTGCGAAGCTGCAGGAGAAACGGCACGTCGGCCGGGGTTGCAGGGCGGAGGTCGATGCGCGGAGTCATGAAGTTCATTGTATTCGACCACCTGACGCCTGCATCCCATACCGACGCCGCTTCCGTTCTATCGGCAGCTTTTGCGCTTTGCTCTACTGGTGGCTTACCTCAGCGTCGGATAAAGCACGATGAAGCTGACCAGGTTCGCCTTCGTTCTGCTCGGACTCGTCTGGGGATCGAACTTCATCTACATGAAGTGGGCCTCGGTTCTCATCACGCCCACGCAGATCGCCTTCCTGCGGGTGCTGTTTGGTTTCCTGCCGCTGGCGTGTGCAGCATGGCGCGCACGCGCGATCAATCGACGCCAGGTGCGCCATCTGCCTCACTTCTTCGTGATGGCCGCCGTGGCCACGGCGTTCTACTACGTGTCGATCGTCAAAGGAACCGCACTGCTGCCTTCGGGCATCGCGGGTGTGCTGGGCGGCTCCATCGCGTTGTTCACCGCGCTCTTCTCGGTGCTGTTCCTGCGATCGGAAAAGCTCAACTGGCTGATGGCGCTTGGCGTGACATGCGGATTCGCCGGCATCGCGCTGATTGCGCGACCGTGGGAAGGCGCGTCCAGCCCTATCGATCCGGTCGGCGTGTCGTGGATGGTGGCTGGCGCGTCCGTCTTTGGGCTGTCGTACGTATACGTACGCCGCTTTCTGTCGCCGCATCAATTGCCGCCTTTAGCGCTGGTCACATGGCAGATGGGCATCGCGCTCATTCTGCTGGCACTGGCGACGGACTTCACGGGCATCGGGCGGCTATTCACGGATTGGCGCGCGGCAACCGGAGTTATCGTCGGGCTCGGGATTTTCGGAACCGGTATCGCATTCCTGATCTACTATTTTCTGCTTCAGGAACTGGGTGCGGTTGCGGCCTCGAGTTCGACCTACATCACGCCTGTCGTCGCATTGTTGATCGGCCAGGCGTGCGGAGAGCGCATCGGCATTCTGGAGGGGATCGCGATCGTCGTGATACTCGGTAGCGTCGCGATCCTGCAGATCGGCCGACAGCGCGCAGCAATCGTTCAACCCTCCGCTGCACCCCAGCCCGCGATCCGCTCCACATCCAGCCCGAACTGATCCGGCGCCTGGGTTATCGCAGCAAGAACTCCGCGATAACCGCCGCAATTTCCGCGGCATGCGTTTCTAGCGCGAAGTGCCCGGTATCGAAGAACCGCACTTCCGCATTCGGCATGTCACGCTTGAACGCTTCGGCACCCGGAGGCAGGAAGAACGGATCGTTCTTGCCCCACACCGCGAGAAACGGCGGCTGATGCGTGCGGAAATACGCCTGAAACTCCGGATACAGCGCGACGTTGTTCCGATAGTCGCGGAACAGATCGAGCTGCACTTCGTGCGCGCCCGGACGGCTCATGTAGAAGTCGTCGAGCGAATAGCCGTCGGGCGATACCGAGGCCGCGTCCTTCACGCCATGTGTGTATTGCCACACAGTCGTCTCGTGCGTGAGCAGCGCGCGCAGCGCATCGCGATTCGCTTGCGACGGGTCCTTCCAGTACGCGCGAATCGGGTTCCAGCCGTCGCTCAAGCCTTCTTCGTACGCGTTGCCGTTCTGCGAAACGATCGCCGTGATCCGCTCGGGGTGCTTGAGTGCGAGACGAAAACCGGTGGGAGCACCGTAGTCGAACACGTACACCGCGAACCGGTCGAAGCCGATCACTTCCGTGAAGCGCTCGATCACGTTGGCGAGGTTGTCGAACGTATACGCGAACTCGTCGCGTGACGGCAGATCGGATTGCCCGAAGCCCGGCAGATCTGGCGCGACGATATGAAAGCGGTCCGCGAGCAGCGGCATCAGATCGCGAAACATGTGGCTGGAGCTCGGGAAACCGTGCAGAAGCAGCAGCTTCGGCGCGCCCGCGCGGCCCGCTTCGCGATAGAACACGTTGAAGCCGTCGACGTTCGCGCGGCGATAGGTGATGGTGCTCATGATTTCTATCCTCGAATGCAGTGAACAAAGTTAGTGCGCTTATCGCGCGGCAACGGACTGAACGGCTTCGACGATCACGTTCGCGACTGCATCGGGCGCCGTGACGATGGGCGTGTGATCAGCGTCGTACGAACGCACGTGCGCCTTCATCCGGCGCGCCATAAAGTGCTGCGTCGCCGGGTTGATCATCCGGTCCTGTTCCGCGATCAGGAACCAGCTCGGCACGTCCTTCCACAACGGCCGCTTCACCGCTTCGCCAATGCACACCGCAGCAATCGGCCGCTGCACCGCGGCGAGCACCGCAAGCTCTTCTGGCGTCGCGTGCTGCGCGAATGCGGATGCAAATGCGTCGTCGGGAAGCCAGATCCAGCCGTGCGCGTCCGGCGCGAGCTTCGGCGCCTGCGGATGCGTCTCGTCGCGATAGAACACATCCGCGACGGTTTCGCCTTCGTCCGGCGCAAGCGCGGCCGCATACACGAGCGCGGCGACGTTCGGCGCCCGCGTTGCACCGATCACGGCGCCCGCGTACGCGTGCCCCACCAGCACGACCGGCCCGTCGATCCGTTCCAGTGTGCGATCCAGCGCGGCCACGTCGTCGCCCAGCGACGTCAGCGGCAATGGCGCCGCGACAGCACGGATGCCGTGACCCTTCAGACGCTCGATCACCTTGCCAAAGCTCGATCCGTCAGCCCATGCGCCGTGCACCAGCACCGCGCTCACATTGCCAAGAGACATGTCCTGCTCCTTTGAAGAAAAAGGTTGCCGCTCGTGACGCACACCTGTCTGTCGTGCTCTATGTAACCTGCAAATTTATGTTTTAGAGGTTACTAACGAGATATGTAACTTGTCAAGATGATTTTTAGTGGTTACACTATTTTCATCGTGATTCCGATCGTCATTCATTCGTCAGGTTGCTTATGGACTACCGTCAGATTCCCGCGATCTTGGTGGCCGACGCGCCCGGACTCGATTTCCTGAACTCGATCGCCACGCCGGTGGACGAGGAAGTCGACTGGATCAGCGATGGCGAAGGGCTACTCGGCTGGCTCGAACAGGCCGGGCTCGTACCCGCTGCCGCGCTTGCGGCAATGCGCGCGCAGTCCACCGCCGCGCAGCTCGATGCGGTTGCGGACCAGGCGCGCGGGCTGCGCGAATGGTTCAGAGGCTTCGTGCAGAAGCGCAAGGGCCGGCCGCTGACGGCGAAAGACGCGCGCGAACTCGCACCGTTGAATCAGCTGCTGGCGCGCGACGAGCGCTTTGGCGAGGTCGTCGCGCACGTCGAAGAGGGCGCCGCGCGCTTCGAATTCCGCGAGAACCGGCGCTGGACTTCGGCGGAATCGTTGCTGATGCCGATTGCGGAAGCATTGGCGAAGCTGGTATGCGACGAAGACTTCACACACGTGAAGGCATGCGAAGGGCCGCGCTGCACGCTGCTGTTCGCGGACCACACGCGCGGTCACGCGCGCCGCTGGTGCAGCATGGCGATCTGCGGCAATCGCGCGAAGGTCGCCGCGCATCGCGCGCGGCTGAAGGAGCGGGAAGGGCATTGAGCTGCATCGTGTCGCGCATGCTGGAACGCCGCATGCGGATCCACATCAGGACAACGATCGATCTGTTCCGCCCAATGAGGCAGAGCGGCGATCCGCACCCGGATGTGTGATGAAAGGAGATCGACATGACCAGCAGCACACTGGACCCCGACAACGAATTGCCGCAGAAAGGCAGCCCAGGGAACACCACAGGCGCATTGGGCCCGAGCGACTCGTCGGATAGCGGGAGCGACGTGGCGGGCGCGAAGCGTCACGACTTCGATCGGGATACCGAGCTGGACAACCACGCGCTGGAAACCGGCGACACGGAGCTGGATAGCGATACGGACCGCGCGGGCACCGGCGAGCGCGCCGCGGCCGACGGTGACGAGACGTTGCAGTTCGACAGCGATATCGAACCGGATCGCGTCGGCGATGCGTTCGCGCCGGATGAAGACGCGCTGAATGAAGAAGCGCAAGAGTCGCCGAAAGCGAAGAAGGCGCAGCGGCGCTGACTCAACGCTGATTCACGCCGCCTCTGCCACCACCCGGTGCGATTTCTTCAATCGCACCGGTATCGATTTCGCGGCCGGCACCTTGCTCGATTCCGCGTGATGCGACAGCGGAATCAGCGGGTTGCATTCGGGGTAGTAGCCCATCAGGCAGCCGCGCGGAATATCGAACGCATGCACGCGCATACCGTCAATTTCGCGCGTCACGTTGTCCCGGGAGACCGTTGAAATACAGACCGCATCCCCTTCGCTCAAGCCGAGCCGTTCCATGTCGTCGCGATGCATCAACAGCACGTTGCGCGTGCCTTTGACGCTACGGAAGCGATCGTCGAGCGAATAGACGGTGGTGTTGAACTGGCTGTCGCCGCGTGTCGTCATCAGGCGCAGCACGTCGGGGCCTGAGGAGGGCATGTCGGCGTCTTCGTCGAGCGTCTCGGGTACGATGAAATTCGCCTTCCCGTTCGGTGTTTTCCAGGTCCGCTCGGTGGCCGGCAACGGACGATGGAAGCCGCCGGGTTGCCACATGCGCCGGTTGAAGTCCTTGAATTGGTCGGGATACGTGCGCTCGATCGCATCGCGCACCAGCGAGTAGTCGTCCACCCATGCGTCCCAGTCGACGTGCGGATTGCGCGGCAGCAGCGCTTTCGCGATGCCCGCGACGATCGCGGGCTCGGAAAGCAGCATGTCGCTAGCGGGTTCCGCATAGCCATGTGAACCGTGGATGCACGCGGTGCTGTCTTCCACCGTCACCGCCTGTTCGCCGCTTGCCTGCCGGTCCACCTCGATGCGTCCAAGGCAGGGCAGCAGATAGGCCACCTCGCCGTGCAGCAGATGGCTGCGGTTGAGCTTCGTCGCGATCTGCACCGTGAGGCGCGTGTTGCGCCACGCGGGTTCCATCACATGATGATCCGGTGTCGCGACCTGGAAATTGCCGCCCAGTCCGATGAATGCCTTGACGCTGCCATCCAGCACGCCTTTGCAGGTATCGACGGTGGTGAGTCCTGTGTCACGCGGCGGTTCGAACGCGTAGAGCTCCTTCAGCTTGTCGAGCGGCGCGAGCGCGGGTTTTTCGGTAATGCCCACCGTGCGCTGACCCTGCACGTTCGAATGGCCGCGAATCGGACAGATGCCCGCACCGCGCTTGCCGATGTTGCCGCGCAGTAGCAGCAGGTTCACCAGCATCTGCACGTTGTGCACGCCGCTGCGATGCTGCGTAATGCCCATCCCGTACAGCACCATCACCCGCTCCGCGGCCGCGTATTCGGCAGCGGCTTCCGCAAGCGCTTCGCGCGTCAGTTGCGAGTGCCGCTCGATCTCCTCCCATGTGAGTCGGCGCATCGCATCGACGAAGGCGTCGAAGCCTTGCGTGTGCTCCGCGATGAACGCGTGATCGAGCACCGGCGTCTCGCCTTTCGCGCGCGCCGCGTCGTCCCATTTGATCAAATGCTTGCAGAGGCCCGCTATCGCGGCCGCGTCGCCGCCCACCTTGACCTGATGGTATTGCGTGCTGATCTGCGTGCCGCCTGGCTTGAGCATCTCAGGCACCGATTGCGGGTTCGCGAATTCCACGAGCCCGCGTTCGCGCAGCGGGTTGAACGTGAGGATCTTCGCGCCGCGGTTACGCGCATCCTGAAGCTGATGCAGCATGCGCGGCGCGTTGGTGCCGGTGTTGTGGCCGAAGAAGAACAGGCAGTCGGTGTGATCGAAATCCTCGAGCGTCACCGTGCCGACCGACGCGCCGATCGAAGGCGGCAAACCCACGGACGTGCTCTCGTGGCACATGTTCGAACTGTCGGGCAGGTTGTTCGTGCCGTACATTCGCGCCAGCAGCTGGTACATATACGACGTTTCCAGCGATGCGCGACCCGACGCGTAGAACACCACGCTCTTCGGGTCCAGCGCTCGCAACTCGCGCGCGATGTCCGCGAATGCGTGTTCCCAGGTGGTCTGCACATAGCGGTCGGTGTCCGGGTCGTAGCGCAGCGGAGCGGTCAAGCGTCCGGACGACTCCAGCTCGAAGCCGGACCTCGACATGAGCTCGGTCACCGTGTGTTCGGCGAAGAAATCCGCGTCGATACGTTTGTTCGTGATCTCCCACGCGGTTGCCTTGGCGCCGTTCTCGCAGAACTCGAACAGATGCGGATCCGCCGGCTTCGCCCATGAACAGCTGACGCACGCGAAGCCGTCCGGCTTGTTCTGGTGCATCAGTATCTGGCTGCCTGGCACTACGACGTGTTCCTGCACGAGGATCGACGCAACCGCTTTCGCCGAGCCCCAGCCTCCTGCCGGATGCCGGTATGCCTTGAGTGGAGTGGTATCGCTCATCGTGGTGTCCTCAAGCATGGCGGATGCGCATGCGCATCCCGAACGTGAATGACACCGCAAGCGGTGGGCCAGCTTTGATTTCGCATCACGTGGATCGAGCAGCGCGCGCACGTCCACGCATCGATTTCGCGTTGCATTGCAGCGAACGAGGTATGGCGGTTGCTGCGTGTTGCGCGAGAACGGCAACGTTCGTCGCGGATCCTTGCGGATCCATCCAGAGTCCGAAGAACCGAAGGAGAAGTTCATGAAATCATGCAGACAGGCACTGCCGGTACTCCTCATCTCGCTGCTGTGCGCGTCGGGCAGCGCGTTTGCGCAGGGTAACGGGGGCGGCGGCACAGGTGGCGCGGCAGGCGCCGGCGGCGGCTCCCAGGACACGCAGAACGCCGCCGATGCAACGATGGGCGCATCGCACGCGAAGGCATCGCACAAGAAGATCATGCATCACAAGAAGGCAACCAAACCGGCGACCGACACCACCAACATGCCGGGTGCGGACGCAAGCAGCGATACGAAGGGGAAATAGCGCTTTCCAGCCAAGCGGGTGTCACGACCGCCAGCGCAGATGGCCCGCGCCGGCGGTCGTTCTTTGAGGCCGCGCGTGCTGCGCAATGCGCTCAGCCGTCTCGACGCGTCAACATCCAGAAGCGTTCCGGTGCGTCGAGATCGCGCACGGGCAGATGGGTGAGCGCCGGCAACTGGCTGCGGTAAGCCTGTATCGCGGCATGCTTGCGATGTCGATGCTGCGCCTGTGCCGCTTCGTTCATCGCCGCGTGGGGCGGCTCGAATCGCGTCAATTCGAACTCGGGGTGTCGCGCTGTGAGTTCGGCGATGCGCGCGTCGACGGTGCCCGGTAGCGCGCGATACAGCGCTTCTTCGTAGACGATGCAGCGTTCCAGTTTCAACGCCTGCAGCACGAGCAGACACGCGTCGCTCGCGAGCGTATGGTCCGGATGCGCGAGCCCGAGCGGCATCGCCAGCCGATGCGCGCCGCGCTGGCGCAATTCATCCGCGATCGCCTGCGCGATCTCGCGCGGCGTGGCCGGCTGGCCGTACTGATGATCGAAGAACGGTAGATGCAGCGCGGTGGCATGCAGGAAGACCAGCGCGTCGTGGTCTTCGTGCAGACGTGTACGCATCGCTTCGGTCGAATCGCGAAATCCTGCGCCCCGGTCCCACTCGGTCCGTATCGCGACCGGCGGTATCGCGGCGCACACGGTGCACACTGTCGAACCCGGTTGCGCGGCCAGCCACGTGCCGCAGCCGAACACGCCATCGTCCAGGTGCGGCGAAACGACGAACAGCGGCGCTTCGTGCGCCGTGGAGTTAACCGTCATCGCGCTTGGCATCGTCACGCTGCGCATCGTCGATCAGGTTCTTCGCCGCATCGACGCTGAGCGTCTCGCGCATGGCCTCGGCAAGCACCGCCACCGCGCGCTCGCGGTTGCAGGCCAGCACAGCGAGCACCTGGCCGTTGCGCGCGAACAGCGTGACGAAATCGTCGTTATCGAGCGAACCGACGGTCAGTTGCTGATCCCATTCGCCCGCGCGCACGTGACCTACGTAGTCGAACTGTTTGTCGTAGTGGTAGGTCCAGAAAAACGGCACCGCCGCTTGCGCGGCTTTGAGGCCGAGCATCGCGCGTGCGGCTGCGCGGGCCTGTTGCTGCGCGACGCGCCAGTGCTCGATGCGAATGCGCTGCGCGCCGGGGCCGAAACGCGCCGCGGCGATATCGCCGGCTGCATAGAGCGCATCGGCGACGCGCATCGATTCGTCGACATCCACGCCGCCATCGTCGTTCCTGTCGACACCTTTCAGGAACTCGGCGGTTGGCTGCACACCCGTGCCGATGACGACGAAGTCGCACTTCAGCGTTTCGCGGCCCTGTAGGTGCACGCTTAATTGCGCACCGGCGGCGTCGATCGCTTCGACCTGCGTGTCGAGCCTGAACGTGGTGCCGTTCTGTTCGTGCAGACGCTGAAAGTGCGCGCCGATCGCGTCGCCGAACTGCGCGGCAAACGGCGTGCTTTCAGGCGCAACGACGGTCACCTGCAGTTTGCGATTGCGCAGCGCCGATGCGACTTCGAGGCCGATGAAGCTGCTGCCGATCACGACCGCGTGTCCGCCCTTGTCGGCAAGACCATCTAGACGGCGCGCGTCATCGAGATTGCGCAGCATCACGGTTCGCTCGCGAACGGCCGGGTCGTCGAGTCCGCGAATATTCGGTGCTTTCGGCACGCTGCCGGGTGCGACGAGCGCGGCGTCATAGCGTAGCGTCTGCGCGCCGTCGATCGTGATCTCGCGTGCATGCGCATCGAGCTTCATCACCTGTCCGCGCAGGCATTCGACGTGATGCGTGCCGAAGAAATCGTCGGGCAGCAGCGGATAGACGTCGTCGGGTTTCAGTTCGCCGGCGGGCACGAATTTGCTGAGCGCGGTGCGATCGTATGGCACGTCGGTCTCGGCATCGATCAATACCAGGCGCCCCGCGAAGCCGAATTCGCGCAGCGACGCGCACGCGGCCGCACCGGCCGCTCCTCCGCCGACGATCGCGAAGGTCTGGTTCTTGCGCGAGTTTTCTCCATCGACCTGTGCGGCGGGAAGCGGATCGTCCGCGGTGGCGGACACCAGCACGTCGTCGCCTTCCACCTCCACGGAATAGCGCGGCAAACCTTGCAGCGCGGGCGGTTCGAGCAGCGCGCCATTACGGATGTCGAAGGTGGCCTTGTGCCACGGGCACACCAACCGGCCGTGGCAGATCGCGCCTTCATCGAGCGGCGCACCCGCGTGCGGACAGTCGGCGCCGAATGCGCGCACGCCGTCGTCATCGCGAATCAGCAGGATCGCCGTTTCGCCTGCCTGGACCCGTGTCGGCACGCCTGAACGCAGCCCGGCAAGCGACGCGACCTTTTGCATGGGCGTGGAAGCGGTCATCGCGAACCTCTCGTAAGTGATCGCTTACGCTGCCGCAAATTGCATGCCGTCCATGGCCTCGGTTGCCAGCTATCACTCGGTCGACCACGCAGCCAGCGTATCGCCGAAGCCGCCGCGCGCGCGGCTGTCCAGGCGGCCGCTCGTCGTGACGCGCGGCGCGGCGCTCCACGCGATGCGCGCGCCGGTGACGATCAGCATGTTGACGAGCGCGACGTCCTCGTCGCACGCGAGCGGCGGGAAACCTCCCGCGCGCTGATACGCGTGCGCGGCGACGCCGAGATTCGCGCCGTGCACATGCCGGTGGCCATCGATGGGCTGGTAGCGGCGCTGCCAGATTTCGCGGGTGCGCGTCGGATGCATCTGCCAGTCGTCGACGTGGACCGATACACAGCCGCACACGGCTTCGACGTCGAGCATCAACTGCGTGATGAGCCAGTCGTGCGCGACCACGCTATCGGCGTCGGTAAACGCGAGCCAGCGCGCGCCACGCGCGAGCAGCAGATCCGCGCCCGCGGCGCGCGCCTTGCCGACGTTGCGTTCCGCGACGACGATCGTTTCGATGCACAGCGTCCGCGCGATCGCATGCGAGCGGTCGGTGCAGCTATCGAGCGCGACGATGATGCACACCTCTTCGCCACCCAGCGACGGATGCGCGGCCGCGATGCACACCGCGCCGAGACAGGTGGCGAGAAACGCCTCCTCGTTATGGGCAGGAATCACGACGCCGATCATGCGATGCCCTCCCGCGCCGCGACCGGGCGTGCATCGTTCGACCAGACTTCGAGCAGCAGATCGGCCTCCATATGCCTCACGAGCTTCGTGAGGCACATGCATGCATCGAAGGCGGCGTGCGCCTGGCGTGCGGATTGCAGAGCGCCTTCGAACGGATGCGTCCAGTGGCACGCGAGCAGCGTGCCGTCTTTCGCGAGCGATCCCTGCGCGAGCGCGGCGAGTTGCGCAGTCGCCTGCGTGGTGAGGTAGTACAGGAGTTCGCTGATGACGATCAGGTCGAAGCGCCCGTCGTCGGGCCATTCCGTAGGCATCGTGCGCTGTTCGACGCGCACGTGCGGCCATGACTTGCAACGCTGCGTGGCGAGTTCGACCGCGCGTGCGTTCAGGTCGGCGCACAGCAACGCATCGCAGCGCGGCGCGAGACTCGCAGCCAGTTCGCCATTCGAGCAGGCCGGTTCGAAGCCGCTGCGATAACGCTCGCGCGGCAGACAGGCGAGCGCGAGCTGACGCTTGCGGGACTCGTACCAGCGGCCGCGATAGTCCCACGGGTCGTCGCTCGTCGCGTACAGCGCATCGAAGTAGGCGGCGTCACAGATCGTGGCCGTCGTCGTGGCGCTCATGCGTGCGCTCCGCCTGTGGGTTCGAGCGACCAGTGCGCGAGATCGCCTGCGATCAGCGTGTCGGCCAACACTGCTGCATCGCGTTCCGCATGGCTCTGTCGCAGGAAGACGGGCAAATCGGCCATCGCGCGCGCGAACCAGCGATCGCCGCAGAACGGCATTGGGCCAAGCACGCGGCCAGTTCGCTCGATGATGTCGAACGCGGCAGCCTCGACCGAAAGGCGCGCGCGCAGTGCCCACGCACGCGCGTCGGTGCGGGGCGCGCGATCGATCGCCGCGGCGGTTTCGCGCAGCAGTGCGGCCACTTCGCTGATGCGCGCATCGACGGCGCCAAGATGTGCAATCGCGTGCGGGTCGCGCGGATCGGCGCGACCCGCGATGCCCGCATGCAGTGCCCGTGCGATCGCTTCCAGCGAGCCGAACCAGCACGCGGCGATGCCCGCGCCGCCATGCCAGAAGCCGGGCCGCGCCAGATATGCGTCAGCGGGTCCGATCTGCCAGCCGAGCGAGCGTTCGAACGTCACATCGCTGGTACCGGTGGCTGCCATGCCGAGCGCCTGCCAGCGGTGGCCGTCGATCGTAACCGACGGTTGTGCGAGGTCGATGGCCACGAGTATCGGGTCGCCATTGAGCCACGCCGTGACGAGTGCATGCGAGCAACTCGGGCCGCCCGAGCACCACGGCTTCATGCCGTCGAGTCGAACGCGGTCGTCGCGATCGGGCGTTGCGATCACGCGCTGGCGCGGCGGGTCCGCGGCCCACACGCCCCAGATGCCGGTGGCGACGAGTGGATGTGCGCCGAGTTCGGTGAGGATCGTGAGCGCGTCGGTGTGGCCTTCGTACAGTTTCACGAGCGCGAGATCGCACGCGGCGACGGCAGCGAGCGCAGCCCATCGTTCGAGCGTACGGCCGCGGCCCGGCAGCGGCAGGCACGCGAGGCCCTGTTCGTGCAGTGTGCGCAGCGCGGCAGCGCGATCTTCCGCGCGTTCGTCTTCGAAGTGGAAGGTCGCGAGCATACGGCGCAGCGCTGCGATATCCGAGAATGTCGCTGTGTCGGCTGCGTTTGCCGTATCGCGCCGACGGCTACGCGTGCGCGGCGCAGTCGTCACGCGTTCGGGGTGGCTGTCGATCTCGCTCATCGCTGCTCCTGCACAAGAGGTCGGCATGACGTGGTGCGGCGTTACGTGCCACTGCGATGGTCTGCAGCAGAGCGCTCGCGGCAAATAAAGCGCAAGCGTCATGCCACACGGTTCGTGTGGCGCGGTGAGGGGCAGATGGGGTTCGGGTTTTGCGCTGAGGTTCGAGCGCAGGGATTTACTTCCTCTTGCGCACCGCCACCTTCGCGGTCGATTCGCGCACCTCGAGCGTTGCGTGAAGTTCGTGGCCGGCGATCGTGCCGCGACCGTTCATCACGTCGAGCAGTTGCTGCGCGGCGAGCCGGCCGATTGCGCCGGTGTCGACGCGCATCGTGGTCAGCGCCGGCTGAATTTCTTTGGCCAGCGCGAGGTCGTCGAAACCCGTGACTGACAAATCGCGCGGCACGTCGATGCCGAGCGCCTGCGCTTCGAGCAGCACGCCGACGGCGAGCGAGTCATTGCCGCAGACGATGGCCGTTGGCCGTTTCGCCGACTGCCGCCAGATCGAGCGCAAGCTTTCGCGGCCAAACGCGATCGTGGACGGGCCTTCGCGCACGTTGTCGGGCCGCACCGCGAGTCCGTGCCGCGCGAGTGCCTCGCGAATGCCGCGCACGCGCGCCTGCACGCGGTCGTTGTCGTGCGTGGGCTGCATCACGACGCCGAGTTCGCGATGCCCCAGCGCGATCAGATGGCTCGTCACATCGAAGAATGCCTTCGCGTTGTCGAAGCCGACGCACGGATGCGGACTGTCCGCGCGATACGCGTACGTGACGACATACGGCACGCGATACTGGCTGAGCGCCTGGAACAGCTCGGGCGAATAGGCCTCGCCGACGATCGCCATGGCTTCGACGCCGCGCGCGAGCATCGCGCGGACCTGCGTCAGCGCCTGCGCCGGATCGTAGTTCGAGCAGCCGAGAAACAGCGTGATGCCATGTTCCGCGAACACGGCCTGCATCTCCGCGACCTGCGAAGCGAACACCTGATCGTCCAGCGTCGGAATCACCGCGCCGGCGATGTGCGTGCGTGTCGACGCGAGCGCGCGGCCCGCCGCGTTCGGAATCCAGTTCAGCGTGAGGGCGGCCTGGCGCACGCGTTCCTGCACGTCGGCGGAGACCTTTGCCGGTTCGTTGTAGACCCGCGACACCGTTGCTGTGGAAACGCCCGCGAGCTTCGCGACGTCGCTCAGCACCGAACGGCCGGTCGAGCGGCGCGAACGCGGCGGTGTGGGCGTCGTGGCGGTGGAAGGCGAGGAACGGCTCATCGGTGCGAAAGAGGTGGAGGACGGACGTGAACGGTCGCGGTGGGCGTGCCGTCGCCATCTTACCCGCGATGCAGGCACTCAGACGCGGGTCGGAATCGATAAACCATGCGGCCCGGCGTGAGTCTCCGCGTAAACCCCGAAGTGCTCATCCAGGGGCTTGCTTCAAAAGCCAGTTATGGTAAAAATGTAAGCGCTATCATGAATGCCTCCGAGGGCCATGGGCTAACAAAAGCCGTAAAAAATAGGGAACTGAGAGCCCTGCCGAACGGCCCGTCACAGTTGGCGGGCCGTGATGGCGAAGCAGAGTGTAAGCGCTAATATCAAGATGCGCGCTCAACAGCGAACCAGCGAATACCAATGCACGGAGACGACGGGCATGAGCGAAAACCAGGCGCAGCCGGTGCCGCGCCGCATACGCCGCGCGCAGACGGTTGCGCTCGCGCTGCTGATGGTGAGCGGTATCGTCAACTACCTCGATCGCGGCACGCTCGCGGTCGCCAATTCGTCGATCCGCTCGAGCCTTGGTTTGTCGCTCGGTGAGATGGGGCTCCTGCTGTCCGCGTTTTCGTGGAGCTACGCGATGTGCCAGTTGCCGGTTGGCGGCCTCGTCGATCGCATCGGGCCGCGGCGCCTGCTGGGGGTGGGGCTGATCGTGTGGTCGCTCGCGCAGGCGGCGGGCGGTTTCGTCGGTTCGTTCGGCGCGTTCATCGTCGCGCGCATCGTGCTGGGTATCGGCGAAGCGCCGCAATATCCGTCGGCGGCGCGCGTCGTCACCAACTGGTTTCCGCTGCGCGCGCGCGGCACCCCCACCGGCATCTACAACGCGGCTTCGCCGCTCGGCACCGCGCTTGCACCGCTGTGCCTGTCGGTGCTGATCGCGTCGCTCGGGTGGCGCGCGGCGTTCGTCGGCACCGGCGCGATCGGTCTCGTCGTCGCGCTCGTGTGGCTCGCGCTGTATCGCGACCCAGAGGCGCTGCGTCTCAACGACGAAGAGCGCCGCTATCTCGCGGGCGATGCCGACGAAACCCACATCGCACATCGCCGGCTGAGCTTCGCGGACTGGCGGCGCCTGTTCTCGTACGGCACGACGTGGGGCATGCTGCTCGGCTTCTTCGGCTCGGTGTATCTGAACTGGGTCTACCTGACGTGGCTGCCGGGTTACCTGACGATCGAGCGCCACATGAGCCTGATGCGCACCGGCTTCGCGGCATCGGTGCCGTTTTTGTGCGGCTTCATCGGCGCGCTCGTAGCAGGCTGGTTCTCGGATCTCATCACGAAACGTAGCCGCTCCGCGGTTGCAAGCCGCCGCAACGCGGTGGTGATCACGATGCTCGGCATGGTCGTGTTCACGATTCCTGCTGCGCTCGTTCAAAGCAACACCATTGCGCTTGCGTGCATCTCGGTCGTGATTTTTCTCGCAAACGCGGCTTCCGCATGCTCGTGGGCACTCGCGACGGCGGCCGCGCCGCCGGACCGTGTCGCTTCGCTCGGTGCGATCCAGAACTTCGGCGGCTTTCTTGGCGGTGCGCTCGCGCCGATTCTCACCGGCTATATCGCGCAGGCGTGGTCGTTCGTGCCTGCGCTGCTGACGGCGGCGGGCATCGCGTTTGCCGGCGCGCTCGCTTATCTGTTGCTGGTGCGCAAACCCATACCCGAACAGGACGGCGCGGAGGCTCGCACCGTCTTGACCGCCTGATGCGCAGCGGCTTCTTTCTGCGCCGGATTCGTCGCTCAAAACAAGGAGAACACATGTCTGCCGTTTCGCATTCGCCTGCTGTGATCGAGGGGATCGTGCCGGTGATGCTCACGCCGTTCGACGACAGCGGCGCGATCGACTACGCCGGCCTCGAACGTTTGATCGAGTGGTATCTCGCGCATGGCGCCGATGCGCTGTTCGCGGTCGCGCAGTCGAGCGAGATGCAGTGCCTGAGTCTTGCCGAACGCCGCGAGCTTGCGCGCTTCGTCGTCGAGCGCGTGGCGGGGCGCGTGCCGGTCGTCGCGTCGGGTCACATCAGCAACGATCTGGATGCGCAGGCCGAGGAACTCAACGCCGCGGCCGCGTCCGGCGCGCAGGGCGTCGTGCTCGTGACGAACCGGCTCGACCCCGAGCGCAAGGGCACCGAAGCGTTCCTCGCGAATCTGCGTTATCTGCTCGCGCGCCTGCCATCCGACTTGCCGCTCGGTCTGTACGAATGCCCGGCGCCATACCGGCGTCTGTTGAGCGACGACGAGCTGAAGGCCTGCATCGACACTGGCCGCTTCATGATGCTGAAGGACGTGAGCTGCGATCTCGCCACCGTGAAGCGCCGCGTGAAGCTGGCCGAAGGTTCGCCATTGAAGGTCCTCAACGCGAACGCCGCGATTGCATGGGACGCGATGAAAGCGGGCTCGGCCGGTTTCAACGGCGTGTTCACGAATTTCCACCCGGATCTCTATCAATGGCTGCGCACGAGGAGTGCATCGGACCCCGCGCTCGCGGAAGAACTGTCCACGTTTCTCGTCGTCGCCGCGGTATCGGAAGCGCTCGGCTATCCGGCGTTCGCGAAGCTCTATCACCAGCGGATCGGCACGTTCGCATCGATCCGCTGCCGCGCGATCGACTACGACGTGCGCGAACGCTTCTGGGCGCTCGATGCGGTGCTCGACAAGATCGTCGCGGGCACCGAGCACTTCCGCGCGCGCATCGCCGTGCAGCCTGAGTTACGCCGTCGCGCGTGACGGTCTAACATGAGATTTGCAGGTAGGCACGTCCGGACGAGTCTTGCAGTTCGATGACAGGAGAACGACAGCCATGGCTTTGCAAAGTAGCAACGGAGAAGGTGCGTACGCAGCGGTCGCCACGCCGCTCGATGCCGAGAATCGCGTCAACGTGCTGTTGCTGGCGCGACATTCGCACGATCTGATCCGGCGTGGGCTGACCGGCATCACGCTGTTCGGCACCACGGGCGAAGGCCCGTCGTTCACCGTGGACGAACGGCGAGCGACGCTCGATGGTCTGCTCGCGGCAGGCATCGAGCCTCATCAACTGATCGTTGCGGCCGGCGCCGCGGCGCTCGGCGATACGATCGAGCTCACGCGGCACGCGCTCGCGCAGGGCTGCAACCGCGTGCTGGTGCTGCCGCCGTTCTTCTTCAGGGACGTGAGCGGCGCAGGCGTGGCGGATGCGGTGGGCGCGGTGATCGACGCGCTCGACGATCCGCGTTTGCGCGTGATCCTTTATCACATCCCGCAGGTGTCGGGCATCGCGATCGACGACGTCGCGATCAGCACCTTGCGCGAGCGTTACGGCGAGATCATCGACGGGATCAAGGACAGCAGCGGCGATCTGGAACACTCGCTGGGGCTGATCGAACGACATCGCGGGCTGAAGGTGTATGTGGGCGCGGAGAACGCGATCGCGCGTGCGCGTGCGGCCGGCGGCGCAGGCACGATTTGCGGTCTCGCGAACGTGGTGCCGGAAGCGATTCTCGCGAGCTATGCGGGCGGCAGCAACGAGAGCCGCGAAGTGATCGATACCTTGCTGGCGAGCGTGAGCGGGCAACCGTTCATGCCGTGGCTGAAGGCACTGCTTGCCGTGCGTCAACGCGACGACGGCTGGCGGCGCGTGCGCCGGCCGCTGGTCGAAGCGGGCCCGGACGCGCTGAAGGCGCTGCCGCGTGCGTTGCTCGAAGCGTGACTTCGGCCGCGATCCTGCCGAATGAAAAATCGATCGGATAACGAAACGATCTGGAGGACGACATGAACGATGAAACCGGCGCGCGGCAACTCGACGCGTCGCAACGCGACGGCTTGCTCGCGGCACTGCGCGATGCGCTCGGCGCCACCGCAGTGCTGAGCGGCGCTGACATCCCCGCGCGCAACGAAAAAGACTGGAGCACGCTCGCGCCGCAGCGGCCGCTTGCGGTCGTGCGGCCGGTGGATACGGAAGGCGTCGCGAACGCGATGCGCCTGTGCGCGCAGTATCGCGTGCCGGTGGTGCCGCAGGGCGGGTTGACTGGGCTGTGCGGCGGCGCGCGGCCCATCGAAGGCGCGGTGGCGTTGTCGCTGGAGCGGATGGTCGGCATCGAGGAGATCGATGCGGCATCCGCGACGATCACCGTGAAGGCGGGCACGCCGCTGCAGGCGGTGCAGCAGGCCGCCGACGAAGCCGGCTTCTTCATTCCGCTCGATCTCGGCTCGCGCGGTTCGTGCGCGATCGGCGGCAACCTGTCCACCAACGCGGGCGGCAATCGCGTGATCCGCTACGGCATGGCGCGCGAAATGGTGCTGGGGCTCGAAGCGGTGCTCGCGGACGGCACCGTCGTGACGAACCTGAACAAGATGCTGAAGAACAATGCGGGCTACGACCTGAAGCATCTGTTCATCGGCAGCGAGGGCACGCTCGGCGTCATTACGCGCGTCGTGCTGAGGCTGTCGCCGAAACCCGGTTGCACGATGGCGGCGCTGTGCGCGCTCGATAGCTACGCGCACGTCGTCGATCTGCTCGGCGAGGCAAGGCGTGGGCTTGGCCCGCTGCTCTCCGCATTCGAAGTGATGTGGCCGGACTACTGGAACACGGTGACGCAGCGCGTGCCTGGCGTGCGCGATCCGATCGGCGGCGAGCACGCGTGCTATGTGCTGGTCGAAGCGCAGGGCATGGACGAAGCGCTCGATGCGCCGCGCTTCGAGCACTGGCTCGAAACGCAGATGGAAAACGGCGTGATCGCGAATGCCGCGCTCGCGCAGTCGCTCGCGGACGTGCATGCGTTCTGGGGTGTACGCGATGCCTGCGCGGAATTCCCGCAGGTGCTCGGACCGCACGAATCGTTCGACATCGGTCTGCCGGTGTCCGTGATGGACGACTACGTGAGCGCGTGCCGCGATGCGTTGCAGGCGCGTCTGCCGGGCGTGGTCGCGCTCTTCTACGGCCATATCGGCGACGGCAATCTGCACATCGTTTCGTGTGTGCCGGGCAGTTCGCCGCAGCCGAAGGAGGCGATCGCCGAGACGGTGTACACGCTCGTGCAGCGCTTTGGCGGCACGATTTCGGCGGAACACGGCATCGGCATCACGAAGAAAGGGTGGCTGCCGTGCACGCGCAGCGAGCCGGAACTCGCGCTGATGCGCCGCCTGAAAGACGCGCTCGACCCGCACCATCTGCTCAACCCGGGCAAGGTCGTGTAGCAACCGCAGTTCGACACCCGATGACGGAGGCCGGCAAAAGATCGGCCCCGTGATCCATCGCAGGACCCGACAAGGAGACAGCATGCAGACGACCCCGCAGACCGATGCGGCGACGGAGACGCTTTTGCTCGAACGCGCGGTAAGCCGCGCGAAGCGGCGGATCATCCCGTTCCTGATCCTGATGTACATGCTCTCGTACCTCGACCGCGCGAACATCGGCTTCGCGAAGCAGGCGTATCAGGCGTCGACCGGCGTGAGCGATGCGGCATTCGCGTTCGGCGCGGGCATTTTCTTCATCGCGTACGCTTTGTTCGAAGTACCAAGCAATCTGATGCTGCACCGGGTCGGCGCGCGCCGCTGGCTGTCGCGCATCATGGTCACGTGGGGCATCATTTCCGCGGTCATGGCCTGCGCGCGAAGCGACTCGCTGTTCTCGACCATCCGCTTTCTTCTCGGTGCGGCCGAAGCGGGCCTGTTCCCCGGTGCCGTGCTGTATCTGACCTACTGGTTTCCGGCGCGCTCGCGCGGCCAGATCATGGGTATCTTCTATTTCGGCTCGCCGCTCGCGTTAATGCTGGGCGGTCCGCTATCGGGTTATCTGCTCGAACTCGATGGGCTGTTCGGGCTGCATGGCTGGCAGCTGATGTTTCTCGTCGAAGGTGGCCTTGCCGCGATCGTCGGCGTGTGGGCGTTCTTCTATCTGTGCGACCGTCCTTCCGAAGCGCGCTGGCTGCCGCGCGACGAAGCGCAGGCGCTGGCCCGCGCGCTGGCCGCCGAGGAGGAGCAGAAGGTGCTGCACGGCAAGACCAGTTTTCGCGCGGCGCTGGCGGACCCGCGCCTGCTGCATTTCGCGGTGCTGTATTTCTGTATCCAGATCGCGGGCTACGGCGTCGCGTTCTATCTGCCGACGCAGGTGAGCGCGCTGCTGCATGTGAAGGTCGGGCTGCACGTCGGGCTCGTGTCGGCGATCCCGTGGGCGTGCGCGATCGTGGCCGGCGCATGCTATCCGGGATTCGCGGTGCGCAGCGGCTACCGGCGCTTCTTCGCGGTGCTGTCCGCGTTGTCGATCACGATCGGGCTCGTGGTGTCCGCGCACACGTCGCCGGTCGTGGCGATCGCCGCGCTGTGCTTCGTGACGATGGGCATCATGACCGTGCAGCCGATCTTCTGGACCTTCCCCGCTGCTTATCTGGGCGGCGCCGCGGCAGCGGGCGGATTCGCGACGATCAACGCGATCGGCAACCTCGGTGGCTTCTTTGCGCCGAACGTGAAGAACGCGGTGGAAGCATCGTTTCATTCGCCCGCGGCCGGGTTGTATGCGATCGCCACGAGCGGCATTGCGGCCGCAGTGTTGATCTGCGCGCTGCGGCCGGGCACGCGGGAAGAGCAGGGTGAGGTTCGGTTGAGCCTGAATTGATTGGGCGTGCCGAGTCGCCCGTGAAGCGACCGTAACGACTACGCGCGGCTGATTTTCATCAGCCGCGCGTTGAGCGAAGGCGTTCCCGCTTACTGCGGGATCAGCCGGCCGAGCGGCATCAGCGGACCCACCGGCGTCAGCTCGAACTTCATGAAACCGCCTTGCGTCAGCGGCAGTTCGTCGACCGTCGCCTGCGCTTCTTCGACCGTGCCGTTCATCAGAAAAATCACGCCGGGGCGGTCCTGGCGAAACCAGAACTGGTCGATCTTTTCGTCGAGATAGAGCTGCAGTGTATGCGGCACTTCCTTCGGCATGATCTGATCCTTCTGTTCATCCGTGAGCGGCTTGATGATCGTTCCGACCGCGAAAACCTTCATGGTGTGCTCCTTGATCAATCGTGGTTGCGGGATGCAACGGTGCTCACTGTAGCGGCCGGGCGTAAAACGCGGTATCGTCGCAAATGACAACTTTAGGGTCATTTACGCCATGCGGATTTCCGTGCTCGCGCTCGAGGGACTGTTCGATACCGCGCTTGCCGTGACGCTCGACGCGCTGCGGGTAGCCAACAGCATTGCGGCTAAAACGATGGGTGGGACGCCGCGTTTCGACGTAACGGTCGTCGGCGTGCGAAAACGGGTTCGTTCGGGTCAGGGCTTCACGATTCCCGTGCAGACCATCACGCCAGACTTGAAGCCGGACTGGGTGATCGTGCCGGCGCTGGGCACCTCGACACCTGACGTGCTGGTGCCCGCGCTGGGACGCGCGGACGTCAATGACGCAAAAGCGCAACTGCTGGAGTGGCGTGCCGAAGGTGTGCAGATCGCGGCGTCGTGCATCGGCACGTTCATTCTGGCGGACGCGGGCCTGCTCGATCATCGCGAGGCGACGACGACGTGGTCGCTTGCGCCGCTGTTTCGCCAGCGCTATCCGAACGTGCTGCTCGACGAAACGCGCATGCTGGTGCGAACGGATATCGGCGTGACGGCCGGCGCGGCGCTCGGGCATCTCGATCTCGCGCTGTGGCTGATCCGCCAGGTGAGCCCCGAACTTTCGACGGTGGTGTCGCGCTATCTGCTCGCGGATATTCGCAGCTCGCAGGCGCCGTACATCATCCCCAATCATCTGGCGCAGGCTGATCCGCTGATCCAACGCTTCGAGCTATGGTCGCGGGATCGTCTCAAGGATGGGTTCTCGTTGCAGGATGCCGCCAGTGCGCTCGCCACGAGCCCGCGCTCGCTGCAACGCCGATGCCAGGAAGTGCTCGGCAAATCGCCGCTCGCGTATTTCCAGGACCTTCGCGTGGAGCGCGCGCAGTCGCTGCTGCGTGGCAGCGGCCTCGATGTCGACGCCATCGCGGCCGAAGTCGGATACGTCGACGGTGCCACGTTGCGAACGCTCCTGCGTCAACGCCTGGGACGCGGCGTGCGCGATCTGCGCGCGGATCTTCGCTGATCACGGCATCGCTTGCCGTGCCATCGTCACGCTGCGGACCGACGTGGCGCCAACTCCCCTTGACCCTCACGTAGCGTGAGGGTCTAGCCTTTAGCGTGCGCACTGAACGGAGGCTTGCATGCTGTTGAAAGTAGGGGAACTGGCGAAGAGGAGCGGGCTGACCGTCCGCACGCTGCATCACTACGACGCCATTGGCCTGCTTACGCCTTCGGCGCGCGCCGACAACGGCTATCGGCTGTACAACCGCGACGACATTGCCCGGCTCCACCAGATCCAGGCGTTGCGCGGCTTCGGCCTCACGCTGGCCGATATCGGCGCTTACCTGGCCCAGCCCGACAGGCCGCTTGCCGACCTCATCGCACAGCAGATCGCGATGCTTGACGAGCAGATCGACAAGGCGGCACGCCTGCGTGCCCGTCTTCAGGAGCTGCACGTCATGCTGCTGCACGGCAAGGAGCCTGAGCTGGCCGACTGGCTCAACACGCTGGAGTTGATGACGATGTTCGACCGCTACTTTTCAAAGGAAGAACTGGACCGCCTGCCCATGTATCGGCAGACCCAGACGCAGTCCGCCAAATGGACGGAACTTGTGGCGCAGGTGCGTGCGCTGATGGATGCGGGCGTACCGCCTGCCGACGAACGTCCGCGCGAACTCGCCGACCGCTGGATGACGCTGCTCGCACGCGATACCAATAACGATCCGCGCATGCTCGCGAAGCTGAACCAGATGCACGACAACGAGCCGTCGATGCAGGCGAGCATCGGCATTTCGCCGGCGTTGCGCGACTACGTGATCCGCGCGTCCGGCGAATCGAAGCTGGCGATTTACGAACGGTATCTGTCGCCTGAAGAGTTTCGCTTTGTCCGCGACAATTACGGCGAGCGCGCGATGGAATGGCCGCAACTGATGGCCGATGCGCGCGACGCGATCGATGAAGGCGCGACGCCGGATTCTCCGCAAGGCCGTGCGCTGGCGCAGCGCTGGATGGAGCTGTTTCGCAGCTATGCGGGCGACGATCCGGCAACGCACGCAAAGATCCGCCACGCGCTACAGAACGAGCCCGAGCTGATGAAAGGATCGTGGGCGGACGAGACGTTGCTCGGTTTCATGCGGGAAGCGGTGAGGGGGCTCGCCGCGTAGCGTTCGGCGCAGCCGCGTAACGACCTCACGCCACCCGCGCTTCCCCACCTTCCGCCATCGCGCCAAACCGGTCGATCGCAAACGGCTCGACCGGCAACGTGCTGCTGCCCGACGTAATCAGCTGCGCGATGATCCTTCCGACGATCGGCGCGAGTTCGAAGCCGTGCCCGCAATAGCCGAACGCGTGCACGAGCTTCGGCATCATGCGGCTTGGGCTGATCACCGGAATGCCGTCGGGCATGAAGCCTTCGATGCCGGCCCACGTGCGGTTGATGCCCACGTCGCGCAGATGTGGGAAGAGGCTCACGGCGGTGCGTACGTTCGTCGCGAGCTGCGCAAAATTGACTTCGCCGCAGCGCGCGTGCATGTCGACGCTGCCGCGCACGCCGCCGCCGATCAGCACCGTGCCGTTGTCGAACTGCTTGAACGACAGAGGACGCCCAGCCGCGCCGACCACCGGCGAGCAGAACGCCGGCACGCGCTGCGTGATCGTCAGCAGCAACGCGACGGGTTCTTCGGGCACCGCCTCGCCCACTTCACGTGCGAAGGTGCTTGCCCATGCGCCGGCCGCGTTCACCACGTATTCGGCGGTGAAGTGCTGGCGCAGCGTCGTGACTTCCCAGCGCTCGCCGACTCTTCGCACCGTCTCCGCGCGCGTGTTCTCCAGCACCGTTACGCCAAGACGCTGCGCGGCGCGACGAAACGCAGTAACCGCGCGAAACGGCAGCGCGTGCCCATCGCGTTCGCACCAGATGCCGCCCGTCACGTGCGGCGCCACGGCGGGGAGCAGTTCGCGCACGGTTGCCGCATCGATCAGCGCTTCGTGATGGAAGCCGCGGCGGTTCAGGTCCGCAACGCGCGCGCGCAGCATCTCGAGCTCCGCTTCCGTTTCCGCAACCTTCAGCTGTCCGCTCGGCATGAAGCCGCCGCTGTCGCCGACGAGGTCCGGCAACTGATGCCACAGTTCCAGCGAAGCGAGCGACAGCGGAATCTCGGCGACGTGGCGCCCAAGCGTCCGCACGCCGCCTGCATTGACGCCCGACGCATGGCGGCCGCAATACTCCGCTTCGAGCACGGTCACGCGTGCGCCGGCGCGCGCCAGATGCAGCGCGCTCGACAACCCATGAAAACCGCCGCCGATCACCAGCACGTCGGCGCCCGATGGCTTCGCGTGCGAAGGCGAAGACGAAGAGTGGGGGACGAACGCGCTCATGCTTCGCGCGCCAGTTCGCCAAGTGTGATCGGTTTGATCGGCGGACGGATCCGGTAATAACCGACTTCCGCGGGCGTGACCTTGCGCGCGTCCGCGATCACCTCGGTCACCGTCAGTCCGCACAGCCGACCCTGACACGGACCCATCCCGCAGCGGCCGAACGACTTCGCCTGGTTCGGACCCGTGCAGCCGAGCGCGACGTGCTCGCGCAACGTGCCGGCCGTCACTTCTTCGCAGCGGCAGACGAGCACGTCGTCGGCGGGAATGCGGTTTTGCGGTTTGGGCCGGTACAGTGCGTCGAGGAACGGTCGCACGCGCAGATGTGTCGAGAGTTCTGCACGGACGGGCGCTGCGCGCCGGTCGCGTTCGGCGGCGGCGATGCGTCCGGTCGCGGACACCGCGCCGAGGGCCGCAAGCTGTCCCTGCAACGCCGCAGCGAGCGCGCCGCCGATGCCGCGGCCGTCGCCTGCCACGTAGAGTCCGGGCAGATCGAGCGCACCCCATTCGTCGACCTCGGGCACGAAGCACAATTGCGCATCGTCCCAGCGATGCTTCGCGCGCAGCGACCACGTGAACTGCGTGTTCGGCACGACGCCCTGATGCAGCAGCACGACGCGGCTCTCGATGCGCTGTTCGCGTCCGTTGCACGTGAAGCGCAACGCGCGCGCCGCGTCGTCGCCTTCCACCGCGAGTCCGCTCGCGCCTTCGTAGAACGGCACACCGGCGCGCCGCAGCACGCGCATCATCGCGAGGCCTTTTTTCAGGTAGCGCCAGCCGGCCAGCGCGCCGCCGAGATGAGCCAGCGCGCGGCGCCGGTCGGCGGAATCAGTTGTATCGACGATCGCGCGCACCGGCACGCCGGCGCGCACGTACTGCCAGCCGAGCAGATACAACAGCGGTCCGCAGCCCGCGAGCACGACCGGCTCCGAAGGCACCGTATCAGCCGATTTCAGCAGGATCTGCGCGGCGCCCGCGCTGAGCACGCCGGGCAGCGTCCAGCCCGGAATCGGGAACGGCCGTTCCATCGCGCCGGTGCAGAGGATTACCTGTTGCGCCTGCAGCGACTTCACTTCGCCGTCGCGCAGATAGTTGACCTCGCGCTGCGCGGTGACTTGCCATACGGCCGCGCCGCCCACGTGCCGCGCTTTCGACGCGCGAAACGCGTCGACCAGCGCGCGTCCCGCTGTGTAGTCGGGGCCGAGCACGTCGAGCCGACCTTGCGGCGCATCGCTCACGTTGCGATAGATCTGTCCGCCGGGCGTTGCCTGCTCGTCGAGCAGCACGACTTCCACGCCAAGATTCGCGGCGAGCGTTGCCGCGGCCATGCCCGCCGGTCCGCCGCCGACGATCACGAGTTCCGCCGGATCAGCCCGCATGGCGCACCTCCGCCGTCTGCGCATGCAGGTCGCGCGCGCCGTGCTGGGTGCTCAGCTTCATGCCTTCGCGCACTTCGACGAGACAGGTCTGCCGGTTCGGCACGCCATCCACTTCCATCAGGCACTCGAAGCACACGCCCATCATGCAGTACGGCGCGCGCGGACTGTCGCTGACCGGCGTCGTGCGAAAGCGCGTGACACCGGCGTCGAAGAGGGCCGCCGCGATGCTGCGTCCCGACGCGACGCTCAGCGCGACGCCGTCGAGTTCGATTGTGACGCGCGGTGTGCTATCGCCGCCGCGTTCGAGTCGTTTGAAGAGGCTAGTGGGCATGGTGAAGGGTCCGTTGCGGATTCAGGAAGCGGTCGCCCGCGAATACGTCGAGGTCCTGCGGCGCGTCGCCGCCGGCAATCCACGCCGCGACGCGCAACGCGTGCGCCGCGGCCAGCGTGACGCCGCTGTGGCAGGTGGTCACGAATGCGCCGGGACACTGCGTTGACTGCTGGTAGATCGGAAAGCCATCCGGGCTCATCACGCGCAGCGCGCTCCACGCACGCACGAGTCGCAACCCGGCCAGCACCGGAAAACTGCGCACGCCGCGCTGTGCGATCGAACCGAGCACGGGCGTCGTCGTGGTGTCGTCGAAGCCGACGTCTTCCATCGAATCGCCGAGCTGGATCGTGCCTTCGTCGGTCTGGCGCACGTAGGTGGTCGGATAGTCGAGGAACGGCGCAGTGCGCTCGCCGACCAGCACCTGGCCGCGATTGGGACGCACGGGCGCATGCAGCCCGACCTGCGGCGCGAGCCGCGCATTGCCGAGACCGGCGGCGAGCACGACCTTCGGCGCCTGCCACGTCGCGCCGTTGCCGTGCACGGTGAAGGTTCCGTTCGCGTGTTCGATCCGCTCGACGTGCTGGTTGCGAACCCATTCGACGCCGCGCCCCGCGCATGCCGCATAGAGCGCGCGCAGCAGCTTCAGCGGATTCACGTGGCCGTCCATCGGCGTGTAGCTCGCGCCGATCACCTGCGGTCCGATTAGCGGAAGCCGCGTCTTCAGCGCCGCGTGATCGAGCATCTCGTACGGATAGTGGCCGCCGAGTTCGTCGCGCAGCCACGCGAGCCGCGTTTCGCGTTCGCGCCATTCGTCCTCGCTATAGACGAAGTGAAAGCCGCCCGGCTGGCGCAACTGCACGTCGACGCCGGTTTCTTCGAGCAACGCTGCCGCGAGTTCGGGCCAGCGCCGCGCGGACTCCATCGACCAGCGCGCGTATTGCGGCAACCCATAGCCTTTGCCCTGCACCCACACGAGGCCGAAGTTGCCGCGCGACGCGCGAAACGCGTCGTCGCCTTCGTCGATCACGACGACCTGCGCGCCGCTGCGTGCAAGCCCCCAGGCGACCGCCATGCCGACCAGACCGCCGCCGGCCACGATCACGTCCGTTGCTTTCATCGATAGGGTTCCCGTCATGAGCCTTTGCCGATCAGTACGCGGTCGAGTCCGACGATGCGGTCGAGCGCCAGCATCAGCAGCACCGTGCCGACGATCAGCACGGTCGAAATGGAGGTCACCAGCGGATCGATGTTCTGCGCGATGTCGTTGTACATCGCAACCGGCAGCGTGGTGGTGCCGGGCGTTGCGACGAATACGGTCATCGTCAGTTCGTCGAAGCTCGTGATGAACGCGAGAATCCAGCCGCCCGCGACGCCGGGTATCAGCATCGGCAGCACCACGCGCCGGAACGCGGTGAAGCGGCTCGCGCCGAGCGACAATGCGGCGCGCTCGCCGTCGCGGTCGAGGCCGGTCGCGGCCGCGAGCACGAGGCGCAGCGCGTACGGCATCACGACGATCACGTGGATCAGCGCGAGCCAGAAGAACGAACCGGTCAGCCCGGCTAGCGTGAAGAAGCGCAGAAACGCGACGCCGAGCACCACGTACGGAATCATCAGCGGCGACAGGAAGAAGCTCATCAGCGCGCCGCGCGCGGCAAAGCGATAGCGAGTCAGCGCAAGCGCAGCCGGCACCGCGAGCACCACGGCGACCGTCGCTGCGACCGCGCCGAGCCGGATGGACAGCCAGAACGCGGTGATGAAATCGTCGGCGCGCCACAGCGCACGGAACCAGCGCAGCGAGAGGCCAGACGTGGGCAGCGAGATATAGCCCTTGCCCGTGAACGACACCGCGATCACGACGACGAGCGGCGCGAGCATGAACGCGATGAAGAGCGTGTGATAGAGCAGCGAAACCGGTCCGTTTCTACGCATCGCGCCGCTCCGTCAGGACTCGAACACGGCGCGGAAACGCCGTTCGACGAGCCGGTTGCAGCCGAGGATGATCACGACGTTCGCGATCAGCAGCAGCACCGCGATCGACGCGCCGAGCGGCCAGTTCAGCGTGCTCAGGAATTCGTCGTAAGCGGCGGTCGCGACCACCTTCAGCCGACGTCCACCGATGATCGCCGGCGTCGCGAACGCGGAGGCCGACAGCGCGAACACGATGATGCTGCCCGACAGCACGCCCGGCAGCAGCTGCGGAAACACGACGCGGCGGAACACGGTGAAGCGCGGGCCGCCGAGCGAGCGGCCGGCGTGCTCGATCTGCGGATCGAGCTTTTGAATGGACGCCCACACGGAGATCACCATGAACGGCACCAGCACGTGCACGAGCGCGATGGTGACGCCGGTCAGCGTAAACAGCAGCCGCAGCGGCGAATCGATCAGATGCAGCGAGCGCAGCGCGGTGTTGATGAGGCCGTCGCGGCCCATCAGGATCGCCCAGCCGAGCGTGCGAACCACCACGGAAATCAGCAGCGGCCCGAGCACGACGAGCAGAAAGATGCTGCGCCACGGCGAGCGCATGCGCGCGAGGATCAGCGTCTCGGGCACGCCGAGCAGGATGCACAGCACCGTGACGAGCAGCGACAAACCGGCGGTGCGGATGAAGATCGAGTGATAGTACGGGTCACTGATCACTTCGATATAGTTCGACAACGTGTAGCGCGGCAGGATGCCTTGAGTGCCGTCGAATGCATGGAACGACAGGATCGCGATCAGGATCATCGGTACGATCAGCAGGCCGGTGAACAGCAGCAGCGCCGGCGCCGACAGCAGCCACGGCGCGCGTTCGATGCGGCGCGGCGCCGTGGCGAGCGTGAGGTCTGCCATCTCAGGCCTCCATCGTCAGAATGCGCAGGTCGTCGTCGGACCATTCGACATGCACCGACTCGCCTTCGGGCGGCGGCGGCTCGCCCGTGTTCGGCTGGCTGATGCGGAACACGCCGAGCGCGCTGTCCACTTCGAGCATCCAGTGACTGCCGAGGAATACGCGGGTGCGCACGCGGCCCGGCAGCGTGTCGCCGGTGCCGTTGTGCGCGAGGCGCAGCTTTTCCGGGCGCACGTACACGTGCACGTCGCGGCCGAATTCGCGACCTTCGTGCCGCACGTGCAGCTGCCGCGAGCCGACCTGCACGACGCAGCAGTTCGGCTTGCGCTCTAGCACGGTGCCTTCGAACGCATTGGTACGGCCGAGGAAAGTGGACGCGAACGGCGATTCGGGCCGCTCGTACGCATCGAGCGGCGACGCGACCTGCACGATGCGGCCCGCGTGCATCACCGCGATGCGGTCGCTCATCGTCATCGCTTCGACCTGATCGTGCGTGACGAGGATCGTCGTGATACGCAGCTTGCGCTGGATCGCGCGCAGCTCGATGTGCATCTCCTCGCGCAGCTTCGCGTCGAGGTTCGACATCGGTTCGTCGAGCAGCAGCACGTCGGGCTGGATCACGAGCGCCCGCGCGATCGCGACGCGTTGCCGCTGGCCGCCGGAAAGCTCGCGCGGGTAGCGCTTGTCGAGACCTTCGAGCCGCACCAGCGCAAGTGCTTCGCGGATCCGCCCGACGCGCTGCGCGCGCGGCACACGGCGCATTTCGAGCCCGAAGCCGACGTTGTCCGCGACGGTCATGTGCGCGAACAGCGCGTAGCTCTGGAACACCACGCCCATCCCGCGCTTTTCCGGTGCGAGTTGCGTGATGTCGCGGCCGTTCAGCGCGATGCGGCCCGCGTTCGGCGTGACGAAGCCGGCGATCATCTGCAGCGTGGTGGTCTTGCCGCAGCCGGACGGGCCGAGCAGCGAGACGAACTCGCCGCGCTCCACGTCGAGCGACAGACCATTGACGGCGACGAAGTCGTCGTAGCGTTTCGACAGGCCTTCAAGGTGCAGGAATGTCATGGGGACCGGGCGGGTGGAGCGGCAGCCTGCAGGCCGCCGCGTTCTCGTTTCGGAAGAGCCGGCGTGCGTTCAGGCCGGCTCGGGCCCTGCTGCGATCAACCTGTCAACGCTCGACCTGCCGGTTCCATTCGTTGGTCCAGTCGGCGCGTTTCGCGTTGACGATGTCCCAGTTCGTGGGCAGCAGCTTCGCGATTTCGTCCTTGCCGTACGGCACCGTCGCCGCAACATTCGGCGCGAGCTTCGTTTTCGTATTCACCGGGCCCCACGCCTGGGTCTGCGCGAGCACTGTCTGGATTTCCGGCGTGAGCAGGTACTGCACGAACTGCTGCGAGAGCTGCGCTTCCTTGTTCTGCACGACGGGGCACGCTGCCGTCATCAGCGCCATCGCGCCTTCCTTCGGATAGACGAAACGGATCGGGAAGCCGGTTTGCTCGAGCGTCTGCACGCGGCCGCTGCCCCATACCGCGAGCGTCACGTCGCCGTCCTGGAAGAGCTCGGTCATCTTGCCGGGCGACGGCTCCCACGCGAGCACGTTCGGCGCGACGTTCTTGATCAGCGCGGTGAAGCCCGGCGCGATGTTGCTCTCGCTGCCGCCGTTCAGGCGCGCGAACATCAGCAGCGTTTGCAGGCCGTAGGTGTTCGAGATCGGCGGTACCGCGATCTTCTGGTTGAAGCGCTTGTCGGTCAGCGCTTTCCACGAATCGGGCGGCGGCAGGCCAGCCTTCTTGAATGCGTCCGCGTTGTACGCGAGGCCGGTTGCGACCACACCCAGCGCGACCGCCTTGTCGCTCAGGTGCGCGAGCGGATACAGGTCGTGATAGACCGGCGCGTCGGCGAGCTTGTCGCAGAAGCCGAACTGCACCGCCTGATACATCGGGCCATCGTCGAGCAGCACGACGTTCAGCTCTTCCTTGTCCTTCTGCGCCTGAAGTTTCGCGAGTGTGTCGGTGGAATTGCCCGGTACGTAGACGATCTTCACGTCATGCGCCTTTTCGAACGCCGGGATGATGCTTTTCTCGAATGCATCCTGCGTCGAACCCCCGTACGACCCGACGTAGAGCGTCGGTTGCGCGAATGCGCTGGACGCGGCCAGCGACGCAAAAGCCGCGAGCGCCGCTGAAACCACGATGGTCTTCATCATTGCTGTCACTCCCTGGGTTGGCTGCGCGACCGTGGCCGTGCGTGTGCGAATACACATTGCTATGGCATCCACGTGAACCGTTCACGCCCTGGCTGGGGCATCTGGTGCCACCATAGGCAGGCCAAAAACGGATGCAAAATGCTTTTTTTTAGAAAGACAATAGCATTCTGTTATAGGACGCTATCGATGAAACTCCGCCAGCTGGAAGCCTTTCGCGCCGTGATGCTTTGCGAGACGGTCACTCGCGCGAGCGACATGCTGCATATCTCGCAGCCCGCCACCACGCGTCTGATCGCCGATCTCGAACAGTCGTTAGGGTTTTCACTATTCGAGCGGGTAAAGGGACGGCTGCACCCGACGGTCGAGGCGCAGGCGCTCTACGAAGAAGTGCAGCGCTCGCTGGCTGGCGTCGACCGTATCGCGCGCGCCGCCGACGAAATTCGCGCGCTGCAGCGCGGCACGCTGCAGATCGCGGCGGCGCCTGCTATCGCGCTGTCGTTCCTGCCGCATGCCATTGCCGATTACATCAAGACCCATACCGAGGCGCACGTCGGCGTGCTCGTGCATTCGTCGCGTTCGGTGGTCGACATGGTGGTTGGGCAGCGCTGCGATGCGGGCATCGCGATTCTGTCGATGAATCATCCGAGCCCGCACGGCGAGCGGCTGATCTCGGCGCGCATCGTCTGCGCGTTGCCGGTTGGGCATCCACTGTGTTCGCGCGACATCATCCGCCCCGCCGATCTGGAAGGGCAGCCGTTCGTCGCGCATCCGCGCACGCTCGATTCGCGCCTGCAGATCGATGCGCTGTTCGCCTCGCACGGCATCCAGCCGAAGCTGCAGGTGGAGACGGGCGTGTCGCATGCGATCTGCTCGTTCGTCGAAGCGGGGGTGGGTGTGTCGCTGATCGATGCGGTCAGCGCGTGGGGATATCGCGGCGGCGGCGTGGTGTTCAAGCCGTTCGAACCGGCCTTGACCATCGACTTTTCGCTGCTGAAGCCATCGCAGCGTCCGGCGGCGCTGCTGCTCAACTCGTTCGTCGAGCACGTGCGGGCTTTCGCTCGCGCGCGGCTGGATCCGCGCTTCCTGGCTGAGTGCCGGTGAGATGTGCGGCTCGCCGAGCGAGACTACGGAACGCACCTGGAACTCGTGAAATACCCGTGTGTCAGCTTCAATGCCCGAGGGTTCGATGCCAAAGGCACCCCGGGAACATGAGCAATTTCACCAGGAGATGACGATGACTGAACTCGTGACATGCGTGTGGTTCGATCAAGGCAGCGCGCGCGAAGCGGCGGAGTTTTACGCCGCGACGTTTCCGGATAGTCATGTCGGCCCGGGCCATGTTTCACCCAAGCCGGGCATCGGACAAGGCAACGAACTGACGCTGGAATTCACCGTGCTCGGCCAGCGTTTCGTGGGGCTGAACGGCGGCCCGAACTTCACGCCGAGCGAAGCGACCAGCTTCATGGTGGTGACCGATAGCCAGGAAGAGACCGACCGGTACTGGAACGCGATTGTCGGCAATGGCGGCGAGGAACGGGCGTGCGGCTGGTGCAAGGACCGCTGGGGGTTCTTCTGGCAGATCACGCCTAAACGTCTGCTCGAACTCGTGAACCACGCGGACCGCGAAGTGGGCGCACGCGCGATGGACGCGATGATGACGATGAAGAAGATCGACATCGCCGGAATCGAGCGCGCAGCGGCCGCGAAGTAATGCGGGGGAACGCACGTCGATAGCAGGATTCAATTGGAATCCTGCCTGTCACCATCCTGTAATGGCTTTTGAATCGCGTTTTCGCTAAACAAAAACAAACCAGCCTGATAGTCCGGCTGCTCGCGTTGCCGCCGTTGTCGCCTTCGAAAAGAATCGTGGGACTGGCAAGTGTGCATGAGACGTCTTCATGAGCGATGTCCCGCATCACGTTCGGCCGGGAGACCACTATGAGGACATCGCGCTTCCTGATGGCCGCGCTGCTGTTTAGCGTGTTCGCTGGCCCGAGCTGGTCCGGCGGCATCACCGGCGTGGGCAGCACGTTCGCCGAACCCCTGTACGCCCGCTGGGCCGCCGACTATCAAAAGTCAGGCGGAATGCAGGTGACGTACCGCGGCACGGGTTCGTCGGACGGGCTCAGGCAGATCACCGCGAATACGGTCGATTTCGCCGGCTCCGATGCACCGCTCACCGACGACCAGCTTAGCAAGAGCGGACTGCGTCAATTCCCGATAGCGATTGGCGGCGTCGTGCCGGTCGTGAATCTGCCGGGCCTCAAGCCTGGGCAAGTCATGCTGACGGGGCCGGTGATCGCGCAGATCTTTCTCGGCAAGATCCTGTACTGGGACGATCCGGCGATCATGCGGCTGAATCCGAAGCTCAAGATGCCCAACTATCCGATCGCTGTCGTGCGGCGTCAGGATGGCTCGGGCACCACGCTGATCTGGACGCATTACCTTGCGCAGGTGAGCCCGGAATGGAAGCAGCGGGTCGGCGAGGGCATCAGCGTGCGCTGGCCGCTTGGCATCGGCGGCAAAGGCAACGAGGGCGTCGCGACTTACGTCGGATATTTGCCGGGCGCGATCGGTTATGTGGCGTGGGACTTCACGAAGCAGAACCGCCTGACGTATATCGCGATGACGAATGCGGCGGGCAACGTCGTTCAGCCTGGCGTCGAGAGCTTCAAAGCGGCGGCCGCGAGCGCTGACTGGTCAGGCTCGCTCTCGCAGTTGCTGACTAATCAGCCGGGCAAGGATGCATGGCCGGTCATGGGGGCTACGTACGTGTTGCTGCACGTGTCAGCCGGAAAGCCTGGCCAGGACGCAGCGACGCTGAAGTTCTTCGACTGGGCGTTCAATCACGGCGGCCCGACAGTCCAGGCGCTTGACTACATTCCGTTGCCGGATATGGTGGTGACGAAGATCCGCGCGCAATGGCCGGCGAACGGAGGCGATGACGTTGCGCGCAAGCCTATCGTGGCCGGGCAGTGATCGCTTCAGGGATTAAGGATGTGGTTTTGCCATGTCACCTAGCGTGACCCGGTAATCCTCGATCTTCTTCAGGTCGCTCTCGGCAGCAGGCGCGCCCGTGCGCAGATGCACCGCGAGATCGTAGGTCGTCGAGGGTCGCGTCAGCATCAAGCCCGTTACTTCATCCTGCAGCACGCGCGTGGCATGCCACGTGTCCCGGTGCATGCACAGACCTTGACCCACCGGCACGACGAACGCGCGCAGCGAACGCAGATCCGGCGAACCGTCGTCCAGCGAGGTCGCGACGATCTGCACGAGCGCGCCCGTCAGCGGCACGATCGCCTGCTGCGTCAGATGGTGTGCTTCTAGCGCGTTCAACGATTCATCGCAATTGCGATAGCGGACCCAGAGAATTTCGGTTTCGCTGCGCGTGCCGTTGTCGAACAGATGCTCGCGCCAGAAGTCCGACGATGGGCTGAAGAACGCAGGCCCGCTCGCGTCGTCAGGCGGTGTCTTGCCGAGCATCACGCCATAGGGTGCACAGGCGTCGGCGTCGAGCGGTTCGATCGGGATCGCGATGGATGTCATGGCATCGGCAGCGGCTGGAAGGGTTCAGGACGCGTCCGCGCTGCCGGTGGCAGTTGCGGCGTCGGTGGTTTGCGGAACGAGCGCGAATTGCGGCCCGTGCCGCAGGCTGTAGTCGAGCATCACGGCGCGCGCGAGCCGCGCGATCGATTCGGCGAGCAGGCTGTCCGGACTGCGGCGGTACGACACGACGAGCGGCAGCGCCGGCACCTGATGCGCGACCTTCAGCGTCTGCAACTGGCCGCCTTCGAGTTCGCGCATCACGAACGCAGCGGGCAGCACGGCAATGCCGAAGCCGTCGACGACGAGCCGGATGATCGCCGCCACCGACGACACGCAGTTGATCCGCACCGCCGTTTCTCCGGCCGCGGCGAACAGGTCCGCGAGGAACGCGTGCGGCGGCGAGTGCCGCGCGAAGCTCACGATCTGGAACGCGGCAAGCTCCGTCTCCGAAAGCGGCTCGGCCGACAGATTCAGCGCGGGGCTCGCCATCCAGCCCATCGGCAGGCTGCCGAGCGGCGCATTCACCGCATCGGCGCCGGTGACGGGCGTGGTGAGCAGCGCCGCATCGAGATGCCCGTTGGTCAGCTGGAGCGATAGATTCGCGGAGGTGTCGCTCGTCAGTTCGAGCGTGAGATTCGGGTATTCGTCGCGAACGCGCTTTAGCAGTTCGGGCAGCCACGTGTGCACGATGGATTCGATCGCGCCGAGCCGCAGCAGACCCGCGATCTTCGAACGGTCGCCAACACTTGCGAGCATCGCGCGGTTGAGCTGCAGGATCTGCTCGGCGAACGGCAATGCCTTGGTGCCGTCCTGGGTCAGCGTCGCTTCACGCGGACCGCGCTCGAACAGCCGCACGCCAAGTTCTTCTTCGAGCGCCGAAATGCGGCTCGATACCGCGGCCTGGGTGGCGTGCAGCCGCTCGGCCGTGAGCCGGAAGCTGCGCAGACGCGCCAGCCAGACGAAGGTTTCGAGGAAGCGGACGTTCATGCCGGTGGGGTTGCCGTAGCGGGGCCGCGGGACGAGTCGGGATGCGGCCAGTGTACCGCCGCGCAAAACGCCGCGTGACAAGAAAAAGCGCGCGCACGTCTCAACTTTTATTTGTTGGACAGCGCGCGCGGACCCGCGAAGACTTGGCGTCATCACTTTCTTCCCGGGACGGATGCGGCAATGACGCGAATCACCTGTGCAATCGACGGCGGACCCTCGGTCGTCGTGGCTCCGCGGCAACTCGTGATTGCCGGATGGGCGGGCCGCGATCGCGACGAGATCGAGCATCACATCGCGGAGCTCGCGGCGATCGGCGTGAAGCGTCCGTCGTCGGTGCCGTGCTTCTACGAGGTGTCTCCATCGCTGCTGACGACCGATGCGCGGATCGACGTGATCGGCACGCAGTCGTCGGGCGAAGTCGAGGTCGTGCTGTTGCATGACGCTGAAGCGGGGCTGCTGGTCGGCATCGGCTCGGATCACACGGATCGCAAGGTCGAAGGCTATGACGTCGCCGTGTCGAAGCAGGTCTGCGCTAAGCCACTCGGCGCGACGCTGTGGCGCTATGACGAAGTCGCGCCGCACTGGGATGCGTTGATTGCGCGTAGCTGGTGCATCGATGCCGCCGGCGAGCGTGTGCGCTATCAGGAAGGCACGCTCGCGCGTCTGTTGCCGCCGCAGCGTTTGATTGGCGATGCGTTCGGCGATGCCGGCTTGCCAGTCGGCGCCGTGCTCTTCTGCGGTACGCAATCGATTATCGGCAAGCTGTCGCCGTCGCCGGCATTCGAGATCGAGCTGCACGATCCGGTGCTGGACCGCAGCCTGCGGCATCGCTATGCGGTCGATGCGCTCGCGCACGTGGAGTGACGGCGATGCGGACGATTCGTGACTGGCAACACGCGCTCGGCACGCGGCAGATTTCAGCGGCGGCGCTGCTCGATGCATCGCTGTCGGCGATCGATGCCGACGCGCATCGATTCGGCAACGCGTACATTGCAATCGATCGCGACGCGGCGCGCGCGGCGGCCGCGACGAGCGACACGTTGCGGCAGCGGGGCTACGTGCCGTCCCAGCTCGCGGGCATTCCAGTGTCGGTAAAAGGCCTGTTCGACGTCAAAGGGCAGGTGACTACCGCCGGCTCGCGCGTGCTGCGCGATGCAGAACCGGCCGCGCGCGACAGCATCGCGGTCTCGCGTCTGCGCGATGCGGGCGCCGTGCTGGTGGGGCGTACCAACATGAGCGAGTTCGCGTTCTCGGGGCTCGGCCTCAATCCGCACTACGGCACGCCGCGCAATCCGCACGATCCTGCGCGGATCGCGGGCGGCTCCAGTTCGGGCGCGGCCGTATCGGTGGCGCTTGGACATGCCGCGTGGGCGCTCGGCACGGATACCGGCGGCTCGGTGCGCATCCCGGCCGCGTTTTGCGGGCTGAGCGCATTCAAGCCGACTGCCGCGCGCGTGCCGCTCGACGGCGTGCTGCCGCTGTCGACGTCGTTCGATTCGGTGGGGCCGATCGCGCGCAGCGTCGACTGCTGCGTGCTGGCGGACGCCGTTCTGTCGGCGCAGACGCTCGATACGGCCGCGCGTCCGTTGCACGCGGTGCGCTTCGGCGTGACTTACGACTATGTCGCCGACGATCTCGACGATGAGGTGCGCATCGCGTTCGATCGTGCGATTCACCGCTTGCGCGAAGCCGGCGCGACCGTCGAGCATTTCGCGTTTCCCGAACTTGCGGAGCTGATGCAGCGCACGCCGCCCGCGGGTATCACCGCGGCGCAGGCGTGGGCATGGCATCGTCATTACGTTGCCGATGTACCGGAAGACTACGATCGGCGCGTGTTGCAGCGTCTGCGTAAAGGCGAGCACCTGAGCGCCGCCGACTACCTCGATCTGCTGGCGGCGCGCGAGCGCTTCGTGCGCGATGCGCGCGCCCGGCTCGCGCGTTTCGATGCGTGGCTGATGCCGACGGTCGCGACAGTGGCGCCGCGGCTCGACGACATCGAAGCGGACGACGAACGCTTCTTCGCCGCCAATGCGAAAGCGCTGCGCAATCCGTCGGTCGTCAACGTGATGGACGGCTGTGCGTTGACGGTGCCGTGTCATGACGACGGTGCGCTGCCGGTCGGCCTGTCGATCGTTGGTCGTGCGTTTGCCGATGCGTCGGTGCTGGCGATTGGCCGCAGCGTGGAAGCTGCACTTGGCGGTAGTGCGCAAGCAAAGACGCATGCAGACGATGCAGTGCCCGCGTCCGCATAATGTTTCTTTATTGCCGGCCAACAGAATAAGTCGTTGGACGGCGAATTTCGGCGCTCGAATACTGGTTCTCATCCGCCGCGCGTAGTTGCACTGCACGTATCGCATGTATCGAACGAAGCGCCGGAGGCTGTTCCGGCGGATTCGCCGGCTGTCCACTCACTCAATCGAGGTCCGCACGTGAACCATCATCCTGAAGCGAAACGCGATGCGCGATTCGTACCCCTGACGATTGCGGCAGCGGTGGCCGCTATCTGCGCTATGACCGCCGCGAGTCTCGCCGATGCGGCGGATGTCACGAGCACCGCGAACGCCAAGCCGACCGTCGTGCTGATCGGGCACGCTGCGCCGATGACGGGTCAGCTCGCGAACATGGGCAAAGACAGCGAAAACGCCGCGCGTCTCGCGATCGACGAGATCAACAGCCAGCATCTCGTGATCGGCGGCAAGCCGGTGACCTTGCAGCTCGATTCGCAGGACGACGCGGCTGATCCGCGCACCGGCACCCAGGTCGCGCAGAAGCTCGTCGACGACGGCGTCGTGGCGGTGGTCGGCGACATCAACTCGGGCGTGTCGATTCCGGCGTCGCGCATCTACAGCGAGGCGAACGTCACGCAGATTTCGCAGGGATCGACCAATCCGGCGTTCACGCAGCAGGGCTTCCGCACGACTTATCGGCTCGTTGCGACCGATGCGATGCAAGGCCCCGCATTGGCGCGCTATGCAGTCGGCCCGCTGCACGCGAAGCGGATCGCCGTGATCGACGATTCCACCGCCTACGGACAAGGCCTTGCGGACGAGTTCGAAAAAGCCGCGAAGGCCGCGGGCGCGACCGTCGTCGCGCATGAAGCGACCAACGACAAAGCCACGGATTTCCGCGCGATCCTGACGAAGATCAAGGGACTGCGGCCCGACGCGATCATGTACGGCGGATCGGATGCAACGGCGGGGCCGCTCGCGAAACAGGCGGCGGCGCTCGGCATGACCGCGCACGTGCTGGGCGGCGACGGCGCGTGCACCGACAAGATGATCGATCTCGCGGGCGATGCGATCGACAACGTCGTGTGCTCCGAGGCGGGCCTCGCGCTCTCGAAGATGCCCAAGGGCGCGTCGTTCGACCAGCGCTACGTGGCGCGCTACAAGGTGCCGATCGATGCGTATGGCCCCTTCGCCTACGACGCCGTGTACGTGATCGTCGATGCGATGAAGCGCGCGAATTCGACGGACCGCGCGAAGATTCTCGCCGCGATGCCGGCCACGCAATACGACGGCGTGATCGGCAAGATCGCGTTCGATCCGCACGGCGACCTGAAGGACGCGGCGATCACGATTTATCAGTTCAAGGACCACCACAAGGACGTGGTCGATGTGATCCACATGTAGCGGGTCTTCGTTTCGCTTTCGTTTCGTCCTCGTTTTGGCTAGCGCGCGGCTGGGGGCGCCGCGCTATCGCCGGCCAGATCGATCGCGCTCGCCGACTTCACGCGAGCGCGCAGTTCATACTTCTGGATCTTGCCCGTCGACGTTTTAGGCAGCTCGCCGAACTCCACCTTCTTCGGCACCTTGAAGCCCGCCAGGTGCTGCCGGCAGTGCGCGATGATCTCCTCCGCGGTTGCGGCCTGCCCTTCCTTCAGCTCGACGAATGCGCACGGCACTTCGCCCCACTTCGCGTCCGGCATCGCGACGACCGCGGCCACGGCAACCGCCGGGTGCCGGTACAGCACGTCTTCCACTTCGATGCTGGAGATGTTCTCGCCGCCCGAGATGATAATGTCCTTGCTGCGGTCGCGGATGCGGATATAGCCGTCCGGCGCCATCACGCCGAGATCGCCGGTATGGAACCAGCCGCCGCGAAATGCGGCGTCGGATGCCTGCGGGTTCTTCAAGTAGCCCTTCATGCAGATGTTGCCGCGGAACATGACTTCGCCGAGCGTCTCGCCGTCGGCGGGTACCGCCTGCATCGTGCCGGGATCGAGCACGGCGACGCCGGCCTGCAGGTGATAGCGCACGCCTTGCCGTGCGTTGAGCGCGGCGCGTGCATCGTCGTCGAGCGCGTTCCATGCGTCCTGCTGCGCGCACACCGAAGCCGGACCGTAGACCTCGGTCAATCCGTAGACATGCGTGAGATCGATGCCGATGTCCTTCATGCGCGCGATCACGGCAGGCGAGGGCGGCGCGCCCGCGACCATCGTCGCGACGCGATGCGTGATCCCTTCGCGCCATGCGGCCGGCGCATTCGCGAGCGCGCCCTGCACGATCGGCGCGCCGCAATAGTGCGTGACGCGTTCGCGGCGGATCAGCTCGAACACGAACTGCGCATCGAACTTGCGCAGACACACGTTGACGCCCGCGCGTGCCGCCACCGTCCACGGGAAGCACCAGCCGTTGCAGTGAAAGAGCGGCAGCGTCCACAGATACACCGCGTGCTTCGGCATGTCCCATTCGAGGATGTTCGAGATCGCGTTCAGATACGCGCCGCGATGGTGGTAGACGACGCCCTTCGGGTCGCCTGTCGTGCCGGACGTGTAGTTGAGCGCGATCGCGTCCCACTCGTCGGCGGGCGGTGTCCACACGCACTCCGGATCGCCGCTATCCAGAAACGTTTCGTAGCTGGTGGCGGTGGCGAATGCTTGAGGGTCCGCAGGCATCGCATCAGCCACGTTGACGATGCGCAACGATGGAAACTCCGCGGCGGCCGCTTTGGCGACCGCCGCGTATTCCGTGTCGACGATCAACGCTTTCGCTTCGCCGTGACGCAGCATGAAGAGGATCGACTTCGCGTCGAGCCGCGTGTTCAGCGTATTGAGCACCGCACCGGACATCGGCACGCCGAAGTGCGCTTCGACCATCGCCGGGATGTTCGGTAGCAGCGCCGCTACCGTGTCGCCGCGTTGAATGCCCGCGCGTTGCAAAGCGCTCGCGAGGCGCCGCGTGCGCGCATAGGTTTCGGCCCAGTTGCGACGGATCTCGCCATGCACGACCGCGAGACGGTCGCCGTAGACCTCGGCCGCGCGCGCGATGAAATCGATGGGCGTGAGCGGCACGTAGTTGGCCTCGCGGCGCGCGAGGCCGGCCTCGAACATGTGTTCCATCGCGTGTCTCCAGGGGCGCGGCGGCCCGTCGGTTGCGCGCCGTTTTGCTCAGACATGGCGCGGCTTGTCGTGTGGATTTCGCTGCGTGATTCAGGCAAGCATAACCTGGCGCACGAGCCAATCCACAACGCATAAGTCATTGTTTTTACTGAGGGAAAATACCGAGATGGTAGTGAGGATGTAGTGAGGTTACTTGCGTAAGATAAGGGAAGACGGAGTTTCGCTACATCGATCGAAGCTCACAACAACCGAGCGTAGCGGCTGATGCGATCCGGATGATCGCGTGAGTCCGCATCGCCGCTCTGTCTGCGCCGCGATCTTGCGTCCGGCATCGGGGAATAGAACTCGCTATTCATTTCGCAATGCTAATAACATCCCGAACTGGAGAGACAGATGCGGATCACTCGATTGTCCATGGCCCTGATGCTGGCGGCGGCGCTCACTGCTGCGCACGCGGGCGAGAGCGCTAGCGAAAATCCATTTCCATTGCCCTACGCATCAGCCGAAGACTACGGCGCGCATCTGCGCGCGGACCGGCTCGTGCAGCAGATGACGCTCGATGAAAAGCTGCAGTTCATTCACTCCGAGTACCAGATGAGCCAGGTGCCCGGTGGCGGCGCGGGCTATATCCAGGGCGTGCCGCGGTTGGGCATCCCCGATCTGAACATGGTCGATTCGGCAACCGGATCCGGCAGCACGACGCAGCCGAGTACCACCTTCCCCGCGACGATCGCGCTGGCGGCGAGCTGGGACCCGCGTCTCGCGTATGACTTCGGCTCGGAGATCGCGAGAGCGATTCGCGCGCAGGGCTTCGGCATGGGGCTTGGCGGCGGCACCAATCTCGCGCGCGAGCCGCGCGGCGGCCGGCTGTTCGAGTACCTTGGCGAAGATCCGGTGCTGGCAGGCGAGATGCTGGCCGCGCGTACCGTCGGCACGCAGAATCACAAGGTGATCGCGACCATCAAGCATTTCGCCGGCAACGAGCAGGAAACCAACCGCATGGGCGGCAACAGCCAGATCGACGAACGCACGCTGCGCGAGCTCTATCTGCTGCCGTTCGAAATCGCCGCGCGCGATGCCCGCCCCGGCAGCGTGATGTGCAGCTATAACCGGCTTAACGGTACGTATGCGTGCGAGAACTCGCACCTGCTGAGCGACGTGTTGAAGAACGACTGGGGTTTCGAAGGGCAGGTTCAGTCGGACTGGGGCGCGACGCATAGCACCGCGCCCGCGATCAATGCAGGTCTCGACGAGGAAGAGGATGTCGGTGCGACGGTCTATCTGACGCCCGATCTCGTCAAGCAGGCGCTGTCGACGCATGCCGTCTCGGAAGCACGCCTCGACGACATGGTCCGGCGCAAGCTGTACGAGATGATCCGGATCGGCGTGCTCGACGATCCGGCGAAGGCGGGCGGCTCGTTCGACTTCGCGAAGGCGAATGCGTTTACGCAGGCCGCGGAAGAGCAGTCGATCGTACTGCTGAAGAACGACAACGCGCAGCTGCCGCTGTCCAACGCGGGCTTGCGGCATGTCGCGGTGATCGGCGGTCATGCGGACGTGGCGGTGCTGACGGGCGGCGGCTCGGGTAATACGCGCGATCCGGTGACGGGCAACTTCTCCGGCTGCGGCGGACTCGTATTCGGCACGTCGACGGGCTGCGGCTGGTGGACCAATCCGTGGCTCAAGCTGAACGTGCCGATCGTCAAGGCCATTCAGACGCTGGCGCCGTCGGCGCGGGTAAGCTTTGCGGGCAACACCGATCAGACGCAACCGTTCAGGGCCTATACGCAGCAGGAAATCGATTCAGCGGTGGCGCTCGCGCGGCAGTCGGACGTCGCGATCGTCGTGGTCGCGCAGCCGGCGGGCGAAGACTTCGGCGACCTGCAGAGCCTGAGCCTTGCGAATCCGTCGAACCAGGATCAGCTGGTGGAAGCGGTCGCGCAGGCCAATCCGCGCACCATCGTGATTCTCGAGAACGGCAACCCGGTGCTGATGCCGTGGAAGGACCAGGTATCGGCGATCGTCGAGGCGTGGTATCCGGGCGAAGGCGGCGGCCAGGCGATCGCGAACGTGCTGTTCGGCGCGGTGAATCCGTCGGGCAAGCTGCCTGTCACGTTCCCCGTGCACGATCAGGACACGCCGACGTGGGGCACCAATGGCGTGTTCGCGCAGGACCCGGTGTACTCGGAGAAGCTGGACATGGGGTACCGCTGGTACGACGCGAAGAACATCGCGCCGTTGTATGAGTTCGGCTATGGGCTCTCGTACACGAACTTCAGCTTCACGAATCTTAGCGTCCATCGCGGACCGGGCCATACGTTGACTGCGAGCTTTACGGTCAGAAACGACGGACGTGTTGCGGGCGCTGAAGTGGCGCAGGTGTATCTCGGTGTGAACTACAACGGCGAGCCGCCGCGGCGCCTGGTGGGCTGGCAGAAGGTGTATCTGAATCCGGGCGAAACGCGGCCGGTGAGCGTGACGGTTCCTGAGCGCATGCAAAGCGTGTGGGATACGTCCAGCAACAAATGGAAGTACGTGCAGGGCAATGCGGTTTATGTCGGCGCGTCGTCGCGGGATATCCGGTTGCAGAGCCGGTAACGCGAGGTACTTGTTGCGTTGCGGAGGGCACGACATGCGATGTTGTGCTCTCCGCGGATCGCGCTCACGTCATGAGATCCGGCAATGCGTCCGCCAGCGCATCGACAGCGAGACGAATCTTCCGAGGCAACTGAGGCGTCTGCAACCACAACGCGTAGGCATCGTAGAGAAATCCCGGCTGCTTCGGTAAAAGGTGAATCAGCGCGCCTGCCTGAATGCGTTCGCGCACGAGCCAGTATGGGAGCCAGGCCAGCCCCATGCCGAGGGTCGCGGCGTCGGCGATCGCATCGAGGTCGTCGAGTCGCAGCCGGTTCGCGGGCAGGATCTCCAGCGCGGATTGGTCCTCGCTCGGGAACAGCCACGGGCGGACACGGCCCGACCGCCTGTAGACGATGGCCTGGTGCTGAGCGAGATCCGCGATTTGCCGTGGCCTGCCATGTTTCTTGACGTAGGACGGCGACGCGCAGACAACCATACGCTGACGCGCGACGCGGCGCGCGATCACGCCGGCCTTGCTCTCCAGATCGCCAGTCCGGATAGCCAGGTCGTGGTCTTCCTCCGCGAGGTCCGCGAAACGGTCGCTGAACGACAAATCCAGCTCCAGCGCCGGATACTGCCTCGCGAGCTGCAGCAACACAGGGGCAACACAGCGCCGGCCGAAGTGCACGGGCATGGTGACGCGCAGCTTTCCGCGCGGTTCGGCCAATTGATCGGCCGCGAGCGCATCCGCCGCTTCCGCTTCAGCCAGCACGACACGGCAACGCTCATAGTACGCACGCCCAAAATCGGTCAGGCTCTGGCGGCGCGTGGTCCGCGTGAGAAGACGCATGCCCAGCCGCTCCTCCAGGAAACGGACGTGCTTGCCGACCATCGGTCCGGATAGCTCGAGCGAATCCGCAGCCGCCGCGAACGAGCCTAGATCGACAGCCTTGACGAACACCGCCATGCTGGTGAGGCGATCCATATTGGAAACTCCTGGTTACGACTGGTTTTGTCTTCCCGCTATTTATCGGCGAACGGCGCACTGCCATAGTGTATTCGGTTCAATTACTTTCGAGTTGAGACGACATGGCACGCGTGATCCGCTTCCACGAGCATGGTGGCCCCGAGGTACTGCGCATCGAGAACGTCGATGTTCCGCTGCCCGCCCGGGGTGAAGTTCAAATTCGCGTCAAGGCATTTGGCCTTAACCGCGCCGAGGCACTGCTGCGTGCGGGGTCTTACATCGAGACGCCAACCTTGCCTTCCGGTCTTGGCCTCGAAGCCGCGGGCATCGTCGAAACGATCGGAGCGGATGTGGAAGGCTTCGTCCCAGGCGACGCTGTGAGCGTGGTGCCGCCACTTTCGATGGTCCGCTGGCCTGCCTACGGCGAGCTTGTCACCTTTCCTGCCGAACACGTCGTCAAGCACCCGCCGTCCCTGGGTTGGGAAGCGGCCGCGGCTGTCTGGATGCAATACCTCACCGCTTACGGTGCACTGGTCGACATTGCCAGGCTCAACAGGAAAGACTGTGTCGTGATCACTGCAGCATCCAGCAGTGTCGGCCTCGCCGCGATCCAGATTGCCAACCTGATTGGCGCAACCCCAATCGCGGTCACGCGAACGTCCGTCAAGAAGGACGCACTGCTTGCGGCGGGCGCCGCCCATGTCATCGCCCTCGCGGAAGACGACCTCGTTGCCCGGCTGACGGAGATTGCCGGACCGCAGGGCGTGAGAGTGGTACTGGACCCCATCGGAGGGCCGATATTCGAGCCGCTCACGGCCGCGATGTCACGGGGTGGCATCCTCATCGAATATGGCGGCTTGAGCCCGGAGGTCACGCCGTTCCCGCTGTTCGCCGTGCTTGGCAAGATGCTGACGCTGCGCGGCTACCTCGTCCACGAGGTTATCGGCGATCCGGAGCGACTGGCGGCAGCCAGGGCGTTCATCCTCGATGGGCTGGCGTCAGGTGCGCTCCAGCCAGTCATCGCAAGAACCTTTGCATTCGATCAGATCGTTGACGCGCATCGCTTTCTGGAGTCGAACGAGCAATTCGGCAAGATCGTCGTCACGGTTTGATCAAACAGGGGATATTCCGTCCGAGGCCGCTTCTGCGGGATCATGGCTTACCCAAGCGGGAAATAGGTAATGTCCAGCGCAGGTGGCACGACGGGCGTCTGCGAGAGCAGCGCATGAACCTGGCCGCGATGGTGGGCGTGATGGATGAAAATGTGGGCGAGTATGAGTTGACGAGGCTTTCGTTGTGGCTTCCCATCCATACTGATGTAGTCGATATCTTTATCTGGATCGCTATGTACGGCAGTGCTAACAATGCGGACAAGCCTCTCATCCTCCGCCAGGCGTTCGGCTCGAAGGCTCTCAAAATCCCGGCAGACAATATGGTCTAAAGACGGGATGTCATGTCCTTCGCCAGAGAGCCGGCCGAGCCAGATACGGTCTGTGGCAAGAAGATGATTGAGGGTATTGTGGATCGAACCAAAGGCGCATGCGCGTTCGATAAAATAGTCGTCTGATGAAAGTCGGGCGCACGCATCGTAGGTGAGACCATTCGCCCAGACAGTCCAACGGGCCAACATCTCAAAGTTATTCCCCATTGCCAGTCCTTTGTCTTTTGATAGCCGTACGGGTAATCTATTGACGCGGATGGCCCCTGTCGATGGAGTTTTTCTTATGCGCTATAAGGTCCGGTAATGCCTGTGCGCCGTGATCCACCCCAGACTCACATGCTGCGGGCTTTTGAGGCTGTCTCCCGGCTGAAGAGTTTCAAGCGGGCCGCCGTCGAAATTGGTGTGTCGCAGAGCGCGGTAAGTCAGCGCATAGCGGCGCTTGAAACTCGCCTTGAAACCTGTCTGATTCGTCGAGAACATGGTCGCTTCGAATTGACCAGAGACGGCCTTGCCTATCTGGCGACGGTGGAGAGCGTGCTAAAAGCGCTGGCGCAGGCTGACAACAGGCTTTCGGACCGTCGGACAACGGTTCGCATGACCGTTGTTTCCTCCTTTGCGCGCTGTTGGCTCGTCCCCCGACTCGAATCGCTCTCCCTAAGTTTCGAAGATATCTGTCTCGATCTCCACGTTTCGGACGAGATCATATCGATCGACGATAGCGAATACGATCTCGCGATCCGTTTGCATCCGAGGGGCGGTATCCCAGGCGAGCGGATGACGGCAAGCGACGATGTTCTCATACCGGTCTGCATGCCCGGCAATCGTGCAAACCATGTCGATCGCCGCTCGGACCCGCTCGAGGATGTGAGGTTGCTCGAGGATGACTGCAGCCGTCTCGGCAGCGCTCGTCACCAATCGTGGGACGCCTGGTACGAGTCCAACGGATACCGTTTCCCGCGAGAGCGCAGGCGGATCGTGTTCAGTGATGCGGGCTTGATGATCGAGGCCGCTCGACGCGGGGTCGGCGTCGCACTTGCGCGCCAATCATTGGTTGCGGACTATCTGGCTGCTGGCGAGTTGATCAAACTTGACGGAATGCCGCTCGAAAGCCTGGGGCAAACATGGTTGATTCAACGACAGGTGAACAGTCGTAGCAAGGCGAGTCAGCGCGTCGCAAAATGGCTTCTCGATGCTGTGTCTTCTGATCTTGCTTAGAGATGCTTGTCGTATTTCTCGCAGACGTTCCGTTGTCAGAGCGAATCCGCCGCTGACTATTGGGACGCCGGCGTCGCCGCTTCGCTCGGCAGTTTGACGGTGAGTGAAGCGTTGTAATACGGCACCGTGATCGGCTGGTCGACGTCCTCGTCCGAATCTCCTTCGAAGCGAAAACGGCGTTGCTGAATCTCGGTGGACCCGGCAGCGACCACCAGCGTGCTGTCTCCGTAGCCGCTCCGGGGACAGGTGATGGTGAGATCGCCTTTGGAGCGGAGGATGGTGACGGTGTCGGGAGCCGTGGCCGACCAGTCGCCCCGGTCGTTGGACAGCTTGCATTTCGCTTTGCCCACCGGGCCGTTCGCGTCGACGACCTGCAGCGAAATATCTTCGCGCTGGCGATCCTGCCCGCCACCGCCGGCGCTGCCGTCGGAGATCATGTGCACCTTGTCCGACTGCGCTCCCAGCAGCGTATTCAACGAAACCGGCGCCTGGCCGGAAGGCGGCGCCGCAAATGCCGGTAAGGAGATCATAAGGACGCCTGCAATTGCGAAGTTCGTTACCATATCGACACCCCTAATTGGCACTACAGAGAATCTGGCCGGGTGGCCGCACTACTCGTTGCGGCCCGGCTCGGCACTGCAACAAGCATACCAGTCTGCCAGTTCAGCGGTTGATCGTGCGGGAGCCGCTGGTGTCAAGGCTCGCATGGAAAGGACCGATCTGCTGCCGTCTGACGCGGAAGGCCGGGTTCGACCCATAAGGGGCGACCGCGACTAGCGGAAGCGGACATTGGTAAGCCTCGAAGAAGCCTGATGCTCCTATGTCACAATTGCGGCAACTCGGCCTACCCGCGACGACATGACTCTGCCTGAACCAAGCACGAACTCGGTCCAATCCAGTTGGTTAGCAACGGCATTTCCGGAAGCGCTGCGCTCCGACGTGAGGGCCGTCGCGGATTTGATTCGCAGTGGCAATGTGACCGGCCATGGATTACCAGTCGTAGTTCGAGGCGAATCGCTTAATATCCCATATCGGATTTGCAACAATCCAGATGAAACACTGTTCGCGAGCCTGAATGAAATTCAAGCCACTGTATATGCGTGCGTGCTAACGAGACACCATGATGGGCATGTGCGCCAACGCCAGATCGAGCGGATAATTGCCTCATCTGAACCTTGGGTGGCACCATTCGTTACACAACTCTGCGGCGAGTATGTCATTGAGATTCTCGGTGCTGTCGAAGCGAATCTACCGTCTATGGATCAGTCCACGTACGGGGTGTTCTTCAGGGAGAATCCGCAATTTTTTCAAGTAACAAGCGATAGAATGATTAGCTACTGGGATTGCTACTACCGTTGGCTATACAAGCGAAAATCCGACTACGTCGGTTTCCGATTGTTCGATCGGTTCCGCGAGTGGAGTGCTGCTGCCTAGAGTGTAACGCACCTACGATTGCCAAGGATTCTCATCACACGGGCGAGCGTCCCGTTCTGGCCGAACAGCGAAGATGACGTCGAAGCATAGGGTCTATGGGTTTCGCTTGAATCGTAGTTCGACGAATGTTTCACCAGAAGCCAAGAAGGTGCCGATCTGGTCCGTTGCGCTCGGATTGAGTCCTGGATGTTCATGGCTCAGGTATTCGATTGTCTCGTCTGAAGACCAAGGGCCCAGCGAAGCCATGTAATCAGCAAAGTCGTCTTGGATCTGGAGCCACGACTCATAAGGCCGACGCGAGATGAGGATGCGATCACTTCGTGTATAAATCAAATGTAGATCCGTGGGCATTTCTGGTCGCCGAAAGAGGTTTCAAAATCCTGCGGTTTGCAAACGGGGGGGGAGCAGCAGCTAGCTGCGATCGGCTGGACCCGACCCTGAAGAGACCTTCGGTTTTCCCGTTAACGGACAGTCGTGAGCAACGATTCGTATCGTTCGCTCGGGGCGATCAAATATTTGGCTAGCTCCGCAAGGTCGATATACTTTCGTCGCGGCGGGGGGACGGACACCCCGTCAGGGGCACCAGTGGGTAATGCCGACCGCGCCCAGGGTCTTGGGCACCGTCTGCGTAAGAGTCAGGCGCAGACCATGCCCCGCCGCACCGCTTGGTTCAAGCTTGCCGCTATCCGTCGCGACTATTCTTGCCGAGCCCAATCTACCTCATCGTCCGCCGGTCTTCGAACATGCGGTAATGCTCTTTCCTCACACGCACCGATCATTTCGTAATTGCGGCGAGCCTCCGAGAGAGACGGTCGATTTGCCCCGCCAGAGAAATCAGGATCGCGTGTTTGAATCAAGTCATCCTCCCAGAAGCAGACCGGGCAGATTTCGTATGATCCAGGACAGAGATCGCGAAGGGTACGGTGGCCACAACACTCACACACTCTACGGTAGCCTGGCATACATCGCTGCAAGTCAGAGTTTGGAATAGTCGCCAGCGCCGATTGGCCTGCCCCAAGCGGGAATTCGACTTCATAAGCGGCAACCAATCCGAGACTTGAATGGACGAGCGCGACCGTTCCTACAGTTCCTGCCCTAACCAAGGTTGGGGCGAAACGATAGCGGCATATCGCTTCTTCGATAACGGGAAGGTCCAGTGGCATGCGATTCTGGAGCCGCATTGGCAGCAGACGCAAAAGCGGATGCAGGCGCATCAGGTCGTGCTCTGCCTTCAAGACACCACTGAGCTTGATTTCAATGGTCAGAATGCGCTCGGACTGGGGCCGCTGACCTACGAGGCGCAGCGCGGAATGTTTGTTCACCCGACCTATGCGGTGACGCCGCAGCGCGAACCGTTGGGCATCCTGGACGCCTGGATGTGGGCCCGCGAGAAGAAGGACGACTCGGGCCAGCGTGGCGGTCCGAAGGAAAGCTTGCGCTGGATCGAAGGCTACGAGCGCATCGCCGAGATGGCGCCGGAAATGCCGTCGACCCGCCTGGTGTATGTGGCAGACCGCGAAGCGGATTTGATGGCGCTGATGGAACGCGCCGATGCGATGGGCAATCCGGCCGACTGGCTGGTACGTGCCTCGCATAACCGCAGCTTGCCCGAGGGTGACAAACTGTGGGAGCGAGCAACGTGCGGCGAAGCGGTGGGCGAAATCGCTTTCCCGATGGCCGCGCGCCAGGGCGTGAAAGCGAGAACAGTTCGCCAGCGCCTGTGGCTTGAGCGTGTGCAGTTGCCCGCAGGCAAGGGCAAAAGCATCGCTGCAACGTGCCTGGTCGCGCGCGAGTTCAACGCGCCCGCTGGCGTCAAACCGATCGAATGGCGCTTGCTGACCAACCGCGCGGCAAGCACGCTGGATGAAGCGACCGAATTGATCGAGTGGTATCGGGCCAGATGGGAAATCGAGATTCTGTTCAACGTTCTGAAGAACGGCTGTCAGGTCGAAGAATTGCAGTTGGGCTCGATTGAGCGACTCGAGCGCGCATTGGCGCTGTTTCTCGTGGTGGCTTGGCGCGTGACACACCTGATGCGTCTGGGTCGAACCTGTCCTGATCTGGACGCGCGTCTGTTCTTCGATCCCGATGAAACCCGGGCTGTGTACTTGCTCACGAAAACGCCTCGATCTGCGCAACCCACGCTCAACGAAGTGTTGCGCCTGGTAGCACGCCTCGGTGGTTTCCTCGCTCGCAAGAGCGACGGCGAACCCGGCGCCGAGACGATTTGGAAGGGACTCACGAAAGTTCATATCGCCGCGGAAACCATGCGCCTATTACGCGAAGACGGTGACGCCGACACTTCTGTATAACGACATGCGTTGAACCGACCTTCATAACGTCAATTGCGACGCAGCCACTTTTCAGGTCGGCACGGGCCAACATGGAGACTGTCTCGACGAACAAATATCGGCCAGTTTCCCACGAGAGAAGCGTTCATATCTCCAGTCGTCAAGAACTCAACCGACTGATAAGGGAAGTACCATCCCTCGTCATCTTCCACGATTCGAGAATCAACAATGGAATAAGGCACTCCTCCAGGTTTGGTCTGTTGTTCCGCGAGATATTCAAGCGCCATCCTCTTCGCAGTGACATGATCCAGCGTCATGGCAGTATCCCAAATTGAAAGTGCGAGAAGTTCTGGAAGTTGGCAGCGCCACCACCACCAATTTGACCATCGATGTAGTTCACACTGCCATTTTGCACGACAGCATTCCATACGTGCCCAGTATCCCCGTCCGTTCCGTACACAACAGCTCGTGTCCCGTCCCCACCAGCGAGCAACGCGGACTCGATATTCTCTTGTGTCGTCCAGACGCCCGACTATCTGTCCTGTAGCCGCGCACGGAACGCGGTCCGCTCATTTGATGCGCGATGCGGCTTGTCCGGGTGGGTACCGCGTGGTTCAATGCGCGGCTGTTCCAGCCCCTACTGTCCATGCCGATCGACGTCTACTCCGCGCGCCACGCCGGCTTCGTCCACCCTGCCGAGGAGCGCGTGCTGCTGCGCGTGGTCCGGATCCTCGAAACACGTGGACTGGACGCGGTTGTGGTCATCAACATCACGACGGCGAACGGCGAATGTGACCTGCTGGTCGCGACCGACTCGACCACGCTGACGATGGAGATCAAGCGGTGGCGGGAGCCCGTCGCCGGGGGGGGGGGTGACGGCGCCTGGCAGGGTCTCTGGACGGGCAGCCATCGCGTGAAAACCGGCGCTGGGATCCGGTGATGCTGCGGCGCTGGGCGCAGGCACAGGGATTCCGGCCTGTCATGGCGGCCGCGGCTCCCGTCCCGGGACCCACCGTGTACCCGCCGCTGCCGAGCGTTCCGCAGCCAGCCCCCCGCGTGGTGGATGTGCTTGCCATTACGGTTCTGGAGCCCGCCCGGTCGGGAATGCAACGCCAGGCTCCCCGGAGGCGCGTAGGAAAGCTGATCGCGTTCATGCTGGGCACGGCGTTCACCGTGCTCGCCCTGTGGATGTGGCGCTTTCACCGCGTCGTGCCCTCCCCTGCAAGCCCCGTGCAGGTAGCGGCGTCCGGCCATTCTTCGACAGCCGGCCGGCGCACCCAAATCCACCCTCCCGGTCGACTCCGTGCACGAAACGAAGCGCCAGTGGCCGCCTCGATCGAAACCGCGCGCACTTCCGCCGCACTGGAATCGCCCCCGGATGCGGCCTACACGCCTGTGCCGCAACCGCTGGCACCCCCTGCATCACTGCCACCCTGTCCGACCGGGATTGACCGCCTCGGCTGCCAACCTGATCCACAGACGCTCAAGGTCCTTCGGGGCCAATAGGACGGGCCGGCAAGCCTGAACGCATGACTCGGTACCCGCCACGGTGCCGGCCTGAAGAAGAGAAGGCCGAGAGCGCCGGAGCGCAGGTGGTCACGACCGGATCCGGTCCCGGTCCACGTTTTTTCTACTCATCGAACAGGATCGCGGCGTAGTTGCGCGCACTGTGAATGACGTGAAGCACATCCACCCGCGTCACGGGTTCGCCGATGGTCCGGTAGAAGATCTGGTAGTGCCCGTGTACGCAGTGACGTACGCCCTGGTCCTCATAGCGCCGGATCAGCGGAAACGACAGCGCCATCGGCCCGAGCGACAGGCACCGTTCACGCAGCTCGCGCACAAAGGTCAGCGCGCGCCGCGGGTTGTCACGGGCAATGTAGTCGCCGATGGCCTCGAGCTCGGCCAACGCCGCCGGCGTGAGACGGACGCGTGGTGTGGCGGCAGGCGTCACGGGCGCCGATCCGCGATCGCCTGATATTTCGCCTCGAGGCGGTCGAACGCGGCTTCGGCGTCGACGCCTTCGCCAGCCTCGGACTGGGCGACGCTTTGCGCGACCGCGGCATCGAGCGCAGCCAGCTGGGCCTCGCGGTCCTGGATCAGGCGCACGCCCTCCCGCAGCACTTCGCTCTTCGAGCCGTATCGGCCCGACTCGACCAGTTGGGCGACATAGCGTTCCAGCTGGTTGCCCAGTTCGGCACTGATCATGATGGCACTCCTGTTCGCCGCCGATGCCGGACGGCACCGCTCCGCGCCAGTATAGTCCGCTTGATAACAGTTATCAAAAATCTGACGCGACGGGCAGGCACGACGGGATTGTCTCGCAGATCGCCCCTCAGGCTCGATGTTGCTAATAGCAATGAGCAACATCGACACCCTGCCCCTGAGCGCCGTCGACCACCGCCCGGCGCTTTTTCGCATTCGAAAAAGTGGTCGCAGGCCGCCTGTCAGCGGTCCCTTGCCTGCAAACACGCATTATCAGGCAAGCCGCGCCGCACAAAAAACCCGGCCGCAGCCAGGTCTCGTTCTTCCGCCCGCTCAGGGCGCGCGTCGCCCTGTCGGGTGACCGCGGTCTTGATCAGGGCGTCACCGGCCGGCGCGACCGCGCCCGGTGTCGATTTCGCGACCACCATGCGGCGCGCCGACCGCAGGCCGGACAGGGCTGCCGCGCGGACGTCGCTATCGCCGTCGTACAGCAGTTGTTCCAGCGCTTGCACACGGCGTTGCCAGTCTTCGAGAGGTGCAAGTACCGAGGGCGCGGCAGGAATGACAAGTGCCATGATCGAGTCCCTCAATATCGTTTCGGAAACCGGGCGCGCGTCAGGGTCGCCTGGATCACTTCGTGCACCTAGGAATCATGCGCCCACCCACCGCCCAGCGGATCGCGAGTGCTGGTGTGTAGTTAGTCAACTTTGGCTGCGCGTGGCCAAGATAAAGGTCGTCCCCTAGAACGAATGGCACTTACTTAAGCCCGTGGAGCGTGCCCATATTTTCGGACGCGCTCGCGTGCGATGTGACGATGCTCTTTCAGCCATGGGTAAGACTTCGGTCTTCGTTTTCGCATTCGTGGTTCGATGCGGCCGGGGCGATTCCCAACTCAACGCAAGACTGCGCGATCAGGTTGAACAGGAGACTCTGATCGTGAGTTGCCGTCAGACCTCTGGCCAGCCATTCAGTCCATAGCTGCACGGTGTGCTTGAAACTCAGTGTTCTCGGATCGGTGGCGTAGTGGCTGGCGGCTTGGGCCATCAGCAGCCGAATCACGTTGTAGGCCAGCAGATGGACCCAGATCTCCTTCTCGTTCATGTGGGCAGTTTGGCAATGCAGCACATCCATGCCCATCGTCGTCTTGATGTTACGTAGATCCAGTTCCACGTTCCAACGCCTGGCATACAACTGCGAGAGGTCTTGTTTGCTCGTCTTGCGTGCATCAAGCATCGTGGTGACCAGCACCCGGTGATGCAGCCTGGACTCGCGCACCATCAGTTCATCGCGGAAGGCCTGGTACTGCTCACGCGTCATCCAGGTGGGGCAATGCCGGGGTTTGGGCCACGTCACAATGTGATCGCGCGTACCCAGGGACTTGCCTCTCCGAAAGTCGGTGCGGCGCGCCCCATGCTGTTCCATCACGACATCCACCCCGGCGGCGATCATTGAGGCCATCAGAAAGTAGTGGCAGTACAAGGCATCGGCGACGATCACGTCACCTCTACGAAACGTGTTTTGCAGCATGCGAAACGCCGTCAGCTCTTCACTGCCTTTGCCCGCGTAAGTTCCGACAGCCGCCTCCAGCACTGCGCCGCTTGCCAGACAGATCACCGCAACCAGATAGGCTAACGGAAACCCCACTCCTTCGGCCTGAGAACTGGACTGCGGGAAGCGGGCCTGGTTCGACGGCGTATCGGGCATCGAGATCCCGGTGCCGTCAACCAGCTTGACCGGGCGCCCGCGCCACTTCCAGGCCGGCTTGGCCTGTTCGTGCAGTTGATGCCCCGTCTCGCGCGCCAACTCCCGGACCAGCGTCAGCGGCAGTCTCTGGCGAGCGCGGCAGTAGCCTCCCGTACGCACACTCATGGGCCGCAGCCCGTCGGCAGCTCGCTGCGCGGCCCATCCGTTGACTGCCTTCTGACACGAAGCGTCCTCTTCCAGCGCCTGGCGCATGAACATCGACAGCGTCACCGTCGGCGGATACAGCCATTCTCGATGCTCTGGCAAATACGCTTCCGTTATGCCTAACAGCCGCGGGCTCGTCAGTATGTTGAAGTAGTCCACGGCCTGAGTCCTGCGCGCCCGGTTTTGAACTGTGCTTCGTGTTTGCCTACGATGACTTCGTGCATTACGATCCATGCTGGCTGATCTTTGGAATGAGACGGTGTTTGCTTGGTAACAACCATCCTATCAATCCTTGGATCAGCCTCCTCTCTTTCTCTTCAAGTACTTACCCGCGTCTTCTCCTCCTTGCGGGCTTAAGTAAGTGCCATTCTCCCTAACTAACGTCTCCGCATTTCGAACCCGCCATTCCTTACGGTCGAAGACGCAAGGCTTTTCGGGTTCATCAATCGATCGGAGCGATGCGGTCGTCTGAACGGCAGGGCCTCCGCGCTGGCAACAGGCAATGAGGCTGCTCGCCGGTGCCGCGTGACGGCGTCACACTCGCGCGCGGATGGTCTCCAACGCGTCGTGAAGTCGCTTGACTCCCTTTTTTATGTTGGCCACGGAAGGCGCCGCGAAGGAAAGGCGAAGTGTCGTCGGGTCGGGATCACCTGCATGGAAGCCCGCGCCCGGTACGAACATCACCTTGCGCTCGATGCATTCCTTCAGCAGTTCGGCCGCTGTGAGATCACCGTTGAGTTTTGCCCAGATGAACATTCCCCCTTCGGGTTCGTGAAACGTGAGCGCATCACCCATCAGTTCGCGCAATGAGTGGCAAAGCACACGGCACTTTTCACCGTACCCGTTACGGATGCTTTTCAGATGGCGCTCAAGGCTCCCCGCGGCGAGGTACTCGGCGGCGATGCCTTGCGTCCATGGCGAACTACCCACATCCGCGCTTTGCTTCGCAACATAGCAGCGATGTGCGATGGGCAGCGGGGAGATGCTCCACGCGACGCGAAGTCCTGGGGCAACGATCTTCGAGAGGCTTGCCATGTGGACGACCCAATCACTGCTGCCGTCGACTTCACGGGTAAGCGCTTGCAGTGACGGAATGCCATCCCCGCCGAATCTCAGGTCTCCATACGGATCGTCTTCTGCGATCAAGAAGCGATGTTTCACTGCGAGTTTGAGGAGGTGCAGACGACGTTGAAGACTCAGCGTCGCGCCTGTGGGATTTCCGAAAGAGGGCACGGTGTACAGCAGTTTTGGCCTGTCTGCGTCGGAACGAATGGCGTCTAGCAACCGCTCGAGTTCAACCACGTTGAGGCCGTCGCTGTCCGTGTTCACAGGCACGATGCGCGCCCCTTGCGCGCGGGCCGCCAGGATGTTCATCGGATACGTGGGAGTCTCGACGAAAACCACGTCACCATCGTTCACCATGACCCGCAAGAGCAAGTCAAACGCTTGCTGCGAACCGGTCGTCACAACGAGATTCTCTGCGCAGGTTGCAACGCCTCGCGAAGCCATGAGGTGAATGATCTCCATTTTCAGCTTGGCGATCCCGTCCGTACTGCCGTACTGGAGGCATGACAGGCTATCCCCGTACGCACGTCGGGACGCTGCTTCGAGGCCATCCACGTCGAACAGCGTGGGATCCGGGTAGCCTCCGGCAAAGGAGATCATTTCCGGATCGTCGAGATACTTGAACAGATCCCGAATCGGCGAGCTCGCAGGGTTAACAAACGCGCGGGAGAATGGGTACATTGTCGTCAGTGATGCCTGGTTAAATCCACGAAAGGCGACCGGGTCGCGATCGACTTGCCGGTGCGGAGGATTTATTCCGCGATGCTGTCACCATTTGCCAGCTGCGCCTCGATATAGAGTTCACGCAGTCGCTTGCTGATGGGCCCAGGAATTCCGGAGCCTATTTGCCGTCGATCGATCGAAACAACTGGCGTCAGCAAGCCGACGGAATCCGTGATGAACGCCTCTGACGCCTCCCTGGCTTCGTCCAGCGTCAAGGCTCGTTCCTCGACACGAAGTCCCGTTGCGCGTGCAATGTCCAGAATCGAGCGACGTGCGGTGCCGTGCAACAGCGCATTCGACAGCTGACGGGTCACGAGCGTGCCATCGGCAGTAATGGCGTGGAAATTCGCCGATCCACTCTCGGTGATATAGCCGTCCTCCACGAACAGCACGTCGTCGAAACCCTGACGAACGGATTCGCTCTTTTGCAGCGACGAATAAAGCAGCTGCGTAGTCTTGATCTGACGCAGTGCCCAGCGCCCATCCGGCGAGGTTCGTACCGCGATACCACTGTCCCACTTCGGATTGTCACGGATGCGCTTCGCCTGTGTGAACATTGCGATGGTCGGTCGCAGATCGTCCGGCATGAGAAAATTTCGGTCCTGTACGCCTCGCGAGATCTGCAAATAAATCAGACCTTCCGTGACTTCATTACGTCGCGCGATTTCTTTGTGCGCATCCAGCAAAGTGCATTCCGAAGCGGGCATAGCGATGCCAAGCGTGTCGAGTGACCTCCGAAGGCGTGCAAAATGACTGCCGCAATCAAAAAGCTTTCCATCGACAATGGCCGTCACTTCATACACCGCATCCGCGAACAGGAAACCACGATCGAAAATCGAAACTTTCGCTTCATCTTCCGGCAACCATTCGCCATTGAGATAGACGGTGCGGATCGGCTTCAAATTTTTGACCATGTAGTTGATTCCTCTAAGATCGAATCCAGGCCAGGCGTTCTTTCGCAATACTGACTAGCAAGCCGCAAGTTGTTCCCTGTTCATGGAGCATCGGGCTGAAGCTGCTGCTGCGCATTCTCCCGGCGACGGCCGGCAATGATTACGTAAGTGATCGCCGACAGGAAGAGCACGCCCTCCATGATGAGAAGATGGTTTGGCAGACCTGCGAGGAGGTAGTAAGCCTGCCCCGCCATGCATATCAATGCCGCGGCGATGCACGGGTACAGCAGAGCCGGCTTGAGGCGAAATGGGGCGTTGGCATACTCCTTTGGATACTTTCTCGGCAAAAGCGCGCATGCTACGGCGGGAATCATATTGACGGTCAGCAACGCTCCAAAACCGATACGAGCGATGTCGACGACCGTGATGCCGGTCCAGATCACCAGCACGCCAAGGAGGTAGAAAAAGAGCAAACAGAAGTGCGGCGTACCAAAACGTGCGTTCACTGCGCCAAAGCCCTTTGGAAGCCAACCATCTTCACAGGCAACGACGAACCCCTTCGTGATCCACTGGAAGGCTCCATTGAGCGTCGCACCGATCGACACAATCGCGCCGGCGATGATGAAATAGACGTAGAACCCATGTGGCATGAAGTTTTTCGCGACGTACATCAGAGGCTTGTTTGCAACTTGAGCGACCGGGAGAACACCCGCGGCAACGAACGCAACCAGCACGTAGACAGCCGTCACGACGAGCGTACCGAGCACGAGTCCGATCGGAAGATCCCGCGCTGGCCTTTTCATCTCGCCACCGAGTTCAGCAATGGCCACGGCCCCAAAGCTTGAGTACGCGACAAGGCCTACGGCCTGCATCAAACCATTCACACCGTTGGGTAGCAATTCACTCGTGTGTGTGAAGCTGGAGAAATCGACCGCAGAGATACCCCAGATGACGAAAACCGCAAGGCCCGACAGTTTGATTACGACAAGCCAGCGCTGCACAACCGCGGAAGATCTTAGCCCTACGACATTGATGACGAAAAAGAACGTCAAAACCACAAAGGCGGTCAATTGAATGGGTAACGTGGGGAACAACCCCTGTGCGTACTGGGCGAACGACAGCGAGAACAGGCCGATCGTTACCTTCGACATCAAGACGCCTAGCTCGAACAGAAAGCCACATCTCGGACCGAGCAACAGCGATGAGTATCGGTAACCGGCGCCGGTGGTCGGCATCGCCGAGCACAACTGCGTCATCGGAATCAGGTTGATACAGTTCGTGATGCCGGATATGAAAAAGGCAAGAACGACCCCTTTCCCAGTGAGTCCGATGCCTGGCCCCATGAGAATCAGGATCCCTGTGCCAATAGTCAGGCCGACCGCCAGCGCCAGGACGTCCTGCAATCCCAGGACCTTCTTTAGTTTCGCTTCCTCAGTATTTGCCAAGGTCATCTCCATCACGCGGCGCCCGCCAGTTGATTCCACCAGCCGGTCGCCCGGGTTTTTATGTTCTCCACCTGCCCTGTACGCGATGTACGCGGAATCAAAGCAAGCTCCGATTCACTTCCGTCGTAAGAAAGTATCGACGCTGAATACAAGCGTATGCCGCCAAATCTTCGGTCGTGCATGGCTGTTTTGAACAATGGAACAGCGAGTTACCTCGATTTTGGCTGTGCTAGTGCCTGAGCCTGAGCCTGAGCACAGATTGCTTCCACAAGCTGCCTGTTTTTGAGTAGATTGGCATGGCCCGATAGCCGAACCCGCACTGGATGCCGACGTGACCTCTCCATCCGATTCCCTCCCGCCAGGCCGCGACCTGACGAGCCCGGACAGCTCGCATGACGAAGCGGGCGACCGGCAATTTTCGACCAATCTGGCGCGCGGCCTGGACGTACTGCGGGCTTTCAGTGCGTCCGAGCCTGTGCTCACCAACCGCGCCATCTCCGATCGAACTGGTCTTCCGAAAGCGACGGTATCGCGCCTCACCTATACGCTTTCGCTCTACGGCTATCTGATTCAGGAGGAGTCCGGTGCATTCAGGCTGGGTACCGCGCTGCTCGGACTGAGCCACCCGGTCCTCACGAGCATGCCGATCCGCCAGGTCGCACGCCCCTTTCTTCAGGCGCTCGCTGCCGAAACCGGCTTTACGGTCAATCTGGCCGTGTGCGAACGCGTCAGCGCTTTTCACATCGACACGGTACGAGTCGATCTGGTGAATCCGTATCTGCCCGATGTCGGCACGGTCAGCCCGCTTCTGCACAGCACGATCGGGCGGGCGCTGATCCTGGGCCACGCGGGTACAGACCGCGAGCGTCTGCTGAACCGCATCAAGGTGCGCGTGCCACAAAGCTTCGACGCTGGCATGCAGTTACTCGCAGACGATGCAAAGCTGTTCCAGACGAACGGCTATTGTCGGGCGCGCGGCCCATGGCTCGCCGACATCGACGCGATCGCGGTGCCGCTGCCACTGCCACGCCGGCTGCAACCGGCCGCGATCAACTGCACGGTATCGATCAACGCGCCGCATCGGGCACGGCTCGAGCTTTCGGCCAACTCGCTGAAGGCGACCGCCCAGGCGCTTGCCGACGCCTACTCGCACGCCGCAGGCCAGACCCGATAAGCAGGCCAGACCCGATAATCGGCCGCCGCGAACGAATCGCGCTACCAGCGTTCAGCTCATCGTCTGCACGAGGATTGCGCCGCTACTCACTTGCACTTCGAAGTATTCAACCTCGGGATCGAACGAATCGAGCAGCTTCTGGGTGCTTTCCTTCACGACGGCCCGATGGATGTCTTCGCCATGCGCGAACTGGCGCACCGCATCCATGTCACGCCAGTAGCTCATGAAAAGAATCTCGAACTTGTCACCCAACTGCCTGGCCAACATGCTGGCACCTATGTGACCATCGAGTGTGCGCATCTCACGAAACGTATTGCGCTCGAGATGCGCTCCGTAAGTGTCGACGACGTTCTGATTTGCGGCGATAGCCCGCCAGGTACGGATGATCATGACTTTCCTGTGGAAGAGGCAGCCCAGGTAAAAACAAGCTGCGTGATGGGCCCTCGGCCCGACCTCGGTGGCCACCCGTTGCTCGCTGGATAGCTTCCAGTAAAGATATGCAGCCGATTTGCGGCTGTACTGGAGTGTTTTGAACAGTGGAACAGGACGTTGTCCAGGCGTCGTTGGTGCAGGCACTCAAGTTCGGCAATCAAGCCGCGGCATGTGCGGTAACACGAGGCGGCAATCACCAGAGCCGCGACTGGAGCGAACCATGGATCAAGGCGAAGACTTTATCGTGCGTACGATGTCGGCCGGCGAGGTGGCCATGTCGGTCGAATGGGCGGCTACAGAAGGGTGGAACCCTGGCCGGCATGACGCGTCCTGTTTCATGGAAGCGGGTCCCGCTGGTTTCTTCGTCGGTGTTTGGCGCGGCGAGCCGGTCGCGTGCCTCGCCGCCGTCGCCTATGACGAGCGCTTTGGCTTCATTGGTCTCTACATCGTGAAGCCCGGGTTTCGCGGCAAAGGCTTCGGTATGCGAATCTGGCAGCACGGCATGCGTTATCTAGGCGACCGCAACGTCGGTCTCGACGGTGTCGTTGCCCAGCAAACGAACTACAGGAAGTCCGGATTCCGCCTTGCGCACCGTAACGTCCGCTATCAGGGGCGCGTGCATGGTATCGGGTGCGCGCAGGTAGCGGCAGCGGCTGACGTGCCGTTCGAACAGTTGCTTGCCTACGATCGCGGGTGTTTTCCCGCGGCGCGCGAGCGTTTTGTCTCCGTCTGGATTGCGCAGCCGGATGCCGTTGCGCTCGCTACCGTCGACGCTGGCCGTGTCGCCGGATACGGTGTCGTGCGCCGCTGCAAGGCCGGGTGCAAGATCGGCCCGCTCTTCGCAGATGATGCAGACGTTGCCACCGGGCTGTTTCGCGCGCTGGCGGCGAGCATGCCCGGTGAGGTCATCGTGCTCGACGTGCCGGAAACGAATCCTGCGGCTGTCGCGCTGGCGGAACGACATGGCATGACGAGCGTATTCGAAACCGCACGGATGTATACGAAAGACGCGCCCGCGATCGCGATCGATCGCGTGTTCGGGGTGACGTCGTTCGAACTGGGGTGATGGGACGGACGGGGCTGAGCCCGCCGCGGGCGATAACAACTACTCACTGCAAGCCCGGATCGATTGATTAAATTCATTCTTGTGAACATTGACCACCCAGATTCATCCGACTAATCTGGATGTGAGGAACTTCAATTAAGCGCTTGATTCATCTCTATTTAATCGAGCCGTATCACTGAGAAATTTTTGCCACCATGGAGCAAGACTTGCATTTAGCGTAGTCGGCGATGTTGAGCGACCGAGGCTAAAAATCATGAATACTCTCGATATCCAGGAAAGCATTCGCGAAGTCAATCTGTCCTATCTCATGTTGGCGCAAAACCTGCTGCGTCAGGATCGCGCGGTCGGCATGTTCCGGCTCGGGTTATCCGCTGAGGTCGCAGACGTTCTGGTCAATTTCTCGATGGCCCAGGTCGTGAAGCTCGCATCGTCGGATCACTTGCTGTGCGCGTTCCGTTTCAACGATCAGATGCTGCTGTCCGCGCTCATGCAGCCCTCGAAACACGTCGGGATTGCGTCCACTCATGCGGCCATTCTTATGGCAGGCCACCCAGTCGAACTCGTGGTCTAGGTTCTGTCCGCCATGAATACCCATCTCCGAAAGACCGTTGCGGAAGACGCGCAAGAAGTGTTTCGCGCAATAGCGCTCATCGAACTCGGCGCACGCATGCAAGTGCTCGAAAGCGAGTTGTCGCTCTCGCGCGAGCGTCTGATTCGCCTTTACCGTGAAGTGCGAGGTGCGTCGCCGCCTAAAGGCATGCTGCCTTTCTCTACCGATTGGTACATGCCGTGGCTGCCGAATATTCACTCGTCACTGTTCTTCAACACGTATCTTTTTCTGAAGAAGGAAGCGAGTTGCTCGCACCTCGACGCGCTCACCAAAGGATATCGGCTGTATCTGGAGCACTGCACACGGAGCAATGCGGAACCGCTGCTCGACCTGACGCGCGCATGGACGCTCGTGCGCTTCTTCGAAGCCGAGATGCTGCAATTGACCCCTTGCTCACGATGCACGGGCAAGTTCGTTGCTCACAAGCATGACTTGCAGAAGGGCGTGGTGTGCGGAGCTTGCCAGCCGCCATCGCGCGCGGGCAAGACCCGGAAGGCGGCGGTATGCGCGGCGGTGGAGGCCTTTGTCGAAGTTGCGGGCGAAGAAGCTGTCGAGGCGGCGAACGAAATTTCCATTGCGGCTGCCTGACTCAACCGTGCCCATCAGACTTCGCTGCGGAGTACGCACGTCCATGTCGAAAGCCGGGCGGCCGGAATTGGCCGGACCGCGACAGCCGATCTAATCCAGACTTATACGCACCAGTCAGTCCGCGTCTCCCGTTTCAAACTGCGCCGCCAGCTGCCGCAGCCACTTCTCGTTCCAGTTCATCTCGCCCGATTCGAGTTCCGCGATCAATCCGCCTAGCCATTTGATCTCGGCTTTCAGCAGCACCTGCTTGTATTCGTCGTCCAGCATCATCAGCCGCGGCAGGCCCTTGCCCTGCCATTCCCTGAACGTCGCCGACGATGCCGCCAACTGCTGTTTCAGCGTTTCGCTGCGTCGCTGCAGTTGCGCCAGCGCGATGTCGGGCGTCAGCGCCATGATCGTGGCGAGCGCAGCTGGAAACTCGTTGAACTCGCGACGCGGCTCGCCAAGCATCGCCTCCAGCCACGCATAAAAAGTCTTCCTGCCGAGCGGCGTGATCTCGTACACCACGCGTTCCGGGCGCCCCTCGTCCTGCGCGGTTTCGCGCACGCGGATGAGCTCGGCCGTCTTCAGCTGCGAGAGCGTCTGGTAGACGCTATTGCGTTGCGCCACGTTGACCACGTTGTCTTTGCCGCGCTGTTTGATGAGCTCGTGCATCCGGTATGCGTGCGATGGTGCTTCGAGCACGAAGGCAAGTATCACCATGGCGAGGGGAGAGCGTTGTCGTGTGCGGGACTTCAATTGCGGTTCCTGGGGTCGGGTAGGTGGCCGGGACTGGCAAACTTGCTTCCATAATCATACTTTGACTATACTATAGTTATATTATGACTATTGGAGGAGAAAAAATGGACGGCACGAAACACGCGCTGGTGATCGGCGGCGGTATTGCGGGGCCAGCCGTTGCGCTGGCGCTGGCCAGGGCAGGCATCCGCGCGACGATCTACGAGTCTTACGCAGCCTCCGCGGACGGCCTGGGGGCGGGCTTGATGGTCTCGCCCAATGGCCTCGAAGCGCTGAAGATCATCGGCGTGGATAGCGAGCTGCATGCGGTCAGCCAGCCGATTCCACACATGCAGCTAGCCGATGGTCGCGGCAAAGTGCTGAGCCGCTTCGATGGGCTGAGCGGCATGCAACCCAGCCGCGTGGTGTATCGCTCCGACCTGTACCGGGTGCTGCGCGAAGCGGCGGTAGCTGCTGGCATACCGATCCTGCACGACAAGCGGCTGGTGAGCGCGAGCGAGACGGTGGATGGCGTACATGCGCGGTTCGCAGATGGCAGCGACGCCAGCGGCGATATCCTGATCGGCGCGGATGGCATCCGGTCCACGGTACGCGGCTTGATCGATCCCGGCGCGCAGTCGCCGCACTATGCGGGAACCTTGGGTTTCGGCGCGCTGGTGCCGCTCGATACATTGCAGGTTCCCAAAGACACGATGACCTTCGTGTTCGGCAAGCACGCCTTTCTCGGTTACTGGGCGGACCCTGATCGAGGCATCTGCTGGTTCGGCAATCTGCCGTATGCAGAGCCTCCGTCGATGGCAGCGGTGCGCGAGATCCCTTCGGCAGATTGGCTTGCGCGACTACGCGAACTCTACGCCGACGATCATCCGGCGCAAACGCTGCTCGCGCGTACCGATCCGGATCAGCTGTTCGCACCCATCGCCAGCGAATTGATGCCGCCTGTGCCTCACTGGCATAGCGAACGAATGGTGCTGATCGGCGATGCGGTGCATGCGCCGTCGTCCAGTTCCGGGCAAGGCGCTTCGCTTGCAATCGAAAGCGCGATTCAACTTGCGCGTTGCCTGCGCGATATTCCAGCGCCTTCACAAGCGTTCGCTTGCTACGAGCAATTGCGTCGCGAGCGTGTCGAAAAGATCGCCGCCGGCGCGGCGAAAACCAACACCCAGAAAGCGTTGGGACCGTTGGGCAAGGCGTTGATGCACATCGTCATGCCCATCGCGCTGAAGACGGTTTTCAATCCGGCCAGAACGTTCGCTTCGCACCACGCCTACCGGATCGACTGGGCCGCCACCGCGCTGCCGGTGTCGGGCTGACGTCCCATCAGCAGCCCGAGCACCAGCATGCCGATCGCGAAGCCCAGCGCGACCATGCACACGCCGCTCCATCCGGCCGCGGCCCACGCCGCGCCGGACAAGACAGCACCAATTGCCCCGCCGATGAAGAAGATGCCCACGAACAGCGCGTTCAACCGGCCGCGTGCCTCCGGCTTGATCAGGTTGATCGCGCGGCGCCCGAGCGTTTGATCGAAGATCACGCCAGCGTCGAGCGCTGCCGCGCCTGCTACCAGCAGTGCGAGTGCAAGCATCGGATGCGCCGCGGGCGAGAAGCCGCCCCACCCAGCGCCCGCCACGCCGAGCACGAGCACGGCGGCAATCACGAGCAGATGCGCGCAAACCTGGGTGACGCGCCCGGCACCGCGATCGCCAAGATAGCCGGCAAGCGGCGTGACGATCGCGCCCGACGCGCCAGCCAATGCAAACGCGGCGATGCCATGCATGCCGAGCGAAAACGGCGGCTGCGCGAGTCGCAACGCGATGGCGGTCCAGAACGCGCTGAACGCACCGAGCGCGAGCGCCGCGAGCGTGGCGCGCTGTTGCAGCACGCGTTCCGTGCGCAGCAGCGTCCACAGCGAGCCGAGCAACGCGGTATAGCGTGTCTGCGCGAAGGGCTTGCGTGTCGGCAACTGGAGGTACAGCACGACGGCGAACACGGCATCGGCGCAGGCCTCGATGCCATAGAACGCGCGCCAGCCGAACGAACCTGCGACGAGACCCGCGAGCGGACGCGAAAGCAGGATCCCGAGCATCAGCCCGCTCATCACATTGCCGACTGCGCGTCCGCGCCGCTCTTCGGGCGCCATCGAAGCGGCCATCGGTACGAGCATCTGGATCACGCTCGACGTTGCGCCGGCAAGGAACGCCGACACGAGGAACAGCCCGCCCGACCGTCCGGCCGCCGCGAGGCCGAGAAACACGGCGCAACACGCCAGCGTCCGGAAGATCAACCGGCGATTCTCGACGAGATCGGAGAGCGGCACGAGCAGCAGCAGGCCGGCGGCGTAGCCGAGCTGCGGCAGCATCGCGACCAGCCCGGCGAGCTCGGCCGGCAGCTTCAGGTCGTGACTGATCGGACCGGTCAGCGGCTGCGCGGCCGTCAGATTCACGACGATTACGCCGACGGTGGCGGCGAAGAACAAGGTGAGCGGTCCGGTCAGGACCGCGGCGGGTGCGGCGGGGGCGGCAGGTAAGGGCGGCAGGTGCTGCCGCGTGCAGGTGTCGGCGGGTTGGCTCATCGTTCCTGTTCCGGTTGAAGTCCTCAGACGTATGCTAGAGACGCCGACTTTATGCGACAATTGAAATATCTAGATAATGTTTATGCGAGTTTGTTTGGATGGTGTGCCTGGATGAATACACGTGACCTCGAAGCGTTCGTCGCAGTGATCGAAAGCGGATCGATGGTTCGGGCGGCCGAGAAGCTCTTTCTCACGCAGCCCGGCCTGACGCGCCGCGTGCAGAACCTGGAAACGATGCTGGGCGCCGAGTTGCTGGACCGGCAGAGCAAACCGCTCAAGCCGACCGCGGCTGGCAACGAGGTGTATGGCCTCGCGCGCAACGTGTTGCGCGCGGTCGACGACCTGATGGCCGTCGCATCGCCGGACAGCGAACCGATGGGCGAGATGAAGATCGGCGTGCCGCCGTTCCTGTCCGAGATGGCGCTGGAGCAACCGATCGACCGCCTGCGCGGCGCGTTTCCGAAATTGACGCTGCGGGTGACCGCGGGCTGGTCGCCGGGTCTGCTGAAGAACGTCGAGCGGGCCGCGCTCGACGTGGCCGTCGTGTTGATGCCCGCTGGTGTCGCGATGCCCGAAGCGCTGACGTCTACGCTGATCGGCAGCAAACCGACGGTGGTCGTCGCGCCGCGCTCGTTCGGTTTAAGCGCCGAGCCGAAGACGCTCGCCGAACTCTCGCGCTTTCCTTGGGTGCTGAATCAGGACGGTTGCGGGATGCGCTCCGCGCTGAGCCGCGCGATGTCGACGGCGGGCCTGGCTTTCAACGTCGCGGTCGAAGCATTCGGCTCGGATCTGCAACTTTCGCTGGTGGCGCGCGGTTTAGGCGTGGGGCTGGCCGCGCCGGAAACGCTCGAGCACAGTCCGCACCGCGAGTCGCTGCAGATCGTCGACGCAGCGGACTTTCGCAACGTGCTCAGCGTGTGGCTCGTGCATGGCGCGCTGCCAGGACGGCTGGTGCGACCCGTTGGGGTGTTGCGGGAAGCGCTGGTCGAGCGACTCGGAGGTGGTGCGCCCGATTGCGCGGCTGCGGAGTCGGGCGTGGTTGCCGCTGCGAGCCGCTGCTGATCAGCGTCAAACCCGCGCTTCTTCCTTCGCCCGCAATCTGGCCGGCAGCCCAAACATCAAAATCGCCGCGCACACCAGCGACAGCGCGCCGATCGCATACAGCGCCGGTGTCGTGCTGCCGGTCACGTCCTTGATGTGTCCCACCATCACCGGGCTGACGATGCCGCCCAGCTGCCCCAGCGTGTTGATCAGCGCGATGCCGCCCGCAGCGCCGACGCCGGTGACGAGCTTCGGCGGCAACGCCCAGAAGGCCGGAATCGACGCGATGGTGCCGGCACCCATGATCGCGAGCGCAGCGATCAGGAATCCGATATGTTTTTCGAAGATGCCCGCGGCGAAGAAGCCGATCGCGGAGAGCACCATCAGCGCGACGACGAAGCGGCTGCGATGTCCGCTCGCATCGGAAAGACGCCCGACCAGCGCCATCGTCACGGCACCGCAGATATACGGGATCGCGGTGATGAAGCCGATGGTGGTCGGATTAACGATACCCGATGTGCGAATCAGTTGAGGCGCCCAGAAGTTGAGGCCATAGGAACTGATCTGGATCAGGAAGTAGACGAGCGCGAGCGTCAGAAAGCCCGGCGTCTTCAACGCATCGAGCAGCGAGTGGCCGCCGATGTCGCGGTTCTGGTGCGTGATGCGGCTGGCGAGCAACGCCTGCTCGTCCGGCGTGAGCCATGCTGCATCCTGGATGCGGTCTTTCAGCGAGACCAGCACGAGAAGGCCCAGCGCGACGCACGGCAAGCCGCCGAGGAGGAAGAGCCAGTGCCAGCCGCGCATCGACAGCACGCCTTCCATGCCGGACAGCACGAGTCCCGCGATGGGCGCGCCGAGAATGCCGGCAAACGCCGATGCAAGAAACAGCAGCGACGTGATGCGCCCGCGAAAAGCCGTCGGAAACCATAGCGTCAGATAGAACAGCACGCCGGGTGCGAAGCCCGCCTCCATCGCGCCGATCAGAAAGCGCAGCCCGTAAAACTGCCACTCCGTCTGCACCACCGCCATCAACGCGGTGGCGATGCCCCACGAAATCATGATGCGCGCGATCCAGCGGCGCGCGCCCACCTTGTAGAGCATCAGGTTGCTGGGCACTTCGAACAGCACGTAGCCGACCACGAACAGGCCTGCACCGAGGCCATACGCGGTGTTGCTCAGATGCAGATCGCTCTGCAGCGCGAATTTCGCGAAGCTGATGTTGATGCGATCGAAGAACGCGAACAGGTAGCAGATCATGATCAGCGGCATGATTCGCCATGCCGCTTTGCGCACGATATGCGATTCGTCGAGCGAGACCAGCGGCGTGTCGCCGATGGCCGATGAGGTCATCTCGTTCAATGTTGTCTCCGGATGTGTGCCGAGGGCGAGCGCTCTCGGGGGCGCGTGGAGACAGTTTGGTGAGCCGCCGGCTAACGGAGAAGCTCAAAGCGAAGAAGCCAGCTTTCGTGCTTCACGAAAGCTGGCTTCTTTTCAGGTGTGAGGTGACGCAGTTGAGGATGAAGCGGAAGCTCAGGCAGCCACTGCGGTTGCTACGTCCGCTTCCGCATTCGCGACCGCCGTCTCGTGCTCACGAATCAACCGATAGACCGTTTCGCCCGGCACGGTCTCCGATTCGAGCAGTGCTTCCGCAATCGCACGCAGCACCGGTTCGTTCGCGCGCAGCAGCGCAAAGCACGCGTCGTTCAGATCGTGCAGCAGCGTGTTCGCGTGCTCGATCGAATTCTTCAGTTGCAGGCCGGCGTACTGTTGCGGCAGCGCCGCGAGGCTGAACAGATTGCCGTCCGCGTTGAAGCCGTGCTTCGACACCATGTCGAGGCTGATCCGCGACGCTTCCTGCAGATCCTGCGCCGCGCCGCTCGATGCTTCGTTGAACATCAGCAGTTCCGCGTTGCGTCCGCCGAGCAGCACCTGGATCTCGTTGCGCATTTCGGTTTCGCGATACAGGTACTTGTCCTGCATCTTCGTGATGAGCGCGACACCCAGCGCGCCACCGCGCGGCAGGATCGTCACTTCTTCCAGCACGCCCGTGTTCAGCAGCGCGGCGACGAGCCCGTGACCCGCTTCATGGATCGCGATGCGCGTGCGCTCGTCGTCGGAGAGCGCGCGCTCGGCACCGTTGATGTCGCCGATGCGCGCGATCTTGATCGCTTCGAGAAAGTGCGCCGCGGCCACTTCATGCTCGCCGGCTTTGCGCGCGACGAGACCGGCCTGATTGACGATCATCGACAGCGTAGCCGGCGACAGGCCCGTGGTCAGACGCGCGAGCTGATTGAAATCGATATCGCCGGCTTTCGTCTTCAGCGTCGCGGCGTAGAAGCGCAGGATTTCCGCGCGGTCTTCGAGGTCCGGCAGACGCACCTGCACCGTGCGGTCGAAACGCCCAGGACGCCGCATCGCTTCGTCCAGATTGTCCGGGTGATTGGTTGCCGCGACGATCACCACGCCTTCGTTCGACGCAAAGCCATCCATCTCCGCGAGCAGCTGGTTGATGATGCGGTTGCTCTCCGCTTCGACGGGGCCGCCGCCCGTGTCAGTACGCTTGCCGAGGCCGTCGGCTTCGTCGATGAAGATCACCGTGGGTGCGTTCTTGCGCGCCAGTTCGAACAGATGCTTGACCTTCTGGATACCGACACCGTAGTACTTCGCGCTGAAATAGCTGCCGGTGATCGCGATGAAGTTCGCGCCGCATTCGCCCGCAAGCGCCTGCGCAAGCCGCGTCTTGCCGACGCCGGGGCCGCCCGTCATCAGAATGCCGCATGGCGCGCGCACGCCCATGCCGGTGAATTTCGCCGGTTCCGTCAGCCACGCGCAAACGTCGGCGAGTGCCGCTTTCGCTTCGCCCGCGCCGATCACGTCGTCGAAACGCATGGTTGGCGATTTGCCGAGCAGTTGCGCGCCGCCCGTCATTTCGCGCCGCATGAACCAGAGAATGCCGCCGAGCATCAACACGGGCAGCAGCAGGCTGAATGCGTCGCGCAGGTGATCGAACGTATCGTTCCAGCGCGCGAGGCCGGTATGCACGTTCGCGTCAGGCAGCCACACCAGTTGATACGGCGTGCTGCTGTCGGTTTTCAGATCGCCGAGCAGCAACGCGTTCGAAAATGCGCCGTTGTGATCGGCCACGAAATATTTGTCGCCCTTGAGCGTCGACACGAGAATCGCATCGCGGCTGATGCCGATCGCGGCCACGTCGCGATCGTGGAGATCGCGCAGCATTTCCGACGCGTCTTTTTCCTGATGCGTCCACGCGGACGCATCGTGACGCATCTGCGTTGCCACCGCGCCTAGCGCCGTGGATTGGTCATGCGAGAGATGCTGCTCATGCCGCCAATGCAGGAAGCTCACGGTTGCCGCAAGCGCGGCGGCGGTCACACCAAACATCACGTAGCGGCCAATGCGTGACCACAGCGAGTTCCTTGCCGGTTTCATCAATCCATTCCTGAATGGGGCCGCAAACGCGGCACCCGATACCATCGACAATGCGAGCACGACCCTTTTTATTCGCACTGCTCCATTGGCATTATGCCCAGGCTTCGTGACGCTCAAAAACCCGGAATGGCAGGCGAATTGCGGTCAATCCTCTGATTTGGCGGTGAAGGCCGGGCAGCCGCGCTGTCTGGCGAGGAACACCGCTTGCTGATGTCGTGACGCCGTCCGTGCTGCTGGGCCGCACGGCGCACCCAACCCGACGGAGGTCACATCATGCTGTATTACGCGCTGGTCTTCTTCATCATCGCGATCATCGCCGCCGCCCTGGGCTTCGGCGGCATCGCGGCGGGCGCCGCGAGCATCGCCAAGGTGCTGTTCTTCATCTTCCTGGTCGTGTTCCTCGTCACGCTCGTCATGGGCCTCATGCGACGGTGACCGACCTCGCAGGCCGGCATCGCTTCTGCCGCGATGCCGGCCCTCATCGCTCACTGCCCGTTACCCCCATACATATCGAGCAGCATCAGCGTCACGCCATTGGTCCAGCCGAAGCCATCCTGCAACGGATATTCGCCGCCCCCGCCGCCGCCTTCACCCGAGCCTTCCACCACGTATTTCTCGACGAGCTTCTGCTGCGTCTTGTAAACGTTTTCGACGTCCGCCAGAAAGCGCGTGCCGATCGGCTTCGCGAGATCCGCGCGGCCATACTGCTTGAGACCCTGGATTGCGATCCAGTGCAACGGCGCCCAGCCGTTCGGCGCGTCCCATTGCTGCGTGGTGTCGTAGATCGACGTCGCGAGGCCACCTTGCTTGAGCAGCACGTTCTGCACGGTCTGTGCGGTCTTCCATGCACGGTCGGGCCACGCGACACCCGCCATCAGCGGATACAGCATCGCGGGCGTCTGGTTGTCGCGCGCTTTGCCGAGCTGCCAGTCGTAGTCGCCGTAATAGCCCTTTGCGTTCCACAGATAACGGTTGATGCCTTGCGCGCGCCGCGTCGCGTTACCGATGAACTGCGCGACGCAGGCGAAGTCGTGCGTGATCGTGCAGCCGTGCGCGATCGTCGTCTCGAGATGGAACATCAGGCTGTTCAGGTCGACCGGAATGATCGACGTGGTGCGGACCGTGTACAGGTTCTGGTTGTCGCCGAACCAGCGCGAACTGAAATCCCAGCCGCTTTCGGCGGTGGCGCGCAGATCGCGATACACCTGGTTGGCAGGGCGGCCGGTTGCCTGCTGCGCGGTCTGCACGTCTTCGATATACGACTCGTCGCGTGGGGTGTCGAGCGCGTCCCAGTAGCGGTTCAGCACGGTGCCGTCCGGCAGCACCACGACGTTCTGCGTCGCGCTGCCGCGCGGTGTGCTGGTCGAGCCCGTCATCCAGTACGCGTATTCCTTGCGCAGTTCCGGCAGGTACTTCTGATAGATCGTGTTGCCTTCCTTCTGCGCGGCGAGTTCGACCATGTACGAGAAGAACGGCGGTTGCGAACGGCTCAGGTAGTACGTGCGATTGCCGTTCGGGATATGGCCGAAGGTGTCGATCTCATACGCGAAGTTGTCGAGCATGTCGTCGACGAGATCTTCGTGTCCTGACTCCTGCAGACCGAGCATCGTGAAGTAGGTATCCCAGTAGTAGCCTTCGCGAAAACGTCCTCCTGGCACGACGTAGGGTTTCGGCAGCGGCACGAGCGAACTGTTGTCGGGCGCGGTCGGCGTGTTGCGCGTGAGGCCCGCCCATAGCCAGTCGATGTGCTGGCGCAATGTCTGGTTCGGCGGCGGCGTGACGGTCTGGTCGGGCGGTGGCGTGAAGTACGTATTCACGAAGTTCAGCAGCGAAAAGCCGGACTGACCTTTCTGCTGCTCGTACAACTGCACGATGGTCGCGGGATCTTCGTTCGGCGTGTAGTCGACGAAGGTCTTCTGGTCGTCGAAGATCTGCGCGGTTTGCACGGCGACGAAGAGATCGCCGTACAGGATGTCCGGCGCGGGCGGCAACGTGCCGCCCACCTGGGTGTCGGCGAAACCGCTCGCGGATGCGAATACGAGCGTTGCGATGCATGCGGCGCGAACGGCGTGTGAAGCACGCTGCGGCAGCGCAGGGCTTCGGCCGCAAGACAACAACGAAATCGATGCTCGATATGCGGCTTCGATGCATGACGCGTTGGGTGAAGACGCGGCGTTGCGTTGAGACTGTGACTGGATGCTCATGTCGCCTCCATGGTGTATGGGCACTTCACAGGTCTCATCGCACCATGCCATCCGATGCCGTCTCGATGCGGCATGCGTGTCCGGCACGGCACTGCCGGATCACAGGCATCGAGAGCATCGCATGCGTCTGGATAAGTAAGCAAACGGCGGCGCAGCATCTATTCGATGCGCATTTGATGCGGGGGGATGGTCCTTTTTTTGCTGCTTTTAGCGAACCCTGCGACGCGGCCTCGCACTACACTTCGAGGTCCTCTCCCGCCCATCGCCACACACCGCGTCCACCTTCTTTCGCTGCGTAAAGCGCGAGGTCCGCGGCTTTGTAGAGCGACATCGCATCCGGCGCATCCTGCGGGCACAACGCGACGCCGATGCTTGCGCTGACTTCGAGCGACAACGCTTCATGCGATATCGGCTGCGCGATCGTCGCGATGATCCGCTCGCACACGGCGGCTACGTTATCGCGGTCGCCCGGATGCGTGAGCAGCACCGCGAATTCGTCGCCGCCCAGGCGCGCGACGAGATCGGCATCGCGCGTCGCGACACCTAAGCGTGCAGCAACGGTCTTTAGCACCGCGTCGCCGGCGTCATGTCCGTAGAGGTCGTTGATCGGCTTGAAGCGATCGAGGTCCACCAGCACGAGCGCAAATCCGCCGCCGCGATGCATCTGCTCGACCATGTGCTGCAGGTCGTCGTTGAAATGCCGGCGGTTGGCAAGGCCGGTCAAGCCATCGAAATAGGCGAGTTGTTCGAGCCGCTGTTCGCTCGCCTGCAGTTCGGCGGTGCGAAGCACGAGTTCGTCGGAGCGTTGCTGAAGTTCCTGCGTGCGTTGCGCAATCAGCGTTTCCAGCGCGGCGGCTCGACTGCGCAGCAGGCGCGTGCGCAGCTGCATCAGCGCGACGACGAGCGCGACCAGCAACACGGCAAGCAGCACGCGGAACGACGTCGTCTCGTACCACGCCGGCACCACGCGCACGGGCAGATTCACCGATGCCGTCCACTCGCCGGCGCGGTTCGATGCGCGCACCTGCAGCGTGTAGTTGCCCGGCGGCAGGTTTGTGTAGTGCGCGATGCGCAGCTCGGCGGGCGAGTCGGTCCAGCCGTCTTCCAGGCCGGCCAGGCGGTACGCGTAGCGCGTGCGTTCCGGCGCCGTGTAGTCGAGCAGCGCGAAGCCGACCTGCAGCGAACGTAGAGACGGCCCGAGCGTGATGCCCATTGGCGAGATCGGCTGGCCGTCCTGCGCGGTGAGCATGATCGGCGCCTTGAAGCGCGATGGCTGAAATTCGCTGGGATGCACGATGGTCAGCCCATCGCCGCCGAACAGCAGGTCGCCACGTGGCGTGGTGCCCGCGGACGCTGTCCAGTACGGCAGCAGTCCCACGCCGTTCGCCTGTTGCAGCAGCGTGGCGGTCAGCGTGTCGCCATCGATGCGCAAAATGCCGCTGTCGGTGCTTACCCATGCGTTGCCGTCTGCATCGAGCAGCAGCGCATTCGCGGCGTTGTTGCGCAGGCCCTGATTGTGACCGATGCGTCGCACGCGCACCGCTCCGCCGGGCTGCGGTTCGATCACGCGCACGCCGGCGCCATAGTACGAAACCCACAGTCGCCCGCGCTTGTCCCGCACGACGGACGTCACATGGGCACCGGGCAAACCCACACGCCCAGGCTGCTCGGGCCACGGCTGCTCGATGCGGCCGGTTTTTGGCCAGTACCGCTGCAGTCCGGTCGCGGTGCCCACCCACAGCGAACCGTCTTCGGCGCGATCGAGGATATCGACATCCGCGCCTTGCAGCGCCGGCACACTTTCGGCCGTGCCGCCTTGCGCAATCCGGTTGACATAAACGAGCCCGCTGGCGCCGCCGATCCACATCCGGTCGCCGTCCACGCACAACGCGCGGATCAACGCGGTGACGGACAGCCCTGCCAGGTCCACCCGCTCGACACTGTGGCCGTCGTCGCGGGTTCGATACAGACCTTTGGCCGTGCCGATGTAGACGGCGCCGTCCGGCGTGCCCGCCATCGCCAGCACGGCGCTGCTCGGAAGCGCCGTGCGCGGCTGGCCGTCCTGCGGCACGAGGTGCCGGCCGCGGCTGCCGTCCGGCGGGACGATATCGAGGCCGCCGTTATCGCTGCCGAACCACACGCTGCCGTCCGGCCGCACCAGCACAGATGTGACCTCTGCCCGCGTGCCGACGGACAGGTAGCCGTCGTTGCCGTACCAAGTGGAGATCGCGCGCTGGGTCGGGTCGATCGAATCGAGCAGGTTCGGACCGCCGGCCCACACCAGGCCGCTGCGGTCGCGCAATAGCGCGGGCACGTCGTTCATCGCGATGCTGCCGGGCACCGCGGGGTCGTGGCGCAGCTGCCGCGTGGCCCAGGTGCGGGTGTCGACCTGCACGATGCCTTGCGCCCAAGTGCCGAGCCACACCCGGTCGCCGCCGGCATCGACGATCGAGACCACCCAGTCGCTTTCCAGCCCTTTGCCGTCGAGATGCTCGCTGTCGCGCACCTGCCGCGCGCTGAACGTGCCCGGCTCGACCACGAAGGCGCCCGTGCCGCGCGTGCCGACCCAGATGCGTCCGGACTTGTCCTCCGCCAGTTGCCATATCTCGATGGCGTCGCGCGTGGCGATTGCCGTCGGTACGGGCTGGAACGAACGGGAGCCGGCGCGCAGCACGTAGAGGCCCTTGAACGTGCCGACCCACAGATTGTCGAGCCGGTCGACGAGGAGGGCGTTGACGCGTTCGGCGGGCAGGCCTGGCGGGGTCGCGCCATCCGCCTGACGCCGGACTTTACCGGTTGCGAAGTCGAGCCGGTCGAGCCCGGCGCCCGTGCCGACCCACAAGCCGTTCGCGCCATCGGGCGCAAGCGCGAACACGCGCGGGCTGCTCAGGCCGCCCGCGCCGGCGCCGATTTTCCAGAAGCGGCCGCTGGTGCGGTCGAGCCGCGCGAGTCCGCCGCTATCGGTGCCGACCCACAGGCGGTTGTCGTGGTCCTCGTACAGCGCGTTGACGTACGACGACGGCAGGCTGTCCGGCATGCCCGGATCGGAAATGTAGGTGCGAAACCGGTAGCCGTCCCAACTGACCAGGCCCGTCTGCGACGCGATCCAGATCAGGCCTTCCCGGTCCTGCAGCAAGGCCGTCGGCGAGATGTCGCTCGGCATGCTGACGTGACGGAAGACCGGCGTCGCGCCGCCGTCCCACGCATTCGCGGCACCGGCGAGCGGCATCGCCGCAAGCATCAGCAGCGGTACGAGCAAGCAGCGAAGGATAGGCCCCCAACGGGGTTGGCGTTCCAGCATGGAACTGTGGTCCCTGGTCGTTCGACGCGGCGTCCGGGCGCGCCGCGTTCGTGTCAGCCCGACAGATTGAATATCGGCCAACGGCGGCGCCGCTTTAGGCGGCATTGCAACAGCGGGCTCCGCGTTTTCCCCTAACCGCGCCCGCTTGCGTTTTCGCGTAAACAACTTATGATCGATAACAAATATATTCAATAAGTAACTATCGAGGCACCTCGCCGGCGAAAGGAGACACTTCATGAGTTCCGCGTTGCACCACGACTCGAACCACAACGGGCTAGCGCATGACACGGCCTACGAACGAAAAACGCTGATTCTGCTGGGCCTGGGCTTCGGCCTGGTCGGGCTCGACCGCTGGATCGTCGCGCCGCTGTTCCCGCACATGATGCGCGACCTCAACCTGAATTTTCAGCAGCTGGGCAGTTTGATCGGCATCCTGAGCGTGGCCTGGGGTGTCTGGGCGATCGCGATGGGGCCGGTGTCCGACCGCATCGGCCGCAAGAAGATTCTGGTCGTCACGATGGTCGCGTTTTCGCTGCTGTCCAGCCTCTCGGGTCTCGCGTCGGGCTTCGCGAGCCTGATGCTGATCCGCGCGGTGATGGGCGTCGCGGAAGGCGCGTTCACGCCGGCGAGCGTCGCGGCCACCGGCGAAGCCTCGCTGCCGTCGCGGCGCGGCTTCAATCAGGGGCTGCAGCTGAGCATGTTCTCGCTGCTTGGCCTCGGCTTCGCGCCGATCCTCGCTACCCAGCTGCTGCGCGTCGTGCCGTCCTGGCACTGGGTGTTCATGATCTCCGCGGTGCCGGGGCTGATCGTCGCCGTGCTGATCTCGCGCACGCTGCGCGACAAGCCGAAGAGCGAGTTGCCCACGGTGGCGACGGGCGCGGGCCGTCCGCGCTGGACCACGCTCTTCGCGAGCCGCAACGTGTGGCTCGCGATGCTAGCCATCCTGTGCGCGATGGCGGGCATCTTCGTGGTCAGCGCGATGGTGCCGACCTATCTCGTCGAAGTGCTGCATCTCGACACCCAGAAGATGGGCTTCGTGGTGTCCGCGATCGGCTTTGGCGGCTTCATCGGTTCATTCGGCGTGGCGGGCGTGTCGGACTTCATCGGCCGGCGCAATGCGGCGCTGATCGCGTTCGTGTGCGCAGCCGTGCTGCTGTATCTGTTCGCGCAGACCGGTCCCAATCCGCAGATGCTCTTCATCCTGCTGTTCGGCGTGTCAGTTTTCGCGCTGGGTCTGCTCGGACTCCTGAGCGGCCCGATCGCGACCGAAGCGGCGCCGGCGGGTCTCATCGCGTCGTCGGTGGGCTTCGTATCGGGCGCAGGCGAGATCTTTGGTGGAGGCCTCGCGCCGGCTATCGCAGGGTCCGTCGCGCAGCACTTCGGTCTGCCGTCCACGCTCACGTTCGCGCTTGGCGGTCTCGTCGCGGGCGGCGTGGTGTCGCTGTTCCTCGTCGAGACGTCGCCGCGCAAACGGGGTGCCGCATCGTCGGCCGCGCTCGGCGTGTCGCAGGACATCGCCTGACGCGAATCGAAAAACCATCACGCACTACACCATCACCGGCGGCGTTACGCCGCCAGACAAGAATCGGATCAGGAGACAGTCAATGAAAGCGAAAGCCCTTTGCGCAGCCGCCGCGCTGCTGTTTGCGTGCCACGCGTACGCGCAAAGCAATGTCACGTTGAGCGGCATGCTGGATGCCGGCGTGTCCTACGTCAGCAATGAAGCCGGCAGCCACGTGCTGAAGTTCGACGACGGCATCGCGGTGCCGAACCTGCTGATGTTCAGCGGGCAGGAAGACCTGGGCGGCGGCACGCACGCGGTCTTCAAGCTCACGAACCAGTTCGAGATGGGCACGGGCTCGTTCATGCCGGGCGGCAGCCTGTTCAGCCGCGAGGCGTTCGTCGGTCTCGACGACAATCGCTTCGGCAAGCTGACCTTCGGTAACCAGTACGACTTCATGACCGACTCGCTGTTCTTCGGCCTGAACGACGCGGCGATCTACACGCAAGGGATCTACGATTTCCGCAACGGGCCGTTCGCGAAGCTCGCGTTGCCCAACAACCCGACCGGCGCGTTCGACTGGGACCGCATGGCGGGCGTCGCTGTCAACAACTCGGTCAAGTATCAGAGCGTGAGCTATGGCGGCTTCTCCGCGGGCGCGATGTACGGCTTCGGCGGCGTGGCGGGATCGTTCGGCTCGAACAGCGGGGCGAGCGCCGGCATCAACTACACGCACGGCGCGTTCGGCGCGGCAGCAGCCTATACGGAGGTGAAGACGGCCGTTTCCGGCGTGCAGGACAGTGTGCGCAACTGGGGCGTGGGCGCGCACTACCGCATCGGTTCCGTGACGGCCACCGCGCTCTACACGGCGGTGCGCAACGAGCTGAATGGCGCGCAAGTGTGGCAGACGGAGTTCGGCGGCCTGTGGCAGATCGCGCCCGAGTGGTCGCTGAGCGGCGCGTACATGTACATGAAGGGCAATGACGTCGTGGACAACAACCACGCGCATCAGCTGACCGCGATGCTGAACTACCAGCTGTCGAAGCGCACCGGCGTCTACGTGGCCGGCCTCTATCAACGGGCGAATCAGGGGGCGAATGCGCAGATCAACGACGTGATGGTCGCGTCGGGCAGCGCGTCGCAGTTCATCGGCCGGATCGGCGTGCAGACGCGCTTCTAACTTCTAACGCGCATGCGAGCGCTGCTTCAGACGTGCCGTCCTTGCTCCGCTAAAGCGCGCGGCAATGGACGGCGCAAGCGCTTCTCAGGCTTCAGTCCGCAAAGATCTTCCGCAGCAGTGTCTTGAGTTGCTGACGCTCTTGCGCGTCGAGCTTTGCGATCGCGGCGCTGTCCGCTTCCGCGGCGGCCTTCAATGCGCGCGTATAGAGCCGCGACCCTTGCGCGGTCAGTTCGACGAGCTGCACGCGCTTGTCGTCGACGCTGCGCTGCCGCGTCAGCAGCCCGCGCGCTTCGAGCCGGTCGAGCAGCGTCGCGAGATTGGGCGGCGCTACCGCAAGCGCCTCGGCGAGCGCCTTCTGGTTGATTCCCGGATTCCCGCGCAGAATCGACAGTACGCTGAACTCCGCCTGGCGCAGATCCAGTTTCTCCATCCGCTCGTCGAAATGGGACTGCACGACGAGATACGCGCGCCGGATGTTGTAGCCCGCGAGCTCGAGCAGTTCGGACTGGTCGGCCTGACCGGTCAGATCGTCGGCGTCATTCGAGGAGGGCTTGGTGGACATGGCGGTTGAACGCTTTCGTGAAGGAAAGGGCGCGCCGATCATAACATGCGGTACCGCCGCGCGAAGCCTGGCATGGCGTTGCATGCGGACAGTGTTTGCGGCGTAAATAGTTATGGTGTATAACTAACGTCATGACGCAACATCGACGACTGAAAGACATGAACATGATGCAAGCCCCTTATCAGTATCTGACCGTCCAGTTCGAGGAACCGATCGCACTGGTGTGCCTGAACCGGCCCGAAAAGCGCAACGCGATCAGCGACGCGCTCGTTGCGGAACTGCGCCACGCGTTCGAATCGATGCCCGCCACCGTGCGCGCCATCGTGCTGCACGCGGAAGGCGAGCACTTCTGCGCGGGCCTCGATCTCACCGAGATGCGCGAAGTCGGCACCGTCGAAGCGATGCATCACTCGCGCATGTGGCATGCGGCGTTCGAGCAGATCCAGTTCGGCCGCGCGCCGGTGGTGGCCGTGCTGAAGGGCGCGACGATCGGCGGCGGGCTCGAGCTCGCATCGGCGTGCCACGTGCGCGTGGCGGAGGAATCGTCGTTCTACGCGCTGCCGGAAGGCAGCCGCGGCCTCTTCGTGGGCGGTGGCGCTTCCGTGCGCGTGCCGCGGTTGATCGGCGTCGCGCGCATGGCCGACATGATGCTCACGGGCCGCGTGTACGACGCGCGGGAAGGCTACGACGCGGGTATCGCGCAGTATCTGGTGAAGAGCGGCGAAGGGCTCGCGAAGGCGCGTGAACTGGCTGCGCGCATCGCGCAGAACTCGCCCACCACCAACTACGCGGTGACCCAGGTGCTGCCGCGCATCGCGGATCAATCGATCCAGGATGGCCTGCTGACCGAATCGCTGATGGCCGCGATCGCCAGCAGCGATCCGCAGACCCAGGCGCGGCTCGCCGATTTCCTCGAACGCAAGATCGGCCGCGTGCAGCCGAAATAGCGCGGCGGCGCTAAGCGACCCGTTTTCGCAACGAGATGGCCGCGCGACGGCCGCCGCAAAACAGGACGATGGACGGAGACAACTGATGGCAGCACACACCTATCGGCGCGTGGAGATCGGCGTCGGCCCCGTGGACGTGGTGGAAGACCGCGACGGCGCGCTGCACGTGCGCTCGAAAACGCCGCTCGGCGCGTTTCCCGACCGCGTGATCGACAGCCTGTTCGCGCATGCGGCGCAGGCGCCCGGGCGCACGCTCGTCGCGCGCCGCGATGCGAACGGCGCCTGGCAGCGCGTGAGCTATGCGGAAGCGGCGGCGGCCGCGCGCAGCATCGGCACCGCGCTGCTCGCGCGTGGACTTTCGGCGGACCGTCCGGTCGCGATCCTGTCCGGCAACTCGCTGCAGCACGCGCTCGTCGCGCTCGGCTGCATGTGCGCGGGCGTGCCCTATGTGCCGGTTTCGCCGGCGTATTCGCTGCTCGATAAAAGCTACGGCAAGCTGCGCCATATTCTGACTCTGCTCACGCCGGGTCTTGTATTCGCCGATGACGGCGCACGCTTCGCTGCCGCGCTCACTGACGCGGTGCCGGACGACGTCGAAGTGGTCGTCGACACGTCGCTGCCGGCGGGACGCGCGGCCACGCCGTTCGCCACGCTGCTCGATACGGTGCCGGGTGATTCGATCGACCGGGCACGCGCCGCGACCGGGCCCGACACGATCGTCAAATTCCTCTGCACGTCCGGCTCGACGAAGATGCCGAAGGCGGTGATCAACACGAACCGCATGTGGGCCAGCAATCTGGTGATGGAGAGCGCGGTGTGGCCGTTCCTCGCCGAAGAACCGCCGGTCTTCATCGACTGGCTGCCGTGGCATCACACGTTCGGCGGCAACCAGAATTTCGGCCTCACGCTCTTTCACGGCGGCTCGCTTTACATCGACGACGGCAAGCCCACGAACGACGGCATGGCCGAAACGCTCGCGAATCTGCGCGAGATCTCGCCGACCGTGTACTTCAACGTGCCGAAGGGCTGGGAAGAAATTGCGCGCGCGCTCGAACAGGACACGGCGCTGCGCGAGACTTTCTATCGCCGTCTGCGGATGCAGTTCTATGCGGGCGCGGCACTCGAACAACCCGTGTGGGACCGTCTGCATGCGAGCGCGATCGCGCATTGCGGCGAGCGGATCGTGATGAACACGGGCCTCGGCATGACGGAGACCGCGCCGTCCGCGCTGATGGTGACCGAAACGGAAGTGATGGCAGGGCAGATCGGCGTGCCGCTGCCGGGCATGGAGCTCAAGCTCGTGCCGGTAGGCGATGGCCAGAGCCGCAAGCTCGAAGTGCGTTACCGCGGGCCGAACGTGACGCCGGGCTACTGGCGCGCGCCGCAGCAAACCGCCGAAGCGTTCGACGACGAAGGCTTCTTCTGCTCCGGCGATGCCGTGCGCTGGCTCGATCCGCTCGCGTATGACCGCGGCTTCGTGTTCGACGGCCGCGTGGCCGAGGACTTCAAGCTGAACACCGGCACGTGGGTCAGCGTGGGACCGTTGCGGCAACGCGTGATCGCGGCGGGCAGCCCGTATGTTGCCGATGTGGTCGTGACCGGACATGACCGTCACGAGATCGGCGTGCTGATCGTGCCGAATCTGGCTGCGTGCCGACAGCTTGCGGGCGCGGCGCACGATGCGCCGCTCGCGCAGTTTTTCGCGCACGCTGAAGTCGTTGCGATGTTTAGCGAACTGGTGGAACGGCTGTACGCGGAAGGCACGGGCAGTGCGAACCGCGTGGCGCGCGCGGCGCTGCTCGATCCGCCGCCGTCGCTCGCGAGCGGCGAGATGACCGACAAAGGCTCGATCAACCAGCGCGCCGTGCTGACGCTGCGCGCCGCGACGATCGAGGCGCTGTATCGCGACGACGGCACGCTCGCGGTATGGCGGCCACGTGCGAGCACGGCCGCCTGACGTACTGCACTGGAGAAAGACCCGATGGATATCGACAACCTGATCGCAATCGACACGCACGTGCACGCCGAAGTGTCGTGCTGCCAGCCGCCGGACCTGTTCGGCAAGGAATTCGACGACGCGGCGGACAAATACTTCGGCACCGTATGGCGCCAGGGCAAGCGACCGACGATTCCCGAGACGATCGAGTACTACCGCGAACGCAAGATCGGCTTCGTGATGTTCACCGTGGATGCGGAGAGCGAGATGGGGCGCCGCCGCATCCAGAACGAAGAGATCGCGGAGTTCGCGGCGAACAATCGCGACATCATGATCGCGTTCGCGAGCATCGATCCGCACAAGGGCAAGATGGGCGCGCGCGAAGCGCGTCGATTGATCGAAGAGTACGGCGTGCGCGGCTTCAAGTTTCATCCGACCGTGCAGGGTTTCTATGCGAACGACCGGATGGCGTATCCGCTTTACGAAGTGATCGCGGAATATGGCTTGCCCGCGGTGTTTCATAGCGGACATTCGGGCATCGGCAGCGGCATGCCGGGTGGCGGCGGTTTGCGCCTCAAGTATTCGGAGCCGATCTATCTGGACGATGTGGCCGCGGATTTCCCCGACATGAAGATCGTGATCGCGCACCCGTCGTGGCCGTGGCAGGACGAGGCGCTGTCGATCTGCCTGCACAAGCCGAACGTGTATATCGACCTGTCCGGATGGTCGCCGAAGTATTTTCCGCCGCAGCTGATCCAGTACGCGAATTCGCTGCTGAAAGAGCGGATGCTGTTCGCGTCGGATTTTCCGCTGATCAAGCCCGAGCGCTGGCTCGAAGATTTCCATAAAGCGGGCTTCAAGCCTGAAGTGCATCCGCTGCTGCTGAAGCAGAACGCGATTCGTTTGCTGGGGCTGGATGCCGCGGCTGGCGCGAAGAACGAAGCACACGCTGCCGGCTGATCATCGATCGACAAGGAGCAGGACATGCAGGCAACAGGACAGGCCGCGCTCGTCACCGGCGCGGCATCGGGGCTGGGCGCACAGACCGCACGCGCACTCGTCGCGGCAGGCGCGCGCGTGACGCTGCTCGACGTGAACGAGGGCGCCGCGCAGGCGCTTGCCGAAGAGCTCGGTCACGCGAACGCGCTTGCACGGCGTTGCGACATCACGGATGCAGCGTCGGTGGAAGCGGCCATTGCGGACGGCGAGCGCGCGCATGGCGTCGCGCGGATTCTCGTCAACTGCGCGGGGATCGGCGGCGCGAAGCGGCTGGTCGGCAAGGACGGTTCGCCGATGCCGCAGGAAGACTTCGCGCGCGTGATCAACGTGAATCTGCTCGGCACGTTCAACGTGATTCGCGTTGCCGCGGCGCGCATGACGCAAGCGGAGCCGCTTGCCGATGGCGAACGCGGCGTGATTGTCTGCACCGCATCCGTCGCGGCTTACGATGGTCAGGTGGGGCAGGCGGCGTATGCAGCGTCGAAGGGCGGGCTCGTGTCGCTGACGTTGCCGCTCGCGCGCGATCTCGCGCAGTACGGCGTGCGCGTGATGACGATCGCGCCGGGGCTCTTTCTGACGCCGCTGCTGTACGCGTTGCCGGAGGACGTGCAGCAGTCGCTGGCCGCATCGATTCCGTTTCCGAAGCGTCTCGGCAAGCCGGAGGAGTTCGCAGAACTGGCGCTGCAGATCGTGCGGAACGTTGCGCTCAATGGCGAAGTGATCCGGCTGGATGGCGCATTGCGGATGGCGCCGCGTTGAGGTATGGCGTTTTACCAGGGCAAGGATTTGAGGACCTCGTCCTCGACCACCAATGGATCGAGCAGGTTGTAGAGTACCTCCAAACCCATCAACACGATAAAGAAAGCGAGTGCGCCAACGAACCAGCCCATTGAAGCGTTGCTCATGATGAGCCAGAGCACGATCACACCGACCACGCTGCAGATGGCAATTGTCGTCCACACGCTGACGAAGATGCGCGGTCTGTCCGCTACGGGTGCAATCGGCGCGAGACTTTTTCCGACCAGATTCAGCATGAGCCCGTCTTCGTGGGGTGTTGCGAGCAGGTGGGTGCCCTGGCCGTGTTGCACCATACGGGTGGCGAGTACCTGGGCCAGCAGCGCATTCACCGGCCCTGGTACCCCGATGGCCGCATCGACATCGTGAACGGCCACCTCGAGTTCCGTGTCTTTCAATGCCGAAATGGCGGCATGTTTGCCGGAGCCAGGCAGATGAGTCAGCCATAGATGCTTGATGCGCTCGGTCGGCACTTGCCGTGCTTCCAGCAAGATTTTGAGTTTGTCGAAAACCGTGTCGTTGGCGGCTGGAACCGGCCGGAACAACCACGCGTCCGGGTTGAGTGTGCCTCGACTATTGGCAACGGTTTCGCTTGAAGCGAACAACGCCGAGACCGCCGCCTCCGAACACGTCGGCTCGGCCTTTGCTTTGTGCAGCTGCCAGGCGAGTACAAGACAGTAATCCGGCGTCGGGCCTTCCGTTATCCACTTGTCGACCAGTCCGATATCGAGCGGCTTTTCGGACCAGACGATTTTCACGTAGTCCGCTTCGCGCGGGTTCAGTGTGCGCAGCAGTGCGCGAACGTGGTCGACATCTTCCTTGCGCTCCGACTGCACGATAACGCTGAATTCACGCTTGCCGATAATTTTCGACAGACGCGATGCGAACGGCTCGACGAGTTGCTGCACGATGCGAGCGACGCGAGGTTCGGACGATTCGGGGTCGTCCAGAACGATGGGGAGCATTTTGTTCGCGTTCGCGGGCGCGCTGCCTTCGAGCCCCAGCATGCGCTCGGCGACGTCTTTCTCGGGTGTCAGCGCAACGCTGCCGAGAATCGCCACGCGTTGCTGTGCCCAGCAGCGCCAGATCGTATGCATCCGCGTGCGTGCGCTGTTCCAGTACTGAACGTGCTGCTGCGATAGTTCGTGAGGCAGGTAGATCAGGCTGATGACGCCCGCCGAAAACAGCGCGGGGAGCAGCAGCACGCGCACGAAGAACCCCGCGCAGATGACGGGCTCGCCTTGTTTCCAGATGAGGATAGTCAGAACGAACGTCGCAACGTAGATGGCAAAAGAGGCGGCGACGCCGAACCAGATTGAAGGCGCCTCTTTGTGCTTCAACTCAGCGATGTCTAGTGGCAGCCATTTCATGAGCGGATCTTCATTCCCGATTGACTCGCGATGACAAGACTGCCGCATTGCGTGCGGCATGCGTCGACCACCCATTTGCGGCCGGCTTCTGCGTACCCTTCGCCGTGGTCGATGATCGGGTTGTCGCCATGCTCGGGGCACGTCACGATGTCGAGATGCAAAGCGACGCGACGTCCTTCGAGCTTGAATGTGGAGGAGGCGGTTTTGACGATGCCGCCATGGGTGGTTGTGTCGCCTTCGCGGACGGGGGTTTTCATTGGCGGTCTTTGGCGAGTGGCGCGTTGGGGTTGGTCGGCTTGATTGAGGCGTCGCAGGTTACGTGGTCCTGGTAGGATGGACTGTGCAACCCTCGCGGGGCTTCGACGTAGAACTCAATGTGTTTCCCGCCTGGCAATTCCCGGTTAGGGAAGTACACAAAGCCAGGAATCATCGGATACTTGATCGTCTCCACGATGCGAGGGTCTGGAGTCACTCTTTGGCTCACATAGATGGCATCTTCATTTGCGAAAACCTTATAGTTCCTCGACTCTTTGTACGGATCGAAACTACGCGGAATATAGGTAAGCGCGTGAAATGTCTGGCCGCTGTCTGTTGAGTACCAGAGGAACGTCGCACAGCCTTGCTTACCGCAGGCGACATGCGGCGGATATGCCAGTGGAAGCACGATGTTGTTGCCGCTCGGGTCGGCGTTGACGATCTTCCCTCGATAGTTTTCGAAGTAGCCGTTGCCGATCTTGCTGCGAAGGTTTTTCTTCGTGTCGTTGTAGAACGATTCTCCGTGGTTGCAGTCCCGGTAATGTTCTAACGTGACGAAGCGGTGATCGTCGATGCGATAGATGACTTGCGCCGGCGAGTCATAAGGCAAGTCCTCGGTCATCGTGAATTCGGCGAGGTTGAACTGCGGCGGTTGCTTTAGGGTGCAGCCGAATGCTGCGGCTGAAAGTGCAAAGATGATGAGGTTGCGAATCAAGGTCCACTCGGCTATGCGTGCAAGATTGTTCATCGACGCTCCCGGATGATTTGGGCGTCGGGGTTGGTCGGCTTGATCGAGGCGTCGCAGGTTACGTGGTCCTGGCCGGAGGGGGACCGGAGGCCCTTGGGCATCGTGGTGTTGAACTCGATTTCCAGTCCCTCGGGAAGTTCCTCGTTGTTCGAGTAAACGAGACCCGGAATAAGGGGATACGAAACCACATAGGGATCGCGGCCGGGATCCTTTGCTACATAGATGCGCAGCTTGTCCACGACGATGGCGTACCGTTTTGAATCCTCGTATGGATCGAAGCTATGTGGCATGTAGGTGAGCACATGAAACGTCTCGCCGCCGTCCGTTGAATACCAGACAAACGTTGCGCAGCCTCGATCACTGCAGGCGACGTGCGGTGGATACGCGAACGGAAGCACGATATTGTTGCCGCTCGGATCGGCGTTGACGATCGTCCCCTGATAGTTTTCGAAGAGGCCATTTCCGATTTTGTCGTGGAAGCCTTTCCTCGTGTCGTTGTAGAACGATTGTCCGTGATTGCAGTCCCGGTAATGCTCCAGCGTGACAAAGCGGTGATCGTCGATGCGGTAGATCACTTGGGGCGGTGAATCATAGGGCAAGTTCTTGGCAGACCCGAAATCGCCCTCGTTGAACAACCATGGTGGTCGCGGAGTGCAGCCGATCGCTGCAGCAGAAAGTACGAATATGATGAGGTTACGAATCAAGGTCCACTCGGCTATGCATGCAGGGTTCTTCATCGACGCTCCCGGATGATTTGAGCGTCAGGGTTGGTTGGCTTGATCGAGGCGTCGCAGGTTATGTGGTTCTGGCCGGAGGGGGATCGC
>NZ_QQOA01000001.1:0-295702 GCF_003443895.1 Paraburkholderia phosphatilytica | reverse complement strand
GAGACCCGGAATAAGGGGATACGAAACCACATAGGGATCGCGGCCGGGATCCTTTGCTACATAGATGCGCAGCTTGTCCACGACGATGGCGTACCGCTTTGAATCCTCGTATGGATTGAAGCTATGTGGCATATAGGTGAGCGTATGAAACGTCTCACCGCCGTCCGTTGAGTACCAGAAAAACGTTGCGCAGCCTCGATCACCGCAGACGACACGCGGTGGATCCGCAAACGGAAGCACGATATTGTTGCCGCTCGGATCGGCGTTGACGATCGTCCCCTGATAGTTTTCGAAGAGGCCATTTCCGATCTTGTCGTGAAAGCCTTTCCTCGTGTCGTTGTAGAACGATTGCCCGTGATTGCAGTCCCGGTAATGCTCCAGCGTAACGAAGCGGTGATCGTCGATCCGATAGATCACTTGCGGCGGCGAATCATAGGGCAAGTTCTCCGCAGACCCAAAATCGCCCTCATTGAACGACCATGGCACTCGCGGCGTGCAACCAATCGCCATAACTGAAAGTACGAATATAAAGAGCTTACGAACCACGATAGTTTTTCCCGTATTGAATGCGTTTCGCTTCCGCTTGACTGAGTTCTTCCGCTATTGACGTCCAGTCGATTTCACCTGGCCTGTCGATGCTCTCGAGGGTGCCGTAATCGAAATAGCTGTCCCACCCGCTTGTCCAGTCCGCCATCCTGATGAGCCGATGCCAGAATTCCCGGTCTTCATGGGCGTCGCAGAACCCGACCGGCAGATCCCACGCGACCACGCGCTTCATGAACTCGGCGTGCATCGGCAGGGTGCTGTGATTCGTCGGCTCGGGCTTGTAGTTGCTGATGCGCTCGATCATCTCGTCGCGCGACTCAAGTGTGGTTCCGCTTCGCTCGAGATACGCATCATCGCGAGTCAGGTAGCGTTCCGGCTGATGGATTGACCTGTAGTATGGAAACGTCGGATCCTGGTAGTGCCCCTTACCTGGATCCTTTTTGTCCATAACAAATAGCCCGTACTCTCGGGCGTGCGCGCGCGACTCTTCGAACGACGTCATCTCATCCGCTGTCAGCGGATTCGGCACCTTCTCTGCATTGATCGTCACCGTCTGGTTGGCATTGGGGACCGCCCAGATATTCGTCACGCCAAAGAGTCCACCGAGCACGCCGCGATTGCCATTCCAGAAGTCTGCAGGTTTTGCACCGGGAACAAGCTCGCTTTCGGCAATGGGCGGCAGCGTGCCGAACCTCCGAACACCTGGCTCGTCGCCGACCGGCATGCTGCGCGCGAGCATGCGCTGTTTGACAGTGTCACCAAGCGACGCGAGCAGCGTGTCGTTGACGCCCTGCCAGCCTATGCTTTGCAATGGAGTCGCACCCATCACCCGATCATGCGGTGTGAAATAGACATACAGGCGGCCATGATTGTCTCGCTCGGGTATGCCGAAGTTGTTCTTCAGATCGGGCCGCCAGAACTGCATGTCCTGAGAAACGCCGACATACACTTGCTTCAACATATCCTCGGCCCATACCCGCTTGTCGCTCTTGATACGGTTCGCGACTGCGCGAAACGTGTTGACGCGTGCGTCACTTGTCGGACGTTCTCTTCCGCACGTAATCGCGTCCGTCATCTTGTCTTCCATCGCAAACGGCGAATTCATGACAAACACGGCATCGGGCGCCCGCTTTTTGCAGAGCAGAGTTGCCGCCATCGCGATCATCGTCCCCTGGCTATGCGATACGAGAGAAACGGTGTCGCCTGGATATTCTTCGCGGATCGTATCGACAAGATTGGCGAGGCGTTGCGCAGCATGAGCGTAATAACGGCGAGGCGGCGCGTCCTGCAGTTGTCGTTCGACCTCGGTATTCAGGCGTTGCATGTCGAAGCCGTACACCGTGCGCGAAAAGCCTCTTTCACTCCAGAGCTGTTGAAGGTTGTTCGTGCCGTTCTGAAACGGGCCGCCGCCCCAGTACCACGGTCCCTCGTCCTTACTGCACTGGAGCGCCCAGAAATCGTTGCCCTGGATGTTACGGAGTGCGACTTTCCATCGACTTAAATCAACATCGTCGCTGCGATAGCCCCAGTAGAATCGGACGACAGGAGAATTTTTCATCTTTGCGATTCGCCGTCTTGGCAATCTGCGTTCATCGTTCTCATTCGAATATTCGTTCGCTTCCAGCTTGTTCTCGTCCGTCCGCCCGAGCCTCACATTCAACCCCTCACACAACGCCTTTTCCGCCGCGTCATACCACTCCCCCTCCGAATTCACCCCGTGTACAAAGATGATGACGCCCGGCATGTCCGGGGGAATACGCGCCTCAGCCCACACCTCGTAACTCGCCGGCGTCATGTACGACTCCCAGAATGGACGCCCAAGGTGGTCGCGCTGCATCGGCACGACGTTGGTTGCGACGTCGAGTTGATAGCGTTGTGGGCGTGTAGTGTCCGGTGCGCTGGGCAGCGCATCCGGCCTGTCGTTCTGGTCGACCATCGAATCAGACTCCTTTCTTCGTTCTTGAAATCAACAGCTTGAGACCCCGGGCGACATCGTTCAGCGTCAGTGACGTTTCACCGTTGTCGTTGGTTACGCCTTCCACGATGCGACCGTCCGACACCTGGATCTTGTAGGCGCGGCTTGGAGCAGGTCGGCCGGCGATTTGATCGGTGACAACGAACTTCTCATTGCCCGGCACATTCGCCAGATCAAACTTCGGCAGCGGCAAAACAAGCGACCCAGCACCACGCTTATCGATAGCCGCCACCTTAAGAACAAGATCGCCCACGCCCCCAATCTCGACGTTGTCTCCTTGAACCTTGATATACGCGGTACCTCCGCCTTGCAGCACAACACCGTTGGCCGCATTGGCCGTCAACGTGCCGCTCGCGCTGGTGAGTTGCATGTTCTTGTGCGCGACAATTTCCACTGCATCTGACTGAGCTTGAATCGCGACCTTGCCCCGTGCCGCGATCAAGCGGATGCCCATGCACTGTGCGAACAGCGATATGACTTCGCCCGCCGCGACGGCGACCTGCTTCACCGCGCTCAAGCTAAATCGCGACGACGTCACAGCGCTGATATCGCCGCCTGCAGAGATCATCACGCGGCCTGGCGTTGCCATACCGATGCCATCGGGAGCAGTCAAAGCAATGACAGCCTTTTTAAGACCCAGGAACTCTTCTTTAAGCCACTGGTTTTCCGCCTTCAGCTCAGCGACCTCCGCTTTAGCCACGAAGGCGGAACGAGCCAGCCCTTCAGCCTGAGCCTGCGTCAAATTGAACTGGCTAATCGCGCCGTCCATCTCGGTCTGCAACCCGCTGGCATTCTTTTGCACATAAGCCGAAACCAGAATGCCGCCACCGGCGCGCACGCTCCCCTGCATATCGGTGCGAAGTTCGAACCCTTCGCCGCGCCGCTCACGCTTCCCATTGACGATATGCCCCAACGTCAGCTGGCTTTTCCCGGAATGCGGCGTGGACAGCTTGACGTGTTCTTCTCCCTGCCAGTCTTCGAACTGCAGCTTGTTGTCCGACTGCGTGCGGATCACGTTGCGCGAGAGCCAGCGGTTTTCGCTCGTGACGAGATCCACTGCATGGCTGTTGTGCATCGCGTGAGCGATATAAGGCCGGTTCGGATCGCCGTCATGAAACGCGATGGCCACTTCGGTGCCGTCAAGCAACGGAAAGTGAAAGCCCGTTTGCAGGGCGCCGGCAAATGGCTTGGCAAGACGCAGCGGCACGCTTTCACCGCCAGCGGGCCATGCGTCGAAATCAGCATCGAACCTGACCGTGTAGTAGCCCGCCGCCGTGAGGTACGCGTATTGGTATTTGTCAGGCGACGTGACGCGCGCACTCAGCGTGCCGCTAATTCTCGGCCAGTTCGCCTCGTCGAGCGGCAGCCTGAAGCGTCGGTCCGACGGTATCGCCTTATACGTGTTCGTATAAGCAGCGTCCCGAGCGCCGCAATGCACGACCTCGACGATTACCTGGCCGTTCGGCGCATCCGGCAACGCCTTGTCGATATGCAGAATACGAGCGGGGCTCAATGCGAGAACGCTGCTTTGCCCTTCATACACAATCTGCGCCGCAAAGGCCGCTTCGTGCCGCAACTGCGCTTCCCATTTCGCGCCTTGTGCGTCAAGGTGATGCGTGCCCCACACATACGGTTGACCGTAGGTGGTGGTGTCCTGGAACGCGACGTTAGCCTCGTCCTTCAAGCGTTCCCACGCGTTGTCCGGGTTGTAGTCCGCGACGCTGAAAGACCGCGCCACCGTGCTCGCAACGGTCTTCAACGATGTCACGGCATCGTTCCGCGATGCCAGCCCCGCCGGCTCGCGATAAGGCACCTCGAGCGTCGGCTGATAGACGTAGTGATCGATGTCGTCGCACAGGTTCAGCACATCGCCATGCTCACCCGTGGTGAAATAGCTGTAGATGCCTTCCTGCTTCATCAGCAGCTGCACCCACGCGAGGTCATCCATCTGATACTGAAAGCGGAACGCGTGCTGCGGATATCGGCGGCGCAGCCGGAAACTGAATTGATGGCCCAAGAAGCCGTGCCGCCTCAGCACCTGCTCGATGATCTGCGGCGCGGTGACGTGCTGGTAGATGCGGCTGGTGCGGACGTGCGCGAGCCTCGCGAAATGCGCGTCCAGCACGAATTCATAGCTGGTGAAATCGCGCGTCGTCTTGAGTTCGTTAAAGCCGCTGATCCAGCCGGCGAAGGTACGCCCTTCGATGCCCTCGGGCACGATGGAAAAGCTGGCGTCCTTGCCGAGATAATCGGCGCGCGTAAGCGCGTCCGGATGCGTCAGGCGAACAACGATCCGATACGGCTCGCCAAGCCGTTCGGTTGCTTCGAACGACACGACCGATAGCGCCTGCGCTTCTGGTGCGCCGGGCACGTCGAAAAAATACGCTTGCCCGCCAGTCAGCGTCTGGCGGTGGTGCAGCGTGTCTCCTTCAAGTCCTTCTGCCATAGATTCGTTGTCCTGTTCGCAAGAGCGAATGGGGTGTCGCGAAATGGCAATGCTGGACTGTCAGGAGAGGGTGCGGATATCAGCAATATCCTAAACAAGATAAAAATAACTCACCACGCATAACGCGCTGAGCGGGAGATGACTCCCATGCAAACCAGGGCGCACGCAAACCCCGCGCATGCGCCCCGGCACTTCCACTACATCCGCACGATCGGCTTGATCGCGCGACCTTCGAGCGAATCGGCGATCGCGGCGTTGATCTCGTCGAGCGTGTAGAACTTCACCATCCGGTCGAACGGAAAGCGGCCCTGCTGATACAGATCGATCAGCATCGGAATGAACAGCTCCGGCGTCGACTCGCCTTCCACGATGCCCATCAATCGCCGCCCGCCGCTCATGAAGTGAACCTCGTCGAGCACGATCTCCGAGCCCAGTGCCGACGCGCCCAGCACGCCGCACGTGCCGCGCGGCGCGAGACTGTCGGCGGCCTGGCGGATCACGGACGAGACGCCGGTCGTGTCGAGCGCATAGTCGATGCCGTAGCCGGTCAGCGCGGTGAGCGACGCGACCACGTCGTCGCGCGATGGATTCAGCGTATGCGTCGCGCCGACGCTGCGCGCGAAATCGAGCCGCTCGTCATGCAGATCGATCGCAACGATGCGCGTGGCGCCCACCACGCGCGCTGCCATCACTGCCGACAACCCGACAGAACCCGCGCCGAACACCGCGAACGACGCACCGGCCGGCACGCGCAGCGCGTTCATCACCGCACCGGCGCCGGTCTGCACGCCGCAGGCGAGCGGCCCAAGCAGTTCGAGCGGCGCATCGGCGGGCACCTTCACGACGTTGCGCTCGTTGCATAGCGCGTGCGACGCGAACGACGACTGCCCGAAGAAATTGCCGTGCACGCGTTCACCGGATTTCGACAGCGGCGTGCTGCCGTCGCCGCGCGTCGCGAAGAAGTTGCGCGGGAAGAACGCGTGGCAATAGCTCTGCGCATGCGCGGCGCAAGCCGGACAGCGGCCGCACGAATCGTAGGTCATCACGACTGCGTCGCCGGCCGCGACTTTCGTCACGTTGCGCCCCACGCGTTCGACGATGCCCGCGCCTTCATGGCCGAGCACCACCGGGTGCGGCGTCGGCAACAGACCGTCGCGCACGACGATGTCGGTATGGCACACGCCGGTCGCGATCACGCGGACGAGGATTTCGTCGTCGCGCGGGTCTTCGAGTTCGAGCGTTTCGAGTGTGAGCGGTCCGCCTTTTTCGCGAGCCACGGCTGCCTTGATTTTCATCGGGAGTCTCCTTGTCGTTGTGTGTTCGTGTGCGGGCTGTGCTCAGAACGGCGTGCGTTCGGCCACGTCCTTCACCGTGACCCATTGCCATTGCGTGTATTCCTCGAGATCGGCTGGGCCGCCCATGCGGCTGCCGTTGCCCGACGCGCCGCGTCCGCCGAACGGGTTCACGCATTCGTCGGCCACCGTCTGGCCGTTGATGTGCAGCAGCCCGCACTTGAGCCGCGCGCCGAGCGCGCTCGCGCGCGACAGCGACGATCCGATCACCGCACAGGACAACCCGTATTCGGTGCTGTTTGCAAGTGAAACGGCTTCGTCATCCGTATCGAATGGCGTGACCACCGCGACGGGGGCGAAGATTTCCTCGTCGAACGCGCGCATGCCGGGCTTCACGTTGGACAGCACGGTCGGCTTGAAGAACAGACGCTCGTGCGTGCCGCCCGCTTCGAGCACCGCGCCCGCTTCCACCGACGCGCGCACGATCGCATCGGCCTGCTGCAACTGGCGCGCGTTGATCATCGGGCCGATCGCGACGGTGCCGCTGGCCGGGTTGCCGACCGGCAGGCCGTTCGCTTTTTCGACGAGCCGCTTCGTCAGTTCGGCCGCGATGCTGCGATGCGCGACGATACGGCCAGTGGCCATGCAGATCTGGCCTTGATGGAAGAACGCGCCGAACGCGGCGTTGCTCGCGGCGACGTCGAGGTCCGCATCGTCGAGCACGACCAGCGTGTTCTTGCCGCCCAGTTCGAGCGATACCTTCTTCAGATGACGGCCCGCAAGCTCGCCGACCTTGCGGCCCGCCGCGGTCGAACCGGTGAACGCGATCATGCCGACTTCCGGCGCGGCGACGAGCGCGGCGCCCGCATCGGCTTCACCCGGCAGCACCTGCAGCACGCCCGGCGGCAAGCCCGCTTCTTCGAATACGCGCGCAATCAGGAAGCCGCCGGAGACGGGCGTCTGCGGGTCCGGCTTCAGCACGACCGCGTTGCCGGTGGCGAGCGCGGGCGCGACCGAGCGCATCGACAGGATCAGCGGGAAGTTGAACGGCGAGATCACGCCGACCACACCATGCGGCACGCGCCGCGCGTAGCTCTGGCGGCCGGCCGTCGACGGCAGCACGATGCCTTGCGGCTGCAACGGCAGACCCGCTGCGATGTGCAGCTGCGTCGCGGCTTCAGCCACTTCGAGCTGGGCCTTCGCGAGAATGCCGCCGGTTTCGCGCGCGATGTATTGCGCGAGCGTTGGCAGCTCGCGTTCGAGCGCGGCGGCCGCGCGACGCAGCACGGCAGCGCGTTCGCGCGGCGCGAGTGCCGCCCAGGCCGGCTGCGCGGCGGCAGCCGCAGCGGTTGCGCGTTCGACGTCCGCCGCGCGCGCGAGGCCCACCTGGGTGAGCGGCTCGCCCGTCGCCGGTTCGATCACGTCGCGGCTTTCGTTCGCCGGGTACCACGTGCCGTCCGCGCCGCCGAACAGGCGGCCGGCCCAGCAGGCGTGATCGATGAGGGCGTTGCGCGAAGTGTCGGTCATGTCGTTGTCTCCTTGGTTGGAATGGATCGCGCGCGTCGTCCGGGACGCTTGCGTCGCGACAAAATTGCAAGAGGCGTGCCACCGATTGTGCGCGGGATCCGTTGCCGCACTGCAAGCCGTTCCGCAATGCAGGGCCTACATCGGGTCCTGCCTGGATTGCGCATTTGATGAAAGTTATATCAAATAATCGATATGTGGTTTGATCATTTCATCAAATAACGAACGGTGGCCGCAAGGGCGGCGAAAGGAGACACGATGGCCGATCCGCTCACGTTGCCGCGCACCCAGCTCGCGCGGGTGTCGCTTGCCGAGGCGGCGCGCATCTCGGGCGCGATGATGAAGCCTGGCGACAGTGCGCATTTCGATGCGGGCGCGGCGCCGACGTTCGGCGATCTCACCGAATGCCTGTTCTTCTCGCCGGGCGACGGTCGCATCTGGCTCGACGATCAACGCATGCTGCTGCTGCACAGCGCCGCGTTCGGCACATTGCGGCGCGAGCTGATCGCTGCGTTCGGCACGGAGCGGGCGCGCGGCGTGCTGACGCGCGCGGGCTACGCGTCCGGCGCGCGCGATGCGGCGCTCGTGCGCGAACGCTGGCCGGATGCAGACGGTGCATCGCTGCTGGCCGCCGGCACGCGGCTGCATGCGCTGGAAGGCGTGGTCAAGGTCGAGCCCGTGCACTTCTCGTTCGATGCGCAGACGGGCCGCTATGACGGCGAATTCCTGTGGCATCACGCGTCGGAGGCTGATGAGCATATCGCCGCGTACGGGATCGGCAACGAGCCCGCGTGCTGGATGGAACTCGGCTATGCGATCGGCTACGTGACGGGCCTGACGGGCACGCTCGTGATCTTCCGCGAAGTGGAGTGCCGCGCGATGGGCAGCGCGACCTGCCGCGTGGTGGGACGCGATGCGGCGCGCTGGGACGATGTCGCCGACGATCTGCGATATCTGGAAGCGCCGCTTGCGTCGATGGCCGCGCATGAAGGCGAGTCGACAACGGGCGAAGCAGCGAGAGCGCAAACGCACGAACATCGGGGTGGCACTTCTTTGATGCCGGCACGTCCGCGCAGCGGCACTGCCGCCGCCACCGCAACAACCCACAACGACGACCTGATCGGCACCGCAGCCGCCTTCGTCGCTGCGCGCGATGCGCTGATGCGCGTCGCGCCGACCGATGCGGCCGTGCTGCTGACGGGCGAATCCGGCGTGGGCAAGGAACGCTTCGCGGCGACGCTGCATCGGCGCAGCCGGCGCGCGGCCAGCCCGTTCGTCGCGGTGAACTGCGCGGCGTTGCCCGACAGCCTGATCGAGGCGGAGCTGTTCGGCGTCGAACGCGGCGCGTTCACCGGCGCGCTGGTATCGCGCGCGGGGCGCTTCGAACGTGCGTCGGGCGGCACGCTGTTTCTCGACGAAATTGCGAGCCTGCCGTTCGCGGCGCAAGGCAAGCTGCTGCGCGCATTGCAGGAGCGCGAGATCGAGCGCGTCGGCGGGCTGCGCACGCTGGCAGTGGATGTGCGCGTAGTCGCCGCGAGCAACGTCGATCTGCGCGACGAAGTAAAGCACGGGCGCTTTCGCGAGGACCTGTTCTTCCGCCTCAACGTGTTCCCGATCGTGATTCCGCCGCTGCGCGAACGGCGCGACGACATCGCGCTGCTGATCGACCGCTTCCTCGCGCAGTTCTGTCGCGAACATGCGCGCTCGACTCCGGGCCTCACGTCGCGCGCGCGGCGCGCACTGCTGAACTACGCGTTCCCCGGCAACATCCGCGAGCTGCGCAACATGGTGGAACGCGGCGTAATCGCGATCGACGACGGCGTGCCGATCGACCTGCCGCATCTGTTCCGTCATGAGCCGTTGCCCGCGGACCAGTTCTATGCGGTCGACGGCGGCATGCTGAAGGCGGGGCGACCAGGCGGCGAACCCTTGGCGAATGAGCTTGCGGCCGCGATCTCGCCTGACGCCGCGCACGCGCCGCTGTCGATCGACGCGATCGAAGCGCGCCTGCTCACCGATGCTCTGACGCGCGCGGACGGCAATGTATCGGCGGCCGCGCGCCTCGTCGGGCTAAGCCGCGCGCAGTTTGCATACAGGCTCGACAAGCATCGGCGCGCGCGGTAAGCGGCACGCGGGAAATCGCCAGTGTTTACCCGTAAACCCGCGCCAGAAGATTCGACATTCTCCAATCAATGTATACAATGAGTTCGTCATCGGGTGGCTAGCCGCTCCGCCGTGAAGCGGGGAATTCGAGAAATAGCCTTGAAATAAGCAATTTCTTGACGCAACAATCCAAACGCCTCGAATAACGATGTATACATAAGGAGACTTGAATGTTCCTGAAGAACGCGTGGTACGTCGCGTGCACGCCGGACGAAATCGAAGGCCGGCCGCTCGGCCGCAAGATCTGCAACGAGAGCATGGTGTTCTTCCGCGGTGCCGACGGCGCCGTCACCGCGCTCGAAGATTTCTGCCCGCATCGCGGCGCGCCGCTGTCGCTGGGCTTCATGCGCGACGGCCAACTGGTGTGCGGCTATCACGGACTCACGATGGGCGTCGAAGGCAAGTGCGTGTCGATGCCGGGTCAGCGCGTCGGCGGCTTTCCGGCGCTGCGGCGTTTTCCGGCCGTGGAGCGCTACGGCTTCGTGTGGGTGTGGCCCGGCGATCCGGCACAGGCCGACCCCGCGAAGATCCATCACCTCGAATGGGCGGAAAACCCGGAGTGGGCGTATGGCGGCGGCCTCTATCACATCGCGTGCGACTACCGTCTGATGATCGACAACCTGATGGACCTGACGCACGAAACGTACGTGCACGCGTCGAGCATCGGTCAGGCGGAAATCGAGGAAGCCGCGCCTGAAACGAAGCTCGAAGGCGAGACGGTGGTCACGCGTCGCTTCATGGAAGGCATTACGCCGCCGCCGTTCTGGGCCGCCGCGTTGCGCGGCAACGGCCTTGCCGACAACGTGCCCTGCGACCGCTGGCAGATCTGCCGCTTCTCCGCGCCGAGCCACGTGATGATCGAAGTGGGTGTCGCGCATGCCGGCAACGGCGGTTATCACGCGGACGCGCGGCACAAGGCGTCGAGCGTCGTCGTCGACTTCATTACGCCGGAGACGGACACGTCGATCTGGTACTTCTGGGGCATGGCGCGCAACTTCAAGCCGCACGATACCGAGCTGACCGCGACGATCCGCGAAGGGCAGGGCAAGATTTTCGCAGAAGACCTCGAGATGCTCGAAGCGCAGCAGCGCAATCTGCTCGCGCATTCCACGCGCAATCTGCTGAAGCTCAACATCGACTCGGGCGGTGTGCAGTCGCGCAAGATGCTCGACCGGCTGATCGCGGCCGAGCAGCAGGCTCAGGCTGCGTCGCAAGCGTCCGGTGCGGGTCAGCCGTCCGCTGTTGCTTCCTGAGGTGCCGCACATGGAAGTTCGCATCGTCCGTAAATTCGCGGCCGCCGACGATATCTGCGGGTTCGAACTCGCTCGCGAAGATGGCGCTGCGTTGCCGGCATTCACCGCTGGCGCGCACATCGACGTGCATCTCGACGGCGGCATCGTACGTCAGTATTCGCTGTGCAATAGCCCCGCGGAAACGCATCGCTATGTGATCGGCGTGCTGCGCGAACCGGCGTCGCGCGGCGGCTCTGTCGCGATGCATGCGCTTGCGGAAGGCAGCGTGCTGCGCATCAGCGAGCCGAAGAATCACTTTCCGCTTAGCGAAGGCGCGACGCGTTCGCTGCTGTTCGCGGGCGGCATCGGCATCACGCCGATCCTCGGCATGGCGGAGCGGCTCGCCGCACTCGACGCGCCGTTCGAACTGCACTACTGCACGCGCGAACCGGCGCGCGCCGCGTTTCGCGATCGGCTCGCCGAGCCGCGTTTTGCAGGATGCGCTCATCTATACTTCGACAGCGCGCCGGTGTCCGAGCGCATCGATCTCGCCGCGACGCTTGCAGCAGCAGCGCCCGGCACGCATCTGTACGTGTGCGGTCCGGCCGGCTTCATCGCGGTGGTGCTCGATACGGCGCGCGCGGCCGGCTGGAGCGAAGCGCAGCTGCATCGCGAGTATTTCGCGGCGGCGGCGCAAGACCATGCGGCAGCCAGCGGCGCATTTCAGGTGAAGCTCGCGGCGAGCGGGCGTATCGTCGAGGTCGATCACGACGAGACGGTGATCGCGGCGTTGACGGCCGCTGGCGTCGACGTGCCGACGTCGTGCGAGCAGGGCGTTTGCGGCACGTGCCTCACGCGCGTGCTGGAAGGCGAGCCCGATCATCGCGACGTCTATCTGACGGACGACGAACGCGCGGCGAACGACTGCTTCCTGCCGTGCTGTTCGCGCTCGAAATCGCCGCTGCTGGTGCTGGATCTCTGAAACGCGGATGTCTCGCAGGTGAACTGAACGGATCGCGATGGAGCACAACGAACAGCCGGTTTCCGACGCGGGCGCATCGGGTTCGGCGTCACAAACGCTGAAGGCGCAACTGGGTCTGCGCGAGCTGATTCTCGCGGGCGAACTCGCGCCCGGCACGCGCATCACCGAACTGTGGACCGTCGAGCGGCTCGGCGTGTCGCGCACGCCGGTGCGCGCGGCGTTGATGCGTCTGCAGGACGAAGGGCTGCTCGATCCGCTGCCGTCGGGCGGCTACGCGGTGCGCTCGTTCACCACCGCCGAGATCTATGACGCGATCGAATTGCGCGGCACGCTCGAAGGGCTCGCGGCGCGGCTCGCTGCGGAACGCGGTGTCGAGCCGGAGCTGATGGCGTCGCTGCATGCGTGCGTAAACGAGATCGACGACGTGCTGGCGGATGCCAGGTTATCCGAACAGACATTCTCCCGCTATGTGGAACTCAACGAGCGCTTTCACCGGCTGCTTGCATCGACGTGCAACAGCAGCGTGGTCGAAAAGCAGCTCGCGAGAGTGATGGCGTTGCCGTTCGCATCGCCGAGCGGATTCGTGAAGGTGCAGGCGGTGGCGCCGGACGCGCATCATGTGCTGATCGTCGCGCAAAGCCAGCATCGCGCGGTGCTCGATGCGATCGAGCGTCGCGAAGGCGCGCGCGCCGAAGCGCTGATGCGCGAGCATGCGCGCATCGCGCACCGCAACCTGCAGAACGCGCTGACCAACCAGCAGACGCTCGCGAAGCTGTCAGGCGCGGGCCTGATTCGCGAATGGAGCGTGTAGGCACGCTCCAGCCGTTCACAACATCGGTCTGCCGCGCTTGCGCAGCGGACGCATCGCGGCCGCGCCGTCGCCGAGCAGGGCCAGCACGATCAGCGCGACGGCCCAGAACGCCGGATACTCCCACCCGCCGCCTTTGTTGGTGAACAGCCAGCCATTGTCGCCGTGCACCATCACGATGGTGCCGGCCATTTCCACCGCCAGCGGAATCGCGACGAGCGGCGCGTAGATGCCGAGTATCAGCGCGATGCCGCCGAACAGTTCGAGCGCGATCGTCAGATACGCGGCGATCGCCGGCATGCCGAGCGACGCGAAATAGCCGACGAACCCGGGAATGGTGAAGACGAAAATCTTCAGCGCGACGTGCGCGAGAAACAGGATGCCGAGGCTGACGCGCAGCAGCAATGCGGCGAGCGGGGCGGTGCGTGGGTTGATCATGTGTTCGGTCCCAGTCCGGAAGGTGCCGGCCAGTGTCCAACGCCCGACTGTGGGCGAAGCATCTGGCGGATGCGTGGTCAGATGCTAGCCACGCCATTAGCTGGCGGCAAGCGCCTTCGATGCGGTCGTGCAACGCAGCGATCGAATGGTATCGCAGGCGGTCAGGATTTCCCGAAAGCGAGCCTGGCGAGCGGATGCGATGCGGGTAACGCAAACGAAGGCACCGCCATGAAGCGACGTGAATTGAAACGTTTGCTGCTTTAAAAGAGCGGAAGGAAATCCCTATAAAATTATCAGATTCGACCTACCCGCCTTTAGCCATACGGCTTTAAAGGTGTCATTGAACCGTAAAGAACGAAGCGCCAAGCGGCACCGCGCTGCAAAAAAAACGGCCGCTTAAGCGGCCGTTAAGGATTCTAGTGCCGCCGAGGGACGTACCAGAACCTGAGAGTAAAAGTATTGTGCCCTAACTATCTGCGCAAGTCAGTTAGTTTTCGTGTAATTCATGGTAATGGCGTCGCAGCGCATCGAGGGACAACGCGCACATCGTGGACAACGCAAGCAATGCGTGCCAGATGCCAAGCCAGCTATCTCGATAACCCTTATACTTCGGGCCAGCGTTTATTCAGGGCAAGTCACAGGCGACGTCTCTTCTCCTTTCCATGCAAAATCGACTGCAATTCTTTGTCGGCTCCGTCGTCCTGACCATTTCCGCGTTCGAATGCGTTGAAGCCGTGATGGTCGAGCGCGTCAAGCAGTCCAGTCAAACGGCCAGAGGCGCCGTCGATGTCCGCCAGCTCGTCGTCGCGACCGACGACAATCTCGATGCGCTGCTGCGCAACGAAAAGGTCGAGCCGAGCTTTCGCGCGTCGGTGTTCGAACTGGTCAAGGAATTGGCGGGCTTCAGGCCGCCGGCGTTGCCCGCGGTGCTCGGCAGCGCGGCGACCGTGGTGGACGCGATCTCCGCGATCGAGCGCGCGCCCGACGAAGCCACGGTGGCGCTGCATCTGCTCAGCGCCGCGCGTGCGCTTGGCGGCAGCAACGCGCTGTACATGCTCAACGGCCGCGGCAAGGACGGCAACCTGGTGAGCCACCGGATTCTGACCACGGGGCCGCAGGACACGCTGGCCATCACGAACTATATCGACGAGACGTGGTTCGCCACCGATCCGTTCCTCACCCACGCGGGCCGTTCGCACTCGCCCTGTTACTCGTCGGACCTCGGCCTGCTCGAGAACCTGACGGGTAGCCGGCTCGAGATGGGCAAGTTCGTGCGGTCCATCGGCCTGAGCAGTTTCGCGGTTCATCCGGCGCATGCGCCGCGCTCCGGCAAGTTCGGCGCGCTCTACGTGACGTCGCCGGTGATTCCGGGCGAGCAGGGCGAGGAGCCGCTACGCCGCAACGAGGTGCTGCTGCGCGCGCTGTCGTTCGCGGTGCTGAACTGGTATCTGGGCCAGGAACGCTACGCCGCGCTCCGGCAATCCGGGCTCAATACCGCCGAACTGCAGATCCTCGACGTCATCGCGAAGGGCGGCACCGCCGAAATGGCGCGGGAGCGCGCGGGCGTATCGAAGGCCGCGATGCGCGCGAAAATCACGCCGTCCATTCGCAGCAAGCTGTCGGCGAAGAACCTGATCCAGGCGGCGAAGGTGGCCGAAGAACGCGGCCTGCTTGCCGCGGCGTCGGACCGCAAGGTCGCGTATGTCGTGTACAGCCCGCGCTGGGGCGTGTTCCTGCGCGAGGACTTCGGCATTCCGTTCTGGTCCGGCTTGAATCCCCAGGGGCTCGACACCGCGCAGCTGTTCCCCGATGCCGCATCCGCGCGGCGCGTGCTCGACGCACAGCCGGCCGGGCACGACTGCGAGCTGCGCCGCGTGGAAGTGCACTTCAGCGCGCGCAACGCGTCGATCGCGGACTGCGTGGCCGCCGGCTTGCCCGCGTGGAATCCATCGACGGTCCACGACAGCAGCCCTGCCGACGATTCCGCTACCTGGGGATCGCGCCCGTTTGCGTCCGCGCAGGTAAACTAGCCGCTAGCGCAGCTCGGGGATCAATGTCAAGAGGGGTGACGCGGTGGAGTCGTTCCGCATAAAGTGTCGGGATCAACCGACGGACGGCGCCACGCATCATCTCGCTTCAGCACATGGCCCGTTTCTGTCGCCGGACAGGTGGCTGCACCACTTGCTGGAACCTGAGAGTTTCAACCCGTCTTTGGCGAACCCGCGGCTTGCTCCGCGGTTTTCGTTTTCTCCAGTCCTCTCCCGCGCTCTCCCGTTTCCTGGTAACGCCGTAGTGCGTTGCGTCTTCAAGCCGTTCTCGCGCTAAACCTCCATCCCGATTCGAACGCTTCGCCGCAAACGATTGACGCGTCGCTGCGTGCGCATTTGCACGCGCCGCCCGTTTACGCTATTTTATGCTCGTTTATGATCGATTTTGCACGAACGGAGACGAGCCCATGCAGCGAACGCGACAGGACGCGATGGAAGGGCTGATGCCCGACGAACGCGAGCGGCTGATTCTCGAGCGGCTGCGCAGCGACGGCCGCGTGCTCGCCGCGGCGCTCGCGGAGGAGCTCAATACCTCGGAGCACACCGTCCGCCGTCATCTGCGAGATCTCGCCGAAGCCGGTCATTGCAAGCGCGTGTATGGCGGCGCGCTGCTGAATTCTCCGTCCGATCTGCCGATCGCGGCGCGCATGCAGGAAGACCGCGCGACAAAAGCGCGTCTCGCGAAAACGGCCGCATCGATCGTGCAGCCGGGGCAGGTCGTGCTGCTCGACGCGGGTTCGACCAACATCGAGATCGCGGCGGCGTTGCCGGATCACGCGAATCTGACTGTGATCACCACGTCGCCCGAAGCGTGTCTTCGGCTGATTGGCCGCTCCGGCTTCAAGGTGATCCTGGTCGGCGGCGCGGTGGGTGCGCGCGTGGGCGGCGCGGTCGGCGCGACGGCGCTCGCGCAGGTGCAGCAGATCCGCGCGGACCTGTGCTTCCTCGGCGCCTGCGCGCTCGATCCGGCCGAGGGCATCGCCGCGTTCGACGCCGAAGACGCGGAAGTGAAGCGCGCGATGGTGCAGTCGAGCGGCCTCGTGGCCGCCGCCGTCACGTCGTCAAAGCTGATGACGTCCGCGCCGTTCGTCGTCGCGCCGGCCGCCACGCTCGACTACCTGATCGTCGAAGCGGACGTGAAGCCCGCGCGCCTCACGCAGCTGCGCAAGGTCTGCGGTTCCGTGCTGGTGGAGGGCGCATGACGGCGTCCGTCGTACTCCATCACAAGCCGCTGAAGGAGCGGTTCGCCACCGTCGCCGTGTTCTTCGCGAACGGTTTCGCGATCGGCGCGTGGGCGGTCGAGGTGCCGCGCGTGAAGGATCATCTCGCGCTCTCCGACACCGCGCTCGGCATCGCGCTGTTCGCATTCGCGCTCGGTGCGATCGTCGCGATGCCGATGGCGGGACGGCTCGCGCCACGCCTGGGCAGCGGCCGCGCCACCGCGCTGCTTGGCGTGCTGTTCATCGTCACGTTTCCATTGCCCGCGCTCGCGCCCAGCTATCCGCTGCTGTGTGTCGCGCTGCTGCTGTTCGGCGCGACCAACGGCGCGCTCGATGTGTCGATGAACGGCCACGCGAGCGCGATCGAAACCGAATGGCGCGCGCCGATCATGTCGTCGTTTCATGCAGCGTGGAGCGCGGGCGGCCTGTCCGGCGCGGCGATCGGCACGCTGATCCAGCGCCTCGGCGTCGGCGTGGCGGGTGGGCTGCTGGTGCCCGACGTGCTGGTCGGCGTGTTGATCGTGGGCGCCGCGCTGGCCGCGCTGCGCGCGATCGGGCCGCGCGTGGAAGCCGCGAGCGCGGGCTTTGCGATGCCGAGCAGCGCAGTGATGAAGCTCGCCGCGCTCGCGTTTCTCTGCATGATGATGGAAGGCGCAGTCGCCGACTGGAGCGCGGTGTTTCTGCGCTCGGTGTTGACGCGCGATCCGGCGTCGGCAGGGCTCGGCTATTCGGCGTTCGCGCTTTCGATGGCGGCGTGCCGCGTGGTGGGCGATGCGTCGGTGCGCAGGTTGGGGCCGAGCACGGTCGTCTCGCTTGGCGGCCTGCTGGCCGCGACGGGGCTCGCGCTCGTGCTCGGCTTGCCGGGCGTCGTGACTGCAGTCGCGGGCTTCGCGCTGATCGGCATTGGATTGGCCAACGTCGTGCCGGTCATCTTCAGCGCGGCAGGACGCTCGACGCCGACGCCGGCCGTCGGCGTATCGATGGCGGCGACCACGGGCTACGCGGGCTTTCTCGTGGGGCCGCCGGTGATCGGCTTCGGCGCGGGACTGTTCGGCCTGAGGCTCGCGCTGTGCGTGTTGTTGCTCGCGGCGCTGGTGGTGGCGCTGGTGGGCGGCAAAGCGGTGCGTGGCCATGCGCTGCACGCGAAGGCCGCGTCGCCGGAAGAGCACTCGCTGGACGAATGCTGAAGGGCCACGACACGCCACATCGCGCGTGTTGCAGCGGGCGCTATTCCACCGCCGCTTCGCGCGCGGGCAGGCGCAGCGGCGATTGCACGTCGAGCGCCAGTGCGTCGCGTTCGGCGAGCGGCCGGCTGAACACATAGCCCTGCACGTAAGCGCAGCCGAGCGTGCGCAGCACGTCGATCTGCTGCAGCGCTTCGACACCTTCGACGACGCATTCGAGCTGCAGGTTCTTGCACAGGTCGAACACCGTTTTGACGATGCTTTGCGAGCGCTCGCGCAGCACGATGTCGTCGATGAAGCTCTTGTCGATCTTGATGCAGTCGATCGGCAACTGGTCCATCGAGCTGAGACTGGAAAAGCCGGTGCCGAAGTCGTCGAGCGCGACGCGCGCGCCGTGCGCCTTGAGCGTCAGGATCGCGCGCCGCGCGAGTTCGAAATCGCGCACGAACGCCGTCTCCGTGACTTCGAAGCGGATGCGCGAAGCGATGTCGCGATGCGTGGCGAGCAGCGCGACGATCCGGTCGACCGCTTCGGCCGATGCGACGTCGAGCGCCGACAGATTGAACGACAGACTGAGCGCGGGCGGGCAGCGGCGCAAAAACGCAAGCGCCTGTTCGAGCAGTATCAGCGTGATCTCGTGAATCATCCCGCAGTGCTCGGCCGCGCGAATGAATTCGTTCGGCACAACCGGGCCGAGCCGCGCATTGCGCCAGCGCGCCAATGCTTCGAACGCCGTCACGCGGCCAGTGCGCAGATCGACGATCGGCTGGTACATCAGCGACAGCTCTTCGCGCAGGTCCGAGTGACACAGCTCGTGTTCGACCGCGCTCGAACGGCGGATCTGGATTTCGTGCTCGGCGGAGAAGGTGACGGCCTGGCCGCGGCTATGTGTCTTCGCATGAAACAGCGCGAAGTCGGCGCGCTCGAACAGCTGTTCCGCCGATGCGCCCGCGTGCGGATAGATCGCGAGACCGAGCGAGCCCGACAGGCGCGTCGTCATGCCGTTCGTCGTGTGCGGCAGCGCCGAGATGCGCGTGAGCTCCGCGCAGAACGACGCGAAGCGTTCGGCGTTGCTCAGGTCGCGGGCAATGATGCCGAACTCGTCGCCGCCCAGACGCGCGACGGTCACCGACGGCGTGACGAGCGAGCGCAGCCGCTGCGCGGTCTCGACGAGCACGCGGTCGCCGGCGACGTGGCCGTACAGATCGTTGACCTGCTTGAAGCCGTCGAGGTCCATGATGCCGACCGCGAACATCGTGTTTTGCGCGCTGCCAATCAGCGCTTCGACATCGCTGAAGAAGCGCCGGCGGTTCGGCAATGCGGTGAGCGGGTCGAGATTCGCGAGACTGTGGTTGAGATCGCTCAGCTCCTGCAGCGTGCGTTGCTGCGTGAGCAGCGCTTCTTTCGATTCGACGAGATCGGCGAAATCGCGGTAGTAGATCAGCAGGATCACGATCATCGAGCCCGAGACGAGCACGATGTTCAGCGCGATCGCGATGAAGACAGGGTTGCCCGTCAGCAGGAAGAACACGGCCAGCGGCACGTTGACGATCGCGGCCAGCACGAGCGCGGCGCTGCGCAGGTGCATCAGGCAGAACACGCAGGCGATCACGGTGATGCCCATGTAGAACGCCACGTGCCCGCGCGCGTACGCATCGCCGTACGGATAAAGCGCGAGACCCCAGAATGTGAACGCGGCGCCGAGCACCACGACGAGAATCATCGTGACGCGCAGGCGCCGGATCAGTTGCGAGCGGTCGAACTCGCGCTCGCGGGCACGCAGCCACATCGCGAGGCGCACCACGCACACGCAGCCGAGGCCGATGGGCAGATAGCAGTCGAGCCACGGGGGCGCGAGCGAACGGAACGTGAAAGCGACCGCCGCGCTGTTCGCGAGCAGCGTGAGATATAGCAGCGGAATCTGACGCGTGAACGCACGGTACTGCGCTCGCATCAGCGCGGTGCTTGCGGCACCGCGCATCCGGATGAAATTCATGGCGCGTTCATCGTATTGCGTGGGTGGGCGAAGCTTAGCCGGCGAGCTCGAACACCGCAACGGCCGTTTTCAGCTGATCGGCCTGCTGTTCGAGCGAGTGCGCCGCGGCCGCCGCTTCCTCGACGAGCGCCGCGTTCTGCTGCGTCACTTCGTCCATCTGCGTGACGGCCAGCGCGATCTGGTTGATGCCTCGGCTCTGTTCCTCGGACGCGGCCGCGATCTCGCCGACGATGTCGGACACCTGCTTGATCGCGTGCTTGACCTCGCCCATCGTCGTGCCGACTTCGGCGGCCTGGCGCGTACCGTCCTCGATCGTCGTGACCGACGAGACGATCAGCTCCTTGATCTCCTTCGCGGCGGAGGCCGAGCGTTGCGCGAGGCTGCGCACTTCGCTCGCGACCACCGCGAAGCCGCGGCCCTGTTCGCCGGCGCGCGCCGCTTCCACGGCCGCGTTGAGCGCGAGGATGTTGGTCTGGAACGCGATGCCTTCGATCACGCCGGTGATGTCGGAGATGCGCGCCGAGCTGCTGCTGATGCGCTCGATCGTGCCGACCATCGCCTGGACCGCGTCGTTGCCGCGCGTCGCGAGATCGGTCGCGCTGCTGGCGAGCGAATTCGCGTGGTTTGCGTTTTCGGAGTTGTGTTTGACGGTCTCGGTGAGCTGCGTCATGCTCGCGGCCGTTTCCTCGAGCGATGCAGCCTGCTGTTCGGTGCGCGACGACAGGTCGGTGTTGCCGCTCGCGATTTCACGCGACGCGCTCGTCACGTTTTCCGCCGAACCGACGATGCCGCGCACGATGCCCGACAGCTGCTTGTCCATTCGCGCGAGCGAGTCGAGCAGCGTGCCGAATTCGCCGCCGCAGTCCACCGTGATGCGATTTTCGAGCTTGCCGTCGGCGATGTCGTTTGCGACGCCGATCGCCTTGTCGAGCGGCCGCGAAATCGCGCGCAGCAGGTAGACCGCCGCCACCAGCGTGAGCACGATGCCGCCGATCACGAGCGTGAGCGCGATTGCCAGCGTGCGATGGAACACGGATTCGCTCTGCTCGGTGAATTCCTTCGCCCCGGTCTGGTTGATCACGACATCCTGCGCGATCAGATCGGTGAACGCCGCGGCTGCGGCCTGATGTCGCTCGATAATGGCTTCGAGCGCTTCCGCGTTGCCGGCGCCCGCCGCGCTCACTTCGGTCACGTACTGCTTGAGATCCGGCAGCGCGGCGTTGAGCTTGTCCGCGACCACGCGCTCATCGGCGCTCGTCACACCCGACGGGTAGTAGTCGCTCCATGCCTTGTCGATACGCGCGAGATTGTCCTGTATCCCCTTCTGCTCGGTCTCGACTGCCGATGCGTCATGCAAAGTCGCAATGCGCCGCGCCCGCAGACGGATATCGAGCTGCGCCGCGCGCACCTCGTTCAGATCGATGATCGGCATGACGTTGCCGGTGTAGCTGTCGCGCAGAAAGCCATTGAGCTTCGCGAGCCCGAAGATGCCGAAGGACCCGACTGCGGCGGTCAGCACGACGCAGATGCCAAGCACGAGGATGATCCGGAAGCGGATCGTCTGGGTGAAACTTTTCATTTAGCGGCTCTCAAATGAATCACAGAAAAAGTGGTGCGTGGTGGGGAGAGCGATGGCCGTCGCGGTGCTGCAAAGATTGCGTTTAGTGATCGGGTAAACGGCGTCCTGATGAGGCTCTTAAGCTTATGAAAAGCTGACAGTCCCGCCGTCGACCGAAGCCATGCGGGAACCGGAAGCTACGGATGCCTTACGGGAAAAATGGCGCGCTACAGAGGGTGTGTGACCCGCACAACCTTGCCCTGTCTCCATTTGCGGCCGTTGTGAGGAGAGTGCAGTAGTGCTGCGAAGCGGGCCAGGATCGACGCATATTCCACGAAGAACGCGCGGAAGTTCGCAGAACAGTAAAATCGCGCGCACGGCACGGGCTTTTATCCCGACCGGAATATCAGGAATTCCTGACGGCAATTTTCAGCCTTTCCTCTCCCGCTAAAGCGTTGATATTCGTGCGCGGGTTCGCCAGGGCCGGAAAGACTGTAGTTTTATGCAAGCGTTCTGAAATGAATGCCAGATGCGTCGTCGCTTGAATGCCGCTAATTCCGTCATTTCACCCAATATTCCTTCATGGCCGCGAGCGCTTACTGGCGCTAAAGCATTCGCAACCCCAGCTAAAACGGGTATTTGCTCGATCCCTGAAAAATTTCTCTAAAAACTTTCTAAAGATTTCCTTGAATGTGACGACATTCGTCTAAGGAATGCCGCGCACCGGCCGTGCGCGCTGAAATCAAGAACGTATCGAGAGTCCGCCGGCGGAAATGCCGGACGGAATAAGAACAATGGGTAGCCGCTCCAACATCGGGCGCGCCGCGGGCAACGGGGTTCCGCGCGTCGTGCCGTACCTGCTATTGCTATGTGCCATGTGGCCCGCGGCTTCGTTCGCAGGCGGCATCGTCGCGGACGGACATACGTCGACAACGGTGTCGACGGCCAGCAATGGGCATCAGACCGTCAGCATCGCACCCGCGGTGTATGGCGTGTCCCAGAACACCTACAGCTCGTTCAGCGTTGGCTCGGCGGGCGCGACGCTGAATAACACGGGCATCAACGCGAGAACGATCGTCAATCAGGTCACGGGCACCAATCCCAGCCTGATCGAAGGCGCCATCGACGTGACCGGGCCGACCGCCAACGTCGTGCTCGCGAATCCGAACGGCATCACGGTCAACGGCGGTTCGTTCGTCAGAACGGGACACGTCGCGCTCACGACCGGCCAGGTCAGCTTCGACGATGTGCAGATCGCGCCCGGCGCGTACCAGCGCAATGTGCAGATCGCGACGTCCGGCGGCACGATCGTCGTCGGTCCGCAGGGGCTCTCCAGCGCGCTCGTCGACCTCGACCTGATCGCGAAGAACATCCAGATCGACGGACCGCTGGCGAATACGTTCACGTCGTCCACGGCGCTCACGCGCCTCGTCGCGGGCACGAGCAGCGTGACGCTGAACACGGGCCTGTCGCCGACGGACAACGCGAACGACTGGCTGACCGCGCAAGCCGCATCGACGCCGCCCACGGCCACGTCGTTCGCGATCGACATCACTGCCGCCGGCAGTCTGACGAGCGGCCGCGTCGAGCTGATCGTCACGGACCACGGTCCGGGCGTGCGCAGCGCCGGGCCGCTCAGCGCATCGCTCGGCGACTTCACGCTGACGTCGAACGGTAGCGTGCAGATATCGAACACGACGGTTAGCGCGGCGAACAACCTCAGCTTCCAGACGCAGGACAACATCACGCTGAACGACGCGCAGCTCAGCGCGAGCAACGGCAGCGTGACGCTTGCCACTGCGCAGGCGCTCAACCTGACGGGCAGCAGCGTGCTCGCGAACACCGGGATCGACCTGAGCGGCGCGGGCATCGCGCTAAGCGCGGACAGCGCGGCGAACGGGTCGACGGTCGCGTCCGCGACGGCGGGCGTCGTGCTGACCAGCAGCGGCGACATCGACAACATCGGTTCGCTGATCCAGGGCGAAACCACGACCACCACAGACTCGGCATCGCACGGCGCCGTCACGCTGAACGCAGGCGGCAACGTGCTGAACCAGACGCTGACGACGGGCGGCCTCGCGATCCTGTTCGGCGTGAAGGACGACGTGTCGATCACGGCGGGCGGCAGCGTGACCAACGAGAACGCGCGGATCCTGTCGAACGACAACGTGTCGATTGCCGCGACCGGCGACGTCGACAACATCGTCGATCACTCCAACGGTGTGGACGGCGGCGTGCCGGTGATCACGTCGAGCGAGGGCAACACGTTCCTGTTCCTGCGCCATCGCAACCGCAGTTTCGACGTCGACTACGGCGAGCTCGACAACCCGAACGCGCTGTCGTACATCACCGCCGATGCGGGCAATGTGTCGATCTCCGGCGCGAACGTGTCCAACGTGGGCGGCTCGATCCTGTCGAACGGCGGCTCGATCTCGATCGCGGCCGCGCAGAACCTGCTCACGCAGGGCGTGTTCACCGGGCAGGCGTCGTTCAGCCAGTCGTGCTTCATCTTCTGCCGCTCGAGCGCATCGAGCGACGTGCAGGTGTACGGCGGCGCGATCGAAGCGAACAACGACATCACGTTGAAAGCCGGCACGCAGATCAGCAACATTGGCGGCACCGTCGATGCGATTGGCAAGCTCACGCTAGATGCGCCGAAAACGCTCGCCGAAGGCGTGCTCGGCTATACGACGATCAACGAGGTGCACAACCTGAAGGCCTGGTTCGGCAATACGTGGTCCGCGATCTACGCGTCGGATACGGGCGGCCTTTTCGTCGGCGGATCGGGGCAGGTCGAACTGACGGGCGAAGGCGACATACAGGGCGGTGTGTTCAGCGCGCCGGGCGGGGTGAACGCGAAGCGCGGCATCGTGACGATCGCCGCGCCGTACACGGCACCCGTCAACATCACGTCGCACAACAACATCGGGCTCGTGTCATGGTTTGGACTGTGACCGCGCGAGCCCGGCGTATGTCGCGCCGCGAACGGATCACGCGAATCCTCACGCGCGGTGTCGGCGTGCTGGCGGCCGTCACGGCGCTGCGCGCGCACGCGCAGTTTGCGGGCGGCCCGCCGCCCGGTGCGGGCCCGGGGCCTGGCGGTCCGGGCGCGGGCGCCATTGCGGGTGCGCGTCCAACCCAGGATCCGGCGCAACGGCTGTTGCAGGACCAGCGCAATCAGCAACGGCAGGACGAGATCCAGCAGACGCCCGCGCAGATCGCCGCGCCGGCCTCGCCGGGCGCGCCGAATCTGCCGGCAGGCGCCGATGTCGAAACCTTGCCGGACGTTGCGCCGATGTTCCGCATCACGCACGTCGAATTCACCGGCGACAAGGTGCTGGGTCAGCGTCAACTCGACACGATCGCGCAGCCGTTCATCGGCAAAGAGCTGGGCCGCAACCGCATCAATCTGCTGCTGCGCCGCCTGACCGAAGCGTTCATCGCGCGCGGCTACATCACGACGCGCGCGTACCTCGGGCCGCAGAATCTCGCGTCCGGCACGCTGAAGATCGACATCGTCGCGGGCCATGTGGCCGCGTTCACGCTGAACGGCAAGCCGCTGCGTCCCGCAGATCCGCACGCGAAGCCGTTCGACACGCACGGCGGCGGTCTCGTGACCGACGCGGGCACCGCATGGGCATTCGGCGACAGCCAGGGCGACGTGCTGCGGCTGCCCGATCTCGAGCAGGGCGTCGACCAGATCAACCGGCTGCGCCGCAACCAGGCGGAGATCCAGATCATGCCGGGCGAAGCGCCGGGCGATTCGATCGTCGCGATCACGAACCACTACGGCGATCGCATCGACTACAGCGCGGGCCTCGACAACTACGGCAGCTCGGAGACGGGCCGCGTGCGCTATCGCGCGGGCGTCGAAGCGGACAACCTGATCGGCCTGCAGGAATCGCTGTCGCTGAACTACGTGGGCACCCAGGACAGCAACGCACTGGTGTTCTCGGGGGCCGCGCCGTTCGGCTATCAGACCTTCAGCTATACGGGCTCGCTGTCCGAGTATCAGCAGGCGATCGGCGACACCGCGCTGCTCGACGGCCGTACGTTCAGCCAGATCTTCGGCTGGAACGACGTGCTCACGCGTTCGCACGACGGCCGCACGAGCGTCGACGTGACGCTCACGAAGATGCGCACCGAGCGCAGCGTCAACGGCATCGAACTGTCGCCCGTCGATCTGACTGTGCTGCGCGCGGGCGTGAGCGGCTTGCATCGTTTCGTCGCGCACGATCAGCCGGCGGCCGCCACCTGGGACCTCGGCGTTTCGCAGGGGCTGCCGTGGCTCTCCGCGAATCACGACGCGCCGGACATCGACGAGACCGACGCGCACAGCCAGTTCACGATGGCCGACGCGACCGCGACGCTGCAGATGACGCTCGGCCATCTCGGCGGCACGTCGTGGAGCTATTCGGGCACGCTGCACGGCCAGTACAGCCACGACGCGCTGTACGGCAACGAGCAGATCTTTCTCGGCGGCATGGACACCGTGCGCGGCTTCATCGAAGGCGGTCTCTCCGGCGACAGCGGCTTCTATCTGCGCAACGAGGCGGTGTGGCAGAACGCGCCGTCGTTCAAGGGCACGCATATCGAGCCGTATGTGTTTTTCGACGGCGGCAAGACGCACCTCGTCGCGCAAGGCGGCTGGCCGACGCTCGCGGGTGCCGGCATCGGCGTGCGCGGCGCATGGCGTTTCGATTCGCAAACCATCACGAGCGAAGTCCTTCTCGGACAGGCGCTTCTTCAACCGGCGGCTCTGGGTCACAAGGCGACCGTGCTGCTTGCCACCCTCAACTGGTCCGACTGACCCGGGAGATCACCATGAACGTTTCATCCATCCTGTTCGCACGTTCCGCCGATGCCGCACGCGCCACGCTGCGGTTGCGTCTGGCAGGCGGTCTCGCGGCCGCCGCGCTGTGCGCCGCGTTCGCGCCGGGCGCGCATGCGAGCACCAAGCCATCCGCGAAGCCGGCCACGCCGGTGGCCGCGTCCGCGCCGGCCGCGGGTCCGTTGCCGGCCGGCGTGATCGCGCGCGTCAACAACGTCTCGATTACGCAGGAGCAGCTCGATCAGGTCGTGCATGCCGCCAACGCGCCGGATACGCCCGTGCTGCGCGCGGCGCTGAAGAACCAGCTGATCGCGCGCGAGCTGTTCCGTCAGGCGGCGGAGCAGCAGCACTACGCCGCGCATGCCGACGTGCAGGCGGCGCTCGACCAGGCGAAGACCGCGCTCGAAGTGCAGGCGTACCTGCGCGACCAGATCAAGCTCGCGCCCGTCACGGATGCCGACGTGAAAGCGCAGTACGACAAGATCCTCGCGACCCTCGGTGACACCGAATACAAGCCGAGCGTGATCGCGGTGAAGGACGCCGATACCGCGCAGAAGGTGCTCGACCAGCTGAAGAAGGGCGGCGATTTCGCGCAGCTTGCGAAGCAGTACAGCCAGGGACCGTCGGCGGCGCAGGGTGGCGAGCTCAACTGGATTTCGTTCAAGACGCCGATCCAGGCCGGCAATACGCAGAACTGGCCGCAACCGCTCGCCGAAGCGCTGGTGAAGCTGCCGCAGGGCGCGGTGTCGAGCGCGCCGGTCGAGGTGAACGGCTCGTTCTGGATTCTGCGCGTCGATCAGAAGCGCCCGACGCAGATCCCGCAGTACGACCAGACCAAGGACGTGCTGCGCAAACAGCTGGAGCAGGCCGCCGCGCAGAAGGCGACCGCGCAGGTGGTGGTCGATCTGATGCGCAACGCGCACATCCAGGAATAGCCAACACCAGCAGCAGAAGAAAAAACGCGCGGAGCGGCGTCGACGCGATCGCTACCGCGCAGCAAGAAACATGCAGTACGGACTGGCGGGCCGGCCAGTTCACGATCGTAGCGAACACGAACAAAGATCGGACACGATATGAACACGTCGACACGGGGTAGGTTGCGACAACTCGGGGAAGCAACCGCGCTGCGCACGCACGCGCTCGCGCAACGGCTGGATCTCGCGCGCGAGACCGGCGGTGCGCGCGCACGCGTGCCGTCGTGGCTCGTGCTGCGCGCTACGCCGCGCGCGTACCGCGGCTGGCAGCGCGCGGTGTCCGCGCTCGTTGCCGCGACGCTGTTCGTGGGACCGATCACGGTGACGGTCGAGCAGAGTCGCGACGCCGCCGGCGTGCTCGCGGCCGGCAGCCATCGTATCGACGACGGCACGCTGCGTAACCGCCTCGCGTTCGCCGTGCCGACCGTCCGGCTCTCGCTCGAACTGGGCACCCTCGCGCACGCCGCGCCGATCGTCGATCCGAATGCGCCGATCACGTTCCAGCCGAAGATCACGCAGTCGACCGGCGCGAACGGCGGCGTGCCCGTCGTCAACATCACGGCGCCGAACAGCGCCGGCATCTCGCTCAACCAGTATCAAAGTTTCAACATCGACCCGGTCGGGCTGATCCTGAACAACAGCCTGATGTCCGGCACGTCGCTGACGGGCGGCAACGTGCAGGCGAACCCGAACCTGTCGGGCCGCACGGCGAGCGTGATCGTCAACCAGGTCACGTCGACGGGATCCGCGTTCGCGAGTCTGCTGAACGGCCCGCTCGAAGTGTTCGGCGCACCGGCGACCGTAATCATTGCGAATCCTAACGGAATCACGACGAACGGCACCGGCTTCACGAATACGATCGGCGTGTCGCTGTCGACCGGCGTGCCGCAGTTCCTGAGCAGCGTCGGCGGCTCGGTAACGAGCTTCGACAATGCGCAGGCAATCGGCTACAACGTGACCGGCGGCCACATTCAGGTGGAAGGCAATAGCGGCGTCAACGGGCCGGGCTCCGGCATCGAAGGCACCGTCGGCACGATCGACCTGATCGGCGAGACGATCGGCATCAACGCGCCGCTCTACGCGGGTACGCGCATCAACGTGATCGCGGGACGCCAGTTCGTCACGCCGAGCGCGGTGGATTCGACCGGCACCACGTATTCGACCGCGGCCAACGGCGCGACCAATACCGCGAGCGCGATCAACGCCGCGAACGGCAACGCGAACAACGGCCTCGCGATCGACGCCACCGCGTACGGTGCGATGACCGCGGGCCAGATCCAGGTGATCGGCACTGCGGCGGGCATGGGCGTGCGCACCGACGCGCAACTCGCTGCGAACACCGGCAACCTGCTGCTGTCGTCGAACGGCGACCTGACCGTGGCGGGCAGCGCCGCGCAACAGCAGGCCACGTTGCAGGCGGCTGGCAACGTATCGATGACCGGCACGCATATCGGCGTGGGCGGCTATGCGATCAGCGCGAATGGCGACGTCACGTCGACCGGCTCCATTCAGTCCGGCGGCAATCTCACGATCAACGCCGGCGGCAATATCGATGTCGCGAACACGCAGTCGAGCGCCGACACGACGATGACGGCCGGTCAGAACGTGACGACCGGCGACGTGCAGAGCGGCGGCGCGCTCGCGCTGACCGCGCAGGGCAAGGACGGCACCGGCGACGTCACGCTGAACGGCACGTCGGTGGTGGTGGGCAATACGTCGCTGCAGGCCGCGCGCGACGTCGACGTGAACGGACAGACCTCGGGCAGCACGCTGCAGGCCACCGCGGGCCGTAACGTCACCGTGAACGCGGCGTTGCAGACCTCGAGCGACCTCGCGCTGACCGCGACGGCCGGCAACCTCACGACGAACGCGAACGTGAACAGCGACGGCAACCTCGCGCTGACGTCGGGCCAGAGCACGACGATCGCCGCGCAGGCCACCGCGCAGAAAGCGGTGACGCTGAGTGCCGGGCAGGACCTCGCGATTGCCGGGTCGCTGGCGAGTGGTACGACGCTCGATGCCAGCGCGACGAATGCGTTCAGCGTGGCGGGGTCGCTGCTCGTAGGCACGAACGGCACCATCGCTGCGGGCAGCATCGACGTGCCGGGCGTGCTGATCGTGCAGCAGAACGGCACGCTGAACGCGCAGGGCGATCTCACGGGCAGCGGTTCAATCGCGTTCGGACAGAGCGGGACGCTCGCGAGCGGACAGGACGTTGCGCTCACGGGCAAGCTGCTCGCCAACGGTCTGCAGGTGAGTGCGGCCAACAGCGTGACGCTGGCCGCCGTGCAGGCGGGCGGCGCGTTTTCCGCCGTAGCGAACGGCCTGGATGGCGGCGGCGACGTCACGTTCAACGGCGACGCCGCGGTGGTCGGCGCGACCAGCGTGCAGGCCGCGCGCGACGTGCTCGTCAACGGCACGCTGGCCGGCGGCGCGCAGGTGACGGTGGCGGCGCAGCGCAACGTGACGGTCGCGACGGGCGGTACCGTGCAATCGGTCGGCGATCTGTCGGTGACGGCGACGAATGGCAGCGTCACGTCGGCCGGCACGCTCGGCAGCGGCGGCAAGCTCACCGCGCAGGCCGCGCAGGACGTCGCGCTGACCGGCGCGACGAGCGCGACTTCGGACACCACGCTCACGGCAGGCCACGACCTCACCATCGGCGGTACCTTCGCTGGGCAAGGCGCTGGCACGCTCAGCGCGGGCCACGACGCGACGCTCGGCGGCAGCAGCGGCTTCGCGCAGGACGCGACCGTGACGGCGGGCAACAACGTCAACGTGACCGGCGCCCTGCAGGGCAACAACGTCACGCTGACCGCCGGCAATGCGGCGACGCTGAACAACGTGCAGGCGAATGCTGCGCTCGCGGTCACCGCGAACGGCACAGGCACCGGGACTGGCAGCGGCAACATCGGCATCGACGGCTCGGTGACCTCGCAGACCGGCAGCACGCTGAACGCGGCAGGCGGCGTCAGCGTCGCATCGAGCGGCACGCTGGGGACGTCGGCGGCGATGAACGTCACCGCGGCGGGCGATATCGCGGTGGCGGGCTCGATCGTGTCGAACGGCAGCACGACGCTCACGAGCACCGGGGGCTCGCTCACCAGCACTGGCAGCATTGCGTCGGGCACGGACCTGAACGTCAGCGCGAATCAATCGATCGATCTCGAAGCGAATGGCAGCGGTGGCGGCAGCACGCAGGCGCTTGGCAACCTCGTGCTCAACGCCGGACAGAACATCACGGCGAACGGCACGGTGGTCAGCCAGGGCAACGGCACGCTGCAGGCAGGCGGCGCGATAGCCGGCAGCGGCGCGCTCGCGTTCGGACTCGCGGCAAGCCTCATGTCCGGCAGCGACACGACGCTCACCGGATCGCTGCGCGGCGCGACGATCACGACGCAGGCCGGCGGCAGCGGCACGTTCCAGGATGTGTCGGCAGGCTCGACGATCGCGCTCAACGCGACGGGCGGCGACGTTACGCTGAACGGCACACTCGCGGGCGGCGCAACCGTGCTGCTGAACGCGGGGCAGAACGTCAACGTGAATGGCACGCTGCAGTCGGCGAGCGACACGACGCTGGCGGCGCTGGGAGGCAACGTCAACGTGACCGGCGCGCTCAACAGCAACGGCGCGCTGAACGTCACGTCAGGCACAGACATCGATCTGGGCGGCACGACCACGGTCGCGCTCGATACGACACTGCAGGGCGGTCGCGATATCAACGTGACGGGCTCGGTGAGCGGGCAAGGCAACGGCTTCGTGAGCGCGGCGCGCAATATCGGCGGCGCGGGGTCGCTCGGCTTCACGCAGGCGGCGACGCTGAGCGCGGGCGGCAGCATCGCGCAGGGCGGCCTCGTGCAGGGGCAGACGGTGCAGATCACCGCCGCCGGCGACGTGGCCGTCAATAATGTGGAGTCCGCATCGACGATCGCGCTGACTTCGGGCACCGGCGGCAGCGGCAATCTCACGGTGAACGGCGCGGCCGCAGGAGCGGGCGCGATTACCGCGAACGCGAACGGCAGCGTGACGGTAGTACCCACCGGCAAGCTGGCCGCGGGCACCACGGCGAACGTCACCGCGCTGACCGACCTCAACGTGGCCGGCGCGATCGAGGCGAACGGCGATACGACGCTGACCGCGCAGCAAGGCAGCCTGAACGCGACCGGCGGCATCAACAGCGGCGGCGTGCTGAACATCACGACCGGTCTCGACCTGTCGCTCGGCGCGAGCACCAGCGCGGTCGGCGATGTCACGCTGAACGCGGGGCGCGATGCGATCCTGAACGGCACGCTCGTCGGCGGCGGCAATGGCAGCGTCACCGCGGGCCGCGACATCACCGGGCCAGGCACGCAGGCCTTCACGAACGCGGCGACGCTGACCGCGCAGCGCGACATTGCGCTGACCGGCTCGCTCAGCGCGAACAGCGTGACGGCAACCGGCGGCGATAGCGCCGCGCTGAACGACGTCGCTTCGCTGACCACGCTGGCGCTGACCGCGAACGGCAACGCCGGCAATGGCGATGCATCGATCACCGGCACCGCGACCGCGCCCGGCGCCGTCACGCTGACGGCCGCGCGCGACGTGCTGGTGAGCGGCACGCTGGGCAGCGGCGACGCGCTGACGCTCAGCGCGCAACGCAATGTCAGCGTGACCTCGACGGGCACCGTGCAATCGGTCGGCAACCTGAACGTGACCGCGACCACGGGCAACGCCGCGCTGAACGGCACCGCGACGACGCAAGGCACGCTCAGCGTGACCTCGGGCGGCGACACGACGCTCGGCGGGCAGATCTCGTCGACCGGCAATCTCACCGCGCAGGCGGGCGGCGATATTCAGTTGACCGGCACTGTCGCCGGACAAGGCAGTGGATCGCTGACGGCCGCGCACGACATCACCGGCGCGGGCTCGGCCGCATTCGCGCAGGCCGCGACGCTGAGTGCTTCGAACGATCTCGCGCTGACGGGGTCGCTGCAAGGCAGCAGCGTCTCGGTGACGGGCGGCAACAACGCGGGGCTCGGTTCGGCACAGGCTACTACCGGCGATCTCACGGTACTCGCGAACGGCAACGCAGGCGAAGGCGACGTGACCTTCGTAGGCGCGGCGAGCGCGTTCGGCAATATGAGCTTGCAGGCCGCGCGCAATGTTGGCGTGGGCGGCGCGATCAACAGCGGCGGCACGACCGCGATCGGCGCGACCGGCAGCCTCACCACAGCCGATCTGCATTCGGCCGGCGACGTGAGCCTGACCGCGCAGAGCGGCGCGGTGAGCGTGGGCAACCTCACCACCAACGGCAACCTGAACGCGACGGCGGGCACCGATGTGTCCGCGGCATCGGCGCAGGTGGCGGGCACGGTCGCGCTGACGGCGAACGGCACCGGTGCGGCGGGCACCGGCAACGTCAACGTGACGGGCGCGCTCGCTTCGGGCGGCGCGACGACGGTATCGGCCGCGCTCGATGCCACGCTCGGCGGCGACGTGACGAGCGGCGGCGCACTGACGGCGACGGCCGCGCGCAGCCTGAGCGTCGGCGGGAACATCAGCACGAACGGCGATACGTCGCTGACCGCCACGTCCGGCAACCTCGCGGTGAGCGGCACGACCACCACGCCCGGCAATCTCGTCGCAAACGCGGGCGGTGCGTTGTCGCTCGCGGGCGGACTCGTCAACGGCACGAGCAAGCTGACGTCGACCGGCAACATGACGCTGACCGGCACGCTGCTCGGCCTCGGCGCGGCGACGCTGACGGCGGGCGGTTCGATCGGCGGCGGAGGCGCGCTGACGATCGGCCAGGACATCACGATCGACGCGGGCACCACGGTTACGCTCGGCGGCATTCAGGGCGCGGGGCAACTGCTCGCGACGTCGGGCGGCGACATGTCGTTCGGCGCCACGACGGCGGTGGGCAACGTCAGCGCGACATCGACGGGCGGCAGCGTGACCTTCAACGGCGCGCTGCAGTCGGGCGGCAACGTGCAGATCCAGGCGGCGAATTCGGCGAGCGTGACGGGCGCGACGTCGTCGATGGGCAACGTGAACGTGACGGGGACGCACGGCAATGTGTCCGTGGCGGGCGTGTCGTCGAACGGCGATACGACGCTCACCGCCGGCCAGAGTCTCACGCTGAGCGGCACGAGCACGGTGGCGGGGCAGTTCGCGGTGAGCGGCGGCAACGTCACGATCTCGGGTTCGCAAGGCGGCTCGAAGAATGTCACGGTGAGCGCGACGGGGACGCTCGATGCCGGCAGCGCTTCGCTCGTGTCGACGCAGAACATGTCGCTGTCGGGTGCGAACGTGACGGTGGGCGATGCGATTGTTGGCGGTGCGTTGACGGCTAGCGCGACGAATCAATTGTCGCTGGTGGGCAGCGCGGTGGATGTGGTGGGGGCGGCGACGCTCACGTCGCAGAACGGGTTTTATAACGCGAGCAGCGTGCTGTCGGGCGGCAATCTGACCGTGACCGCGCCGAACATGACGAACGCGGCGAATGCTTCGCTTGCTTCGACGGCGACGACTACGATCAATGCTTCAAGCTTTACTAACTCGGGGCTCGTGAATGGTGCGACGACCAACGTGACGGTCAGCGGCGGGTTGACGAACGTCGGCGGTTCGCTGATGGGCGTCAATGCGCTCAACGTCAACGTGGGGTCGTTGAATAATCAGAATGGGTTGTTGTTTGCGGGGGATGTGAATGGCAGTGGAGTCGGCAACCTGTCGTTGAGGATCAATGGCGGCAACGGGGCGTTTAGCAACGGCGGCGGCGAACTGCTCGCCATTCAGAACGCGTCGCTTTCGGCAGTCAACATGTCGTTCGACGGCTCGACTCAAGGCACGATCAGCGCCGGCAACACGTTGTCGCTGACTGTCGGGTCGATGTCGCTGTCAAGCAACTGGAACCTGACTGCAGGCAACGTCGCGATCGAGGCGTTGAACGGATTCTCGAATTCGGGCGTGCTCAATTCGACCGGGTCGCTGACTATTTCCAGCAACGGCGCGATCAATAACAATGGTCAGGTGGTGAGCGGCGGAACGCTCGCGCTCAATGGCGCTGTGTCCAACGGTTCCGGAGCGGTGATCAACGCTGCGAGCGCGCTCAACCTGTCGGGCAGCGTGATGAATCGCGGAACTGTGGAAAGCTCGGGCAACCTGACCTTTAGCGGCGGCGGGAACTACGACAATCAGTACGGTACGACTCAGGCGGGCGGCACCATTACGCTCAACACAGGCGGGACGATCTACAACTCCGCTGGGTCGATCACCGCTGCGGGCAACGTCAACATCAACGCAGGCGCTGTCATCAACGACGCCTTCCAGGCAGCCAGTCAGACGCAGACCCAGCTGGTTGGCGCATCGGCCGATTCAAGCCTTGTGACGGGCATTGTCATCGGCACGCTGACTTCGGCAGGCTGCTCCGGATCGACGCACGGTGACTGCATCTACTACACAGACACCACGAACGCGACGGTCAACACGCTCGAGCCCAATCTATCGAGCAATGACATCCAGGTCGAGATCGGCGCCTACAACCCTTGCTATGGGTCGTCCGATTGCCAGAACATCGAGGTCGGAAATACGAGCGGCGGAGGTCAGATCGAAACGATCGCGCTGCCGGGCATCGACCGGACGACGACGACGCCAGGCGCGCTTTCGCCGGGCGTGATCTCCGCGGGCGGTAGCGTCAACATCACGACGGGGTTGCTGTCGAACGCGGGTAGCACCATATCCGCCGGGTTGGACGTCAACCTGAACCTGCAGTCCCTCAACAATGCGCCACTTGGCAATTCCACGGAGACGGTGGTCGACGTCGTCGATCAGGGTCAGCTGAACGCCTTCATGGCACAGCTGAATGCGTTGGGCACCATCGGTATCTATGGAACGGACGGCGCCGGCATTTCCGGCACCGTGATTCCCGAATCGTATGTCACGGTCAATCCGTCGGCGAGCGCGCCGCCGGCCGCGACCAGCACGGTCACGAGTTTCGGCACGCAAGGCCAGATCATCGCTGGCCGCAACATGACGATATCCGGCGGCAATATCGTCAACGGCGGCTTGCTCTACGCCGGGAACGACTTCAACGCCAGCGGGACGCAGTCATTCAGCAATCAAGGTCAATACAACTCGACCACGTCGACCCAGCCGGGTTGCGCCACGGGAGTGAGCGGGACGGAGTGTTCGAATTCGATTGGATACCGTGGCAACAGTCCGAACACGACGACGTTCTCCTATGCGGAGCAAAGCGCAACGGTCTATGCGGGCCATGACCTGGTCATCGCTGCGGGACAGATTTCGAACACCGATGGCAGCCTGATCGCCGGACACGACATCGTGATCGGCGGTGTGGGAACCACCGCGACTTCGACGACGCCGGCACAAAGCCTGACCAACACGTCCGGCAACATCATCGCGGGCAACAACATCACGCTGGATGTCTCGGGCGCGATCACGAACACGCTGCCGTCTCCCGTGACCGTCCACCAGAACTACGGAACAGACGAAGCGTATTCGGGCTGTATGACGGCCGGCGGCTACAAGGAAAGTTTCTGCGAAGCCTACGTCGACCAGCAGTCAGGCTCGTCGTCCATCATCTCTGCCGGCAACGGGCTGCAGATCAACGCAGGCAGTCTGACCAACATCGGCAGCCTGATCTCCGCCGGAACAAGTGCGACGATCAACGTAACCGGCCCGGTCGTGAACGAGGCGCAGGCGTTGAACGCCTACTGGCACTCGGAGTGGGTGCAGGAAACGGGAGACTTCAGCAGCGACGTGCGTCACAACATCTGGGCGTGCGGCTCGGCCGCCCAGTGCACGGAACTGTACGGAAGCGCGTACACGAATGTAGGCGGCACGATCGACCCCCCGACGCCGGTGGGCAACATCGCCGCGACGATCCAGGCACCCAACCTGTCGATCTCGTCGGGCGGACAGATCCTGAACGTGGGCAATGTGCTAGGCACGTCGGTGACGCTCACCGGGCGCAGTCTGATCAACGGCATCACGACGGCGAACACCTACACGCCGCGCGTGAACGCGCCGTCGCAGGTGATCTCGCTCAGTCCGCTCAGCCTGCCTGGCCTGACGCTGTCCGTGCCGGGATCGATCGGTTCCGCCGCAGCAGCGCAGACCGTTGCGGGACAGGCGTCGTATGTCGAAGGATCGCTCATCGGTTCGCAGAGCACGGTGCTCGGACCGCAACAGTTGCTGAGCGCACTGCCGTCCAGCCTGCAACCCAGCTCGACGTTGTTCTACTACAGCCCGCAGGCGGAAGACATCGCGCTGCAGCAGGCGGCGTTGCAGCAGACCGGCCAGTCGAGCTTCGTCAACGGCCTGTCGTACGACAGTACGAACGGTCTCTCGGTCACCGATCAGGAAAAGGCGATCCTGTACAGCAACGCGCTGACCTATGCGGAGCAGAACAACCTGCAGCTCGGCACGGCATTGACGCAGACGCAGATCAACGCGCTCACGCAGCCGATGCTGTGGTACGTGGAACAGACCGTACCCGATCCGACGTGCCAGTCGACCGGTGTGGTGACGTGCCCGACGATCACAGCGCTGATGCCGCAGGTGTATCTGCCGCAAAACACGAGCGCGCTGTCGGCGGGCGGCAACATCGTCGGGCAGAACGTCACGCTGAACTTCAACCAGGACAGCTCGGGCAGCGTGCTCAACACCGGCAACATCACGGCGTCCAGCACGCTGACGGTGAACACCAATACGCTGACCAACCAGGCGAACCAGGTCAACGTCGGCCAGTTGTGGCAGTACCTCAACGAGACGGGATACGAAGACACGACCGGCACGGAAGTGCAGCCGGGCGGATTCATGAGTGCGGAAAACATGAATCTGAACGTGCAGACGCTGCAGCAGATTGGCGGCGCACTGCAGCAGCTTGGCAGCGATGGGTCGGTGGATCAGGCGGGCACGCAGCAACTGCTGGCGTCGCTGCAACAGCAGCTGGGCAGCGACTTTACGCAGACCTCGGTGAGCGACGATCTGCATAGCAGCTTTACGGCGCAAGGTGGGTTTGGCGCGGCGCAGATTGTTGGGCTTGCGTTTGCGGTGGTCGTCGCGGTCATGACGGCGGGTGCAGCGAGCGAAGCGATTGGCCTCGCGGCGGGTGCGGAAGGCGGAACCTTCGCCGGCGCGACGGCGGCAACGACGACGGCAGAAGGCGTCGCCATGCCGGCAATTTCGGCGGGTCTGGGCAATGTGGTGCTGTCCGCCGCCGCTGCCGGGTTCACCTCGAGCATTGCGTCGCAGCTCACGATGACGGGGAGCCTGAACTGGGCGAGCGCGTTCGAGGGCGCGGCGACCGAGGCGATTACGGCGGGGTTGACCAACGGCATCACATATAACAACACCACAGGACTGGATTTCACGACGCTGCCGGTGATGGCTGATCAGGGAACCAGCACGCTGGCGAGTCTTGCGGGGGTGAATCCGGGCATTGGTACTACGGTCGATCAGGCCACGGCTTCGACGGCCTCGACTCTTGAAACACGCGCTCTGGCGATGCTGGGCGAAGCGGGAATCGATGCGGGTGTGCAGACGGCGGTCGAGGGCGGGAGCTTTGCTGATGCGCTCAAGAATTCGCTGGTGCAGGAGGGTTCTGCTGCGGGGGCGTATGAGATTGGGGATGCGCAACAGACGCTTTCGAACGATCTAGGTTCAGTCGGTGGAGAGTTGGCCTATGTCGGTCTACACGGCGCGCTCGGCTGCGCGGCAAGCGCGGCGTTGGGAACCGGCTGTGCAGGTGGTGCGATCGGCGGCGCGGCTAGCGCATTGATCTCCCCGTACCTCGTCGATCAGGCTGGTGGTGCAGCGAACCTCACAGACGCTGATCGTGCAGCGATCACTGCGATCGCCATGCTTTCGGGGGGCACGGCCGCTGGACTGCTAGGCCAGAATGCGATGGCGGGGGAGACGGCAGCCGAGAACGAAGCAACGAACAACTCGGAGCAAGTTCACGACACCGCTTTGAAGCCTTTCGGTGGCTTGGTTTCAAAGGTTTGCGGTCCACCGAATCCGCCGTGTAGCGACCAGATGATTCAGACGCTGGTGACTGCGCAGGCCGCAAACGCGGATCAGGCGCTAGGGAATATGAGCACAGCCGCTCCCGTGGTTGGCGGAGCGCTCGTTGGAACACTGATCGGTCCGGAGATTGTTGCTGCATGTGCCGCGAACGCTGTCCTTTGTGTAAACGAAGTCTCCATACTGGCAGGTGAGGTCTATGCAGGGTTGAACGGTATGCCTGTGGGAACAGGTGCGTCAGCATATGCTGGCGTGTCTTCGGCCGCAGATAGCGCGGCGGCGCTTCGCGTCTCCAACGGAGTTGCGCTCAATCCCGCGCTACCTGACCCTTTGGCAGGGCTGGGCTATAAGCCGACAATTTTGAACTCGAGCAACGCCAATATCGCCAACTCCCAGCTCAACGGATACGTTGCGGAATTGAACTTGGCCAACCAGGTCGCAGTTCTACCTGGGCAGACAGTGGTGGCGTATGGGGACGCGGTGGGTACGCACGGGGCTGACGTCGTATCCGTGGACTCAAGCGGCAATGTTACGCTCTGGGATAGCAAGTTTCGGAGCAGCAATCAGGTGGTGCAATCATCTCCAACGTTTACACCCAGTTCAAATGCCCTAGACAACGCTATTAATCAAGCAGTGGGTGCAATTGAGGATTCGAATTTGCCGCAGTCCACGATTAATCGTGCACTTCAGAACCTGCAGGACGGCAATTTTACGACTAACACGGTAGGATCGGGCGGTGCGAAAAACTCGATGCAAATAAGGTTCTGCGGAGGAAAACCATGCTGAGGAAGAAATGAAATTTGACCCCGAAAAGACGAGAGAAAGCAAGCTGCGTCGCGATGGTGCGTTATTAAAATTTCTGTTGAACACCCAATATGATTCGAAGCGCCCTATGGGAAATGTGGCTCAAAGCCAGATAGGTGAGGTCATTGGAGCCTGGTTGGTTGGTCTTCACGAGGATGTTTTTCCCGTTATCCATCGATCGAACGAGTGGCTGGATAGAGCCATCAAAGAAGATGAGGACTTCGGTGTCGATAAAAACTTCCATCGTAGGACGTTGCATTGGGCTAGAGGTGTTGGTGAATGGCTTGAAACTGGGTGGAACGCAGAGAGTTCCTGGGACAAGGCTCGCGAATTCGAAGAGGCGACTTGGCGCAATGAGCAGCGCCCGTGGCCGATGAATGAGATCATTGAGGAAGGCCTCGATGACTACATGGCCTTTGCGTTTCAGGCAGCCGATGACTGCTCTCCGGATGGTTTAGAAAGGTACGAACGTGGTATTCAGATGTACGAGCACTGGCTCGGCAAAGAACCGCCAATCATATCGAAGACGCTCAAGCCTCGGGAGTTCGCGTACGCGCTGTGCCTGCACTACACGCGGAGTCATTTTTCCCGTGATGAGTTGTTTCAGGCAGGACGAAGGATGCTGGGGGCCAATCTGGAAACGAAGTGGTTTGGCGCCGGACAGTTTACACGCGGGGCAACTTGGCTAAAGATTGTCTACCGGGATTTCAACGACACGTTGACGCCACTGCAAACAATTTTGAAGGCATATGACGACATGCCTCATGTGAAGCGGCCGGAGTTCGTCGGACGCTGAGTGTAAGGAAAGATTGGAATGCTAAAGCTGGCGGAATCGCCAACTACTGTCCGTTGGCTGAGGTGTCTGTGCCAAGCCACGATGGCGAACGGAATTCAACGCTGAGCGAAAACGCACCAGTAGGAGCCGAAGCAATTGACCTTGCGCCGGGCGCGCATCGCTCAGGTCTATGGTGTGGTAGCGGGTTAGCTGTTGGGTCGTGTGAAGCGATCCTCGTAGAGGATCGCAAACTGCTGCATCGTGGCCTTCGAATGATGAGCGGCGCGGTGCCAGTCAGCGTGATCTCACGCAGCGCGAGCCCGCGCTGATGAGCAATCCCAACGTCACGCAAATCACTACAATCGACCCTGCAACAGGGGAAAGCAAGATTATCTTTACGCGAGGCAAGCAATGATCCTTGATGTATCGCGCGGCCATATCAAAGTAAAAATCGGAAGCCGAATTGCTACGGTCGGTGGGGAGATGTTCTTCCCGGGGAATGACAAGCTAGGCTTTGTCGTCTACTCGGACACCATCAATTTCTGGGACCCACCAGACCATGCCATCCGGATCTTTCCGGCAGGGAAGCAACTCATTTTGGACGATATAAGAGCCGACTTCGCCAAAGGCGGTCATACGCTTGACATTGAGTAGCCGAAAACAACAAAGTCGTCGGATTCATGGCCAATGGATCCCGTGGCACTCATGCTATTTCCCATCCGGCTAGCCTGAAGCCTCTTCTCATATCGCTGCTCCTGTTCGTGCTCGTATTCGGTGGAATCACCTACCAGCTGGTCAAGGAAGCACGAGCAATGAATCGATCTCCCCGATAAGCCTTCAGATCGGCACCGATCATCGCAGAAACACGATAGTCGATAGCGCTTGAGGTGCCGGCGACATCGAAGAGCAGCTGGCTTTATCACGTCTTGACGAATCCTTCGTTGCGGAAGAGATGGGATGCGCCAGAGTGACGATTGTCTCCGATGGACAATCAACACAACCTCAGCCTCAAGATTCGCGAAACGCGACCGTATACATAAATCAGGTACGTCATCAATTTCCCGCGCGACAACGAGCAGGATCGAAGACCGCGCACTACTTCGAACAACAAATGAAACCATCTCAAGTCGTTGCGCTGTTGACATACGCGATCGCGGTTACTGGTTGCGCGACCGGTTATCAGGAACCCACCCAGACGAATGCAGCGACGCTGACGTTACGCACTGCGGGCGACTTCACAGCGCAGGCCGCTATCTATAGCGGCGCCGCGGAATGCACCGACCGACATCTTCTGCCAGTGATGGATGGAAAACGGGAACTCTCGCGCCGGATAGCCCCAGGGGCGCCGTTGTCGTTCTCGATGACGTATTCGAAGAACATGCTTCTGGTTGTACGCTATTGCGTCGATACGGTGACGTTCACGCCTGCTGCCGATCACCATTACGCCGCATCGCTCGCGATTACCGATGGCCAGTGTCACATCGACGTGACGGACCTGGGTACCGACAACGCCTCGCTCAATCCACCCGTTCCGGTGAAGACCGAGCACCACACATGGACGCGCGCAATGACGGAGAGCGGCCCGTTCTGTGGCTCGTAGTCCTATAGATCGTCACGAAATTAAGCACGGCCGCATAGGCATGTGCCGTTTATCGGTGAAGTTGCGGTAGAGAGGTTATCAAGAGCCGAGGGCTAAGCATCCTCGGCTTGAAGTCGTTCAAAAAACAGCATTTCCATTCCGGGGTTCTAAAATGAAAAACCTATCCAAGCTGGTCCTCGCGACCTCCCTGATCGCCGCGCTCACCGCCTGCGCGGGCAGCAACTTCGTGCGACCAGACGACAGCGCGCTGCAAGACGGCAAGACGACCCTCACCGAAGTGCGCGAAAAATTCGGCAAGCCGTACCGCGAAAGCGATGTCATCAAGAATGACGAAAAGGTGACCGTACTCTTGTACGCCTACGCATCCACGACTGGCACTCCGGTCGAAACCGGCGTCGTGCCGGGTCGTTCGATGGACCTCTCGTTCTGGAAGGGCACGCTGGTTTCGACGCAATTCGTCTCGACGTTCAAGGACGACGCCAGTAACTTCGACGCATCGAAGCGCGACCAGATCGTCAAGGGCAAGACCACGCGCGACCAGGTGATCGGGCTGCTCGGCCGGCCGGCGGGTTACGCGATCTATCCGATGATCAAGGACAAGCAGGCTCAGGCGCTGATCTATGCGTATCAGACCACCAGCGGCTCGGCGTTCAACCTGAAGTTCGCGAAGCGTCAGCTGATCGTGACGGTCGGTCAGGACGGTGTGGTCAGCGACGTCAACTACGAATCGTCAGGCATGCAATAACGCCACGTTCACCAGCCACTCAAAAAGTCAGAAGAAGGCCGCGTCCAGTTTCAACCTGGTATGCGGTTTTCGCATCCGGCAAAGGCGCGGACTTCCATGTTCACCCGATTCCTCATCACTCTGCTCATCGCGACGAGCGCGATCGCAACCGCATTGCCATCGAAGGCAATCGCGTCGAACGCGCCTGCCCTGTCGATCGACGACATGCACAAGCCGGATCAAGCGGCGGAGCGCGTCGTCAACCAGGAAAAAAGCGACTACCAGCAGGTGCTCGATCAATACCGCCGCGCGCAGCACGATCACCCCAAGGACGCATCGCTAGCGCTTGCACAATGCAGGTTCATCTCGACTTTCGCATGGTCAGAGGATTTAAGCTGGAGCGACGTGGCCGGAAAAGACCTCGACGCATGCAGCACGGCGCTAGGCAAGCAGTTCCCCGATGATGCCGACGTCGCGCTTTATATGCTCGACCGTCACTTCGGCGCGGAGGCGGTGGCGTACGGCGAGCCGCTCGTCGCGCGCTCGCAGAACTGGAGCGTCGCGCAACGCGCGCATCTGCATGCGACTTTGTCGCGCGCTTATCTGGGCGTGAAAAACACCACGCGTTCCGGTCAGGAAGCGGTGCTGGCGGTTCAGCTCGATCCCGGCAACGAACGTCTGAACGACGCGATGCGCTACCTCGCGCAAACCGGCCGCGCGCAGGATGCGGTCAAGCTTCTAAGAGCAGCGCCGCTTCCGAAGCTGCTATGGCAGGAGACCACGCGCATCACCACGGCGGTCGCGGTGCTGCCGGGCACGGCCGCCAGCGACGAACTGCATCGTGCGCAACACGCCGGGATCAAGATCGATGCCTATACCGTCGCGCGGGTATTGCAGCGTGCGGGCGATTCAGCCGGCGCGCAGGCGGCGCTGGCCGCGGATAAGGCACAGCGCAAGTTCGAGAGTCCGCAGAACCAGCAGCTCCGCCTCGACGTCGCGTTCGACGCGGGCAACGCCAAGGCTGCGGCCGACGTCATTCTCGAGCAGTTTCAGAAGACGCGAAACGGCGCGCCGCTCGCGTCGGCCTACGCGCATCTGATCAACCTCGATCCGGCCGTCGCTGTGCGGCTCGATCTGTTGCCGCTCGCGGGCTCGCTGCTTACGCTGCTGGCACTTTACGCGGCGGCTCCCGGGGTGCTGCTGTTTCCCGCGCACTATCGCGGTACGGTCCGGCAGCGCATCGGCAAGGAGTCCACGCCGCTGTTCGAACGGATTGGCTTGAGGCACGCGTGGTACGCATTGGCCGTTCTCTTCATGGGGCTCTACTTCATCACGATGCTTCGTCAAGGCACCGCGGTGGTCTCGATGACCGGCAGCGGCGTGACGCGCATCGACGCGTCGACCCGCATCGCGATCTCATATCTCTGGACGCTGCTTTTTTGCGCGATCGGTCTATTGGCGGTCGCTCGTCTGCTCAGCTGGGACGAATGGATTGGCAGCGAGAGAGTGAAGTTTTCGTGGGTCCTCGTGTCGCTCGCGCCGTTTTGCGTCAACCTGCTCACCTGTCTCGCGAACCATCATGTCGAGCCGCAAGGCACCGCGCCGGTGGCCTGGGCGGTCAGTCTGACGCATGGGGCGATCGCGATCGGCGGCGTTCCGCTTGCGGTCGCGGTAACGTGCGTATTCGTGCCGATCATCGAAGAGCTGGTGTTCCGCGGCTGTCTGCTAGGCGGACTCACGCGTCACATCAGCTTCGGGTGGGCGAACATCGTGCAGGCGGCGCTATTCTCGGCGATGCATCAAGACCCCAGACGCTACTTCTATCTGTTCATGATGGGGCTCGCCGCGGGCTGGCTCGCGAAGAAGACCAAAGGGCTCGCGATGCCAATGGTGTTGCACGCGCTCAACAATGCGGTCTTCGTGTGGAGCGTCGTGACGACCGGGGCTTAGCGTCCCACCGCCAGCAACGCCTTGACCCCCACCCACCCCCAGTAAACGCGATGATGGACGATGAGCCCGCGCTCCACGTCCATCACTTCGACGAGATCGACCTGATCGCCTTCCGGCGTCTCGCGCGGATATTCCCAGGTGAGCAGCCGTCCGTTGGAAAAGAACGTTCCGGTCCGATACCAGCGGCCGAGTCCGTTCTCCGGGCTGCGGAAGCCTTGCTCGAAGAACGCCGCGATGCGGTCCTTGCCGCGCAGCCTGCCGTCCTGCCTGTCGGCGGAGACGATCATCACCAGCGGCGACTCGAGCACCGCGTGCTCGTCATATAGCGCCACCACGCCATCCAGATCGCGCTTCACGACGCTCTCGTGCCAGCGGTCATAGATATGGAGAATCTCGGCATCGGTGTTCGGCGTTTGCGTTGTCACGATCGGCTCCGGCAGCGGCGAGAGCCGCATTGTCGCTTAGATTCTAGGCGCGTTAAACACACAGATGTTTCGATCACCATCGAAACATCACGACAGATTCGCGTGCTATCGTGGTTTCGTATGTCCAGATTCCGGATGGAGCCGCATCATGAACACGCAACCGAACGTCTCTGCCGCCGCGTCGCTGATCGCGGACCCGGCGCGCGCCTCGATGCTGATGCTGCTGGCGGATGGCCGCGCGCGCCCCGCGGGCGAACTCGCGTACGCCGCCGGCGTCACCGCTCAGACGGCCAGCTCGCATCTCGGCAAGCTGCTTTCGGGCGGGCTGCTGGCAGTCGAAACGGAAGGACGGCACCGCTACTACCGGCTCGCCGATCCGCAGGTGGCCGCTGCTTTGGAAAACCTCGCCGCGATCGGCCCGGCCACAGCGGTGCGGCGCAAGCCGCTCAGTCCCGACGCGAAGCGGCTGCAATTCGCGCGTTGCTGCTACGACCATCTGGCGGGTCGCGTGGGTGTCGCTGTCACGCAGGCGTTGCAGCAGCGCGGCTTCCTGATTGCCGCCGCCGACAAGCAGTTTCAGGTCACGCCGGCAGGCGTTGAATGGTTCGGGTCGGTCGGCCTGGACGTCGCGTCGATCAAGTCGAGCCGGCGCGGTCTTGCGCGGCAATGCCTCGACTGGACCGAGCGCCAGCATCATCTGGCGGGCCCGCTTGGTCGGCAGTTCCTGAGCGCGCTGTGCTCGGACGGCTGGCTGCGGCGCTCGAAAACCTCGCGCTCGGTCGACGTCACGCCGAAGGGATGGGCGAGCTTCAGAGAACAGCTTGGCGTGGATGCGGACGCCGTGCTCGATCAGTCCGCGCGCAGCAGCACCTGATTGCTCACGGGCGTACGTTCGACGCGTTCCACCGCGAACCCCGCACGCGCAGCCAGTGTTGCAAATGCTTCGAGACTGCGCGGCATCAGCTTGAATCCCGTCGTGGCAATCGACCGGCGTCGCGTAGCGTCGTCGCGCGTAACGGACCCGGCGATCGCAATCTTCGCGCCTGCAGCGCGACGAAGCGCGGCGAGGTTGGCGACCACCGCATCGTCCGTGCCGTACTCGAAGAGCGCGCCTTCCGTCGAAGCGGCCACGATACCGCCCGACGCTTTCGCATCGCGCACGACGGCTTCGAGGCGATCGGTCACGTTCCAGTCGTACGCTTCGTGCACCAGTTGCACGTTCAATCCCGCAAGCGGACCGTCGTTCGAGCTAAGCGCTTTCAACGCGTTCGCACCGAAGCGCGGGCCGTCCTGATCCCTGTCGAGCACGGTGATCGTGACGCTGCGCGTTGCCAAAGACGCCGATGCCGAACGCCGCAGCAGCAGCAGCGCGTTCAGGCTATCGATCGCGGAGCCTCCGCCGATGTTGATCAGACGCAAGGGCACGTTGGGCGCGGCGTCGAGTTCGGCTTGCAGCGCGTGCGCCATAAGCCTGGCGATCTGCTGCAGCCGCAACCGTACGGCGACCGCGTGCGGCGACGCGGCCACCTTGCGGTCGATATCGTTGTTGAACAGCGGCGGCAGGTTGTCCGGCCCGAGCTTCAACACGTACGTGCTGAGGCCATCCAGAAAGCCGGCGTCCGCGTTGAGCAGCGAACGCAGCAGCGGCGCGCGCCGCGCCGCGAGCTTGTACATGCAGCGCGTGACGAACGCCGGCAGCTTCTCCTGACGGCGTTCGCTCGCTTCGTACTCGGCGAAGAGCGCTGCGATGGCTTCGTCATCGTCGGGCAATGCGAAGCTCGGATGCGTGATGTCGATCACCGGCAGCATGCCGCTCTTCGCGGTGGCGGCTTGCATGATGGGACGCGGGGTGTCGGCGGGCAGGGTCGGAGTCATGCCTGCCATTCTGCCAGCGTATCGGCACATGCGATTCCGCCCGATGCGTAGCTTCGGCGGTTTCTCGTCTGCGAAAAGGCGGAGCGACCCCGCTAGAACCCGAACCCTCCGCCATCCACGTTCAGCACCTGGCCCGTTACGAATCTCGCATCATCGGAAGCGAGGAACGCGAGCACGCCGGCGAGATCGTCCGGCACTTCCGTGCGCGGAATGAACTGCCGCACGCGCACGGCTTCGAATGCCGCGGCAGGCAGATTCGCGGCGCTGCCCGGATGGCGCGTGAGCCCAGGCGAAATCGCGTTGACGGTGATGCCGTGCGCGCCCAGTTCCGCGGCGAGCGCGCGCGTCAGGCCGATCACCGCCATCTTGCTGCACGCATACGCGGCCATGCCCGGCGGCGGTCCCCACACGGTGCTGGACGCGAGATTGATCACACGTCCCCAGCCGCGCTCGATCATGCCCGCCGAAAACGCCTGCGCGAGCAGGAACGCTGCATCGACGTTGACCGTCATGATCTGCCGCCACAGTTCGGCGGTGACGGACGCGAGCGGCGCCATTGGCATGAACGCGGCGTTGTTGACGAGCACGTCGACCTTGCCGGTCCGTTCGAGCACGGCCGCGGCGAAGCGCTGCACGTCCGCAGGATCGGCGAGATCGCAGCCGATCGCGTCGGCCTGGCCGCCTTCGGATTGAATGCGCGCGGCCAGCGCGTCGCACGGTGCGCGGTCGGTCAGCACCACGCGATGCCCGCTTGCGGCAAGGCGCAATGCGAACGCTTCTCCGAGACCACCGGCGGCACCGGTGACGACGGCGACGCGGCCGTCAGCGTGAGTGGAATCGCTCATGATATTCGTCTATCCGTTATCGAATGCGGCGTTGGGTACGTGCACCATTCGGCGCTCAAATCGGCGCGCGCAACGCCTGCTGCGCATGAATCATCACACGCGTGTGTTCTTCGAGCGAGCCGCCGGTCTGCTCGATCTCACCCATGCGTCCCGATGCGCTGACCACGAGCCGCGCGCGATCGTAGTGCCGTCCGGCGTAAGCCGTCAGCGCGCCTTCGATCGAATGCCGCCGCGCCAGTTCTTCCGCGAGCACGATCGCGCCTTCCACCGCGATGCCTGCGCCGGATGCGAGATGCGGCGTGGTCGCGTGCACCGCGTCGCCGAGCAGCACGATACGCCCCTTGTGCCACGGCGCGCCGATCATGTGCCCCATCAGCGGCCGGTACAGCAGCCGGTGATTCTTCAACGACGCATCCAGCAGTCCCTCGCGAAACTCGCCGATCGCGCCGCCGAATTCCGCGAGCAGTTCCGCGAGCACCTGCGGCCAGCGTTCCTGCTCGATGAATTCCAGGCCGTCGCGCTTGTCGAGCACGAACAGATAACTCTCCGTCGCGCTGATCGGGTTCATGCCCGCCTTCGTGGTGCTGCCCATGTAGATCGTCGAGTTCTCGCGCAGCCGCGGCACGACCGCGCGCCACGAGCCCTGGCCCGTGAACTTCGGGCCCGCGAAGTCGGGCATCACCAGTTTGCGCACGGCCGAGTTCACGCCGTCCGCGCCGATCACGAGGTCGTAGCGTTGCCTGCTGCCGTTGGTGAACAGCACGTCGACGCCGTCGTCGTCTTGATTGATGGTCTCGAAGCTCAGGCCCAGGCGTACGTTCGCGCCGGTGTTGCGCGTCGCGTTCGCCAGGATGTCGGCGAACACCGAACGCATGATGCCGGCGCAGCCGGGCAGATCGTCCGCGCCGACGGCCGGCGCGATCGGCACCGTCGCGTTCACCTTGCCGTTCGCATCGCAGATGTCGACCGCGCGCCACGAGCCGCCGCGCTTCAGCACCTCGTCGATCACGCCGACTTCGCGCAGGCCGCGCAGCGTCGGGCCGCTGATCGTGATGCCGGCGCCGTCGGGCGCCCACTGCGGGTTCAGTTCGACGAGATCGACGTCGATGCCTTGACGGCGCAGCATGATGGCCGCGCACATGCCGCCGATGCCGCCGCCGATGATCAGAATCCGGTTGACCAATGCCATGGTGTGTCTCTGTGTTCGGGTTGAAGTCGTCGGGTCACGCGACCGTGCCGCCAAGCTGCACCGCGAGCCAGTCGGCGATGCGGTTGCCGGCGTTCAGCGGATTGTCGAGCGAGCTGTGCTCGACGCCGCCTTCGCGTGCCGTGAAAATGAACAGGTCCTTCTTCGGGCTGTTCACCAGCTGTTCATAGGTTTGATGCGCGTACTTCAGCGGGATCTGCCGGTCGTTTTCGCCATGCGTGACGAGGAACGGCACACGGATCCGGTCGAGCACGCCGTTCAGATGCATGTGCTCGGCCTTCGCGAGAAAGTCGTCCATGTCGTTCGCGCCGAACACCCACTGCACGTGCTTCCAGTAGTGCGGCACCGGGTTCTCGCCCTCGCGTTTCAGACGCGCCTGCTGCACTTCGCGCCAGTCGTGATTCGCGCCCCACACCGCGCCGCATGCGAAGCGCGGCTCAAACGCGAGCGCGCGCGGGCAGTAGTAGCCGCCAAGCGATACGCCGAGCGCGCCAATCCTGTTCGGGTCGACCTCGGGATGCGTTTCCAGCCAGTCGACGATCGGCGCGGCCCACGTTTCGGTGTCGTGCACGGCGGGCAGATTCGACAGACGCAGCGCTTCGCCGGTGCCGGGCTGATCGACGAACAGCGCGGACACGCCGCGGCGCGCGAACATCGTGCCCATCACGCTTTTCTGCAGCATTTCTTTCGTCGAGTCGAGGCCGTTCATCACGACGACGGTCGGCGCGCGCTGTCCTGGCGCGAGTCCTTCGGCACGCACGTAGAGCGCGGCGATGTGCTTGTCGAGGTACGGAATCTCGACGCGCGCGCAGTTCTCGCGTGAGAGCTTGCGGCCTTGCTCGAACAGTTCGAGCGAACGGCGATAGACCGCGAGGCGCGCTTCGAATCCATGCGCCTGCATGCGTTCGGCGATGCCGTAGTAGAGGCCGGCGCGGCCGAGTTTTTCGCCGGCGGAAAGCGTGTGGCCTTGCACGAGGTCTTCGTCGGCGAGCGCGATCAGCTGATCCGCGCCGCCTTTCCACGCTTCGTAGAACGCGACGGTGCCGGGGTCGTCGCCCGCGCGCGCGGCTTCGAGCAGCGGCCCGCACATCGCATCGACCTCTCCGATGTTGCCGCCGTGCGTGAGGGCGATCATCGTCGAGAGGCTCCAGACGTAGTTGGTCGGGAAGTACTGGAACATGATGGGTTTCGCTATCAGTCGAAGATCGAGGGCAGTTCGGCGGGAATCCACACCTTGCCGTTCTCGATGCGGGCCGGCACCTTCGTCAGATGCTGGCCGGTACAGGGGCCGGCAAAGCAGTAGCCGGTACGGATATCGAAATGCGCGGAATGCGCGTAGCAGACGATGTGCTGGCCGTCGCCGGAGAGAAAGCGATCCTGGCGGTACTCCATCGGCCGGTGTTCGTGTGGGCAGTCGTTGAGCCACACGAACACTTCGCCGCCTTGCCGCACGACACACAGCTTGTCGTCGAGGCCTTCGCGCAGCAGGCCGCGCGAGCCGCCATCGGGCAGGTCGTCGAGCTCGCAGAGCACGCGTTCATCGCACATCGTTCGTGCCTCGCGTCATTCGCCCGGCGCCCACTTGTTGCGGGCGTCGAACAGGAAGATCTGCGAGTTGTCGGAGCCCGGATCGACGGCGCGCGCCGTCCAGCTGTCGTCGTGCACGTCCATGTCCGCGTCGAACTCGATCGTCGCGCCGAACGGGCTGTTGAAGTACCAGAAGAAGTTGCTGCCCAGGATATGGCGGCCCGGGCCCCAGAAACTCTTGTAGCCCTTCTTCACGAAGTTCCAGCCGTGCTGCAGCACTTCGCTCGCGGAGCCGAGGTGAAACGTGAAGTGATTGCAGCCGATCATGTGATCGTTTTTGCTTTCGATCATGAAGAGCGTGTGATGATCCTGCGTGCCGCCTGGGCGCATGAACGGACCGAGATGATTGAAGCGGTCCGTCACGACGAAGCCCAGCCGCGTGTAGAACGCTTCGGCTTTCGCGGCATCTTCAACGAAGTACACGACGTGCGAAAGCGTGCGTGGCTTGATCGCTTCGTCCGGGTTCGCCGCGCAGTCGTTTGGCGCGCGGCCGGGCGGCTGGCCCGGCACGTTGAAGCCGAGATAGCGCGCCTCGTACGGGCGCCGCCGCGTCACCATGAACGCGACGCCGAAGCCCGCGTCGTCGATGCAGTGCACGGTGCCGTCGGCGTCCACCTTGATGTCGCGTTCCGCTGCGAGGTGCGCGCGGATCGACGCGAGTGTGTCCGCGTTGTCGACTCCGTAGATGGTTTCGCGCAGCGAAGGGGTGGCCGCTTTCGGCGGCAATGGCGGCAGGCTCGGGTCGCTCGCCGCGCGCATGATGAGGCCGGTGCCGTCGAGCGCGGCGTAGAGGCCGCCTGCGTGGGGGTCGTATGCAACCTCGTCGAGGCCGTAGTCGAGCAGGAACTGGCGGGCCCCTGCCATGTCGTCGATACCGAAGACGAGGTATTCGAGTCCGATGATGTTCATTTTTAAAAAATTCCTTAGGAATCCGTTTCGATGTGTATGCGCCGGTGCGATGTTGGGGTTTGGAGTTGAACCGTCAGCCGGACATCGCTCGTGTGATCAATTGATCCACGTTGCCGTCATGACGCAAACCCAGGCGTTCGGCCTCGGGCGTCAGCAACGGCGGATAGGTCGCGAAGAGCCGTTCGATGAACGGATCCGGCGCGTAGGTGACGAGCGCCTTGCGGTCGTCGCCGAACCTCGCGGCAAGCGCATCGACCACTTCGGCAATGGAAAGACGCAGTACCGGCATCTGATAGCTGCGGCGCGCGTTGAAGCGTTCGGGGTCGACGGTCGCGGCGTGCAGCAGGTTGTCGACGCACTGCTCGACCGAGATCCACCACGCCACGCCTTCGGGCGAGACGGGCACCGTGATCGGTTCGCCGGCGGAGAGCCGCCAGAACAGCTGGCTCATGAACGCGGACATCATCCCCGCGCCGTCGCCGGGGCGCGCCACGACGCCGGGCAGCCGCAGCGAGCAGCCCTGCACCCAGCCGAGCCGCGACGCGTCCGCCACCAGCGCTTCGCCCATCAGCTTGTGCGCACCGTAGCTGAGCGCGGGCGCGGGCAGCGTCGCTTCGTCGACGGTGGCGGGCAACTGCTCGCCATACACCGCGACGGTGCTCGCGAACACGAAACGCGGCGGGCGCGTGTGGCCGCGCAGGTCTTCGAGCAGACCGAGCGTCGCATCGAGGTTGATCGAACGGCCGAGCGCGTAATTTTTCTCGGCGGCGCCGCCGGGAATGCTCGCGAGATGGAACACCGCGTCGACCGGCGTCGAGTACGCGAGCACGCGCACGTCCGCATGCGCGATGCTCCCGGCAAGCTGCACGACACGCCGGTCGGCATGCGGCGCATCGAATGCGATGTCGAGCAGCGTGAGCTTCGACACCGCGCGTCCACCCAGGCCATCGCTTAAAAGGCGTTTGACGAGCACGCGGCCGACGAAACCCTGCGCGCCTGTGATAACGACATGAGTCATCGCGAGCCTCCTTTGCGGAACGGCAGCGTTGCGAGGAACGCGAGACGCGACGGGCCGAGCATCTTGAGGCCCGCACGCGCGGACGCTGCATCGAGCCGCGCTTCCATCGGCATCGTGCCGAAGCTCTTGCCTTTGATGACAAGCTCGTCGCCGACGCGTTCGAGCGACTCGACGTGCATCAGCTCTTCATCAGCAGGGCCGCGCAGCACCATGCCCGCTTTCTTTGCACCGTTCGCCTGCGAAACCGCGGGTACGCCCAGATCCTGCCGCGCTCCCTTCGCGACGCTGCCGAAGTCCATGCCGAGCTGTTCGAACATCCGCATCGCGGTGGCACGGCCCGCGCCATACACGCCGCCGCCCGGATGCTGGAACGGCCCGGCGAGATACAGCCGCTCGACGCCCGGCACTGTGAACTGGCCGAGGTCGGGCGTCGGACGATGTCCAGCGCTCTGGTAGAAGTACGGCGCGACGCCGTGCAGGTCGCCGCGCATCATGCTGTTCGGGCTCGAGCGTTCGAGATCCACCGGGCTCACGATGCTGCGCGCGACGATGTTGTCGCTCGTCAGGTTCGACACAAATTTCCGGTAGTGGGCGAGCGACAGATCGCCGATCTCTTCCTTGAACTCGTCCCAATGCTGGCCGGACCAGCGCTTATCCTTCACGTTGTACGGCGCGAACGTGATGCCATGGAACATGCCTGCGCCGGCCGGCACGCGCGTCTTGTCGCCGATGCTTTCGTCACCGCCCGCGCACAGACGTCGCTCGGTGATGAGGCCGCGCTTCAGATCGTCGAAATCCGCGAGCATCTCGTCGAGGTTATCGGTGGCCATGAATTCGAGCATCGTCGCGTAGCCGACTTCCTCGCCTGCGTAGTAGCGCGCGTTTTCCTTCAGGTCGTAGTGGCTGACCATGATCGAGAACGGCGCGAGCGTCGCGCGCTCGGCGCGCTTCAACACCGGTTCCGGCACGCCTTCGACGAAGCGGCGGATCACGTGCGGGTGGATTGCGCCGATCACGCCGTCCTTCGCGACAATGCGCTCGCCGTCCGACAGTTCGACGCCGGTCGCGCGGCCGTCGCTCGTGAGGATCTTCGCGACCTCCGCGTTGCAGCGCACTTCGCCGCCATACGATTCGATGCAGCGCACCAGCGATTCGGTCAGCTTGCCGCTGCCGCCGATCGGCTGCGATACGCCATATGTGTGGATGATGCCCGGCATCAGCAGCACGCCCATACCGGTGCCGAGTTCGTTCGGCGCCTGCAGGTTTTCGCTGACGAGCCGCAGCAGATGGATCTTGATACGGTCGCTCTCGTAGAGCTGGTTCACGAGATCGAGGCAATCTCGATTCATGTAGTCCAGCATCAGACGGCCTTCGTCGCTGCGGTCCAGCATCGCGACGAGTTCGCCAAGCGGCGGGGGCGGCGCATAGAGACCCGGCATGAAGACTTCGAGCATCTGCTGGCTCATCTTCACGAAGTTGCGATACGTGTCTGCGTCTTTCGGCGAGACCTTCGCGAAGCATTCGCAGGTCTTGTCGATGTCCTTGTAGGTGAAGAGCGCGGTCTGATCCGGGAAGATGGTCGCGTGCGGCACCGGCGAGTAGTGATACTGCAGCCCGTGTTGCGACAGCAACCCGAGCTCGTCCTGCCGCAGCATCGGATTGCCCTGGATCATGATGTGCACGCTCGAATGCTCGTCGTGCCAGTAGCCGGGCGTGTTCAGTTGCCGCGTGCTGACGCCGCCGCCGGGCCACGCCTTGCGCTCGAGCACCAGCACCTTCTTGCCCGCTTTCGCGAGATACGCGGCGGCTACGAGGCCGTTATGACCCGCGCCCATCGCGACGATGTCGTACTGATCGCTCATGGCTGCGCTCCTGCTTGCGCGTTTGCGTGTGCTTCTGTCTGCGCTTCAACCTGGACAAAGCGATGATCGATCGCGCCAAACACCGATTGCCCGTCGTGACCGAACATCTCGAAGCGCAGACGCTCGCCGAAGCGCAGCCACGGCGTGGTGGATGCGCCGGTTTCGATCGCTTCGATCGCGCGCTGCTCGGCGAGACACGCGGAGCCGGTGTTGCGATAGTCGGCGTTCGAGAACGTGCCCGAGCCGAGAATCATCCCGTTTCGCAGGTTGCGGTTGTACGCGATGTATTCGATCAGCTCGTGAAAACCGGAGCTCATCTCGCGGCCGTTCGGATGGCCGAACGCTTCGCCGTTACGCTGCACGTGCAGGTCGAGTTGCACGCGGCCGTCGCGCCATGCGTCGCCGAGTTCGTCGGGCGTGACCGCAACCGGCGCGAACGCGGTGGCCGGCTTCGCGAGAATGAAGCCGAAGCCCATGCCCAGTTCGCGGAACAGGTGCGTCCGCATGCTGACGTCATTGAACAGCACGAACAGGCGGATGTTGCCGAGCGCATCGGCGGCCTTGGTGCCCAGCGGCGTATCGGCGAGCACCGCGCCGATCTCGCCTTCGAAATCGCAATGATCGGCTTCGTCGGGGAACGGATAGTCGTCGTGCGGCCCGGTGAAATCGTCGCCCTGGCGCTGGATCAGGATCGGCACCTTCGGATCGGACTTCTTCTCCGGGTGATACGCCTGCGTCATGATGCGGCCGTGATTGAGAAACGCCGACGCGTCGATGAACTGATGCGTGCGCGGCAGCGGCGCGCCGCACGCATGCGGGTCGAACGCGAAGGTGTCTTTGGCGTCGCCGTGGTTGAGCGCCGCATAGAGCGCTTCAAGTGCCGGCTGCGCGTGCGTCCAGTCGTCGAGCGCGGCGCGCAGATTCGGCGCGATCGCACCGGCGCTGACGGCGCGCTGCAGGTCGCGCGACACGACGATCAGTGCGCCATCCGGATGGCTGCTCTTGAGCGACGCGAGCTTCATGGTGTCTCTCTCCTGTGTGCTGTCTCTTGTCGATTACTTCAGCGGCCGGCCGCCGTCGACGGGCAGCACGCAACCGGTGGTGAAGCGCAGATCGCGCACCGCGGCGAGCACCGCATGCGCAATCTCGTCGGGTTGCGCGAGCCGCCCGAGCGGCGTGCGGCTCGCCTGTTCGTCGCGCCACGCGGCGTCCATCGATTTGACGAACTCCGTATCGACGAGACCTGGCGACACGGACACCACGCGTATTTCGGGCGACAGTGCGCGCGCGAGCGACTTCGTCAGATTGTCGAGCGCGGCTTTGGACGCGCAATAGATCACGTTGCTGCCCATCGCCGTCTGCGCGGCGATCGACGAAATGTTGATCACGGCCGCACCGCCCGCGAGCGTGCTTTTCGCCAGCAGCGGACGCAGCGCGCGCACCATCGCGAACGGACCGCGCACGTTGGTCGCGAGCACGTCGTCGATCAATGCATCGTCGAGGCCGTCGAGATCTTCATGCGCGACGAAGCGCGTCGTGCCCGCGCAGTTCACGAGCACGTCACAGCGTCCGTAACGCGCGCCGACATCCGCGGCGAGCCGTGCGAGTGCGGCGCTGTCCGTCACGGGCGCCGCGAGCGCGCAATGGCCACCATGAGGCAGGCCTTCGACGAGCGCAAGCGCCGTCTCCGCCGAACTGCGATACCCCGCCACGACACGATAGCCCGCATCGGCGAGCGTGCGGCAGATCTGCGCGCCGAGCCCGCCCGTCGCGCCGGTCACAACAGCAACCGGTCGCTCGCTGTGAGGGAAACCCGCAACGAAGGTCATATCGTCACGCCTGCTTACCAAGACGGCGCACGCGAATATCCGCCTGCTCCTTGTGACCGGAGAAGTGTTCGAGCGCGCAGAGGCGCGAACACACTTCGCCGATATGCACCGACGCCTCGTCGGTCAGGATGCGCTGATAGCTGTGCGTCTTGATGAATTTGCCGACCCACAGTCCGCCCGTGTAGCGGCCCGCGCCCATCGTCGGCAGCGTGTGGTTCGTGCCGATCACCTTGTCGCCGTACGACACGTTCGTGCGATGGCCGAGGAACAGCGCACCGTAGTTCGTCATGCGGTGCAGGAACCAGTCGGGGTCGCGCGTCATCACCTGCACGTGTTCCGAGCACAGGCGTTCCGCTTCCTGCAGCATTTCCTCGTCGGTCTCGCACAGGATGATCTCGCCGTAGTCGCGCCACGACACGCTGGCCACCGGCGCCGTGTCGAGGCGCGCGAGCACCGTTTCGATCGCGGCGGGCAGTTCTTCCGCGATCTTGCGGCTGGTCGTCACGCAGTACGCGGGCGAGGTCGGGCCGTGTTCGGCCTGACCGAGCAGGTCGACGGCAACGAGTTCCGCGTCCACCGAGTCGTCGCAGATCACGAGCGTTTCAGTCGGGCCTGCGAACAGATCGATGCCGACGCGGCCGTACAACTGCCGCTTCGCTTCGGCCACGTACGCATTGCCCGGACCGACGATCATGTCGACCGGCGCGATGCTTTCGGTGCCGAGCGCCATCGCGGCGACGCCTTGCACGCCGCCCATCACATAGATTTCATCGGCGCCCGCGAGCGCCATCGCCGCGATGATTTCCGGCGAAGGCTTGCCGTCGAACGGTGGCGCGCACGCGATCACACGCTTCACGCCCGCCACTTTCGCGGTCAGCACGCTCATATGCGCGGAGGCGAGCAGCGGATACTTGCCGCCGGGGATATAGCAGCCCACCGAGTTCACCGGAATGTTGCGATGCCCGAGCACGACGCCCGGCAGCGTCTCCACCTCGACGTCGCGCAGCGACATCAGCTGGATCTGCGCGAAGCGGCGAATCTGCGCCTGCGCGAATTTGATGTCTTCGATCGCCTGTGGGCTCAGCGCATCGATGCAGGCCTGGATTTCCTCTTGCGAGAGCCGCAGCGAAGGCGGGTTCCATTTGTCGAAGCGCTCCGAGTATTCGCGCACGGCCGCTTCGCCGCGCTGTTCGATGTCGGCGATGATCTTCTCGACCGTCGCGCGCACCTGCGCATTGTTGTCCGCTTTGACCTGGGCGCTCTGGCCGGCCTTGATGATCTTGACCATGTCGGTAATCCAATCAGTAGGAAGAGTGGGGGCGGCACAAGCCGCGCGATTCGTTGCTGTCGTCCGCGAGCGCGAGGCTTACGCGTGCTTCCAGTGCGCGAGCGGCAGGCCGGGCACGGGCGACTGGAAGCTCGCGAGCGTCGTGCCGCCAAGGCTGCCCAGGTACACCGTGCGCAAGTCCGCGCCGCCGAACGTGAGGCTCGCCATCATCGGCGCGAGCGTGCCGCGGCACGCGCCCATCAGCTCGGGCGTCGTCGTGCCGTTCGCGTAGTGCGTTTCGTAGCGAGCGATCGCTTCGGGGTTGCCGTCGTCGAGCAGCGTCAGCACGTCGCCTTCGGGCGTGAGCGCGATCAGCTTCTCGGTGAGGATCAGCGTGATCCACAGGTTGCCGTACGCGTCGAACGCGAAGCCGTCGGGGAAGCCGCCCAGATCGCTGGGGCCGTAGATTTCGCGATCGGTAAGCGAGCCGTCCGCGCCGACGCGCAGCCGCGAAATATGGCGCGCGTTGGTTTCCACCACGTACAGCCATTCTTCGTTCGCATCGAGCCGGATCTCGTTCGTGCCGACGAACCCATCCGCGACGATGCGAATGCCGTTGCCGTCGATCAGGCCAACGTAACCGTCCGCGGTCTTCTCGTTGATCGAGCGCGTCCACGGCACCTGGCGCGTGGTCACGGTGAACCAGATGCGTCCCTTCGAATCGGTCAGCACGAAGTTGGTCTTGCCGAGCGGCTCGCCGTCGATGCGGTCGTACAGCGTGCGCGATGCGCCATCGCGCGTCATCAGCTCGATCGCGTCGGTGCCGAAGTTCGCAATCACGATGTTGCCGTCGCGATCGAACGCGAGTCCGTTGGGCAGCGTCTTGCCGAGCACGAGCTGTTGCGCGTCGCTCGATGCGGGCGCAGTTTGCGCGCTGTCTTCGCTTTGCTGCGCGATCAACGTCTGCGTGCCGTCGGCGTTGATGCGCATCACGCCGCCGCGCGCATCGGCGGTCCACAGCGTGCCGTCAGGTTCCGCAAGAATGCATTCGGGGCGCAGCAGATCGCGGCCCACCATCTGGATCGAGCTGCGCTCGACCTGCCAGCCGCGCAGCGGATTCGGGTTCGGTGTCATCGGGTGTTCCGGTCGGAAGCGAAGGGTTCGAGCAGTTCGATCAGGTTGCCGCACACGTCGCGAATAAAGGCAGTGGGGTTGCCGTCCACCGTCAGTTCGAACGCGATGTCGGCGCCACGTGAGCGCAATGCGGCAACGGCCGCGGGCACGTCGGGCACTTCGAAGCACATATGTTTGTTGCCGTGCGTGCGCAGATCGAGGTTCGGCACGCGGCGCGCTTCGGGCAGCGGCTCGGCGGCGGGTACTTCGAAAATTTCGATGCGAAAGCCGTCGCGCTTCACGAACGCGATGCGCGCTGGGATCTTGTCGATGGTCATCGTCGATTCGAGCGCGAAGCCGAGCATGCGGCCGTACCAGTCGATCGCGGCGTCGAGGTCGGGTACGCTGATGCCGAAGTGATGCGGGCGCAGCACGGAAAGCAGTGGGGCGTCCGGCGTGGCGCGGGGTGTCGCGGCAGGCGGACTGTCTTCCTGCAACGCGCTTGAGGGCAGCGTCGGCGCGGTCGTCATGTTGCGTGTCTCCAGCTAGTGTTTTTGCCGCGCATCCGCCCAAAGGCGGGCGCGGTTTCGATCGCATGGCTCCAATGTAGAGGGGTTCATCTGTCGAGACCATCAATTCCTAGTGGAAACACGCATTGATCCCATCGAACGATCGGCGCGATAGTGCCGGCCATGAGACTGGGTCACTTCGACATGAATCTGCTGGTCGCGCTCGATGCGCTGCTCGATACGCGCAGCGTGACGAAGGCGAGCGAGCGGCTGCACATCGGCGCGTCGGCCACGAGCAGCGCGCTCGGCCGCCTGCGCGACTATTTCGGCGACGAACTCCTGATGCAGGTGGGCCGGCGCATGGAGCTGACGCCGCTCGGGCGCAGCCTCGCGCAGCCGGTGCGGGAGATCCTGCTGCGTGTGCAGTCGGCGGTGGTGACGCGGCTCGAGTTCGACCCCGCGCAGGCGAAGCGCAACTTCGTGATCCGCGCATCGGACTATCTGACCACGGTGCTGCTGGTCGACGTCGTGCAGCGCCTGCAGCGCGAGGCGCCCGGCATCACGCTGCACATCGCGAACATGGCGGACGACGTTCCCGAGCGCCTCGAGCGCGGTGAAGTGGATTTCGTGATCTACCCGAGCGTGTCGACCAATCCGAACCACCCGACGCAGACGCTGTTCGCGGACACCTATTCCTGCGTGGTGTGGACCGACAACAAGCTCGTCGGCGATACGCTGAGCCTGGCCGAATACAAACAGCTTGGCCATGTGGCCGCGACCTTCGGCGACAGCCGCAGCGACAGTTTCGAAAGCAACATGATGGCGAGCCTCGGCGTCACGCGTTCGATCGAGGTGTCGACCACCAACTTCAACACGCTGCCACAGCTCGTGATCGGCACGACGCGCATTGCAACCGTGCATACGCGCCTCGCGCAGATCTACGCGCGTTACCTTCCCTTACGGCTGCTGCCGTTGCCGATGACGCTGCCGCCGCTCGTCGAAGTGATGCAGTGGCACGCGATCAACAACAGCGACCCCGCGCACGCGTGGCTGCGCGGCGTATTGCAGGAGCAGGCGCAGATGCGCTCGGATGTGCCGGCGGTCAGCCTCGCGTAAACCCGTTGCATGCGGCCGCTTCATTTGACGCGCTCAAAGGTTCCCCTCAACGCAATCTGATTGTGTCGTACGGTGTCTGCCGGAATCATTCGTCTCACACAAACAGTAGCGGTCCATCATGCAGTGCGGCAAACGCAGCGAGCATGAAGGCACGCTCTCTAACATACGGAGACGATCCATGATGCACGCGCACATCGAGCGCACCGCTGCCGCGCCGGTTTCCCGGCAGGCCAATTTCTTCCACGCGTTGATCCTGCTCAGCACCGTGATCTGCGGCACGCTCGCGCCGACCGTGATCGGCCCTGTGCTGCCCGCGATGCAACGGTACTTCGCGAACGTGCCGGGCATCGAGACGCTGGTGCCGGTCGTCGTGACGATGCCGATGCTGGTGCTCGGCGTGCTGGCGATGGCGATCGGCGCGGTGAGCGACCGCATCGGCCGCAAGCGCGTGCTGGTGGCCGCGCTCGTGCTGTATTCGGTGGCAGGCACCGCGCCGCTCTATCTCGATTCGATCCACGCGATTCTCGCGAGCCGCGCGCTCGTCGGGCTTGCCGAAGCGGCCGCGATGACGGTCAGCACGTCGTTCATCGGCGACTACTTCAGCGGCGCGCAACGCGACCGCTATGCGTCGCTGCAGGTGACGGTGGCGTCGACCTCGGCGTTCGTGTTCAACCTGATGGGCGGCGTGCTCGGCGCCTACGGCTGGCGCGCGCCGTTCGCTGCTTACGCGCTGCCGCTGCTGCTCGCGCCGCTCGTACAGTTCTTCATCTGGGATACCCGCAGCAGCGGCGGTGCATCGGCATCGATCGACGCGCCGGTGCGCAGCGCCGACGAACCCGCGTTCAACCCGTGGCTGCTCGCGGTGATCTGCGCGGTCGCGTTCGGTGTGGGTCTCGTGTTCATGGTGGTGCCGGTGCATCTGTCGTTCATGGTGGTCGCGCTCGGCACGCATTCGACGGGCGAGATCGGCCTGGCCTACGCGCTGAACAGCGTGGGCATCATCGCCGGCACGGTGGTGTTCGGCTGGATCCTGTCCACGCGTTTCGCGGTGTCGAAGCAGTTCGCGATCGGCACGCTGATCTGCGGGCTCGGCTTCGTGACGATGGGCGTCGCGCAGGACGTCACGATGCTGACGCTCGGCGGCGCGATCAACGGCTTCGGTTGCGGCATCGTGCTGCCGGCGCTCGTCAGCTGGGGTCTGCGTTCGCTGCCCTTCGCGCGGCGCGGCATGGGCACCGGCGCGTTCACGGCGACGCAGTTCATCGGCTACTTCTGCAGCCCGCTGATCGTGATGCCGATGGTCGGCATGTGGGGCTCGCGCTTCGCGGTCGTCGAAGGCTGGGGCGTTGCGCTGCTCGTGCTCGCCGTGGTTGCCTTCGCGGCTTCGTTCAGCGCCGGTCGCCGCGTGAAGCTCAGCTGAGCGCGCAAGGAGCTTCGTCATGACGCCAGTCTTCAGGCACGCGCAACCGGTCCAAACGGGCACCCGTCTCGCCGGCAAGGTCGCGCTCGTCACGGGTATCGGCAGCGGCATCGGACGCGCGTGCGCGCTGCTGTTCGCGGCGCAGGGTGCGCGGGTCGTCGGCTGCGATATCGATGCGGCCGCGGCGGCGCGCACGGTCTCCGGTGCGCATGGCAGCGGGCTCGAAATCGACAGTCTGCATCCGTGCGATCTGACCGATCCGCAAGGCGCGCAACGCGTCGTCGAATTCGCGGTGGAACGGCATGGCGGTATCGACGTGCTCGTCAACGCCGCGGCGTTCGGTGCGTTCGCGTGGCTGCAGGAGATGGACTACGAGACGCAATGGCGCCGCACGCTGACCGGCGAGCTCGATATCGTATTCCTGCTGTGCAAGGCGGCATGGCCCGCGCTGATCGCGCGCGGCGGCGGCTCGGTGATCAACTTCGCGTCGGCGAATGCCGCGGTCGCGCTCGAAGGTTCACCCGCGATCGCACACTGCGCAGGCAAAGGCGGTGTGCTCGCGATGACCCGACAGCTCGCGATGGAGGGCGGGCCGCACGGCATCCGCGCGAACAGCATTTCGCCCGCGCTCGTCGAAACCTCGGCGACACGCGCGCATATGCAGGCGCAACCGGAATTCCTTGAACGCGCACTCGGCAAGATGATGATCAAGCGCGTCGGCCAGCCTGAGGACGTCGCGTGGTGCGCGCTCTTCCTCGCATCCGATGAGTCGAGCTGGGTCACCGCCGCGGACTTCGCGATAGACGGCGGCGCGACGGCCTGGTAGCGCCGCCCAGCTCTTTCCAGTTTCCCTTTCCATCCAATCGACCGCTCCCGAGCGAGGCGCGGCAGGCGAGCTTTTGCCTTCGAAAACCACAGGAGATAACGATGTCAGTCAGGTTTGGACTCTTCAACGGATGTTTTGCGCGGCCCCATTCACATGTGCTGCGGTTGTCTGTAATCGCGTTTGCCGCGATGCTCGCGAGCGGCACGGCCGCCGCGCAAACGGCCGCGGTTCCGGCAACGCCCGCCAGCGCGACCCAGGTCGCAAGCACGACCGCTGCCACCACTACGAGCGCTGCCACCACTACGACCGCGCAGCAGGGCGGCGACAAGACGACGAAGCAGGCGTCCACCGATCGCCCGACCGTGCAGCAGGGCATTCCGTCGACCGATCAGCTGGGCGTCTCGCACGTCGGCAACGCGGCCCCGCCGCAGCCCGAGAGCCCACGGCAAGGACCGCTATCGGGTCTCGGTGCGACGCTGAATGCGTGGGGCTTCACGCCCGTGCTCAACCTCGTGCAGATGTATCTCGGCAATCCGAACGTCGGCCAGCAGACCGGCAATCACGAAGCGCTGACCTTCATCTCGGCGGGCGGCGATTTCGATCTGCAGAAGATCGCGGGCTTCAACGGCGCGACGATCCACTTCCAGCAGCTGTGGGTGCCGTTCACGAACGATCTCGCGTGGGGCACGAAGGCCGGCGACATTCTCGCGGGGCAGCCGGGCCCGTACGTGCCGCAGGTCTCGCACCTCGCGCTTTTCACGTGGGAGCAGAAGGCCTTCGGCGATCGTCTCGACTTCGAGGTCGGCAAGAGCAATCCGGGCCTGTACTTCGCGGCGCCGGTGTGCAACCAGGGCTTCGGTTGCCAGAGCGCGATCCTGCAGGACAACGCGGGCATGAATCCGCCGATCTACTCGAACTGGGGTGGACGCGTGCGCTACAACTTCACGCCTGCGATCTCGGTGCAGGCGGGCGTGTGGCGCTCGAATCCGGCGTTCCCGTTCACGAACGGCTGGGAGTGGACCGACAGCGTGCCGGACAGCAATACGTATCTCGCCAATGCCGTGTACCGGACGACCTACCAGACCGATCCGTATCCGAAGAGTTACGAGCTGATGCTCTACTACAACACGGCGACGCAGACCGATCCGTTCACGGCCGCGACGCACAAGGGCACGTCGGGTCTGTACTTCGGTGGCCGGCAGGTGGTGTACCGGCCGGATGGCGGCCAGAGCAGCATCGACGATCCGACCGCGTTGTCGGTGTTCGGCACCGTGACGTCGAGCTTCGATTCGCACGCGTCGCGCGGACTCGCGATGCAGGGCAGCGCGGGCCTGATTCTCGAAGCGCCGTTCCGCAGCCGTCCGCATGACAGCTACTCGGTCAGCTTCAACTGGGTGACTGTCACGCCGCACGAGCAGGACTACCTGCAGCAGCAGAACCTGGCCGCGGGTGGCACCGGCTATACGGTGGGTCGTACGGAAACGGGCCTGAGGCTCGATGCGAACATCGCGGTGACGCGCAGCATCGTGCTGAGCCCGTATGTGATGCGAACCTGGAACACGAATACGTGGGGCAATCCGGCGTATGCCGGCACGCCGAAGAACGGCTACGTGTTCGGCGTGCTGGCGAGCGTGTTCTTCGACAAGATGCTCGGTTTGACGGATCACTGAGCGGGCGGCTTGCGGCACGCTCGATGTGCGTGCCGCAAGCAGCAGCGTTCGTGGCGCCTGCTACGAACGCTTCGTTTTGGCGTTGGCTTCCGCTTCCGCGCGCAGCCGCTCTTCCTGTTCGCGCAGTTCCGGCGTGAAGTCCGCGCCGAAGTCTTCGGCTTCGAAGAGCGGACGGATTTCGATGTCCGAGTCGCTCAGCATCGGGTTCGGGCAGCGCCGGACCCATTCCACCGCTTCTTCCATCGAGCTCACCTGCCACAGCCAGAAGCCGGCCACGAGCTCTTTCGTTTCCGCGAACGGACCGTCCGTCACCGTGCGCTGGCTGCCGGAAAACCGTACGCGTTTGCCATTGACGCTCGGCTTCAGGCCTTCGCCCGCGACCATCACGCCTGCCTTCACGAGTTCCTCGTTGAACTTGCCCATTGCGGTGAGCAGCTCCTGACTGGGCATCTTGCCCGCTTCGGATTCGCTCGTTGCTTTGACCATCACCATGACGCGCATCGTCGTGCTCCTTTGAGTGGGTTCCAGGGTGCTTCTGACACCACGACGAATCAGCGTACGGGAAATCGACATCGCCGAATGAGGTTCGTGAGCGCCATCGTCGTTCGTCTTCGAAGTTTCAGGGAAAACCACTACGATATGCGGCTGGATCTATGCGCATAGGTGGCGCTTTCGACCGGCGACGTTGATCAGGCGCGTTACCATCGCGAAAGCGCGTGTGTTCCGCCGACCCTCTCCCGCTTCTTTTGAATCCGCTCATGAACTTGCCGCCACGCTCCGAGCGTTCGTCCGACGCCTTTGAAACGAATGATCCCGCGCAAGCGGAGGCGCGCTATCGCCGCCTGCTGGCGCACGACGATCGCGACGGCGTTGCACACAACAACCTCGCGAACGTGCTGCGCGCGTCGGGACGTTTCAGCGAAGCGGAAGCGCACTATCGTCGCGCGCTGGAAGTCGTGCCGGCGACGGCTGCGATCAGGAACAATCTCGCAGGCGCGCTCGAAGCGCTGCATCGTTTCGACGAAGCCGAAGCGGAGTATCGTCGCGCGATCGATCTGGATGCTGCCTTTGCGGTCGCGCGTTTCAATCTCAGCTTGCTGCTGCTCTCGGCGGGCCGCTATGCGGAGGGCTGGCCGTATTTCGACGCGCGTTCGCAGGTGTTTCAGGAGCACGGCGAGCTGCCGTTCCCCGCATGGCGCGGCGAAGACCTGAGTGGCAAAAGTATTCTGCTGCTGCCGGAGCAGGGCTACGGCGACACGATCCAGTTCGTGCGCTATGCCACCGTGCTGAAGGCGCGCGGCGCAGCGCGCGTTTCGATGGTCAGCGATCCACTGCTCGCGCCGCTGCTGCGCACGGTCGAAGGCATCGATACGGTGATCGACGATCCGCGCGCGCTGCATGCGCACGACTACTGGGTATCGGTGATGAGCGTGCCCGCGCTTGTCGGCACGACGCTTGCCACGATTCCGGCGAAGATCCCTTATGTCGGCGTGTATCGCGAACGGCTTGCTGCGTGGCAGCCGCGCGTGCCGACGCAAGGCTTGCGCGTGGGGCTCGTGTGGAAGGGCAATCCGGATCACGCAAACGATGCGGCGCGATCCGTACGGCATTTCGCGGATCTTCAGCCGCTGTGGTCGGTTGGCGGCGTGAGCTTCGTCAGTCTGCAGACGGGCGATGTCGAAGCCGAGGCAGAAGCATGTAGCGCGACCCAGCCGCTCACCTTGCTAGGCCGTGACTTGAAGGACTTCGCCGATACCGCGGCCGTCGTCGCGCAACTGAATCTCGTGATCTGCGTGGACACCGCGATCGCGCATCTGGCCGGCGCGCTCGGCGTTGCGTGCTGGGTGATGCTGCCGGGCACGGGCGTCGACTGGCGCTGGCATCGCGCCGGCACCGGCTCGCACTGGTATCCGAAGGACATGTACCTGTTCCGGCAAGGTGAGGGCGGATGGCCGGGCGTGATTGAATCGGTGAGGGATACGCTCGCCGATGTGATGCGCGGGCGCTGATTCTCTCGCGGACGCATCGCGAATTTTGACGGACATACGCGCGGCGCGTCGACGCTGCACAATGGCGGCTCACGAATTCATCGAGAGGTGCTGCAATGTCGCTTCCTACCATGCTGATGGTTCCTGGTGCGCCCACGCCGGTCGCGCCGTTTTCGCACGCGGCCGAAGTTGACGGCTGGGTGTTCGTCACTGGGCAGATGCCCACCTGGCCCGACGACGATAGCGCGCCGCTACCCGAGGGCGTCGAAGCGCAGACCACGCGCGTGCTCGACAATCTCGTCATCGTGCTGAGCGGCGTGGGTCTCACGCTCGACAACGTGGTCAGCGTGCGGATCTTCCTCACCGAATTCAAACGCGACTACGCGGCGATGAATGCCACCTATCGTGCGTACTTCGGTGACCGTCCGCTGCCCGCGCGTACCTGCGTCGGCGTGACGGGACTCGCGCGCGATGCGCTCGTCGAGATCGATTTGATTGCGCGGCGGGGGTGAGGCATGTCCGGCTGAGCGACTTGCATATATCGCTTTGCGTATTACGTAAAACGTAATACAATGAGCGTTATGATCAAGTCCTTCCGATGTAAAGATTCCGAAGCCCTTTACTCGGGCGAATCGCCGAAGCGCTTCCGGGCGATTGAAGCGGTCGCGACGCGCAAACTCCAGATGTTGGAGGCAGCGCACGAACTGAAAGATCTGCGCTCGCCACCGGGCAATCGACTTGAGCCGCTGCATCGCGACCGCGCTGGTCAACACAGCATCCGGATCAACGGGCAATGGCGCATCTGTTTCGTATGGACGGACGAGGGTGCATCCGAGGTTGAAATCGTCGACTACCACTGACAGGAGTTCTTATGGGCAAGAATGGAATGCGCCCGGTGCACCCGGGCGAAGTCCTGCGGGAGGATTTCCTGGTCCCGCTGGAAATGAGCGTGAACGCGCTGGCACTGGCGTTGAGTGTCCCGGCAACGCGGCTGCACGAGGTCGTGAAAGAGCGGCGTGGTATCACGGCCGACACCGCCTACCGGCTCGCGCGCTACTTCGACACTACGCCCGAGTTCTGGCTGAACCTTCAGGCCGTGTACGACCTGAAGACGCTGCCGACGCGCGCAGAGATCGACCGCAAGGTGGAGCCGCGCGAGCACGCTCACGCGTGATGCACAGCGGACTGGGCTGGTTCACGCCGTCCTGATGACGGCAGGTAGCACACAGCAATAACCAGATCCCACTCCGCATTGCATAAGGGAATGCAAAGTAAGGAGTGCCGGTTCAAAGCGTGTTTTCGTGGCGCGCGTTGTTTGGAATAATCGGCGGACGCGTGGCGCTCGAGGTGCAGCCCACGCTGCGAGACACGAACGACATTGTTGCCGCTGGCTCGCATCCAGGCGCTCGTGTCTCGCGATGTCCTTGACGATCTGTCCGACGACAGCAAGAACAACGCGCAATGAATCCGTCATTCCAAGGGAGTAGAACGGAGCGAGGCACACGGCGCAGTCGCGCCCTCCGTTTGCTGGCCACAGCCTGTTTTACGCTTGCCGCTGCATCGCGAACGCCCGTTGCGTTTGCCGATGCGACGCTCAACTTCGCCGATGCCGATATTTCGGATGTCGCGAAAGCGATCGGCGCCGCGACCGGCAGAACCATCATCGTCGACCCGCGCGTGCAGGGAAAGATCAACCTGCAGGCCGAACACCCCGTGCCCGACGACGTCGCGCTGAAGACGCTCGAAGCGTCGCTGCGCATGCGCGGCTTCGCGATGGTGAACGATCATGGGCTGATCAAAGTCGTGCCGGAAGCCGACGCGAAGCTGCAAGGCGTGCCCACGTTCGTCGGCACCGGCCAGGCGGTGGGCGGCGGCGACCAGGTGGTCACGCAGATCTTCCGCCTGCGCAACGAATCGGCGACCAACATCCTGCCCACGCTGCGTCCGCTGATTTCGCCGAACAACGCGATCTCCGTCTATGCGGCGAACAACTCGATCGTCGTGACGGACTACGCCGACAACATCCGGCGCATCGCGAGCGTCATCAACGCGATCGATGGGCAGAACGATCAAGACGCGACCGTGATCGGGCTGCAGTATTCGAGCCCTGAAGACATCACGGCGGAACTGTCGAAGATTCTCGACCCCAACGGCATCGGCGATGCGGACGCGACGCTGAAGGTCGCATTCGTGCCGGACGATCGCACCAATTCGCTGATCGTGCGCGCATCGAGCCCCGCGCGGCTCGCGAAAGTGCGCAGCCTCGTCGCGCAGCTCGACAAGCCCACGCGCGAGAACGGCAACATCCATGTGGTCTATCTGCAGCACGCCGATGCGAAGCAGCTCGCCGCGGTGTTGCGCGGCATTCTCGCGAAGAGCGGCAACGGCGCGAACGGCAAGGACACCACGAGCAGCGATAGCAACTCGCAAAGCAAATCGACGCTCAATCCGCCGTTGCCGACGCTATCGAGCAGCACGCTGTCGTCATCCGGCAGTACGAGCGGGATCGTGAGCAGCAGTTCGTCTTCGAGCGACGCCAAAGACGATCCGTTCCAAACGAAAACGAGCGACGACAGCAGCAACGACGTGGGCGGCGGCGTGGTGACCGCGGACCCGGCCGACAACTCGCTGATCATCACCGCGCCGGAACCGGTGTACCGCAATCTGCGCACGGTGATCACGAAGCTCGACACGCGCCGCTTGCAGGTCTACATCGAATCGCTGATCGTCGAGATCAGTTCGGACAAGAGCGGCCAATTCGGCGTGCAGTGGCAGGGCGCGTTGACGTCGGGCAGCAATACGCTGTACGGCAACAGCAACTTCAACACGAGCAGCAGCAACGGTATCGTCAACCTGACTGCTGCGGGTCTGGAGGCGACGACATCGAGCAGCACGACGTCGAGCGTGCTGTCGAATCTCGCAAGCACGTCGCTGAACAATGGCTTGAACATCGGCCTGCTGCATCAGTTCGGCAGCATTCTTGGGCTGGGCGGTCTCGTGCAGGCGCTGTCTTCGAACAGCGACGTGAATATCCTGTCGACGCCGAATCTCGTCACGCTCGACAACGAGGAAGCGAAGATCGTGGTCGGGCAGAACATCCCGCTGATCACCGGCACGTACACGAACACCACCACCACGACCGGCGCATTCGATACCTACGACCGCAAGGACGTCGGCATTACGCTGCACGTGCTGCCGCAGATCACCGCGGGCGGAGTCGTGAAGATGAAGATCTATCAGGAAGATTCGAGCGTGGTGTCCGGCACGTCGACCGACGCGGGCGGTTCGACGCTGAACAAGCGCTCGCTCGGCACGACCATTTTGTGCGACAACGGCCAGATCATCGTGCTCGGCGGGCTGATCCAGGACAGCTACTCGAACGGCAACAGCAAGGTGCCCTGGCTTGGTGACCTGCCGCTGATCGGCAACCTGTTCCGCACCGAGAACAAGGACCGTACGAAAACCGAGCTGATGGTGTTCCTGCGCCCGGTGATCATTCATGACGCGGAAGAAAGCCGCCGCATCACGATGGACCGCTACGACTACATGCGCGTGCAGAACGCGGGCTACAAGACGGACAATCGCGTGATCCGCGATCCGAACGCGCCGCAGATGCCATCGCAGCCGCCGTCGGGCAATGGCCCGCTGTTCGACTGGAGTGCGAGCGAAACCGCGCCGCAGAAGAGCGAGCACTAAGGATACGAACGGCGTGGCGCATCGTCGCTCAATGCGAGCGTGAACGCGCCCACTGCGCGAGCCCCGCGCAGGCGATGAGCAGCGAGCCGGTGACGAAGAACACCGAGTGCAGGCCGAGATGCACGGCGATCACGCCGCCGATCACCGGGCCGATCACCTGACCCGCGAATTGCGAGGATTGCAGATAGCCGAGCATGGTGCCGGTGCGGCTTTCGTCGACGGCATGCCGCGCGAGCTTCGCGATCGAAGGCAGCAGACCCGCGAGCGTCATGCCCATCAGCGCGCGCATCGCGGCGAGTTGCCACCACGCGTGCACGAACGCCTGCGGGATCATCACGAGACCCGTCAGCAGCAGCGAGCCGACAATCACGTTCCAGCTGCCCACGCGATCGGCCAGCGCACCGAGGCGCGCGGCGGTCAGCATGCTGCCGAATGCGGAGCACGCCATCACGACACCGGCGACGCGTGTCAGGTGAGTCGTATGCACACCGAGACTACTCACGTAGACGGTGATCACCGGCTCGATCGACATGTTCGCGAGCAGCACCATCATCGCGGTCACGAGCAGCGCGGCGATCACCGCAACGTTGCTTTGCGGCGCGTTTCCTGTCGTGCTGTTGACCGCGGGTCGCGCCTTCGCATCCGACGCCGGATGAAAGTCTTCCCTGACGACGAAGACGGTCAGCAGTGCGGCGACGGCGATCATCGCGCCGCCTGCGAAGAACGTACCGCGGATGCCGATCCACGCCGGCAGAAAGCCGCCGACTAGCGGTCCGATCAGATTGCCCGCCAGCGCGCCGGTGGACAGCACGCCGAGCGCCCAGCCCGAGCGTTCGCGCGGCGCCTGCGTGCCGACCATCACGATCGATGCCGACGCATAGCCGCCGACCAGACCCGCGACGAGACGCAGCGCCACCAGCTCGTACACGTTGTGCGCGATGCCGATCAGCGACATCACGACCGCCATGCCGACGGCAGCGCGGATCAGCATCGGCTTGCGACCGTAGCGATCCGCGAGACGACCCCAGAGCGGCGCGGTCGCTGCCGTGCCGAGAAAAGTCGCACCGAACGCGACCCCGGACCATTGGATCACAGCGTGCTGCGATTGCACGCCGAGCTGCTGCACGTACAGCGGCAGGAACGGCAGCAGCATGCTGAGACTCACGAGCGTGGTGAACGAGCCGAACACGCACACGGCGAGATTGCGCTGCCAGTAGTCGCGGTTGCGGCTAGCGTAGTCGAGCGGCGTCGCGTCGGGAATCGCGTTGGTGCGGGAAAGCGTGGGGTGACTCATCACATCCTCTGCTGACGGTGAGGTTGACCGGGTGGTGCGCTGAGCGAGGCGGGCTCAGGAGCCGACGTTGCTGCCGCCGTCCACGTGCAGGATTTCGCCGGTGACGAAGGTGGCCGATTCGAGGTAGGTCACGGCCTGCGCGATGTCCTGCACGTCGCCGAGGCGGCCGAGCGGATGCAGCTTCGCAAGCGCTGCGTGATTGCTCGCGGCATGCAGCGGCGTATCCACCACGCCCGGTGCGACCGCGTTCACGCGGATGCCGCGGCTCGCGTATTCGATCGCGAGCGAACGCGTGACCGCATTCAGGCCGCCTTTCGTGAGCGCGGCCATCGCAGCGGGCGTCGCGGCGCGCGGCCGGTCGACGATGCTCGCCGTAATGTTGACGATGTGGCCGCTGCTTTTGCGGGTCATCGCTTCGAGCGCGCGCTGCGTGATATGAAAAAAGCCTTCGACGTTGGTCGCCATCACGCGTGCGTAGTCGGCCGGCGAATACTCGGTGAACGGCTTCGCGACGAAAACGCCTGCGTTGTTGACGAGCGTGTCGAGCCGGCCGAACTGTTCGAGCGCGGTGGCGACCACGCGTTGCGCGGTGTCGGGATCGCCGATGTCGCCGGCGACGGTGATCACGTCAGCGTCGCTGCTCGCGCGGATCGTGCGCGAGGTGGCGACAACGCGATAGTCGAGATCGCGGTACGCGTTCACGATGGCCGCACCGATGCCCTGCGATGCGCCCGTGACGATGACGACCTTCTGTGCTGCGCTCATGTCTGCTCTCTCCGGTTGAACCGAGGGGCCGAAACCGGCCCGCGTTCGATGAAACCAGTCTAGATTGAACCGGGGAGGGAGAGAATCCACGCGGTTCGGCAGACATTCTTCCGGGAAACGGTTGAATGAGGCGAGCGCGCTTGAGTCGACGTGATTGGGTTAGACAGTCAGCACCTGACGCGCGAGCTGAAGCATGCGTTCGCTCGCGCGTTCCGGCGCAAAGGCCGCGATTTTCATGCTCGCGCGTTCGATCTGCGCGGCGCGCAACGCGCTGTCCGTAAGCAGGCGTTGCATCGCGGCCGCCATCGCGCCGACATCGCCGGGCGGCACCAGCAAGCCCGCGTTGCCACCGTCGAGCAGATCGCGCGGGCCCGTCGGGCAATCCGCGGAGATCACCGGCGTGCCGATCGCCATCGCTTCGCCGAGCACCATGCCAAAGCCTTCGTACCGGCTGCTCAGCACCAGCATCTGCGCATGCCGGATGTACGGAAACGGATTCGCACAGAAGCCGAGGAACCGCACACGTTCCTCTATGCCGAGTTCGCGCGCGAGATCTTCGAGCTTCGCGCGATCGCGTCCTTCGCCGATCAGCATGAGATCGATGCGATCGGAAGCATTCCGGCAGACTTCAGCGAACGCGCGCAACAGCGTGGCGTGATCCTTCTGTCCTTCGTCGAGCCTCGCGACGGACACGATGTACGGATGCGCGGGAACGTCGACCGGTTCGCTCGCTGCACGGCGCAGCTTCGCGATATCGATCACGTTCGGCATCTCGACCACTTTCAGCGCCTGCCCGAACAGCGCGTCCGCTTCGCGCGCCATATCGGGCGTGAGCACGCCGACTGCCGCATAGCGCCGGTACTGCGCGAGACGTTGCGCGAGAAAACGCGCACCGCGCTTGCCGAGCCGCTCGCCGAGGCTGAAGTGACTGACGCCCACCACCGGTACGCCGCAGCGGCCCGCCAGATGGCGCAGCGAGAAGTCGTAGTCGCACACGATGTCGAACTGCTGCGCGATGCGCTTGAAGCGCATCGCGGCAAGCGGTCTGACAGCGGCATACGTGAGCAGCTTGTGATACAGCTTCAGACCGCCTTTCAGCTTGCGCCTGCGCGTGATCTGATGCGTGCGATGCATCCACGGCGACGGCGCGAGCACGTGCACGGGAACGTCGGCGGGAAACGAGTGCGCTTGCCAGAATTCGAGGTCGTCGGTCGGATACGCGACCGAGACGGCCGGTGCGAAGTGCCGCCGGTCCAGCGCGTTGAGCCAAGCGAGCAGCGATGTTTCGGTGCCGCCTTTGCCGAAGTCGTTGATGTGGAAGAGGATGCGCAGCGGCCTCGGTTCGGCATGCGCCGCCGGGGCTTCGCTATGGCTCGTAGCCTGGTTCAAGGTTGGCGTGGCGTTCGAACTCAAGACATCCTCGGGACGTGGACACAGGCGCCGTCTTCTGCAGGCCGCCGCTTCGGCGCATTGCGCGTGTGCGGCATTGTAAACCGCTAGCCCGTCCGGAGATCGGCGCGAGCGTCACAGGCCGAGCCATGCTTCGATCAGCTGATACTGCCGCGTGGTCGGTTCGACCGAACTATGCGGGTCCAGGTACTCGCGTACCAGGTCCGGCGTCAGGTCCGAAAACCCCTGATCGATCATCTCCTGCTGCAATCCCGCTGGCACGGGTCCGTCCTCGTTGAGCCACGCGTAGATGTCCTGGCGCGTCGTGGAGGCGAGCGCGTCGGCGTCGTCGATATACAGTCGAACCTCATTGCGTCCCCACCCTGGACGGGTCGTGACCGCACCGGATGTCGACGGTCCGGCTTGCGGTTCCGGCTGCGTCGATTCCGTACGCGGGCGCTTCGATGGCGGCGCCGCGGGATCGTCGATCGGTTCGACGTAGGCTTGCCTCGATGGCGAGTAGTAGCCATAGCCGTGTTCGACGTCTCTCACCCACTGCTCCGGCAAGCCTGTTTCCAGCGCAACCACTTCGGGCGACGACTGGCCCGCGTCGTAGCGCTGCTGGATCTGCTCGTATTGCTGCCGGCTCATCGGTTCGACCTGCGGTTGCGGGCGTGGTGACACGTTCGGGGGCGCCACGGATGCGGCGGGTTCGCCGGTCTCGACTTCACGCAATCTGGCGAGCACGACGGGCCTCGTGCTGGCGATGTTCCCTTTGGTATATCGCATCGCGCTGCGGAACGCTGCCAGGGTGTTTCCGTCGGTGTATTTGCGGGCTACGTCTTGTAACGATGTTCCGTGAGACAGCTCGCTGTAGATCTTTTCGCCCGTTTCGGCTTTCATCCAGCGCATTTCCACGCGTAAGGAAACAGAGTAGGGGTGTGAGGCGCCTCTCTCCTTCGCATACCTGAAGATCCATTCTTTCGCCGAATGGTTGCTGATTCTCAGCTCTCTTGCGACTTCCGCATAATTCGAGCCGGTGTAATAGGCCGTGTATGCCTCACGACCGAGTGCATCGGAATAGGTTTGCGGAGCGCGCCGTTTCGGCCCCCCTCCCAACAGCCCTGTATCGGGGTTGATTTCCCAGTTCCCTTGGTCGTTCAACCGTACGGCGTACTGCGGTTTGGTTCCTCCATACGGCGAGTTGATCTGCCACGTTCCGTTGTCCTTGTCGTACGTGACGGCATACGTACGGTCGCTTTGCTGGATGTAGGCATTGCCCTTGCCGTCCCGGTAGATGCCGCGGAACTGGGGATCCGGCGCGAGCGCCTCATGAGGCTTGCTCGCGTAGGTGTCCGGCACGTCGGGAATGCCCGTGCGTGGGCCGGCTGCGGCAGGCGCGCCTGCGCCGCGAGGTGCCGCGTCGGCCGCACCGCCGCCAGTCGCGTGCGCGTCGGCGGCGGGCGTGTGACCGGCGTCGCCAGCCGGATCACCGTGCGTGGCCGCGGGCTCGTGGTCACCGGTACCCTGGACATCTCCTTCCGCGCGGACCTTGCTGCCCGAGCCGCTCGGAAGTTTCGCTTCTCCCAGCATGGTCCCCAGGACACCCGACATGATATCGATGCCCAGTTTCGCGTCCGGCGAGAGCGAGTTCGCCGGGACGATCAGATTGGTGAACAGGTTCACGCCAGGAATCAGCCCGACAAAGAACCGCCCGAGCACGTCTTCGGTCTGTTGTTGCCACAGCGGTTTAGGTGGCGTATGCGCGTCGAGGTACTCGTTCCTGATGGGGCCGCGCTGGCTGGCTGCGTGATACATCTGCCGGTTCGCGTCGATCCCTTTCGCCGCCTGCAGGTCGCGATCCAGCAGCTCCTGTCCGTAGTCGCCCATGTGCAGATCGCCGGATTCGATTTTCGTGAGATCCATGGGCGGAGGCGGCAAGTTGGCGCTGCGCCGGAAAGGATCGCTCTGGATCGTCGAACGAGCCCAGGCGGACTTGCTGGCCGCATCGTCGTTCCACTGTTTGACGTCCTTGAAGCTGCCGGGATTCTGCTGCATCCGATACTGCAGTTCCTGCGCGTTGCGCTGCGACGTGAGGCCATTCCTGGCAAACGCGTCCAGCCGCCGGAAGGAACTCGTGTCGTCGAGGTTGCCTGTCGTTGCGATCTGCAGGCCTTTTGCATCGTCTTGAGCTGCGTACAACGCCTTGTCGGCGTCACGCCACTGCTGGTCTGTTCGTGCCTGCGTCTGCGCGATCCGGTCCGCAATCTGCTGCTGCAGGTCGTGGCGGATGCTGGCCGCCTGACGGAACAGCGATTCTCGACCGCTGACGGTCTTCGCTTCGTTGAAATGCGCGCGCATTTGAGCAAGCAGCGCGACCTGTTCCTGTCCTGCCGCGCCCAGATACTGTGCGCCGAACGGTGGTGAGAATTCCTGCTGGATGTGCTGTACCGGGTCGGCCATGACTTTGGCATAGGCAGCGTTCACCGGCTTGCTCACGTTGTCCGCTCCCGCCTGTGCGATCTTCTGGCGGTCCGTTGCCGAGGTCGCGGATTCGTAGCTGTTGACGTCCTGCGCCTGCATGCCGTTAAAGCGGTCGCGGTCCCGCTGCGACAACGCTTCGATCCTCTGACGGGTGAGCGTCTGCGTAGTCTCGAAATCGATGGCGTCCGTTGGCATGCCGCGCAGGCCGTCTGCCTGCAACCTGGCCAACGCCTTCGCATTGGCCTCGTCATCCGGTGAGCTGCGAGCGGTTTCGAATCGCCCCAGTAGTTGTAGCGCTTCGTTCCGTGAAATGCGGACCGCGGGTCTTGCTGCCGGTTTCTGCGACGGTCGCAGAACTTGCAGCGCCGGTTGGTTCGCCTGATTGTCTTGAGCCTGCTGATCGTGCTCAGATCCACGGACCGACGGATCCGAAGCTGCACTGCCGACTGAACTGGACATATCCTCGCCTTATCTGTCTATTGCGGAGCATCGAATTGCGCGCATGAAGATCAGAACCGATCCCCACGAGGGATTGGCAATGCAATGAGATATGGCACCGTGAACCGGCAGTGTCGTGCAGGCGTGCTCGCGACAGACGCGAACCGCGCATCGGCGTGAGCTCGTCAGCGCGCCGGCTCGAAATACTCAGGCTGACCGAGGTCCGCGAGCAGGACGGGATGCTCCGGTTGCCAGCCGAGACGCGAGCGCGTGATCTCGCTCGAACTCGGACAGTCGATCGCGGCGAAGCGCGCGAACCAGCCGAAATGGTCGGCGGCCTGCTCGGGCGTTTGCGACACCACCGGAATGCCGAGGCCGCGACCGATCGCTTCCGCGATGGCTTTGAACGGCACCCCTTGCTCCGCGATTGCGTGCCAGGTGGCGCCTTCAGCGTCGCGTTCGAGCGCGAGCCGGTACACGCGCGCCGCATCGAGCCGATGCACGGCGGGCCAGCGGTTGCCGCCTTCGCCAACGTAGGCGGACACGCCTTTCGCACGCGCGATTTCGATCAGACGCGGCACGAAGCCGTGATCGCCGAGGCCGTGCACGGTGGGCGCAAGACGCACCGCCGATACGCGCACGCCGCGCGCCGAGAACGCTGCCGCAGCCGCTTCCGGCGAACGGGGAAAGGACGCGATGGCCGCGCGCGCCGGCTCGTCTTCGGTCGTGACGCGACCCGGCGCGAGCAGCGCCACGCCGGACGTGACGATGAACGGCCGGTTGGAGCCCGCCAGTTCGTTGCCGATCGCTTCGATGGCGAGCCGCTCGTGCTCGGCATTTTCCGCGAGCTTCGAGAAGTCGTGATTGAACGCGGCGTGAATCACGCCATCCGCCTGCGCGGCGCCGCGTTTCAGGCTGTCCAGCGCTTCCAGCGAACCGCGCAGCACCTCGGCGCCCGCCGCGGCGACGCTTCGTGCGCCTTCATCCGAACGTGCGAGCCCCAGCACCTGATGGCCCGCCGCGAGCAAATCCTTGACGACCGCCGAGCCCACCCAGCCGGTCGCACCTGTCACGAATACACGCATGATCGATCTCTCCAGGGTTACGTGAGAGGTCAATATCGATCGTGGTCTTATCGTGGTAAAGTCGTTAGATTATCGTGTTATAAAAAGTACCATGATGAGCGACGACGTCTCGAGTCACGATCTGCTGGGCGCTTATCTGAAGGACCGCCGGACGAAGCTCGATCCCGCCACCTTCGGCTTTTCATCGCAGCGCCGCCGCACGCCGGGTTTGCGCCGCGAAGAAGTGGCGACGCGCGCGAATATTAGTCCTGCCTGGTATACGTGGCTCGAACAGGGTCGGGGCGGCGCGCCGTCGGCCGACGTGCTGGAGCGGATCGCCAGCGCGTTGATGCTGACGGACGTGGAGCGCGAGCATGTGTTTCTGCTCGCGCTCGGCCGGCCGCCCGAGGTGCGCTATCAGCGCAACGAAGGTGTGACGCCCAGGCTGCAGCGCATCCTCGACGGCTTGCATCCCATTCCAGCGATGATCCGAACCGCGACGTGGGACGTGATCGCGTGGAATCGCGCGGCCACGGTGATCCTCGTCGACTACGGCGCGCTGCCGCCGGAACAGCGCAACGTGCTGCGCTTCATGTTCCTCGATCCGCGCGTGCGGGCCGCGCAGTACGACTGGGAGAGCGTCGCGCGCTTCGTGGTCGGCGCGTTTCGGGTGGACGTGGCGCGCGCGGGCGCGGCGTCGGCGGCGAGCGAGCTGGTCGATGAACTGTGCCGGCTGAGCCCCGAGTTCGAGTCGATGTGGCGCGATAACAATGTCGTCTCGCACGTGGAAGGCGTGAAGCACATCCGGCATCCGGTGCTCGGTCCGCTCGCGTTCGAACACTCGTCGTTCGCGGTGGACGGGCGGCCCGATCTCAGCATGGTGGTGTACCACCCCGCGACACCCACGGACGCCGAGAAGATCAGCGCAGCGCTCGCCTAGCGCCGCGCGTCATCGTAATTAACGCATTCATCGTATTCATCGCTCCGCGTCGGTGATCCGCTGCAGCCGCACGAACTGCTTGCGTAACCGCGGCGCGGCGAAGTCGACGAACGCGCGCACCTTCGGCACCGCGAGGCGTCCATGCGGCGTCAGCAGATGCACGGGCACGGGCGCCTGCTCGCTGTCGCGCAGCACGATCCGCAGCAGACCGTCCTTCACCTGCTCGGCGACGTGATACGAAAACATCCGCGTCACGCCGCGTCCTTCCACCGCGGATGACACCGCGGCCTCGATGCTGTTCACGATCAGCCGCGGCGAGAACTGCACGACCTGCGGAATGCCCGAAGGATTCGGCGCGGGAAAGCTCCACGAATCGAGACCGAAATGCGTCATCGAGATGATCCGGTGCTGCGCGAGATCGGCGGGTTCGTCGATGCGCGGGTTCTTCGCGAGATAGCGCGGCGATGCCGCCACCACGCGGCGCACTTCGCCCACGGGTATCGCGACGAGCGTCGAGTCGGGTAGATGCGCGATGCGCAGCGCGACGTCCATCCCTTCGTCGATCAGGCTCACGGGACGATCCAGCATGTGCAGCCGGATCGAGACGGCGGGATAACGATCGATGAATTCGTCGAGCACCGGCCGCAGCAGTGTCTCGCCGGCGGCGACGGGCGCGGTGATCGTCAACAGGCCGCGCGGCGCCGAGCGTTCGCCTTCGGCCAGCAGATCGGCTTCCTCGAGATCGGTGAGGATGCGGCGGCACGCGGCCGCGTAACGTTCGCCGGCTTCGCTGAGCTTGATCGTGCGGGTGGTCCGGTGCAGCAGCGCGGTGCCGACGTGCGCTTCGAGGAACGCGATCGCGCGGCTCACGGCGGCCGGCGAGCGGCCTAAGCGACGGCTCGCGCCGGCGAGGCTGCCCTCGTCCAGCGCGGCCACGAAAACCTTCATTGCGTCGATGCGGTCCATGTCGTGTCGTTCACGAGTCTCGGCACCGCGACTGTACGCCTACTTCACCGCGCCGAGCGCGAGCCCCTTCACCAGATAGCGCTGCAGCCACGCGAACACGACGGACACCGGCAACGTCGCGCAGAGCGTCGCGGCCATCACCAGCTGCCACTCCACCGTGTACTTGCCGGCCACCATGTCGGTCACGACGATCGTCAGCGTCTTGTTTTCCGGCGAACGGATCAGCGTATAGACCACCGCGAACTCGTTCCACGCGTTGATGAAGGTGAAGATCGCGGTGACGGTGATAGCCGGCGTAGCGAGCGGCAGGAACACCTTGAAAACCGCGCGCATACGGCTGCAACCTTCTAGCCACGCGGCTTCTTCCAGATCGCGCGGCACGGTCTGGAAATACGACGACAGCATCCACACAGCGAACGCGATGTTGAAGGCGCCGTACGCGATAACCACCGCGGTCTTCGAGTCGACCATGTTGCCGTCGCCCCACGGGATCATCGCGGCGAGACGGAACAGGCCGACCACCAGCAGGATCGGCGACAGCATCTGCGTGACGAGCAGGAACTGCCGGTAGGTGCCGCTGCCGCGGAACGGGAAGCGCGCGAGCGCATACGCGGCGGGCAGGCTGACGACGAGCGCGAGCACGGTGGACGCGAAGCTGATCAGCGCGCTGTTCTTCAACGCGGTGCCGAAGTTCGCGGCGTCCCACATGTCCGCGAAGTTTTTCCAGTACCAGTGCACCGGCAGCCAGCGCGCCGGATACACGAAGATTTCGTCGGCGGGTTTCAGCGAGGTGAACAGCATCACCGCGAACGGAAACAGCACCGTGACGATCAGCGGCGCAAGCGCAAGCCAGCACCAGATTGTGCGTTTCATTTTGCTGCTCATACTGTCTCTCCCGTGGTCTTCGGCTGCAGACGCAGATAGAGCATCGAGAAGATGAACAGCATCACCAGCATGATCAGCGACACGGCGGCCGCTTCGCCCGGCCGGCCAAGACGGAAGCCGAGTTCGTACAGATAGGTGACGAGAATCTGCGTGCCGTTGTCGGGGCCGCCCTGCGTCATCACCCAGATGATCGGAAACGAGTTGAACACGTAGATGATGTTCAACAGGATCGCCATGTTCACGAACGGCCGCAGCAGCGGCAGCGTCAGCTTGCGGAACTGCTGCCACGACGTCGCGCCGTCGATGCGCGCCGCTTCGTAGATATCGCCCGGCACGGAAGAGAGCCCGCCCAGCAGGATCGTCACCGTGAACGGAATCGATACGAGAATGCCGACCGCGATTTCCACCGGAAATGCGAGCTCGGGCGTGGCGAGCCAGTGGATCGGACCGTGGATCAGCCCGAGCCGTTGCAGCGTGACGTTGACCATCCCGTAGTCGTCGTTGAACGACCAGCGCCATACCACCGCGGACATCGTCAGCGACACCGACCACGGCAGCATCACGATTGTGCGTGCGATGCCGCGGCCGTAGAAGTCCTGGTTCAGCACCAGCGCGACCGGCACCGAGATCAGCACCGTGCCGCCGACCACGAACGCAGTCCACCAGATCGTCCGGCGCACGGTGTCGAGAAACACCGGATCGGTGAAGATCCGCGTGTAGTTGGCGATGCCGTTGAAGTCGCGAATCATGCCGAAGCGCGACACCTCATGCACCGACTGGTAGACGATGTTGAAGAACGGATAGCTGATGATGAAGAGCGCCAGGATCAGACTCGGCGCTATCAGCAACCAGGGCGCCGTGGGGCGCATCGTAGCGGTGCGGCTCATGCGTGCTCGGTCGAAAGATGCGGCGGCCGGCTGGCGGCGCGCCACAACGAAAATGGGCCGGATACTCGAAACAGCGCCGGCACGCCGGATAAGGCGGACGTGCCGGCGATTCATGCGGCGGCCAGCGGGGAGCCGGCCGCTCTCGTCTCTTGCGTGCTTACTTGCCGAGCGACTGGTTCGCGGTCTGGGCAGCCTGGTTCAGCGCATCGGCCGGCTTCGCCTTGCCGAGGTAGACCGCCTGCATCGCATCCGTCACGGCCTTCGCGGTGTCTTCCCAGCCGGTGATGGTCGGCGCGAACTTCGCATGCGGCAGCAGTGCGACGAATGCCTTCGTGTCCGGATCGTTGAACGCCGGATCCGTCGCTTCGGCCTTCGTCGTCGGCAGGAAGCCTTCCGTGCTCGTGAACTCGACGCGCGGTTGCTTCGTGAACAGGAAGTCGAGGAACTTCCAGGCGGTCTTCTTCACCTTCGAGTTCTTGAACATCATGATCGAGTCGGTCACGCCGTACGTCGCTTCGGTCGTGCCGACCGGCAGCGGGTCGATGCCGTAGTGCAGGTTCGGCGCTTCCTTCTTGATCTGCTTCGCGAGGAACGGCGCCGAGATCATCATCGCGACGCGGCCCTGCTTGAAGAGGTTCTGCACGTCTTCACGGCTGTAGCCCGTCACGCCCGGCTGCGTCAGACCCTGGTCGATCATCGACTTGTACATCGTCGCGGCCTTCACGCCAGCCGGCGAGTTGAACGCGGCCTTGCCGTCCTTGCCGACCACGTCGCCGCCCATCGTCCACAGCGCGTAGTAAAAGTAGACGTCCGTTTCGATTTCCTTGCCCTGCAGACCGAAGCCCGCAATGCCCTGCGCCTTCAGCTTCTTCGACGCTTCGATCACGTCGTTCCAGGTCTTCGGACCGTTCGGGTAGCCGACCTTCGCGAGCAGATCCTTGTTGTAGTAGAGCGCGCGCGCCGATGCGGCGATCGGCAGACCGTACACCTTGCCGTTGATCTCGCCCGGGGCGAGGAACGGCTGGATGAAGCGGCCCTTGAAGCTCGGGTCCATGTAGCCGTCGAGCGGCTCGGCCACGTCGTCCTTCACGAAGTCGAGCAGCCAGCGCGTGCCGATGATCGCGAGGTCGGCGTTCGCGCCGCCCGTGATGTCCGTCTGCAGCTTCTGTTGCAGCGTGTCCCAGCTGACGTCCTCGATCTTGATCGTGGTGCCCGGGTTCGCCTTCTCGAATTCGCTGGCCATCTTCTGGAAATACGGCGCCGTCGCGTCGCTGTAGTGCGCGACCGTGACGCGGACCGTATCGGCCTGCGCGGCAGTGGCGAGGCCAGCAAAGGCTAGCGCAACGGCCATTCTGCCGAATGCAAGGGATGCACATGCACGTAACGACATTTCTATCTCCTGAGGGTGGTCCGCCGCTGGTGTGGTGGCGCTGGGTTGAATTGTTTGAAAAAATCCTACACAACAAAAAAAAGCGTGTCACGTAGGGATGTCGATATTTTTTTATCCGCGGGTTTGTGCCTAAGATGCTGTAAAAGAGGCATATTTTGTGCGGTGCGACGTACATGACCAGTATGTAGGACAGATGTCACGGCTGCACCGAAAACGGGCTCTGTAGGAAACTTTCAGCGTTGCGGCGGCCCGGAAAGCGGCGCCGGACGCGTACCACGAGGACCACCATGAATCGCGTAGTGCTGGTGACGGGCGCCTGCGGCGGGATCGGCCGGGCGCTTTCGAAACGCTTCGTCGCGGAAGGCGACGTGCTGCTCGCGCTCGACCGCGACGCCGCGGCGCTGGCGGCGCTCGTCGCCGAACTCGGTGCCGACCGGGTCACGCCTGTCGCCGTCGATCTCGGCGAGGCGGATGCGGTGCGCGATGCGGTGGCACGCGCGGTCAGCGAGCGCGGTCCGGTCGACGTGCTGGTCGCGAACGCGGGCTCGGCCACCGGCCCCACGCTCGCGAAAACGGACGCGGCCGCCTGGCAGCGCGACGTGCACCTGAACCTGAACGCGACGTACCACACGGTGGAAGCGGTGCGCGCGTCGATGGTCGAGCGGCAGCGCGGCGCGATCGTGCTGATCGGCTCGGTGAACGGCATGGCGTCGCTCGGCCACCCGGCCTACAGCGCGGCGAAGGCCGGCCTCATCAGCTATACGAAGGCGCTCGCGATCGAACTGGGACGCTACGGCATCCGCGCGAACATCGTGTGTCCGGGCACCGTGCAGACGCCGGCGTGGAAGAAGCGCGTCGAGCAGGACCCGCAGGTGTTCGAGAAGCTGAAGAAGTGGTACCCGCTCGGCGACTTCGCGACGCCCGAAGACATTGCCGACGCGGTGCAGTTTCTCGCGTCGCCGATGGCGCGCGTGATCACCGGCGTCGCGCTGCCGGTGGACGGCGGGCTGATGGCGGGCAACCGGCTGATGGCCGAGGAACTGACACTCGAATCGATCTGATATCGATCTGACAACGCGCCACGGCGAGACGACCGGACGGCAAAAACAGAACCGAGAGAACCGACTCACACCGAACCAAGAGGCAGGTATGGCGGCAGTGCAACTGAACGGCATTTTCAAGCGCTACGGCGACACCCAGGTCGTGCACGGCATCGACCTCGACATCGCGGACGGCGAATTCGTCGTGCTCGTCGGGCCGTCGGGCTGCGGCAAGAGCACCGTGATGCGGATGATCGCCGGGCTCGAGGAAATCAGCGGCGGCGACCTGATGATCGCGGGCGCGCGCGCCAACGCGCTGCCGCCGCAGCAGCGCAACATCTCGATGGTGTTCCAGAGCTACGCGCTGTATCCGCATCTGTCGGTGTACGAAAACATCGCGTTCGGGCCGCGCGTGCGCAAGGAGTCGCAGTCGACGTTCGGGCCGCGCATCGAGGCCGCCGCGAAGATGCTGAACCTGGGCGGCTACCTCGACCGGCTGCCGCGCGCGCTGTCGGGCGGGCAGCGGCAGCGCGTGGCGATGGGCCGCGCGGTGGTGCGCGAGCCGGCGCTGTTCCTGTTCGACGAGCCGCTCTCGAACCTCGACGCGAAGCTGCGCGTGCAGATGCGCACCGAGATCAAGGCGCTGCACCAGCGCCTGAAGAACACCGTCGTCTACGTGACGCACGACCAGATCGAGGCGATGACGATGGCCGATCGCATCGTCGTGATGAACGCGGGGCGTATCGAGCAGATCGGCCGGCCGCTCGAACTGTACGACCGCCCGGCGAACCTGTTCGTCGCGAGCTTCCTCGGTTCGCCTTCGATGAACTTCGCGACGGGCCAGCTCGCCGCGCGCGATAGCGGCGGTTTCGCGCTCGCGCTGGAAGGCGGCGGGCAGATCGCATTGCCGCCGGAAGTCACGCAGGGTTTGAGCGCCGGTGCGCAGATCACGCTCGGCGCGCGGCCCGAGCATATCGACGTGGTGACGGCGGGCGGCGACGTGGAGTTCGGTGTCGAGGTGATCGAGCCGACCGGCGCGGAAACGCATCTGTACGGGAAGATCGGCAACGCCACCTGGTGCGTGACCACCCGTCAGCGCGCGAGCTACGAGCCGGGTCAGCGGGTTCTGCTGCGGCTGCCGGCCACGCATCTGCATCTGTTCGATACCGCGAGCGGCCGCCGGCTCGGATGACGCCGCGCAAGCCGCCACCGAGCCACCGAACTTGAACGGACTCCATCCACGAGGAACGCCAGGGTGCCCGCGCCGAACCTGATTCCCCACATCCGCGGCGCACTGGCGACGCTGCGGCCCGCCGAGCGCAAGGTCGCCGAGATGGTGCTGTCCGACGTCGACTTCGCGATGCGGGCGAGCATCACCGAACTCGCGCAGCGCGCCGAGGTGTCCGAGCCGTCGGTGACGCGCTTCTGCCGCACGGTCGGCGCGGTGGGGCTGCGCGACTTCAAGATGCAGCTCGCGCAGAGCGTGGCGGGCGGGCTGCCGTATGCGTCGGCGGCGGTTGCGCGCGACGACGACATCAACGCGCTGCTCGACAAGGTCGCCGAGGCCGCGGCCGAAGGCATCCGCCATGCGCGCGAGGCGATCGACCCTGCCGTGGTCGAAACCGCGATCGCGGCGCTGTCCGGCGCGCGGCGCGTGTATTTCTTCGGCGTCGGCTCGGGCTCGGGCATTGCCGCGCAGGACGCGGCGCTGCGCTTCCTGCGGCTCGACATCGCGGCGTGCGCATTCACCGACGCGCACCTGCAGCGTCTCTACGCAGGCCTCCTCGAACCCGGCGACGTCGCGTTTGCGATCTCGCATTCGGGGCGCAGCGTGGAAGTCAACGAAAGTATTCAGATCGCGAAGGAGCGGGGCGCGACGACGATCGCGCTGACCAACGCGGGTTCGCGGCTTGCGTGGCTCGTCGATATTCCGCTGCTGCTGCGCCTGCCCGGCGCGGTCGATCCGAACACGCCGGGCGTGTCGCGGCTCGCGCATCTGTGCATGCTCGATGCGCTCGCCATTGGCGTCGCGCTGCGGCTGGGCCCGCAGACGCTCGAAAAGATGCGCCACGCGAAGGCGCGTCTGTCCGGCGAGATGTCGCACGAAGTGGGCGACACGAGCTTCCCGTCGCCGCTCGATGACGACGACGCGGACGAATCGGACTAAGGCTGAGCGCGCGCCGAGCCGCGCGGTGACGGTTCCCTCTTTCTCGATGCTTGCAGCGTTCGTGCGCGGGTGCGGTTACACTGGCTGCCTCATCGTGTTGCCGTGTGCCGCGGTTTCGGGCAACCCCGCCAACCCTGCCAATTCATTCGAGGATGCGTACCCATGCACGCAGTTCCGCCGCTCGCCAGCGACAGGCTGAAAGACGTGACCGCCGTGCCGTTGCACGATCTGCGCCGGGTCGATATTCACCCGAACCACTGGTATCCGCTCGCGTGGTCGCACGAAGTGAAGCGCGGCAAGACGCATGCGGTCACGTTCGCGGGCGACCCGATCGTGCTGGTGCGGACCGAATCGGATACGGTGTTCGCGCTCGAAGACCGTTGCGCGCACCGCCAGGTGCCGCTGCATAAAGGCGTGGTGGACGGCGAATCGATCCGCTGCTGCTATCACGGCTGGACCTACGACTGCTCGGGGCGCTGCATCGACGTGCCGTACCTGGGCCGTGAACGTCTGCCGAATGGCGTGCGTTCGTATCCGTGCCGCGAACATCACGGCTTGATATTCGTGTTCCCGGGCGATGCGTCGCTCGTGGAGCAGTCGCCGCTGCCCGAACTCGGCTCCGTCGACGACCCCGCTTTCCGCACGCGCCGCTTCGGCCGCGAGGTCGCGTGTCACTACTCGTTCATGCACGAGAACCTGATGGACATGAACCATCAGTTCCTGCACCGCAAGCAGATGGGCCAGATGAAGGCGCGCTCGCTTGGCCGCCGCAAGGGCGACGGCTGGGTCGAAGTGGACTACACGTTCACGCGCGAAAGCGGCAAGCAGCCGGTGGGCGAAGCGCTGGTGTTCGGCGAGCGGCGCGACGGCCCGAAGAAGGAAGCCAGCGACGTGATGACGATCCGCACCGGCTATCCGTACCAGACGCTCAAGATCCGCACCGCGGACGACACGATGGTGATGAACCTGTGGATCGTCTACGTGCCGCTGGACCGCCGGCAGCGCACCAACCGCACGTTCGGCCTGCTGTCGATCAAGCGGCCGAAGTTCGGCGTGCTGCTCGACGTCGCGTGGCCGCTGCTCGTGTGGTTCACGGAGCGCATCTTCAAGGAAGATCGCGAGATCGTGGAGAGCGAGCAACGTGCGCACGACGCTCAAGGCGCCGACTGGAACCACGAGGTGTTTCCAGTCATCAACGACCTGCGCGATCTGCTGCGCGAAAACGGCATTCCGGCGAACGGCTGAATGCGTTTGCCTTTCCGCGCCGCCTTGAACCCCGGTTTCGACACCTGATGGAACCGCTGACCGACACCGCCGCGCTGCAATTGCTGGTGACGCGCGAGATGCCGTATGGCAAGTACAAGGGCCGGCTGATCGCCGACCTGCCGGGACACTATCTGAACTGGTTCGCCCGCGAAGGCTTTCCGCCCGGCGAGATCGGCCGCCTGATCGCGCTGATGCACGAACTCGATCACAACGGGTTGAAGTCGTTGCTCGATCCGCTGCGTACCGTGCCGCGCAGGACGTTCGGGCCGGGGAGCAAGGGCGGCGGCGGTTAGTGACTGCCGGTCACGGCGCGGCGCGCTCGCGTCGAGTGACGTGCGCGCCGTTTGCGCCGATCGCACGCGCCGGCATAGACGCCGGTCTCTTGCGACCTATCGCGGCGCATCCCCCCAGCGGTATTCAACGGTCACGTCATCCAGCTTCGCCTTCAACCCGTCGTCGAGCTTCAAGTCGATTGTGGCCAGCGTATCTGTGAGCTGATCCGCGCGGCTCGCGCCGATGATCGCCGACGTGATCGTCGGGTTCGCCAGCACCCATGCGAGCGACAGCTGCGTGAGCGGCATCCCCGCTTCGCCCGCGATGCCGCGCAGTTTTTCGATCGTGTCGAACTCGCGCTCGTGCCAGTAGCGCTGCGCGTACATCGCGCCCGCCTTGCCCACCGTCTCCGTGAAGCGACCCTCCGACGGCTTCGCGTCGTGCCGATGCTTGCCCGTCAGCAGTCCGCCCGCTAGCGGGTTGTACGGCATCACCGCGAGGCCCTGTTCGTCGGCGAGCGGCAGCAGCTCGCGCTCGATCTGGCGGAACAGCAGGTTGTAGCGCGGCTGGACCGAGATGAAGCGCGCGAGGCGCAACGTATCGGCGCGGCCGAGCGCGAGCGCCAGCCGGTACGCGAGGAAGTTCGACACGCCGACGTAGCGCGCCTTGCCGGAGCGGACAATCACGTCGAGCGCTTCGAGCGTTTCGTCGAGCGGTGTCTCGCGGTCGTCGGAATGGAGCTGGTACAGGTCGACGTAGTCGGTGCCGAGGCGGCGCAGCGAATGGTCGATCGCGTCGAGCAGATGCTTGCGCGATGCGCCCTGATCCCACTGCGACGGGCCCACCTTGCCGCACGCCTTGGTCGCGACGATGAAGCGGTCGCGGCGGCCCTTCAGCCAGCGGCCGACGATTTCCTCGGTGCGCCCGGCAATGTCTTCGCTGCCGCCGAGCGGATAGACATCCGCGGTATCGATGAACGTGACGCCGGCGTCGGCGGCCTTGTCGAGGATCGCGTGGGCGGCGCTTTCTTCGCTCTGCAGGCCGAAGGTCATCGTGCCGAGACACAGGCGGGAGACGGTCAGGCCGGTGCGGCCGAACTTGCGGTATTGCATGGAAGGCTCCTGAAGCGGGGTGGCGGGGCGTCGCGGTGCTAAACGAAAAGCATAGCCGCTATCGCCGCCGGATGCCGGTGAGGCGGGCAGGGCGGTGTGTGGTGCCACCGCGCCCGCCATGCTTCAACAGAAGCCAAACCTCCCGCTCACTCCCCGCGATACGCCCGTTCCAGCGCCGGCAGGTCGAGCTTCACCATCTTCAAGAGCGCGTCCATCACGCGTTTCGACTTCGCGCGGTCCGGGTCCCGCAGCATGTCGCGCAGCTTGATCGGCACGATCTGCCACGACAGCCCGAAGCGATCCTTCAGCCAGCCGCATTGCTGCGCCTCGCCGCCGTCGGCGCAGAGCTTCGACCACAGCTCGTCAACTTCCTGCTGCGACTCGCACTTCACGAACAGCGAGATGGCCGGGGTGAACTGGAACATCGGGCCGCCGTTGAGCGCCATGAATTCCTCGCCCTCCAGTTCGAAGGTGACCGACATCACGCGGCCCGGCGTGCCGGGCGAACCTTCGCCGTAGCGCGTCATGTCGGTGATCCGCGAGTTGGCGAACACCGACGTATAGAAATTGGCGGCCTCTTCGGCGCGATTGTCGAACCACAGGAACGGGGAAATCTTCCGCATGATGTTGCCTCGCGAATGTGAGGTGAACGGTGGAACGGCCGTTATGCGGACGTGCCGCACTCCGGCTTCATTTCGGCCATCGCCTTCTGCATGTCTTCGGGCGCGACGTCGCGCAGATGCGTAGCCATCGACCAGCGGTGGCCGAACGGGTCTTCGATCTGGCCGTAGCGGTCGCCCCAGAACATGTCGGTGGGCGGCATCACGGCTTTCGCGCCGGCGTCGACCGCCTGCTTGAACGCGGCGTCGACGTCCTTCACGTACAGATGCACGACGACCGGCGTGCCCTTCAGCGATTTCGGGCCGAACGAGCCGTGCTCCGGCATTTCGTCGACGAGCATCACGGTTGCGCCGTTGATCTGCAGCGACGCGTGCATCAGCTTGCCGCTGCCGTTCGGCGCGTGCAGGCGGACCGTTTCGGTCGCGCCGAAGGCTTTCTTGTAGAACTCGATGGCCGCGGCGGCGCCGTCGCAGATCAGGTGCGGGATCAGGGCGGGCAGCGTCTCGGGGCGCGTGTTGCTGGCTTGCGTGGACATGACTTTCTCCATGACTGGACGGGAACGGGTTCGGGACGAGCGGCTGCGATCGTTCAGCGCGGCTCTATCCCCACGACGAGCGGCGCCGACCTGAATCGACACGACGGATCGAATTTAATCGTCCTCGGGCGTGGCGACCAGTCGGCCAATCGGCATAGGGCAAATGCATCGCGGCGTTTCGGAGAAATCTTCCAGGCAAAGGGTTTCAAATGCCCGTTCGACGCGGGTTTTCCCCGGTGCTATGTGCAACCCGCGTACTACCTGGGTACCGCGCTTAGTCAGTGTCGTTGTCTATAATGCCGCCCATGTTGCCCTCCCGCCTTTCGCGCCCGGCGCTCCGCCGGCTTCTCCCGTTGCTCGTGCCGCTGGCATTCGGCCCTGGCGTCGCGCTGTCAGCGACCGCTGCGGGAGCCGACGCCGCGCCGTCGGTCGCGGGCAGCGCGGTGCTGGAGCCGGTTGTGTCTGCAACCGCGCCCACGGCGGCATCGTCGGTGTTCGTCTCAACCGACGCGACGGCGGCCGCCATCGCCACCGGCCCGATCCCGGTGCCGGCCTCCGCGGACGCGGCGGCAAGCGGCGCACAGCCGAACGACGCGCGCCGCATGACGGACATGTTGATGAAGAAGTTCGGCGTGGCGCGGGAAAAGGCGCAGCGGATCTCGACGGCAGTGATGCAGTCCGCATCGAAATACTCGCTGCCGCCGGCATTGCTGCTGGCGATCATCTCGATCGAATCGCGCTTCAAGGAGAACGCGCGCGGCGGCCATGGCGCGACGGGCCTCATGCAGGTCGTGCCGTCGGCCCACAAGCAGCTGGTGCGCAATCTCGATCTGACCGAGCCCGAGCCGAACATCGATGCCGGTTCGGCGATCCTGCACGGCTACCTGCAATCCGCACGCGGCGATGTGAAGGCGGCGCTGAAGAGCTATGGCGGCTCGAAAGCCTATGCGGAAAAGGTGACGATGCAGGCGCAGCGTTTCGAGCCGGCCGTCGCAGTCAGCGAGGCCGCGGCCGGCCAGTTCGACGCCAACGCTGTGCCCGCCTCGATGGTGGCGCCGCATTGAGCGGCCCGGCTGTTCTCGCGATGGCCCCTACGCCTGGCGGCTGCTTTCGCCCGCCGCAATGAACCCGAAACGCTTCGACAGGCGCCGCGTGGCCGCCAGCAGCGCGTGTGCGGCCGCGCCTTCGCCTTCGCTGTCGAAGCTCCCGGTCGTGCCCATGACCGCGATCGCGAGGCAGATGCTGCCAGTGTGATCGAAGACCGGCGCGGCCAGCGTGCTGATGCCCGGGATCGGCTTGTCCAGCGCGGCGTCGAGCCCGTCCGCGTGGATCTGCGCAAGCCGCTGCCCGTACGCGCCGGCCTCGGACGACGCCAGCGACGTAAGTGCCGACTCCGCCTCGAACGCCTGCGCTGCCTCGACGCCGGCGAGCCGCAGGTGATCCTGCGCGAGCAGCCTCTCGCGGACATCTTCCGGCAGCCACGCGGCGAACACGCGGCCGATCGCGGTGTTGACGAGCGACATCACCGTGCCGACGCGCAGGCTCACGTGCACCGGCCGGGCCGCTTCCTCGAGCCGCACGACGGTCGGGCCGAGCGGACCGAGCACTGCCATCGCGACGCTCATGCCGCTCGACGCGGCCAGTTCGACGATCTCCGCCTCCGCCTCGCGCGCCGGCGACAGCCGTTGCAGGCCGATCATCCCCAGCTCGAACGCGAGCGGGCCGGCGGCGAACCAGCCCGACCGGTCCCGTTCGATGAGCCCGATCTTCTGCAGACTGACGAGGTGCGGAAACGCCTTCGCGGCGGGCATGCCGGCAAACGCGGCGAGATCGCGCAGCGACAGCGGCCGGCCGACCGCGACGAGCGCGGCCAGCAGCTCGCCCGTGCTGTCGAGCGACTGGATGCCGCGCTGCGGTTTCGTGGAGCCGGTGCCGGCGCCAGTGCCGGCAGCGTCGGGGAAAGAATCGTCGGGCTGGTCGGTCACGTCAGAGGGTGGTTATCGAGGGAAGGCCGAGCGCGCCCGCTTCGGCGAGTTCGGCGCTGATGGCCGAAGCCGTGGCGGACAGCGCGCGGGCGACGGCGCCGTCCCACGCGACGTCGATCGCGCCGGTCGGGCCGACGGCGGTCAGCGCGAGCTGTAGTTCGCCCGCCGCGTTCAGCACCGGCGCGGCGATGCTGCTGACGCCTGGGCTCGGCGAATCGATGCTGCGTTCCAGGCCCCGTTCGCGGATTGCCGCCAGCGTCTTCGCGAACGCGGCCGGCGTGCTGCCGGCTGGCGCGAGTTCGACGCGATCGGGCGACTGACGCGCCCACATCGCGTCGCGCTGCGCGTCTGGCAGGTACGCACAGAAAATGCGGCCGGTGGTGGTGGCCGGCAGCGACATCACCGTGCCGACGTGCAGGTTCACGTGCAGCGGCGAGCCGGCGCGTTCGTAGCGGACGATGGTGGGACCTTGCGGCCCCGCGAGCGAGATCGCGATGCTGAACCCGACCTGTTCCGCGAGCCTGGCCACGCGCGGCACCGCGGCACGAAATGCCGGCCGCAGCTCGACGTGCAGCAGCCCGAGGCGTAGCGCGAGCGGGCCCGGCTCGTAGCGGCCGGATAGTTCATCGCGCTTGATCAGACCGAGCCGCGACAGACTCACGAGGTACGGATGCGCCTGGCCCGGCGCGATCTGCGCGGCCTGCGCGAGATCGCTCAGCGCGAGCGGCGTGCGCGCGCTCGCGAGCGCCTGCAGAAGCCGGCCGCCCACTTCGACGCTCTGGATGCCGCGCTGCTGGCGCGCGGGCGGCGCGCTGTCGGCGTGGTCCGGAGTCGTCTGGCTGTGGGCGCCGCGCGTCTTCGCGGTCGGTGGTGCGGATCGTGTCACGCCGCTCTCTGTCAAAAAAAGCTCATGGTAAACGAACCCTGCTCCGCTTCGATACGCGATCCGTCCCCGCGCGATGCATCGCTTGCTACGTCCGCACCCGGAAATTAATTTATAACAATTAGATTAGTCATTGACAAATAAGCGGCGCATTGCCTACTATGTATTCACCCCGCCACCAGGCGTCGACAGAGAATCGAAGCGGGGCGAGACAGATCCCCAGCCGTCGCCGCGCGCCATTGCGCGGCGCGCGCGTGTCGCGTCTCGCCCCGCGTTTTCATCACCGGAGGAGACACACATGGCAAAGGCGTTCGCATCCCAGGCCGATCTCGAAGTGAAGCAGGTCACGTGGACCCAGCTGTCGGAAAACGCATACGCGTACACCACCGAGGGCGATCCGAACTCGGGCGTCATCATCGGCGACGACGGCGTGCTGATCGTCGACACCACGGCCACGCCCGCGATGGCGCAAGACCTGATCGCGAAGATCCGCAGCGTCACCGACAAGCCGATCAAGTACGTCGTGCTGTCGCACTACCACGCGGTGCGCGTGCTCGGCGCGTCCGCGTACTTCAACGAAGGCGCGCAGCAGATCATCGCGAGTCGCGGCACCTGGGAGATGATCGTCGAGCGCGGCGAGGCCGACATGAAGTCGGAGATCGAACGCTTTCCGCGTCTCTTCGCCGGCGTCGAGACGGTGCCCGGTCTCACGTGGCCGACGCTCGTGTTCGAGCAGGAAATCACGCTCTTCCTCGGCAAGCTCGAAGTGAAGATCGCGCATCTGGGCGCGGGGCACACGAAGGGCGATACGGTGGTGTGGCTGCCGTCGCAGAAGGTGCTGTTCTCGGGCGACCTCGTCGAATACGACGCCGCCTGCTATTGCGGCGACGCGCAGCTCGAACAGTGGCCCGCCACGCTCGAAGCGCTGCGCGCGCTGAACGCGGACAAACTCGTGCCCGGCCGCGGCCCGGCGCTGACGTCGCCCGCCGAGGTGAACCAGGGCCTCGACTACACGAAAGATTTCGTCACGACGCTGCTTGGCCAGGCGCGCAAGGCGGTCGAACAGAAGCTCGACCTGAAGGCTTCGATGGCGCTCACCCGCGAAGCGATGGACCCGAAATTCGGCCACGTGTTCATCTACGAGCACTGCCTGCCGTTCGACGTATCGCGCGCCTACGATGAAGCGAGCGGCATCGCGCATCCGCGCATCTGGACCGCGCAGCGCGACAAGGACATGTGGGCGGCGCTGCAGGACTGACGCGCGGCTGCGGTCACGCGCGGTTACGACGGGGCGCCACGCCCCGCGCAACAGAAGAATTGATGGAGACACAGCGGTATGAACACGAGCATGGCGGCCCCTGCGGGCATCGACTATCAGGCGCTCTCGTTCGACTATCTGCCTTGCCGCGAGCAGCAGGGCGGCGACGCGATCGTGCATCCGGCGATCGTCGTCGGCGCGGGCCCGGTTGGTCTTTCGACGGCGATCGATCTCGCGCAGCAGGGCGTGCCGGTCGTGCTGCTCGATGACGATTGCACGCTGTCCACGGGTTCGCGCGCGATCTGCTTTTCGAAGCGCACGCTGGACATCTTCGACCGGCTCGGCTGCGGGCAGCGGATGATCGACAAGGGCGTGAGCTGGAACGTCGGCAAGGTGTTCCTGCGCGACGAGCTGGTGTACGCGTTCAACCTTCAACCCGAAAGCGGCCACGCGCGGCCCGCGTTCATCAATCTCCAGCAGTACTACGTAGAAGGGTATCTGCTCGACCGCGCGCGCGAGTTGCCGAATCTCGAGATCCGCTGGAAGAACCAGGTGGTCGGTCTCGCGCAGCAAGGCGAACCCGGTACGCCTGAAGCGTTCGTCACGCTCGCGGTCGATACTCCGGACGGCCAGTATTCGCTGTGCGGCCGCTACGTCGTGGCGGCCGACGGCTCGCGCAGTCCGATCCGCAATCTGATGGGCCTCGAAAGCAAAGGGCGCATCTTCAAGGACCGCTTCCTGATCGCCGACGTGAAGATGGAAGCGCCGTTTCCGACCGAACGCTGGTTCTGGTTCGACCCGCCGTTTCATCCGAACCAGTCGGTGCTGCTGCATCGGCAGCCGGACAACGTGTGGCGTATCGACTTCCAGCTCGGCTGGGACGCGGATCCGGCGCTCGAGAAAACGCCGGAGCGGGTGATGCCGCGCGTGCAGGCGCTGCTCGGTCCCGATGCGAAGTTCGAACTGCAATGGGTCAGCGTCTACACGTTCTCGTGTCAGCGGATGGAGCGGTTCCGGCACGGCAACGTGCTGTTCGCCGGAGATTCGGCGCATGGCGTATCGCCATTCGGCGCGCGCGGCGCGAACAGCGGCGTGCAGGATGCGGAGAACGCCGCGTGGAAACTCGCGGCCGTGCTCACGGGCGCCGCTGGCGACGCGCTGCTCGACTCGTATGCGAGCGAACGCGAATTCGCCGCCGACGAAAACATCCGCAACTCGACCCGCTCCACGGATTTCATCACGCCGAAAAGCCCTGTAAGCCGCGTGTTTCGCGATGCGGTGCTGACGCTTTCGCGAGAGCACGCGTTTGCGCGGCAACTGGCGAACAGCGGGCGGCTGTCGGTGCCCGCGGTGTTGCGCGATTCGCCGCTCAATACGCCCGACGCCGATACCGACACGTTCGAAGGCGCGATGGTGCCGGGCGCGGCGTGCTGCGACGCGCCGGTCACGGTAGCGGCGCGCGACGGCTGGCTGCTGCCGCATCTCGGGCAGCGCTTCACCGCGCTGCTGTTCGCTGGCGCCGCCGGTGTCGACCCGGCGACGCTTGCCGCGCTGCGTGGCGTTCAATGCGGCGGCGTGCCGATTCGGCTGGTAGTCGTCGTCGCGCCCGATCATGCGGCTTCGGTGCAGGCGGCGGGCGAGATGGCCGACATGAGCGTGCTGGTCGACACGCAAGGGCTCGCGGCGCAGCGCTACGGCGCGCGGGACGGCACGCTCTATCTGATTCGCCCCGATCAGCATGTGTGCGCGCGCTGGCGGACAGCCGACGTCAATGCCGTTCGGCAGGCGCTTGACCGCGCGCTGTGCGTGGCTGCCGGGTCGTCGATGTCTCCGGGCGGCGGGAGCGCGGACAGCGCAACGGCCGTCAAACTCAACCCGCAGGTGACCGCATGAGCACGTTGAACACCGCACCGAATCTCGCGAAGCCCGACGACTTCTACGAAGCGCTGATCGACCTGCATCGCGATCTCGACGACGCGCAAAGCCAGTCGGCCAACGCGCAGTTGATCCTGCTGCTCGCGAACCACATCGGCGATCACGCGGTGCTGCTCGAAGCGCTGCGGCATGCGCGGGACGGCGCGCTGCGCAAATAACAGCATTCTTCACCGCGTTCTTCGCATCGACACCCGTCATCCTGTAAGGAGGGCGACGAAAACCCGACGATTCCGTACCCGTGACTCGTATTTATGCGTCATACCTCGCGGTGTACACTGCCTTTTTTGACATTCCTCAGCTTTCGGCCATGACCAACAGGGGTGAGAAGACGTCGGCGCATTCGTCTGTCGCGCACTCGCATCCTGCCGGCGGCAATACCCATCTGGCGGATATCAGCTTTCGTACCTTCGTCGACGCCATCGCGGACTACGCGATCTTCATGCTGGACACGTCCGGCTGCGTCGCCAGCTGGAATCCAGGTGCCGAGCGCCTGAAGGGTTACACCGCCGCCGACATTCTCGGCCGGCACTTCTCCTGCTTCTATACGCCCGACGCGATCGAACGCAAATGGCCCGACTACGAGCTCGAACAGGCCGCCAAGGTCGGCCGCTTCGAGGACGAGGGCTGGCGCGTGCGCAAGGACGGCACGATGTTCTGGGCCAACGTCGTGATCACGGCGCTGCACGATCCAGGCGGCCGCTTGAGCGGGTTCGCGAAGATCACGCGCGATCTGTCCGACAAGCGGATGCAGGACGAAGCGCTGCGGCAGAGCGAGGAGCGCTTCAAGCTGCTGGTCGAGCGCGTGCGCGACTACGCGATCTTCATGCTCGATACGGACGGCAACGTCGTCACCTGGAACGAAGGCGCGACGCAGATCAAGGGGTATCAGGCCGACGAGATCATCGGGCGGCATTTCTCCGCCTTCTATCCCGCCGACGACCGGCGCGCCGGCAAGCCCGAGCGCGAGCTGGCGATCGCGAAACGCGAAGGCCGGGCGCTGGACGAAGGCTGGCGCGTGCGCAAGGACGGCTCGATGTTCTGGGCGAGCGTGACGATCACCGCGGTCTACGACTCGCGTCACGAACTGCGCGGCTTCGCGAAGGTGACGCGCGACATGACGGAGCGCAAGCGGCTCGAGGAACTGGAGCAGTCCGAGCGCCGGATGAGCGAGTTCCTCGCGACGCTCGCGCACGAACTGCGCAATCCGCTCGCGCCGCTGCGCAACGCGGTCAGCATCCTGCAGACCGTTGCGTCGTCCGATGCGGTCGTCGCGCAATGCAGCGACATGGCCGCGCGCCAGGTGTCGCAGCTCACGCGCCTCGTCGACGACCTGCTGGACGTGGGTCGCATCACTGCCGGCAAGATCGACCTGCGCGCGGCGGCGGTGACCGTGCGCGAGATCGTGGAACGCAGCATTGAAGGCGTGCTGCCGCTGACCGACGCGCGCTCGCAGCGCATCGACGTCGCGCTGCCCGACGAGCCGATCCAGCTGCATGGCGATGAAGCCCGGCTCGTGCAGGTCGTGCAGAACCTGCTCAACAACGCGTCGAAGTTTTCACCGGCGGGCAGCGCGATCGACGTGCGCGCCGTCGTCGAAGGGCGCACCGCGCTGATCGAGATCGCCGATCGCGGCTGCGGCATCGCCGCGGATCAGCTCGACTCGGTCTTCAATCTGTTCGTGCAGGAGTCGCGCAACCGTAACCCCGCCGATAGCGGGCTCGGCATCGGGTTGACGTTGTCGCGCTCGCTCGTCGAGCTGCACGGCGGCGCGATCACCGCGACGAGCGACGGCCCCGACACGGGCAGCACGTTCCGCGTGCGTCTGCCGATCGCGCGCGGCACGCAGACCAGCGCGTCGGACAGCGCGCCGGGCGCGCCGGGCGATGCGAATCACACGGCGGTGCGCGTGCTGATCGTCGACGACAACCGCGATGCCGCCGACAGCCTCGCGCTGCTGCTGCAGATGAAGGGGCATCAGGTGAACGTCGCGTATCACGCGCGCGACGCGGTGGGCGAAGCGCGCAGCTTCGAGCCGGACATGGTGCTGATCGATCTCGCGATGCCGGATGTGGACGGCTATGCGCTGCTGCGCACGCTCAAGGCGATGTCGACGCTGCACCGCGCGAAGTTCGTCGCGCTGACCGGCTTCGGCCTCGCGGAGGACCGGCGGCGCACCCACGAAGCCGGCTTCGACGCGCACCTCGTCAAACCGGTCGACCTCGCCGTGCTCGACGAACTTCTGGCGAACGCGGCGCAAGCCAGCTGAAGCTGACAGTTCCTAATCCGCGCCTAATCCGCGACCCGCCCGATCAGCGCCATCGCCGCCGCGGGATTGTGCGTCTTGAAGCCGCTGATCACGTACAGGAACACGTCGCGCTTCGTTTCCTTCGCGGGCTTCGCGCCGCTCGTTTCGAGCCCGTCCGGTTGACCGCCAGCCGCCCATGCGCGGGCCCGCTCGGCCCACAGGTCGAGCGATTGCTTCGCGTAGCCGTCCTTGTGCTTTTCCTCGGTGCCCATGATCCGAGCGTAGACGAACGGTGCGGTGACGTCCGCGATCTGCGGATACTTCGAATCGCCCGCCATCACGACCGCGACGCCATGCTTGCGCACGAGCGCGATGAACGCTTCGTCGCGGAAACTCTCGTGACGCACCTCGACCGCGTGACGGATCGTCGTGCCTTCGATTTTCTTCGGCAGCAGGTCGAGAAACGCGCCGAAATCGTCAGGATCGAACTGTTTGGTGCCCGCGAACTGCCAGTTGATCGGGCCGAGCTTGTCGCCCAGTTCCATTACGCCGCTCTTGAAGAAACGTTCGACCGATTCGCCTGCCTCGGCCAGCACGCGCCGGTTCGTCGCGAAGCGCGGCGCCTTCAGCGAGAACACGAAGCCTTCCGGCGTCTCGTCGCGCCACTTCATGAAGGTCTCGGGCTTCTGCGAGCCGTAGAAGGTGCCGTTGATCTCGATCGTGGTGAGCTTGCGGCTCGCGTATTCGAGCTCGCGCTTCTGTGTGAGGTCGTCGGGGTAGAACACGCCGCGCCACGGCTCGAAGGTCCAGCCGCCGATGCCGACACGAATCTGCGCTGTCTTGCGGGATGCCATCAGGTCGTCTCCTCGTCGCTCGAATGCGGCTCCAAGTGTAACGACTGCGGCGCAAACGCGCGCGCCGCGGCCCGGTAGGGTGCGGCGTGCGCGGCTAACTCGGCTTACGGGGCGGTGAGGGATCGCAAGGGCAAAAGGGCGCTCAAGGGTTGCTGCTGGACGACGGGTTGAGCGGGTCGAGCGCGGGCGTGGGCTGCGGGTCGGAGACAATCGGCGCGAGCGGGGTTGGCGGCGTCGGCGCGGGGTCCGCCGGATCCAGCGCGTCGCTGCCCATGATCGCCGCGGCGGCGGCCGTGCTGGATGCGGCGGGCGTGTCGGGCACGAGCGGTTTCGCCGGACTCAGCGGCACGATCGTCACGGCCGGCGTGCTGGGTGCCGCTGCGGCGCCCGGTACGGTGGGCGGCAGCAGGGCGGGCGTCAGCACGTTCGGCGCGGGCGTGGCGGACACGAGCGGTGCGGGCAGCGGTTGCGCGGTGACGGCGTCGCCCGGAATCGCCGAGCTGCGCACCGCATTGCGCAGATAGTGCGACACCAGACCGAAGAAGCTGTCGTAGAAGGTGCTCTTCTGGATCGTCTCGCTCGAAATCTTGACCATCGCATCGCTGTTCGAGCGGATCGGCAGCGAGACCGACCCGAGAATGCTCAGCCCGACGCTCGCCGACGTATCGCTCTTCTTCAGCGCGTAGCCGTTCTGCACCGCGTTCACGTACATCACGCTGGTATTGGTCGCATCTTCGCCTGCCGTGCAGACGACGTGGAATTCGACCGTGTAGTGCTGGTCGCTGGCGGGCTGGAAGTTTTTCGTCGCGTCGACGGTGTCGTTGCGCGTGAGCGTCGTCATGTAGCCCTGGCTCAGCAGCGCGCGGCGCGCGCCTTCGCAGGCCTCGGTGTTGGCCACATCGAACGAGCGCATGTACGGGCTCGTGCCGTTGCTGAAGAATTCGTCCTGGAACTGCGGTTTCGGTGTGCTGGAACACGCGCCGAGCACGGCGACGGCAGACAGAAGCGACAGAAGGGACAGCGGCGACGCGAACGCGGCGCGGGAAATACGGCTCGACATGGTGAAATCGGACAGGCGCCCTGACGGTGGACGGAGCATTGTAGTGCGGTTCGATGACCGCATGTAAAAGCGCGGCGTGCGCGCCACGCCGTCAGAATTCGACGTCGAGCTCGTCGATGTCTTCGGTTTCCGCCTGCGCCATCGCGATCCATTCGGCGACGAACGGCTGTTTCAGCACGCGCGTGCAGTACTCGGCGATGTCGCGGTCGAGCTTCACGTCGTAGGTCAGAAAGCGGGTGACGACGGGTGCGTACATCGCGTCGGCCGCGCTGATGTCGCCGAACAGCCACGGGCCGCCGTACGCGTCGAAGCATTCGCGCCAGATCGCCACGATCCGTTCGATGTCGTCCTGTGCGCGCGACCAGATGCGAAAGTGGTCGAAGTGCGCGCGCAGATTCATCGGCAGCGCGGAACGCAGCGCGCTGAAGCCCGAATGCATCTCGCCGCAGATGGCACGGCAGTGCGCGCGCGCCTTGCGGTCCGCGGGCAGCAGCTTCGCGTCGGGGCGGATTTCGTTCAGATACTCGGCGATCGCGAGCGTATCCCAGACCTTGATGCCGTCATGCAGCAGGCACGGTACGAGGATCGACGGCGACAGCAGCAACAGCTCGGCGCGTGCCGCCGGGTCGTCGACCGGCACCGCGACCGTTTCGAACTCGAGACCCGCGAGCTTGACGAGCAGCCAGCCGCGCATCGACCACGATGAGTAGTTGTGGCTGCTGATCGTGAGCGTGGTGGGCGTTGTGGGCGCGGACGCGAGCGCGGTGAGGCTGTCGGTGTTCGCGACCGGCGAGCGGGTTGATCTCGTCGACCTTGTCTTCGCCTGCGTCATGACAGTCTCCGTGTTCGCCGTGGGTGTGACGAGATCGAGTTGACGTTGCGGGCCGCTTCGGTGCTCCCGCGCACCGCGCGCGGCACTCGCTGCACCATGTTGCGGCGGTCTTGCGCGCAGCGTGATGCACCATTGCACGGCGAAGCTCGCGGCCGTTGCCATAGCCCAGCCGCGCACATTCCGTCGCAAGCCCACCACAGCCGTCGCGCAGGCCCTCCCGACTACGTCCGCAAAGCTGCAAGCACTATGCCAATCGACGGCCGACTGGCATACACATTGCCTTTTGTAGCGCGAACACGCTCCGGTGCGCGCCCATGAATGTCCTCGCTTATTCGACCTATCAGGCGATGTCCGACCTGATGCGGCCCATGCGGTCCGCCGCTACGACCACCCGCATGGCGCTCGCCGCCTTCGCGCCGTTCGCGGCGAACCCGTACCACCGGGCGCTCGACGCAACCTGCGAACTGATCGAGATGACGGGCCTCACGCACCATCGTCCGCCGTTCGGCATCGAGAGCGTCGAGGTGGACGGCGAACCGGTCGCGGTCACCGAGCAGGTCGTCAAGCGCACGCCGTTCGGCTCGCTGCTGCGTTTTCGCAAGGCCGTCGCGATCGAGCAGCCGCGCGTGCTGATCGTCGCGCCGATGTCCGGTCACTTCGCGACGCTGCTGCGCGGCACCGTGCGCACGATGCTCGCCGATCACGACGTCTACATCACCGACTGGCACAACCCGCGCGACGTGCCGCTCGCGGCTGGCCGCTTCGGTTTCGACGAATACGTGGAGCACGTGATCGCGTTCATCCGCCGCATCGGTCCGGACGCGCATCTCGTCGCCGTCTGCCAGCCGACCGTCGCGTCGCTCGCGGCGGTGTCGCTGATGGCCGCCGCCGACGATCCCGCGCAGCCCGCGAGCATGACGCTGATGGCCGGACCGATCGACTGCCGCGTCAATCCGACCGCGGTCAACCAGCTGGCGAACAGCAAGCCGATCGAGTGGTTCGAGAAGAACCTGATCAGCACCGTGCCGTTCGGTTTCGCGGGCGCGCAGCGGCGCGTGTATCCCGGCTTCGTGCAGCTCGGCGCGTTCATGTCGATGAACCTGGAGCGTCACCTGACGTCGTTCGTTGACATGCATCGCGAGCGCGCGAAGGGCGACCCTTCCAAGGCCGATGCGGTGCGCGCGTTCTACAAGGAGTACTTCGCAACCACCGATCTGACCGCCGAGTTCTATCTGGAGACCGTCAGCACTGTGTTCCAGCAGTATGCGCTGCCGCGCGGCGAGCTGCGCGTACGCGATCAGCTCGTGGAGCCGGCGGCGATCCGGCGCACGGCGCTGCTGACGATCGAAGGCGAGAAGGACGACATCTGCGCGGTCGGCCAGACCGTGGCCGCGCAGGACCTGTGTTCGCGCTTGCGCCCGTACATGAAGACGCACCACGTGCAGACGGGCGTCGGGCACTACGGCGTGTTCAACGGGCGCAAGTGGGAAGCGCAGATCTATCCGCGCGTGCGGGCGATGATCCAGGACAACGAGCCGCGCGCGCACCGCGCGCCGGCGCTCGCCGACGACGCGCACAGCGACCGCGTCACGCTGCACGCGCTGCTGCAGGCGGAAGCGCTCGCGCACGCGGCGGTGGCGAAGGCGAGTGCGCTATGACGTCGCGGCGACTGGCCAGGGAGTGGGCGCGGGCGTCGCGCACGGTCCTTCGACGTCGATCGATTTGAAGTCCGCCGGACCGACCACTTCGAGATACTCCATGTCGTCCGAGTAGTCGAACAGGAAGTGCACGATGCCGGGCGCCTGATGCACGCAGTCGCCGGCTTCGACGAGCGTTTCCTGGTCGCCGTACATGAAGCGCGCCCAGCCCTTCAGCATGATCACGATGTGGAAGTCGGCCTCATGGCGGTGCCAGCCGGTGCCTTCCTCTGGTGCGCGATGCGCCTTCACGAGCTGCGCGACGACCTTGCCGCCGGTCGCGTTCGCGATGCCGAGGTCGCGATACATGAAGAAGTCGCGCAGCCCACCGCCCTCGAAAGGCGTGTCGTGCGGCTTCACGTGGGAAAACCGGGTGGCAAGATCGGTCGACATTGCGCGGCTCCTGTGGGGAAGGCAGGCGCGTCATCAAGCATTTAGTGGGCCAGTGAACATCCCTCCATCCCTCATTACCAACGCCCACGAAACAATCTGTTCCCTTTTGCCGTCTATTCAATCGCCTCGCGCTTGCCTACTATCCGCATCCAGTATCCACGCGTGCATCTGTCGCGAACGTTGCACGCGTGCCTTGATTCTTCGACCGGATATTTATGGCGACCACCAGCACCCGATTCGAAACGGCGCGCCAGCGCTATAGCGGCGTCGCGATCAGCCTGCACTGGCTGATCGCGCTCCTGATGATCTGCGGGTTCTATCTCGGCTGGATCATGACGGACATCCCCGGCTTCACGCCGACCAAGCTCAAGTACTTTTCGTGGCACAAGTGGATCGGCGTGACCGTGTTCGCGCTGGCGGTGATCCGTCTGCTATGGCGCCTCACGCATCGCGCGCCGCCGCTGCCCGACACGACCACCGCGTTCCAGAACGCCGCCGCGCACGCGGTGCACGGCCTCCTGTATCTGCTGATGCTGGCGATCCCGATCTCCGGCTACTTCTACAGTTCGTCGGCAGGTATCCAGGTGGTCTATCTCGGCATCGTGCCGCTGCCAACCATCATCGGCCCGGACAAGGTGTTGAAGGCCGCGCTACGCACTACGCATATCTGGCTCAACTACACGCTGCTCGCGTGCTTCGCGCTGCACGTGCTGGCCGCGCTCAAGCATCACTTCATCGAGCGCGATGGAATACTCGGACGTATGATCCCGTTTCTCAAGTGACGCACTGCAGGCGCAGCTTTCCGCCCGCTGAGAACGTGTTCAATGCCTTCGGCGTCGGCTGCCATGACGGCGCGCCGATGCCCAACCCACTGACATCATGAAAATGCCTTCAAATCACTGGATGCTTGCTGGCCTCGTGGCCGCATCGCTCGCTGCCGCGGCGCCCGCGTTCGCGCAGGTCGACACCGCGAAGAGCACGATCGTCGCCACGTCGAAGCAGATGAACGTGCCCGTCGACGGCAACTTCAGGAAGTTCGCCGCGCAGCTCACGTTCGACCCCGCGAAGCCGACGGCCGGCAGCGCGAACCTGAGCATCGATACGTCGAGCTACGACCTCGGCGACGAGTCGTACAACCAGCAGGTGCGCGGCAAGGACTGGTTCGACAGCGCGACGTATCCGAAGGCCACGTTCGTGTCGAGCGCGATCGCGCCGGCGGGCGGCAACCAGTACAAGGTCACCGGCAAGCTGACCATCAAGGGCGTGTCGCAGACGGTCACGGTACCCGTGACGATCGCGCAGCAGGGCAACACGGAAGTGTTCGACGGTTCGCTGCCGATCAAGCGCACGCAGTTCAACGTCGGCACCGGCGAGTGGAAAGACACGTCGGTCGTGGCGGACGACGTCGTCATCAAGTTTCATATCGTCGACGTGAAGCACTGACGATTGGCGGACTTAAGCATCAACATCAACCGGCTTTCGGGCGAGCCTTCAATATGGCGCGCTCAAGGGCTTTAGCAGGCGCGGCGAGCCGCGCGCAAACCTGGAGAATGGCGTGAAGAAGAATCTGTTGATCGTGGCGGGCGCACTGGCTGCCGGCATGTCGATGAGCGCGATGGCCGCTGACGTGTATCAGCTCGATCCGTCGCACACCTATCCGAGCTTCGAAGCCGACCACCTCGGCGGCGTGTCGATCTGGCGCGGCAAGTTCACGAAGTCGAGCGGCACGGTGACGCTGGATCGCGCGGCGAAGACCGGCACCGTCGACGTGACGGTCGACCCGGCTTCGGTGGACACGGGCAACCCGAAGCTCGACGAGCACCTGAAGACCGACGCGTTCTTCGACGTCGCGAAGTATCCGACGGTCACGTACAAAGGCACCGACATCAAGTTCGACGGCGACAAGCCCGTTGAAGTGATCGGCACGCTGACGATGCATGGCGTGACGAAGCCGGTGAACCTGAAGATCGAATCGTTCAAGTGCATCATGCACCCGATGCTCAAGCGCGAAGACTGCGGCGTGGAAGCGAGCGCGGAATTCAACCGCGCCGACTTCGGTATGGACTTCGGCAAGTCGTATGGCTTCAGCATGATCACGAAGCTGCATATCCAGTCCGAAGGGATCAAGCAGTAAGCGTTCATGCTGCGATGCGGGGCCTGTAAAACCCGCATCGCCTGCATACGTACGCCCGGCAAACGGCCGCGCAGTTCACGCTGCGCGGCCGTTTGCTTTTGAGGTGGCACCGCATTTGCGTGCCGACCGGCTATGATGTGCGCAATTGGCCACCGCCCACGCGTGGCATTGGGAGAACTCATGGCCTCACCTCAGGATAGCGTCAGCATGGCGCTCTTTTGCGACTTCGAGAACGTGGCGCTTGGTGTGCGCGACGTGAAGCTCGAACGCTTCGACATCAAGCCCGTGCTCGAACGCCTGCTGCTCAAAGGCAGCATCGTCGTGAAGAAGGCCTATTGCGACTGGGATCGCTACAAGGCCTTCAAGGCGGCGATGCACGAAGCGAGCTTCGAGCTGATCGAGATTCCGCACGTGCGGCAGTCCGGCAAGAATTCGGCGGACATCCGGCTCGTCGTCGATGCGCTCGACCTTTGCTATACGAAATCGCACGTCGACACCTTCGTGATCATCAGCGGCGATTCGGATTTTTCGCCGCTCGTGTCGAAGCTGCGCGAGAACGCGAAGAAAGTGATCGGCGTCGGCGTCAAGCAGTCCACGTCCGACCTGCTGGTCGCGAATTGCGACGAATTCATCTTCTATGACGACCTCGTGACCGAGCAGCGCGGCGCGCCGAAGCGCGAAGCCGACGCGAGCTCGAAACGTTCGCCCGAAGACGACCGCCGCCGCAAGCAGGAGATGGAAGAGCGGAAGTCCAAGGCGATCGCGATCGCGGTGGAGACGTTCGAGGCGCTCGCGTCCGAGCGCGGCGAAAGCGGCAAGATCTGGGCGTCGGTGCTGAAGAGCGCGATCAAGCGCCGCAAGCCGGGCTTCAACGAAGCGGGCTACGGCTTCCGCGCGTTCGGCAATCTGCTCGAAGAAGCGCAGGCGCGCGGTTTCCTCGAAGTGGGCCGCGACGACAAGTCGGGCGCGTTCGTGTACCGGTCGAGTTCGTGGACGCGGCCCGTGAAGGCCGCGGATGTGGCGCCGGCGACGGTGGCTGCGGTGAGCGGCGAGGCGGGCCAGGCCGCGGGTGCTGCGGCCGCAATGGAGAGCGCGTCGCAAACGCAGGGCGCTCAGGGTACGTCACGCGACGGTGGCGATCGCAAAGGCCGCAACAAGAAGCGCAAGGGCGGCAATGGCCGCCACGGGGAGCAGACCGGCCAGGCTGCGCTCGCGGTGGACGACGCATCACTGCCGAGCGACGACGCCGAAGTGCAGCATTCGCTCGAAGCGGCGAACGACGAAGCGATCCAGCAGATCGCCGACGAATCCGCGCAGCCGGTTGCGGACGCGGTGACGAGCGACGCGGCGGATCAGCACGAACAGCGTGAGCCGCACGAGCATGGCGCGGCGGCGAAGAAAGCCGCGAAGCGCTCGGGCAGCCGCCGTGGCGGCAAGAGCGGCAAATCGCACGGCGAGCGCGACGCGGCCGCGCGAAATGAGTCTGGCGAACCGGAAGCGCCGGTTGCCCAGCAATCGCTCGGTCTCGACGAGCGGCAGCCGACCGAAGCGCCCGCAGAAGCCGCAGCAGCGCAACAACCGGAAGCGGGTACAGCACCTCGCGCAGCCAAAAAAGCCGCGCGCAAAACGGCCGCACCGCGCAGTCGCCGGCCGCGCAAGGCAGTGGTGGAGTCAGGCGAACTCTGAGCCTGGCGCTCAAACTCTCGGCGGCGCGGTGGAAGCCCGCACCACCAGCCGCGGCGCCGACGTCACACACACGCGCGGTGCGTTCGCGCCATGGCCTGTCGCGGTCGCGGTCGATGCAGGCGCATCGATCAGCTCGCGCAGCAGGTCCACCGCGAGTTCGGCCGCTTCGACAGTCGGCACCGCCACCGTAGTCAACGCGGGCCTCGATTCGCGCGCGAGCTGAATGTCGGTGATGCCGACCACCGATAGTTGCCGCGGCACCTCGAGCCCGAGATCTGCAGCGGCCTGCATTGCGCCGAGCGCGGGCAGGTCGTTGGTCGCGTAGAGCGCGGTGAGTTCCGGATGCTTTTTCAGCAGTTCCAGCGCGGCCGCGTAGCCGCCCTGCGTCGTATCCGGCGCATACAGGACCGGCGCCGCGGCGCCATCGATTCCAGCCGCCTGCATCGCGGCGACGAAGCCGTCGTAGCGCGCCGCGTGAATGCCCGACACCTTGCTGCCGACGATCGCGCCGATCTTCCGGTGCCCAAGCTCCAGCAGATGCCGCGCGGCCAGTTCGCCCGCAAGCCGGAAATCCACCGCGACGCACGGCAGGCCCGGCGGATCCAGCGGCCGTTCCCACATGCACAGCACGACCGGCGCGCCGCGCAGCTCGGTCATATGCAGATCGGCGAAGTCGAGGTTCGCGTTCATCACCAGCACGCCGGCGGACAGCGAGCCGGCAATCTGGTCGAGGTACGCGCGGCCGGTCTGCGGATCGCCGTCGGTATTGCAGATGATCAGGAACTGGCCGCTGCGCCGGAGCGCCGTTTCGACCGCGAGCGCGAACTCCGGATAGAACGGGTTCGCGATGCTCGACACCATCAGCGCGATGGTCGGCGCGCGGCCCTCGGCGAGCGCGCGCGCCGGCAGATGCGGCCGGTAGCCGAGTGCGGCGATCGCGTCCAGCACCCGCTGGCGGGTCGCCTCGCCCACGCGGCCGCGGTTGCGCAGCACGTTCGAAACGGTGGCGGACGTCACGCCGGCATGGCGGGCGACTTCGTTGAGCGTCGTCATTTTCTATCTCAATATATGGGCTGCTAGTTCAGCATTTGCGTGATCGCGCCCGGCACGGCACCATTGGCCACATATTCAGAACGATTATCGGAGACACAGACACCCACGATCGCGCCGCGATCGATTTTTTCCGGGTGACTGATTAAGCGCTTAATCTCCGCTTCGTGCTGATTAGAACATGGAGGCGGGACGATGGCGAGCATTTCGTTAAGCGGCGTTCAGAAGGCATACGGCGACAACGCGCCGGTGATTCGCGACGTCGATCTGGAAATCGGCAAGAACGAGTTCTGTGTGTTTCTCGGCCCGTCGGGCTGCGGCAAGTCGACCTTGCTGCGGATGATCGCGGGCCTCGAGGACGTGACCGACGGCGACGTGTCGATCGGCGGCAAGCTCGTCAACGACGTGCCCGCCGCGCAGCGCGGCGTCGCAATGGTGTTCCAGAGCTACGCGCTGTTCCCGCACATGACGGTCTACGAGAACATGGCCTTCGGCCTGAAGCTCGCGAAGACGCCGAAAGCCGAGATCGACCGCAAGGTGCGCGAAGCCGCGCGCATTCTTCAGCTCGAAGCGCTGCTCGACCGCCATCCGAAGGCGTTGTCGGGCGGTCAGCGGCAGCGTGTCGCGATTGGCCGCGCGATCGTGCGCGAACCGGGCGTGTTCCTGTTCGACGAGCCGCTCTCCAACCTCGACGCCACGCTGCGCGGCCAGACCCGCATCGAGATCGCGCGGCTGCACCGGCAGTTCGCCGATGCGAGCGTGGTCTACGTGACGCACGACCAGATCGAGGCGATGACGCTTGCCGACAAGATCGTGCTGCTGCACGCCGGCAAGGACACCGAACGATACGGCAGCATCGCGCAGGTTGGCGCGCCGCTCGAACTCTATCACCGGCCGCGCTCGAAATTCGTCGCGGGCTTTATCGGCTCGCCGCGGATGAACTTCCTGCCCGCCACCGTCACGGCAATCGAGGCGGACGGCGTCACGGTCACGCTGACCGGCCTCAATGAAGTCGTGCGGTTGCCGGTGCAGGGCGGCAAGCTTGCCGTCGGCGCATCGGTGACGTTTGGGGTGCGTCCCGAGCATCTCGAACCCGTCGATGCCAGCCCGACCCATCACACCGAGACGACCGCGCTGACGCTCGCGCGCACCGTGACGCTCGTCGAGGCGCTCGGCGAGCACAGCTATGTGCATCTGGATCAACCGGGCGGCGCGGTGCTGATTGCGAAGGCGCCGGGCGACGCACGTCTCGCGCGCGGCGACACCGCGCATTTCCGCGCGCCGGCGTCGGCGTGCCATCTGTTCGCGGAGGACGGCTTCGCCGTCGCGCCGCTCGACACCATCGAACAACACGTGTGACGGCGCACGTCACCGCCAGGAGAACATCGGAATGCGTCTAGGAGTCTGCTACTACCCGGAGCACTGGCCCGAAGCCATGTGGAAAGACGACGCCGAGCGGATGAAGTCGCTCGGCATCGAACAGGTGCGGATCGCGGAATTCGCGTGGAGCCGCATGGAGCCGTCGCCGGGCGAATACGACTGGGGCTGGCTCGATCGCGCGATCGATACGCTCGGCAACGCGGGCCTGAAAGTGGTGATGTGCACGCCGACCGCGACGCCGCCGAAGTGGCTGATCGACCGTCATCCGGACATCCTGCCGGTGGGCGCCGATGGACGCCCGCGCGCGTTCGGCTCGCGCCGTCATTACGATTTCTCGTCGCCGTCGTACTACGAAGCGTCGAAGAAAATCTGCGAAGCGGTCGCGTCGCGCTATGGCCAGCATCCGGCCGTCGCGTTCTGGCAAACCGATAATGAATACGGCTGCCACCAGACGGTGGTCAGCTACTCGCCCGCCGCGGTGAAGCGTTTCCGCGAATGGCTGAAGGCGCGCTACGGCAGCATCAACGCGCTGAACATCGCATGGGGCACGGTGTTCTGGAGCATGGAGTACCGCAGCTTCGACGAGATCGATGCGCCGATCGGCACCGTGACCGAAGCGCATCCGTCGCACCGGCTCGACTACCGGCGCTTTGCTTCCGACGAAGTGCAGCGCTACAACCGCATGCAGGTCGACATCATCCGCGCGCATTCGCCGGGCCGCCCGATCGCGCACAACTTCATGCAGCTCTTCACCGAGTTCGACCACTACAAGGTGGCGGCCGATCTCGACGTCGCGTCGTGGGACAGCTATCCGATCGGCGCGCTCGAAGAGCAGTGGTACGCGCCCGAGATCAAGCAGCGTTTCCTGCGCACGGGGCACCCGGATTTCGCGTCGTTCAATCACGACGTGTATCGCGGCATGTCGAAGCTGCCGTTCTGGGTGATGGAGCAGCAGCCTGGCCCGGTTAACTGGGCGCACTGGAACCCGGCGCCGCTGCCGGGCATGGTGCGGCTGTGGAGCTGGGAAGCGTTCGCGCATGGCGCGGGCTGCGTGTCGTACTTCCGCTGGCGCCAGGCGCCGTTCGCGCAGGAGCAGATGCACGCGGGCCTCAACACGCCGGACAACCGGCTCGACATCGGCGGTGGTGAAGCGGCGCAGGTGGCCGAGGAAATCCGCGCGGTGCTCGCCGCCGATCCGCATGCGAACGATGCGGTGAAGACGCCCGTCGCGCTCGTATTCGACTACGAAGCGAAGTGGCTGTTCGAAGTGCATCCGCAGGGCGCCGACTTCCACTATCCGCGCTTTGCCGTCGAGTATTACTCGGCGCTGCGCTCGCTCGGCTTCGATGTCGACATCGTGCCGGTGCATGCGCCGCTCGACGGCTACCAGCTGATCGTCGTGCCGCCGCTGCCGGTCGTGCCGGACGATTTCGCCGCGCGTCTCGCGCAATCGGGCGCGCAGGTGATCCTCGGGCCGCGCTCGGGCTCGAAGACGGCGGATCTGCAGATTCCCGCGAACCTGCCGCCGGGCTCGCTCGCTTCGGTGATGCCGGTGCGCGTGTGGCGCGTCGAATCGCTGCGGCCGAACCTGCAGGAGCCTGTCACGTTCGCGGCGCAAGCTGATGGCCATTGGCCGAGACAAGGCTACTCGCGCCACTGGCGCGATCTGCTCGACCTCGACGCCGCCGCCGACGATGCTGCCGCGCTCGAAGTCCGCGCAAGCTTCGCGGACGGTCATCCCGCGTACGTGAAGCATGGCGCGATGCACTACCTCGCGAGCCTGTTCGACGATGCGTCGACGGCGGCGCTGTTTGCCGATGTCGCGCGCGAAGCCGGCCTCGAACCGTCGCTGCTCGGCGATGCGGTGCGGGTCAGTCGACGCGGCGGCCTCACGTGGGTGTTCAACTACGGTCCGCAGACGTATACGCTAGCCGCGGACATTCCCGACGACGCACTCGTATTCGGTTCGCGAGAGATCGAAGCGCAGGGCGTCGCCGCTTACCGGACGGCCGCGCACTGAACACCGCGCCGGCAGTTCCAACCCGAAGCAGCACTGACAACGACGTAGAACCCAGGAGACAGGCATGACACTCAAACCACGCAAGATGCTCGTTGCCGTGACGCTCGCTGCGGCTTCGCTCGCGGCATCCGTCGCGACCACCGCGCAGGCCGGCACGCTCGAAGTGAACATCGCGTTCAAGGGCGCAAGCCAGCGCGCGGTCTGGACGCAGGTGATCGACGAATTCAAGAAAGCGCACCCGGGCACCGACGTGAAGGTGTCGTTCGTCGACGAGGAAGCGTACAAGGTGCAGCTGCCGGGCTGGCTGACCACCGCGCCGCCCGACATCGTGAACTGGCACGACGGCGAGCGCATGGCCTACTACGCGCAGCGCGGCCTGTTCGAAGACCTGACGCCGGACTGGAAGAAGAACAACTGGGACAGCATGTACGCGTCGACGAAGGAAGCGTCGTCGTACAAGGGCAAGCAATATGCTGCGCCAACCGTGTACTACTCGTGGGGCATGTTCTATCGCAAGGACCTGTTCCAGAAGGTCGGCATCGCGGCTGAGCCGAAGACGTGGAACGACTTCCTCGACGACTGCAAGAAGCTGAAGGCCGCCGGCATCACGCCGATCGCCGTGGCTGGCCGCGACGCATGGACGCTCGCCGGCTGGTTCGACTATCTCGACCTGCGCCTGAACGGCAACGCGTTCCACCAGAAGCTGATGGCGGGCGAAGTGCCGTACACCGACGCGCGCGTGAAGAAGGTCTACACGACGTGGAAGCAACTGATCGACGCGGGCTACTTCATCGACAACTCGCTGTCGTACGATCTGGACGCCGCGCAGCCGTTCCTGTTCCAGGGCAAGGCCGCGATGATGCTGATGGGCACGTTCATCACGGGCGGCTTCCCGCCGAACGTGAAGGATGAGATGGGCTACTTCCAGTTCCCGATCATCGATTCCAACGTGCCGACGGCGGAAGACGGTCCGGTCGAGTCGCTGCACATTCCGGCGAAGGCGAAGAACAAGGCCGACGCGCATGCGTTCCTCGCGTTCGCGGAAACGCCGGACATCAGCGACCAGCTCGCGAAGGGTCTCGGCTCGCTGCCGGCGAACAGCAAGTCGCCGGAACCGGAAGATCCGATCTCGAAGATCGGCTTCCAGATCCTGTCGAACACGAAGGGCGGCATCGCGCAGTTCTACGATCGCGACATGACGAAGGAAATGGCTGACGAAGGGATGAAGGGCATGCAGCAGTTCGTGTCCGATCCGACCAAGATCGATTCGATCCTCGCGCAGCTCGAAGAGACGCGTAAGCGCATCTACAAGAAGTAAGCATCGCAGCACGCGTAAAGCGAGGGCGCGCGGCGCATTATCGCCGCGTGTCCTCGCGCAGTCCGAAGAGGAGGTTTGCCGTGTCTCACTCCGTCACTCATCGCGCCGACGGTTCCGCGCATTCCGGCGCCGGACCCGCGGGCGGCGGCGGCATGTCGAATACGCCACGCGCCGCGAGCCCGGGCGGGCGGCCGCGCCGCCGCGTGTCGCCTACCGCGCGCCGTCAGCGCCGCGCCGCGTTCCTGTTTCTCGCGCCCGCGTGCGTGATGGTCGCGATCTACGTGGTCTGGCCGATCCTGTCGACGATCCGCCTGAGCTTCTACAGCTGGGACGGCATGTCCGACGCGAGTTTCGTCGGTCTCGCGAACTACATCGAACTGTTCCATGCGCAGGCCTTCTACACCGCGCTGAAGAACAACGTGATCTGGCTCGTGCTGTTCCTGCTCGCGCCGCCGATGGGCCTTGCGATCGCGCTGTATCTGAACCAGGCGGTGGCGGGCATCCGCATCGTGAAGTCGCTGTTCTTCGCGCCGTTCGTGCTGTCGGGCGTGGTGGTCGGCCTGATCTTTTCGTGGTTCTACGATCCGACCTTCGGGCTCTTGAAGCTGATCGTCGGGCATGGCATTCCGGTGCTCGGCGATGCGCACTACGCGACGCTGGGCATCATCTTCGCGGCGCTGTGGCCGCAGACCGCGTACTGCATGATCCTGTACCTGACCGGCCTCACGACGCTCAACAGCGAGCAGATCGAAGCCGCGCGCATGGAAGGCGCGCGGGGCTGGGCCCTGCTGTGGCACGTGATCCTGCCGCAACTGCGTCCCACCACGTTCATGGCGGTGGTCGTGACGGTGATCGGCGCGCTGCGCAGCTTCGACCTGATTTCGGTGATGACGGGCGGCGGTCCGTTCGAAAGCTCGACGGTGCTTGCCTATTACATGTACGACCAGGCGATCAAGTACTACCGGCTCGGCTATTCGGCCGCGATTGCCGTGGTGCTGTTCGCGATCATGCTGCTGTACATCGTCTATCACCTGCGCCGTCTGCTGAGCGACGAGCACTGAACACGCATCGAGGAGCCGATCATGTTTCCGATTCCGGTCGACAAATGGAAGCCCATGCCGCGCAGGCTGTACAAGCTGTCGCTGCCCGTTGCGCTGTTGATCTGGCTGCTGCCGATGATCGCGGTGCTGGTAACGTCGGTGCGTTCGACCGAAGAGCTGATGGAAGGCAACTACTGGGGCTGGCCGAAGCACATCACGCTGATCGCGAACTACCGCGATGCGTTGACCACGTCGCCGATGCTGCATTACTTCTGGAACAGCGTGCAGATCACGCTGCCGGCGGTGGCGGGTTCGATTGCGCTCGCGGCAATGGCGGGCTTCGCGCTCGCGATCTACCGCTTTCCGGGCAACTCCGCGCTGTTCGCCACGTTCGTGGCGGGCAACTTCGTGCCGATCCAGGTGCTGATGATTCCGGTGCGCGACCTGTCGCTGAAGCTCGGCCTGTACAACACGGTGGGCGGCCTGATCCTGTTCCACCTGTCGTTTCAGACCGGTTTTTGCGCGCTGTTTCTGCGCAACTTCATCAAGCAGTTGCCGTTCGAACTGGTGGAGGCCGCGCGAATAGAAGGCGCGAACGAGTGGACCGTGTTCTTCCGGATCGTGCTGCCGCTGATTCGCCCCGCGCTCGCGGCGCTCGCGATTCTCGTGTTCACGTTCGTGTGGAACGACTACTTCTGGGCGCTGTGTCTGACGCAAGGCGACGACGCCGCGCCGATCACCGTCGGTGTGGCCGCGCTGAAAGGCCAGTGGACGACAGCGTGGAATCTCGTGTCGGCGGGGTCGATACTCGCGGCGCTGCCGTCGGTCGCGATGTTCTTCGCGATGCAGAAGCACTTCGTCGCGGGTCTGACGTTTGGCGCGACGAAGGGCTGATGAAGGATTGAACTCAGGACGCGCCGCTCTCCTCGGTGAGCTGCTTTTCCAGCCGCCGGAAGATGCTTTGCGTCTGGCCCTTCGCGTGCAGCGCGAACAGCAGCAGCGAGCGCCCCGTCACCTGATACACGTCGCCCGATTCGAAGTCGGGCAGTTCTTCGCGGATCGGCGCGTTCGTGTCGATCAGGCAACTCCATTGATCGCTGCCGGGTATCTCCGGCAGCGTGAAATCCACCACGTCGTGATACGCGTTGACCACCAGCAGCAGCGTCGCGTCGGATGCCGGACGACGAATGCCGCTGGTCTGCGCGCGGCCGTCGATGATAAGCCCGAAGCAGCGCATCGCCGGGTCTTCCCACTGCTCCTGGGTTAGCTCGGTGCCTACCGGGCTGATCCACTTCACTTCCGATAGCTGCAGCTCTTCGTCGTACACACCCGTCAAGAAGCGCGCGCGGCGCAGCACCGGCAGCGTGTGGCGCAACGTGGTCAGCTTGATCACGAAGTCGGTCAGCGCGCGGCCGTCGTCGTCGATGCCGTCCCAGTCCACCCAGCTGATGTCGTTGTCCTGGCAGTACGCGTTGTTGTTGCCCTGCTGCGTGCGGCCGAACTCGTCGCCCGCGACGATCATCGGCGTGCCCTGAGAAAACAGCATCGTCGCGAGCAGGTTGCGCTTCTGACGCTCGCGCAGTGCGCGGATTTCGGTGTCTTCGGTTGGGCCTTCTTCGCCGCAGTTCCACGACTTGTTGTCCGAGTGGCCGTCGCGGTTCTCTTCGCCATTGGCTTCGTTATGCTTGTCGTTGTACGACACCAGATCGTGCAGCGTGAAGCCGTCGTGCGCGGTCACGAAATTGACGCTCGCATACGGGCGCCGGCCGCGATGGTTGAACTTGTCGCCGGAGCCGGTGATGCGTGTCGCGAGTTCGGCGGCGGTGCCGTCGTCGCCTTTCCAGAATGCTCGCACGGTGTCGCGAAAGCGGTCGTTCCATTCGGCCCAGCCCGGCGGAAAGCCGCCTACCTGGTAGCCGCCGGGGCCGCAGTCCCACGGTTCCGCGATCAGCTTCACGCTGGAGAGCACCGGGTCCTGCCGGCAGCTGTCGAGAAAGCCGCCGCCTTCGTCGAAACCATACGGCTCGCGGCCGAGGATCGTCGCGAGATCGAAGCGGAAGCCGTCCACATTCATCTCGGTCACCCAGTAGCGCAGGCTGTCGGTGACCATCTGCAGCACGCGCGGATGCGACAGGTTCAGCGTATTGCCGGTGCCGGTATCGTTGATGTAGTAGCGCGGCTGGTCCGGCATCAGGCGGTAGTACGACGCGTTGTCGATGCCGCGAAACGACAGCGTGGGGCCGCGCTCGTTGCCTTCGGCCGTGTGGTTGTAGACCACGTCGAGAATCACCTCGATGTCCGCTTCGTGGAAGCGGTCGATCATCTGCTTGAATTCGTCGACGGCGCCCGAGCTGCGCGCGAAGAAGCGCGGGTCCGCCGCGAAGAAGCCGATCGTGTTGTAGCCCCAGTAGTTCGTGAGGCCTTTGTCGAGCAGATAGCTGTCGTTGACGAACGCATGGATGGGCAGCAGTTCGATCGACGTTACGCCGAGCGCCTTGATGTGATCGACCACCGCCTGCTGGCCGAGCCCTTCGAAGGTGCCGCGCAGCTTCTCGGGCACGGCCGGGTGCCGCTTCGTATAACCGCGCACGTGCGTCTCGTAGAAGATCGTGCGGTCCCACGGCACGCGCACGCGTGTGGCGTGCGTCCATGTGAAGCTCTGGTCGACCACCGCGCATTTCGGCATGAACGGCGCGCTGTCGCGTTCGTCGAACGTGAGGTCGTCGCCTTCCGCGTTCAGCGTGTAGCCGAATACCGCAGGGTCCCATTTCAGCGTGCCGACGTGCGCCTTCGCATACGGATCCAGCAGCAGCTTGTTCGCGTTGAAGCGATGACCGGCTTCGGGCTCGTAGGGGCCGTGCACGCGGTAGCCATAAACCGCGCCCGGTCGCATGCCGGGAATATAGACGTGCCACACCTCGTCGGTGAATTCGGGCAGCGCGATCCGGTCTAGTTCGCGTTCGCCCTTGTCGTCGAACAGGCACAGCTCGACCTTGGTTGCGTTCGCGGAGAACAGCGCGAAGTTGACGCCTTCGCCGTCCCACGTGGCGCCGAGCGGAAAGGGCGAACCTTCGGAGATCGGGATGACGTTGGGCATTGGGAATTCCGGGAGTGGTTCGGTGCCGGCTAGCGATAGCAATCCATGTGCCGCATCGGCGCCCGTTGCGTCGCGCCGTTCCTCAGTCTGCGCTGTATCGACACTTGATACAACGCGTAGTTTCTTCCGATAAAATGACTGGACAGGTAGCGTGACGATGCGCGCAGATTCTGCCGACAACAAGGGCGGAGCCACGGTCTCCGCCGGACCCACGGAACCCGGATGCAAGCTCCTGCCAAACCCGCCAACGAGGAACAACGGCTCGCCACGCTACGTGCGCTGAGCATTCTCGACACGTCGCCGGAAGAACGCTTCGATCGCCTCACGCGACTCGCGAAACGGCTGTTCGATGTGCCGATCGCGCTGGTGACGCTGGTCGACGCCGACCGCCAGTGGTTCAAGTCGCGCGAAGGGCTCGACGTCAGCGAAACCTCGCGCGACATCTCGTTCTGCGGTCACGCAATTCTCACCGACGACCTGCTGCTCGTCGACGACGCGAGCAGTGACACGCGTTTCCATGACAACCCACTCGTCACCGGCGACCCGAATATCCGTTTCTATGCGGGCTGCCCGCTCGTGGTGAGCGGCGCAAACCGGCTCGGCACGTTCTGTCTGATCGATTCGAAGCCGCGCGCGCTGGATGTCGTCGAACAGGGGCTGCTGCGCGATATCGGCCGCATGGCGGAGCAGGAGCTCGCCGCGGTGCAGCTTGCTACCACGGACGAACTCACGGGCCTGTCGAATCGCCGTGGCTTCGAAGTGCTCGCGCAGCATGCGCTCAACATGTGCAAGCGGCTGGGTCGTCGTGCGTCGCTGCTGTTCTTCGATCTGAACGGCTTCAAGGAGATCAACGACGTGTACGGTCACGCGGAGGGCGACCGTGCGCTGGTCGGCTTTGCGGGTGTGCTGCGCACGGCGCTGCGCGAGAGCGATGTGGTTGGGCGAATTGGCGGCGACGAATTCGTCGCGCTGTTGACCGATGCGGACGACGAAGGCACCGCGCGCCTCGTCGAGCGGCTGAAGCAGCATCTCGATCTCTACAACCACGAAGCGCAGCGCGGCTATGACGTGCGCTGTAGCGTTGGTCAGGCGTCGTTCGCGCCGGAGAGCAGCGCGACGATTACCGAGTTGCTTGCCATTGCCGATAGCGCGATGTACGTGAACAAGCGGGCTTCGCGTACGGTGCCGCCGCGTTAGGCTTTGCTTGGCAGGGGGTATTCGCTTGGGAGTGAGTGCAATGGAAACGGCGGGGTAAGGGCGCCCGTATCCTGATGGATCAAATTCGTCGTCGGTTCATTTACGCCGCGATGCCCGCGCCCACCGTACCCCGCGCGCTGCGCTTGTGGCGCCTCTGCCGACAAGGCTCGCGACGAGTGCCCCTTCGGCTAAAAACCTGTCAAGGGGGTTTGGTAAAAATAGCTCTATTTCGGAGTACTCTACAATAGAGTAAAATGGTTTGTGTACTCGTAAACCGGAGTTATCTTCATGGCTGGACTCTCAACGCTGAAGCCGGCCATGAACCCGAAGGACGAACAGTTTTTCAAGGCACTCGGCGCGCGTATCGCCAGCGCCCGCAGGGCCCACGAGCTGACCCAGCAGCAACTCGCCGAGCAGCTCGGCATTGCCCAGCAAACTCTCGCGCACTACGAAGGCGGCCGCCTGCGCCTGCCTGTCTCACTGCTACCGGAGTTGACCAGGACACTGGGGCTTTCATCCGATGCGCTGCTCGGGCAAAACGTCTACCGACACAGCAAACGCGGCCCCCCCTCGAAGCTGCAACAGCAGATCGAGGCGATCAGCCAGCTACCCAAGGCGCGGCAACGCTTCGTGTCCGAGATGCTGGATATGGTGCTGGCACGGACCCAGCAGTAAGGAGGGAATCCGAAGCAGTAGAAGCGCGGACCGCATGGGCGGCAACCCATACGGCCCGCTGACCACCACCAGTTCAAAGGAGGAACTGATCATGGCTGATGCCAATCTTAATGCATCGACCGCTCATCCCGAGCGACACGCCACCGTCCAGGAGGTCATGCGCTGGCGACCCATCCCGAAACCCGGCCGACCGTGGCGAACGCCCACGTTTTTTCCGTGGCTGCGCATCGCCGGCCTGTGGCTTGAGGATGCCGGCTTCCCACCCGGCCAGCGCGTGAGAATCCAAGTCCAGTACGGCAAGCTCATCATCACACCCGATTGAACCACTCCACATCATCACGCCATTCCCCGATTGATTCCACATACAACAAACCCAGCCGAACGCTGGGTTTGTTGTATCAATGCGCCAAACGAAGTTTATAAATCCAGATGCCGGCGATCAGAGTAAATCCAACAACGATAGCAACCCAGTAAATGGTCTTTTGACCTCTACTCAGCTTCTCGTATTGTCCCGGCTTGAACGATGGCCCAGCCATAGCTGCTCCTTCTACCTTTTCAACTGGAACCCGTAACTAACTGGATTCACTGCCGTACCTGGGGGGAAGCTAAGACCATACTCTATGGAAGTTTGACCGCCATACGCATGGCTGACCCCACCACCAGCGCCAATGACCGGGAAGCCGGGAACAGGTACGAATGTAGACGCATTAGCGCCACCACCAGCCAAGTATGAGCTAGTGCCTTGTGCACCGCCTCCACCGAGGATACTCCCGAATGTCACGGAAATCCCGGGCTTCAACGAGTATGTAGGAATTGGCTTTCCAAGTGCCCAACTTCCGAACACATCACCATTTTGCAGATTAACTACCACGCCCCCTGAGGCAACATAGATGTTGCCCTGAATAGACACATAATCCGGAGACATAGCCCCTAGCGCTTGCTGCGCAACGACCCCTTGCGCTTGAATTGCCGCATTCAGCGTCGTATCGCTACACTGTGCTCCCGCACCGCACGCCTGCGCAACGAGGTCCTTCTTCACCGGCTTGCCGTCGGCATCGAACTGCCGGTTAAACCGATCCACGTTGTACCCTGAGAACGCCCCCGCATCGCCACCCACCACCGCACCTGCGCCCGTAGCGATGACGTTCGCAACGATGTTCCCAAGCGCCTTGTTCACATCAGCGTCACCGGTCGGATCCGAGTCAGCAATCGCGCCGCTCAACTGGTTCAGCCTGCCGCCCGCGATCGACGCGATACCCGCACCCGCCGCACCGCCGATTACATTACCGCCCGCGAGACCAGTAACGAGCGCCGCGCCCGCCGCCTGCATCGCCGCGCGCGCAGCACCACCCTCGGCCCATGCCGGATCGTGAGTCTGCTCGTACTTCAACGCAGCGAAGTCACCGATGCGCCGCGACACCGCTTCACCCGCGGCGCCGGCCGCCGCCATCATGTCGGCCTGACGGTCCAGCAGGTTGCTCACGTCGGGCAATTTCGCAACTGCACCATTCGTATCCGACATATCGCGGTTCAAGGTCGCCACGTCCTGCGACTGATGCGCACCATCGGTCACGTTGATCGACCCTGCGCTGATGCCGCTACGCGTGATGGCACTGTCGCTGCCGCTGTCGTTCTGACCCAGCATGGGCGCGGGACCACCCGCGTTCGTGCCTGACGTGCTGCCGTGCGTCGCGTAGTTCGAGCCGCCGTTGCCCGTCGTGAAGCCTCCGCCGAACCCGCCTGAATGCGCGTCATAGACGGACTGGTTCTGTATGTCGGAGAAGCTGAGCGTGCCCGTCGAGAGGTTGTTCTTCGTTGCGTCGGCATCGCTCGCGATCACCGCTCCGTTGAGGTCCGTATTGCCCTTGACGTTGATATTGAAACCGCCGTCACCGGCGTGAATGCCCGCCTGTTCATTCACCCCCGCATAGCTGCCGCTCGCGTCGCCATGCTGCGAACTGAAGCTCGCGCTACCGCCACCCTGACTGATACTGAAGCCGCCGCCCGCGCTTTCCTGGTGCGCGCTGCTGTTCAACGTGTCCTGCACGCTCGCGATGTTCAGATTCCCGCCGACATCCGCGTTCACTTGACGCCCGTTGACGTTCGCGCCGACGATGTTCGTGTCGCCACCCGAGAGAATCGTCGCCGTGCCGTTCGCGTTGATGTGCGTGCTGTTCTGCATCGCCGCGTCGCTGTTCGCGTCACCATGCGCCTTCGCCATCGATGCACTCACGCCGAAGCCATCCGTGCCGAACGACACGCCCACGCTCGCACTGCGCGACTGGTTCGCGCTGCGGGTCGTGTCCGTATCCGTCGTGTTGATGAGATTGACCTGATTCCCTGCAGCCAGAATCACGTCGTTCGCGTTCACGTCCGAACCGGCGATCGTGAGGTTGCCGCTTCCCGGCGTACCGTTGCCCGTCGCGACGAATGCGGCCGTGCCGCCCGCCGTCACGCTGGAACCCCGGTTCGTCGTGCTGTCTTCGGCGAAGGTGTTGCTGCTGTGGCTGCTGCCGTAGCTGAGTTCAATCTTCGCTGACGGCTTCTCGCCACGGGCGAGACCGGCCGCGGTCTCGCGCGCCGCGCCGACGGAGTCGAAAGCGCCGCTTGCCGCCGCCATGCCGTGCAGTGCTGCCGCGCGGTCATCCTGGCTGTGGTTCGCGGCATGCGTCTGGTCGATCGCGTTCGACATCGCATCGAGCACCGGTGCCTTCACTGCAAGCGTGAGTCCGCTCTTTGAGACTTCCTGTGTCTCGTCGCGGTGGGCCGTGTCGACGGCTGCGTCGATGACGACGTTCGCGCCCGTGCCCGACACGTTCTGCGCCGCGATGATGTCGCTGCCCGTCACATGCAGATCGGCACCGGCGGACAGCGTTACGCTGCCAGTCGTGCTGCCGATCAGGCTCGCGTTGTTCGTGACTGAGCTGTCGTGTGTCGTGTCCTTCGTATCGATCCTGGCGTAGGAGACGCCGATACCGCCGGAACTGCCGATACCGGTCGTGACTTCCTGATGGAAGTGGCTGCTGTTGCTGCTGTCCTGCGAGGTGGTGACGGTCAGGTTATTGGCCGCGGCAAGCGAAACATCGTTGGTTGCCGCAACCGTCGAACCGCTGATGGTCATGTCATGACCTGCCATGCCGCTGACCGTATCGCCCGATATCGTCGAGCCGTTCGCAATGACCTGATGCGAATGGCCGCTGTCCGTCGACGTGTCTTTCGACATGAAGCCGGAATGGTTCGTATGCTCCCAGCTGGTTGAATCATGCGTTTCGCTGACGCTGCCGACCGTGATGTCGCCGGTCGAGACGAGGCTGACCGCTCCTGTGCCCGCAGCACCCGTCGTCACGGTCGAGCCGAGCACAGCGAGATTGCCGGCACCGCCCTGGCCCGCCGCAAGCGTGACGTTAACGCCCGCATTCACGCTCGAACCCCGCACAGCCTCGTCGTAGCTCGACGCCGTGTGCTTTGCCCGGCTGTCGCCGAGCGAGCGCTCGTCGTGGCGCTGCGTGTCTTTCGCCGCGGTTACCGTCAGGTCATGTCCAGCGATCAACGCCGCATTGCCGCCGGCTGTCACGCCCGCGCCGGTGAGCGTCGTATCGCGTCCGGAGACCGTGACGAGGTTGCCGCCCGTCGTGACCGTGCTGCCCAGGTTCTGTGTGATCGCGGTGTGACCGCCATCCTGTCCGCCGTGGCTCTGCACGTCCTGTGTACTGGTCAGCACGACCGTGCCGACGTTGACATCGCGGCCTGCCGCAATGGACGCGTCGCCGCCCGCCTGGACCGTCGCGCCATGGATGTTGACGTCACGGCCCGCCGCGAGCGCTACGCTACCCGTCGCCGAGATCGCGCCGACCGCATCGACCGTTGTCGCGGTAACGCTACCCGTCAGGCCATCCGCGCCGAACGACTTCGATACGCTGCCGGTCCGCGTTTCGATGATGATGTCGCGCCCGGCCTGCACGACGACATCGGCGCCGCCAATGCGCCCGCCGATGTTGCGCACGTCCTGCGCTGCTGCAACAGCCGTGATGCCACCGCTGCCGATCGTGCCGCTGTTCACGACGTTGTTGCCGATGACCGTCGTCGCGAGGCTGCTGCTGATGTGACCGCTGCTGTTCACATCGCCCGATGCCGTCAGGTTCACGCTGTTGCCCGCCACCAACGCGCCACTGTGCGTGAGATCGACCGTACTGGATTGCGCGAGGTAAAGCTGCGGCACCAGCACCGTCTGATGCGAGCCGTCCGGCAGCGTGACGTCCTGCGAGACGAGCCACACCATGTCGGTGGTGAGCTGCCGCATCTGGTCCGGCGTGAGCGCGATGCCAGGCTCGAGGCCAAACGTTCTCGCGTACGCCGCGCCGCTCGTCATCAACGCGGTGTATTCGGCGAGGTTGTCGGTGTAGCCCGCCAGGAAGGTGCGCCCGGTCAGCTGCGTGACCTGGTTGCGGATCAGCGTTTCCTCGTACAGGCCATCGCCAAGACGCTTGATCGTCTTCGACGGATCGAGCCCGAGCAGTCCGAGCATGTAGTCGCTGCTGATGAACTTCGAATACTGCGTAAATCGTGGGTCCGTGGCGACGAGATAGGGCGCATCGGGTGCAGTGCGGTACGAATACAGCCCATTGACCGGCAGCTTCAGGTTCGCGATGTTGCCCGCTGCACCGCCGGCGGTGCCACTGCCCGCAACACCCGATCCATCGACCGTCTGGCCCTGGCGGTTCACGCCCGCGATCGTGATGGTCTGCGCGTCGGTTTGCACGGTCTGGTTCGACGATGCGATGGCCGGCAGCGCATCGACGGTCGTCGTACCCTGCGTGATGCCATCGTCGACCGTCCTGGTATCGCTGTCGCTGCCGCTCTTCTGGTGCCAGACGAACGTCGACTGCGCCGTCTGCATGACGCTCTGCTGCAGCACCGTGCCGGTGTCGTTCACAGTGCCATCGGCTGCGCGACGCACGAGGTCCCCGCCAGCCGCCATCGTCGACGACAGGTTATGGATGCTGCCGCCATCCGCATTGATGCGGATCGCGCCCTGTGCCTGGATCGTTGCGTCGGTGCCCGCGCTGACGAGCTGATCAGTGCTGGTGGTGGTCGTGATGGTGCGCGATGTCTCGACGTAATCGTGATTGCTGTTGCCAAGGTCCGTACGAACCTGCACCTGATCCGGGCGGATCTGCTTCGCCGGGTCGTAATCTGGCCAGAAGGTGATCGAATACGTGTCGCCGTTGTCGGCGATGCTCTGGTAGTACTGCGTCGGGTTCGTCGTGATGGTGCGCGTGTGCGGCTGCGACATTGCCTCGAGGATAGTCAGCCCGTACGAATCGGTCAGCGGTTCGGTGAGCGAGAACGACTGTGTGGTGACATCGAGGCTGGTCACCTGGGACTTCGGCACGGTGACCGTGATGGGCTTCATCAGCGCCCCGATGGTCGCTGTGGCGAGCGCGCCGGCATACCACCGCCATTCCGGATACAGCACGCTGTAATAGGCGCCGAGGTTGCCGAACACGCCGTTGTCGTCCAGCCCGGCGGTCCACAGCGTGAGCGTGGCGGTGCCCGTTACTTCCGGCGTGCCCGCTTCGGTTACGACCCCGGTGCGCAGATTGTTGACTGTGTGCGCCGCGATATCGATGTCGCCATCGGCCTCGATGCTGGCCGCGCTGTTGGTGAGCATGCCGGTCTGGTTTGCGAGTAGCCCGGTTGCGTCGCGCGCGTTGTCTCTTGCAATTTCCAGATTGCCCGCGCTGTAGATCAGCGCGCCGTCTGCGTTCGTCACCGACCCGGACGCATACAGCCCGACGAACTGCGCGCCCGCGATGACGGCTGCGGCACCCGTGTTCGTGATATCGGTGGCAAAGACCTGCACGTCGTTGCCGGTCAGCGTGCCGGTGTTCGCGAGCGTCGTGCTGTTCGTCCGCACCGTATCGCCTTCGATGCGGCCCGCGTTCGTGATGGTCTGTGCTGCGTTGACGGTCGTGCTGGACGAGTTGATATCCGCGCCTGCCGCGTTCACGACGTTCATGCCGCTGGCGTTCAGTGCGCCGCTCGCCGCGAGCGTACCCGTGTTCGTCAGCGTGCCTGCGACGTTGAGCGTCATGTCGCCATCGGCGTGCAGGGTATTCGCGGCGCGGTTCGTGTAGTCGCCCGCGAGGTTCAGCGTGAGATTGCGCCCGGCAATCACGTTGCCGTCGCCGGTCAGGAAACCGGCTGCGCTGATGTCACGGTTCGCGCGGATCGAGCCACTGGCATTCGATAGCGAACCCACAAAAAGCGATGCATCGATCCCGCCGAGGATCGAGCCGCCGTCGTTGATCACCGATGCGCTGGCCTGGTTCAGCGTGAAGCCTGTGCCGCCGTACAGCGTGCCACCGGCATTGCTGACGGTCAGTGTGATGTTGAGTGTCGCGAGGCCACCCGCGACAAGACTCGCGCCTGCGTCGTTGGTCAAGGTCTTCGCGCTGACGGTCACGTTGCCATTGCCGCCGAGCGTGCCGCGCGTGTTGTCGATTGACGCTGCACTAACGTTCGCGCTATCGCCGGCCAGTGTGCCGCCCGCATTGTGGACCGCACCCGCCGCATGCGCGTCGAGCGCACCGCCTGCGGTCACCTTTGCAGCCGACGTGTCCAGGTCACCACCGGTTGCATCGAGGGAGACCGAGCCACGCGCTGACGTCGTGCTACCCGCGACGTTGACCGACTGCCCGGCAAGCGTCGCGTTGCCACCGGCCATGTTGTGCCCATTCGCGGACAGCGTGCCACTGGCGGTCACGGACAGGTTGCCCGCAGCGCCAATCGCGCCGTCGCCATCCACACCCGCACCCACCGTCCCGGTCGAAGCAACACTGTCCGCACGTATCGCCGTGTCCTGCCGCGCGGCAAGCGTCCCGCTGTTCGTCAGCGCACCCGACGTACTGAGGCTGAGGTCCTGCTGCGCGTATGTCGTACCACTACTGTCGATGCCATCTCGCGCACTGGCGCTGATATCGCCGCTCGCACTGGTCTGTCCAGCCAGCACCAGCTTGCCCTGCGCGGTCAGCACAAGATCACCGGCCTGCGCCGCCAGCACACCCCTGGTCGAAACTCCAACGCCATACTCATTCGACACCAGGAATATCTTGCCCGCATACATCCCGCCCAGCTGACCGACATCGATCGCCAGAGTAGGCGCCGGTCCGTCCCCCGCGATTGGCGTCGCGTTCAGCGTGTCATGATCGACACTGTTCGCTCCAGCCACCACATTGAGACGATTGGCGTAGATCGCCGCATTGACCTGCACGGCGCGCGCCAGCAGATCGACCTGGTCGACGTTTGCCGCATTGAAGCCCGCGCCCTGAACGGTGATGTTGCCGCCGGTCACATTGAAGCCTGACAGCGAGCCATCGGCGGCAAAGTTCGGCGTCCCGGTGGTGAGAACAGCACGTGACGTGTTGATGAAACCGCCACCATTGACGCTGATACCCGACCCGTTGGCGATCACCACCTCGGCGCGCGGGCCGGCCACCTCGACATAACCGTTGATCTGCGAAGCCGCAGCTGAATGAACCTGATTGACGATCACCCGCGCCGACTGCCCCGCACCGAAGTTCGGGTTCCCGTTGACATACCCGGCCTGCTGCGTCTGCGTCACAACCGGCGAGTTATTGAGGATGGCGCCGCGGTTCGACACATCGAACTGGCCATACGTGTTCATCGACACGCCCGCGCCCGATGGCCGGTTGATATTGACCTGCGGCAGACCATTCGCGGTCTGCGTGACGGAAGGCGCGTACGCGCCACCGGGCACGATCTGCGCGCCGCACCAGGCGGGCGCACTCGTCAGCAGCGCAGCGGACACAACCCGCACGGTGCGCGTCACGTCGCAGTTCGACTTCCCCATCGCAGCGGCGGTCTCTCCGACTGCGACCCACATCTCTCTCAGCCGGCTGTACACGAGCCGGAATGTATTGCGGTTCATCTTTTTACTTCGTTATACCGATCGTCTCTCAAGGACGAAAGGCTAATGCAGGACCACCTCCAGGGTCTTTAGTGATAAACCGATACACACAGAATAAACATCCGAGAAACGGCAGGAAAATTCCGAACCGCTCAACCGAACGTGAACGAATACGCCCTTACACCCGGATCGAGGAAGCGGATCTCGAACGTGTGATCCGTGACCGTGCCGCTCTGGCGGATCAACTGATACAGCCGCTGGTTCGTCACCGTGCCGTTGCCATTGGCATCCGTGTCCATGCCGTGATTGTCCTGCGGCGCCTTGCCGTCGATGGTCACGCGGAAGCGCACCGGCTTGCCGTCGGGTGACGGACCCATCACGAGGTGCAGGTCGCGCGCATGGAAGCGGAACGCGATTGCACCGCCGGCCTGATCGAGATCCGTGTGCTCGCCGCCGAGCGTCCAGCGGCCGTCCAGCGCCCACTGGTTCAGATCGAGCTTCGTCGCCGACGAATACGTGTGCGGCTTGTCGAGCTCCGGCGTGCCCGGCGACGCGAAGTTGTGCGCGCGCTCGTAGCCGACGTAGGTCTCCGGCGACTGAACCTCGTTCATTTCGGGCGCGGCCTCCGCACCCGTGCCCGCCACCTGCACGATGCCGCCCGGCACGTTGGTCTTGCCGGCTTCCTTCAGCAGTTGCTGGATCACGCGTTCCGAGCCGTCGTAATCGCCTTCGCCGAAGTGATGCGCGCGGATGTTGCCGTTCGCGTCGATGAAGTAATGCGCCGGCCAGTACTCGTTGTTGAAGCCGCGCCAGATCGCATAGTTGTTGTCGACCGCGACCGGGTAGTCGACCTTCAGGTCCTTGATCGCGCGCTGCACGTTGCCGAGGTCCTTTTCGAACGCGAACTCCGGCGCGTGCACGCCGATCACCACCAGCCCCGCATCGCGGTACTTGTCCGCCCATGCCTTCACGTAGGGCAGCGTGCGCAGGCAGTTGATGCATGAGTAAGTCCAGAAGTCGACCAGCACGACCTTACCGCGCAGCGCCTGCGCGGTCAGCGGCGGCGAATTGAACCACTGCACCGCGCCATCGAGCGGCGGCAGCTTGCCTTCCACCGGCAGCGCGGCGGGCGCACCGCTCGCGGGCTGCGCGGACATCATCATCGACGGCGAAGCATTGTGCGTGTCGTTCGCCGCCATCGTGCCGCCGGTATTACCCGTCGCGTTGCGCGGATGCAGGCGGTCGAGCAGGCCTTGCTCGAGATGGTTGGTGCCCGCCAGCGATACGCGCGTGAGGAGGCCTGTATCGAGGTGGAACGCGATCGTCGCGACGCCCGCGAGCACCGCCACGCCGAGCGCGCGCTTGACCCATTCGCTGACGCCGAGCGAGCGCTTCATCGTCGCGAAGACCTTGCCGCCCACCAGCAGCGCGAGCGCGAGCGAAGTCGCGGCGCCGAGCGCGTAGGCGAGCAGCAGCAGCGACGTATGCGCGCTCGCGCCCTGCAGCGCGGCGCCGGTCAGGATCAGGCCGAGGATCGGGCCCGCGCACGGCGCCCACAGGAGGCCCGTCGCGACGCCGAGCACCAGCGAGGGCACGACGTTCGAGCCGGGGTTGTCACTGCCGCCATTGCCATTGCCCTGCGCGGTTTCCGAGAGCCGTGCGCCGAGCGCGACGAGCGGCCGCGTCATGCGGTCCGACAGCGCGGGTAGCAGCAGCGTGAGGCCGAAGAGCGCGAGCAGTGTGAGCGCGGCGGCGCGGCCGTACTGGTTCGCGGCAACGGCCCAGCCACCGCCCACCGCGGCCAGTGCGGCCACCGCGGTGAACGACGCGGCCATGCCGCCGAGCAGGGGCAGCGTGCTTTGCACGAACGGACGCCCGGTGCGGGCGAAGACGAAGGGCAGCACCGGCAGGATGCAGGGGCTGACGATCGTCAGCACACCGCCAAGCCAGGCGAGCAGATACAGGATCATGCCGAATACTCCTTGCGGCGCCCGCCGGACAGGCGGGCGGCCGATGGTTCATGCCAACGTGCGCGTCATACGGTAGCGCTTTCGCGCGGTGTCTGCCGCCGTGCACTATCCGGTAGTTCGCTGCGAACAGCCCGCCGGTTACAGCGCGAACCTTCGAAGCGGCGGGTTTGCAACCTCGAGCGACCGCGCGCTACGGTGCAGCGACGACGTCCATGCAGGAGTAAAGGCGTGCGCCCGGCAGTTTATTCCATGCCGTGTTGGGGTCAGGCGACGAAATCGCGATGCGGGTCGCGTCGATGGGCGCGGCGGCGGTGCAGCAGCGCGTCGCGTACCGCGCCCGCGTGGCGGCGTGCGCGGGCTTTTGCCCGTTCGCGACGGGTCCTGACGCGGCCTTCGTAGGCGCTCATGCGCAGCGGCGCGTCGGGGTCTGCTTCATCGGGCGCTTCGCCGAGTTGCGCGAAACGGCCGTGCTCGCGGGCGCGCTCGTGCACATGCGCGGGCAGGCAGACGGCCAGCAGCACCGTGGCCAGCACACCCAGCCCAACCGCGAAAATCGTGACGACTATCAGCTCCATACCTGCCTCATCCACATCATCGGCGCGACAAGCTTGCGGGTCGCGTTATATATTTGCGAATATAACGTATCGTGTCCCTGTGACGCCACCCGCGGGTTGCGTTGCCGGCGGACTTGCAGACGCCGCCTGCACGCGGTAGAAGTTTCATTTTGGTCCGGAAATCGATCATGTTCCAGGTTGTCGCTGCTCCATCCAACCTCTCCGGTAGCGCGAAGCGCGAGCACTACGCGGAACTCGTCGAACAGGCGCGTTCGCTGCTCGCCGACGAACCCGACCGCATCGCCAACGCGGCCAATTTTTCGGCGCTGGTGTTCCATTCACTAAACGATCTCAACTGGTCCGGTTTCTACCTGTTCGACGGCAGCGAGCTCGTGGTCGGTCCGTTCCAGGGCAAGCCTGCCTGCGTGCGGATCGCGCTCGGCAAGGGCGTGTGCGGCACGGCCGCGCAGACGCGCGAGACCCAGGTGGTGCGCGACGTCCACGCGTTTCCCGGCCACATCGCGTGCGACGCGGCTTCGCAGTCGGAAATCGTCGTACCTTTGATCGCGGACGATGGCAGCCTGATCGGCGTGTGGGATGTCGACAGCCCGCTCGTCGCACGCTTCGACGATGACGACGCGAAGGGCATGGAAGCGCTGTGTAGCGTATTCGTGGCCGCGTGGTCGCGCGGCGCGGATGCGGGCGCAGCGTGAACGGTGCGTGTGCAGCGATGTTGCGCGCGCGGCACGCCAGAAGCGCGGTGAAAGGTTGATCGGCGATGATCGATGCTGACCCTTCCGTCGCGTCACACTAACTCATGAGAACCGACGAACGTTCCGTGTTGATGACCCGTCTCGCACGCGGCGCGTGCGCTGTGGCCGCGAGTGCGCTGCTGACGTTCGCCGCGGGCTGCGCGATCACGCATCACAGCCCGGCTCCCGACGACGAGGACATGCAGGAAGCCGCCACCGGTGCAGCGCAGACGTGGCAGCGCGTGCATCTGTCGCATGGCGGCGTTTCATACGACTTTCCGGTGTACGCGAATCGTCCGCTCGATGGCGACCTGAGCAGCATCGAGCAGATCGTGATCGTCCAGCACGGCATCAACCGCGATGGCGACGCGTACTTTGCGGCGAGCGACTCGACGATGCGCGCGGTCCATGCCGATCCGAACAAGGTGCTGCTGGTGGCGCCGGATTTCCCCGCACTGCAGGACAGCGCAAAAGGTTTCGGCGCCGATCTGCCGATGTGGAAGTCGGGCGGCGAAACGAACTGGGCCGAAGGCGCAGCGTCGATCGATCCGACCCACGTCAGCTCGATGCAGGTGTACGACGACCTGCTGCGGCAACTGACCGACCGCACCCGCACGCCCGCGCTGAAACGCTTGATCATCGCGGGGCATTCGGCCGGCGCGCAGCTCGTGCAGCGCTACGCGGCGCTGAACGATCTCGACGAAACGCTGCGCGGCGAAGGCATCGACGTGCATTACGTGGTCGCGAATCCGTCGTCGTATCTGTACTTCACGAACGAGCGCCCGGAAGGTAATACGTTCGCCGTGCCGGCTCATATGCAATGCGTGAGCTACGACGATTATCGCTACGGAATGCAGAATATCGTGCCGTACGGCGCGGGCCACGATGGCGTCGACCTGTTCCGCCGCTACGCTGCGCGCAAGATCACCTATCTGCTCGGCACCGCCGACGACAACCCGCATCACAGCGAACTCGATCGCCACTGCGGCGCGGAAGCCGAAGGACACACACGGCTCGAACGCGGCCGCCTGTATCTGCGCTACGAACGGTATCTCGCGAACCGGCTGGGCGCGAGCGGTGGTGGCGCGCTGGGGCTGAACCACGACGCGTATGAAGTCGTGGAGGTCGGTCATCACGAAAACCTGATGTTCGCATCGCGCTGCGGCTCGCAGGTGCTGTTCGGCGCGACCAACGTGTATGGCGCCGAATGCCGCGCGCCGCAATCGTGATCCTGAACCTGTGCCGCGCTGACGCGGCACTTTGAGTAACATCGTGGCTGTGCGCGGCCGTTGGCGTGCCGCGCGTTCCTGTTTGTGACGACGACCCGATGAACGCAACGCTTCTCTCCCAGCACGACGACGATTACGTCGGCCTCTACACCCGCTCCGTCGGCGCGGGTGCCGAATGGTGGCGCGTGTCGCTGTCGGAGCGGCCGTTCATGTACCGGATCGAGCATGGCCACGTCGACGGTTCGGTCGACATCGACACGGTAGTCGACGAGGAGAACCTCGCGGCGAAGCTTCAGAAGTGGTATCGCGAAGGCTATCTGACGGACGCGCAGCGCGAGGCGGAGCATGCGGACCCGCGCGCTTCGGCGGATTTCGTCGCTGAACTCCGGCGGCTACGCGCGAGCGAACCCGCGCGGCAACTGCATGGCGATACGGTCAAGATCGGCACGGTCGACGTGCCGCGCGGTCCCGGCGGTGCGCTCGTGCCGGCGTTGAACGACGCGTACCTGTTCGCGGAGCGCTTCGACGACATCATCGAAGACATCGCCGAAAACCGTCGCGTAATGCTGATCGGCCACACCGGCGCCGGCAAGACGAGCCTGATCGAGCAGATCGCCGCGCGTTCGCAGCACGGCGTGCTCCGTTCGAACATGAACGGCCAGACGACGATCGGCGACTTCGTCGGCTTCTGGACCGTGAAGGGCGGCGAGACGGTGTGGGTGGACGGCGTGCTGCCCACGGCGATGCGCGAAGGCCACTGGCTGATCATCGACGAGATCGACTTCGCGGAGCCCGCGATTCTCGCGGTGCTGACCGCGGTGCTGGAGCCGGGCGGGCGTCTGCTGCTGAAAGAGAAGGGCAACGATATCGTCGCGCCGCATCCGTCGTTTCGCCTCTTTGCCACCGCGAACGCGGTGGGCGCGATGAGCCAGTTCCGGCATCTGTATCAGGGCGCCAATCTGATGAACGAGGCGTTTCTGGACCGCTGGCGCGTGTACCTGATGGACTACCTGTCGGCGGCCGAAGAAGCCGAGGTGCTGATGCGCACGTTCGGGCCGCGGCTGACGCGGCCGATGGCGGACACGCTCGCCGCGATCGCCGCCGATTGCCGCGCGGCATTCGCGCGCGAAGATCTGGCGAGCGCGTTCTCGACGCGTCGCCTGCTCGACTGGACGACGCTGATGCTGCGCACCGGCGACCCCGAGCGCGCAGCCGGCCCGGCGATCTATGCGAAGGTCAGCCCGGAGGACGCGGCGCTGATCCGCAGCATCATCCACCACTACATCGCACTCGGATAGCGACCATGAGCCAACGCCCCGCGCGACCGGTGGATTTCGACTTCGAGTCGACGCTCGGCAAGATGGCGCGCGTGCTGACGGGGCAATACGGCGTCGCGGTCGCGTTCAGTCCCGATGGGCCGCGGGTGGAACCCGGGCGCATCGTCATTCCACCGTACGACGTCGACCGTCTCGACGACGAGCAGGCACGCGATACGCTGGTCGGTTACCTGGACCTGCTGGTGGCGCGCGCAAAATATTCGGATAACGAATCACTTGGCGCGCTCGGCGGCGGCACGGCGCAGCGGCTTGCGCAGGTCGTCGAAGATCGCCGCGTGTGCGCTCTGCTGCTCGAGCGTTATCCGGGCGCGCGCTGCTATATCGAGCGGCTGCGCGAGCATGCGGCGCGCGATGCGCTCAGCCGCTGGAACGATCTGTCGTGGCGCGACCGCTTCGTGTGGCGCGTCGAACGGATGCTGTGGCGCGAAACGCCGACGGTGACCGAAGCGGCGCAGTCGCTATCGGCGGCGCTGGTGGCGACGAGCGACGTGCTGGAGCACGCGGTGCAAAGCGTCTCGACACACGACAGCATCCGCGCCGCGCACGACGTGATCGAGATCGTGCGGCAGCTGTCGTCGCGCGACTTCAACAGCATGATGTTCACCGTGAGCCGCGAGGACGGCTACGACACGTCGTCCGCGCAGAGCACGTTCGATATCGATGACGGTTTGCATCGGCCGCCGGGCGGCGATGGCGCGGGCGTGTCGTCGTCGGATGCTCAAGCGGCGAAGCAATCCGCGGCCGAAGGTCCCGGCATGGGCCATGCGCCCGACGGCGCACCCGCCGCGAGCGATGCCGCGCCGAACCCTGTGTTCGACGAAAGCACTTCAGGACACGGGTCAGCAACGAATCGCCCGACGCTCTCCGTGCCGCTCACCACGGCATTCGATATCGTCACCGACTACACCGGCGACGGCGATGCGCAGTCCTGGCACGCGCTGCGCACGCTCGCCCGCGCTGAAACCGCGCCGCTGAAAGCGAAGCTGGAACGCGCGCTGAAGGCCGACGAGCTCACGCACTGGAACGTCGATCAGGAGCGCGGCGAGATCGACCGGCGCGCGCTGGCGCGCCTCGCGATGTCGCCGGGGTATCGCACCCCGTTTCGCGTGAAGCGGCAGACGCCGGGACGCGATGCGGCCGTGACGCTGCTGATCGATCGCAGCGGCTCGATGGCGGGCCGCAAGATCGAACTCGCGCGCCTGTGCGCGGCGGCGCTCGGCGATGCGCTGATGCAGCTTGGCTTCGACTGCGAAGTGCTGGGCTACAGCTCGATCGAGTCGAGCGACATGAAACGCCTGTATGAAGCGCAGCGGGTGCGCGGCGCCGATATGCGCCACTACAACCGCTTCACCGAACGGCTCGATCTGCAGGTGTACAAGCGCTTCGGCGCGAGCGACCTGCGCGGTCTCGCGCGGATCGAATGCGGTCACGAGAATCCGGATGGCGAGGCGCTCGCGTGGGCCGCGATGCGGCTCGCCGATCACGTGGCCGACCGGCGCATCCTGATGGTGCTGTCGGATGGCTATCCCGCAACTGGCGACGGCGATCCGGCCGTGCTGCGTTCGGACCTGCGCGCGAAGGTCGAGTCGATCGAGAAGGCCGGCATCGAGATCGTCGGCATCGGCATTCTCGACGATGCGGTAGAGAGTTTTTACCGCAACAGCACCGTCGTCACGAAACTGCACGAGCTGCCGGGCATCGCGTTTTCGCTGCTGGGCAGGATGCTGCTCGACCGGCCGCGCGTGCACTGAGCGGCGCATATCAAAATGTGACGTAATGCGCATCGTTGCGATTGCAAACGTTTGCGACGGCCATCGTTAAAACCCCATATTAGAGGTTGCATTCTGTTTAACCCTGGGTTTGTCGATTCCCGCTAAAGCCGCTGTTTCCGGCGGCCGTTATCGGGTTCTGACGTCAACTCACCGGTGAAACCCCATGGGCCTGCCAGTTTTAGTCGCGGACGATTCGATGCTTGCCCGCCGACTCCTGATCAACGCACTTCCCGACGCGTGGGATGTCGACATCACCCAGGCGACGAACGGAAACGAAGCGCTGGAGGCCTATCGGGCCGGCCGCGCATCGGTCATGTTCCTCGACCTGACGATGCCCGGCATGAACGGCTTCGAAGTGCTCGAAGCGATCCAGCACGAAGGGCTCGACAGCTTTATCGTGGTCGTGTCCGCCGATATCCAGAGCGAAGCGAAAGCGCGCGTGAAAACGCTCGGCGCGATGGCATTCGTCGAGAAGCCGGTGTCGGCAGAGAAGCTGCTGCCGATTCTGCGGGAGTACGGTCTCTATGAATGATCTGGCGCTCAGCGAAGATCAGCGCGACGCGCTGCAGGAAATCGCAAACATCGGCATGGGGCAGGCGGGCGCGCGGCTCGCGGTGCTGCTCGGCCGGTTCGTACATCTATCGGTGCCGCGCATCATCGTGGTCGATACGGAATCGCTGCAGGTCGCGGTACGTGAGACGCTGAAGCTGAACGGCCCCGTCACCGCGTTGCGGCAGGGCTTTCGCTGCGATGTGTCCGGCGAGGCGATCACGCTGTTCGACAGCGTCGGCGCGACGCGGCTCTACGACACGCTGTTTCCGGACAGCCCGGAAGTGGCCGAACAGGGCGCGGATACAGGCGAGCTTTTCGCCGAGGTGGCGAACCTGATTACCGGCGCGTGCCTCGCGGGCCTGTTCGAACAGATCGGCCAGTCGCCGACCTTTTCGGCGCCGCGGCTGATCGGCGAGCAGATCGACATCGAGGAAGTGCTGCATCCGTCGAAGCTGCCGTGGGACCGCGCACTGCTGCTCGAAGTGAACCTGCACACGGAAGACGGCGATTTCGGCGCGCATCTGCTTTCGCTGATGACGCTCGATGCGGTACGCAAACTGGGTGCGGCGCTCGAAGCGTTTCTGTCCAGCCTGTAGCAGGCGGTTTTTACTTCATTTCTGCCCGTCATTGGGCTCGTCGCGCGAACGCGATGCCGCTTCGGCCCATTTGAGCTGGCGGTCGCGGATGCGCAGGTTGATCTTGTCGGACGCAAGTTCGCCGAGCGTGGTGAGCGCCTGCCGGCTGTCTTCGTCGATGTCGCGCGGCACGCGGTCGATCACGCACAGCGAGCCCAGCGGAAAGCCCTGATAGTCGGTGATCGGCACGCCCGCGTAGAAGCGCACATGCGGCTCGCCGACGACGTAGGGATTGTCGCGAAAGCGCGGATCTTCGGTCGCGTCTTCGACGACGAACACACCCTTCTGCAGGATCGTGTGATTACAGAACGCCCATAGACGCGGCGTTTCCAGACCCTCGATGCCCCAGCGCGCCTTGAACCATTGACGGTTGTGCGCGAGCAGCGTGATCAGCGCGATCGGAGTATGCAGCGTGTGGCCGGCGAGGCGCACGATGCGATCGAATGCCTCTTCATGCGCGGTATCGAGCAGCCCCGAACGCGTCACTGCCTTGATCCGCTCCATCTCATTCGGCGCCGTGCGGAACGCGGGCGCGTCCTCGTCGTTATCCGGCTGCTGCGCCGCTTCGTCCGCGAGCACGGCGCGGACCGCCGCGCGCAGATCCTCCGCGCCGCAGTTGACGGGTAGACGGCTCACGCGGGTGTCCGAGCCCAGTTCCTGCGCGATCTGGCTCGCGCTCAGTTCGCTGAGCGCGACGATCTGCGTGTGGCCAAGCCCCGGTTCGCGGGTGACCCGGCGCAGCATCGCGAAGCGGTCCCAGTCGGTGCGGGCAAGTTCGGTGAGGATCAGGCCCGGCAGCGTGTTGCCGATGGACAGCAGCGTGGAAAAGATGTCGCTGTCGGCCAGCACGCAGCACTCGGGCAGTTCAGCGAGCACGTCGCAGTAGTGTTCGAGCCGGTCTTGCGCCGCATGGACGAAGACGAGCGCCGACATGCGCGGCGCGGCGCTGACACGCGACATCAGTTCGAGCACGACGCTGCGCCGCACGCGGCGGTGTCCGCCGGGCGTTTTCCAGGATTCGATCGCGTTCTGCTCGATCCAGGTTTGCGCGGTGCGGACCGACACGCCTAGCAGGCGCGCCGCCGCCTGGGTGGTGATGATCGGATCGTCCATCTGACATGGGCCTTGTGGATGGCTGACGATATGCCAATCGGGATGAATCGGCAAGCTCCAAAGAAAAATTTGGTAAATTCGGAAAATATGCTATATTTCATCCCGTAACTCTCGTCCTCGTCAGCACCCCGGCTGATCGAGGATTCAAAGCCAGCCGGTTGTGCTGGCTTTTTTTTCGTCTTTTTGGGGTGGAGCGGGGGAGCTTGAGGCGAAAACGGGCCGATTGGTGGAGATAAATTCGGCAAAATCGGTAATATGATGGGGCGGCGTGTGCCAATTGAGGTCCGCTCACGGCTTGCGCTTCGCTCGACGATAACCTTTAAAGTAAAATATTTTGTACAATAGAGCGAGGCTCCTATACTGGACCGCACGCGAGAGCCAGGCGCCGCATGGCGCCAGCCGGGGACTGGGATGAACATCAGAAACGTCGGTGAAACGGTACGTGTGAGACGAGAGCAGATCGGTCTGACCCAGGGTCGGCTGGCAAAGCTCGCGAATCTGTCGCGGCAGACCATTCACCAGCTGGAAGCGGGAACGATCAACGACCTGGGCTTCGATCGGGTGATGCGCGTGCTCGGTGTGCTTGGTCTCAGCCTGGACAGAATCTCCACGGCGGCGCGTGACAAGAAGCGCGGACTCTGGATGGCGGCCAGGACCTCAAGCGTCAGTTATGCCGACGACCTCACGGAGGACGCACTTGAACACGCGCTCGCGACCGGAGAGGCGCCGGCCGGATTCGAGGCGCACATTGGCCATCTGCTGGACGAGGTGCCGCTGGAGGTCGTTGTGATGGCGGTCGAGGAAGCCGCGAAGCAGGAGCACCGGCCGCCGGTGGAAATCTGGCGGAACGTTGCCGCGCTCGCGCTCAAGCATTCGGATAGCAGGAGGGAGCTTTGGGTTTGAAGCCCCACCCCCTCACAACCCCTCCTTCTCCCCCGGCTCCTCCTGCACATCGAACCGCAGTTCTTCCTGCACGAACGTCGGCGCGTCATGAAAGCCCGCCGGTTCGAGCGTGCTCATACGCACGCCGAGCAGCCGCAGCCGACGGTCGAGCGTGATGCGCTTCAGGCATTCCGTCGCGGCACGGCGGATCGTGACTGCGTCGGCGGTCGGGGTGGGCAGCGTCACGTCGCGCGTAACCGTCTTGAAGTCGGCGAAACGCAGCTTGATGCCGACCGTCTTGCCCACATAGCCCTTGCGCCGCAGGTCGTCGGCAACCCGCACGCACAGGTCGGTGAAGATCGCCGACAGCTCCGGCCGGTCCTGCTTCGGATGCAGGTCGCGGCCGAAAGTCGTCTCGCGGCTCATCGATCGCGGCTCGGAGCTGACCACCACGTCGCGGTCGTCGATGCCGCGCGAGATGCGCGTCAGCCACTCGGCGTACGAGCGCCCGAAATTGTCCTGCAGCACGCCGAGGTCCGCCGCCGCGAGATCGCCGACGGTCAGGATGCCGAGCGTGCCGAGCTTCTCGGTCGCCTTCGGGCCGATGCCGTTGACCTTGCGCACCGGCAGCGGCCAGATGCGCGTCTCGAGATCGGCGGGCGTGAGCAGCGTCAGCCCGTTCGGCTTGTCGAGCTCCGAGCCGATCTTCGCGAGCAGCTTGTTCGGCGCCACGCAGATCGAACAGGTGAGCCCCGTCGCCGCGTTGACCGCCTGCTTGATGTTGCTCGCGACGTCGCGAGCGGCGCCTTCCACGTCGGTCAGATCGATGTAGATCTCGTCGATGCCGCGGTCTTCGATGCGATCCGTGAAGGTTCGCACGGCGCTCTTGAACAGGCGCGAGTAATGGCGGTACGAATCGAAATCGGTCGGCAGCAGGATCGCGTCCGGCGCGAGTTGCGCCGCCTTCATCATCCCCATCGCCGAGAACACGCCGAGCGCGCGCGCCTCGTAGGTGGACGTGGTGACGACGCCCCGCCCCGCGTAGTCCCGCAGGCGTGCGAAGCGGCGGCTGCCGTCGGGCAGCTCGACGGGCGTGCCGGAGCGGCCGCCGCCAATCACGACGGGCTGACCGCGCAGTTCCGGATAGCGCAGCAACTCGACGGACGCGTAGAACGCGTCCATGTCGAGGTGGGCAATGCGGCGCTCGGCGGTGCTCATGGCGGGAAAAACGGTTGAAGCGTGGAGAGGCGGTGCCGGCGCTGTTGCGGCGCCGTGGGTTCGAAGCGCTGATGATAGCCGTTCCGCATCCGTCGCGAACGGGCTGCGGGCGTAGTGGTAGACGCCCACGGCCCCAATCCGACAAGCGCCTTCACGCTACCCGCCGCGTTGCCCAACTCGCTGCGTGCACACAACCCTCGCACCTATACTGCCCGCTGCCTCGCGCTATTTTGGTCGCGCTATATGCATTGAAAGCGGACTGATAGAATGGCCGCGGCTCGTGCAGGCGCGGAGACCGCCTGCAACCGCCAGCTCCTGGCGCAACGCGCCGCCGTCATGCTCCACTCGCGTCCGGACGATCCCCTTTCGATGCCACAAGACCAACTCGCCGACATCGTTGCGAACTGCGATCAGGAGCCGATCCACGCGTTGGGGTTCATCCAGCCGCACGGCGCGCTGCTGTGTTTCGACCGCGTCGGCTGTCTGATCGCGAAGAGCGCCAATGCCGAAATCTGGCTTGGCGCATTGCCCGAACTCGGCGAAACCATCAGCGACCGCCATCTGAGCCCGCTGTCGCGGCAGACGCTGCGGGCGGCGCTCGAGCATCCGGAGATGGCCGACGAAAGTGTGGAGTGCCGCGGCATCGACGGTCATCGCTTCGATCTCGTGATGCACTGGTCCGACGGGCTGCTGTTCGCCGAGTTCGAGCAGCTCGCGCTGAAAACGCCGGCGCCCACGCAGTTCGCGCTGTTCGCGCAGCGCGCGATCCAGCGGCTGCAAAACTCCGAATTCGACTCGATCCCCGCGCTGCTGCAGGCCGCCGCCGACTCGATCCGCGCGATGACCGGCTTCGACCGCGTAATGGGCTACCGCTTCCTGCCCGACGCGAGCGGCGAAGTGATCGCCGAAGCGAAGCAGGACGCGTTGCCGCCCTACATCGGCCAGCGCTATCCGGCGAGCGACATCCCCGCGCAGGCGCGCCGGCTGTACGTGCTGAATCCGATCCGCCAGATCGCGTCCGTCGATGCGGTCCCGGTGCCGATCGTGCCGCCGCTCAATTCGCAGACTCACGGCCCGTACGACCTCAGCCACTCGGTATTGCGCAGCGTCTCGCCGATCCACATCGAGTACCTGAAGAACATGGGCGTCGGCGCGTCGATGAGCGTGTCGATCGTGATCGACGGCAAGCTGTGGGGGCTGTTTGCGTGCCACCACATGACGCCGCTGCGCGCGTCGCACGCGGTGCGCCTGTCTTGCACGGTGCTGACCCAGGTGGTGTCGATTTTGATCGCGCGCATCGAGTCGAAGCAGCGCGCGCTCGCCGAGCAGCGCGTGCACGATCTGCGCGCGCGCATCGCGAGCGAGCTCGCACACGCGGATGATCCGCTCGCCGGTATCGTGAGCCGCCGTCCGGAAATTGCCGAGCTGATGCCGAACGAGGCGGTCAGCGCGATCGTCGACCGTGAAGTGGTGACGCTCGGCGGCGCGTCCGCGCCCGACCGTGAAGCATTGATCGCGCTCGCCGATCATATGGCGGCGGCGCGGCTCGACGTGCTGTCGAGCGCGTCCGTCTCCACCGACCTGCCGCAGCTCGGCGCGCTGCATACGCCGACCGGCACGGCGGCCGGCTTCCTCGCGATCCAGATCACCGGCGATGCGCGCATCACGATCGTGTGGCTGCGCGAGGAACTCGTCGAGACGATCAACTGGGCGGGCCCGCCCGACAAGGTGATCGCGAAGGGCGTGAACGGTCCGCGGCTCACGCCGCGCGGCTCGTTCGAAATCTGGAAGCAGACGGTGCGCGGCCGCTGCCGCGAGTGGACCGACATTGACCAGTTTGCCGCGCGCGAGCTGAAGTCGATCCTGCAGGATGTCGCGCTGAACCGGATGCGCGAAGTGGAGCGCGCAAGAACGACGTTGCTCGCCACGCTCGGTCACGACCTGCGCAACCCGCTGCAGGCGATCAACATGGCCGTACAGCTGATGGGCCGCGGCCTCGCGAACACGAACGATACGGCGCGCCGCGTGGAAGGCTCGACGCGCCGCATGCAGTCGCTGATCAACTACATTCTCGACGTGAGCCGCATCCGCTCGGGCGTCGGCCTCGGCATGACGCGGCAGGACGTGCCGCTGCGCGAGCTGCTCGACGCCGTCGTCGAACAGGCGCGCCTGACGCATCCGGGCATGCGGATCGTCACCGATTTCGCGCCGGATCTCGGCGTCGCATCGGTCGATCCGGACCGCTTCAACCAGGCGCTGACGAACCTGATCGCGAACGCGCGCCAGCATGGCGACATGAGTTATCCGGTCGAGCTGATCGCGTGCGTGCAACCCGGGAACGCGGGCGACGGTCACGATGGCGCGGCGCCTCGCGCGCAGCAGGTCGAAGTGCGCAACCGCCTGCTGAAGCGCCCGACGGTGTCGTTCGAGCGCCTCACCGATCCGTTCAAGAGCGGTTCGCTCGACAACCCGAACAATCAGGGCGGACTCGGCCTCGGGCTCTACATCGCGAACGCGATCATCAAGGGCCACGACGCGAAGCTCGACGGCCGCTTCACCGACACCGAAGCGCGGCTCGTCATCACGCTGCCGCCACCCACCGCGAGCTGAGCGGCGGTCTCCATCGATGCTGCAGTGCAGTGAGGCCGGCGTGCGTCTGCATGCCCGCTGCATCGCGCCGACGCACGATGCATGCACTTGCGGAAACCGCGCGCTTCCGCCGCGCTGCACGCGGCTCTCACATCGTCTAAGCTGGAATTCTTCAGGCGCAAAGCGGTCGTATACGCCGTTGAGACCGAGAGCAAAAACCGTATGACAACCGTGCTGCTGGTAGACGATGAACCCGAAGCGCTGGCTGCGTGGCAGACCATCTGCGCAGGCGCGGGATACGAAACCGTGACGGCGGAGAACGGCGAGGCCGCATTGTCGGTGCTGCATCACCAGCCCGTCGATATGGTGGTGGCCGACTGGCGCATGCCGATCATGTCCGGCAGCGTGCTGTGTCACCACATGCGCAACGAACAGGCGCTCGCGGACATCAGCTTCGTGCTCGTATCCGGCGAGCCTAGCCCGCCTGCGTTCGTGCGCTACGACGGCTTCCTGCGCAAGCCGCTCGATCCGCCGGAACTGCTGCAGACCATGGCGCGTCTGCTCGCTGACCAGAAATCCTGGCGCGCGGCGATCCGTTCCAGTTCGCCGCGCGGCAACTGAGCGGCGTATTTCCTTAAGCTCCACGCTTCATGCACATGACGGCCGCACGGCTACGCGCGGCACGCTTTTGCACATCCGCATTTTCTATTCGGTCAGATCGACCGAAAAGAATGGCTTATGCCAGCGTCAAATTAATCTCGCTTGTTGCGTGCATCGCTGGGAATGACAATCGCCGCACCCCGAGCCGCATCGAACGGATCCATCGATGCGCGCCGAGGCCCTCCGCAGGTTCCGCGAATACACTTTTCCCAGCATACGAACGTGAAGAACACATTCAAGCTATGGCTACTCGCAGGTTCGTTCCTGATGGCCTGCAACGCGCACGCCGCCGGCGACGCACGCGAACACAGCCTGCAACGCACCGTCGATGAAGCCGTTCAACCGATCCGTCAGCAATACGGCGTGCCCGGCATCGCGGTGGGCGTGACGGTTGGCGGCAAACACTACTTCTACAACTACGGCGTGGCGTCGAAAGACACCCGCGATCCGATCACGCCGCAGACGCTCTTCGAAGTCGGTTCGTTCAGCAAGACCATCACCGCGACGTTCGCATGCTATGCGGCGGAGCGCGGCGCATTGTCGCTGACCGATACCGCGAGTCACGCGTATCCGCCGCTGCGCGGCACGAGCTTCGATCATGTGCGTCTGGTCAATCTCGGCACGCATACGTCGGAACTGCCGCTCTTCGAACCCGACAGCGTGACGAACGACGAGCAGATGATGGCGTTCCTGCACGACTGGAAGCCCGATCATCCGGTGGGCACGTTCCGGCGTTATTCGAATCCCGGCATCGGCATGCTGGGGTACATCGCGGCGCACAGCATGAACGTGAATTTCGACGATGCGGTGCAGAACACGCTGCTGCCGCAGCTCGGCATGACGCATACGTATCTGCAGGTGCCACCCGCGGCGATGCACGAGTATGCGCAGGGCTACACGAAGGACGACAAGCCGATCCGGCTGCATCCCGGCGCGCTCGCTTCCGAGGCTTACGGCATTCGCACGGGCACCGCGGACATCGTGCGATTCCTCGACGTCAACATGCAGGTTGCGCACGTCGACGACCCGCTGCAGCGCGCGATTGCCTGCACGCATACCGGGTACTTCTCGACAGGGCCGTTCGTGCAGGATCTGATCTGGGAGCAGTATCCGTATCCGGTGGACCTGAAGACATTGCAGACGGGCAACGGCCCCGACATGCTCTACAAAGGCACGCGGGCGACCGAACTGACGCCGCCGTTGCCGCCGCAACAGGATGCGTTGCTGAACAAGACGGGTTCGACCAACGGTTTCTCGACTTACGTTGCATTCGTACCGGCACGGCAGATCGGCGTCGTGATCCTCGCCAACAAGTCGTATCCGATCGAGGCGCGCGTGAATGCGGTGTATCGCATCCTGACGTCGCTGGCGGGGGCGCAGCCGTGAGCTTCTTTCGCGAGCGTTGCGTCGTGTCCGTGTCGAACCTTCGGCGCGCATTCGCCATCGTGCTGGCGGCTTGTGCCGCGATGCCGGTTTTCGCGGACTCGAACCCGCCGCCCGCAAAAGACACCGTCGTCTTGCAGCGCGTGCCGATCACGGGCACCGATCGCGAGATGGGCATGGGCATCGCGGAGTTTCCGCCGAATGCGGCCAAGCCAAGGCACGAGGCGTCGGGCCCGGAGCTCTGCTATGTGCTCGACGGCGAGGTGACCGTGCAGGTGGACGGCCAGCCGACGCGGGTCGTCCACGCGGGCGAGACGTTCCAGCTTCCCGCGTACGCGCCGCACACGACCACCGCGGGACCCGCGGGCGCGCGCGTACTCGCGACGTGGGCGCACGTGCCGGGACAGCCGTTCAATCTGCCCGCGTCGCGTTGAGCAGTCGGGCCGTCGCCGAAGCGGGGTCGAGCGCATACACTGTGGGTTCCGTCCCCGCCCACTGCCGATCATGCTCACCTTCTACAGCAGCGACCACCGCCTGCATCACGGCGTCGAACTTAAAGATGGTGTTGTCAGCGATTCGTTCGAGGAGCCGGCGCGCGCCGAGACCGTGCTGGCGCGCGTGCACACCGCGCAGCTAGGCGAGGTTGCTGCGCCGACGCGCTATGGCCCGGCGCAGTATGTGGGCGCGCATAGCGAAGCGTACGTTGCGTTCCTCGCCGGCGCATGGGACGAATGGCAGGCAACCGGCCGCCCGGGTCAGGCGTTGCCGCTCGTGTGGCCGGTGCGCGGTCTGCCGTCCACGCGCGTGCCGGAGTTCATCGACGGCAAGCTGGGTTTCTTCTCGATGGACGCGGGCGCGCCGATCAACGCCGGCACGTGGGACGCAGTGCGCGCGAGCGCCGATTGCGCGCTGTCCGGCATCGATGCGCTTGGAGCCAGGTCTGGCGCCGGCGCGCAAGGCGCATTCGCGCTGTGCCGGCCGCCGGGTCATCACGCGGGCCATGCGTTCGCGGGCGGCTACTGTTACCTGAACAACGCCGCGATCGCCGCGCAGCACGCGCTGGCCGGTGGCGCGAAACGCGCGGCGATCCTCGACGTTGACTTTCACCACGGCAACGGCACGCAGGAAATTTTCTACGAACGCGCCGACGTGCTGTTCGCGTCGATCCATGGCGATCCCGCCGTGTCGTATCCGTACTTCTCGGGCTTCGCGGACGAACGCGGCGCCGCGGCGGGCGAGGGCTTCAACCTGAATCTGCCGCTGCCGAAGGGCACTGCATGGGCCACGTACGAAACCGCATTGCAGACGGCGATTGCGGCGATCGAACGGCATGCGCCCGACGTGCTGGTGGTGTCGCTTGGCGTCGACACCTTCGAGCACGATCCGATCAGCCACTTCCGCTTGCGCACGTCGGATTACCCGCGCATCGGCGCCGCGATTGCCGCGCTGCGCGTGCCGACGCTGTTCGTGATGGAGGGCGGCTACATGGTCGACGAGATCGGCGTGAATGCCGTGAACGTGCTGCTCGGTTTCGAAGCGCGCGCCTGAGTTCGTCTGGCAGCCAACCGATCTCGACATGGCCGGTTGCTATGATCGCGCTCACTGGCCGCCTCCGTGCTTTGTCGGGGATGCGGCGCGCAGGAACACGAAGCCGAGGGACACCATGAACCGACGTGCGGCGATGCTGGCGCTGGCAACGCTAACCGCGTGGTGCTGCGCGTTCGCCAGCGTCACGGCGCACGCGCTGCCGCCCGCCACGCACCACGTGGCGGCGGCGTCTTCAGCTGCCGGGCCCGCGAGCATCGACGTGCCGTTGTGGACCGCGACTTCGCCCGGCCATCCGACGCTGCTGCTGGTCCCGACCATTCATCGCCTGGAGTCCGACGATCCGCGCATCGATGCTGCGCTCGAGAAGATCGTCGCGCGCGCCGAAGCCGTCGTGTTCGAAGCGCCGATCACGATGACGCCGGAGCAGATGATGCCGGTGATGCGTCGCTTCGGCGTCTATCCGACTGACGACAACGTGACGAATCACGTCAGCACGATGACGCCCGAGCAGCTTGCGAGCTGCGCGCGCGAGGGCGGCATCGACATCGTGCCGTTCCTTCAGCTCAAGCCGTGGCTGGCCGCGTTGTCGGTCGATTTCGGCAAACGCGGCAAGCACGCTGACAGCAAGCATGCGACCGGCGACGCGGGCAATTTCGGCTACCCCGGCATCGATCAGCGCCTGCTCAGGATCGCGACGGACCGGAAGCTGCCGGTCATTTATCTGGAGACGTTCGAGCGCGGCCTGCAGATGTTCGCCGACATGCCGGCCGACGACCAGGCGGCGATGCTGAAGGCAGGCTGCGACGACGCGGCCGGCCGCTCGACACCGGGCGACGTGGACCTCGGGCAACTGCAAACGGCGTGGACAGCGGGCGATATCGGGCGGCTGGAAAAACTGATCGTCAAGCGCAATCCGAAAGAGAGCGACGCGTTCTACGACGCGAACCAGTACATCTTTCGCGCGGGCACCGAGATCTTCGCGGCATCGCTCGAACAGTACGGCTATTTTCACGGCAAGGGGCCGATCCTGATCGCGGTCGGCACCGGGCATTTCTTCGGCAGCGATTCGCTGCTCGACCGGCTGAAGGCGGCGGGCTACACGATCACGCCGCCGCCTGAGAATCCGGCAGTCACGGCGGCAACCGCGACAGGCAAACTCGCGCGACGTTAAAGGCAGCGTAGCGCCACGCGCATCAATCGAAAAATCGCGCGAACGAAGCAACCGGCTCGCGCACCGTGCGAAATTCGTTGACGGCCGCATCCGGGTCCGCCCAGCCGAGCGACATGCCGCACACCAGCTGCTCGTCGCGCGGATAGCCGAGATGCTTCGCGACGATCGAATGGAACGGCGTGAACGCCGCCTGCGGACAGGTATCGAGACCGCGGCCGCGCGCAGCCGTCATGATGGCCTGCAGGAACATGCCGTAATCGAGCCAGCTGCCTTGCTCCATGATGCGATCGATCGTGAAGAAGAGCCCGACGGGCGCGCCGAAGAAGCGGTAATTCTGCGCGTGCTGTTCGTGCATGCGCGCCTTGTCGCCTTTCTCGATGCCGAGCAGACCATACAGCTCCCAGCCCACCTTGCGCCGCCGGTCGATATACGGCGACACCCATTGGCGCGGGTAGTAGCGGTATTCCTCCTGATAGCGCGCGTCGTCACGCTCGTCGTACGCGGCGACGAGCGCGGCGGACAGTTTCGCGAGCGACTCGCCCGTGACGACGTAGACCTTCCACGGCTGCGTGTTGGTGCCGGACGGCGCGCGGCTCGCGACTTCGAGAATCGCCTCGATGTCGGCGTGCGGCACGGGCGTGGGCAGGAACGCGCGAACCGAACGGCGTGTCGTCAGCGCGGTATCGACTGCGCTCGAATCCGTGTGCATGGCGTGACTCCGTGAAGGGGGCGGGACGGCTTCGAACGATTCTAGCTTGACGATGATTGCGCCGCGCTGACGGACGCATCGGCGCGCGGCTGCGAGCGCCGCGGACCGCTTCGCGGGCAGCGACATCGCGTAAAATCGTCGCCTTCACCACGACCCCTGTGATCGAGGCAGCATGTCCGCGGAACCTACCAGCCCGAAGAGCGAAGGCGTCGCCGTCATCGATCGCGCGTGTTCGATCCTGTTCGCGTTCAAGCCGAGCGATTCCGCGCTGACGCTCGCCGAGCTCGCGTCCCGCACGGGTCTCTACAAGAGCACGCTGTTGCGGTTGGCCGGCGCGCTGATCCAGCACCGGCTGCTGGTGCGTCTCGACGATGGCCGCTACCAGCTGGGCCCCGCGACCTTCATGCTCGGCGCGCTGTATCAGCGCGGCCTCAATCTCGGCGACATCCTGCTGCCGCTGATGCGTGAGCTCGCGGAAGGAAGCGGCGAAAGCGTGTCGTTCTATGTGCGCGACGGCGAGGTGCGCGTATGCCTGCATCGCGTCGACTCGACGCATTCGGTGCGCTTTCACGTGCACGAGGGCGACGTGCTGCCGCTGCACAGCGGCTCCGGCGGCCGCGCGCTGCTGGCGTTCGGCGGCGAGCCGGGGGACGCGTTCGAGCGCATTCGCACGGACTTCTATTGCGTGTCGATCGGCGAGCGCGAGCGCGAAACGGCGGGCATTTCGATGCCGGTGTTCGGCGTGCAGCAGACGCTGCGCGGCGTCATCACGCTGGCGGGCCCGAGCTCGCGCATCGACGCGGCGTTCATCGAAGCCAATCTCGATCGCCTGTTCGGCTGCGCGATTCGCGCGACCGATGCGCTGGGCGGCGACTCACGCGCGCTGCGTCATGCACAGCGCGCCGAGCAGATCCGGCGCGGCGGCTAGCACCGCGATTTTCTGAAGCGAAGCGAACCGCAGCGTAAAACTCCCGCTCACACCACGTTCTCGCGCTCCGCGGCGATGACCCGCGCGAGCGCGCTTTCGATCATCGCGCGCGCCTGGTTCGACACATCGCCGAGATGGCGGTGCAACAGGCTGTCTTCCACCGAACGCGACATGCAGTCGTCGCTGTAGCGCTCGAACGCGTCGAGCTTCTGGATCAGCTCGGCGAGATGCCGCGGACATTCGCACGAGATCGCGGTGGATCCGGTCGTGATCGCTTCGAGTTCCTCTTCCGAATAGCGCCGCGATGCGCGGGCCGCGCGCGATTCGGGCCGGTTGCGGGACAGGCCGCGCGCATCCGCGCACAGCTCCTCGGCGATCTGGCAATACTCCGCGTTGCTCGTCGGGTCGCGGTACATCGCGAAGCCCGCGAGCCGCAGCGTTTCGGCCGCCTGCCGCGCACCGAATCCATACGCGACCGCGATGCTGCGCGCGCCGCTCGTATCGCGCAGCGCGAAGATCTGCGCGGCGGTTTCCTCGCGCAGCGACAGCACGTGGACGAGCACGGCATCCGCGCTGCCGGGTACGGCGTTCGCGCAGGCGTCTTCCAGCGTGTCGAACTCGATCACGTCGATCCGGCCCATCAGCCGGCCGCTGCGCTCGGCCGCATACACGCGGCGCGCCACGTCCGAACCGACCATCAGCAGGCGCACGCGCGCAGGTTCGCCATCTGCCGTGTTGCCTGCCGCGCGCTCGTCGCTCTCAGTCTGCGCGCGCATCAGGCGGTCGAGTTCTTCGTAGTCGAGCCGCGCGATCGAGCCGATCGAATGACCCAACTGCACCAGCGCTTTCAGCAGGATCAGGCGCCGCACGTCCTCGTCCGAATAGAGGCGCTGCCCGGAGTCGCTGCGCGACGGGCCGATCACGTTGTAGCGGCGCTCCCAGATGCGCAGCGTGGTGGCCGGCATCTTGGCGAGCCGCGCGGCCTCGCCGCTGCGGTAGCGGTGTTCGGTCGATACGGGGTTGTCGGTGGTCATCTGCGCAGTCTCCAGCCGGGTGGGGGTTGGTCGGTCGATAACGCCAGCATAGTGCATTGTGAAACGATATTCACCATTATTTCGACTCATCGAATCGCGATCAAGCGCTTGCGAAGGCCAAAAAGGCGCGTTGAATCCTGGAAGCGGGTCATCGCCGCTGCCGGCTGCAGCAGTTTTTGGGCCTGATCGGCGGGGAGGAAGTACGCAAGGGACGCCTAAGCGCCGGCAGTCAGCGCTCAGGGTATTTCAGAGATTTATGAAACGAAATATCGATTCAATCGGGTGGAAGCTCAGCGCAACGTCGACTGCGCAGGCTCATGCGTGTCGCCTGCCGAACGCCGCTTCGACACGCGTCCGATGGTGCCGCGCGCCAGCGTGCGGATCAACGTGTGCAGCGTGAAGTCGAGGTCGTCGGGTGCGATGTCGAGCAGCACGCGGATCTCGTCGCGCACGAAGTCGGTGTCGACCACGTACACGCCGAGCGGCGAGTGCAGCAGCGCGGCCAGTTCCGCCGACGGCGCATGATGCGACGCCTCGGCCGGATCGCGGACCAGCGTGACCGGCAGCAGCAGGCGAGGCGATGGAAACGGAATGACGTTGTGGTCGTGCCCGGCCAGCGCATGACGCTGGCGGTCATGGGCCGGTAGGTCGTCGGACACGGCGGTCCGTTGAGCGAGTGCCATCGATGGTTCGCAGCGAGGCTGCGGTTGTTGGGACGGTTCCAGCGTAGTCGCCTCCCTGTAAACGGCGTCTAAAAACGCCGTGCGTCGGCGGAAAGATCTCGCACTTTATCTCAAAAATACATAGTACGTATCTCCGCTATCGCGTTGCGCCATAGGTGTCGTGGTCGTCAAACTGGCCGCAAATCAAGACACGCAATCCAGGAGACAACCCCATGCGTACTCAGGTTGGCATCGTCGGCGCCGGGCCGGCTGGTCTGCTGCTTTCCCATCTGCTGCATCAGCGCGGCATCGAATCGGTCGTGCTCGAGGTGCGCAGCCGCGAACAGATCGAATCGACGATCCGCGCCGGCGTGCTCGAACAAGGGACGATGGATCTGTTGATCGAGGCCGGCGTCGGCGCGCGGATGCGGGCCGAAGGCGCGCTCCATCACGGCTTCGAGTTCGCGTTCGAAGGCAAGCGCCGCCGCATCGATCTCACCGGCCTCACGGGCCATTCGATCACCGTGTACGCGCAGCACGAGGTGCTGAAGGACCTCGTCGCGGCGCGCGTCGACGCGGGCGCGCAGCTCTATTTCGACGTGTCGGATGTATCGCTGCATGACCTCGATACCGATCATCCTTCCATCTGTTATCAGCACGGCGGCGAGCAGCACACGCTGCAGTGCGACTTCGTGATCGGCTGCGACGGCTCGCAGGGCGTCTCGCGCAAATCGATTCCGCAGTCGCTGCGCAAGGACTACGAACGCGTCTACCCGTTCAGTTGGTTCGGAATCCTGTGCGAAGCGCCGCCGTCTTCGGACGAGTTGATCTACGCGCGGCACGAGCGCGGCTTCGCGCTGATCAGCACGCGCTCGCCGAACGTGCAGCGGATGTACTTCCAGTGCGATCCGCACGAGACGGTGGAGAACTGGTCGGACGATCGGGTGTGGGCCGAGCTGCATGCGCGCGCGGATTCGCACGACGGCAGGCAGATCGTGGACGGCAAGATTTTCCAGAAGAACATCGTCGGGATGCGCAGCTTCGTCACGACGACGATGCGCTACGGGCGCCTGTTCCTCGCTGGCGACGCCGCGCACATCGTGCCGCCGACCGGCGCGAAGGGGCTCAATCTCGCCGTGGCCGACGTGAAAATTCTGAGCGCGGCGCTGCGCGCGTTCTATCAGGAAGGCCGCGCCGATCTGCTCGACCACTACGCGGAAACGGCGTTGAAGCGGATCTGGCGCGCCGAGCACTTCTCGTACTGGATGACGAGCATGACGCATCGCCGCGACGATGCGACGCCGTTCGAACAGCAACTGCAGATTGCCGAGCTCGAACACGTGACGACGTCACGCGCGGCCGCGACCGCGCTGGCGGAGAACTACGTGGGTGTCGCGGCGGTATAGCGGAAGGACGCGGCGGGCGCGCCGCTCAATGCACGATCATCGCGTTGATCTGCACGTTGCCGGCGCCCGCGGCGACGTTGATGCCGAAGTTGCCGGACGCGCCCCGCAACGCGCCCGCACCCAGCGACGCGATCGAATTGCCGCTGATATGCGCCGTCGTCATCGCGGTTTGCCGCGTGCTGACGTCGGCCTCTTGCGTGGTGGCGAGCGCGATCGTATTCGTCTGCATATTCAGCGCGCCGGACGCAATGTTGACGCCCGCGTTGCCGGTCATTTTCGCGAGCGCATCGGTGCCGAGTGCGGCCGCCGTGAATCCATCGAGCGACGCATTGCCGTCGGTCTGCTGGCTGGCGGACAGCGTGACGGCGCCGAAGACCGCGCTGTTATCGGCGTCGCTCATGGCGAGAGTCGCGTCCGCCATCGCGAGCGACGTGGTCAAAGCCAGCGCGACAGACAGCGCTGCGGCGGCAATCAGCGGCGTGCGAACTTTCATCGATAGACTCCGTTAGCGCCCGTGCGGCGATAGCTGTGCTTACGGCGGGCTCGTCCGCCAGCTTGAGGCTCGTTTTCCCCTGATTCGTTTGCGCATTGCAGCGCGATGCGACACCACGTTCGCGCAGCGCTCGTCGCCTTGACTACGACCACATATGAAGGTAACCTGTGAAGGTAGCCTTCACATCTTCGAATGCCCCCCGATTCCTCATGGCCCGCGCCAGCAAACCTTCCAGCGAACCCCGCCGCGATACCGCAGCCGAGACCGAACTCGCCACGCACCTCGCCGGCGAATTGCGCGTGCTGATCGGCCGGCTCAAGCGCCGGCTGCGCGAGGAAGCGAGCGTCGGCGACCTGACGTGGTCGCAGACGCGCGTGATCTCGCGGCTCGAACGCGAAGGGCCCGCCACGGTGTCGGCGCTCGCGCGCGCCGAAGGCATCCGTTCGCAGTCGATGGGCGAGGTCGTCGCCGCGTTGAAAGCGGCGGGCTTCGTGACCGGCGCGCCGGACCCTGAAGATGGCCGGCAAACGGTGCTGTCGCTCACCGACTCGTGCCTCAAGGCGATTCGCGCGAACCGCGCCGCGCGCGAAGACTGGCTGTTCCGCTCGATCCGCGCGCATCTCGACGACAGCGAACAACAGCAGCTCGCCGATGCGGTCGAGCTGCTCAAACGGCTGCTCGAAGTCTGAGCGAGCGCACATGGAGACCTCGATGCCGGCACCCGCGTTTGATGCTTCGCTTCCAGTCACGCGGGTGAAACGGTGAGTACGTTCCGTTCCCTGCGCGTCTACAACTACCGGCTCTGGGCGGGCGGCGCGCTGGTGTCGAACGTCGGCACGTGGATGCAGCGCACCGCGCAGGACTGGCTCGTCCTTACGCATCTGACGAATCACAACGCGACGGCGGTCGGTATCGTGATGTCGCTGCAGTTCGGCCCGCAGGTGCTGCTGCTGCCGTTGACCGGTTATGCCGCGGACAACTTCGATCGCCGCAAGCTGCTGTTCGCGACGCAAGGCGGCCTCGGCCTGCTGGCGCTCGGCCTCGGCATCTTCACGGTCGGCGGCTTCGTGCAGCTCTGGCACGTGTACGCGTTCGCGTTCGCGCTCGGCTGCGTGACGGCATTCGATTCGCCCGCGCGGCAGACTTTCGTCGGCGAGCTGGTCGGCGAAGCGGACCTGTCGAACGCGGTCGCGCTGAACTCCACGTCGTTCAACGCTGGCCGGATGATCGGCCCCGCGGTGGCGGGCCTGCTGATCGCGGCGGTCGGTTCCGGCTGGGTGTTTCTGCTGAACGCGGCGTCGTTCGTCGCGGTGCTCGTGTCGCTGTTCTTCCTGCGCATCCACGAACTGCACCGGAAGGAGCACGCGGCGCGCGCGCGGGGCGGACTCGTCGACGGCTTCCGTTACGTGTGGAATCGGCCGGACCTGCGCGCGGTGTTGTCCATGCTGTTCCTGATCGGCACGTTCGGCCTGAACTTCCCGATCTACATCTCGACGATGTCGGTCAGCGCATTCCATGCCGGCGCGAGCGAGTACGGCTTGTTGAGCTCGACGATGGCGGTTGGCTCCGTGACCGGCGCGCTGATGGCGGCGCGCCGCGCGCGACCGCGGCTGTCGTTGCTGCTGCTCGGTGCGACGGTGTTCGGGGCCGGCTGCATGCTCGCCGCGATGATGCCGAACTACCGGCTCTTCGGCGCGGTGCTGATCGTGATTGGCATCTCCGCGCAGACCTTCACGACGTCGACCAACAGCCTCGTGCAACTGGCCACCGAACCCGCGATGCGCGGCCGCGTGATCGCGATCCTGCTCGCGATCGCGCTGGGCGGTACGCCGCTCGGCGCGCCGGTGGTCGGCTGGGTGGCGGATCATTTCGGGCCGCGCTGGGCGATGGGCGTCGGCGCGGCGGCGGGCTTCGCAGCGGCGCTGGTGGGCGTGCAGTATCTGCGCCGTCACCGGCAGTTGCGCGTGTGGTTCGAAGGGATGCGGCTGCGCGTGAGCGTGGACGGCGGGCCGCTGTCGGAGCAGGGCGTCGCGAAGGCGCGGCCCGCGGATAGCGCTTCCACTGCCGTCAAGAGCGAGGCCGAGGAAGCGGAAGCTGACTGAGGTGGGTTAGAACAACGCCTGCTGCTGCTCCGGAACCATCTGCACGACGTTGAGGTTGTTGAAGCGCACGCGGGCTTTGGCCAGATCGTGCAGCAGCTGCCGTTGCAGCCATGTCTCGGCGCCGCCGCCGAATGCCTTGTCCAGCCGCAACGCCATTTCGGGCGAGATGCCCGCCTTCCCGCTCAGCAGATTGGTGAGCGCCTGCCGGCTCACGCCGAGCACCGCCGCACCCTCGGTCACATTGAGGTTGAAGCGGATCAGGCAATGCTGACGCACCAGCATGCCCGGGTGGATGAAGTCGGAATCTGCCATGGCCGCAAAGATATCGGTGAATTGACCCTTCGTCAAGCGACAAGAGGCGCTTGTCTTTTCCGTCAGAATTGGCGCACATGGTTAAGCACACGGTGTGTCACGGCCGTAGGCATCACATCGATGCATCCACAACCACTACGATCTATCGTGCCGTGCACGGCACGTTTTCTGCGGCTCGGCAACGCAGCATTCCTGGTATGTGACCCGCATCGCTAAAGTTTGCGCGCGCTGCCTGGCGGGGTTTAGTCTTCGCTCACAACATCAACATGCATTTCGCTAAGCATAGCGAAGCAATGAAGTCCTGCATGGTCAGAGGAGGCATCGTCATGCATTCGCGTGCCGTGGTCGCATCGTTCAGGTCGTTCGTCATCGCGGTGTTGCTGGCCGCTGTCTCCGTGCTCATTAGCGCATGCGGTTCCGACGTGCATAGCCTGGGCGCGACGTCGAACGGAACGCCCGATCAAGGCGTCGCCGTATCGCAGGTACGTTTCATGACGCCGCCGATGGGCTGGAATTCATGGAACACGTTCGCGTGCAAAGACACCGAAGCGATCGTCAAATCGATCGCCGATGCGATTGCGTCGAACGGCATGGCCGCGGCGGGCTATCAGTACGTGACCGTCGACGACTGCTGGGTGGGCGGCCGCGACGCGACGACCGGCCAGCTCTACGCAAACGCGACGACCTTCCCCGACGGCATGGCGGCGCTCGCCGCATACGTGCACAGCAAGGGCCTGAAGTTCGGCCTGTACACGTCGGCGGGCACCAATACGTGCGCGGGGCTTTCGCATGGCACGCGGCCGGCCACGTATCCGCAAGGTGTGGGTGCCGGCAGCCTCGGGCATGAAGCCGTCGACGCGCAGACCTTCGCGAACTGGGGCGTCGACTACATGAAGTTCGACTACTGCGGCGGCAACCTCAGCGCGTTTCCCGCGATGCGCGCCGGCATCGATGCGACGGGCCGGCAGATGTTCCTGAGCATCAATCCGTACAGCGCGAACCAGACCCTCGTCACGAATTTCGCTTCCGACGGCACGCTTTACGTGCCGGCCTGGGCCGACATGTCGCGCGTGTCGCAGGACATCAGCGCGAAATTCACGTCGGTCACGTCGATCATCGACATCAGCGCGGCGGACGCGGCGTGGGCGGTGCCCGGCTACTTCAACGACATGGACATGCTCGAAGTCGGCAACGGCATGACGCAGGATCAGGACACCGCGCACTTCATCATGTGGGCGATGATGGCGAGCGGGCTGAACGCCGGCAACGACGTGCGCAGTCAAAGCGCGGCCACCCAGGCGCTCCTGACCAACGCGGGCATCATCTCGGTCAATCAGGACAAGCTCGCGTTGCAGGCGGTGCTCGACAGCGCCGACAGCAGCGGTTCGCTGCAGGTATGGACCAAGCCGCTCGCGACCACCGGCACGCGCGCGGTCGCGCTGCTCAATCGCGGCTCGTCCGCCGCGTCGATCACGGTGACGCTCGCGAACCTTGGCCTCACCGGCCCCGCGCAGGCGGTCAATCTTGCCACTGGCACGAGTCTCGGCGCCGTCACGCAAAGCCTCACGCAGACAGTGCCGGCCACCGGCGCGGTGCTCGTGAAGCTGACCGGCACCGATCCCGTCGCGAAGAACGGCCCGCTCGCGCCGCAAAGCTGGATCTGGGACGCCGTCGAGTCCGGCGCGGTCGAGGTCAAGACCAACCCCGCGGGGCTTCCGCTGGCGCCCGGCGGCGCCGCCACGGCGACGGTGTCGCTGCATGGCGTGCCGTATCTCGACGGGATGACGGTGAACGCGCCCGCACAGCTCGTCTATCGGCTGAACGGCAACTGCACGACGTTCCAGTCCGATATCGGGCTCGATGCCGCGGCCAACGGCGCCGGTTCGGTCGACTATCAGGTGTGGGCCGACAACGTGATGCTGTACGACAGCGGCACGATCACGGGCGCGACGGCGATCAAGACGGTACGCGTGAGCGTCGCGGGTCGGCAGACGCTGCGGCTGGTGGTGACCGATGCCGCGGACGGCGTGACGAACGACGTCGCCGACTGGGGCAATCCTTCGCTCGTGTGTTCGTCGTGAGGTATCCGGTGCGCGTCCGCTCGTGACCGCATCGCTCGCCTGTGCATCATGCGACGGCGAGCCATGGACCCGGCCATCACCATACCGTCGTGCATTTCGGCGTAAAATTCGACCGCCGCCGCGATGGTCCGGCGAAGCGCCTGTACGTACCTCACGTTGCGATGCACGTCGATCTTCTTACCCTTTATCTCCTCATCATCGGGACGCTCCTCGCCAGCTCGGCGATGACGCTGTGGGAATATCGCGTCCATCCGGCGCGCAGCAGGGAACTGAAGACGCTGGCGGGAGGCTATGCCACGCTCGGCATCGGCTGCGCGGCGGCCGTGTACCGCCACGCTCTGCCCGGCGCCCTCGGCTCGGCGCTGAGCAATCTCGTCATCGTGGCGGGCTATCTGCGGGTCCTGCAGGGTGTCGCCGCGATGAGCGGCCGCAAACGCGGCATCACGGCGATCGTCACGCTCGTTGTGCTCGCATTGGCGTGGACGATCGCGGGCGCGCGGTGGCAGGACCTCATGTGGAACTACCTCAGCGCGATCCCGATCGCGCTGGTGTCCGCCCTGACCGCGTGGGAACTGCTGCAGGACGAAGGCCTGAAAGGGCTGCAGTCGCGGAACATCGCCGTGCTGGTCGCTGGCATTCACGCCGTCTGGTATGCCGCGCGCGCATTCGCGCTGCCGTGGCTCATCAACGCGTACGGACCGGGCCTGCAACTGCCCGCAAGCGCGATCACGATGTACGAAGGCGTGCTGTATTCCGTCGTGCTGCCGATGACCTTGCTGCGGCTCGTGCGCGAGGAAACGCACGGCCATCTGCTGCAGGAATCGCGCACCGACTATCTGACCGGGCTCGGCACGCGCCGATGGTTTTTCGAAGAGGGCGCGAAGGTGCTGCGCAAGCTCGATGGCAAAAAGCCCGTTTCGCTGCTCGCGCTCGATCTCGATCACTTCAAGGCGATCAACGACCGCTACGGTCACGAAACCGGCGATCAGGTGCTGAAGTCGTTCGGGCAGGTCGCTCGGACGGCGCTCGGGCCGGATGCGATGCTCGCGCGCATCGGCGGCGAAGAGTTTGCCGCGCTGCTGCCGGGACTCGACGGTCTGCGTGCGCGATACATCGGCGAGACGCTGGTGCAGCGTTTCGCGGAAGCCACCGTGCACCGGACGGATGGTGTCGGATTGCGGGCCACCGTCAGCATCGGTCTCGCGCAGTCCGGCACCGACATGCGCACGCTGTCCGAACTGCTGGCGGCCGCGGACCAGGCGCTCTACCGCGCCAAGGCGCTTGGCGGCAACCGGCTGGAACTGGCGGGCGAAGGCGCGCGCCGCGCGGCGGCCTGATAGCTCACGCGCGGATATCGCTAGCGTAGATGCGTCTGCTCGTGTGAAGGCACCGTCGCGCCTGAAGCGGCGTAATCGTCGGCGGACATGGCTGGGTAATCGTAGTGCCCGCGCGCATGCCGATCCTCGCGCAATACGCGCCTTCCGGTGCGCGTGAGCAGCACCAGCGCGATCGCCGTGAGGCTCGTGCCGAACAGATAGCTCGGCGGAATGAAGCGGGCATCCGTGATACGCGCCACCACCGAGATGTAAAACGGCGCGAGCCCGCCGAACAGCATCACCGCGGTGTTGTACGAGATCGCGACGCCCGTCGAGCGGCCCTGCACCGTGAAGATCTTCACCAGCATCCCCGGGTGCGCGGCGCCTTGCAGCGTGACGAACAGCATGCCGATCAGCTGCACTTCGATGAGCCGCGTCGTGGTCGGCGCGGCCAGCAGAAACCAGAACAGCGGAAACACGCACAGCAGCCAGCTGCCGATGAAGAAGCAGAAGAGCCGGTACGGCCCGACGCGATCCGCGAGCTTGCCGAACACCGGCGACAGCACGCACGACATCGTCGCCGTCAGGAACACCGCCTGCAGCGACGAACTCAGCGGCAGATGCAGCTGCGTCTGCGCATAGTTCGGCAGATACGCGTTCCACACGTAGTTCAGCGACGTGCCCGCCATCATCACGCCGATCGCGCACACCACCGCATCGCCGTTCTCGCGGATGAAGTCGCGCATGCGTGTACGCATCGGCGCGCGCGCGGCGGGGCGCGCCTGCATCCGGTGAAACTCGTCCGATTCGCCGATGTGATGGCGAATGTAGAAGCCGAGCGGCCCGACCAGCGCGCCGATCAGAAACGGCACACGCCAGCCCCATTGCGCCATCTCCGCATGGGAAAGGTGCCGGGTCAGCAGAAAACTGCATCCCGACGACAGCATCGCGGCAACGCCGAGCGACAGCATGTTGAAGCTGCCATAGAACATCTTCTTGCCGGGCGGCGCCACCTCGTAGATCGTCACCGATGAAAGCGCGAACTGCGCGCCCACCGCGAAGCCCTGCACGAGCCGGCCGATCACCACCAGTAACGGCGCCGCGAGCCCCAGCGTCTCGAAGCCAGGCGTGAGACCGAGCAGCAGCGACCCCACCGACATCGCGACCATGATCCACGACAGCGCTTTCACGCGGCCAGCCTGGTCCGCGTAGATGCCCATCACGACCCCGCCGATCGGCCGCACCAGGAAGCCGACCGCAAACGTCGCGAACGTCAGCAGCAGCGACTCGCCGCGATTGATGCCGGCGAAGAACGCGCGCGCAATCAGGCTCGAGAAATACGCGTACACCATGAAGTCGAACCACTCGAACGTGCCGCCGAGCACCGTCGACACGATGACCTTGCGGATCTTCCTCGCTTCGCTGTCTGCGTTGCTGTCAGTAAGCATGGGCTTAGTCTCCGGCGCGCATCGCGCGCAGCGCCTGCGCAAAGAAGTCCTGCACCACGTCCACGACCTGCATGCCGTTGTGCGCGATGTTGTCGAGTTCGTCGAAACGCACCGCAATGCCGGCGTTCTCGAACGACGCCTTGAGCGTGCGGAGCCGTTCCGGCCGCGTCGCGCCCGCATCGTTGATGCCCGGCAGGTACATCGGGCTGTCTTCGCCGACGGTGATTTCCCACGTCTCCAGATCCGCGCGCCCGACGATCATCTGCACCGGCACGCGCTTCAGCGCCGCTGCATCGAACGGCTTGCCGAAGTGCTGCTCGAAGCCGCCCACACCGAGCCACCAGTCCTTCGATTGATCGAGCACCGTGACGTTGCCCGGCGCGCCGATCGACGCGGCCCACAGACGTTCCGGATGCACATACGCGAAGCGGTTGACGAACTGTCCGCCGCCCGAGTAACCGAACAGCGCGAAGCGGTCGAACCGCTTGCCATAGCGCTCGCCGACTTCGCTCACCATGTCGAGCAGCACCTGGTCGTAGCGGATATCGCCTTCCACCAGCCGTTTGAAGCCATTGCGGTTGCCGTCGCCGCGCACGCCGACTGGAAACAGCGGACACAGCACGACGCAGCGGTTCCAGCGGCCGAACGGCGCGAACGCATCGCGGTACTGCGTGAACTGTCGCCCCGTGCCGTGCATCACGACGACGAGTTCGACATCGTTGCCGCTCTCCAGGATTTCGTGCGGCACGAACAGCACGTAGGGAAAACGCGCGTCGTGTCGGCTCGCGTACACGGTGGTCGAGCCCAGGTCGTACAGCGCCTTCGCTTTCAGCTGGTCGACGCGGGATGGCTGTTCGGCGACTTCGGACATCGTTCAGTCCTCCTTCTGATGGATCGGCTTGTATCGTCGGCGCGGTTTACACGACTTCGTGCAGCGGTTCGTGCTGCAGGCTGTAGCGCGTGAAGATGCGGTTCTGCGCGGGCATCGGCGCGACGTCCATCTCGCCGTCGCCCGGCTGCATGACGATCATCGCGACCGTGGCCGTCATCGTGTGTCGCGTGCCGAGGCGCGGCGGACGGCACACGGAATAGGGCGTGCCGAACGAATCGAACAGCGCGGCCTTCACCGCGCGGCGGTCCACCTTCGGCGCCGCGTTCAGCAACTGGCGCACGCGCCAGTCGCGGTAGTAGCTGTCGGGGGAGTTCTCGCAGCCGGTGTCGCGCAGCTTCGTGCGCGCGATCGGGCTGACCCAGTGGTTCGCGTGCACGATCATCTGGTCGTCGCCCGGATAGATCGGGAAGGCTTCGTCCGGTGCGCATTCGAAATCGATGCCGAAGCCTTCAGCCATGCCCAGCATGATGTTGTTCGAACACGACTTCGGCGTGGTCGCGATCACGCGCAGCGCATTCGAGAACACCGGCTCTTCGAGCACGCGCCGCCGTAGCAGCGACAGCGGTACGCCGAGCTGCGTGAAGTCGCGGTCGGACTCCAGGTAGTTCGCGGTGATCGACACGCCCGCGGCATTGAGGCCGCTGCGCGCGAGGCCGCCTGCTTCGACGAAGGTCAGGTAGTCGGGGCCGTCGTCGTTGCGCACGCGCAGCACGATGCCGGTCTCCACACAATCCGCTTTCCAGTCCCAGTTCTGCGCGTGAATCAGCTGCCCGTTCGCCGAACGCGACGGCAGCACGAGCACGCCGGTGCAGCCGTCTTCGTCTTCGGCGTCGGCGGGCATCGTGTGTTCGGCGCGCGCCTTCGCCAGCACCTCGGTGCGCGCGTTGATCATCACGATGTCCTCGAACGGCACGTCGGCGCCCGCGGCGATGCCGCGCATTTCGTCGATATACGCGGGCTGGAATTCGCCGATCGCATGTTCGAGCGAGCGGATCAGCGCGAGCTGCGAAGCCTCGCTGTAGCCGATATTGCGCAACGTCTGCCCGTAGCGCGACGCGCTCAGGCGCACGCGAACGGCCGCGGCGCGACCGTATTGCAGGCCGCGCTCGTAAGGCTGGCCGGACACGCTGATGAAGGGAAACGGCTGGATCTGCGGCATCGTGGGACTCCTCACCCGACTGGATGAATCGATTCTCGGGTGACAGAAATCAAATAAAAAGCGTTATTTTCTTTAGCCAAAGGAAAGAAAATTTTTCGTTTCGTGCGATCATGCGGCGCACGCAAGGCCCGCAAAAGACGCGATCGGCGCGCATTCGCGGGCGCCCGTCAGGAGGTCACGCATGAGCGAAATCCGCATGCTCCGCACGTTTCTCGCCATCGAAAAGCACGGCACCATGGCCGCCGCGGCCGAACGCATGGCGCTGACGCATGCGGCCGTCGGCGCGCAGATGCGCACGCTGGAGCGCGTGTGCCAGCGTCAGCTGTTCGACCGCAGCGGGCGCAGCATCCAGCTGAACGATGCCGGCCGCTCGATCCTCGAAGAAGCGCGCGCGGTGGTCGCCGCATATGATTCGCTGGTACGCGGCGTGGCGGATAGAAGCACGATCGAAGGCACGATCACGATCGGTTCGACCGTGTCGTCGATGGGCTTTCTCGCGGCGAACGTGATCCGGCTGAAGACGCCGTACCCTGGCCTCAACGTGCGGCTGACGCACGGCAGCAGCCCGGAACTGGAACGCCAGGTGCGCACGGGCGAGATCGACGCGGCGGTGATCATCAGCGAGCCGAGAACCACGCACATGCCCGAGCTATGGGAGCGCCTTTACGACGAGCCGCTCGTGCTGCTCGCGAATCCCGCAGTCGCTCCTGCCGATGCATCCGTCGCTGCGCTGCTCAAGCGCTTGCCGTTCATCGGTTTCGAGGCCGCGTCGCTCACCGGCCGACACGTGACGAGTCTGCTGCGACGTCTGCGCGTGGAAGTGAGCCCGGTGCTGGAGATGAATTCGATCGCCGCGATTGCGGACCTGGTGCGGCAGAACGTAGGCATTTCGATCGTGCCGCATCTGCGTCACGCCGCATGGGGCGACGATCCGCTGCTGGTCGTGAAGCCGATTCACGGCATCACGTGGCGGCGGCACATCGGCTGGTACGAGTTTGGACGGCAGCCGCTCGCGACTGCCATCGTGAAGAACCAGTTGCTGGCCGCGCTCGCGGAGTAGGGCGCGGGTGGGCCGCTCAGCTTGCCGCGATCGCATCCACGATCGCATCGCCCATCTCGTGCGTCGTGCTTGTGCCGCCCAGATCCGCGGTGAGCGCGAGCTTGTCCCGCATCACGTTGCGCACTGCTTTCTCGATCAGCGACGCGGCATGACGTGCCGCTTCCACATCGTGCTTGCGGCCCAGCCAGTCGAGCAGCATCTGGCCTGACATGATCATCGCGTAGGGGTTCGCGATCGCGCGGCCCGCGATGTCGGGCGCCGAGCCGTGGGTCGCCTGCGCCATCGCGTGCTGCGGGCCGGCCGAGAGTCCAGGCGCAAGCCCCAGCCCACCGACGAGCCCCGCGGCTTCGTCGCTGAGAATGTCGCCGAACATGTTGGTTGTGACCACCACGTCGTACTTCTGCGGCGTCATCACGAGGCGCATCGCGAACGTGTCGACGATCGCGTCGTTCATCGTCACGTCGGGATACTCGGCCGCGATCCGCCGCGCCTCTTCCATGAACATCCCGCAGCCGAGCTTGAACACCGTGTCCTTGTGCACCACGGTCACGTGTTTGCGACGCGAGCGTGCGAGCCTGAACGCTTCGTGCAGTACTTTCGACGACCCCGCGCGCGTGATCACGCGCACCGAAATCGTCACGTCATGAGTGGGACGGAATTCGCCGCTGCCGGCCACCACGTTGCGGTCGGGCTGGAACCCCTCGTTGTTCTCCCGCACGATCACGAGGTCCACGTTCTGGTGCAGCGAAGGAATGCCGGCATACGAGAGCGCCGGACGGATGTTCGCGAACAGGTCGAAGTGCTTGCGCAGGATCGGGTGCGGGTTGACCGCCTCGGGCACCTTCGGATACGCCATGTGACCGATCGGGCCGAGAATCCAGCCGTCGAGTGCCGCAAGCGTATCGAGCGTGCCGGGCGGCAGCGTGTAGCCGAGGGTATCGAAGGCCTTGCGTCCGATCGGCACCGGACGCCAGTCGATCTCGAGCGCGGCGCGCGATGCCGCCGCGCGCATCACCTTGACGGCTTCGGGCACGACTTCGTGTCCGATGTCGTCGCCTTCGAGAATGCCTATTTTCATGCGTGTTTCTCCAGGAATGGAAAGAGAGACTCAGGGCGACAGCGTCTCGAGACTGCGGCCATTGGTTGGCGGTCCGAACACACCGATGCCGACGATGATCGTCAGCATCGCGAGCGCGATCATCGTGAACACGCCGCCCTGGCCGTATCGCGCCATCAGGTCGCCGACCCAGTAGCCGACGAAGATCGAGCTCACGCGGCTCCAGCAGAACGTGAAGCCGATCGCGCGGGCGCGGATGCGCGTCGGGAACAGCTCGGCGGCATACGGGTGAAAGATCGCGATCATCCAGTTGTTGCCGAGCGCGAGCACCGCGCCCGCGCAGACGATCACCGGCACGTTCTGGCCGCTGGCGAACACGGTGCCCGCGATGGCGATCACGCAAGCGCACAGCACGAGTTGCCATTTGCGCTCGATGCGTTCCGACAGATACGCGCCGATCGCCGCGCCGACCGGCGCCATCATCACGATCGCGAGCGAGTAGTCGAGCGAATGCACGATCGAGAAGCCGTGATGAATCAGCAGCACCGGCACGAATGCGGTAAAGCCGAACACGGCGATCGTCTGCGAGAACTGGAACAGCGAAATGATCAGCGTGCGCGGGAAATAGAAGCGGCTGAAGATCTCGGTCCAGCGACCGGACTCGATCACGGGGTCCGGCACGCTCAGGTCGGGCGGCGCGAGCGCCGCGCCTTGCTCGGCCTCGATCGCGGTTTCGATCGTCTTCACGACCTGGTCCGCTTCCTCGATGCGCCCGTGCACTTCGAGCCAGCGTGGCGACTCTGGCAAGCCGCGCTGCAGCAGGAATACGATCAGCCCGCTTGCGGAACCGATCGCCACCACGAAGCGCCAGCCCGCGATCCCGAACGGATCGAGCGGCACGAGCACCGCCGCGAGCAATGCCGCAATCGGGATCGCGGACAGTACGAAGATGTACGACGTGGTCATGTAGTGGCCGCGTCGCGCGCGCGGCGTCAGCTCGGTCACATAGCAGTCGTTGTTGATCAGCTGCATGCCCACCGCGAAGCCGGCGACGAAGCGCGCGATGTCGATCAGCAGCGGGTCGCTCAGCAGCGCGACGACGAGCTGTGCGGCCGAATACACGAGCATCGACTGAACGAACACGGCGCGTCTGCCGATCTTGTCGGACACGAAGCCGAACACGGCCGTGCTCAGAAACATGCCGACGAAGAACGACGCGAGGAAGCTCGCGAAGCTGTGGACGTCCAGCAGCCCCTTGTTGCCGATCGTGTAGATACCGGAGCGCACGAGGCCGAGCGAGATAAAGCCGGGCATGAACAGTTCGAAGAATTCGAACCAGCCGCCGGCGGCGATGCGCGCGACGATCTTGAAGAGGTGACGCGAACGCGGCAGGCGATCGACGCGCGCCATGATCGCGTAGTGAGTCCGCAGCGCGGACGGCAGGCTGAGTTCCATGGGTGTCTCCGTTGTCTTGTCGCGCAGTCGTGCTGCGCTTCTTGTCGGGCTAGACCCAGGCAACGGGACGCTCGTCTGGCTCTCGCCTGTCCCTGCATTCTTGGCCGATTATTGTGGCGTCACAAGAGCATAATGATTCACTTCTTTCTTTACCTGAGGTTGGTAATGCTCGAGCGATCCGACCTGGCGATGGTGCTCGCGATCAAGGAGACGGGCAGCCTGATCGGTGCGGCGAGACGGCTTGGCGTGAGCGGCGCGGCCATCACGAAGCGGCTTGCGCAGGTGGAAGCAGTGATGGCCGTGCGGCTCTTCAGGCGCACCACCCGCAGCGTGGTGCCGACGCCTGAGGGCGACCTGTATTGCGAACTGGCGATGCAGGTGCTGGCCGGCTTCGCGAGTCTCGAATCGCGCGTGGCGGATTTCAGCACGACGCCCGTCGGTCTCGTCAGGCTCGCGTGCAACATGGGGTTTGGACGACAGTGGCTCGCGCCCATCGTCGACGGGTTTTCGCGGCGTTATCCGTCCGTGCGCGTCGAGCTCTATCTGACCAACCGCTTGCCCGATCTGCAGGCAGAGGGATTCGACGCCGCCGTGTGGCTCTGGCAGCCGTCCACCACGCGATGGATCGTGCAGACGCTCGCGAAGAACAATCGCGTGATGGTCGCTTCGCATGCGTACCTGCAGGAGGCCGGTACGCCGCGGAACCTGGACGATCTGCGCAATCACACGTGTCTGTTGATGCTGGAGCGCGACATGCCCGCCAACATCTGGCGGCTGAGCCGGGTAGGGCCGCAAGCGAGCGAGGAACCCATCGTCGACGTGCGGGTATCGGGCGTGCTGTCCAGCAATCACGGCGAGGTGCTGCGCGACTGGGCGCTGAGCGGCGCGGGCATCGCGCTGCGTCCGTACTGGGATGTGCAGGCGCATATCCAGCAGGGCGCGCTCGTACACGTGCTCAGCGACTACGCGAAGGTGGACTCCGACGTGCAGTGGATCGCGCCGTACCGGCCGCATTTGCCGGAGCGCGTGAAGCTGCTCAAGGAGTTCATCGAACTGCGCTTACGCGACGCGGCCTGGATCGCGTAGCCGCGAATCCGCGCGCCGCCCCGATAGCGGGTGCAGCAATGCATGGAATGCGCGACTCGCGAAGCGCCTGCGCGTATCGCTGTGGCGCTGCTGCGCGTCCGCCAGCGCGGCGCGTGCCGTGCTGAGTTCGCTGAACAGCGTCGCATCGAGATCCGCGCCGTCGATCAGGTTCACCTGCATCAGATGCGTCGAATGCGACAACGCGCCGGGTGCGCCGGCGCCATGCGCATGCAGGCCGAAGCCTTGCACCTGGGTTGCCTGCGCGAGCTTGCTCTGGATCAGCGCAAGCGTGTCGGCGTGCATCAGGCCACGTTGTACCCATTCCGCCGCCAGTCGTGCAGCGTCGAGGTGCAGTGCGAAGCCTTCCATCGCGTCGAATCCGCACGAACGGTTTGCGAGCCCATGTTGCGCGCTGGATGGAAACGTTGGCGCGAGGCCGGTGAGACGCTGGACCCAGCGCTGGGCGGACTGCAGATAGTGCGGCGACCACGACGCGAGATCGCAGTCGAAGATCGCATCCGCGTGCATCGCAACATGACGCAGCGACAGCAGCCAGTGCGCAAGGAAACCCCGGTACGCATCGAGCGGCGCGAGGCTTGCGACGTACTGGCTGAAATACGTGAGCGTATGCACGACGATGTCGCGATGTTCCAAAGCAGAAGGCGCCGGCACATCGGGCAAGGTCACGCGCAGTGCGTCCAGCGTTCTGCGCACCACGGGGTCATCGCGGTTGAACGACAGCACCGCAAACGGCACCGCGACGAAATGCGCGTTGCGATGCTTCGCGAGCAACTGCCAGCACGATTGCCATTGCGAAACGGGGTTCTTCAACACGACGATGTGCGCGGCGTCGGCAAACGTGCGATGAAACCATGGCAAGCGGCCGAGCGAACGGCAGAACTTGAACACGGGCATGCGGCCATCGTGTTCCGATGCGGCGATCAGCGTGCGCACGTACGCTTTGATCGCGGCAGCATCCTCGGGTTCGGCTTCGCCATCCAGGCGATCGATTGCGAAACGCGCTTCGTAACCCGCGATGCCCACGCCTCCGGGCCGCAGAAAACGCGAAAACTCCGCGAAATACGGCGCATCCAGCGCGGGATGCCCCGAGCGCCAGCTATCGGCGGTGCTGGTTGCGATCTTTGCGTGGTCGATCGTCGCGAGCATTTCGTGCAGCGGTTCGTACCACGCTGCGACCTCGTCGAGGCGACGGAAGCACGACCAGAGCCACGTTCCAGCGGTGCGGTATCCGGTGTGCAGAAAAACGGCTTGAGCTTTGGGCGCCATGCATTCCCTGAGTCGAGCCACGGCATCGGCGATGCGCGTGGCGATGAATCCGGCGCACAAAGTCTAGGTCAGGGAACTGTTAATCGGTTTACGCCTGCGTTTACGGTCGATTACGACATCGGCGATGTATCAGGGGTAGTCGGAGAAGCGCGACTCCGGCGCTTCGGATGGCGTGACCGAATAGCCCGGCACGTCCGCCTTGAACTGCTGCAACAGGCCATTGTCGATCTTGCTCATGCCGTTCAGTTGCAGCTGCATCAGCACGCGCGTGCCGGTGCTCGGCGTCGACGTGGAGCTGACGTTCGTGTACTTCTCGAGCGCGAGGCTGATCGCCCAGCAGTCGGCCGTGTACTGCATGCCGAGCAGGCCGGCGAGAATCCGGTGGCTCACCATGTCGTAGTCGATCAGCCCGACGCCCGACATGCGTCGCGTGATCGGCCACTGCCCGGACAGCAGCACCTGGTTCTCCGCCTGCTGATCGAGCGTGGTGTTTTCGCGGGCGTAGAGGTAGGCCGCGTTGAACACCTTGCCCTCGGCGGGCTTCCACGACACGCCCGCGGTAGCCTGCGCGAACTCGTCGCTCGACTGGTTGTACGCGATGCCCTGCTGGATCGACACGTCGCCGCCCAGGTTCAGCGAGTCGCCGAGAATCAGGCTCGACGGGCCTGCGGTAGGCGGCGAGTCGTCGGTCATCGTCACCTGGGTGGTGCGGAAGTAATACTCCTGCGCGATCACGAAGCGCGCGAGTTCCTGGCCGCTGCCCGCATCGAGGAAGCGCGTGGTCAGGCCGGCCGTCACGCGGTTCATGTCGGACACGCGATCGCCGCCCACGAAGCGGTTGCTCGTGAACACTTCGGAGAGGCCGAAGTCGAGCGGCGCGGTATCGAAGATCGGCGCGAAGTTCTGGTCGCGGTACGGCGTGTACACGTAGTAGAGCCGCGGCTCGAGCGTCTGGATTATGCTGACGCCGAACAGGTTCACGTTGCGCTCGAAGGTCGCGCCGGTATCGAACGACAGCGTCGGCACGTTGAAGCTGAAGGTCTTCGGCTGACCCGACGGCGCATCGCTGCCGATCGACGTCAGGTCGTACGACGCGAAATGCCACTGCAGTTTCGGGATCACGTACCAGCCGGGCCGCTCGATCGGATAGCTGACGTACGGGTCGAAGGTCAGACGTTCGCCCTGGGTCGAATCCGCGGTGGGAATCGTGAAGCGGGTCGCATCTGCCGTGGCGCCGAAATCGAAACCGCCTACGTCGTAGCGCGCGTACTTCACATTGGCCTCGGGCTCGCGGTTGTACGGCGGCACCGTGCCCGAGAACGACTGCCAGGTCTGCACGCGCGTCAGCACCGACCATGGCCCGCTGTTGTACGTGACGCCGGCTTCCTGCTGGAACACGCTTTCGCCGCCCAGGATCACCGCGTTCGTATTCGCGAGGTCGGTCGTGACGTTCGCGTCGGACACGCGGTTGTAGTTCACGTACGCGCCGAAGCCGTTGCCGAGATTCTGCTGATGCTGGAACGAGATCGAATAGCGGTTGGTTTTCGTGATCGCGTCGTCGGGCAGGTACAGCACGGAGAGCGTGCCCGAATACGTAGGCGTCAGGTAGCGATAGTCGCTCGTCAGCATCGCGCCGCGCTTCGACATCAGGCGCGGCGTCAGCATCAGGTCGTAGTTCGGCGCGAGATTGAAGTAGATCGGCACCGCGAGGTCATAACCGTTCGACGAGCTGAGCGAGAAAGTAGGCGGCAGGATGCCGGTGCGGCGTTCGCCATCGAGCGGAAACGACAGCCACGGCGACGCGAAAATCGGCACGCCCTGGAAGAACAGCACGCCGTTGTACGCGGTGCCGAGACCTTCCGCGTTGTCGAGTTCGAGCCGCGACGCACGCACGTACCACGACGGATCGTCGACGCACTGGCAGGTCGTATAAGTGCCCTGGTAGAGCGTTTCGTGCTGGTCGTCGTGCAGGTCGATGCGCGTGCCCGAACCGTTGCCGTCGGTCAGCAGGAAGTGGTACTTCGGCGCGGTCATCGTGCCTTCGGTCGCGTCGACGAGCAGATGCGCGTACGGACCGGCGAACACGTTGCCTTCGCGCGTGAGCTTCACGTGGCCGAAGGCATCGGCCACGTCGCGGTCCACGTCGTAGTGGATCGCATCGGCCTGCACGACGGCCGTCGCGCGACGCAGCTCGGCGCTGCCCTTGAGCGCGAGGTCCTGGTCCGACGTGCCGGTCGCGCTGCTGCCGATGCCGAATGTCGCGGGCGTCTGGCCCGGTGCGAGCGGATGCTCGCCGAGCTGCGGCGTAACCGACAGGCTCCACGGTCCGTCGAGCCGTTCAGGCTGCGCGGCGTCGCCGCTCAGCTGCGCGTAGGCGCTGTGCGCGACCCACGCGGGCAGGATCAGCAGCACGTCCAGCGAGCGCCGGACGAGCCGCGGTGCGTTCAACCAACGGGAAGGGGAGAAGATAAAACGCACCGTTAGAACGACGTGCCAATCTGGAACTGGAACTTCTGGTACTTGTCGTTCGCGTGCCGGATCAGCGGCAGCGCGTACGAGATCTTCAGCGGGCCGATCGGCGAGATCCATTCGAGGCCCAGACCGTAGCTGTAGCGCAGGCCGTTCGCGCCGGTGCTCTCGCCTTCGGTGCCCCACACGTTGCCGCCGTCCATGAAGCTGAACACGCGCAGTGTGCGGTCGTAGCCGGTGCCCGGCAGCGGGAACGTCATCTCGATGTTGCCGACGATCATCTTCGAGCCGCCGATCGGGTCGCCCGTCGAGGTATCGCGCGGGCCCAGCGAGCCGGACTCGTAGCCGCGCACCGAACCGATACCGCCCGCGTAGTAGTTCTCGAAGATCGGGAACGGCTTGCCGTCGAGGCCGTTGCCGTAGCCGCCCTGGAAGTTCAGGCCGAGAATGAAGCCGCGCGCGAACGAGTAGTAGTACTGCGCCTGCGCATCCATCTTGTAGAACGTCGTGCCGGTGATCGGCGTGCCGTACTTCGCGGACGTGTTCAGGTAATAGCCGCGGCTCGGAATCAGCACGCTGTCGCGGTTGTCGCGCGACCAGCCGAGCGTGAGCGGCACTTCGTTCGACACGCGGCCGAAATCGGCTACGTAGTCCTTGTAGCTCTGCGGCGTGGTCGAATCGATATCGAGCCGGTCCTGTTCGAGACCGAGGCCGAAGTACACCATGTCGGCTTCCGAGAACGGAATGCCGAACTTCGTATCGACACCCATCGAGATGATGCGGAAGCTCGTATCCGTCGTGCTCGAGTAGTACAGCGGCTCGGTGGTGCGATAGTAGACGTCGGTGATGCGCTTGATGCCGTCGATCGTGAAATACGGATCGACCTGCGTGACCGTCAACGTGCGATAGGTGGTCGACGTGTTCACGTTCAGCGCGAGACTCGTGCCGGAGCCGAACACGTTGTCCTGCGAAATGCCGGCCGAAATGATCGGACCTTCGCCCGAGCCGTAGCCGAGACCCAGCGACAGCGTACCGGTCGGTTTTTCTTCCAGCTTCACGTCGATGTCCACCTGGTCCTGCGTGCCTTCCACGGGCACCGTCGTGATATCGACGTTCGTGAAGTAGCCGAGACGATTGATGCGGTCTTTCGACAGCGAGAGGCGGTTCGAATCGAACCACGAGCTTTCGAGCTGGCGCATTTCACGGCGCACCACTTCGTCGCGCGTCTTCGTGTTGCCTTCGATGTTCACGCGCCGCACGTACACGCGGCGGCTCGGATCGACGTTCAGCGTCAGGTCGACCTTGTGATGCTCCTGGTCGATCTGCGGCACCGCGTTCACCGTGGCGAACGCGTAGCCGTATTCGCCGAGCTTGTCGACAATCGCCTTCGTGGTGGCCTGCAGCTTTTCGGCGGAAAAACGGTCGCCGGCCTTGATCTTGACCAGCCCGTTCAGCTCCGCCTCGCGGTCGAGCAGATTGCCCGCCAGACGAATACCGGAGATCGTGTACGGCTGTCCCTCGTGCACCGTCAGCGTCAGGTACATGTCCTTCTTGTCGGGCGACAGCTGCACCTGGGTCGACTCGATGTTGAACTCGAGGTAGCCGCGATTCAGGTAGTAGTTGCGGACGTTTTCCAGATCGCCCGTCAGCTTGTCTTTCGTGTACAGGTCGTTCTTCGTGTACCACGAGAACCAGTTCGGCGTGGACTCCTGCATCTCGTCGCGCAGCGTACCGTCGCTGAACACGTGATTGCCGATGAAGTTGACCTGGCGGATCTTCGCGCTCGGTCCTTCCGTCACCGAGAACAGGATGCCGACGCGATTGCGGTCGAGCGGCGAAATCGTCGTGGTCACTTCCGCCGCGTAGTAGCCGCGCGTCAGGTACTGCCGTTTCAGTTCCTGCTCGGATTTGTCGATGAGCGCCTTGTCGTAGTAGCGGCCCGGCGACAGCCCGACGCTGTTCAGCGCCTTCGTGAGCGCGTCCTTGTCGAACTCGTGAATGCCGGCGAAATCGATGCTGCCGATCGCGGCGCGTTCTGCCACCTGCACGACCAGCACGTCGCCTTCGGTCGACACCTTCACGTCGTTGAAGAAGCCCGTCGCGTACAGCTTGCGGATGATCTCCGACGCCTTGTCGTCGTCGAACGTGTCGCCGCGCTTGACCGGCAGATACGAAAAGAGCGTGCTCGCCTCGATGCGCTGCAGGCCTTCGAGACGAATGTCGCGGATCACGATCGGTGTGGCGGCGTGTGCGGCAGGCATGATGATGGCGTTGACGGCGACAGCGAGCGCGGCGTCGATGCCGCGCGACCTGAAAAAGCGGAACTTCATCTTCACGAGTAAGTGGCTGCGCCTGAGTGAGGGTGGGACGGCGTCTGCTCGCGGCAGTCGGAGTGTGGGCTCGCGCCGGCCGACGACGTGGTCGGTGCGCCGTGCTGCGTCGAGCCGGGTGTCGGATGCGTCGCTTCGAGCGTGGCGGCGATGCGCGGCGCGACTTCCACCGCGCGGCGCAGCACCGGTCGTCGCAGACGCGGCAGCAGCGAGAGCGACAGACTGACCCGTTGCGTCAGATAACCAGGCGAGGGAGAACTGGAGGTTGCCATCCAGCGCGCCATCTGCACTATCGTGTCCAGCACGTCGGGGAGAAATGCTCGCACCATGTCGAACCTCCAGCGATCGATCAGACAGGGTGCGACGATACCTAAGCGGCTGACGTTATGGTTTACCGCTCTGTTACCTGCGCTTAACCGCATGGTTGCCATGACGACATGGCGATATGCCGCAACACGCGTACTGGCTTGACGCAACGCTCCTGCGCAAGCGCCGCGCTGCACATCGTCACGAAAGTTTTGGAAATGCGCGCGACGCCTTTTCGATAGCGTGCCAAGATCGCTTCGCGATGCTTACCGTTTGCGAAATGTCGGGAACACCGTAAGAGCGGTGCAAACAAGCCTACGGTCAGTTGACGAGCTGGCTCGTTTCGACGGAGGTGGGCGGCTTCGCGGCGAGCGCGTCGAGCAATTGCCTGAGGCTCTCGACCGTGAACGTGTACGCGAGCCAGCCGGCGCCCGCGTGACGTAGCATCAGCACGGGGCCATCGAGCAGCGGCGACTGGTCGACCCGCCAGCACGGGTCGTACTCGAGCGGATAGTTGTGCTCTTTCACGGGCTCGACCGCGCGCGGCGGCCGGCTGCTCGCGCGCAGCATGATCAGCTGCTCGATCAGCGAGTCGAGATCGTGCGTGCGCAACAGCGAGGCGTGCTGGCCGATCGAAAAACGGTAGACGAAGTCGCCGTTCGGTTCGGTCAGCACCTGGATGTTCATCGTTTGATAGGTCATGAATGCAGGCGCGGACGGATTGACCTCGACGTGCGCGTGCTTCGCGCCGGTGTGTGCAGACCGACGCGATCTTCGTCGAAGACGGCAACGCACGTCGTCGTCAACGAGAGTCTAGTTCAAGGTTCGCGCGAATCGTCTTGCACGATGCTGTAATACGATTGCAGCGCATTACAGGCATCGCAACACGCTACGCACCACGCGCCGCGAACATCGATCAACGCAGCGCGGCGCTCGCGGCTGCCGGGTCCGACACGATCGAGATCGCGAAGCCATCCCAACCCTTGATGCCGACCGTCTGCACGGCGGTGCTGTCGATGCCCGGCGCGGCAGCGAGCATATCGAAGTAGCGGCGGATGCCGACGGCGTCGGGTTCGTTGCTCGAGCGATCGGCCACGCGGCCGCTGCGCACCACGTTGTCCGCGACCATCACGGTGCCTGCGCGCGCGAGTTGCAGTGTAAGACGCAGATAGTCGGGATTGCCGCTCTTGTCCGCATCGATGAAGATCAGATCGAACGGCGCGGTACCGTTGCGGATCAGTTCATGAAGGCTGTCGGCCGCGAGCCCGGTGATCACGGTGACCTTGTCTGCCAGACCAGCGGAAGCGATGTTGTCGCGCGCGATCTTCGCGGTGTCCGCATCGGCTTCGAGCGAAATCAGCGCGCCGTCGGCAGGCAATGCGCGCGCGAGCCAGATCGCGCTATAGCCGCCGAGCGTGCCGATTTCGAGAATGCGCCGCGCGCCATGAATGCGCGCGAGCAGATGCAGAAACTTGCCTTGATTCGGCGCGACGTTGATCGCGCGCAGGCCGGCATGGTCGCTGGCGGCGAGCGTTGCGTCGAGCGCCGTGTCGGGGCCGATCAGCGTGCTGGAAATGTAATCGTCTACGGTGTGCCACATCTCGGGATTCATGCGATCTCCTGGTTCGAACCGGTCGGTTGGGTCGAAGGTGTGACCGCGGATCCCGCAATGCGTTCGTCGACATTCGCTGCTATTCGTCGCCTTGCCACGATGCTTCGATCGCTTTCAGCGCGCTCAGCACGATCGAACGGTTGATCGCGGCCGCGAGCGTGCCGTCACGTTCCGCATACGCTTCGCACAGCCGCAGATGGTCCGAGCACGAGCGCTCCATGCGCCCCGGCAGCGATGTGCTCAGATGCCGCAGACGGTTGGTGCGCATCCGCAGCGTATCGAGCACTTCCTTGAAGATGCGGTTGCCGCACACGCGCAGTTCTTCGTCGCGAAACGCGACGTTGCCCCAGAAATACCCGTCCACGTCGTGCTTCGCGGCGGCTTCGGCGAGACGCGAATGCGCCTGCCACAGCGCTGCGATATCGGCATCCGTTGCGTGCTCGGCGATCGCGAGCGAGACCTGCGCGTAGAGCACCGCGCGCAACTGGTACAGCTCGCGCACGTCGCGCAGGCTGACCGACGCGACGCGCGGCCGCCGCCGCGGCGACCAGTCGACGAGCCCCTCGCGGCTCAGCGTGAAGAGCGCCTCGCGCACCGGCGTGCGGCTCACCTTGAAGCGCTTCGCGAGGTCGACCGAATTCAGGTCGTCACCCGGCTGCAGACGGCCTTCGATGATGCCGCGCGCCACCCACTCCACGATTTCGGCGACCGTCGACGCTTCGTTCGCGTCCGCGCCACTGTCGACATATTCGTCCATGTGATCCCTTTCCCGCGCGGCTCGACGGGCCGGCTCCCGGTCGCGGATTCTAGCAGGGCGGCGGGCCGGGCAGTCTCCCTGCTCCACGCGGCAGCGATGAAGTGTCGACATTTTATCCCTAAATGACTTGTGCGGCACGCGGTTAACCCCGTACACTCCGATAAAGTGTCGACACTAAAACAAACGACACGCGAACAAACCATCCCGGAGACGCCATGTACATGGACAAGGTGGAGAACGACATCGCCGGCTCGACGCGCGCGAATGCGAGTACCCGCGCACGCGCGAGCGTGTCGGCGCGGCTGGACCGATTGCCCCCAACGCGGTATTTCCGCGGCCTCGTCGCGCGCATCGCGATCGGCGGCTGGTTCGAGTTCTATGAAATGTTCATGGCGGCGTATATCTCGCTGGGCCTGATCCACGGCGGCCTGTACCGCGCCACCACCGCGGGGCTCTTCGACGTGCGCGGCTTCGCGAGTTTTCTGGCGTCGTTCTTCGCGGGCATGTTCGTCGGCACGGTCGCGCTGGGCGGCTTCACGGATCGCTTCGGGCGGCGCGCGGTCTTCACGGGCGCGATGCTGATCTACTCGCTCGCAACCTTCGTCGCGGCGTTCCAGAACAGTCCTGTCGCGATGGACCTGTGGCGCTTCTTCGCCGGCATCGGGATCGGCGTGCAGTTGATTACTGTCGACACCTACGTGTCCGAGTTGACGCCGCATCATGCGCGCGGCCGCTACTCGGCGTTCAGCATCCTCGTGATCCTGACCTCGGTGCCGGTGGTCGCGGTGCTGTCGTTTCTGCTCGTGCCGCTGACGTTCGCGGGTCTGGAAGGCTGGCGCTGGGTCATGATCATCGGCTCGGCGGGCGCGATCCTGATCTGGTTTATGCGGCGTGGCCTGCCGGAATCGCCGCGCTGGCTCGAGAGTAAAGGGCGCACTGATGAAGCGAGCGCGATCGTCGACGAGATCGAGCGTCGCGTGACGATCGAAACGCGCGCGCCGTTGCCGCCGCTCGCGGCGAATGCGTACGACGTGCCGCCGATCGAGACGGGCAAGGTGTCGTTCGGCGAGATGTGGAAGGGCCCGTATCTGAGCCGCACGCTGATGCTGTCGGTGTTCAACTTCTGCCAGACCTTCGGCGTGTACGGTTTCGGTTCGTGGGTGCCGGTGCTGCTGTACACGAAGGGCATCACGCTCACGCACTCGCTGCTCTACACGATGGTGATCGCGTTCACGACGCCGCTCGGCGCGCTGGGTGCGATGGCGTGCGCGGAGCGCATCCAGCGTAAGTGGCAGCTGGTGGGCAGCGCGATCACGGTAGCCGTGGCGGGCATCGTGTTCGGCCTCGTGCGCGACCCGGTCTGGATTCTGCTGTTCGGTAGTGCGGTGACGATCGCGAATAACTGGCTGATCGGCATCTTTCACACCTACCAGGCCGAGTTGTACCCGACGCGGATGCGTGCGCGCGCAGTCGGTTTCGTATTCAGCTGGAGCCGCGTGAGCTCGATCTTCGTCGGCTTCTGGGTCGCCGCGCTGCTGAAGCATTTCGGCGTGCCCGCGGTGTTCGTATTGATTTCATCGGCCATGCTGGTCATCGTCGTCATGGTGGGGGCGCTGGGTCCCCGCACCAACGGCATTCGTCTCGAGGAGTTGTCCCAATGAGTTCCATTGCCGCCGCATTCGCGCACGGCCTGTTTTCGCTGGCCGGGCGGCCGTTGTCCGCCGAGGTCGACGCCGAGGCGCGACGTTCCCTCATCAACGTGGTCGGTACATCGATCGGCGCGTCGCAGCATCCTGGCGTCGATGCGATCCTCGCCGCCGCGCGCGAGCTGGGTATCGAAGCCGCGGCGCCGGTGCCGGGGCGCACCGAGCGCGTCGACGTGCATTTCTCCGCGCTCGCCACCGGCTTCGCGGGTCATCTGGACGACTTCGACGACACGCATCTCGTCACGGTGATCCATCCGGCCGCGTCGGTGTTCGCGGTGCTGACGGCGCTCGCGCCATCGACGCAACCCAGCGGCACGCTGGCACTGACCGCGTTCGCACTCGGCTGCGAGGCGCAGCTGCGCGTCGGCGTATCGATCTCGCCCGAGCACTACGATCGCGGTTGGCACATCACCGGCACGTGCGGCGTGATCGGTTGCGCGGTCACCGCTGCGCTGCTGCTCGGTCTCGACGAAGCGGCGCTCACGCGTGCGGTGTCGATCGCCGCGTCGATGTTCGTCGGTCAGCGCGAAGCGTTCGGCACGATGACGAAGCCGTATCACCCCGGCAAGGCGGCGGCTAACGGCATTGCCGCGGCGCGGCTCGCGCAGCAGGGGCAACAGGTGACCGATGACATTTTCGAAGCATCGGGCGGTTTCTCGCATTCGATGTCGACGAAGGTCGACTTCGACAGGATGAACGGAGAGTTCGGCACGCGCTGGGAACTGCTCGCGAATACCTACAAGCCGTATCCGTGCGGGATCGTCGCGCATCCGGCGATCGACGCAGGGCTCGCGCTGTCCGCGAAGATCGACGATGCAGCCGCGATCGAGGTGATCACGCTGCGCTGCCATCCGCTCGTACCGGAGCTGATGGGCAATCCGCAACCGAAGGACGGTCTGCAGGCGCGCTTCAGCGCGATTCACGGCGTGGCGGCGGCATTGTGCGATCGCCGTGTGGGACTCGCGCAATATGAAGACGCGCGCGTCGTGCAGGCGGATGTGTCCGCCGTGCGCGCGAAAACGAGGCTCGTGCCGGATACCTCGGTGAATCGCGATGAAGTGTTCATCGAGGCGCGCCTCGCGGATGGCAGCGTGGTGAGCCATCACGTCGAGCATGCGCGCGGCAGCTTCGCGCGTCCGCTGACGGATGCCGAGCTGACCGAAAAGATCACGCTGCTGATCGACCCGATACTCGGCCACGGCGCGACCGCGCGCATCGCCGATGTGATGCGCGATCTCACCTCCCTGCCCAATCTCGATCCGCTCTTCGAGCGCTGCATTCCCGTGAAGGACACGAATCATGCATGAGGCCGCTGCCCATTCCGTTGTATCCGATGCGCTGGTGACGTTCGCGGTCGCGCCGTTGCCGCAGAGCGCTGCATCGTCTGTCGACGCCGCGCGACGCGCGGTGGCCGACGCCCGTGCCACCGCGAGCCAGTCGCGCGATGCGGCGCGCCGCGTCGCCGAATTGCTGAAGTCGCAGCAGGGCTCGCCCGCCGATGCGCGAGTGCAGGCATGGACGCTCGGCGCACTGCTCGCCGGCGAAGCCGCGTCTTCGGCGCCTTCGTTCGCGACGCCGGTGCTGGCCGCCGCGATCACGATGGGCGATCGCATCGCCGCATCCGATGACGACATCGCCGCCGCCGTCGCGATCGGCCACGAAGCCGCGGCGCGTGTACTGAGCGCGCTAGACAGCAGCGAGTATCGCGCGCGCTGGAACGTGGCGTCGTCGCTGGGCGTGCTCGGCGCGACGCTCGCGGTTGCGCGTCTCTTGAAGCTCGACGCGACGCGCGCGCGGCATGCGCTCGGCGTGGCCGCAACCCAGGCGGCGGGGCTCGCGCATAACGCCGGCCACGCGATGGAAGCGATCGAGACCGGCAAGGCCGCCGCCGATGCGATCGAGTCCACGCTGATCGCGAAGCATGGCTTCACGAGCGCGCCGGCTTCGATCGATGGGCGGCGCGGGCTCGCTGCGCTGATGGCGTATCGCTTCGACGCGGACGCGATCACGAACGAACTGGGCGTGCGCTGGACGTCCTGAGAGGAGCCTATGTCCCGATCATCGATGCCGTCACGCCGCCGCGTGCTGCAATCCGCTGCCGCGCTCGCGGCGCTGTCCGTCGCTCCGTTCGGCGCGGCGCTCGCGGCGGACCCAACCGCCGGCGATAGCAGCGATACGCACGCCGATGCCGACAACAACGGCATCACCGCGCGCCTCGCACGCTACATGGTCGCCGCGCAGGAGCAGCCGCTGCCCGATGCGGTAGTGACCGCGTGCAAGAACCATATCCTCGACACGTTCGGCGCGATGGTGTCCGGCGCGCGGATGCGGCCGGGCACGCTGGCCGTGAAGTACGTGCGCGGTCTGGGCGGCACGCAGCAGGCGTCGGTGATCGGCGCGAATTTCCGCACGACGATGGTGAACGCCGCGCTCGCCAACGCGATGTGCGCGCATTCCGACGAGACCGACGACTTCGAGCCGGTCACGAAAGCGCATCCTGGCTGCTCTGTGGTGCCGGCGGCGCTGGCTGTTGCGGAGAACGAAGGATCGAGCGGCGCGCAGTTCATTCGCGCGGTGGCGCTCGGCTACGACCTCGCGTGCCGGCTGCTGATGGCGCTCGGGCCCGATCTCGTGCGCGCGACGCATCGCAGCGCGGAAGGCACGGCGTCCACATTTGGCGGGCTCGGCGCGGCGGCCGCGCTCGCGCGTCTCGACGAACCGCGCACGCGCTTCGCGATTTCGTACGCGGCGCAACAGGTGTCAGGCTTATGGAGCTGGGTCAAGGACAAGGACCACATCGAGAAAGCCTTCGATTTCGCCGGCATGGGCGCGCGCAACGGCGTGACCGCGGTCGACATGGTGCGCTCGGGCATGACGGGCGTGAACGATGTGCTGGACGGCACCAACAATCTCTTCATCGCGCTGTCGACGAAGCCGGATCCCGAAGCGATGCTCGATGGACTGGGCAGCCGCTTCTTCGTGACGGAAACGGCGATCAAGACGTATTCGGTCGGTTATCCGATCCAGTCGCCGCTCGATGCGTTCCTCACGCTGCGCAAGCAGTACGGCTTGACGCCCGACAACGTGCAGAGCATTCGCGTGCGGATTCCGACGGACGCGGTGGGGATCGTCGGCGATAGCGCGATGCCCGACGTCAACTGCGCGCACATCGTCGCGATCGCGCTCGTGAAGGGTGGGCTGTCGTTCGCCGACAGTCACGACGCGTCGCTGATGCACGATCCGCGCATCGAGGCGCAGCGCGCGAAGATCACGGTGGTAGGCGATCAGCAGCTGATGGACCCGGCCGCGCCGCGCGGCGGCATCGTCGACGTGACCACCACCGATGGTCGCACGCTCAGCCACACCACGCGTTTTCCGCCGGGCACGAAGGAGAACCCGCTCAGTGTGGAAGGCGTGAACGCGAAGGCGCGCGATCTGATGACGCCCGTGCTGGGCGCGGACAAGACCGGGAAGCTGATCGAGCGGATCAACCGGCTCGAAAGCGTCGAACGGATCGATCAGCTGCGGCCGCTGTTCACGGTCTGAGCACGCGCTGACCGGAGCGTTTGCCTCGAATCCCTGCAACCGGGTTATGCTGGCGTTCGCCCGACGCCGTTCGCATCGCACTCAGTGGGTGCCGGCGGCGACGGGTATCGTTCAATGAACCAGACGACAGAGGAGAAGCTCGTGGTCTACGAGATGGCGCATATCGACGTGATTCCGGGGAAAGAAGCCGAGTTCGAAGCGGGCGTGTCGCAAGCCGTACCGCTCTTCAAGCGCGCGCGTGGCTGCAGGAACGTCGAGCTGCATCGCACGGTCGAGCAGCCGGACCACTATGTGCTGGTCGTGCAGTGGGACACGATCGAAGACCACATGGTGCATTTCCGCGAATCCGCGGACTTCCAGGAATGGCGCAAGCTCGTCGGTCCGTTCTTCGCGAAGCCGCCGGTCGTCAATCACACGGAAGTGGCGGTCAGGTAAGCACCGCCACCTCTTCCGTTGACCTCGCTCACTGTGCCGGCTGCAGTTCGCCCCACGAGACGAGGATCTTCTGGATGTTGCGCGCGTAAGCATCGCGCGCTTTCGGCGACTCCGAGTGGTACGCGCCGATCGCGCGCCACGTATTGCCGTACTTCACCATCTTCTGCTTGAGCAGCCACGCGGCGACATACACGTTCACACACGGATCGGTGAGCGCGCGATGCGGAATGCCCTGCCTCGCGAGGTCGCCGAAATGCACCGAGTTGATCTGCAGCTGGCCGACGTCGATCGAGCCGTTCGAATTGCGGTTGATCGCGGTCGGGTCGCCCTTCGATTCGAACCATGCGACGGCGCGCAGCACCGAAGGATTGACGCCCTGGTAGGCGCCGGCTTCATTGAAACAGTCTTCGGCGCGCAGCATGCCGCACGACAGCGACAAAACGGCGGCGAGCATCAGCGCGACGGGCAGCGAGGAGAACATCCTCTGTCGCGAACGGGGCGCGGCGGAAAGAGCGGTGGTGAACATCGGCAGATCTCCGGAGGCAGGTAGGCAATCGGTGCGAAAGGGGCAGCCGCGTTCGCGCTTGCGATAGACGCGGCGGCCGGGGTGCGTCAGCGGCTCGCGGTCGCCGCGACAGGTTCGTGTTCGCGCGCGAGCAGCAGCGCCTGATCGATCTGGCGTTCGACGCTATGCAGATACACGCGCGAGTCGTCGGATACGACGAGGCGGGCCATCGGCGCCGTCGGACGACGTTCCGCCACCACGCGCCCCTTCTTCTTGCGCGAAGACGTAGCAGGACGCGCGGGCGGCTCGTCTTCTTCTTCATCGCTCGTCGCGACGGGGATCATCGACAGCGTGGGCAGAGGCGGATAGACGCGATCGGCCGCGGCCGGCGCGGACGCGACGAGAACCGGCGCCGCCGTTTGTGCGGCCGCGGGCTGGCCGGCGAACGCGGAGCTTGCCAGCAGCAGGCCGGCCGCCAGAGCGGAAAGTCGGTACATGGCGTGGTCTCCTTATGGCGTCGGCTTCACCGAGACGCTGTAGGTCTGGTTCGCGCCAGCCGTCAGGTTCTCGAGACTGATCTTGACCGAATGCTGCGCCGGAACACCCCGCCAGATCGCCTGGTTCAGATAGGGGAAATCGGCGCCGAGCGCGGTGACCAGAATGGTGGTCGGCTGCTTTTGCGCTGCGGCCAGCGCCCCCACCTTGACCAGTACCGCCGTCAATTGCGGATCGCGCGCGCCGAGTGCATCCGGCGGAATCCGGAAATTGACGATGTCGGTCGAAACCGGGGTTTTAACGGGCTGTGCGGCTTCCTTCGGAGGCAATTGCGCGCAACCGGCAAGGGCGAGGACAGCCACAAAAAAATAAGCCTGCTTCACAGGGACGCTCCATCCAAAGTCGTTTCGCTACCACGTCTATTTCGGCCGGCCACTAAAGAACTTGATGCCGATCGGCAAACGTTTGCTAAATCAGCAGACTTTTACTCGCGAGCATCGTGAATCGGAAAATTCCAGGCTCGTATCCTACTAAAGACGGTAAAGCTGCCCTGGGGATTTCGCGTGACGTGAAGCGTATCGGGTCGGTAAAACAGGTGTTTGACGGAGTGCGCGCTTAAAACATCGGTGTTTTACCAGGGTGGGGCCTGGGTTGACAGGGCGCCGGGCGGTAAAAATGGATTTAAAGCGATGATTAATCGATGTTAATGGTTGATATAATGCGGCGCTTTTTCGGATTTAATGCGGCCCGCAGATCAGGGTGGACATATCGTTAAAATGCAGGGTTAACTGGATATCGCAGATATTGAAAATCGAATATCCGGGCCACCATGCCGCCATTTTCGCTTTTTCGAATTTCGGTTCGCAAGCGGATTTGATCCGCCGCACATTTCCTCGTCTTACCAGGGCAGTGTCCGCACGCTCAACGTCACCTCAGGATTGAAGATGCGCGTTCCACAGGCGGAGGTGTCAAGCGCCAGGCCGCAGAGTAAACTGAGCGATGAGGAGCCCACGCTGCCGCAGCGCCTGCGGTTGCGACGGGCTCCATTCCTCCTTCCTGACACGCGCGATGAACACACCCGAGCCCAAAGAGCCGACGCCACGACGTCTTTCCAACACGACGTTGAACGTCCTGACTGCGTTGATCGGCGTGGGCACCCTCGCGCTCGGCATCGGCTGGCTCGTCTACAGCTACTACGTCGACCTCGAGGTGCCGTACTTCGCGATCCCGCTGGTGCTCTCGGTGCCGGTGATCGTGGCCGTCACCTTCCGCAACTTCTTCCGCTAGCTAAAGAATCGTAAGGTGGTGCCGATAAAAGTCCATAACGTCGGCTGCTTTCGCGCACCTCCCAGTGCGCGGCAGCCGCAAGTCCGCTGGCCTTTTTGAGCACATTCACCTGCTATGGAACTCTTCGTCTTGCGTCGCGCCGGTATCGGCGTGCGACTCGCTGTCCTGTCCTGCGTGCTGTTCGCCGTGAGCTTTGCCGCGTTCGCGTGGGCGCTCACGCATTCGGCCGGCACCCAGGTGAACGAGCAGGTGTTGACGCGCATCGCCGAGAAGGACAAGTCGATCGCGGACACGATCGCGCTGTTCGACAAGGCGCTGACGTCTGAAGTGGGTCGCTCGATGACGCAGTTCGAAAGCCTGCTGCCGACGAACTACGCCGACGACGAGACGACGAAGGTCAATATCCAGGGCACCGACGCGCCGACCTTCAAGGCCGGCGACCGCGTGCTCGACCTGGACTTCTCGATTCCCGACGACTTCCTCGCGCATAGCGGCGCGATCGCGTCCATCTTCGCGCGTACCGGCGACGACTTCGTGCGCGTGACGACGTCGCTGAAGAAGCAGGACGGCTCGCGCGCGATCGGCACGCTGCTCGACCGTAAGGGCCCCGCCTATGGCCCGGTGTTCGCCGGCCAAACCTACACGGGTCTCGCGACGCTGTTCGGCAAGCGCTATATCACGCAGTACAAGCCGGTGAAGGATGCGAGCGGCCGCGTGATCGGCGCGCTGTTCGTGGGTGTCGACGTGGGCGCGGAAATCGCGTCGATCGAAGACGGCATCCGGCAACTGAAGATCGGCGACAGCGGCTACTACTTCGCGATGGATGCATCGAACGGGCCGGACCGCGGCAAGTTCATCGTGCATCCTCAGGCGAAGGGCAAGCTCGCGGACGAAGCGAACGCGCCGTACCAGCAGATGCTCGACATGAAGCAGGGGCAGCTCGAATACAGCTCGGCCGATGCAACGCTCGGCGAGAGCAACGCCCGTGACAAATATGTATCGTTCACCTACGTACCGGAGTGGCACTGGATCGTCGGCGGCATCGCGCCGCGCGACGAAGTGATGGCCGACGTGAACGCGACGCGCGACCGCTTCCTGCTGATCGGCCTCGCGCTGGTCGCGGCATTCGGCGCGCTGTTCCTGTTCGCCGTGCGGCGCCTCGTCAGCCGTCCGCTGGAAGAGGCCGCGAAGGCATCGGAACGCCTCGCGGCAGGCGATCTCAGCGTGCGCATTGCCGATGGCGGGCGCGCGAAGGACGACGAGATCGGCCGCCTGATCCGCGCGATCGACGGTATCGGCGATGGCATCGCGCGCATCGTCGCGCAGGTTCGCGACGGCGCCGCCGGCATGTCGGCGCGCACCGGGCAGATCGCGAGCGGCAGCGAAGACATCGCCGCGCGTATCGCGACCCAGGCGAGCAATCTGGAGCGCACGGCCGCGAGCATGGAGCAGATCACGTCGAACGTGCAGCAGAACGCCGACAACGCATCGCAGGCCAACCTGCTGGTGTCGGGCGCATCGGAAGCGGCGCTCGAAGGCGGCCGCGCGGTGGGCCGCGTGGTGTCGACGATGGACGAGATCGACCGCGCCGCGCGCAAGATCGCCGACATCACGAGCGTGATCGAAGGGATCGCGTTCCAGACCAATATTCTCGCGCTGAACGCCGCGGTCGAAGCGGCGCGCGCCGGCGAGCACGGCCGCGGCTTCGCGGTCGTCGCGTCCGAAGTGCGCGCGCTTGCACAGCGCAGCGCCGCGTCGGTCAAGGAGATCGAGGCGCTGGTGGCCGAGTCCACATCGACCGTGGAAAGCGGCGCGCGCATTGCCGGCGAAGCGAGCTCGACGATGCAGGGTATCGTCGACCGCGTGCGCCAGGTGCACGACATCATGGGCGAAATCAGCCAGGCGTCGCGCGAGCAGTCGGCCGGCATCGAACAGGTCAACATCGCGGTCACGCAGATCGGCGAGGCGACGCAGCAGAACGCGCAGATCGTCGACGACGCGCAGCGCCAGGCCGTCGCGCTGCGCGATGAAGCGGCGCAGCTCGCCGATGCCGTCAGCGTGTTCAAGCTGAAGGGCGGCGTGCATAGCTGATCCCAGGCATACCGAAGCGCGCGTTTTTCGCGCTTCTTGCCCCAAAGGCGCCGGTTCCGCAAGGAACGGCGCCTTTCGCTTTTTGCGGCAATGCATCAACGGACGTCGCGCGCGCAACCGTTTGCGCGCTTCAGGCATTCCTTAGCGCGCCCTCTACGCAGAAGGATTTTTTTTCATCCGCGTTTCGTTTAGCATCGGGCCACTTCGACCACCGTTTCGACAGACATGTCCCTGATCGCGCGAAATCTGATTGGCATCGCCGTGCTGCTGCTGATCGCCTTTATCTTTTCCACGAACCGTCGCGAGATACGCCTGCGCACCGTGGTGCCCGCACTCCTCGTGCAGATCGGCATCGGTGCGTTCATGCTGTTCGTGCCGTTCGGCAAGACCGTAATTTCGGGTGCGGCCGCGGGCGTGAACGCAGTGCTCGGCTATGGACAGGCCGGCATCGAGTTTCTGTTCGGCGGCCTCGTCGAGTCGAAGATGTTCGATATCTTCGGCGGCGGCGGCTTCGTGTTCGCGGTGCGGGTGCTGCCGGCGATCATCTTCGTGACCGCGCTGATCTCGGTGCTGTACTACATCGGCGTGATGCGCTGGATCGTGCTGGTGCTCGGCACGATCTTCCAGAAGCTGCTGGGTGTTTCGAAGATCGAATCGTTCTCCGCGGCCACCACGATCTTCCTCGGGCAGAGCGAGATGCCGGCTGTCGTGAAGCCGTTCACGCCGGAAATGACCGGCGCCGAAATCTTCGCGGTGATGGCGAGCGGCATGGCGTCGGTCGCGGGTTCGGTGCTCGCGGGTTACGCAGGTCTCGGCGTGCGGATGGACTACCTGCTGACTGCGTCGTTCATGGCGGTGCCGGGCGGTCTGCTGTTCGCGAAGATCATTCACCCGACCACCGAGCCCACCCGCGTGCAGCTCGACAACCTGAACTTCGACGAAAAGCGTCCGGCGAACGTGATCGAAGCGGCGAGTTCGGGCGCAACGGTCGGCCTCAAGATCGCGGCGCTCGTCGGTTCTATGCTGATTGCATTTGTGGGGCTGATCGCGCTGCTGAACGGCATTGTGGGCGGCATCGGCGGCTGGTTCGGGCATCCGGATGTGTCGATGCAGTCGATTCTCGGCCACGTGTTCGCGCCGCTCGCGTACCTGATCGGTGTGCCGTGGGGCGAAGCCGCGGTGGCGGGCAATTTTCTCGGCCAGAAGATCATCCTCAACGAGTTCGTCGCGTATGCGTCGCTGTCGCCGTATCTGAAGGACGCCGCGAGCGTCACGGCCGCTGGCTTGCAGGCGCTGGACCCGCGTACCATAGCGATTCTGTCGTTCGCGCTGTGCGGCTTCGCGAACTTCTCGTCGATCGCGGTGCTGACGGGCGGCTTCAGCGCGGTCGCGCCGGGGCGGCGTTCCGAAGTGGCGCGCTACGGCCTGCGCGTCGTGCTGGCGGGCACGCTGTCGAACCTGATGAGCGCGACCATCGCGGGCATGTTCATTTCGCTTCACTGAGTTTTCCAAGGGACCGGCATGACGATGGACCAATTGCTCGAACGCGCGGGTGTTGCGCGCGAGCGGGCCTATGCGCCCTATTCGAAGTTCAAGGTCGGCGCGGCGCTGCTGACGAAAGACGGCCGCGTGTTCGACGGCTGCAACGTCGAGAACGCGTCGTATGGCCTTTGCAATTGCGCGGAGCGCACGGCATTTTTCAGCGCGATCGCCGCGGGTTACCAGCGCGATCAGTTCGCCGCGCTCGCGGTGACGGGCGACACCGACGGCCCGATCGCTCCGTGCGGCGCGTGCCGCCAGGTGATCATCGAGCTGGGCGGCCCCGACCTGCCGATCCGCCTCGGCAATCTGCGCGGCGACACGCGCGATACCACCGCGCGCGAGCAACTGCCGGACGCGTTCTACCTATGAGCGCGCACAAGGTCATCTACGACACGGACCCAGGCGTCGACGACGCGATGGCGCTCGTATTCCAGGCGCTGCATCCAGACATCGAACTGCTGGGCGTGACGAGCGTGTTCGGCAACGCAACGATCGAAACGACCACGCGCAACGCGCTTTATCTGACCGCGCGTTTCGCACCGGGCGTGCCGGTTGCGCGCGGCGCGGCGACACCGCTGAAAAAGGCTCCGCCGGAGCCGCTGGGCTGGATTCATGGCGACAACGGTCTCGGCAACATCGAACTGGGCGCGTATGCCGAACCCACGCCGGACCCACGCCCGGCGCATCGCTTCATCATCGACACCGTCCGCGCGCATCCCGGCGAAGTGACGCTGCTCGCCGTCGGCCCGCTGACCAACCTCGCGCTGGCGCTGGCCGAAGACCCGGAAGTCGCGACCCTCGTCAAACAGGTCGTGATCATGGGCGGCGCGTTCGGCACCGATGGCATTCACGGCAATGTGACGCCGGCGGCCGAAGCGAACATCTACGGCGATCCGCATGCGGCCGACATCGTGTTCGGCGCCGCGTGGCCGGTCGCGATCGTCGGGCTCGACGTGACGCAGAACACGATCATGTCGCGCGACTACGTGGCGTCGCTGCGCGATCGCGGCGGCGAAGCGGGGCGTTTCCTGTGGGACGTGTCGCGGCACTACGAGCAGTTTCACCAGCAGACCGCGCAGATCGAGGGCCTGTACACGCACGATCCGTCGGCGGTGGCCTATCTGGTCGCGCCGCATCTGTACACGACGCGCAAGGGCCCGGTGCGGGTGGTGACCGAAGGCCTCGCCGCGGGGCAGACGCTTCAGAAGCCGCTGACGTTGAGCGTGCCCGCGCCCGACTGGGATACGCGGCCGGCGTGCACCGTGTGCGTGGGCGTCGACGAGGCGGCAATGCTGGCGCTTTACGAGCGGACCATCTGCGGCGGGGCGTGAAGTCCCTGGCGCTGCCGCTTTGCCATAGGCTTTGTCATAGATAGACCGGACAATTCCGGTCACTTCCATCCGTACACGTGTTTGAACGACAATCCGTTGAGCAGGCACGAAGTTCGCGGCGCATCTGGCCGGTGCCTAAAGCAGTACGCGCGAGTGCCGTTAAACCGCTTTGAATCGGACGGGTCGCCAGCCTGGTGTCAAACGGGGGGCGCTCGCCACAGGATCAGGGAGCGGATTTGGACGTACGCCAATCCGGCTATGGCATGGAGTGCCGATGGAATTCCTCTCCGCGAACCGGGCACAGGGGCCGGCCGCGAATCAGGACGAGATGCAGCAGGCCGCGCGCGACGCAGGCGCGGCCGCAGGCATGGGCGCGCCGATGACGACCGCCGCGTCGGTCGAGGCCGTGCTCGAAGCGGCACGCGTTCGCATTGGCGCGCGCCGCTGGGCATGGTATCGCTCGGGCGAAGCGCTACAGCTGGCCGCGAAAGGCGACACGCCCGGACCGTGGCCGGCCCGGCTGCACGACGCCGAACTCGACGCATTCTGCGTGTCGCACGATCTGCACCGCTGCCCGGTGGGCAGCGGCAGCGTCGTGAGCGGCTGGCTGCTCGTGCCTGCCGCGGAATCGCGCGACGAGGCGTTCAGCGCGTTCGCGAACGCGCTCGGTCTGCAGCAGCTTGCCGAAGCGCTGGCCCGCGCGCAGAACACCCAGCACGTGCTGTATGAAATCGCGTATCTCGCGAGCTCGATGCGCGAGCGTTCCGAGTTTCTGCTGGGCGTGCACCGTCAGCTCGCCACGCTGATCGACGCCGAAAACTTCTACCTCGCGCTGTACGACCCGGCCGCGCGCCGCATCACCTATCCGTACTACGTCGACGTGATCGACGTGCAGGCGCTCGAATCGGAAGACTTCGACATTCTCGACATGAACCGGCTGTCGTTGACGGGCCAGGTGCTGACGAGCGGCCAGCCGTTGCTGATCGACGCGGCCGGTATCGCGCAGGCGGAAGCGGAAGGGCGCTTCCATTGCGTCGGCGACCGTCCGGAGTTCTGGATGGGCGCGCCGCTGAAGAACGCGTCGGACGAAGTATTCGGCATGGTCGCGATGCAGGTGTACGACGTGTCGCGCATCTACAGCGCGGAGGATCGCGCGCTGTTTCTCGTCGTCGCGCAGCACATCGCGATGGCGCTCGACCGTATCCTGCACCGCGCGAATCTCGAAGACACCGTATCGCGTCGCACGTCCGAGCTGTCCGAACTCAACCACGCGCTGCGTCAGGAGATCGCCGAGCGCAAGCGCGCCGAGCACCTGCAGGGCGCGCTGTTCCGCATCGCCGAGCTGTCGAGTGGATCCGGCGACATGGTGGAGTTTTTCCGCAGCCTGCACGGCATCGTCGGCGAGCTGCTGTCCGCGCACAACTTCTATATCGCGCTGTGCGACGATCGCACGGCAACCGTCTCGTTCCCGTACTACGTCGACGAACTGTTGCGTGAGCATCCGGGGCCGCGACGCGGCAAGCGCGGGCTGACCGAATACGTGATCACGCAGCGCCGCGGGTGCCTGATCGATCGCGACGACGCGCAACGGATGATCGACGCAGGGCTGATCGAGTTCGATACCGGCAACATCAACCTGCGCTCGTGGCTGGGCGTGCCGCTGTTCGAAGGCGAAGTGGTACGCGGCATGCTGGCCGTGCAGAGCTATTCCACCGACGTGCGCTACACGCTGCGCGACCAGGACCTGCTGACCTTCGTATCGCGCCACATCGATACCGCGCTCGCGCGACGCAGCGCGGCGGACGCGCTGCATGCGGCGAACGTCGAACTCGAGGCGCGCGTGCAGGACCGCACGCGCGAGCTGGACCGCGCGAACGCGCAGCTGCTGCACGAGAATTTCCACGACGCGCTGACGGGCCTGCCGAACCGCACGCATCTGCTCACACGCCTGCGCAACGCGTGGCTCGATCATCGCGAGCTGGAGCGGCCGCTCGTCGTGATGTTTCTCGATCTCGACCGCTTCAAGGTGGTCAACGACAGCCTCGGTCATCATTTCGGCGACCAGCTGCTGGTGCTCGCGGCGGGGCGTCTGCGCGGCTGCCTGCGCGATGGCGACATGCTCGCGCGGCTGGGCGGCGACGAGTTCGCGATCCTCTCGCCGGATGCGACGGTGGATGCGGCCGTGGGCGTCGCGGAACGGATTCTCTCCGCGTTCGATCTGCCGTTTCACATCGACGACCACGTGGTGTTCTCGTCGTGCAGCATCGGCATCGTGAGTGCCGAGCAGCAGTTCCACACCGAAGCGGCAGACCTGCTGCGCGATGCCGATACCGCGATGTATCGCGCGAAAAACGGCGGTCGCGACAACTACGTCGTGTTCAACCAGGAATTGCGGCGCGAGGTGTCGGACCAGATGCGCCGCGAAGGCGCGCTGCGCAGCGCGCTGAAGCGCGACGACGAACTGGTGCCGTTCTTCCAGCCCATTGTGTGCGCGGTGAGCGGCAAGCTGACCGCGCTCGAAGCGCTGGTGCGCTGGCGCCAGCCGGACGGCCGTGTGCTCGCGCCGGGCCAGTTTCTGCCGGCGATGGAAGGGTTACGGCTGATCGGCCGGCTCGATCTGTACATGCTCGCGAAGGTCGCGGCGATCCTCGCGCGGCCCGAGCATGCAGGCTGGCCGCCGGTGCACGTGAACTGCTCCAGCTACAGCATGACGCGCCCCGACTTCGCGGACGATGTGTTCGCGCTATTGCAGAGCCACGGCGTGGCGCCGGCGCGCATCTGCCTCGAACTCACGGAAGGCGCGCTGATCGCGGAGCCCGACATCGCGCGGCAGACGATGCAGCGTCTCGCGGACCACGGCCTCTCGGTGGTGCTCGACGACTTCGGCACGGGCTTCTCGTCGCTCAGCTATGTGCACCAGTACCGCTTCAGCGGGCTGAAGGTCGACAAGTCGTTCATCTTCGGGCTCACGTCGAGCGCACGCACGCGCGCGATTGTGCGCGCGATCGTGCGGATGGCTGAATCGCTGGATCTATCGGTGGTGGCGGAAGGCGTCGAGGACGCGGCCGCGCTCGCGTCGCTCAGGCAGATCGGCGCCGCGCAGGCGCAGGGCTACTACATCGCGAAACCGATGCCGCTGCAGGACCTGACCGACGCGCTGAAGGCAGGCAAGGGCGAGCAATGGCTGCCGCCCGCATCGGGACCGGCTGGCGGCAGCGCGGGCGGTTGAGGTTCGTTGTCGATTCAAACTCTTGCGCCGCCGCGCACGGACGATGACGCCTCGGTAGCCGGCAGAGGCTGCCCGCGCAGGTCCGCCATGATCTGTTCCGCGAGAAAGTCACAGGGAGGCCGGCGCGATTTCGCGCTTCGTGCCAGCACGAGTTCGAGCGGCGGCAGTTCGGGCAAGCCGTGCGAGCGCCCGAGCACGGTCAGCTGCGCGGGGATCGCGCAACGCGCGAGCGGCGCGACGGCCAGGCCCGCTTCGACCATGCTGAGCAGGCCAAGCAGGCTCGGACTCTCGTACGACGTGCGGTACGGCACCTTGGCCGTCTGCAGGCTGCGGATCGCGTTCTCGCGCGCCACGCTGCCGGGCAGGAACACTGCGATCGGCAATGGCCGCTCTTCCCACACGCGCGGACCATTCGCCATGGCTGCCCATGCCATTGGTTCGAGCCGCACGAATTCGCCGGACAGGCCCTTCACCTTCGTTCCGCAGACGAGATCCACTTCGCCGTCTTTGATCAGCGGCGCGAGTGCGCTGCTCGGCAACCCGATCACCTGGATTTCCACCTTCGGGTACGTGGCCGAAAACTTCTTCAGCACCGAAGGCAGCAGCGACGACGCGTAGTCGTCCGGCACGCCGATCACGACCTTGCCGGTCACGTCCGGCCGTACCACGGCTGCCCACGCCTCGTCGCGCAACGCGAGCATGCGCCGCGCGAAACCGAGCAGCACTTCGCCTTCGCGGGTGGGCATCACGCTGCGAGCACGGCGCACGAACAGCTGGCGCCCCAACGCCTCCTCGAGACTCTTGATCTGCATGCTGACCGCGGACTGCGAGCGGTTCACGACCTCCGCCGCGCGCGACATGTTGCCGGTCTCCGCAATGGCGACGATGGTGGCCATCACGTCGTGATCGAGCATCTTCATATCTATCAGTAAAATTGAGAGCAACAATCAATATTATGCGATTTTGTTGTCGATGAACATCTGCCATAGTTCGGAGCATTGAATATCGATGCGGTTGCTGCTGGCGTTCACGCTTAGCTTTTCGTGCTGCACTGCACGGTGGCGGCGAACCCGCCAGGGTGAACCCGAATGCACGGTGTACTGACCATGGATCATCCGTTACGCGCAACGCTGGCCGGGGAATTGCACGCGCGTCCGTTCCTGCGCCTGTCGGGGTCTGCGTCGATGACGCACTACGCGATCTACGACGGCAACCACCCCGCTATTCACGAGACGCTCGTTCACGCGCTGTGCCGCGAGACCGGCATCGAGCCCCCGCTGGATGGCGCAACGCACCACTCGGTGCAGTCGCCGTGCGGGTGGCATCTGAAGTGGGAACGTCACACCGAATTCTCCACGTTCACTTTCGTCGCACTGCGAAACGATCTAGACTGGTTTGACGATCTCGCGATTCGCGGCATTCCCTCAAGCTGGTTCGCTCAGCTCGATGGCCTTCGGTTCGTCGCGGCGCGGCTCGAACTGGTGAGCGGCGATGCGGCGCGCACAGCATGTGCGCCGTGTGAAAGGGCGCGGGAATGGATCGGCGGGCCGATTCTCGTCGGCAGCACGGTGCTGGGCGGTGGCAAGGTGTTCTGCGACTGGAGCGTGCCGCCGGATGGCCTGATGCGCTTTCTGGTGGTCGACGAAGACTTCCGCGAAGAGCAGGGCGGCCGCCTGCTGCAGCGTCTGTACGAGATCGAAACGTACCGGATGATGGCACTGCTCGCGCTGCCGGTGGCGCGCAGGATGGCGCGCGATCTCGACGACATTCACGCGGCGCTGCAGACGCTGATGCAGCGCATGGATGCTGCGAGTGCGCAGCACAACGACGCGGAGCTGCTCGTGAGCCTCACGCATCTCGCGGTGCGCGTCGAAGCGCTGTCAGGTTCGGCGGGGCGCTTCAGCGCATCGCGTGCGTATGAAAAACTGGTGCTCGCGCGCATGCAGGAATTACGCGAAGAGCGCATCGAAGGCATGCCGACCATCTCCGAATTCATGGAACGGCGCTTTGCCCCAGCGATGGAAACCTGCCGCAGCGTATGGGCTCGCCACGAGCAAACCGCGGCCCGGATCGCGCGCGCGGTGGATCTGTTGCGAACGCGCGTGAATCTTGCTCAGGAAAAGGATGTGACGCGTCTGCTGGTGGGCATGGAACGCACGGCGCGCAATCAGCTGCATCTGCAGCACGCGGTGGAGGGGCTGTCGGTTGCGGCGATCTCGTACTACGTGTTGTCCCTGGCGGCGGCCGCGTTCAAGGCGCTGCACGTGCTGTGGCTGCCGGTCGAACCGGAACTGGCCGAGGGCATGCTGATCGTGCCGGTCGTGGCCGCGGTGATCGCCATCACGCGACGGGCGCGGATGCGCATGCAGCATGCGGACGAACCCTCCGTCGCGCCGCAACGTCGGCCGGCCGAACTGAATTCATGACCTTGCTTACCGACAACCTTAAGAGAAACCGAAGAGGAACCGAAATGTCTACCTACCCATTCGTCGATCACTACACGAAAGCGGACGACGCAACGAACGAGCGCGCACGCACCGATGACCACGAGCAGTCCGACACGCCGTATCTGTGCGCGCTGAAGGCGCCGACCTCGCTGCTCGTGGGCAGCTCGAGCGACCGCCCCGACGTGGCGACGGTCGCGATTCTCGGCTACAACTGACCACGCCTGACGCGCGTCCGCTTAAGTCCGCTTAAGTCCGCTTAAATCCACTCCAGTCCGCTCAATCCAGCGAGAGCCGCAGCGCAAAGCCGATCAACGCTGCGGAGAAGGTCCAGCGCTGCAGGGTCTGCGCGAGCGGATGCGCGCGTACCCAGCTTGCGATGCGCGCCGCACCGAGCGCGTAGAGCGCGTCGAAGCAGGCGCCGATCGCGAGCAGCACGACACCCAGCTCGACCATCTGCCACGCGACCGGCCCCGCTTCCGGCCGCACGAACTGCGGCAGCAGCACCGAGCAGAACAGCAGCGCCTTCGGGTTCAGCAGATTCGTGAAGAGGCCCTTGACGAACGCGGTGCGCAGCGGCCGGCTGCCACGCGCTTCCGTGTCGTTGCCTGGCAACGCGAACGCGGGCGAACGGAAGATCTGGATCGCCACCCAGCCCAGATAGATCGCGCCCACATAGCGCACGATGTCGTAGAGCCACGGCGCGTTGCGCAACAACGCGGCGACCCCGCACGCGGACAGCGTGACGTGCGTCGCGCGCGACAGACCGAGGCCGAGTGCGGCCGCGAAACCGCTCTTCGCGCCGCGTCCGATGCTGGTCTGCAGCACGAGCGCCATGTCGGGGCCAGGCAGCGCATAGACCACGACGAGCGCCGCGATATACATGATGAGGAGATGAGCGGAAACCATGAGAACCTCGCGTGTTGGAGGGGTCATGATGCATGTAGGGCACTAGCAGAGATTGGCGATTTACGGCTCACATTCGAATGGAAATGGTGCTTTCCGCCAAACTGAAGGAAAATAGCGAGGAATTCCACTACTTCTCCTGAGCCATGTCCGATCTCGACAAAACCGATCGCGCGATCCTCGCGGCCTTGCAGTCGGACGGGCGCATGTCGAACGCGAAGCTTGCCGAAACCGTTGGCCTGAGCGAGACACCTTGCGCGCGCCGGCTCAAGCGGCTGGAAAACGACGGCTACATCGAACGCTATCGCGCGATGCTGTCGCGCTCGGCATTGGGGCTGGGCGTGGTCGCGTTCATCTATGTGCGCTTCGCGGTGCATGACCGCGCTACGGCCAACCGCTTCGAGCGCGAAGTGCAGGCCATTCCGCGCATCCTGTCGTGTCACAACGTGTCGGGCAGCGCGGACTACATCCTGCAGGTGGTGGCGCGCGATCTGGACGACTACGGCAGCTTCATGCGCGACGAACTGCGCAGTCTGCCGGGCGTGACGTCGGTGGAATCGTCACTGTCGTTGCGCGAGGTGAAGCCGTACGCGGCACTGCCGGTGCCGTGACAACGCTTGCCATGCGGTGCCCGCCCGGGGCACGATGCGTGGATACCTAATAAAACGCTATCCGTGCATGCACAAGACAAATGAAAGCTCCCCGGCTCGCCTGAGCCTTCTGAAAGGCCTTCTGCCTGTCAACCGGACCACCGCGTGGCGCGACATCCTGGCCGGCGTGTCGCTCGCGTCGATGGATATTCCGCAGGTGCTGGGCTACGCGCGCATCGCCGGCATGCCCGCCGTGACCGGTCTCTACACCGCGTTTCTGCCGCTCGTCGCGTTCGCGCTGTTCGGCGCGTCGCGGCATCTCGTCGTCGCGGCGGACTCAGCTACTGCGACCATTTTCGCGAGCCGGGTGTCGGCGATGGCGCCGATGGGCAGCGCCGAATACGTCGTGCTCGCGGGGATGGTCGCGCTGTTGACTGCTGTGTTGCTGCTGCTCGCACGCATCTTCAAGCTCGGTTTTCTCGCGGACTTCCTGTCGCGCACCGTGCTGGTCGGTTTTCTGGCGGGCGTGGGCGTGCAGGTGTCGATCGCAATGCTCGGCGACATGCTCGGCATGACGGTGCCGTATCCATCGTCGCGCAGTCTTGCGCAGCTGCTATACGTGGTCACGCATTTCGCGCAGGCGAATCTGCCGACGGTCGGGCTCACGGCGCTCGTGGTGATCGCGATCCTGCTCTTCAGGCAGCTATTGCCCAACGTACCGGTGCCGCTCGTCGCGGTGGTGGGCAGCATTGCCGCGAGCAAGATGCTCGACTTCGGCGCGCACGGCATTTCGATCCTCGGGCCGATCGCGGGCGGCTTGCCGCCGCTGCGCATTCCCACCGTCACGTGGCAGCAGTTTCTCGATCTCGTGCCCGTGGCGGCCTCGTGTTTCGTGATGATCATCGCGCAGAGCGCCGCGGCGGCGCGCGTGTTCGCGCAGAAGTATGGCGAAGAAGTGGACACCAACGCGGACATCCTCGGGCTCGCCGCGGCGAATGCGGCTGCGGCGATCAGCGGCACCTTCGTCGTGAATGGCAGCCCGACTCAAACTGCGATGGCCGAGCGCGCCGGCACGCGTAGTCAGCTCGGACAACTCGCGTTCGTCGCGGTGGTGGTGATCGTGCTGCTGTTTCTCGGGCACTACCTGCAGTATCTGCCGCACTGTGTGCTGGCGGGTGTCGTGTTCACGATCGCGATCGGGCTGATCAACGTGCAGAGCCTGCGCGCGATCCTCAGCGAAAGCCCCGGCGAATTCACGCTCGCGCTCGTGACGGCCGCGGCTGTTGTAACGGTGGGCGTCGAGCACGGCATTCTGCTCGCGGTGGCGCTGTCGTTGATGCGGCATGTGCGGCACAGCTACCACCCGCACACGATGATGCTCGCGCCGGTCGACTCGAGCGCGCACTGGCAGTCCATTCCGCCGCAACCGGGCAAGACGACGGCGCCGGGGCTCATCGTGTACCGGTTCGGCGCGGACCTGTTCTATGCGAACGACCACTTCTTTGCCGCGGACGTCACGCGTCTCGTCGACGAAGCGCCGGGGGAGTTGCGCTGGTTCGTCGTGGACGCGGGCGCGATCACGGATCTCGACTATTCCGCCGCGCGCACGCTGGGCGATCTGATCAAGGGCCTGCAGGCGCGCAAGATCGGCGTGATCTTCGGGCGGGTGAACGTCTATCTGCGCTCGGACATGGACCGGCACGGCATCACGCCGATCGTCGGGGCGTCGTGCGTGTTCGGCACGCTGCACGAGGCGCTCGAATCCGTCGGCGTGAATCCGGTCGCGCACGGGAACGGCACGTTGTAGGTGACAGCATTGCCTTGACGTTTCGATGCGTAATCGCGCCTACGAAAACATCGTTGCCAACCGCTATTTTTCTCTGCTTATACTGACTCCCGCCTGAACGGCTCACGCCTGACGGCCCCACGCTGCACGCCGATAGAACACACGACACCAGTCGACAACACGGCACGCGATTGACTTTTCGCAACCGCAGTTCCCTTAAAAACAGGTGGGGCCTCTTATGCTAAATCGTGCTTTTAGCGCAGTGATTGTGTCACTGCTCGTGACCAGTGCGGTCATCGCGCCGTCTGTCGCGCATGCCGACGACAGCTTCGCGCAGGACGACGGCGGATCGCATGGCCGTCCCGTGAAGGTGATGATCATCTCGATGTTCGGACCGGAAGGGCAGGTGTGGCTCGATCATCTCGGGCCGTGGCAGGACATCACGGTCGCCGGTTTGTCGCCGGATTATCCGACAGTGCATTGCAACCGCCAGGACGTCTGCGTGATGACGACGGGCATGGGTCACGCGAACGCCGCGGCGTCGATCATGGCGCTGACGTTCTCGCCGCGCTTCGATCTGCGCCATACGTATTTCATGGTGGCGGGAATCGCCGGCATCGATCCGATCCAGGGCACCGTCGGTTCCGCCGCGTGGGCGAACTATCTCGTCGATTTCGGCATTCAGTGGGAAATCGATGGCCGCGAAATTCCGCCAGGCTGGAACACCGGCTATCTCGGCATCAACACGACGAGCCCGACGCAGAAGCCGCCGCTCGACTATCGCACCGAAGTGTTCCAGCTCAACCCGGCGCTCGCGAATGCGGCGTTTTCGCTGTCGCGCAACGTGTCGCTGACGGACGACGCGCAGGCGCAGGCCGCGCGCGCGAAGTACAGCTACGCGCCCGCGAACCGGCCGCCGACGGTGATCCAGTGCGATACGCTGGCGGGCGACACCTGGTGGTCGGGCACGGATCTCGGCGAACGCGCGCGCCAGTGGACGAAGATCCTGACTGACGGCAAGGGCACCTACTGCACGACGCAGCAGGAAGACAACGCGACGTTCGAGGCACTGACGCGCGCCGCCACCGTGCATCGTGTCGACCTGAATCGCGTCGCGGTGCTGCGCGCCGGTTCGGACTTCGACCGGCCGTATGCAGGGCAAACCAGCGCGGACAATCTGCTGAACTACGCGTCGCAGGGCGGCTTCACGATCGCGATCGCGAACCTGTTCGTGGCCGGCAATCCGCTCGTGCAGGACATCGTCACGCATTGGGGCGAGTGGCGCGATGGGGTGCCGCAGCGGTAGGGCGGGCGCAGGGCGAGCACACACCGGAGCGGGCCGGGTGTGTGCTCGTAGCGCTAAGCCACGTTACACGGACGATGCTATTGCCTGAGCCATGCCGCTATCTGTGCCTGCTTGTCGAGCGGAACCAGCGCGCGGTGCTTCATGAAGTTGTACAGATCGACAACGGTCCAGTGCCCTCCGCTGACCCTCTGGACCAGTTGTACGAGTTCAGGGGGCGCGGGTATTTCGCCCCGTATCCACGAATCGACGCGTTGCTGGGCCTCGGGGGAAAGGCTTTCGAATCCGCCTTCTCCTGCTGCGCGCGGATCGGGGTGGCCCGCTGCCTGCGACGATCCGGCTTGTCCGCTCATACCCGATGGCCCAGCTGCACCGCTCGGACCCGGGCGACCGAGCGCGCCGGACTCGGCCTGATATTGCTTCGCATAGATCCGGGCAGTATCGCGGTTCATACCCAGATCTTCCGCGATCGCTTTGAAATCTTCTCCTTGTTGGTGGCGGGTGTAAATCTCGTGGCCGAGCGGAATCGTGTAACGCCAACGTGCTGTCCCGAACGGCAGATTGTTCGCTTTGGCATATTGCTCGGCGTAGCGCCGAGCGGTAGTGTGCGAGAGGTCGAGGTCCTGCCCTATCCGTCGAAATGATTCGCCGTTTACGTGGCGGTTGTAGGCTTGCTCGCCGAGTTCAGGTGTGTATTGCAGACGTACTTCTCCGATTGGCAGATTGCCCGCGTTGGCATAGTGGTGGGCGTAGAGCCGAGCGGTGGAGCGCGCGAGGCCGAGGCTCTGTGCTATCTGCTCATACGTTTCGCCGTTTTGGTGGCGGGTGTAGATCTGCCTGCCGAGTTCAGGCGTGTAGTTGCTCGGTGGCGCCCCTCCCTTGCCGAGGTCATTCGCATAGGTTTTCCAGTTGCCATCGGAGCCCATCTCGGCAGGGTACGTGGGCTTCGAACCGTTCACGGAATCGCGAATCTCCCAGCCGTTGCGGTACTGGCTCCAGTTGACCCTGTAGGTCTTGCCGTCCTGCTGGATGTAGTTCGCGAGACCGTCAGGACTCTGCCAGACGCCGGGGTGATTCGGGTCGGGCTTCAGCGCGCCAGCGGGGCTGGTGGCGTAGTTCTCCGGCACGTCCAGCGCCTTGCCCGCGGGAACTGCGCTGCCGCCTGCTCCGTATGTGCTGCCGGGCGTATGCGGCGTCGCCCCTGCGTCGTGAAGCGCGGCCGGCCCATCGTCCTTCACGCGCAGGCCGTCCGCATCCTGGCGCAGTTCAGGGTGGGCGTGGAGTTCGTCCTGTGCCTTGTCCAGCTTGCCCATCCTGCCGGCCAGCCCGCCGACGATCTCCGGACCGGCCTCGCCCATCATGCCGCCGAGCACACCTGACATGAAATCGATACCGTCGCGCCACTCCTGCGGCAGGGACTTCGCGGGCACGATCCACGGCGTGAGCAGGTTCACGCCCGGCACCAGACCCACGACGAAGCGGCCCAGGCCATCCTCGATCTGCTGCTGCCACAGCGGCTTGGGGGGAGTGTGCGCGGTCAGCCACTCCTGCTTGATCGGCCCGCGCTGGCTGGCCGCGTGATACATCTGTTCGTTATCCTGCAGGTTCATCTGTGCGCCCGCGTAGCGCGAGAACAGCTCGTTCTCGAAGTTGCCGGCATGCAGGTCGTCGATGTTGATGCGCGTGGTGTCCTATGGTGCATCGGGCAGGTTCGGGGTGCGTTCGAAGGGGTCGTCGAGCATGCGGCTGTGGGCCCAGCCGCTTTTCTTCGCGGCGTCGTCGTACCAGGTCTTCAGGTCCGGGTATTTTTCCGGGTGCTGCTGCAGCAGGTCGCGGAACGCGAGCACGTCGCGCGGCGAGGTGAAGGCTTCCCTGGCGAACTGGTTCAACCGTTTGAAAGCGCTCGTGTTGTCCAGCTCGCCGAGGTGGGCGACCTGCAACGACTGCGCGTGGCTGTCGGCGCGGTCGATGCGATCGTATGACGCCTGCCATGCCTGATCGAGCGCGTGCGTCTGCTGCGTGACGTTCTGTCCGATCTGCTGCAGCATGCCGCGACGCAGGATCGCGGCCTGTCTGAAGAGGTCCTCGCGCACCTTCTGCGAGGGCGCGCGGGCGAACGACTCGCCCAGCTGCTGAAGCCGCGCGCTCTGCCACTTGCCGAGCGCGCCCAGGCTGTCCGCGCCGAATGGCGCGGTGAACTCCTGCTGGACGCGCTGGCGGGGATCCTGCATCGTCTTCGCATACGCATCGTCGACCTGTTTCTGCAGCACGCTGAAACCCCGTCCAATCTGCTGGCGCTGGGCGGGCGACGTCGCGAGTTCGAACGAATTCACCACCTGTGCCTGGGCGCCGCTGTAGTACGCGCGATGCTTCGGCGGCAGCGCGGCGATCTTCTGCATCAGCGGAAGCTGCGCCGTTTCGAAGTCGACGTTCTGTGCCGGTTCGCCGCGCATGCTGTCGCGCTGCAGACCGGCAAGCTGCTGCGCGACGCCGCTGTCGGTCGGGCGGCCCGCGTCGGCTTCACAGGTCGAGAGCAGATGCTGGTCTTCGGCGGCGCTGCGCGCCTGCGTGCTGGAAGACGAAGCCTGTCCGACCAGTTGAAGCGTCGAGGGGCGCGATCGTGGCTGTGGCTGCGCAGGTGTCTGGCGTGGCGTTCCAGTCTGCGTCGGTGTACTTGCCTTTGGCGCCTGCGGGTGATCGGGATCATGGTCGTCGTCGTGCGCGGGCGGTACTGGAGGCGTAGTGATGCTCATGGCTTGCATGGCGATACTCCGGTTGTCTGTGGGTGCCGTCATCGACGTCAGTGTGGCCATCGCGCGGGCGCAGCAGGTAGTACCCAGGGCAACCTGCGAGCGGGCACTACGACGCGCCGCGATTGACAGCCTCGACCGCTGCCCGTTACTGTCGCGACGCGGGCGGTGGGTCAAGCACACGCCGGAGCAGGCGGTTGATGTTTCCGGACTACGGGGCTACCCCGTGGATGAGGTCGACTACCCGATGCATCGCAAGAGCGAATCTGCGCACTGCGCAGGGCAGCTCTCGCAGCACCATGCACGTTGGCCCATCGTTCCGCCTTCATCACGTTATGGAACCCGTTCAGCTGCCACTGCCGAAGCCGCTCGCCGGCATCCGCATTCCACTGCTGCCTACGCTCCGCGATCTGGCCGCGTGGCTCGGCACGAGCGACGCCGATCTCGAGTGGCTCGCCGACCGGTGGCGCGTCACGCCGCACGCAGGTTCCACTCCGCTGCATCACTACACTTACCGCGCGTTCGACAAACGCGACGGCAGCTGTCGCCTGGTCGAAATTCCCAAAGGCCGCCTGCGCGAAGCGCAGCGCAAGGTGCTGCGCGATCTGCTCGATCGTGTGCCGCCGCACGAAGCGGCGCACGGTTTCAGGCGCGGCCGGAGCATCGTGTCGTTCGCCGCGCCGCATGCGGATCGCGATGTGGTGATCCGCCTCGATCTCGCGGACTTCTTCGTATCGGTGAGCGCGGCTCGCGTGCACGCGCTGTTCCGCACGCTCGGCTATCCGCTGGAAGTGACGCGGGCGCTGACCGCGCTCTGCACGAATCGCGTGCCGTCGGCGCGGCTCTTTGCGCCCGATCTGCGCGAACGGCTCGACTGGCCGGCACGGCAGCGCTATCGCAACCGGCATCTGCCGCAAGGCGCGGCGACTTCGCCGGCGCTCGCGAACCTGTGCGCGTTTCGCCTCGATACGCGGCTGGCCGCGCTCGCGCGTTCGCTCGATGCCCGCTATACGCGCTACGCCGACGACCTCGCGTTCTCCGGCGGCGCGACGCTTGTACGCAGCGCCGAACGCGTACCGGTTCTGGTCGCGGCGATCGCGTTCGAGGAAGGCTTCGCGGTGCAGCCGCGCAAGACCCGGGTGATGCGTCGCGGCGTGCGGCAGCGTCTCGCGGGTGTTGTCGTGAATCGTCATGCGAACCTCGCGCGCGACGAGTTCGACACGCTGAAGGCGATCCTGACCAACTGCGTGCGCTGCGGCCCGATGTCGCAGAACCGCGATGCGCATGCGGATTTCCGCGCGCATCTGGCGGGGCGCGTCGCGCACGCGCGCATGCTCAACGCGGCTCGCGGCATGAAATTGCAGGCCATCTTCGACCGAATTGCGTGGGATCGCGACGCGCAGCCAGCCTGACGGCAACTAACGGCCACGCTGAATGCAGTAGCCGGCTGTGATACCGTTTCGAACGCAGCCGTGACGTTGCCACGCCGCGCTTGCGCGCATGCCGCGTGACGACGGACACCGCCATCTTCGAACCATGCCGGGAGAAACCAGCCGATGAAAATCGCAGTGATGGGCGCGGGCGCCGTCGGGTGCTATTACGGCGGGATGCTGGCCCGCGCGGGACACGAAGTCGTGTTGATCGGCCGCCCGCAGCACGTGGACGCCATCAATCGCGATGGCCTGCGCTTCACGAAGGGCGACTTCGACGGCTATCTGCGCATCGCGGCGAGCACCGAAGCCGCAGCGGCGCAGGGCGCGCGGCTGGTGCTGTTCTGCGTGAAGTCGACGGATACCGAAACCGCCGGCGCCGGGCTGAAACCGTTCCTGCCCGCCGACGCACTGCTGCTGACGTTGCAGAACGGCGTCGACAACGCGGACCGGCTGCGCACGGTGGTGCCGCAGGAAGTCGCGGCGGCGGTCGTGTACGTGGCGAGCGAGATGGCCGGCGTCGGCCACGTCCGGCATCAGGGCCGCGGCGAACTCGTGATCGAGCCGTCGAGCGCGAGCGACGAGATTGCCCGCATGCTGATCGACGCCGACATTCCCACCGAAGTCTCCGACAACGTGCGCGGCTCGCTGTGGGCCAAGCTGATCCTCAACTGCGCGTACAACGCGATGTCCGCGATTTCGCAGCTGCCGTACGGCAGGCTCGTGCAGTGCGAAGGCGTGCCGGACGTGATGCGCGATGTGGTCGCTGAATGCTTCGCGGTTGCGCACGCGGATGGCGTGACAGTGCCAGGCGACGCGACGGCCGCGGTGCACCGCATCGCGGAGACGATGCCGGCGCAGTACTCGTCGACGGCGCAGGACGTTGCGCGCCGGCGGCGCAGCGAGATCGACCATCTGAACGGGTACGTGATGCGCCGCGGCGAAGCGCGCGGCGTGCCGACGCCCGTCAATCGCGTGCTGCATACGCTCGTGAAGGCGATCGAGACGAAGCAGTCCGCCTGAAGCGCGCGGCTCGCGCTGCCTTCACTGCGAAGCGCGGCGCGTCCGCCGTGCCGTTCGTTCAACCCGACGAGGTTCGCTGCCATGAAGAAGCTGCTGAACGATCCATCGCATGTCGTGCGTGAAATGCTCGAAGGTCTCGCGATGCTCGCGCCGGACACGGCGCTGCTGCGCGACGAGAACGTGGTCGTGCAGCGTAACGTGCCGGAGCCCGCCGCGCGCCAGGTGGCGATTCTCTCCGGCGGCGGCAGCGGCCATGAACCTGCGCATGCGGGCTACGTCGGCGCAGGCATGCTGACGGCGGCGGTATGTGGAGAAGTGTTCACGTCGCCTTCCACCGATGCGGTGCTCGCCGCGATCCGCGCGAGCGCGGGGCCGAACGGCGCGCTGCTGGTCGTGAAGAACTACACCGGCGATCGTCTGAACTTCGGCCTCGCGGCGGAACTGGCGCGCGCCGAGGGCCTACCCGTCGAAGTGGTCGTGGTCGCGGACGACGTGTCGCTGCGGGATACGGTGGAACGTGGGCGCCGGCGCGGTATCGCGGGCACGGTGTTCGTGCACAAGATCGCCGGCGCGGCGGCGGCCGCGGGCAAGCCGCTTGCCGAGGTCGCATCGCTTGCGCGCGCCGCCGCCGACGCGATCGGCACGATGGGCGTCGCGCTCGACGGCTGCACGCTGCCGGCCACGCAGCAATCGAGCTTCACGCTCGCGGACGACGAGATCGAACTCGGCCTTGGCATTCACGGCGAGAAGGGCGTGCAGCGCACGCAGCCGATGCCCGCGGACCATCTCGTCGACACGCTACTCACCGCGATCGTCGACGACCAGCAGCTGGCACGTGGTGAACGCGTCGCGCTGCTCGTCAACGGGCTCGGCGCAACGACGGCGATGGAACTCGCGGTGGTGGCGCGTGCCGCCGTCAATGGCCTGCGAAAGCGTGGGCTGCACATCGAACGCGCGTGGGCGGGGACGCTGCTGTCGGCGCTGAACATGCCGGGCTGTTCGATCTCGGTGATGCGGGTGGACGACGCGCGGCTCGCGCTGCTCGAGGCACCGACCGAAGCGGGCGCATGGCCGCGCGGTGGACGCGTGAACGTGGATGGCGCCGCGGGCATCGCGGTATCAGCGCACGCCGCGCAAGATGCTGCAAGTACGCCGGCAGCAGCGGCGCAACGTTCGACGCTGCAGCAGGCGCTCGATGCTGCCGCACGCGCATTGATCGCCGACGAAGCCGAGCTCACGGAACTCGATTCGAAGGCCGGCGACGGCGACCTCGGTTCGAGCATGAAACGCGCGGGCGAAGCGGTGCTCGCGATGCGCAACGGCGCGTGGGTATCGCCTGCCGATGCGCTTGCCGAACTCGCGGTCACGCTGCGTCGCGCGATCGCCGGCAGTTCGGGGCCGTTCTACGCGACCGCGTTGCTGCGCGCCGCGCGACGTCTCGGCAGCGACGCGGCGCCTGCGCCCGCGTCATGGGCCGATGCGTTCGACGCCGCCGTCACCGCGATCGCCGAACTCGGCGGCGCGAAGCCCGGCGAGCGCACGATGCTCGACGCGCTGCGTCCCGCCGCCGATGCGTTCGCGCTGGCCGTGCGCGCGGGCAAGCCGCTCGCGGACGCATGGAGCGCAACCGTCGACGCCGCGCAGCAGGGCGCCGACGCGACCGCCACGATGATGCCGCGCGTGGGACGCGCAAGCTATCTCGGCGAGCGCGCGGTGGGCGCGCCCGACGGCGGCGCGGTCGCGACGGTGTGCTGGCTGCGCGCGCTGACGCCGTTCGTGAAGTAACTCGCTCGACCCCACTGACATCGCGCCGACATGATCATCCGTCCGCATCTCAACTGGATCAGCCTGCTGCTCGCGTGGCGCGGCTCCGTGCTGCCGCGGCTCGTGCCGCGTCTGTTGATCGTGTTCGTGATCTCGCTCGTCGCGGTGCTCACGCACGACAAACTCTTCGGCTTGACGATCAGCTTGAGCCCCGCGCCGTTCTCGCTGGTGGGCATCGCACTCGCGGTGTTTCTCGGCTTTCGCAATAACGCGAGCTACGACCGCTACTGGGAAGCGCGCAAGCTGTGGGGGCAGTTGCTGAACACGTCGCGGTCGATTGCGCGCCAGGCGCTGACGCTCGGCGTGAACGATGTGCCGGCCGACCAGACGCGCGCGCTCGTGCAGGTGCTGCGCGCGTTGCCGCATGCATTGCGGCATCAGCTGCGCGGCACCGATCCGCGCGACGATCTCGCGGCGCGTCTGCCGCCCGCGCTGCTCGAACGTGCGATGGCGTCGCGCTACCGCGCGGCGACGCTGATGCTGTGGCTCGGCGAGTGGACGCAAGCGCGCCGGCGCGAAGGCACGGTGGACGCGATGGGCATGCTCGCGTTCGATCGCAGCCTGGAGACGATGTCGGACGTGATCGGCGGCTGCGAGCGCATCAGCTCGACGCCGCTGCCGTTCGCGTACACGGTGATGATCCATCGCACGGTGTACTTCTTCTGCGCGTCGCTGCCGTTCGGGCTGGTGGACAGCATCGGCGGCTTCACGCCGGTGTTCGCGGTGCTCGTCGCGTACACGTTCATGGCGCACGAGGCGATCGCCGCGCAACTCGAAGAGCCGTTCGGCACCGACGACAACGACCTCGCGCTGACCACGATGTCGTTCGGCACGGAAGACGCGGTGTGCGATCTGTTCGGCGAGCCCGCGCCGGAGCGGCCCGCGCCTGTGAAGCCGTTCGTGCTGGATTGAGCGCCCGGAACGCGTGCGCCGCCGACCTCGCGCCGATTTCGCGCGCTTCGTGCGGATGGCCACTGAACGCGCGTCGGAAGCGCCGCCGCGCTGGTAGAATCGTGAACGAACCTTTCCCCCGGAGTCGCCGATCATGGAGTATCGCGTCAGCTACGAACATAGCCTGGCGACCGCCCCGGACGAGTACATCGTCCACGTTCCGTCGCAACTCGTCGACGACGTGCCGGCCAACATTCCCCGCGCGCTTTTGCCTGAAGTCATTCAGGACCTGATCCTCAAGCGCTCGCCACGCATCGGCCGCATTCGCAACCTGCGCATCATCTGAGCGTGGCGGCGAGCGGATCGGGCGGGCACTACGCCGCCTCCTTCGCACCGCGCCATTGAGCGCTGCGGGCGCTCGCGTTCGGCTGCCGCTTCCGCTTCCGCAATCCCTTTCGCTAGTCATACACCATCGACGTTCGGTGGGCATCGGCGTGCTGCCTGCGCGCTGCTGTGGCGCGGGCGCTTGGCTGCCTCGCGCGCGTTTTACCAGATTGTTATCTCTTAACAACCTCATCTAAACCATAGGTTTATCCCAAAAAACAATTGCGATTCAATCGTTGCTTCTGCAACGTCGCGCGTGTTCTTGCGTGAAAACATGTCGGCGTTGAGCTCGATGCTTGTGTGACGATGAGATATTTCGTCATCCTATCGGAGATATTTGCGATGTTTTCCAGAATGCGTGCAGACTTTTCTCTGTCCGCGGCGATAGCGGGACTCATCGCGCTTGTTGCCACCTACAGCGGCCCGGTATTGATCGTGGTCCAGGCGGCACAGGCCGGGCATCTCTCACCCAGTCTGCTCTCCACGTGGATCTGGGCGGTCTCCATCGGTGCCGGCGCGGTGGGGCTCTGGCTCAGCCTGCGCCACAAGATGCCCGTCATCGGCGCCTGGTCCACTCCCGGCGTCGCGCTGCTCATCACCGGCCTTGCGCACTATCCGTTCAAGGACGTGATCGGTTGCTACCTCGTGGTGTCGATCGTCATCGCGGTCATCGGTCTGTCGGGGCTATTTGGCCGCTTGATCCAGCATCTACCCGCGCACCTGCTTTCCGCGATGATCGCAGGTGTGCTCTTCGACTTTTGCGCGGGCATCTTCCGCTCGCTGCAGTCCACGCCTGCCATCGTCCTGCCGGTCGTGGTCGTGTATGTCGCATGTCGCCGGCTGATTCCGCGCTACGCGGTCGCGCTTGCGCTGCTCGCCGGCGTGGCGGTCGCGCTGCCCGGTACGAATTTCGGCGTACAAGGTCTGGACCTGAGCGTCGCCAGACCGGAGTTCACCGTCCCAGGCTTTTCCTTTACATCGCTGATGGGGCTGGGGCTGCCGTTGCTGCTGCTCGCGCTCACGCAGCTGGCCACTTCGATCCATATTCTCCGCAGCGCGGGGTTCTATATCGCGCCGCGGTCGGTCGTCGGTGCAAGCGCGCTGATGTCCATTCCACTTGCGTTCTTCGGCAACTCGGGCATCAATCCCGCCGCGATTGTCGGTGCGATGTGCGCGAGCCCGGAATGCCACGAAGATCCGCGGCGTCGCTATATCTCCGGCGTCGTCTGCGGCATTGGATACCTGTGCATCGGAACGTTCGGCGCATCGGTCGTCGCGCTCTTCGCCCGCTTGCCCGACGGGTTGACCACCACGCTGGCCGGCCTCGCGCTGCTTGGGACGCTCGTCTCGAGTCTTGCGTCGGCCGTAGCGAACGAAACTCATCGCGAGTCGTCCGTCGTGACCTTTGTGGTCACAGTCTCGGGCATGTCTTTCTTTGGTCTGGGCTCGGCATTGTGGGGGCTGGTTGCCGGTGTCGTCTTTTCACTCGCGATGTCGAGAAAGGCAAAGGCGGCACACGTAGACGCACGCAGTTCGACGGCCACCACCAGCACCGCCCGGTCGGAGCGCGTCTGATCATGTTCAAGGGCGCCGCGCCCGCTCCGACGCATGCATGGCATCGCCATGCCGGCGGGGCGCGGAAGCATCGTTCTTTTTTTGACGACAGGAGGACATCTCCATGACGACTACGACCCGTCTTGTGGGGCGCATCAAGTTCGACGACGAATTGCTCAGAAAGGATCTTAAGGTGCTGTCGGCGCTTCCAGCCATCAAGGAGCAGTACGACGAATTCGGCTCGGGCACCTGGATCAATCACTCGCTTTACAACCGGACCGGAGAATGGACGGACACGCTGTTTTCCGACTACGATCATCCGCCAATCCAGACGCAGGTCGGCGCTGCGACGTCGTATCTCAGCAAGTCATCGAAACGTGCTTCGACACCGATCGTATGACGATGGCCCGCGTGCGGAATCTCGTGAACGGTCTTGTCATTCCGCACACCGATTTCCTGGAATTGTCCAAAGACAAGGATCAGTACATTCGCATTCTGATTCCGCTGGAAACTTGCATCGACTCGTACCACTCGGAAGAGAAGTTCGGTGTGTTCCGAATGAGAAAAGGCGATATCTGGATCCTGGAGTCCACGGTGCCGCATTCGGCGATCAACCTCACGTCGGATGACCGGCGGATATTGAGTCTGGATTTTCGCTATGCCCATGTCCCTAGCCCGCATTACTCGATGATCTTCAAGGATCCGTCGATGCGCGACGAGACCATCGCACCGGCGCTTGTCTTGCGCACGAAGCTCGATCAGGAAGATTTGCAGGACTATCTGGAACTCCTGTCCGCGCGCTTCAATGAAAAGGACGATGCCGAGCAGATCCTGCTGAAGCTGTCGCAAGTCCAGTTGCGCTTCGAATCGCCAGTCAGCGATATCTACCGGAATCTGACTGAAGTCGCGAAGCTGACCAAACGTCAGGATCTCGTGGAGCACTGTGAAAAGATGCGAAAATTCTATATCGGGTCACGCGTGATGAACGAGCGCTTCCCGCTTCGCAAGGGGATCACGTAGCCGTCAGCAGATTGCGGCGGCGCTTTCCGCTTTGCTTGCGAGGCGCGGAGCGTCCGGTGGTCTCCAATGTTGGGCGACCCGTGACGCCAATGTCCATCCGCGGTTTTCCGCGCAGTCCGGGTCTTCCATGCGTTCTCTCCCTGCACGCCACGCTTCCGCCCTTGCCACGCTACAGCGCCACGCGCCGATCCTGCAACTGCACCTGGCTACGCTGCTGTTCGGTACCGCGGGCGTGATCGGACGGGCAACGGCGCTGTCGCCGCTGACGCTCGTCGAAGCACGTTCCGGCCTCGGTGCGCTGGTCCTGCTGTGTGTGGCCTGGGCCAGAAAAGTGCCGTTCGCGGTCAAGCCGGCGGACGGCAGCCGCCTGATCGCGCTTGGATTGCTGCTGGCATTTCACTGGTACAGCTTCTTCAACGCGATCCGGTTGTCCGGCGTCGCGATCGGGTTGTTGTCGTTCTCAACGTTCCCGATCTTCATCGTGTTGATTGCGCCTTACGTCGACGGCAAGCGTATCCGGAAAGCTCATCTTCTGCTGATCCCCGTGATGCTTCTGGGCTTGAGCCTGATGGCGCCGGTGCAGCAAGGCGACTGGCAGAACGCTGCCGGCGCCGGCTGGGGTGTCGCATCCGGTTTGACCTTTGCGCTCGTGCAGATCATGGGCCGGATACTCGTGAGACGTCACAGTCCGATCAAGATATCGGCGTATCAGAACGCGGTGGCGGCATTGGTCCTTTTGCCCTTGATGACCCGCGCCGAATTACCGACGTCGGTGCTCACCATCGCTGAACTGCTATTTCTGGGCATCTTCTGCACGGCGCTCGCTCATACGCTTTTCATCGCTGGCATGCGCACCGTCAGCGCATCGACGGTCAGCATGTTTACCTACCTGGAGCCGGTGTACGGTTGCGCGATGGCTGCGCTGCTGCTGCACGAGATTCCCACGGTCCGCACGGTGGCCGGCGGCGTCGTCATTCTGCTGGCCGCTTACGCTGCGTTGCGCACGCGATAGACGTTCGCATGGCGCTGGGCGATCGATGTTGCCGCCTGGCGCGCGACCTCGAATATGCTCGCTGGGTTATTGGATCCCCTTTAAGAATTTGCTGATTCGCTGTCCTGTTTCGGACGCGGGAGGATTGCGTCTTTGGATGGAAGTTGATCTCGATCTAAAACACAGGATAACGAATGATGTCGGAAGGTTTCGAAGGAGGCAGTCAACGTCGCGATTCGCGCACTGCCAGGCAGCCGTATTTTCTGGGCGTGCCCGGCGCGGCGGGCACAAGCGCGCTATCGGTCGTGTCGTTCGAAGCGACCGAACGGCTTGGCGAGCCGTATCGGATCGTTGTTCGCCTGACGCATCCGGACGCGCTTGCTCGCGCCGACTATCTCGGCAAGGACGCCCGCTTTTCCATCGTGCCCGAGGGCATCGAAGGGCGTACCTTCGCCGGCTGGATCAGCGGCTTTAACGAACTCAAGACGACGCGCGATTTCACCAGCTATGAATTCGTGCTGGACGCGCATTTCGCCAGGCTCGCACACGTCCGCACCAGCCGCATCTACCAGCACGCCACCGCGCCGCAGATCATCGAGCAGGTGCTGAGGCGGCACGGCTTCATGGGTCACCAGTTCAGTTTCCGGCTGCGCCGGAAGTATCCGCAGCACGCGTTCCGCTTCCAGTACCAGATGGATGATCTCGCGTGGGTGCAGCTGCTGATGAAGCAGGAAGGCATCTACAGCTATTCCACCGCGGGCGAGCACGGCGATGTGCTGAACCTGTGCGACGACATCGATCACTACGTCTATCAGCCGACGCTCGAGGTGCCCTATCGCGAGCCGGCGGGGCTGGCGTCGCGCAACGAAGCCGTGACCGCTTTGAAAACCGTTGCGAGCACGGTGGCGCGGTCTTTCAGCGTTGCGGACTACAACCCGGACAACGCGTGGGAACGCTTGAAGGACGAGGCTAACGTCGCCTTCCAGGACACCACCACCTACGGTCAACCGTATGTGTGGGGCACGCATCATCTCGACGCACAGGGCGCGAAATGGGAAGCGCAGTTGCGGCACGAAGCGGCCTTTGCGGCGCAGATTGTGTATGAAGGGCAAAGCAGCGTTCTCGCATTGAGCCCCGCGCGTATTCTGCATATCGACAAGGCGTTGCCGGATGCGCCGAACGGGCAGGTGATCGTCGAGGTCGTGCATTGCGGCGCTCGGGACGCTGCCTATACGAACACGTATAAGGCGATACCGTCGGACCGACGCTTCAGGTTGCCGCTTGACGAGGCGAACTGGCCGAGAATTAGCGGCACGCTGAGTGCGCGCGTCACGTCACCTGACAAATACCAATACGCGTACCTCACGGCGGCGGGCTACTACACGGTCAGGTTCGATGCTGATTTCGACGCATGGCCCGCTGGCGGTGAAAGCGTGCCGCTGCGTCTTGCCAAGCCGTTCGCCGGCGCGCTGCAAACGGGCTTTCACTTTCCGCTGCTCGATGGCACCGAAGTAGCCGTCGCCTTTCATGACGGCGATCCGAACCGGCCTTATATCGCTCACGCGATGCACCACAGCCATGCAGTGGATCTCGTCACGAGCGAAAACCGCTGGCTCTCGCGCAACGTGATCCGCACGCAGTCGGACAACAAGCTGCAATTCGAGGATTGGCAAGGACAGGAGCACGTCAAGCTATCCACACCGCATTCCGGGAAAAGCCAGCTGACATTGGGACATATCGTCGACGGGAAGCGCGAGCAGCGCGGCGAAGGGTTCGAACTTCGCACCGATATGCGGGGGAGCGTGCGCGCGGGTGGTGGCCTCTTGGTGTCGGCGGACGTTCAGCATCAGGCGCAAGGTCACCAGGCTGATACGCGCGCGATCGACGATCAGTTCAACCTGACGCAGGCACAGGCGCGAGAACTTGTCGATGCGGCCAACGCCGCTATGGCAGAGGTGGCCGACCTGAAGTCGGAGAGCGAGTGGTTGAAGAGCGAACTCGCGAATCTGAAGGAAGCTGTGCTTGCGTTGTCGGCGCCACAAGGGATCGGCATGGCGACGCCGGGTCGCATGATGGTATCTGCAGGTGAGGACGTTAGCGTGGCGACTTCATCCGGGTTCAACGTGAACGCGTTCCGCAATGTCGCTCTGGCTGCGAAAGAGGCCATATCGGTCTTCGCGCATGGGCTTGGCATCAAGTTGCTGGCTGCGCATGGCAAGGTTCAGATTCAGGCGCAAAACGACGTTCTCGATATGGCGTCGCGGAAAGACGCATTCATCCGCAGTACGGAGGGAAGGGTCATTATCGAAGCAAAAGAGGAGCTGATACTCAAATGCGGCGGCTCCTATCTCAGCATCACACCGTGCTGCTTCACCAACGCAACGCCTGGCGATTACGTGGAAAAGGCCGCGTCCTGGAAGCAGACCCGCCCCGACGGCACGATGACGAAAGCAGCGCTGCCCTACGCCAATGACATCGCGGACCTGGCCTGCCATGGTTCGAAATTCTCGGGCTAAGCCCGCTCCTTCATCACGTATCCGATGACCACACCACAGCACAGCCAATCGTCTTCGCCAGAGTCGTCGCCCTTGCAGGTCTGGCGCTATCCATTTCCTGACCGTGACGGCAAGGAAGCAACCGACCCACACGCCTTCTATTACGCACTAGGCGTAATGGACGATGGCTTCTTTCCGCTTGGCGTGAATGGTTTCCCGCACGGCGGCGTGCATTTCGGCGAGCGTACTTCTGCCAGCTTCGACCAGTCCGCAGGCGTAGGCGTGATCGCCAATGGCGAGATCGTTGCCTTCAGGCTCGACGATGCTTACCCACAGGTGCATTTCACGCAGGATCGTCGGTGGGGCATGTATTCGACGGGCTTCGTTCTGGTGCGCCACCAGCTGACGATGCCGGCCGCGCCGGGCAGCACAACTGCCCAGCCCGCCGACGAGACGCTGACGTTCTTCAGTCTCTATATGCACATGGCCGACTGGGCAACTTACCTGGCTAATGGTGACCTCGTGCGGCCCGGCTGGTGGCCTGGCGTCGACGCTTTCCGCATCGGCAACAAAGACCGCCAGACAGGCGATGGCGGCGTGCCGGGTGCGTTCGTCTATCAGGCGCCAAAAGCCGAAGCCAACGGTCGCTTGACCGCGGGCAGACGCGTCGCGCTGCTACCCGAAGGCTGCGAAGTCACCATTAGCGAGCGACGCGGCGAGTGGGCGCACATCCACGCCGTGACGTCCGGACATATGGTGAGCGCACAGAGCGGCGGCTACTTCGGCTGGGAGGACGAGCGCAGCGTGCCATGGGTACGGCCCGATGGCGACGAGAACCGGGAAGCGGTGCTGACACCGGAGGGCGACTGGGGGTGGATCCATCTGCACGATCAGCGTGCGATGAAGGAGCCGCAGGATGTAGGCAAGATAGTTGTTCCGCCGCAGCCGATCCATGTGAAGGCAGGGACGCTGCTCGGGCAACTCGGCGAGTATCACGACTATGAGCGCTCGACTCCGTTGCCGCCCGTACCCGCGCGGCAGCTACTGCATCTGGAGGTCTTTGCTGGTGACGAACTGAAGACCTTCATCGACAAGAGCCGCATGCGGGCTGTGCAATTGCCGCCCGATCAAGGCGCGACGATCTTGCTGGTCAACCCGGGGGCGAAATTGGTAGGTCGGCACACCGATCCGGATTTGAAGCTAGGCGAGCATGGTCGGATCTCACACGTTGTGCCGGTGCCGGACAGTCCGCAGACCGGGCCGTGGATGCGGGTGCAACCATGGCGGCGGATCTACGGGGCGGATGCTGCCCATCCCGACGGCGGTCCCGTGTGGGTCGAACGCTACCTGCAGCGCAGGTTTTCCGCACCGGATGGCATGCCTGCGTGGAGCCGCTTCCCGTTGCAATTGAGTGCAGTCTCCGATCCGCCGAACGGGGCCACGCTCGTCCTGCCTCGCGCACAGCTGGACAGCCTGCGTGGGAATAACAATATCGCTGTCGATGACAAGGGCGTCAGATGGTGGTTCGTCGGGTTCGGTACTGCGGATGGCAAGGAGAGTTCAGGCTGGATTTGCGAGAACGGACATCCGGGAACGAAGTGGGAAAACCCGTGGGCCTGGCCGGGTTTCGAGATCGTGGACGCATCCGGAATCAACCTGACCGATGCCTTCCGCCGCAACCTGCTCGTGTCTGGAAATCCGGACAGGTCGGAGCAGAGCGAGTGCGAATCTTCCGCTGCGACGGTGAACAACAGCGTCTTGCTGCGAAAGCTCGAGCATACGCTTAGCCGTCGGCCGCCTGGCTACAACAAGGAGCGGGACGTGGACAAGAACGGCCGGATGGTCGTGACGGCGCGCAAGCTGGCGCACGCGATGTATACGCCCTGGCTTGCCAGCGAATTCGCGCATCTGATCCTGCGCTACGAGAGCGAGTGGGGCGGCAATATGAATCGCTGGGAGGCGATCACTCCGCTTATGCGCAATGCAGCCGAAAACTGGCGGTGCGAGTTGACGCGGATCAGGAAACTGCAATGGTGGGATGAGGTGAAGGGCAGGGTGCAGGGGTTTCCTTCCAGTCCGGTTGTGCATCATGTTCATCCGGTGGCGCTGGTGGGGAATTTCGCAACGCTCTGCACTTGTGTCGATATCGACGCTTTTTGCGGCAGATATAAGAGCCTGCACGCAACGGAGTTCGGTTGGTTTTCTGGAAGAGGGATACATCAAAATATATCTCAGCTTAGTGAGAAATCCGAACAAAATTTGCGATCCCTGCTCTCGGAAATGATGCGTCAATATCCAGCGTACTTTGCAGAATGCCGCGTTTCGTACCTTGCATACATGTTGGCAACCGTTCGCATCGAGTCATACGATTTTCGCAGTGGCACCTTCTTTGGGCCGATCCTGGAAATGAAGTCGTATGAGGAAGCAGAGTGTGACTATGGGATTGGTTCTCGTGAAAATAGCGCGCACAGAGATCGTGCGGTAAGCATGGGTAACACTCAGGCCGGTGACGGATATACGTATCGAGGACGTGGTCTGGTTCAGCTGACCTTTAAGAAAAACTATCAAAAGATGGGCAAGCTGATCGGCTTGGATCTCGTGAACGATCCAGATAAGGCCTTGGAGCTTCCACTTGCGGTGAAAATCATGATGCTCGGTATGCGCGATGGTATTTTTGCGGGGCCTTCGCTCTCCAGGTATCTCGACTCGACGACACCAGATTATGTTGGTGCTCGTGCAATCATAAATGGCCAAGACAAAGCGTCACAATTCGCTTATTACGCAGAGCGGTTTGAGAAAATTATCAAGGAAACACGATGAAGAGGACATTTATCGCCGGCTTGGCATTATTTTCATTTTCTTTGCTTGCTCCGTGTGTAGGATACGCACTGGCAGCGGATGCGATCGTTTGCGGCGAGACCAACTGCCCAATAACGCTGAGTGAGAGCGGACTCATCGTTGACGTCAAATCAAGCAAAAGAGTGTTTGATCTCCCGGTGCAGGAGACAATGTTCGATAGTTACAGTCTGACAAAAAGAGGGCAAAGATACTATCTTGAGCGAAGCAACACAACATCGTCGAGAAACTGGCAGATTTTTATTTTTCGATACGATGATAAAAAGGTGTACGCGTTGAAGTTAATTTCGCTGTCGAGGAGCTACGGCATCGTTCCTGCTGGAGTTGAATGGAGCGGATTTGAGTGTCGCGGTTCAAGCGCTGCGAGAACCCAATATGCACCGTTTGAATCTGCAGAAATTTCGCTATGCAATGGACGCGTGGCGGAGAAGATCGTTCATTCAGAAATGCAAGTCGTCGCATCACCAGCTAAATCTCGCGGGCTAAAAATTGACATTCCGTTTTATGGAAAAACAACCCACGGCGTCGCCGTCTATTCGTTTGGGGGCGATGATGAACCACGATTAGACTCGATGGTCTGTTTGAAAAATTGCCTTGATGCCGATTGATAATTCGAGGGTTCTCATGGATCGTCAAAGCGAAAATGTGGGGATCATCGCGACTGCGTTCTGCGTAGGGCATAACACAGTATCTTGAGGAGCGGGATCGTGAAAAAGATCTCGGGATTGCTATCGACTCTATGGTTCGTCACAGCCATCCAATGCTTGCCAAGGATTGCTTTTTCAAATCCTCCATTGACGATTCCTGTTGATGCAAACGTGCGGGTCGGTATCCTGTCTCAAGAAAGCTGGATAAATGCCATAGTCAGCGATGTCGAACCGCGTCAGCTGGTCATCACCCTGGAGAACTTTAGCGGAGTACAGTTTCCTGTCGCGACTTTCATTCAAGATGGACCATCATCGCCGCAGTTGGTAAGCGCGTTTGAAGTTTTCGTTGAAGCGCGTCAAGCTTTGTTCTTGATTGTGAAATGGCACTACTACTTGCCGGGAGTCGATACGGAGGGGGATTTCTATGAGGTCCACGCCTATGATATTCAACGCACTTCGCAAGGCGATCCTCGTTTCCTGAAAGACCCACTACTTTCGGGGAAATTTGGCTCTGGCTTCGACGGAAAGCAAGAGGGAAAACGTGTGCACTTCCCTTATAAAGACGCGCAATCAATTCTACAAAAGTAGACGCGCATTCGGAGACCGAGCGACAAGCCTTTCTTCAACGACCGCTGCTAAACAGTGACTCTGCAACCGCTCGCCGCTCAAAGGCGGCGAGCACAACCTGGAACGACCAACCCAAAACCCCAACCCTCAAGACCTCACCACCTCCGCCCCATCCTCACGATCTTGCGTCTGCGGCTCCGTCAGTTTCTCCAGCGCGGTATCGTGACGCAGCAGCAGCGCAGCGGCAGCACCGATCAATCCGGCGCCGGCAAGACACAGCAACCCCGCGCCGAATCCACCCGTCGCATCCTTGATCCACCCCATCGCATACGGGCCAAAAAAGCCCGCGAGATTGCCGAGCGAATTGACCGCCGCGATACCGCCTGCCGCCGCAGCACCCGAGAGAAACGCGGCCGGCAACGTCCAGATCACCGGCAGGCAACCGAAGATACCGAAGCCCGCAATCGAAAGCGCCAGCATCTTGAGCACCGGATTGTCGAGCCCCGCCGATGCCGCGATCCCCGCGGCCGCCACCGCCAGCGCGATCGCGACGTGACGCTTGCGCTCGAGCTTGCGGTCCGAATGACGGCCCCAGTACAGCATCGAGATCACGCCGACGATATACGGCAGCGACGTCACGAAGCCGGTCTGCAGATTCGTGAGCCCGAACGATTTGACGATCTGCGGCAGAAAGAAGCTCAGGCCATAGTTGGTTGCATTCGCGCCGAAGTAGATCAGCGCGACGGCCAGCACACGCGGATTGAAGAGCGCTTCCATCACGCTGAACACGTGCACCGATTCGCGATGCTTGCGCTCCTGCGCCTGGCGCGCGACGAGCCATGCGCGTTCGTCGTCGGCGAGCCACGTCGCCTGCACCGGCCGGTCGGTCAGATAGAACCACACCACGAACGCGAGGATCAGCGCGGGCGCCGCTTCGATCAGATACACCCACTGCCAGCCGGCCAGACCATGCTTGCCGTCGAGCGACAGCAGCGCGCCCGAGATCGGTCCGCCAATCACGGTGGACAGCGGAATCGCGGCCATGAAGTAGCCGACCACCCGCGCGCGGTACTTCGCGGGGAACCACAGCGTCAGCAGAAAGATGATGCCGGGGAAGAAGCCTGCCTCGGCCACGCCGAGCAGGATCCGCAACGTGTAGAACACGTGTGCGTTCGACATGCCGCTCCATGTCGCGATGTACGGGATGAACGCCATCGCGCCCGCGAGAATGCCCCACGTGAACATGATCCGCGCAATCCAGCGGCGCGCGCCGAAGCGTTCCAGCAACAGGTTGGACGGTACCTCGAAGAAGAAGTAGGCAATGAAGAACACGCCGGCGCCGAAACCGAATGCGCTCGCGGAAAGGTCAAGCGCCTTGTTCATCTGCAACGCGGCGAAGCCGACGTTCACACGGTCCAGATAGGCAATGAAATAGCAGAACATCAGGAATGGCACGAGCCGTGCCATCACGCGCTTCATCGTGCGTGTTTCGAGCTCCATTCGATGTCTCCTTGTGGCCGGCATCCGTACTCGCGCACCTGCGCGAGCCCCAGTCCGGTCCATTTGATGTGACTAAAGCCTAGACGTTTGCCGCGCGATCCGGAAGCGGCATTTGCACGAATCATGCCCTGTAGCAGGGCGTTTTCCTGATTCGAGAAACACCAACGCAGCGCTGCCCAAATAGCGGGAAATCAGATGGCGCGTCCGCCATCTTCACGCTCATGCAGCACGCTCAAAATGCGGCATCGACCCCGATCGTCGCCACCGCCTTGCGTTCGTAGCCGCCGGTCGCGAGCAGCAGGCGCCGCGTGTAGTCATGCTCGACGCGATGTTCGCGGATCGCGTCGATGTCCGCGTGCTCGACGATCTCGCCGTTACGCATCACCGCCACGCGGCTGCACAGAAAACCGATCACCGCGAGGTTGTGGCTGACGAGCACCATCGTCAGCGCGCGTTCGCGATGCAGGCGCTTGAGCAGGTTCAATACTTCGGCCTGCACGGAGACGTCGAGCGCGGACGTGGGTTCGTCGAGCAGCAGCACGCGCGGCTCGACGATCAGTGCGCGCGCAATCGATACGCGCTGCCGCTGCCCGCCTGAAAGCTGATGCGGATAGCGAAAACGGAATGCTGCGCCCAGTCCCACTTCGCGCAATGCGTAGACGATCCGCTGGTCCTGGTTGCCGATGCCGTTGATGGACAGCGGCTCGCGCAAGGTCTGATCGACCGTGAAGCGCGGATGCAGCGAGCCGTAGGGATCCTGAAAGACCATCTGCACGTCGCGTTTGCGGCTGCTTTCACCGCTGCCGTTCGCAGCATGTCCGCCCACCATCACGCTGCCGCCGCTCACCGGCGCAAGCCCTGTCAGCGCGCGCAGCACCGTCGATTTGCCGGAGCCCGATTCGCCGACGAGTCCGAACACTTCGCCTTCGCTCACGCGAAAGCTGACGTCGCGCACCGCGTCGACGCTGCCGGTCGCGGTTCTGAAGCGCACGTCCAGATGCTGGATATCGATCATGCGGCGGCTCCGTCGTTCGGCGTGGCAGCGAACCACGCGGGGTCGCGCTCGAGCACCGGCAGGAGGTCGGGCGGATTCGCGAGCGGCGGACTTGCAGCAAGCAGGCCGCGCGTGTACGGATGCTGCGCGTTGGCGAGATCGCGCGCCGCGCAGGTTTCAACGATGCGCCCCGCGACCATCACGATCACGCGGTCGCAGAACGACATCACGAGCGGCAGGTCGTGACTGATGAAGATCAGCCCGGTGCCGTGCGTGTCGATCATTTCGTCGAGAATGCCGAGCACCTGCGCAGACACGAGCACGTCGAGCGCGCTCGTCGGTTCGTCGGCGATCAACAGGCGCGGGCCGGTGGACACCATCATCGCGATCATCACGCGCTGCCCCATGCCGCCTGAAAGCTCGTGCGGGTACGCATCGGCCACACGCTCAGGATTGCGGATGTGCACCGAAGCCAGCGCCGCCACGATTTTCTCGCGCATTGCGCGGCGGCCGAGCTTCGGCTCGTGCAGTGCGAACGCCTCGGCCATCTGCTGCGCGACCGTCATCACCGGGTTCAGCGAATACTTCGGGTCCTGCAGGATCATCCCCATCTGCTGGCCGCACAGGCGTCGCCGGCGGCGCGCGGGCATCGCGAGCAGATCTTCGCCGTCGAACGCGAGACGCCGCGCGGTGCAGTGCGCGGCGGGCGGCAGCAGGCCGAGCAGCGCGCGCCCGGTGAGCGATTTGCCGGAACCCGATTCGCCGACGATGCCGAGCCGCTCGCCCTTGTTCAGCGTGAACGAAAGGCCGCGCACGGCTTCCGTCAACGTGCCGTCATGCGTGCGAAAGCCGATGCGCAGGTCGTCGATTTCGCACAGCGGCGGTGTTGACCTGAGGTCGCTCATGTCAGTCTCCATGCCGCGGATCGAAGACGTCGCGCAGACCGTCGCCGAGCAGATTGAACGCGAGGCTCACGAGCAGGATCGCGCCGCCGGGCAGCGTCGCGACCCACCATGCGTCGAGCAGCACGTTGCGGCCCGATGCGACCATGAAGCCCCACTCGGGGCTCGGCGGCTGCGCGCCCAGGCCGAGAAAGCCGAGGCCCGCGACGGTCAGGATGATGCCCGCCATGTCGAGCGTCGCGCGCACGATCACCGACGACATGCACAGCGGAACGATGTAGCGCAGCAGGATACGCAGCCGCGACGCGCCCTGCAGCCGCGCGACGTGGATGAAGTCGGCGTTCACGAGCCGCAGCGTTTCCGCGCGCGCGAGCCGCGCGTACGCGGGCCACGCGGTGATCGAGATCGCGATCACCGCGTTGATCACGCCGGGACCCAGCGCGGCGGCGAACGCGAGTGCGAGCACGATCTTCGGAAACGCGAGCGCGACGTCGGTGATGCGCATCAGCACGACGTCGACCCAGCCGCCGAAGAAGCCCGCGGTGGTGCCGATCATCAGGCCGATCGGTACGACCACCACGACGACGAGAATGGCGATGGACAGCGTGAGCCGCGAGCCGTAGATCAGCCGCGAAAGAATGTCGCGCCCGAGTTCGTCGGTGCCGAACCAGTGCGACGGCGAGCCGGGCGGCAGCAGCCGGTCGGCGAGCACCTGGCGCAGCGGATCGTGCGGGGCGATCCATGGTCCGATGGCCGCGACGACGATGAGCAGCAGCAGGATCGCGAAGCCGAACATCGACAGCGGATTGGCCGCGAAACGCCGCCAGCGGCGATACGCGAGGCCGAGCGCCGCCTGCCTGCGCGAGACGGGCGTGTCGGTCAGCAGCCACGCTTTCCAGCGCGCCGGTGATTGTGGCGTGAACGTGGGCGTGGGCTTCACCGGCCAGTCCTGTGGATCATGTGCGCTGGGTTCGTCGGACATGGGCGAGTAGGAAAGGCGGGCACGAGGCGCTCAGCGCGCACGCGGATCGAACACGCGATAGAGCGCATCGGTCAGCAGGTTCAGCGCGATGAACGTGACGCCGATCACGAACGTGCTGCCGAGCACCGCGTTCATGTCCGCGTTGAGCAGCGCGCCCGTCAGATACGAGCCGATGCCGGGCCACGCGAACACGATCTCGGTCAGCACCGACCCTTCGAGCAGATAGCTGTACGTGAGCGCGATCACCGTCAGCAGCGGCACGGCGATGTTGCCGAACGCGTGACGCCAGATCACGCGCCGCTCGGCGAGGCCTTTGGCGCGCGCTGTGGTGATGTATTCCTGGCTCAACTGGTCGAGCATGAACGAGCGCGTCATCCGGCTTAGATACGCGACCGAGTAGTAGCCAAGAATCGCGGCCGGCAGCGCGATATGCGACAGCGCGTTGAAGAACACGTCCCATTCGCCGGCAATCATCGAATCGATCAGCAGGCTGCCGGTGTGGGTGTCGACCATGCCGTCGTACACCGGGTCGAGCCTGCCCGGGCCCGATACCCAGTGCAGCTTCGCGTAAAACAGCAGCAGCCCCATCAGGCCGAGCCAGAACACCGGCACCGAACTGCCGACCAGCCCCACGAAGCGCGCGACGTGATCGATCCAGCGGTTGTGCCGCACCGCGGCGATCACGCCGAGCGGTACGCCGATCAGCACGCCGATCAGCGTGGACAGTGTGGCCAGTTCGAGCGTGGCGGGGAATACGCGCTTGATGTCGTCGAGCACCGGGCTGGAGGTGAGCAGCGACATGCCGAAATTGCCGTGCAGCATGTCGCGCACGTACAGCCAGAACTGCACCGCGAGCGGCCGGTCGAGCCCAAGCTGCACGCGCGCGGCGGCATACGCGCTGGCGGACGCGCGGTCGCCCACGACGGCCAGCACCGGATCGATCGGCACCTTGCGGCCGATCACGAACGTGATTGCGAGCAGGCCGAGTATCGTGATCGCCAGCATGAAGCACCAGCGCAGCACGCGCAGGCTCCAGCGCACGGTCGCCTTGTCGGCGGACAGCGCGCGGATGCGATCGAACGGGGTAACGGGTGTCGACATGCACAGGTCCTGGTGCGATGTCTCGCAGCTTACTGCTTCTTCACGTTGCGGTACGACACCAGGTCGTTGATCGGGCCGACTTCGAGCCCGCTCACGTTCGGGCTCGTCGCGACCTGCGAGACCTGCTGGAACATGATCACGAACGGCGAATTCGCGAGGAACTGCTTCTGCATCGCCTGGTACATCTGCGCGCGCTTCTCGGTGGACGATTCCGCAAGCGCCGCGTTGGTCTCCTTCGTCAGATCGGGGATGTTCCAGGAATTGCGCCACGCGAGCATCTTGTACGCGGACTGATCGCTGTTGTCCGGATTCCACGCGAAGCCCTGCGCGTTGCTGTGCGGGTCGATGTAGTCCGCCGACCATTCGCCGATGTAGATGTCGTGCGTGCGGGCGCGGTACTTCGCGAGCGTCTGCTTGTTGTCGCCGGGAATCAGCTGCACCTTGATGCCGCCCTGCGCGAGATTCGCCTGCACCGCTTCCGCGATCTCGCTATACGGATAGCTGCTGCGCACGTCCATCGTCACGTTGAAGCCGTTCGGCAGGCCGGCTTTCGCGAGCAGCGCTTTCGCTTTCGCGACGTCCTGGTGATACGGATTGACGTTGAGCGCGCCGAGGAAACCTTCGGGCAGGAAGGTCTGGTGCACCTTGTACGTAGTCTTCGCGACGTTGGTCTGGATGCCGTTGTAGTCGATCAGCCACTTCATCGCTTCCTGCACTTCCGGCTTCGCGAGGTTCGGGTTCTTCGTGTTGAGACCGAGATACAGCAGCGTGGCTTGCGGCACCGCGGTGACCTTCGCCTTGCCTTCTTTGGTGAGCGCGGCGAGATCATCGGGGCTCAGGTTGCGCGCCACGTCCACGTCGCCGTTTTCGAGCAGCAGACGCTGGCTCGATGCTTCCGGCACGTGACGCAGCACGATGCGCTTCATCGCGAGCGGCATGCGGTACTGGTCGTTGCGCTGCAGGATCAGCGTGTCGTTCGCGGTCCACTTGACGAGCTTGTACGCGCCCGAGCCGGCTTCATTGGTCTTCAGCCAGCCGTTGCCCAGGTCGTTGCCCTGCTGGTGCGACATCACGAGCTTCTCGTCGACCACGGACGCGGGCCATGCGCCGAGCACGTTGAGCACGAAGGTCGGCGCGTATTTCTGGTCGGTCGTGATACTGACTGTGGAGTCGTCGACCTTCTTCACGTTCTTCTGCACGTTGTCTTTCGTGAGGCCGATGCCTTGCAGCACCGCAGCCGCGCCCTTGTCGAGCAGCACGGTGCGCTGGATCGACCACGCAACGTCTTCCGCCGTCAGCGGATTGCCGGAGTGGAATTTGAGGCCGGAGCGAATCTTGAACGTGAAGGTGAGGCCGTCGGGGCTGACCGTCCACGACTGTGCGACGTCGCCGTTGAATTTCGACGGGTCCTTGAGGTCGACGCGCACCAGCCGGTCGTAGGTGTTCGCGATGTATTCCTCGGGCACGAGCTCGTAGACTTCGCCCGGATCGAGCGTGTTGAACTCGTCGAGCATCGTGGCCATGACGAGCATGTCTTTCGGCGTGGCCGCCGCGGCCGGCAGGGAGACGGCGAACGGCATCGTCAACCCCGCCGCGATCGCGACCGCCGACAGGGCTTTGCGCAGTACCAGTTGCATGCTTGCTCCGTGGAAAAGGAATGAAGCGTTCGAACGAAAAGGTCCTGCGACGGCAACGGCTATGACTTTAGCGATGGCTCGCGCCACGCGAGGGCCGTGCGGCTACATCAGCCGCAGCGGGCCGCTTTCGCTATTGTCGATCAATGGCAGCGCGCGCGAGCCCGGCAATTCGTAGTGCCACCACTCCGACTTGATGTGCGCGAAGCCCGCCGCGTGCATCACGCCGAGCAGCATCAGGCGGTTGCGTTGCACGTGTTCCGGCAGGCCGGGGTGGAAGTGTTCGGACTCGATCGTCATCGCGTCGAAGCCTGTGCCCATGTCGAGCTCGTCGCCGTTCGCGTCGAGCAGCGTGAGGTCGAGCGCGGTGCCGCGGCTGTGATTCGAGCCGCGTGACAGATCGGCGATATAGGTCGGGTCGGGCAGGAAGTCCCATAACACCTGTTGCGCCTGCGGCGGACGGTATGCATCGAAAATCCGCAGCGTGAAGCCGGCATCGCGCGCGTAGCCGATGGCGCGCTTCAACGCCGCTTCCGCGGGCGCGAGCAGCAGGCAGTGCGCGGCCTGGTAGATCGGCTTGCCGGTGAGATTGCGGCTGGTGGCGTAGACGAGGTCGATATCGACGCCGTGGGTTTCAGGAGTGATGGGGATCAGTGACGGGGTATCGGTCATGAGCGGCGTTTTACGCTATCCGTTTCGGTCTTCGTTGTAGGCCCTATCTTATCGGTCGAAGCGCGCGCGATCATCAGACAAGGACAATTTCCTCAGCGCCAGCTTAAAAAATCTATGAACGATGCACGCGCGATAGATTGCGGGGCGCGCAGCGCGCGTTGCGTTGCAGTGCATCATCATCGCCTGGACTGGCCTTTAGCGGGCTTCGCATGGTTCTCCGCCAGTACGAAATCGACGAAGGCCCTAAGCGGTGTCGGCATCAGCGTGCGGCTCGGGTAGTACAGGAACGGGCCGCTGAACGACTGCCACCAGTCGGCGAGAATCGGCACGAGTTCGCCGGTGTCGAGCGCGGGCCGCACGAATTCGTCGAACGAGTAGATCACGCCGTGACCATCGACGGCCGCGCGCCGTTGCAGCTCGATGATCGACGCGATCATCGGCCCGTTCGGCTCGATCCGCACGACGTCGCGCCCGCGCCGGAATTCCCAGGTTGCCAGTACGCCGCTTTCGAAGCGGTGGCCGATGCACGCGTGGTCCACGAGTTCGCGCGGATGCTTCGGCGTGCCGTGCGCGGCGAGATAGGCCGGCGCGGCGGCGGCCACCATGCGCTGCACGCGCGGGCCGATCGGCACCGCGATCATGTCGCGCTCGAGGCGTTCGTCGTAGCGGATGCCCGCATCGAAGCCGGCCGCGAGAATGTCGATGAAGGTATCGTTGCTGCTGACATCGACCGTGATGCCCGGGTGCGCCGCGAGAAAACGCGACAGCAGCGCGGGCAGAATTTCGCGCGCCGCGATGGACGGCACGTTCAGACGCAGCGTGCCGGCGGGGCTGTCGCGGAACACGTTGACGGCGTCGAGCGCCATCGCGATCTCGCCGAACGCCGGCGCGAGACGTTCGACGAGCCGTTGCCCGGCCTCCGTCGGCGTGACGCTGCGGGTGGTGCGATTCAGCAGGCGCACGCCGAGCTGCTGCTCGAGCCGGCGCACCGCTTCGCTCAGCGACGATGGCGACACGCCGCGCGTGAGCGCGGCCTGCCGGAAGCCGCGCGCTTCGGTGACGGCGATGAAGGCCTTCAGGTCGGACAGGTCGGGTTCTTGCATTGTTCGGAATTCCGCACAGCCTGAGCAGATTGAAGGGGATTATCGCACGCCGGGATTGCGCGGATACTTGCCGTCAAGCGCCAGGGGTTGGGATCACCCGAAGGCGCATCTACCGAGGAAAGGACGAACATGAAGCAACTTCAACTGGGCAGGACGGGGCCGCACAGCTCCGCGATCGGTCTCGGCTGCATGGGCATGTCGGGCATGTACGGCCCGTCGGATCGCGCGGAAAGCATCGCGACGATTCACGCGGCGCTCGAAGCGGGCGTCACGCTGCTGGATACCGGCGACTTCTACGGCTCGGGCCACAACGAGATGCTGATCGGCGAGGCGCTGAAGAGCGCGCCGCCGTCGCGACGCGACGCGGCGATCGTCAGCGTGAAGTTCGGCGCGTTTCGCGATCCGGCGGGCGGCTGGTCGCTGTACGATGCGCGGCCTGCGGCGGTGAAGAACTTTCTCGCGTATTCGCTGCAGCGGCTCGGCGTCGATCACATCGACATCTACCGGCCCGCGCGTCTCGATCCGAACGTGCCGATCGAAGAGACCGTCGGCGCGATCGGCGACATGATCAAGGCGGGCTACGTGCGGCACGTGGGCTTGTCCGAAGTCGGCGCCGCGACGATCCGGCGCGCGGCGGCCGTGCATCCGGTCAGCGATCTGCAGATCGAGTATTCGCTGATTTCGCGCGGCATCGAAGACGAGATCCTGCCGGCGTGCCGAGAACTGGGGATCGGCATCACCGCGTATGGGGTGCTGTCGCGCGGGCTGATCAGCGGACACTGGAACAAGGCCGCGGCGGGCAAGGGCGATTTCCGCGCGGTGAGCCCGCGCTTCTCGGCGGACAACGTCGATCACAATCTCGCGCTCGTCGACGCATTGCGCAAGGTGGCGGATGCGAAGGGCGTGTCCGTCGCGCAGATCGCGATCGCGTGGGTCGCGGCGCAGGGCGACGATATCGTGCCGCTGGTCGGCGCGCGTACGCGCAGCCGGCTCGATGAAGCGCTGGGTGCGCTCAGTGTGACGTTGAGCGCCGACGAACTCGCTGCAATCGAACGCGCGGTGCCGAAGGGTGCGGCCGCGGGCGATCGCTATGCGGCGGCTCAGATGGCGCATCTGGATAGCGAGCAGCGCGGGCACGCTTGACGTGTACGATGTGCGTTCCTGATGCTACGAAAGACGCACTCAAGGAGGCACATCATGACCCGAGGCGCTGCGCCGTTTTCGACACCGCTGACCCGTCTGCTCGGCTGTCGTCATCCGATCGTGTCGGCGGGCATGGGCGGGCCCGCGCGCGCCGAGCTGGCGGCGGCCGTATCGAACGCCGGCGGCTTCGGCCTGCTCGGCATGGTGCGCGAATCGCCGGACACCATCGAACGCGAGATCGCCGCGGTGCGCGCGGCATCCGATAAGCCGTTCGGCGTCAACCTGATTCCGGCCGGCACGGAACCGAAGCTGCTCGCTGCCGAGCTCGACGTGTGTCTGCGTGCACATGTGCCGGTGATGTGCTTCTTCTGGAACGTCGTGCCGGAGGTGATCGCGCGTGCGAAGGACGCGGGCGCGATCGTGCTCTACCAGGTCGGCACGCTCGACGACGCGCTCGCTGCCGAACGGGCCGGCGCGGACGCGATCATCGCGCAGGGCGTGGAAGCGGGCGGGCACGTGCGCGGCCGCGTCGGCATCATGACGTTGCTGCCGGAGATCGCGCGGCGCGTGCGTGTGCCGGTGGTGGCATCGGGTGGCTTCGCGACCGGCGGCGGCCTGGTTGCCGCGATGGCGCTCGGCGCATCGGGCATTCATTGCGGCACGCTGTTTCTGCCGACGCACGAGTCGTATGCGCACGACTATCACAAGCAGCGCATTCTCGATGCGCAAGCGGGCGATACGGTGCATACGGATCTGTTCGCGATCAACTGGCCGGCGGGTTCGCCGGTGCGCGTGCTGGCCAACAGCGTGACGGTGGAGGCGACCGGCCATCTGTTCGGCAACGATCCGTATCAACGGCCGCGCGAAGTAATCGCGCACGAGGATGGCGGACCAGTCTACAAGTTCAGCACGAATTCGCCGTTGCGTTGTACGACGGGCGAGCTCGAAAAGATGGCGCTGTTCGCGGGAGAATCGTCGACGCTCGTGAATGAGCGGATGTCGGCTGCCGAGGTGATCGAGCGGTTGATGGCCGAGGCAGTCGATGCGGTGAAGGGGTTGCCGCGGGTGGAGGGGTGAGCGCGTTTCGCGTTCGGCGGTTCACTGCGGTGGCAAAAAGGGACAGCGTGTCGAATTGACATCGGGTTCGCTCAAGCGGCGAACCTCTCTTTCCGCTTTCAACAGAACAACAGGAGTGACGCGTGTCCGATTCCGAGGCAGCAAAGCGCACCAATAAAAGCGCGACTCAAAGCGACCCCACAACACAGGCAGCGCAGGAAGATCCATCCATGCTGTTTGCGGGGCGTGGCGCGTTAGCGGCGCGCGTTGACAAAGGCAAGGCGGCGCGCGGCAAGGTGCCGCGCGAGAAGCTTGCAGAATGCAAGATTACGGATCGCGATCCGATCAAGCTGCTCGATGCGTCCAACGAAGGCCGCGTGAAGGAACTGATCCCGATCCGCTACGGGCGAATGGTCGCGAATCCGTTCGCGTTCTATCGCGGCTCCGCGCCGCTGATGGCACACGATCTGTCGAAGCTGCCGCACTCGAATGTGATCGTGCAACTGGGCGGCGACGCGCATCTGGCGAACTTCGGGCTGTTCGCCAGTCCGGAGCGCCGCATTCTCTTCGGTCCCAACGACTTCGATGAAACGCTGCCCGGTCCGTTCGACTGGGACGTGCGCCGGCTGGCCACGTCGTTCGTGATTGCCGCGCGCGAACGCGGCTTCGCGCTGCGCGATCAGCGCGGTGTGGTGCGACGGCTGTGCGAGACCTTCCGCAAACAGATCGCCGAGTTCAGCCGGATGGACACGCTCGACGTCTGGTACGCACAGTTCAACTCTGACGACATGCTGGCTATTGCCGATTCGACGGAGGAGCGGCAGAAAGAGCAGGCGGTGATCGACAAGGCGGCGCTGCAGTCGTCGCGTTCCGTGGTGAATCATGCGACCGAGCTCGTCAACGGCAAGCTGCGCATCAAGGACCAGCCTCCGCTCGTGTATCACGTGTCGCATGAAAACGCGCACGAAAACAGACAGTACGACGCGATGGTGCGGCGCTTCTTCGCCGACTACCGGCTGACGCTGCCCGATGACCGGCGTACGCTGTTCGATCGCTACGAGCTGGTGGATGTCGCGATTCGCGTCGTCGGTATCGGCTCGGTGGGAACGCGTTGCTACGAGGCGCTGTTCATGGCCGATGGAGAATGCCCGCTGTTCCTTCAGCTCAAGGAAGCACGAGCGTCGGTGCTGGAGGGTTACCTGCCGGCGAGCCGCTATCCGAATCACGGCCAGCGCGTGGTGAACGGGCAGCGCCTGCTGCAGTCGGCCAGCGACATCTTTCTCGGCTGGTCGAAGATGCGCCACACGGGCAACGATTTCTACGTGCGGCAATTGCGCGACATGAAGGGCGCGTTCGACTTCACGACCTTCGACGTCGAAGACCTCGGCGAATATGCAGTCTCCTGCGCGTATGCGCTCGCGCATGCGATGGCGAAGGCGGGCGACCCGGCGTTGATCAGCGGCTATGTCGGCAAGTCGGATGCATTCGATGACGCCATCGTGCAATTCGCGCTCGCTTACGCGGACCAGAATGAAAAGGACTGGACGGTTTTGAAAGCGGCCGTGAAGGCGGGGCGCATTCAGGTCGTTCGGGAGTGAGATTCGAACGTGCTCGATGGGGCGGCTGCACAGCTATGGCGAAGTGCGGACATGACTCACGCGAAATCCGCGGCATCGAGCACGATGCGCTCACCGCAGTCGGACTGAGCTTTAGCACCGACTGCCTGCGCGATCCGTTGCCGGTTCAGCTGGAACGCGAGGAGCACCTGCTCGCGGCCCGGGTTGCCGGCCCCGAGCTTTTCGCAGGCGGCTTCGCAGGTCAGTACGAACGAACAGAAGCCCCATTCCATCGCATACGCCGAGAAGCGCACACCGACGTTGGGTAAAAACTCGGGCGAGGTCAGGATCGGACTGGCTGACATGGTTCCTCCGCTGCCGGATCGTTCACCGTCGCGAAGCTGCCCTTGCGCAACAGCTGCACGAACGGATCGCCGGCGATAGCCGGGCTATACAGGAAGCCTTGCGCGACGGTGCACCCGTGCTTCATCAGAAACTCCTTGTGCGCGTCGAGTTCGACGCCTTCGGCCAGCACCTCGAAATTCAGCGCATCCGCAATGCCGATGACGGCGAGCGCCAACGCTTCGGATTCGTCGTCCACGCCGATTTCCCGCACGAACGCGCGGTCGATCTTGATGCGGTCGACACTGAAGCGCTTAAGATAGCTCAAGCTCGAGTAGCCCGTGCCGAAGTCGTCGATCGCGATTTTCACGCCGAGCGCTCGCAGTTCCCGAAGCGTGCGCGCCACCTCATCGGGATTGCGCATCAGCGCGCCTTCCGTCACTTCGAGTTCGAGCTGGTGCGCGGCAATCCGCGCGTCCTGCAATGCGCTGCAGACCACCTGCACGATATCCGAGCGTTCGAGCTGCAACGGGGACACGTTGACGGACATGCGAACGGGCGGCAACCCCAGGTCCAGCCAGACGCGTGCCTGACGGCAGGCCGTGCGCAGCACCCACTCGCCGATGGTCTGGATCAGGCCGCTCTGTTCGGCCACCGGGATGAAGACCGCGGGCGAAACCATGCCGAGCTCGTCATCGCGCCAGCGCAGCAACGCTTCGGCGCCGACGATGCGACCCGTCAGCATGTCGACCTGCGGCTGATACTCGAGATGCAGCGCCTGCGCTTTCACGGCGCGGCGCAACTGCGTGGACAGCTGCAGCCGTTCGGCCGCGGCCACGTTCAGCTCCGGCCGATAGAACCGGTAGCCGTTGCGCCCGCTCGCCTTGGTCAGGTACATCGCCGCGTCGGCGTTGCGCAGCAGCGTGTCGGCGTCCTGCCCATCCTGAGGATAGGTGCTGACACCGATGCTCGCCTCGACGTACAGATCCTGCGCGTTCATGTTGAAGGGTTCGGCCATCGCCTCGACGATGCGCTCCAGCATCGGCACCACCTGCTGCGCGTCCGCGTGCTCGATGACGATGACGAACTCGTCTCCGCCGTAGCGCGCGATCAGATCGCTCTCGCGAACGAGGCTTTGCAGCCGCTTCGCCACGCGCACGAGCAGCGCGTCGCCGATGCGATGTCCTAGCGAATCGTTGACTTCCTTGAACCGGTCGAGATCGAGAAACAGCACGGATACCAGGCTGCCCTGCGTCGCGGCGCGAGTCAGTGCCGCGCAAAGTCGTTCGTCCAGCAGCGTGCGGTTCGGCAGATCCGTCAGCGAGTCGTAGCGCGCCTGGTGTTCGAGCCGTTGCTGGTATTCGATCAGCGCGGTGATGTCGCTGATCACGCCGACGTGATGCGTGACACCGCCGGCGTCGTCGCGCACGGGAGACGCCAGCACATGGGCCCAGAAACGCGTGCCGTCCTTGCGGATACACGGCAGCGTGAGGTCGGCTTCGACATCGTGGCCAAGCGCCCTGCGGATGGGCTCCCATTTGAGCGGTTCTCCGCCGAGCGAGAAGAGCTCCTCGGAGTCCGCGTCGAGAAAGTCCGTCCGCTCATAGCCCGTCATCCGTTCGAACGCCTCGTTGGCGAACGTCACGACATGTCTGCCGGCCTGCGCTTCGACGATGACGATGGCATTGACGCTCGCCTGCAGCGCGCGCCCCTGGAGCCGCAATGCGACGTCGGCGTTGCGGCGATGCGTAATGTCCTCATACGCCCTTAGCACGCCGATCACCTGTTCGCTCTGGCTCTTCAGCGGCAGCTTGGTCTCGCGAATCCAGACCTCTTCGCCGTCGACCGAAACGGCGGGGCGCTCGAAACCCTTGCGGATCAACGTGCCGGTCATGACCCTGACGTCTTCTTCGCGAACGGCCTGCGCGTCGTCGCCCCAGCGGAGGTCGTAGTCGGTCAGTCCGATCAGCGCGTGCTTCGAATCGAGGCCCGCATTTCTCGCGTAGACCTCGTTCCCGCCGACGTAGCGAAGCTCCGCGTCCTTCCACGCTATGCCCTGCGGCACGTGGTCCAGAACCGATTCGAGCGTCTGGTTCGAGCGGAACAGTTCGTCGCGCGCGCGGTCCGCGACGGATAACGCGCGACGCAGCTGCCGCGCGATGCTGGTGTTGCGGTAGATCACCGCGAGCAGCAGCGCGGCCGCGGTCAAGCCGCTCAGCAGCAGGACCTTCGACACCCATTCGGCGTCTCGCGACGATTGCGTGACCTCGACGTCCGTCGTCGCATCGGCCTGCACGCGCGCGGATACGACGTGCTGGAGCGCGCTATAGAAGTACGCGTCGATTTCGCTTAGCGCGGGGTCGCCGAGGCTGATGCTGCCGGGGTTGCGCAGCGTGATCGCGCCGAGCGCGTCGCTGCGCCTGGCAAGCAGCTGGAGCATGCCGTCCAGGTCGTCGAGTTGCGAGATGCAGGTCGTCTGGCCCCGACACGCGGTCCTCGCGTCCGCGGTGAGCGCGAGGACGGCACGAAGCGGGAATGCATAGGCCGCGCGACGATAGAAGGGCCGGGTACTGATCTGCGTGTACAGGTCGCCGTGCTCGTCGAGCATCGTCTTCTGCAACGTGTCGAGATCCTGCTTGAGCCGACCCGACGACTGCAGCGCGCGCAAGGCGGCATTCTGCTCGCCGGTCTGCCAGAGCGACAGGCCGGTGCTGGTTGCAATCGCAACAAGGATGAACGCGATCGCCATGACGGAGAACGCGGTTTTGAATCGTGTCTGGATGAGCTCGATCACTTCTTCGCCCCTACTTCTCGCTGCTGTCGCCGCGAATCCTCGCGACGGTTCGTCGCCGCTGCCGGGGCAGCTACGACTGGATTGGAGCACGCCACCCCGCTCGCACGGGGCGCGCCGTTATATCGGAAGTAATCGTTGCGGTGTTAAATGAAATTTTTGTGACACCTGTCCCCGTTTTGACCGGAATCCGGTCAAACGCACCAGCCGGCGGGCGCGAAGGCGGAATTCACGCGGGCGGAAAAGTATCACACCGTGATCAGATGCCGCCGGGTGTTCGGCCTCCATCGCCAGGGGACACTTAACCGTTCGGTCAAACGACAGGCCACTTTTCTCAATAGACCGGCCCAAAGCGGCTGGCACAATTACCTCGTGTTACCAACAAACAAACACACATAGCGCGATCCCGCAGCGGGCAGCAGCCGCTCCGTGCAGGAGGTCGCCGATCAGGAAAATTGGAGACAGACAATCATGAACTACACGTTCGCCGCATGCGCTTGCGCGGCGCTGATCTATATCGCGCCGGCCTACGCAGAGGCGCCGCTGTCGAGCGAAAGCTCGGTCACGCTTTACGGCTCGATCGATCAAGGGGTGCAATACCTCAGCCACGCAGCCACGGGTAAAACGACCGGCGACGCATTCCAGGTCGGTTCGGGGATGGCGACTTCGTTCTTCGGCCTTCGCGGCGCGGAGAATCTGGGCGGCGGCTTGATGGCCATCTGGAATCTGGAGGGCGGATTCTCGCCGCAGAACGGCACGTCGAGCCAGGGCGGTCGTCTGTTTGGACGGCAGTCGTACGTCGGCCTCGATGGTCCCTATGGCCGCCTCACGTTCGGCCGCCAGTACACGATGCGGTTCTACGCGATCTCGGCGATCAATCCGTTCGGCGACGGCGCGCAAGGCCTGACCACGCTCGACAACGGCATTGCCAACCCGCGCGCCGACAACGCGATCAGCTACCGCCAGCACTTCGGCGATTTCGAAGCGGGCGTGAACTACAGCTTCGGCCGCGACGCCGTGTCGGGCAACAGCGCGGTCGCCACCAATTGCCCGGGCGAAACGACGCCTTATCTGGAGTGCAAGGAGTGGTCGGCCCTGCTCAAGTACACCGGCACGCGCTGGGGCGCGGCGGCTGCGTATGAGCGCAACTACGGCGGCACGTCGGCGACCTACGGCGGTCTCACGTCGCCGAAGCTGTCGGATAGCCGGTTCGTCTCGGGCGGCTACTTCAACGTGGATGGCGCGCGGTTCGGCGCGGGCTGGATCCTGCGCGTCAACGAAGGCGTGTCGCCGCCGCGAAGCAACCTGTTCTGGGTGGACGGCACGGTGCCGGTGGGCCCGGCCTTCTCGATCGACGGCATGGTGGCCGACCTCAAGTTCGAGCATTCGCAGAACAAGGCCCTGGTGGAAGTCCTGCGCGGCGTCTACTCGCTGTCCAAGTCCACGTCGCTGTATCTGACGGGCGAGCACATCCAGAACGGCGGCAAGCTCGCGTATGCGGCGAGCACCATGCTGCCCGTCGAGGATCCGCCGGTTGGCGGCTCGCAGATATCCGTCATCGCGGGCATCAAGCACCGGTTCTGAAACGAGCGCAAGACTCGAATGTAGCGGAATAGCGCTGGCACCCCAGAGGCTGGATTTCGATCCGGCCTGCTGGGGTGTTTTTCGTTGGTGGTTAGCGGGTAGCGTTTGTCGCGACGTGTCGCGACGCACGCGATGCGGGCGCCGCGACACGTCGCGTACTGCACGACTAGCCGAGCAGTTTCACCGCCGCTTGCGCCGCCGACATATCGGCCACTTCGGCGATCGGCTGCCTGCGGGTCAAACTGCCAAGGCCGATATCCATGTCCTGCAGATAGCCGACGTCGTCGTCGGTCAGCGAGAGATCGCGGGAATAGGGCCGTTGCATCTGGTTGAATTCCCAGATCGCCTGGGCCGACGCCTGGTCGAATTTCTTTTGCGCACGTTTGCGCGCGTCGAAGAATGCATCGTGCGCGGCCGGCGACATCATGTACTCGTACAGCGCGCCATAGGCTGCCATGACCGCGACCATGCCGTCGTGCTTGTCCGCAATCGCGAGATCGGACGCGTAGGCCGTCTGGAAAATGCATCGCGGCAACGCCTGCCACATGTCGCCTTCGCTGATCACGCGAAGTCCGTCGCGGTCGTTCAGATGCGAGACGCTCGCGCAGCAGGCATCGGCTTCGCCTTTGACGACCGCTTCATAGCACTCGTCGTTGCTGCCCTTGTCGACGAAATTCACCTGCGAGCTGTCGATGCCCTTTTCCTTCATCAGTTCCAGCATCAGCGAGCGCAACAGACCTTTGGCCGGGCCGACCGCGACGGTCTTGCCCGGCAGATCGGCGAGCTTCGTGATGCCATCGGGCCGCGCGAACACCGTCAACGCGCACTTTCTCATGCCCGCGCCAACGATCTTGACCTTCGCGCCTTGCGCGATTCTCGGCAGCACGCGGTTGTAACCGGAGACCATGCAAACGTCCGCGGCGCCCGCGGCGATTGCATCGAACGGACCCGTGGCGCCGGGAATTTCAATGAGGCGCACGTCGGCGCCGAACTTCCTGAAGTAGCCCTGTTCGTCCATCAGCGCGTTCAGCGTGGCATTCTCGAGCCCAGGGTTGCTGACCACGCGGATCGGGGTGGACGCGGCCCGCGCGACGTACGGCGCGGCAAGCCCGCTCGTCATGACGCCGAGCCCGAGGAGGCCGGTGTTGCGTAGAAAACGGCGGCGGCTCGCGATATGCGTCATGGGCTGTCTCCGTACGCCGGTCGTGCCGGCGGATCATCGTGATGGTGTAGAAGTCGTGCATCGAAGCGCGGCGCGTGACGGGTCCCGCATCGCTTTCGAGCGGCGCGAGCTGATGATGCCAGCGGCCTTGGCCTCACGGAATTGAGTAAAATGGCCGAAGGTTTAACGAGAAGGTAAAAGGGGAGGAGCGCGACGTGTCGGAGCTCGACTGGTATCTGCAGGTCAATCTGAAGGCGCGACACCTGCACCTGCTGGTAGCGGTCGACACATACCGCAATCTGACCCAGGTCGCCGACGTCACGCACGTCACCGTGCCTGCGGTGTCGAAGTCGCTGGCCGAACTCGAACGCGGCCTCGGGCTCACGCTGTTCTCGCGCACCGCGCAGGGGCTCGTGCCCACACAGTACGGCGAGTGCCTGATCCGCCACGCGCGGTCCATGCTCGCCATCCTTCATCAGGCGCGCGACGAACTCAAGGCGTTGAGCTCAGGCACCGAGGGCAAGGTGCATATCGGCATGCTGCCCGCATCGGCTTCGGTACTGCTGCCGCAGGCGCTAGGCCTCCTGAAGCAGCGCTCGCCGGGCACCAACGTGGTGGTGATCGAAGGCACCACGTCTTCGCTGTTGCCGGAGCTGTGGCAAGGGCGTTTAGATCTCGTGGTGGGTCGGCTGCCGCCGCCGGATACGCTCGGCAGCTTCGAAGAAAAAGAGCTGCTCGAAGAGCCGGTCACGCTCGTTACGGGCCGTCATCATCCGCTCGCGCGCAGGAAGCACCTGTCGTGGTCGGATCTGCTGCCGTATCCGTGGATACTCCCGCCGATCGGCTCGATCCTGCGCGATCCGCTGGAGCGCGCACTCGAAGCGAACGACGTGCCGCTCACCAACAACTACATCGAAACCCTGTCCATTCACGTGGTGCGCGCGCACCTGCAGGTCTCCGATTTCATCGCCGTGATGGGCGATACCCCCGCGAACGACGCCACGCAGCCGCTGCATGCGCTGCCCTTGAGCCTGCCTCGACTGCTGCGTCCGGCCGGCGTGCTATGGAACCGCAACCGCGGCCTCACGCCTAGCGCGCGGCTGATGGTAGCGTGCCTCGAAGAGGCCGCCCAGCGGCTAGCCGCCAAGGCGCACGGGGCTTAACCGTTTGCTCAAACCTGCTGCCGTTTTTCTCAATTGACCCATTTTGCCGCGCAGGCAAAACTGGGTGCGTTCAATCGACTATGACTGGACGCAACGCGACCCACCCCCGGAGCTGAGACGTTTTCCGGCTTGTTTCGACGGTGGAGCGCGGTCAAGATCAGGAGACAGGACGGCTATGAACTGCAGGAAAGCAATTCGCGCTTGCGCGGCGCTGCTATGTGTTGCCGCGATGGCGGTTGCTGGACCGGTCTTTGGTCAGTCGGTCGAAAACTTCTATCACGGCAAGACCGTCACGCTCGTCGTCAGCGCCGATGCAGGCACGCCAACGGACATCATCGCGCGCCAGTTCGCGCGCTTCTTCCCCAAGTACCTTCCCGGTCATCCTCAGGCCGTGGTGATGAACGTGGTTGGCGCGGGCGGCATGGTGGCCGCGGCCTCGCTTCAGTCGAAGCAACCCAACGACGGCACCGTCATCGGCTTCCTTCAGCGCAACAACCTCTATATCCCGCTGCTCGACCAGCGGCAGAACCGCTTCGACCCGCGCAAGGTGAGGTGGCTCGGCAGTCTCAACACGGTGCAGTACTGCATCGTCGCGATGAGCCGGACCGGCGTGACCACCGAGAACGCGCTCACGAAGAAGACGATCTACATCGGCGCAACCGGCTACGCGAACGAAGACCGCACGCTGCCCGCGCTGCTCAACGAGTATCTCGGCACGAAGATGAGCATCGTGCCTGGCTATACGGGCCGCGGCGAAGTGTATCTGGCGATGCAGCGCGGCGAGGTCGACGGCTGGGCTTCGACCATCGACGGCCTGCAGCAGGGCGAAGCGGCGCGCATGCTCGCCAACGGCAAGATGAAGGTGCTGCTGCATCTCGGCTGGACCAGCCCGGCGGGCTATACCGACGTGCCGAACCTGAGCGACTACATTACCGATCCGGCTACGAAGGCGCTCTTCAACCTGTTCCTGCTGCCGTTCCAGGCCGGCCGTCCGATCGCCGTGCCGATGGGCGTGCCGGAAGATCGTCTCGCCGCGTTGCGCGCCGCCTTCGCAAAGACGATCGCGGACCCCGACTTCATCGACGCGATGAAAAACTCAGGCTTCCCGATCGATCCGATCGACGGAAACGCGGTGGAGCAAATCGTCAGCAAGCTGTACGCGACGCCCGAGTCGCAACTCGAGAGCGCGCGCAAGCTTATTTTCAGTCCGCAATAACGAGGTCTACCCGACATGACGCCCGAAATCATCGATATCCATCCGCACATCATTTCGACGGATACGGTCCGCTACCCCATCGCTCCGCAGCATGGACATCGTTCGAACTGGTCCGCCACGCGTCCCGTCACGTTCGAACAGATGATCGCGGAGATGGATGAAGCCGGCGTGGCGAAGGCCGCCATCGTGCATTCGTCGACGACCTATGGCACCAACAACAGCTATGTGGCCGACAGCGTGGCGCAGGATCCGAAGCGCTTCACCGGCGTCTATTCGTTCGACCTGCTGGCGCCCGACGCGCTGAAGACGTTCGACCACTGGCTCGCGAACGGCATGGGCGGCATCCGTCTGTTCACGGGTGGCGCGACGCATCAGAACGACGGCAGCTGGCTGGTCAATCCGGCGACCTTCCCGATCTGGGAGCGTTGCGCGGAGATCGGCATGACGATGGCGGTGCAGACCACGCCGGACGGTTTGTCGATGGTGGCCGAACTGGCGCAACGTTTCCCGACGGTGAAGATCGCGCTCGATCACTGCGCGCGTCCCACGCTCGACGAAGGCGCACCGTACCCGCGTTGCGCGGCGCTGTTCGAGCTCGCGCAGTACGACAACGTCTACATGAAGATCACGCCGCGCACGTTCGATCTCGCGCAGGCAGCGCCTGGTGGCGCCGACGCGTTCTTCACGCATCTCGTGAAGGTGTTCGGCGCGGATCACCTCGCGTTCGGTTCGAACTATCCGGCTTCCGCCGGCCCGCTGAAGAAGCTGATCGATCAAGGTCACGCCTGCTTCGCAAGTTTGAGCGACGACGAGCGCGCATGGGTCTGGGGCCGCACGGCGCGGCTGCTGTATCCGATGCTTGCCGACTGAGTCCGCTGAGCCCGCCCGCTAATCAGGATGACCAATGGATTTCTTTAACCACGCAACGCTGATGGCCGCGGGCCATGCGCTGACGACGCTCTTGCAGTTCAATCGTCTGATCTTCCTCTGCTTTGGCGTCGTGGTCGGTCTGGCGATCGGGCTGTTGCCTGGCATTGGCGGGCTCACGGGTTTCGCGCTGCTGGTGCCGTTCACCTACACGATGGACCCGTACGCGGCGTTCGCGATGCTGCTCGGCATGGCGTCGGTCATCACGACGTCGGACGTGATTCCGGCCGTGCTGTTCGGCGTGCCCGGTCACGCGGCATCACAGGCAACCGTGCTCGACGGCCTGCCGATGACCAAACGCGGCGAAGCAGCGCGCGCGCTGAGCGCGTGCTATACGTCTTCACTGTTCGGCGGCCTGATCGGCGCGATCATCCTCGCGTTCTCGCTGCCGCTGGTGCGGCCGTTCGTGCTGTCCATCGGCACGCCCGAAATGCTCGCGCTGACCATCTTCGGTGTGTCGATGGTGTCGGCGCTGTCGGGCAACGCGCCGCTGCGCGGCGTGGTCGCCGCGTGCTTCGGCATTCTGGTGGGCATGATCGGCACCAACGTCGAAACCGGACAGATGCGCTGGACGGCCAACCTGCTGTATCTGCAGGATGGCATTCCGCTGGTGCCGATCATTCTGGGCATCTTCGCGTTGCCCGAGCTGTGCGAACTCGCGATCCGCCGCACGGCGATCGCGGAGAACGTGGAATTCAACTCGCTGCACGGCATGCGGCAAGGCGTGCGCGACAGCCTGCGCAACTGGTTCCTCGTGATTCGCTGCGGCGGGCTGGGCGCGGTGCTCGGTGCGATCCCCGGCATTACCGGCGCGGTGACGGACTGGATTGCCTACGGTCACGCGCTGCAGACCGCGAAGGGCGCGAAAGAGACCTTCACCACCGGCGACGTGCGCGGCGTGATCGCACCGGAAGCGGCGAACAACGCGCGGGAGGGCGGCAGCCTCGTGCCGATGCTGTCGTTCGGCGTGCCCGGCGGCGCGGCGCAGGCCATCCTGCTCGGCGCGATGATGGTCCACGGCTTCATCCCCGGCCCCGACATGCTGACGAAGCATCTCGATCTGACGTATTCGATGGTGTGGTCGGTCGCGCTCGCCAACATCTTCGGCGCGGGTCTGTGCTTTCTGCTGAGCGGCCAGTTCGCGAAGATCTCGACGCTGCGCTACACGCTGATCCTGCCGGTCATCATGCCGATCATCTACGTCGGCGCGTTCCAGGGTTCGCGCAGCTGGGGCGACCTGTTCGTGCTGCTGATCGCGGGGTTGATCGGCTGGACCATGAAGCGGCTGAAATGGGCGCGGCCGCCGCTGATTCTCGGTCTCGTGCTCGGCGTGCTGATGGAGCGCTACATGTCCATCTCGTTCGTGCGCTACGGCACGCACTGGATGACGCGGCCGGTCGTGATGGTGCTGCTCATCATGGCGGCGCTGGTGTTCTTCAATCCGCTCTTCAAGCTGATCCGCAGCGGCGGTCTCGCGCGGATGCGGCCGAGCGGCAAGATCGCGCTGAAGCTCGAAGACCTCGTCTACGTGTTCTTCATCGGCATCGGCCTGTACATGCTGGTGACGTCGCAAAGCTGGCTTCTGATGGCGCGCATCGGGCCGACGGTCGTCGCGAGCATTCTCGTCGCAGCGGGCTCCATCAGTCTCGCGTACAAGGTGTTCGTCATTCCGGCGAAAGCGGGAGCGGGTCACGCCGGCGGCGGCATCCACATGGACGTGGCGAGCGAGCACGACGAAAAGCTGCCGAACCAGCTGGTGCTGCTGCGGGCCCTGCGCTTCTTCGGCTGGTTCGTCGCGTTCCTCGTTTCGATGGGCGTGATCGGCATGATCCCGACCGTGCCGCTCATCATCGTCGCGTTCATGCGGGTTGAGGGGCGCGAGTCCTGGCGGCTCAGCCTGATCCTCGCGTTCTGCGTGACGGCGTTCATCTTCGTGGTCTTCAATCAGATCATCCACATTCCCTGGCCGAGCAGCCTGATGGACCAATGGTTCCCCGCGCTCGCAGCGGCAGGCGCGTAGCGATCGCGCTGCTTCAGCCTCTTTTTTACTGGAAGGACAGAACATGAAGGACAACCGACTCGCGAAGATCGACCCGGACCAGGCCAGCGAAGCGCAGCAAAAAGTGATCGCGCAGCTGGGCGAAGGGCGCGGACGCATCCCCACGCCGTTCAACATCTGGCTGCACAACCCGCAGCTGGCTGCAGGGATGGAGATCATCGGCACGCACGTCGACCACTCGCCGGTGCTGAGCGAAGCGGAAAGCGAAGTGGCGATTCTGTCGACCGCGGTGTTCTGGAACGCGCCGTACGTGATCGCGAATCATCGCCGGCATGCGTTGAAGTCCGGCGTACCCGAGGCCGTCGTGACCGCGATTCTGGAGAAGCGCCGGCCGGAAGCGGGCGACGATCGCTTCGGTCTGGTGTGCGATGCGGTGAACGACATTCTCGCGGGCGGCGCGATCGACGACGCGCGTTTCGCGCGTTACGACGCCGGTCTCGGCCGCGCGGTAATTGCCGAACTGCTCGTCACGGTGGGCTATTTCACGTCGATTTCGCTTGGCATGACGCTGCACGCGATGCAGCCGAAGGACTGACGCGCTTGCCGCCACGCGGCGACATTCCTTAACGAGACGGTGAATCGAAAGAAGGACAGGACATGTCAGCGCTCGACTGGTACCTGCAGATCAACCTGAAGGCGCGCCACCTGCGCCTGCTCGTCACGATCGATACGTACCGCAATCTGACCCAGGTCGCCGACGTCACGCACGTGACGGTGCCTGCCGTGTCCAAGTCGCTCGCCGAACTCGAGCGGGGGATCGGCCTTACGCTGTTTTCGCGCACGGCGCAGGGCCTCGTGCCCACGCAATACGGCGATTGCCTGATCCGACACGCGCGGTCGATGCTGACCATCCTGCATCAGGCGCGCGACGAACTGAAGGCGCTGAGTTCGGGCACCGAGGGCAAGGTTCGCATCGGCATGCTGCCGGCGTCCGCCTCGGTGCTGCTGCCGCAGGCGCTGAGCCTCCTGAAGCAGCGCTCGCCGGGCACCAACGCGGTGGTGGTCGAGGGCACCACGTCTTCGCTGCTGCCGGAGCTGTGGCAGGGCCATCTCGACCTCGTGGTGGGCCGTCTGCCGCCGCCGGATACGCTCGGCAGCTTCGAGGAAAAGGAACTGCTCGAAGAGCCGGTGACGCTCGTCACCGGCCGTCATCATCCGCTTGCGCGCAGGAAGACGCTTGCGTGGTCGGATCTGCGCCCGTTTCCGTGGATCCTGCCGCCGCCCGGCTCGATCCTGCGCGATCCGCTCGAGCGTGTGCTCGAAGCGCACGAAGTCCCGCTCACCAACAATTACATCGAGACGCTGTCGGTGCACGTTGCGCGCGCGCAGCTGCAGATTTCCGATTTCATCGCGGTGATGTCCGGCACGCCGGCGCACGACGCCGCGCAGCCGCTGCACATCCTGTCGCTGAGCCTGCCTCGCCTGCTCCGTCCTGCCGGTGTGCTGTGGAACCGCAACCGCGGCCTGACGCCGAGCGCGCAGCTGATGGTGTCGTGTCTCGAAGAAGCCGCTCAGCGTCTGTTGACGGAGATCGGCATGACATCGCGCCCGGTGTCGTCGGTCAGCCGGGCCGCCAGAGCCGCTTCGTCCGCCGACGGACGCTAGGTCGCAGTCCCCCTTAACCATTTCGGGTTAAACGCCACCGCCGGAAGCCCGCCATAGCGGGCCGTGGCGGGCTGTGAAGGCTTGTGGAAAGCACACCGACAGCCCTTTGCCTGCCTGGGGCTTTACCGTTTCGTTAAGGCATCCGCTGCTTATTTCAATAGACGTGAACGGAGCGCGGAAACATCATGTCATCAACGAAATCGCCTGAGCGGCTCTGCAATTCGCGGTAACCGGGCTTCAAACCGACCACGGACGCAGGCCGATCAGATTGTCCAGTCAAGGAGACTAAGTTGACCAAGAAAGTTCATCTCACGCTCGCCATTGCCGAGCATCCGCATACCTCCGCAATCCGCGACGGCTCCATTCCGATCGAAGGCGTGGACGCCGAGTTCATCACCGTGCAGCCGCAGATCGGCGCATTTCGCCGCATGGTTCGCGACGTCGAATTCGACGTGTGCGAACTGGCGCCGACCACCTACATCATCGCCCGTGCATATGGCGCGCCGTTCGTTGCGCTGCCGATCTTCGTCGTGCGTCGTTTCCACCATTCGGGTCTGCTGGTGCGTCCGGATGCAGGCATCAAGACGCCGAAAGATCTGGAAGGCAAGAAGGTCGGCGTGCGTGCGTATTCGGTGACGACGGGCGCATGGACGCGTCAGGTGCTGATGGACGAGTTCGGTCTCGATCCGTCGAAGGTGACGTGGGTCGTAGATGACGAAGAGCACGTCACGCAACTGAAGCTGCCGCCGAACGTGGTGCACGTGGCCGAAGGCACGTCGCTCGCGGAGATGATGGAGAAGGGCGAGCTGGTGGCGGGCATGCACGGCAACGCGGGCATCGGCCGCACGGGCAGCCCGACGGGCGGCTGGAAGGAAGTGGAAGCCGACTATCCGGACCTGTTCCCGAACGCAGCGGAACTCGAAGCCGAGTACTACGCGCGCACCGGCGTGTATCCGATGCACGGCACGATCGTCGTGAAGGACTCGGTGCTGGCCGAGCATCCTTGGGTCGCGAAGTCGATCTACGACGCGTTCGACAAGGCGAAGCAGGACTGGCTCGCGAAGCTCAACGCAGGTGAACTGAACGACAAGAAGAACAGGAAGTACGTCGAGCTGCAGAAGATCGTGGGTAACGACCCGCTGCCGTATGGCATCGAGGAAAACCGCAAGACCATCGAAGCGCTCGAAGCCACGGCGTTCAAACAGGGCCTCACGCCGCGCCGCATGTCGATGGACGAGCTGTTCGTCGATCCCCGCGCCTGAAACCGCGCTGAAACCGAGTCTGAACCCCGCGTTCGCAACTGTACGGAAGCAAAGAACATGATCATCGATTGCCACGGTCACTTCACGACCGTCCCTGCATCGTTTCGCGACTGGCGCGCTAAACAGATCGCGGCCGCCAACGATCCGGCCAACGCACCGGCGCTCTCCGGCGCGCACGTGTCCGACGACGAGATCCGCGAGGGTGTCGGTAACGGTCAGCTGCGTCTGCAACAGGAACGCGGCGGCGACCTCACGCTCTTCTCGCCGATCGCCGGCCTGATGAGCCACCATCTCGGCAACGAGCGCACGAGCCTCGAGTGGGCCGAGGTGTCGAACGATCTCGTGCGCCGTGTGTGCGACATCTACCCGGACAACTTCGTGCCGGTGTGCCAGCTGCCGCAATCGCCTCTCGCGCCGCCGAAGAACTCCGTTGCCGAACTGCGCCGCTGCGTCGAGCAGATGGGCTTCGTCGGCTGCAACCTGAATCCGGACCCGAGCGGCGGCTACTGGACCGGCAAGCCGATCACCGACCGCGAGTGGTATCCGCTGTACGAAGCGCTGGTCGATCTGGACGTGCCGGCGATGATTCACGTCGCGGCATCGTGCAACCCGTGCCACCACGGCACCGGCGCGCACTACCTGAACGCCGATACGTCGGTGTTCATGCAGCTGCTGCAAAGCGACGTGTTCAAGGACTTCCCGACGCTGCGCCTCGTGATTCCGCACGGCGGCGGCGCGGTGCCGTATCACTGGGGCCGTTATCGCGGCATGTCGCTGGAAATCGCGAAGCGTCCGCTCGAAGGTCTCCTGAACAACATCTTCTTCGACACCTGCGTGTATCACCATCCGGGCGTCGAACTGCTGACGAAGGTCGTGCCGACGAGCAACGTGCTGTTCGGCTCGGAGATGATCGGCGCCGTGCGCGGTCGCGATCCGGATACCGGCGAGTACTTCGACGACACGAAGCGCTACATCGATGCGTGCGAGGCGCTGTCCGACGCCGACCGTCACGCGATCTTCGAAGGCAACGCGCGGCGCGTGTATCCGCGTCTGGACCGCCTGCTGAAGGAAAAAGGACTGTAACGGAGACGTCTGCCGGAGGGACATATATGAAGAACATCATCGACATTCATCCGCACATCATCTCGGACGACGAGAAGCGCTATCCGCCCGCGCCGCTGTTCGGCAAGCGTTCGGACTGGTCGCAGGAACGGCCGAACACCGTCGAGGCGCTGATCGCCGCGATGGACGAAGCCGGCGTGGCCAAAGCCGCCGTCGTGCATTCGTCGACCACCTACGGTTTCGACAACAGCTACGTCGTGGATAGCTGCAACCGCTACAAGGACCGGCTCGTCGCCGTCGGCTCGGTGGACATGCTGGCCGACGACGTGCCCGCCGTGATCAAGACGTGGGCCGACAAGGGGCTGGCCGGTCTGCGCATCTTCACCGGCGGCTCGACGAAGGACTTCGACCCGAGCGAGCTCGACAACCCGAAGTCGTTCAAGGCCTGGGAAATGCTCGTCGAGCTGAAGCTGCCGATGTGCATCCAGACCGGTCCGATCGGCTTGCCGCAGGTGCGCATGCTGGCCGAGCAATACCCGGGCGTGAACATCATTCTCGACCACCTCGGCCGGCCGGACGTGCTGGATGGGCCGCCGTACGCGAATGCCGCGAGCCTCTTCGCGCTCGCCGATCTGTCGAACGTGTACATGAAACTCACGCCGCGCATTTTCGGCGACGTGAAGAAAGAGAAGGCCAGCGCCGACACGTTCTTCCCGCGCGTGGTGGAAGCGTTTGGCGCGCAGCGCCTGGCATGGGGCTCGAATTTCCCGACCTCGACCGGCACGCTGACGGACATCCTCGCGACGGCTGAGAAGGGCCTGGCCTGCCTCAGCGACGAAGACCGCGCGTGGATCTTCGGCAGGACCGCGCAGCAGCTGTACCCGACCCTGAGCTGACGCGCGAAGCGCGTCGATCATGCGCGCCGCGAGCCAGCGGCGCACAGCGAGATTGAGAGAGACCCTTATGTCTAGCACCCGCCTGAACAGCGTCATCCGCGCTTTCGAATCGGGCAAGGCCGCGCACGCTGCCTTCGCCAAGCTCGACAAGCAGACCGCGATCGAAATGAGCGACTCGCCGTACGACGGCCTCGTGTTCGAGATGGAACACAACCCGTACGACGTGAGCGCGCTCGGCGATGCGCTGCAATACATGCTGAGCCGCAAGCAGATCGTCGAATCCGGCTCGATCGCGCCCAAGGTGACGCCGATCGCGCGCATCCCGGCCAACGGTGTCGAGATGAACCAGAGCTTCGCGAAGCAGGTGCTGGATCGCGGCGCGTATGGCGTGATCTGGCCGCACGTCGCGACTGTCGAGCAGGCGTACAACGCCGTTGCATCGTGCCGTTACGCGCGTCCGAAAAACGCGCCGCTGTACGAGCCCAAGGGCGTGCGCGGCGATGGTCCCGCGAATGCGGCGCGCTACTGGGGCCTCTCGATGGCCGAGTACTACACGAAGGCCGACGTGTGGCCGCTCGCGCCGGAAGGCGAAATTCTGGTGGGCTTGATGTGCGAGAGCACCCAGGCGATCGAGAACCTCGACGATATGCTCGCGAACGTGCCGGGCATCGGCTTCATCCTGATCGGCGAAGGCGACCTGAGCCAGGAACTGGGCTTCCCGCGTCAGTACGAGCATCCGGAAGTGCTCGACGCGATGCGCCAGATCGTCGAGACGTGCAAGAAGCACAACGTCGTGGTCGGTCATCCGCACGTCACGGCAAAGAACCATCGCCGTCTGCAGGACGAGGGCTATCGCTTCCTGATGTCCGCGCCGCAGCGCACCTACGGCGTGGTCGGTCTCGCGCGCGACATGGCTGGTTACTGATGAACGGCGCCGATAGTCTCGTCGCGACCCTGGTCGATCAGGGCGTCGACATCTGCTTCGCGAACCCCGGCACGTCGGAGATGCACTTTCTCGCGGCGCTCGGCAACAATGCGCGGATGCGCAGCGTGCTGTGCCTGTTCGAAGGCGTGGCGACCGGCGCGGCCGACGGCTGGTACCGGATGAAGGACACGCCGGCCTCGACGCTGCTGCACCTCGGGCCGGGTCTTGCCAACGGTCTCGCGAACATCCACAACGCGAAGCGCGCGTCGTCGGGGATGGTCAACGTGGTCGGCGAGCATTCGGTGTCGCATCTCAAGTACGATCCGCCGCTGACCTCCGATATCGAAGGTCTCGCGCGGCCGCTCAGCCACTGGGTGCGGCGCGCGGAATCGGCGGACACCATCGCGTGGGATACCGCGCAGGCCGTCGCGAAAGCGAGCGAGCATCCGGGGCAGATCGCGACGCTGATCCTGCCTGGCGATACGTCGTGGCAGCAGGCCGGAGAAACGCCGACGCTGCCGCCGCCGGCCGCCGCGACGCTCAAGACGCCGAGTGCCGCGCGCATCGAACACATCGCACGCGTGCTGCGTTCGGGCGAACCGACGCTGATCATCCTCGCGAACAAGTCGACGCGCGGCGCGGCGCTCGTGAAGGCAGGCCGTGTCGCTGCGGCCACGGGCGCAAAACTGGGCTCGCAGTTCTTCACCGCGCGCATCGAACGCGGCGCGGGGCGCGTGCCGATCGCGCGCATTCCGTACGCGGTCGCGCAGGCTACGGCATTCCTCAAGGACTTCAAGCACATCGTGACGGTGGAAACGCGGGAGCCGGTGGCCTTCTTCGCGTATCCGGACAAGCCGAGTCTGCTGAAGGCGGAAGGTACGCTGGTGCATACGCTCGTCGAGCCCGATGAAGACAGCGAACTCGCGTTCGAGATGCTGCTGGAAGCGCTCGGCGATACCCGCACCGCGCCGCTCCTGCAGCCGCGTATCGAAACACCGGTGCCGACGGGCCCACTGAACCCGACGAGCGTCGCGCATGCGCTTGCCGCGGCGTTGCCCGAGCACTGCATCGTCGTGGACGAATCGCTGACGACGGGTCGCGAATCGATGAGCCTGACGATGGGCGCGGCGCCGCACGATCTCATCAACAACATGGGCGGCTCGATCGGTTACGCGACGCCTGTCGCGACCGGCGCGGCGCTGGCGTGCCCCGACCGGCGCGTGTTCTGCATGGTCGGCGACGGCAGCGCGATGTACACGATCCAGTCGCTGTGGACCCAGGCACGCGAAGGCCTGAACGTCACGACGATCATCTTCGCGAACAACAGCTACGCGATTCTCAAGGCCGAGTACGCGAACATGGGCGCGGGCACGCCGGGCGAGCGCGCGTTGTCGATGATCGACATCGACAAGCCGCGCATCGACTGGCTGGCGATGGCGAAGAGCATGGGCGTGCCTGCCGTCGCAGTCGACACGGCGGAGAGCTTCCACAAGGCGATGGTCGATTCGACGCGCGAGCCGGGACCGTGCCTGATCGAGGTCAGGCTGTAATCCTGCTCAAACGTGATTCAAGCGATTCATACGATTCAAACGATACAAGCACAAGGAGTGAGATCCATGACAACGACGCTGACGGGCGTGCCGACGCTGCGCGTCAACCTGGCCGAGTACGCAGTGACGAAGGCGATGCGCGACGGTCGCGTGAAGACGGACCTCGCGACGCTCGATTTCTGCGGACCGACGCCGGCGCACAACGGCTTCAAGGCGATGGTGCGCGAGAACAAGTTCGATGCGGGCGAACTGGCCATCGTCACGTTCCTGCAGGCAAAGGCGTACGGCAAGCCGTACGTGCTGCTGCCGGCGCCGATCTCCGGCCGCTTCCAGCATCACTGCGCGGGCTACAACGTCGACTTCGGGCATCTCGATCCGAAGGACATCGAAGGCAAGAAGGTTGGCGTTCGCACCTACACGCAGACCACCGCGCTGTGGATTCGCGGCATCCTGCGCCACGAATATGGCGTCGATCTCGACAAGGTGACGTGGATGACGCTCGGCGACGGCCACCTCGCCGAATACAGCGATCCGCAGAACTGCCAGCGTCTGCCGGCCGGTTCGTCGATTCCGCAGATGATGCTCGACGGCGAACTCGCGGCGGCGCTGCTCGGCGAAGACATGCCGAAGGACGACCGTGTTCGCACGCTGGTGCCCGATGCGCAGAATGCGGCGAAGGGCTGGTTCGAGCGTACGGGCGTGGTGCCGATCAATCACATGTTCGTCGTGCATGAAGCGCTGTCGAAGCAGCGGCCGGATATCGTGCGCGACCTGTACCGTATGATTGTGGAAAGCCGCGCGAGCGCCGACAAAGTGCCGGCCGTGTTCCCGCCGCTTGGTCTCGAAGCGAACCGCGCGGGCCTGCAACTGGCCGTCGACTGGGCGCTCGACCAGAAGATCATTCCCCGTCGTCTGTCGGTGGATGAACTGTTCGACGACGTGACGGGCAATCTGGGCTGAGCAGTCTGAAGCAGTAACGCGGCGGTGACGTAGCAGTAGCGCGGGGCAAAAAAACATCGGAGACGAAGTGACAGCGACCACGCTACCGAACGCGCGGCGACCCGAGAATCGTTGGGGCATTCTCGGGCTGCTCGCACTCGGTCTGATGATTTCCTTCGTGGACCGCACGAGCATGTCGGCGGCGCTCGCCGACCATCACTTCGTGCGGGTATTCACGCTGACGCACGTCGAGCGCGGCTGGCTCGGCTCCGCGATGTTCTGGTCCTACGGACTGCTGCAGATGCCGATGGGCTGGCTGGTGGACCGCTATGGCGTGAAGTGGCCGTACGCGGTCTGCTTTCTGGCGTGGTGTCTCGCCGCGGCGGCCACGGGCATCGTCACCACATTGGCCGGCCTGATTCTCGTGCGCCTGTTGATCGGCGTCGCTGAATCCGTGGTGGTGCCCGCCACCTATCGTTATCTCGCGAACAATTTCGACGAAACCCGCAAGGGCACCGCGCTCGGCATCTACTCGATCGGCGGCAAGATGGGGCCGGCGCTGGGCGCGCCGCTCGCCGCGTGGCTGATCGTGATGAGTTCGTGGAAGGCGATGTTCGTCGTCACCGGTCTTGTGGGGCTGATCTGGCTGGTGCCCTGGCTGCTGATGCTCGACAACGATTTTCCGTCGAAGGCCCAACTCGCGGTGGCGAAGCGCCGCGCCGCTTCGGTGCCATTGCGCAATCTGCTGGCGAGCCCCGTGGTGTGGGGCGGCCTGATCACCAACTTCTGCTACAGCTATTTCGCGTTCTACTGCATGACGTGGATGCCCGCGTATCTGGTGGAGCAGCGCGGCCTCTCGCTCGAGCAGTCGGGGCTTTATACGTTCTTCAGTTTTGCCGGCATCGCGATCGTCGCGGCGTTGGCCGGCTGGGCCGCGGACCGTCTGATCGCGGCGGGCCGCGATGCCGTCGCGGTGCGCAAATCGTTCATCGTGGCAGGCTTCATCGGCGGTACGACGGTGCTGCTGGGTGCGTATGCGCACTCGCCGCAGATGGCGCTGTTCTGGAATGTGGTGTCGCTTTCGCTGCTGGGCCTGGTTACAGCGAACAACCTGGCGCTCGTCAAGCTCACGCTGATTCCAAAGCAGGCGGTGGGTCTGAATACCGGCTTGCAGCAGGTGGCGACGAGTCTCGCGGGCGGCGTCTCGGCGAGCCTGTCGGGCTGGCTGCTGCATGTGTCGGGCAGCTACACGCTGCCGATGCTGGCGATCTTCGTGTTCCTGATGCTGGGGGCCGCAAGCACCGTGGTGTTGCTGCGCTGGGAGTGGGCGCCGAAAGTCATCGAGTCCACGCTCGACGAGCAGCAGGATGACCACCGCGCCGCGGACCTGTCGCTCGACGCGGCGAGCGCGCGAAGCCCGGAAGCCCCGTCGCGTCATGCCTAACCTGACGGTTAAGCCCCCCGCGTTTTAATTCAATCGACGGCGCGCGCGAACATGGCGATGATCGCGCTTTGGACCGGTTCTTGATGCGTGCTGAGATGAGCGTCGACAATACAGAAAGTGGGTGGCGCTCGCCGCACAACGTGAATGACGCGGCAACGCCCCCGCTCGAAACGGGCGCAGGCATCGTGTCGCTGCTTCGTCATCCGGCGCTCACGCGCTTCCTGACCGCGCGCGTCGCGTCCATCACCGCGCAGCAGATGCTGATGCTGGCAATCAGCTGGCACATGTACGACCTGACGTCGAGCGCGTGGTATCTCGGTCTCGTCGGGCTCTGCCAGTTTCTCCCCGGATTGGCGACGACCTTCGTCGCCGGTCATTGCGCCGACCGTATGCATCGCGGTCGGATCGTCGCGGTGTGTCTCGCGGCGCAGGCGGCCGTGGCCGCGTTGCTCGCGGCCTCCATCATCGCTCACGTCGTGACGCGCGATCTGCTGCTCGGGCTCTCGCTCGTGCTCGGCGCGATCCGGCCGTTCCAGATGGCGGGGCAGCAGGCGCTGTTGCCGATGCTCGTGCCGCAGCGGCTGCTCGCGCGGTCGATGGCGCTCAGCACGTCGGTGCAGCAGGTGTGCGTGATCGCGGGGCCGGCGCTGGGCGGCCTGCTGTTCGCGATCGGCGTAAAGGCGCTTTACTGCACCTGTGCCGTGCTGTTCTGCGTGGGCGCGGCGTTGTATGCGCTGATCCGCTACGACTACGTGCCGCGGCCGCGCGAGCCCGTCACGGTCGAAACGCTGCTCGCGGGATTGCGCTTCGTGTGGAGCAACCCGCTGCTGCTCGGCGGCATCTCGCTCGATCTGTTCGCGGTGCTGTTCGGCGGCGCGACGGCATTGCTGCCGGTGTACGCGAAACACATCCTGCACGTGGGCCCGGAAGGGCTCGGCCTGCTGCGTTCCGCGCCGGCCGTGGGCGCGTTGTGCGTGGGCCTGATGCTGTCGCGGCACGCGATCGTCAGCGGCGTCGGCAAGAAGCTGCTGATCGCCGTGGCCATCTATGGCATCTCGATCGTCGCGTTCGGGCTGTCGCGATGGTTCCCGCTCTCGCTGTTGCTGCTCGCCGTCTCCGGTGCCGCCGACACGATCAGCGTGGTCGTGCGGCAAACGCTGATCCAGCTCGAAACGCCGGACCATATGCGCGGACGCGTCGCCGCGGTGAATACGCTCTTCATCGGCGCAAGCAATCAGCTGGGCGAATTCGAATCCGGCGCAACGGCGTCGATGTTCGGCGTCGTAGGGTCCGTCGTGGCGGGCGGATGCGCGACGATCCTCGTGAGCATTGCATGGAGCCGGATGTTCAAGCCGCTCGCGAGACGCGATGCGTTGCACTGACGGTTAAGCCTTAACGTTTCGGTTAAGGCTGCCGCTTCTAAGTTCAATAGACCGCGATCACGAACGACGCGATCATGGTGTCGCCGCCTCAACCAGCCAATTCGGTTAGAGGCACGGAGACGCGCATGAGCAGCCACTGTAGATCGCTTCGGGTCCTCGTCAACGAGTGGCTCGGCAACGCACAACATTTCAGGGTCACCCGGCCCGACCGGTCGAAAACGATGCCGTGGCGCGCCGTGCGCGTCGAAGTGAGCCGCTCGTCCGGACCGCTTGCGCTGGTCTTCTTCCGGCATCGCGACGGCTCGTGGTGCCTCTATCCGCCAGCGGCCGTGCAACCGGCCATGAACCTGCTTCGAAACTAACCTGCCAGGCTCGCCCCATTGCACGAACGGGGCGCAGCTTCCTGCATGGCACTCTCTCCAGGAAATCCACATGACCCTTACCGGCGAAATGCTGATCGGCTTCTCCGCGGTGCGCGGCACCGAGGGCGAGCAGCGCGCATTCTGCCCCGCGTACAACGCGGAAATCGGCGAGCCGACATTCGGACTGGGCGGCCGCGCGGAAGTCGATCGCGCGGCCCAGCTGGCGTCCGCTGCATTCGATACGTACCGTAACGTGCCGCTCGCTCAACGCGCGGCGCTGCTCGACGCGATCGCGGATCGCATCCTGGATATCGGCAGCGAACTCATCGTGCGCGCGCATGCGGAAACTGGCTTGCCCGTGGCGCGGCTGGAAGGCGAGCGCGCACGCACCGTTGGTCAGCTGCGCCTGTTTGCGCGCGTGGTACGCGACGGACATTTCCTCGGCGCAACGATCGATCGCGCGCAGCCCGAGCGCAAACCGATGCCTCGCGCGGACCTGCGTCTCGCGAAGGTGCCGCTCGGGCCGGTCGCGGTATTCGGTGCGAGCAATTTCCCGCTGGCATTCTCGGTAGCGGGTGGCGATACGGCGTCGGCGCTTGCCGCGGGCGCGCCGGTGATCGTGAAGGCGCATAGCGCGCATCTCGGCACGGCGGAACTCGTCGGTCGTGCCATTCAGCAGGCGGTCAAGGATCAGGGCTTGCCGGAAGGTGTGTTCTCGCTGCTGTTCGGTTCCGGCCGCACGCTCGGCGAAGCGCTGGTCGCGCATCCGCTGATCAAGGCGGTCGGCTTCACCGGCTCGCGTCAGGGCGGCATTGCGCTGATGCGCATCGCGAACGCTCGCCCCGAACCGATTCCCGTCTACGCGGAGATGAGCAGCATCAATCCGGTGTTCGTGCTGCCTCACGCGCTCGCGAATCGCGCCGAAATGATCGGCAAGGCGTTCGCCGATTCGCTGACGATGGGCGCGGGTCAGTTCTGCACGAACCCGGGTCTCGTGATTGCGGTGGACGGCCCGGACCTCGATCGCTTCGTGAAGGCCACCTCGGATGCGCTGGCCGTCAAGCCGGCGCAAACGATGCTGACGCCGGGCATTTTCGACGCGTATCGTGAGGGCACGAAAAACGTCGAGGCCGTGGCGGGCGTGACGAAGGTCGCGCAGGGCGAGCCGGCAGGTGAGGATGCGAACGCTGCGCAGGCCGCGCTTTACGTGACGGATGCGCAGCGTCTGCTGGCGTCGCCCGAACTCGAAGCGGAGATGTTCGGCCCGGCGTCGGTGGTGATTCGTGCGCGCGATGTCGACGAAATGCTGAAGGTGGCGGAGCACGTGGAAGGGCAGTTGACCGTGACGTTGCAGATCGATGCGCACGATCATGCCGACGCGCGGCGCCTGTTGCCCGTGCTCGAACGCAAGGCCGGCCGCATTCTCGTGAACGGCTTTCCGACCGGCGTGGAGGTGTGCCATGCGATGGTTCACGGCGGGCCGTATCCGTCCACCTCGAATGCGATGTTCACGTCCGTGGGCGCGACGGCGATCGACCGCTTCCTGCGTCCGGTCTGCTATCAGGATCTGCCGGATGCGTTGCTGCCGGATGCGCTGAAGGAAGCGAATCCGTTGGGGCTGTGGCGCCTCGTCGACGGTGAGCAGAGCGCACCCGATCGTCACGCCGCGACGACATCGGAATGATGAATCCGCTTTCGCTACCGTTCTTGCCGCTGGTACGCCCGGAGATCGACGAAGCGACGATCGCGGGCGTCGCCGATGTGCTGCGCTCAGGCTGGATCACGACGGGACCGCAGAACCAGGCGTTCGAAGCGGCGCTTTCATCGTTTTGCGGCGGCCGTCCGGTGCGCACTTTCAACTCCGGCACCGCGACGCTCGAAATCGGTTTGCGTATCGCGGGCGTCGGTCCTGGCGATGAAGTGATCACCACGCCCGCCACGTGGGTCGCGACGAGTCACGTGATTCTCGAAGCCGGCGCGACGCCGGTGTTCGCCGACATCGATCCCATCACGCGCAACATCGACCTCGATCTGCTCGAGAAGGCCATCACGCCGCGCACGAAAGCGCTGATGCCGGTGTTTCTGGCGGGGGCGCCGGTCGATATGGATCGTCTGTACGCGATTGCAAAGGCGCACCATCTGCGGGTAATCGAAGATGCCGCGCAGGCTTTTGGCGCGACGTGGCACGGCAAACGGATCGGCGCGATCGGCGACCTCGTGTCGTTCAGCTTCCATCCGAACAAGAACGTGACGTCGATCGAAGGCGGCGCGCTCGTGCTCAACAACGAAGACGAAGCGAAGCTCGCGCAGAAGTACCGGTTGCTCGGCGTGACGCGTAGCGGCCACGACGGCATGGACTGCGATCTGCAAGGCGGCAAGTTCAACCTGACCGATGTTGCGGCGCGCGTCGGGCTAGGCCAGCTGCCGCATCTCGATCGCTTCACGCAGCAACGCAGGAAACTCGCGCGCGCTTATTTCGACGGCTTCGAGGGCGGCGCGGCGGTCAAGCTCGGCGTCGGCTTGCCGATGCGCGACTTCGAGCACACGAACTGGCATCTGTTCCAGATCACGCTGCCGCTCGAACGTCTGTCGATCAGCCGCGGCGATTTCATGGAACAACTGAAGCAGCGCGGTATCGGTTCGGGCGTGCATTACCCGCCGGTTCATCTGTTCAAGCTGTATCGCGCGCTGGGCTTCAAGGAGGGCATGTTCCCGCACGCGGAGCGCTTCGGCGCGAGCACGGTCACGCTGCCGCTCTTCACACAAATGACGGAAGAAGACGTTGCCCGCGTGTGCCGTGCGGTCGACGAGATCTGCACGCTGTTCGAAATCTGGCAGACGTGTGGCCGCGACGTCCCGTCGTCAGATTCGCCGCGTAGAATGGCGCGTGCCTGAATCCGATCCGGAGGGACGTCATGCGTGAAGACACCATTCGTGAAGCGCTGAATGCGCACTGGCAGGCGTCGGCGGCTGGCGACCTCGACGCGGAGCACGACATCTACGCCGACGACGCCGTCTGCGACTATCCGCAATCAGGTGAACGAATCGTCGGGCGCGCGAACCTGCAGGCGCTGCGAGGTCATCATCCGGGGAAGCCGTCGGGTTTCGACGTCAGACGGATGCAGGGGGAGGGCAATCTCTGGGTCACGGAGTACACGATCCTCTACGAGGGGCGCGCGGCGCATACCGTGAGCATCATGAAGTTCCATGATGGCAAGGTCGTTCACGAAACCCAGTACTTCGCGGATCCGTTCGAAGCACCGGGCTGGCGGAGTCAATGGGTCCAGCGGATGTCATGACCGCGCGCGGATCGCGAAGAAGCCGGACGGTTGTTCATCGCGGCTTCACGTTCCACCCGTAGATCGCGATGCAGGGCGGCGGCTCATGGCCGTCCCGCGCGGGCTCGTTGCACCGCGACAGATAGGTGCGCTGCGGCGGTGGCACCTGGCCGAGCAACTGCGGCATCAACGGCGCATCGGGCGAACTTGCGACCACCCACACGTCGCGTCCAGCCGCGATGTCGTCGCGCACGCCGTCGAGCGGAACGTGCGGAATGCCGAGGCGCGCCACCTGCCATTCCTCGATGCCCGTGATCGTCCGGTCGCGCCACTTGGAGACGTGCGGCACGTTGGGCGCGTAGAAGTCGAGCACGAGCGGCGATGCGTACGGCGCCAGCACGATGCTGTCCGCGCGCATCAGGTCGTCGTGCGCCTGTCCGAACACTTCGCGGTAAGGCGGCTTCGCGCCGTCCGCCTCGGCTAGCTGATAGTAGAGCCCGGCCGCGAACGTCACACAGACCACGATTCTCACGACGTGCGCAAGCCGCGAACGCTGCGTGACGGCCCACGCGATCAGCACGGAGAGCGGCGCGGTCATCCAGCACAGGATGCGCGGCAGCAGGATCGGCTGCTTGAGGCTCGCGATGCAGACCAGCACGACGAACACCGCCGGAATCGCCACCGTCACGAGCAGCAGCACACGCGGCGCGCGAACCGCCGCGATCGCGGCGACGAGCGCGATCAGCGTCAGCATCGTCAGTTCGATGCCGGGCCAGCGCAGCGGCGTGATGATGCCCGCGACGAGACCCGATAGCGCGACCGCGATGTCGCGCGGCGAGAACGGCGGAATCCACGACAGCCCCGTGCCGTGCTGTCCGATGCTCGCCATGATGAACAGCAGCGGAACCGCGATCACGCCCACCACGACGTTCGCCGCCAGCCAGCCGCGCAAGGTGGCCGGCGTGCCGGCCTTTCGTGCGATCAGCAGCACGGCGATCACGACGACGTTGCACGCGGCGATCAGGAACATCATCGTCGAATGGCTGTACATCGCGACGATCGCACTGGCCGCATACAGCGCGAGATGGCTCGCGCGGCCACGGCGCAGATAGCGCGCAATGCCGAGCAGCATCAACGACGTCCAGACGACCGTCAGCATGTACACGCGCGCTTCCTGCGAGAAGTAGATCGCCATCGGCGACAGCGCGAACAGCAGTGCGGCGACGATCGCGACCTTGCGCGTCGCGACTTCTCTGGCCAGCAGGAACACGAGCGGCAGCGCGACGAGCGAGGCACAGACCGACAGCGCGCGCATCGGTACCGCGCCGTGTCCGAACACGCGCATCCACGCTTCGAGCATGAAGTAGTACAGCGGCGGAGTCGGCTCGATCGTGAGGCCGGTGGTCAGAAGAAAATGCGGACCGAACAGTTCGTAGTAGTAGTGCGTGAAGATTTCGTCGTTCCACAGCGACAGGTAGTCGAGATGGAAGATCCGCAACGCCGCCGCAAGGATCGCAATGACGACAATCGAAATCGCCGTCGATGTCCGTAACGGCATTGTGTGTCGAGTCGCATCTCGCGAAGTTTTGGCGTGATTCGCAAAGAGCGGTGTGACCGAAGATTTTGATGAGCCCATAACGCGTTCCCCATCGTGAGCGTGAATCGGTGGTCCGGTTGAATAAGAAAACTTCTCAGTTGGTATCGTTGTCTGACGAAACTTACTGTCGATTAACTGTCTGCCGACAACCTGAAATAGCCCGAATGGCAAGTATTAATCATGTTGTCATGTATGCGAATGCGAAAACTTCTCAAACACGATTGCATAATATGAGGGTCGGCTTGCAAACCCTTGACAGCATTGGTTGCTGGCACATCGAAATGACAGCCGATGCAGTTCCGTTACACCGATCATGCGTTTTATCGAGGGGTTTAGATCGGTACGGTAACGAACAGAGGTAACTCTTTGGCGGAGACAAATTCATTTCGACGCGTTTCAGGCAGGTTAAATACCGGCTTCCGGAATCCGCCATAACAATATTTCCGTCATAACAGAGCGGAGGTAAATTCAACCGGATTGCCGAATCCGTCGATTAACTTAGGAAACCTACGTTTTGCGAAGTGACCGTGGAGCAGCTTCGCAAACTGTTGTATGGTTTCGCCTTTGTCGGGCGACCGGAACGGGCAATCGTACGAGGAGTCAACGTTGAGCAGCGAGCAAACGCAGACGCAGGCTGGCGGGCGCGCATCGGGTCGACTCGAGGTACTGGATTCGGTTCGGGGTCTCGCTGCGTTCGTCGTCGTGATTCATCACTGTCTGCTGACGTTTCCTTCGTTCGCGAACTACTTCTTTTCCGGCTGGAGCACGAAGCCGTCGAACCTGTTCGAGTGGCTGATGTTCGATACGCCGGCGCGTCTCCTGTGGGCCGGCTACGAAGCCGTGACGCTGTTCTACGTGCTGAGCGGACTGGTGCTCGCGTTGCCGTGGATCGAAGGGCGGGCGCCGCGCTATGCGAGCTTCGCGATCCGGCGTATCTGCCGCATCTTTCTGCCGTATCTCGTGGCGATGGCGGCGGCCTCCGCGCTGGCCAGCCTGTGCATGCTGCACATGAATGCGCCGGGCTATAGCGCGTGGGTTCGCGAATGGAACTGGTCGCATCCGGTGACGGGCGCGGTGCTGTGGGACGCGGCGTCGATGGGCGGCCGCTACAACTTCATCAACGGCGCGGCGCACTCGCTGATCTGGGAAATGCGGGTTTCGCTGCTGTTTCCGCTACTCGTCGTGCCGATCGTGCGCTGGCGGCTGGCCGGCGCGGTGGTCGTCGCGCTTTCGGCGATCGCGATCTTCCTGGTCACGCGCTGGCTGGGAGCGGACCTGCCGCGCGTCGACGCGAATGCCGGCGTGGGCTGGCTGCCGGGTATCGGCTTCACCGCTTATTACGCGCTGTTTTTCGTGCTCGGCATCCTGATTGCGTGCTCGCTCGGCACCGTGCGGCGCGCGATGGCGAAGCTGCCGGGTGTCGCGCGCATGGCGCTGCTCTGCGCGGGCATCGGCATCATCGTCACGCACTGGACGCACATGCAGTTGCTGCAGGCGGGTGCAGTGGGTATCGGTTCGGCCTGCGTGCTGATCGCTGCGCTGTCGCCGGGCGGCATCGAGCGGGTGCTATTGCTTCCGCCGCTACGCTGGCTCGGCAAGATTTCTTACGCACTCTATCTCGTCCATCTGCCGCTGCTGCTGACCTGCGTCGCGCTGTTGCACGGCATGCTGCCGCACTGGGCGATTCTCGCGATCGTCCCGCCGCTGGCGCTCGGTGTCGCCACGCTGTTCAACAGCTGGGTGATCGAGCCGTGCATCGAGACCGGCCGCATTCTCGCGGGCGGCAAGCGGCGAGCGCCGGTGCGCCGCGTCGAGCGGGAACGCGGCGAAAAAGCGCTGCCGGCTGCGTCGTTGTTGCCGTCGTCGGGCGGTTCCGACAAGTTCGAGCTCTGAGCACGATGGGAGCGCTGCCATGTTCAATGCATCGTCGTTCGTCGAGCGCGACATCGTTCATCTCGAACATGTCGTGCCTTACGTGCTGACCGTACGCGGCGTGTCCCTCGACTACTGGCGCACCCGTCTCAACGACCTCCTCGAGCAGCCGCTCGACCATCCGCACCGCGAACGTGCGCAGCATCTGCTCGAACTCCTCGCGGGTCTCGAGTCCCGCCCGAAATGTCGGTCGCGCGTAAGGCAGCGCGCGTGACGGCATGCATCCAGATGATCGATAAGCGCGTGCGTCGCCGCTGTTTCGTGCGGGCTTAAGCTTTCCTTAAGCAACCCGTCGTCATAGTGGGGTGTTCGGGGAAGCGTCTGCTGGCGGCCTTTCAAATCGATTCATCCGCTTTTCATTCGCGCTGCAATCTGCCATGTCCACTCACGAAGACCTCCAGGGTGTCGGTCTGCGGCCTACGCTGCCACGCGTCGAGGTGCTCGACTTTTTTCGCGCGCGCGCGCATTCGCACTTCAGCGCGGAAGAGGTCTATCAGCTGGTGAATAGCGACGCGGGGCTGATGAGTCTCGCCACGGTCTATCGCGCGTTGCGTCAGCTGGTCGACACCGGTCTGCTCGCTAGTCTGACGATAGGTGACGGCCGCGCGGTCTATGAGCTGAACGACGGCAAGCTGCACGACCACATGGTGTGCACCGAATGCGGCGAGATCCAGGAGTTCTTCGATCCGGTGATCGAAGCGCGGCAAAACGCGATTGCCGGCCAGAAAGACTTCCTCGTGTCGAGCCGTCAGCTGGTCATGTACGGCGTGTGCTCAGCATGCCGGCAAAGCGGCCGGCATCTGTCGGCGGGCGCAAAGGAAGCCATGCTGCGCCACAGTGCGCTCGCATCGTCGACCGAAAACGACGACGAATAACGACAACGAATAACGCCGCGCACGCGGCCCGTCATTCACAAGCCGTCAAGCCATCGCGGTACACACCATCGCCACGATCGAGCCGATCACGAGCACGGCGCCGATCGTCTTGCGCTTGTTCAGTTCGGTCCACAGGATCACGCCGGTCAGCGACAGCAGAATGAGGCTGCCCGCCAGCGTGTCGATCAGCAGCACACAGCCGATGCTCAGCCCCACGCCCTTGTGCAGATTCGTCAGCATCGCGAGAAACGAGTTGTCGTTGCGCTTTACCGTGACGAACTGATTGCCGACCCAGTATTCGACCGACGTATTCTGCTTCGGCGACGCGAACGCGATCTGCCAGTGCTCCGGCTGCACCACGTGCCGATCGCCCCACGCGACCGGATGCGCCGGTTCTTTCTGCATGCGTCCGGGTTTGCCCGCAACGTGCAGCGTCTTTTGCAGCCAGTGCGCGAGCCCGCGCGGCGTGTCGGGCGCGGGTTGCGGCAGCGGCACCTGCATCGCCGAAACCTGCGGCTCGCCGGTGGAGATGCGCAGCGGACCGCCGCGGTGGTTCAGCAGAAAGCCGGTCGTGCCGAACAGCAGCCCCATCGCGGCGCCCCACAGTCCCAGCCAGCCATGCACCTTGCGCAGCCAGCGCACGAACGTCACGCGGCGCGACGGCTTGCGCGCGCCGGTACCGCGCAGATTGCCCGCACGCACGGCTTCACCGCCGACGACCGGCTCCACGCTCACGGTGTCGGACAGAACAGCCGTGCCGTTCATCGTGTGGTTCGTCGGCATGCTCACGTTTCGCTCCAGAGCCGCAGCAGGTTGTGGTAACAGCCGACGAGGCTGCGGCGCGCCTGGTCGTCTGCATGGGTGGCGTTGAGGCGCTGGATCGCGGTGTCCATGTCGAACAGCAGCGCGCGCTGCGTGTCGCTGCGCACGAGGCTCTGCACCCAGAAGAAGCTCGCGACGCGCGCGCCGCGCGTGACGGGTGTGACCTGATGCAGGCTTGTCGCGGGGTACACGATCAGGTGTCCCGCGGGCAGCTTCACCTGCTGCACGCCGTAGGTGTCTTCGATCACGAGCTCGCCGCCGTCGTACTCGTCGGGTTCGCTGAGGAAGAGCGTTGCCGACACATCCGTGCGCAGCTTCACGCCGTTCGGCAGCACCCGCACCGCGCCGTCCACGTGCGAGCCGAACGTCATGCCGCCTTCGTAGCGGTTGAAGAGCGGCGGATACACCTGATTCGGCAGCACCGCGCTGATGAAGAGCGGATGGCGTTCGATCGCGCCGACGATCACGTCGCCGAGTTCGCGCGCGATCGGCGAGTGCTCGGCGATCTGCTGGTTGCGCTTGACGGGGGCGCCCTGCCAGCCGGCGGTCGCGCGACCGTCGACCCACGCGTCGCCGGCGTTGTCGAGCCGCGCGCGGATCAGGCGCACCTGCTCCGCGGTGAGGATGTCGGGAATGGGCAGGATCATCGGCGTGTCGAATTCAAACGAAGGTTCAAAAGCGGTAATTCCCGGTCGCGAGCAGCGTGCGGCCGATGCCCGGCACCGAGCGGCCGCCGTCCGACGGAATCAGCGCGTCGTAGTAGCGCTTGTTCGTGAGGTTCAGCAGGTTCAGCTGCACGTCCCATTTCTTCTGCGTGTAGCCCGCCATCGCATCCCAGCGCGTATAGCCGCCCACCCGCACGAGGTTCGTGTTCGCCGCATAGCGCGCCGACATGTACGTCGGACCGCCGCCGATCTGCCAGTGCGGCGTGAACGAATAGGTGCTCCACAGCGTGAGCGTGTTGCGCGGCGTGTTGGCGGGCACGTTGCCCTGGGTGCCGTCGCGCGCCTTCACGATGCGCGCGTCCATGTACGTGTAGCCGCCGAAGATCTGCCACTTGTCGGTGATGTGTCCGGTCGCGCTGGCCTGGAAGCCGTTCACGCGAATGTCGCCGTCGAGCGTGTATTCGGTCGACGACACCTGCGTGCGCGCGTTGCGCATCTCTTCCTGGAACAGCGCGGACGTGATCGACAGATTGCCGCCGAGCAGATCCCACTTGCCGCCCACTTCGAACGAACGCGTCGTTTCCGGCGCGAGATTCTGCGTGAAGTTGGTGACCGTGAGCGCTTCGAGCGAAGGATCGAACGACGTGCCGTATGACGCGTAGTACGACTGCCAGTCGCTCGGCTGATAGATCACGCCGCCGCGCACGCTCGTGTAGCTGTTGGTCTGCGCGGCATACGACGGCAGACTGATCGTGTTCGAGATGTGCGCCTGATAACGGTCCCAGCGCAGCCCGCCCACCACCTTCCAGTGCTCGCCGAGCGACACGGTGTCGTTCGCGTACGCGGCGAACGAGTTCGCGGACGACGACGCATAGTTGCCGGTCGTCGTCGTCACGCCGGTCGGGTTCGACAGATAGGCCGGGTCGATCAGCGAGACGATCGGCAGGTTGTTGCGCGTGTACGCCTGGTTCGAATACGTCTCGTGGCCGAGCTCGATGCCGGCGATCACGTCGTGTCTGATCGGGCCGGTCGTGAATTTGTACTCGGCCATCGTGTCGTTGTAGATCGCGTGGTTCTCGATCACCCGGTCGTGGCTTTGCAGCTTCACGAACAGATCGTCCATCGGGATCGTCGTGTGATTGCCGTTCGCGAGCGCCGTGCTGGTTGCCAGCGGCCCCGTCAGGATCGCCTGCGGCGCGGTTTCCCGCGCATCGGTCATCGAGTGCGAGATCTGCGTCTGGTTGCTGATCGTGAACGCGTCGTTGAAGCGATGCTTGATGCCCGCGGTGAACGTCTGGATGTCCTGGATCGTGCGGTCGGTCGTGATGCCGTAGTAGGTGTTGCGCGACACCGGCGCGGGCGCGCCGTTGAGCGGCGGCACGCCGTAGTCGGGCTGATCGTAGTTGTGCTGGATCAGCGCGGACAGCGTGATCTCGGTCGGCGTGCCGATGCCGAAGCGCGCTTCGGGCGCGATGCCGTAGTCCTTGTTGTGCATCTCGTCGCGCGTCGAACCGAGCGACTGGCCGAACGCGTTCAGGCGGATCGCCGACGTATCGCTGAGCGGATGGTTGACGTCGACCGACGTGCGGTAGCGGTCGTTGGTGCCGACCATCGTCGACACTTCCGCCGACGGCGTGAGGTTCGCCTTCTTGCTGACCTGGTTGATGACGCCGCCCGTCGAGCCGCGGCCGAACAGCATCGAAGACGGACCGTACAGCACTTCCACGTCTTCGAGATCGAAGGTGTCGCGGTAGTACTGGTTGCGGTCGCGGAAGCCGTCCAGGTAGATGTCGTTCTGCGCGGTGAAGCCGCGCAGGTTCACGTTGTTGCCGATCTGGCCGCCTTCCGCGGCGCCGATGGTGACGCCCGGCGCATTGCGCAGCGCGTCCTGGAACGACGTGGCGGCCTGCGAGTTCAAGAGCGCCTTGTTGATCACCGTCACGGTCTGCGGGATGTCGCGCAGCGCGGTGGGCGTCTTCGCGCCGACGCTCGAGCGTTCCGCCTGGAAGTCCTGCCGATCGCTCGCGCCGGACACGACGACGGCGGGCAACGCGGTGTCGCTGGCTGTCTTCGCGGTGCTGGCGTCGCTCGCGGCGGCCGGCGCCGCGGCGGTTTGCGCCGCGGATGCCGCTACGCCTGGCGATGCAGCCTGCGCGAACGCGGTCGATGCAATGGGCGCGATGCATAGCAACGCGATCGCTGTCGCCAGCGGCGTCTTCTCGAACATGGATTCCCCGTCAGATGTGGATTCGCGCCAGGCGCCTGAACGGGCTGGCTGCGTTAGCTGCCTGCATGAGGCGGGCAGCATGAAGCTGGCTGGCGGGGCACGACCTTCGCGCGATCGGGAAGGTGGCGAGGCTGGCTGTAGATGGACGACCGAATTACCGTATCTGCGTGTTAAATTTCTTGCAGATGAGAATCAGTATCATTACACAATCTTGCAGACCTTTCAAGCGCGCTGCATTAAATTTCAGTGACAGAAAGGCTCAGGCATGCCGCATGCTCGCAAAGTCCTGCCAAAAAACAGGTCCACGACCAGGGAGGACACGATGACAATCAAAACGAAAACGGTCATATGCGCGGCGGCGCTGGCGCTCGTCTGCGGTTCGCAGGTTGCGGTCGCGCAGGTGGCGGGGCTGCAGCCGCTCGGCGGCACGACCGAGCAGAACGATTCGCTGCTGCATGGGTGGAGCGTGCGCAAGGCGCTCGTCGACGAGCCCGTCTACAACGATCTGAACGAGAAGATCGGCCAGGTGTACGACATCATCATCGCGCCGGATCACAAGGCTACGTGGGCGGTGCTGTCGGTGGGCGGATTCCTCGGCATGGGCAAGCACTACGTCGCGGTGCCGGTCGAACGCATGGATATCCGCAACGGTAACCTGTACCTCGGCGGCGCCACCAAGGCCGCGCTCAAGTCGGTGCCGGAATTCGAGTACAACAAGCTCGAAAAGGCGACCAAGCCGAAGGCGGGCACGGCCACGACGACACAGTGACGTGACTCGCGTAATGGCATGACACCGGGGCGGCGAGCGACAAAACTAGGCCGCCGCCTCGGACAACAGCGACAGCAGATGGCCGATGTCGACCGGCTTCACGAGGTGATGGTCGAAGCCGGCCGCCTGCGCCCGCAGGTGGTCTTCCGCCTGGCCATAACCGGTCACAGCGATCAGTAGCGGTTTCTGTTCGCCCTTGCGGCGCAGACGTCCCGCGAGTTCGTAGCCGTCGATGTCGGGCAGGCCGATGTCGAGCAGCGCAACGTCGACCGCGCGGTCCTGCGCCTTCTCCAGCGCCTCGTTTGCGCCGTACGCGACGTCCACGCGGTAGCCTTCGCTCTCGCACAGCAACGCGAGCGAATCCGCGGCGTCGCGATTGTCGTCGACGATCAGCACGGAGAGCGGCGCAAGACGCGCCGGTTCGTTGCTTTGCGCATCGATGGGCCGGGTGCCGGCCGGAATCTCCGCTGGATGCGCCTGCGGCAGCGTGATCGCGACGGTCGCGCCGCGGCCGGGCCCCGGGCTCGAGATGTCGATCTCGCCGCCATGCATCTGCACGAGCTTCTTCACGAGCGACAACCCAATGCCGAGCCCGCCGTGCGAGCGGTCGAGCGTGCGCTCGCCCTGCGAGAACAGATCGAAGATGTGCGGCAGCAGGTCCGACGAGATGCCGCTGCCGTTGTCTTCGATCGTGATGGTGGCAGTGCGGTCGTCGGCGAGCGCGGTCACGCAGATGTTGCCGCCCACATGCGTGTACTTGCACGCATTGTTCAGCACATTCACGAGGATCTGCGACAGCCGCAGCGGATCGGCGTGCAGCCACACCGGTTCGGGCGGCAGGCGCACGGTGAGATGCTGCGCGCGCAGGCTCGCCATCGACGACACCGTTTCGAGCGCCGCATACACCGCGGTACCGAGCAGCACCGGCTCGCGGCGCAGCACGATGCGCCCGTGCGTGATGCGCGACACCTCGAGCAGATCGTCGACGAGCTGCGCCATGTGATCGACCTGCCGCTGCAGCATGCCGACCAGCGTCCCCGTGTCCACGCCCGCCGCATCCTGGCGCTGCAGCAGCGCGATCGCGGTGCGCATCGGCGCGAGCGGGTTGCGCAGTTCGTGCGCGAGCATCGCGAGAAACTCGTCCTTGCGGCGGTCGGATTCGCGCAGCGCGAGTTCGAGCGTCTTGCGCACGGTGATGTCGACGGCGCTCGCGATCAGTCGCCACGGCTTGCCTGACGAAGCGCGCTGCAGCACCGCCTGGCTCTGCAACCAGCGCTCGTTGCCGTTCGTCATGATGCGAAATTCGAGCGGGCCGTCGAATTCGCCCGTTGCCGCGGCATCGCGCAGCGCCGCCTCAACCATCGTGCGGTCGTCGGCATGCACCTGCGCAAGCGCATCCGGCAGCGTGAGCGCGATCGGCGCACCGTTCGGCGAGCTGGCGTTGTCCCAGCGGATGGTCCAGTCGTCGATCGCCAGATAGCCGATCGTCATCCGTGCCGCGCGCATCGCCACTTCGAGCCGCAGGTTGCGCTCTTCGAGCGCGGCCGCGGCGCTGCGTTCGTCGGTGACGTCGGCGGCCATGCAGAACCATTCGCGCAGCGAGCCGTCCGCATCGCGCAGCGGCGCCGCGCGCGCGACCATGTTGCGCCATTCGCCGTCGTGACGCCGCAGCCGGAACACGATCGACGCCGGCGTCGCCACGCGAACGATGTCCAGCCAGCGCCCGCGCACTGCTTCGCGGTCGTCGGGGTGCACGCATTGCAGCCAGTCCCAGCCGGCGATGCCGTTCTTCTGACCGGTGAACTGCTCCCAGTGGCTGCCGAGCGGCAGGCCATGGCCGTTCGCATCGGTGGTCCACGTCAGCTCGGAACTCACTTCGACGAGCGTGCGGTAACGCTGCTCGCTGCGCTCGCGCTGCTGTTCGGCTTCGTGCTGCGCGGTTATGTCATACGTGACGCCGAACACGCGCTCGATCTGCTCGCTGCCGCCACGCTCGGTTTCGCCGCGCATCCGCAGCCAGCAGCGGCGGCCGTCGTAACGCGAGATCGGGTAGTCGAGCTCGAACGGCGCGTGATCGTTGAGGCGTTCGGTCAGTTCGCGCGTGAACCACGCGCGATGCGAGTCCGGCACCTTCGAGAACAGCAGTTGCAGCGGCACTTCGAGCCGTGCCGGATTGAGGCCGTAGATGCGCGCGAGCTGCGGGCTGATGCGCGCGGTCTGGCTGCCCATGTCCCATTCCCACGCGCCGACGCGGGCCGCGTCGAGCGCATAGCGCAGGCGGCGTTCGCCGATCTCGTAGCGTTCGCCGGCGCGCACGAATTCGTCGACGTCCATCGCGATCCCGCACGCGCCACAGAGCGCGCTGGCGTCGTCGAACAGCGGGGCGATGCGCAGCTTGTGCCAGCGATACACACCGTCGTGCCGCCGCAGCCGCGCGTTCACCTCGGCGCTCTGGCCGGCCGCGAGCGCGTGGGTCCACGCGTCGAGCACGCCGCGCACGTCGCTGTCGAGTACGAAGCGGTCCCAGTGCAGCGCGCTGTCGGGCCCGAACGGATTGCCGAGATAGTTGCGTGACGCGGGATTTGTATACGTGACGATCCCTTTCGTGTCGGCCTGCCACACGAGGGCGGGGATGCAGTCGGGCAGATGGTTCGCGTTCATGCCGGGTCAGAACTCAGGTGAGAACCGCGGGTGCTGCCGTGAAAGTCGCAATTGAGGGATAGCAGCAACCGGCGGACCTTGCAAATCATAGGTTGCGAATCGCCGCGAGCCATGTGCGCTGGACCGCGACCGAAACGCCGAAGCGGCCGCGGCACGTGCTTCACCGAACGATACCGTAAGAATTTCGTCAGGAGATTGCGAGGTGCTTTGCGCAAAGTGCGCGTCGAACCCCGTGTTGTTCGTTGGATCAGGGAGGACCGCGCGCCCGTACGATGATGCTGTCCCGAACTCGCGACCGCGCACTGCGCGTCGCAACGCCGTCCCTTCTGTCTTCCACGCCCCGATCCATCGACATGTGTCCTGCTTCGTCACTCGCCGAATCCCGCGCGGAACGCGTCCGGACGGCGGCGTCGCTGTGCGCGGGCGGCCGTTTCGTCGACGCGTTGTCGATGCTGAACCCGCTGTTGAGGCCGGACGCCGGTTGCGCGCCCGCCGACCTCGGCCGCGCGCTCGACTGCGCGGCGGTGTGCTCGCTCGCGCTCGGACACACGGCGGAGGCCGAGGTGTTGTGGCGGCAATCGATCAAGCTCGTACCCGCTTTCGCCGATGCGTACAACAACCTCGGCATCGTGCTGAAGACGCTCGGCCGTCTGCTCGAAGCGGAGGCGGTGTTTGCGCAGGGCGTGGCGGCGTGCCCCGAGCATGCCGAACTCGCCAACAACCTGGGCACCGCGCATCACGCGCGCGGCTGTCATGCGGACGCGGTGCTCGCGTTTTCGCGCGCGGTGACGATCCGGCCGGACTACGCGGAAGCGCACTACAACCTCGGCATCGCGCTGCACGAGCTGCGCGAACTCGATGCCGCTGTCGCCGCGTATCGCGACGCGTTGCGGGTTCGTCCGGACTATGCGGAGGCACACCTGAATCTCGGCAACGTGCTGCGCGAGCTGACCCGTTTCGCCGACGCCGATTGCGCGTATCGCAGCGCGCTCGCGCTGCGCCCCGACTATCACGCCGCGCGCTACGCGCATGCGATGCTGCTGCTCAGCATCGGACGCTTCGACGAAGGCTGGCGTCTGCACGAAGCGCGTTACGACCGGCCGAGTCATAGCCGTTCGCCCGCGATCCTGCGTTGCGCGCAATGGCGCGGCGAGCCGCTCGCCGGCAAGTCGATTCTCGTGTGGCAGGAAGACGGCCTCGGCGACATGATCCAGTTCGGCCGCTACTTCGCGACGCTGAAGGCGCTAGGCGCCGCCTACGTTGCATTCGCGTGCGACCCAGCGCTGCACCGGCTGTTCGCCACCGTCAACGACATCGATTCGCTGCTCACTCCCGACATCGCGCTGGCGGCATCGGCCGGATTCGATGGCTGGACGAGTCTGCTCAGCGTGCCGTTGCATGCGGGGCTCGCGAACGCCGCGTTGCCTGCGCCGCTCGCGCTGCGCGCGGAAGACGCGCTGGTCGGCTACTGGCGCGAGCACCTCGCCGTGCTGCCGCCGGGGCCGCGCATCGGCGTGGTCTGGAAGGGCAATCCATTGCATCAGAACGATGCGCACCGTTCGCTGCCGTCGCTCGGCATGCTGGCGCCGCTGTTGCGCGCGCAGGGCATGTCGTTCGTGAGCCTGCAGAAGGGCGCGGGCGAAGACGAAGCGCTGACGCCGCCGGCGGGTGTCGCGCTGCTGCATCTGGGTTCGTCGCTGCGCGATTTCGCCGATACGGCCGCGGTCGTATCGCAGCTCGATCTGGTGATCTGCGTGGATACGTCGATCGCGCATCTTGCCGCATCGCTCGGCAAGCGGTGCTGGGTGATGCTGCCGGACCGGCAGGTGGACTGGCGCTGGGGCTACGAAGGCAATGGCAGCGCGTGGTATCCGGACACCGTGCGGCTGTTCCGGCGCGCAACCGGCGAGTCATGGCAGGCGACGGCCGAGCGGCTGCGGCAGGCGTGCGTCGAGCAGTTTTCGCTTGCGCAGTGCTACGCCGAGCGGATGCTGGGCGTGGCGGCCTGAAGGCAGGACTGCGGGCAGGACTGCGGGCAGGACTGCGGGCACGGCTGCCGGCCTATAATGGTCCGCACGCCATCCGTTTCATCTCCCTCCGATGACCTACCTCGACCCCACGAAGATCGAAAGCTGGCACGCGCACGTCTACTTCGACGCGACGAGCCGCGATGCCGCGCTCGTGCTTCGTCACGCGATCGACGCGCAGTTCGGCGCGACCGTTCAGCTTGGCCGTTTTCACGAGAAGCCGGTCGGGCCGCATCCGGCGTGGAGCTATCAGATCGCATTCGCGCCTGCCGAGTTGCCGGCGGTGGTGTCATGGCTCTCGTTGAACCATGGTGCGCTCGACGTGTTCCTCCATCCGAACACCGACGATTCGCTACGCGATCACCGCGATTGCGCGATCTGGTTCGGACGCAGTTATCAGCTGAAGCTGGACAACTTCGGTTGAACCCGAACGGGTGGGCCATCCGCTAACGACAGCGTACATCTGTCATTGATAATTCGGAAAACGAAGTATAAAAATTGGCTGCGCTCAGCCAGCCGGTGGTCACCATGACTAGTGGCGTGCACACCCTTTCTGATTTGGAAAGAGAGCATTGCGGCCGCGTTTAAGGCTCTCTTAAGCGGTAGCTGCCGATCATCGCACCTTATGCAGGCGTCAATCCGTTTCGTTATGCGAGATGGACCCATCGTTCAAGGTGTGACGGATGAGTACACAAGACAGTCAACTTTCAACCCGCGATTTGATCAAGGTTCCGGCCGTCACGCTCGGCTTCTGGATCGTAAAGATCGCGGCGACGACGCTTGGCGAGACCGGCGGCGACTGGGTCACGATGTCGCTGAATCTCGGCTATCTGATCGGCTCGCTGATTTTCGCTGCGTTCTTCATCGTCTTCGTGGCGGGGCAGATCCGGGCGCGCGCGTACAACCCGGCGCTGTACTGGGCCACGATCGTCGCGACGACGACGCTCGGCACCACGATGGCCGACTTCGCTGACCGTTCGCTCGGCGTCGGTTATCCGGGCGGCGTGTCGATCGTGCTGACGCTGCTGATCGCGAGCCTGCTGGTCTGGTATTGGGTGGAAGGCACGGTCGCGATCAAGTCGGTCGATCATGCGCGCGCCGAGTGGTTCTACTGGGTCACGATCCTGTTTTCGCAGACGCTCGGCACCGCACTCGGCGACTGGGTGGCCGGCGACGATCGCGGCGGTCTCGGTCTCGGCTACGAATACGGCGCGTTGATTTTCGGCGGCGCGCTGGTCGTGATCGCAGCGGCGTACCTGTGGACCCGGATGTCGCGCACGGCGCTGTTCTGGCTGGCGTTCATCCTGACCCGTCCGCTTGGCGCGACGCTCGGCGATCTGTTCGACAAGCCGGTCGCACAGGGCGGCCTCGCGGTGAGCCGGCTGTATGCGTCGCTGATTCTCGTCGTGTTTATCGTCGTGGGCGTGTGGATCATCTCGCGCCGCCACGGCGCTGCGGTCGAGCGCGAACGCGAGATGGAGTCGATCGAGCGCGAGCGTCAGTAGCGCGGCGCGAGGGCGATGGTCACCACGTCATTCGGACAGCGACACATACGGTGAAGTCATCTCGGCAGGCGGGTACGGTACGAGGCCCGTCTGCTTCGTGAAGCTGTAGCGCAGATAGATCGCCGCGATCCACTCGCGGTATTCGTACGCGTTGCCAAGCGATGCGGTTGCGCCGAACGCCATGTGCGGCGTGACCTGGTACTCGCCGGCGATTTTCAAGGAGTACACGAGACCGGTTTTGCTGAGGGCGGGATACACGGCATTGGCGTCGAACGCGGTGCTGTCCGCCGAGTTCTGCGCAGCGATCGCCTGTCGTGCGGCGTCGGTCGGGAAGTAGTCCGATGCATTTTCCCGATAGTGCTGCATGCCGATCGACCCCTTGAGGTCGTACGAGAATGCGCCCAGGCGGCCGGCCCACTCGACCGGAAGGTTCAGGATCGCATAGAACTGCGGACTAAAATAGCCACCCTGCCCGTACGTGAAGTAAGACAGGTTACGGTCGTAATGCATCGCGGTGGTGTTCAACCCGACCGTCAACGCCTGGTTCGCCGATGCGAACAGCCGCGTATAGATGCCGCCGCCCACCTTCTCGGAGTTGTTGCTCGGCACGCCGTGACCATCGTAGTACTGGTACGCGGCGTTTGCGTACAGGCCACTCGTGCCGTCGTCCCAGCCAATTTTTGCGAGTGCGCCGTTCGATGTCACGCCGCCCCATTCGAGCTTCGCGCCTGAATCCCGCGTTCCTGCGTAAGAGAGCAGGCTGTCCGTGACCGATCGTCGTGCGACCGCGAGCGACCATGACGTGCTGTCAGTGAACTGATTGCGATATTGCGCGCCACCGACAATGGTGGTTTCGCGAAAGCCAACCGGCGTCGAACCGACATCGGCGTTGAGGTGACGACCTTCATAGCCCACCGACAGTCCCGTGCCGAACGCCGTTTGATTGCCATAGGTGGTATTGCCGCTGCGTACGTTCGCGTTGGATGCATCGCTCGACAACCCGGACCCGAATCTGGACAGCACCGACAGCGACTTCTCTGGTACCCCAGCATCCAGCCACACCGGCGTCGCGGTCACGACGATGTGCCCGTTACCCGCCTGGATGCGCCCCTGTACCGGCGCTTCGATCTCGCTCAGCGCCGAGAGCCCGCCTTCGCCGCCACGGTCGCGGAAGATGACGCCGCTCGTCACCGTGCTGGTCTGTTCGTGGTTGATCTCTGCGAGTTCATCGGCGACGCCGCGCGTCTGTGCGTTCGCGACGTTCCCCGCTACGTAGTCGTCATCGTCGCTGCCGCGGCTAACCGGGGGCGGCGCATAGTACGGCTGCGCGTAACCGGCGGGCGGCTTCGGCACGTACGGCTGCGGCTCCACATAATGTGTCGGAGACGGTTGGTAGGATTGCTGAGCATAATTCGATGCAGCAACTCGCGGCGCTGCACGCACAGGCGCCGGCGCCGGCATCGCCACAGCCGCCGCACGGCTTTGCGCCGCGCGTGCTGCGGCGGGCGACATCGGCCACGGCGTCGGCGTGTCGTCGGCGGCGTCGGTCGAACCGTACGGCGAATAGACCGGTTGCGCCGCTGCTGCCGCCTGCGCATCGGCCTGATCGGGGTAGGGCGTGAGCGGACGTGCGGGCGTAAGCGCTGGCGCACCCGACTCGCCGGAGCCGCTGTAGTCCGGGCCGTAGTCGTCGGTGGCCACGCGTGTGTCGTTCGAATTCGACGAGACCGGACCCGGCGCACTCGCGGGCTCGTCCTGCACACGCACCGCCGTCTTGCCCGCAAACGGATTTGCGTTCGTGCGAGGCATGGAGCCGACGCGGCTCATCGCGGCCGCCCAGCTGCCCGCCGGGCCGCCGGCCGTGCTACGCGACGTGCCCGTGCCGCTGGCGTGCGCGTTCGAGGCAGCAAGCGATCGCTGCAGATACTTCGCGGCGTGATACAGGTCGCCTTCGGCGCGATACATGCGGCCGACCGCAGCCAGCGTCGCGGGATCGTCCGGCTGCGCGCGCAATGCGTCGCTCGCGAGTTTGCCTGCGTAATCGAAATTCTTCGCGCCGGTTGCGGCCGAGATGGCCGCGAGTCGCAAGCCTTGATCGTCGGGGCGGCGTTTCAACGCGATCTGGTAGCTCGCGAGCGCATGACGGTCATCGCCGGCGCTCGAGTAGAGGCGCGCGAGCATCGCCTGCAGGTCGGGGTCGTCGGGCAGTGCGGCGAGCCACGGCGAGATCATGTCGTACGCGCCGGCCAGGTCTCCACGCAGACGCGCCGTATCGGCCTCGCGGATCACGATCGAACGGTTCAGATCGGCGAACGTTTCGTGCTGCCGCGACGTGAGCTGCATGCCCGCGATGTGCCGCATCGCCGCGCCGAGCTCCGCGTCCTGATGAGCGGACAGCAGGATGCCCGCGTACTGCAGCGCCACGTCCGCGTCGTTCGGTGCGGCGCCCGCCGCGGTGCGCGCCATCGTCAGCGCCGCTCCGGTATCGCCCGCGTCGAGATGCGCGGCCGCGAGCGCGCCGATCAGGCTCGGGTCGTTGCCGGCCACGGGCGTCGCGTCGTTCAGCAGCGCGAGCGCCTGCGCGGCCTGGCCGTTGTTCGTCAGCTGTTCCGCGAGATCGATCTGATGATGAACCCACAAACGATGCTGCAGCGTGGCCATCGCGGCCGTGCGTTGCGCGGCCGGAATGCGTTCGAGCTGCGCGAGTCCCGTCGACCAGTCGCTCGTTTCCGCGCAGAGCAGCGCGCTTGCATAGAGCGCGTCGGTCATGTCGGGATGCAGCGCGAGCAGGCCGTCCATCATGCTGCGCGCGGTGCCGACCGCGCCCTCGCGCACGTAGATGCGCGCGAGATCGAGCCGCAGCCACGCGTCGTTGGGATCGTTCAGCAGCGCGTCTTCGAACAGGCTGCGCGCGGCGCCGAGATCGCCGCGCGCTTCGGCGGCGCGCGCCTGCGCGGCCTGCGCTTCGCCGCGCAGCTTGTCGATGCCGCCGGCCTTCGCGCGCTGCTCGCTGTTCAGCTGCGTGGCGAACGCGAGCGCCTCGTCGCCGCGACCCTGTGCGGCGAGTGCGCCGACGAGTCCGCGGATCGCATCGGGGTTGTCGGCCTGGCGGCGCAACGCCATCCGGTACGCCTGCTCCGCGCCGGACGGATCGCGATTCGCGAGCAGCATCTCGCCGAGCATCACCTGCGCGGTGACGTCCGACGGATTCAGCGCGATCGCGCGTTCGAACAGCGCCTTGGCCTTCGCGAATTCGCCGTTGCTGCGCGCGCCGATCGCCTCGCTCGTCAAGGTCCAGTAGCGCGCGCTGTCGAGCGACTCGCGCCAACGTTCCGCATGCCCGGCGCGCGACGCGCGCTCGAGATCGTCGCGCGCTTCGGCGAAGCGCTCCTGCTTCAGCGCGACGATGCCGATACCGCCTAGCGCGTCCGCATCGTTCGGGTCGACGGCGAGCACCGACTGGAATTTCGCGCTCGCGCCGGCGAGGTCGTTGTGGTCGAGCGCGGCGAAGCCTTCCGCCACCGTTCGACCGCGCGCATCGGTGATGGCGTTCTGTTGCGCGCGCAGACGTGTGTCGCGATCCTGCTGCACCATCGATTCGAAGCGCGCGCGCACCGCGGCGTCGTCGCTGGCGGTTTGCAGATACGCGTCGAACAGCGGCGCGTCCGACGCGCGCGCATCGAGCCACAGCAGCGCCTGACGCCAGGCCTTGCGCGCTGCGCCGCCCACCACGCTGTCACCCGCGAGCTTCGCGAGCCGCGCGATGCCGTCACGCCGTGTCGCATCGCGATAGGTCAGGTGCTGCGCGTACGCGAGCGCATAGCGCGGATCGTCCGGGTTGTCGCGCGCGAGCTGTTCGAGGCCCGCGCGCGCCTCGTCCCAGCCTTTCGGCGTGGCGGCCAGCGCCTGGTAGTATTCGAGCCGCAGTTGCGGCGTGGCGGGCGCGCCGCCGATCGCCTCGCGATACTGCTGCACCGCGCTCGCGCTTTGTCCGCTTGCCGCTAGACGGCGCGCGTCGTCGACAGTCTGATCGCGCAGGCTCGATTCGCCGAGGCGCCGTCCCAGTTCGTCGATCGACGGATAGTTCGGCGCAGCCGCGCGCAGCCGCGCGAGATACTGCTGCGCGCCGCCGCCATCGCGACGGTCCGCGAGCACCATGCCCATGCCGAACAGCGCATCGGGTTGATTGGGATCGATGCGCAGCACCTTCTGCCATGCCTGCTCAGCGAGGTCGCCGCGTTGATGCGCCTGCCAGTACCGGCCCTGGTCGATCAGCACGGTCAGCGGATCTTTCTGCTGGGTCTGCGCGTGCGCGAGGTCAGGCAGCGCGCAGATCGCGGCGCACAGCGTGGCCGCGCCGAGCGCTTTCGCCAGCAGCGTTCGCGTCAGGCCAGGTGTGCTCATTCGCATGCGGTTCTCCAGCGCGGCACGAGATGGCCGGCGTCATCGAAGCGATACCGGCCATCGATGAAGCCGCTACCGAACAGGCCGAGCACGCGGTCGTAGTAGACCGGATCGCGGCCGGGGACGTTGCCGTCGAGCGCTGCGAGATGCTGGCGCGCGAGGCCGAGGCCATGCGCGTCGTCCAGCGCCTTGAAATACGGCGCGAGGGCGCCCCAGTAGCTGAGCGGCCCCTCGCCGCTGCCCGTGCCCGTCATCGCGGCCACCTTCTCCGGCGGCACGCCCGTCTGCTGCACGCGCTCGCGCATGCCGCCGAGCGCGGCGAGCCAGGGTTTCGCGAGCGGATCGGCGGCGGGCGTCATGCCGGCCCACAGATACACGCGAATCGCGTCGTAGCTGCCGATGTCGCCGGTATTCGGATCGGCGACGAACCGGCCGTCGCGCCATGCTGCCCAGTCGGGCGCGAAGCCGAGCGGCGCGGTGCCTTTGACGAGCCGGTACGCGTTGTCTGCAATGCGGCTCCACGGACCGCCGGGCAGCGCGGACGCGAGGCCGCGCAACACCGGCAGCGGCAGATAGCTCGGGTTCACGCGCGTCACGCCGTTGGTCTGGAAGCCGTGCGAACCGGGCAGGAGCATCGAGCCGAGTCCGGCGAGGTCGACCACTTCGTCGTGGGCGATGCGTGCGGCAAGCGCTTCGCCGAGCTTCGTGTAGTCGGGCTCGTGCCACAGGCGCCCGGCCTGCAGCAGGTCGTAGGCGATCCACACGTCGGAGTCGGCGGCGGAGTTCGGGTCCAGCACGCCTTGCGAGCCGTCGTTCTTGCGGCCCCATTGCCAGGACGGCAGCCGTGCGTTCTGCGGATCGAACTGGCCCGCGGCGAGGTTGTTGCGGGTCCAGTCGAGCAGCCGGTCGAAGGTCGCGCGATCGTTTGCGACGAGCGCGAAAAACATTCCGTATGACTGAGCTTCGGATGTGGTCTGCTGGGTCGGCGTCGAGAAATCGACGATACGGCCATCGGGCTGCACAAAACGGCCGATGAAGAGGCGGTATGCGTTCCACTCGCCGCATGGCGAGCTGGCGGTCGCGCTGGATGCTGGCTTCGTCATCGCTGCGCCGCCGCTCGCAGATGATGCCGCATAGCAGCCGGACTGCGCAGCAACCAACCCCGCGATGACCACCGCAAGTGCCATGAGCACGCCGCGCGTCTCCATGCGCCGCAATCGTCGCGACAGACCGGACATATCACTCCTTGAGCCGGCGCGCGGCGACGGCGCGCAGCGTCCGGTAGAACAGACCCGCGACGATCAGCGCGGAGAGCAGACCGCCGAACATCAGCAGCAGCGGATGCAACGACAGCGCCCAGCGCAGATAGTCGATGAGCGGCAGCGAGCCCACGTAATACGTGTTGCCGTTCGACGTGACGATCACGCTGCGGCCATGGATCACCGCCATGCCGCCCTGGATCTGCGGCAGCAGATCCGTGTCGAGCAGCGCCGCCGTGAGGTCCGCGTCGGACTGACCGGCGGCGCTGATCAGCGCGACCGCGCTGCGGCTTCTGGTCAGCGGCGATTCGAAGCCGGCCAGCAACGCGTCGCCGCTCGAACTCACGAGCGTCAGATCGGCGTGCACCGGCGAGCGCTCGGGGCCATGCTCGCCGTGCCACCAGTTTTCGAGCCTGAATGTGACGTCGGACAGTTGGAAGCTGCGCTCGTCGCCGTCGGCGGAAAACGGCATCGATGCGGCCCAGCGCTGCAGCAGCGGCTGGCGGCCGGGCGCGCCGAGAATCAGCAGGTCTTTGTCGGCGAAATGCGGTGCGTCGTCCGCGTAGCCGACCGTCACGCCTGTCGCCGGATAGCCGGTCGATGCGCCCATGCGGCCCATTTCGAGCAGATACAGACTGAAGTCGCCGGTGTTTGCGTCGTCGGGCAGGATTACTGCGGTCTGCGAAAGATCGGCCATCCGCGTGAACGGGAAGCCGCTGTTCGCGAATGCGGCGAGATCGGGCAGCGCCATGTAGTGCGGGAACGACGACAGATCGATCGTCGTGTTCGGATCGATCGTACCGGCCACATTCTGCAGCAGGCGTCCGTGGCATTCGCCGGTATCGGGAATGTCGTAGAAGAAGTGCAGCCGCAACTGCGCGCGCGACGACAGCAGCTGCTGCGGCACGTGAATCGTGCGGTGCGCCTCGGCGGTGTTGTCGGGCAGGATGCGCGTGAGATAGCGCGCGGGATTGAACGCAGACGGCGACACGGCCGGAATTGGCAGCGCCTGCACGAAGTTGTCGTTGAGGCTGATATTCAACGACGAACGATCAGCCTTTGGCCGCACGGTGTAGCGGTAGCGCAGATCGATCGGCGCACCTTGCGTGCGCCACATGAAGAGATCAGGCGGGAAGCGCAGGTTCACGCGCACTGCGTCGGCGTCGTAGCCGCTCACCGTGAGATCGCGTTCGTCCGCGAGTTCGCCGAAGCGCACCGGGCGATTCGACGGCAGCCAGTTCGGCGCATCGTATGGCGCGCGCGGACCGAGTTCGACGAGCCGCGTGATCGTCGCGGACTGGCCCGTTAGCGCGTTCTGACCGATACCCAGCGCTTTCGCGGCGGTTTTCAGTTCGTCGGTCGTGCGGCCCATCACGAGCAGCAGCTTGCCTTGCGCGGGCGCGGCGCGATCGAGCACTGCGAGCGTCGGGCCGTCGATCTCCGGAATCGGCACGCCCACCGGGCGCGAATCGGGCGTCGCGAACACCACCGCGTTGCCCGACAGCGGCGGCGCGTCGGCCTGCGCCGGAAACAGCGCGCCGCGATAGCCCGCAAGCGCGCCGAACCACGACGCGACGATGCCGGCCGCTTCGAGCGTGGCCGGATCGGGCTTGTGCGGCAGCACGAACGGCAGCTCGAGGCGCCGCACGTCGCGGCGATCGAAGAACGGTTGCGGCAGCGCGGCGAGATCGGGCTTCGTGCGGATGAACGCGTAGGTGAGCTCGATCGAACTCGCGTTGCTGACGGTGGCCCACAGCGTCGAGTTGGCGGGGTCCTCGCAGCGTGTCGTGTAGTGGCCGATCAGCTGCAGGTTCAGGTGATTGAACTCGGTGATGAAGCGCGGATCGATCGGCACGTCGCGCGCGACCAGCATGCCCGCCTGCTCGTGCGGCACCGGCAGCGTCGCGGCCACTTCGCCGTTCACGAGCAGCTTCAGCTGCGAGATGGCCGGCAGCAGCGCCGGCGAATAGCTGTAGATCAGATGCAGCACCGCGCCCGTCACCACCTCGTCGCTGCGCACCGAGAACGCGATGCCGTTCTGGCCTTCGGTGCCGCGCAACTGCAGCGGGTCGCGCGCGCCGAAGTCGGCGAAGGTCAGCGCCTGGCGGCGGCCGCCAGGCAGCAGCGTGCCCGGGTCTGCGGTGGTCGGCGTGCGCGCGCCCGTGGCCTTCACCGATGAAGCGGATGCGGGGGCCGCGGCGGCGAGCGGCGTCGGTGCGGTGGCCGAGGGATCGTACGGCGCGGCGGGGCCGGGCAGCGGCAATGTGTTGTCGTTTGCGGGCGCTTGCGCCGAAGGCGTGGCGTAGAGCGTCTCGTTGCTCGCCGTGCGTTGTGCCGCTGCGGGAGGCGCTGCTTTCGCGAACGCAGCGTTCAGCGGTACGAGCGCCATGAACGCGATCTGCAACGCGAGCCATGCGGTCAGCGCTCGGCCACGCGAGCTTCGCGCGGCAATCGCAGCCAAAATCGCGCGATGCGCGTAGCGGAGGGGGCGGCCATGCGCCGTCGCGATCGCTTGTCCCATGACTCGGTCTCAGGTCCTCGTGGTGATCAGTCGTTGCGCCGGCGGTAGCGGCGAAGGTCTTCGTAGAGATGCACGAACAGACCGCCGATGCCGCGCATGCCGACCAGTAGCACATGCGACAGCCCGCGCAGCGGCGTATCCGCCTGACGGCCTTCGGCCCAGCTGGTCCACGCATCGGCGCGCGCGAACGTGGTCTGGATGATGTCGTACTCTTCCTCGCGGCTCGCGGTCATGAAGCGCAAGCCCACACGTCCCGGCGTGCTGAATCCCACCGTCGCGGGGAACGTGAACTCTTCGTCGCCGCGAAACAGCGACACCGTTACGCGTTCGTGCGTGGGAATCTGCAGCTTGTCCGGCAACGCGACGCCGACGCCGCCTTCCGAGTAGTCGATCGTTTCGCACGCGAGCGTGCGGCCGGTGGAAAACTTCAGCATCACCGGGATCTTCATCGCGACGCGATGCACGTTGCGGATCTGCCGCCGCTCGCTCGCCGCAGCCACGCTCGCGCCGAGAATCAGCATGTTGTAGACGGTCCAGCCGAGATTGAGGATCGTGGTGTGCACCTCGCCCACCGCATGCCGGTGCAGCACGATGTGAGCGATACCCGCTACGAAGCCCAGCAGGTTTAGCAGCAGCAGGATCAGATACGGCCGCGAGATCGCCCAGTCGAAGTAATTGCGGTCGATCTGTCCGCCCTTCGCCGTCACGTTGAAGCGGCCGAGCTTCGGGTTGATCAGCGCGAGCAGCGTCGGCGGCGTGATGTACGACGCGAGCACCGATTCATAGACCTCTGCCCAGAACGAATGACGGAAGCGCCGCTGCATCCGCGAGTTGGTGACGCTCGCGTGCATCATGTGCGGCAGCGCGTAGATCGCGATCGTGCTCGCTGCCGCTTCGATCACGTGCGCGCCGAAGAACAGGAACGACAGCGGCGCCGTGAGGAACACGAGACGCGGCACGCCGTAGAAGAAGTGCATCATCCCGTTCACGTAGCACAGCCGCTGGCTCAGCTTGAGCCCCTTGCCCATCAGCGGGTTGTCGATGCGGAAGATCTGCGTCATGCCGCGCGCCCAGCGGATGCGCTGGTTCACGTGACCCGACAGGCTTTCGGTGGCGAGCCCCGCGGCCTGCGGCAGCGCCAGATACGCGGTCGTGTAGCCGCGCCGATGCAGCTTGAGCGCGGTGTGCGCGTCCTCGGTCACGGTTTCGATCGCCACGCCGCCGATCTCTTCGAGCGTCGAGCGGCGCAGGATCGCGCACGAGCCGCAGAAGAACGTCGCGTTCCACAGGTCGTTGCCGTCCTGCACGAGCCCGTAGAACAGCTCGCCTTCGTTCGGCACCTTGCGGAAGGTGCCGAGATTGCGCTCGAACGGATCGGCGGAGAAGAAATGGTGCGGCGTCTGCAGCATCGACAGCAGCGGGTCGCGCAGAAACCAGCCGAGGCAGATCTGCAGGAACGAGCGGGTCGGAATGTGATCGCAGTCGAACACGGCAACATACTCGCCGCTGGTGATCTTCAGCGCCTCGTTGATGTTGCCGGCCTTCGCGTGGCGGTTGTGCGCGCGAATCGTCCACTGCACGCCCACTTCCTCGCAGAACACCTTGAATTCGGGGCGGCGGCCGTCGTCGAGCACGTGAATGGCCAGTTTGTCGCGCGGGTAGTCGAGCGCGAGCGCCGCGTAGATGGTCGGCTTCACGACCGACAGCGGCTCGTTGTAGGTGGGGATGAACACGTCGACGGTGGGCCACGCATCGCGCGACGCGGGCATCGGCACAGGCTTGCGTTTGAGCGGCCACGCGGTCTGGAAGAAGCCGAGGAACAGCACGAGCGCCGAATAGACTTCGGCGGAAACCAGCAGCAGACCCCACGCGGCGTCGAGTGGATGCGACCAGTAGGTCGTCGCGGTGAGGCGCCAGTACATGTAGCGGCCCGTCGCGATCATCGACAGCACGATCATCACGAGCGTCGCGTAGCGGCCTTTCATGCGCCGGACCAGCAGCGCGCAGAGAAACGACGCGGTCGCGAACGTCAACTGCTCGCGAAAGCCGAGCGGCACCGTCATCACGAAGTAGAGCACCACGATCGCGAACAGCGTGACGAGCACGGTGAGCACGCGGCTGTTCCAGAGGCCCGCGTCGACGAAGCGTTCCAGGCGCGACGGTGTCTCGTCCTGCGATCGGGCAGAAGAGGGATCGGCGGTGCGCGGTGCGGTCATGCGTGGCTCCGTGACGCGGCCGCGGGGGTGTCGAACGCGTCGAGCCTGGACATGAGCCATGCGCCGCACGCGCGGAAATCGTTGGTGGCCTGGCTGAGCGGATCGTAGTGCAGCACGGTCGTGTCGCACGCGAGCGATTCGGGCACGCCCTGGTCGAGATGGATCACGCCGGGGAAGAGCCGTTCGCCGAGCATCGTGCGCAGCACTTTCAGCACGTCCTTCGCGAGCTGGCGCGACTGGTCGACCTGGTTGACGACGTAGCCGGTGCCGACGAAGCCGGCGCGCGGCGCGGCATACGCATCGATCATCCGCTCCATCAACGGAATGGCTGCGTACGACGCCGCATCCGCGAGCACGACGTTCAGCGCGAAGTGCGCGACCGACAGCGCGCCGCGTGCATACACCGACGAGCCGGGCGGCGTATCGACGATCACGATGTCGTCGCGGTCGAGCCCCAGCGTGGCGAGCGATGCGCCGAGCCAGCGCGGTTCGCGTTCAATCAGCCCTTCGAAGCGGCGGCTGTCGTCTTCGGTCAGCGCGCCGTATGGCAGCACCGTGACACTATCGATGCCGTCGAACATCGCGGCGCGCCACGATGTGCCGGCGAGCGTCGCGCGCGACAGTCCATCGATGCTGTCGAGGCGCGCGCCGAAATGGAGGCGCAGCGCGTTCTGTGGGTCGAGATCGACGACGACGACACGCCGGCCCATCTTCGCCAGCACCGAAGCGAGATTGGCTGCGAGGGTGGTTTTACCCACGCCGCCTTTCGCCGATACCACCGCGATCACTTTCATCGGCGTCGCGGGTCGTCGCGCCGCGGCGTGTCGTCGCTCGAACGCGCGTCGGATGCGGTGACGTTTGCGCGACGACCGACGCTCGCATCGCCGCGTAGCCGCGCGAACACCGACGCGAGCGGTGTCTCCGACGCGGACCCTGAGTTGTTATCGTCATCCAGCGATGGCGGTGTGAACAGCTTGCGCAGCATCGACGCCGGAGCGGGCGCGGGTGATGCTGCCGCGGCCGGCGCAGTGAGCACAGGAGGCACGGAAGGCGACAGCGGTGCTGCGATCGATTCGGTGCTGATCGCTGAGGGCACGACGTCTATCGATACCGGTTCCGCGGGCGATGCAGCGAATCGCGCACCGCCCAGTGCACCCGAAACGGGTTTGACCGGTTCCGGCGAAGGCGGACGCTGACTGAGCAGCGCGAACAGCGGTTGGCGGCTGCTGCGTGTGGCGGGTGGTGGTGTCGATGACGCCGACGACGCGCGCGTTTCGCCGGGACCGTCATGCGCTTGCGCGGCATGCCCCGGGCGGTGTGTTTCGCCGATCGCGGGAATGGACGGCTGCTCGAGATTCATCGAGACGAGCAGCGGCCAGCGCGAGCGCGCCGTGCGCGCATCGCTTTCCCGGCCAATCTCCTGGTAATCCGTCGCGTTACCGCCGAACTGCCGGTAGAGCCCTTCGATGTCACTCGAATTGCTCATGATGCCGCCGCCTTCAGTGTCATGGTGCTTCCCCAACCCCGTGCATCAGTGTGCGTTCGGCCTGTGGCGGCCGTCTCTTATCGATGTCGTTGCCCGAGCCGGTTGCCGACCCGAAAATCGATCACGCCGTCTTCGTCGAACGTGCTCGTCTGTTCGACGCGCAAGCCTTCGCCGCCGAGTTCCGCCAGCCACATCTCATAGACGCCTTCGAGAAAACCTGGCGTCCAGCTGAGCGCGTTCGCACCGAATGCCTTCAGCGGCGAGCAGAAATGAGCGATGCGCAGCGCGTCCGGCGCTTCGACGATCTCGACGTAGCCCCAGTCCGCTTCGAGCCAGCGCTGGTTGATCGCGCGCTCGAGATCGACGACCGACAGACAGACGGGCAACGGATGCGCACCCGCGAAGCGGCTGCCGACGCGATGCATCAGCTCGCGCAGTTCGGCGCCGCCGAGCTGGGTTTCGAACTCGGCCGCCAGCGCGGCCAGAACGCCTCGCCACTGAGGCGACAGGTGGCGATCCAGCAGGAAGTCGATAACGGGAGCCATGTGTTCTGCGACGAATCGGTCCGCGCGAATGCCACCGCGACGCGAGCTGTCGGAGACATCGGCTTCTATGTTTTCAGACGTGGGGGTTCGTACCGGCCATGGCCGGCGAAGCGAGTGTGCATCAAGACGACCCACGAACCGGCGGGAAGTAATGATCGGTCAGGGAATCCTGCAGCCAGCACGCCAGTCGGCCCGACATTAGCATGTCAGAAAAGGAAATAGCAATTCATATGTAATGCTTACGAAGAAAAAGCGGCATTTCTTTAATTTGGAGAAAGGTTAGCCTGAATCGCATTAGGTATTTCCTGACAGCGATGTCGGGAGTGGCGAATCGTGTCGTTCCCAACTATCCCGGCACGGCTTGTTCTGCACCATCCGAATGCATGGTGCCTGTCTCGTGTCCGTCAAATATCCTGACAGCGGGCGAACGGAACAAGGCGATGAAAGATTCGTTATGCTGAATTGATGCGGTGCTCATGTCACCATTCAACCGCTTTCAAAAACGAACGAAACAGACCGATAGCGGGGGAATCACATGCGGAAGCGCGCAATCTTTCTGATGGCGGGCCTGTGCGCGCTCGCCGCGGCAACACCTGCAAGCGCGGAACTGGGCGGCCCGCCGGCATTGCCGGCGAACGACGCGACCCGCGTAACGACCGTCTCGACCTTGTGGACAGCCGCGCGCGTCCCGTACACCGTCTATCAGACGACATTCGCCGATGGCATGATCGTCAAGGAGTACGCGGCGCAAGCTGGAAACGTGTTCGCCGTCGCATGGAACGGCACCGTTAACGCGCCTCTTGGCCTGCTGCTGGGCGCGTATCTGCCTTGCTATCAGCAGGCGATCAACGCGGCGATGGCGGGCGGCGAAAGCGTGACCGCGGGGCTGTACGTGCAGCAGAGCGGGCTCGCGATCTGGGTTGCGGATGCGCCGGGCCACATCACCGGCCGGGTCTATCTGCCGCAGGCGTTGCCCGGCGGCATGGACGCCGCGCTGATCAACTAGCGGAGTGCAAACCGCGGGGCGTTCCAGCGGTTACGTATAGATGTCGATGAGGCGGTCGCGATAGACGATCGCTTCCTCATGCGAGACGGCTTCGTGGATCAACTCGCCGTCATAGAACACGCGACACCCGTCGACGCTGAGCCTGGGCAGCGCGTCGAGAGACGGCCGGCAGCTTCGCAGCTGGTCGGTACAGCTCTGCGCTTCATTGCGTTCATCGAGTATGGAATCCATCAAGGCGATCTGCTCTCTCTTCGAATCATTCCGAATCGCGTTCTAGTGTAGTCAACGAAATCGCGCGTAGCTTATCCGGAAACAATAAGTAAGTGTAAAGCGGCCTTAAGCATGCGTTGGCATTAATAGGTTTCCTGATGAATTTCGTGGAAACCGAAAAATCGCACTGACGTGCTGAATCAAGCGGTTTTTTTAAATCTCAGGATTTCCTGACGTCGAATTCATCCTAAGGCGCGCGGGCTTTTGAGCGTGACCTGATGTGAGTGTGGGTTTTGACGTGATTGGATGACGTCCAATGAATGCGCGATTCTTTCCCGTCACCAGCGTTGCGCTCGATCCGGGCCCGCATCCGTTCGCCGCAACGGAGGCCGAATGCCGGATGAACGGCGACGACTGGGCCTGGCGTTTCCTGAGACTCAACCCGTTCTACCGGCACGATTGCGCGCTCGCAAAGAGCCGGCCGGCGTTGCTCGACGAACTGTGTGCAACCGGTCTGCCCGGATCGCAGGCCGCATTCGACGAGATCAAGGCGTTCGACGTTCGCTACTTTCGGCTCGGCTCCATGGTTGCCGGCAGCGCCGACGATTGGACCGAGGTCGCGCCATGCACGCTGGGCGCGTACCTCGCGGCTCATCCGCACATCGAGCCGACGGAGGTGTCGCTGCGGAATCTGGACTGCGCGCGTCTCTACGGCATTGCCGACTGGTTCGATCCCGCGGTGGAAGCGCTGCCTGCGCTGCCGGAAGGGCGGTCCTGGTTCTTCGGCACGAGCGCACCGATCGTCGAGATGGGCGATCGCTTTTCGATTGCGCCGTTTGCGCGCATGCAGCGCGCACCGTCGGGCCGCGAGGTCTGTGTTGGACACGAAGGCAGCGTGCGGCGAGAGGAACGGCCGCGCCGCGTCGGGCGCGTCGAGCGGATGAACGAGCGGGGCGAATGGATCGTCACGTCGGAAAACCTGATCGATCTGGATGTCACCAGACCGGGATTTGCACAGGTATCCGAAATGTTGTTCGCCGTGAGTCTGGACGGACATCTTCCGCCGCAGATTCGGGCCGTATCGGAAATCGCGCATGCGTACCGGCAGTTGCTGAATACGCAGGTCTCCGCGCGTCGATTACCACGCGCGCGCATCGACTACCGGCCGCTCGTTTTCCGTCCCGATCCAGCGGTGACGGAGCCGTTCGGCGAGATGCGGGCACGCCTCGCGAACCTCGCCGATGCACCGGCGTTGATCCGGCAGAACTGGTATCTCGTGCTGGTAGACGTCGCGCACGCGCTGCCGGCACAGTTCACCGCGATCGAAAAGCGCCTGCGCGAGTGCCAGCAGCGCGAGCGGCACGCCGCTGAACTGGCGAAGCTGGTGCGCAAGCCGTCTCGCCAGAAGCTGCCCGGCGACTTCTGGCTGAAGCGCGCGCTCTGCGCGCTGGAACTGCAACTCAACCTCGCGCCTTACTGTGAAGGCAAGCCGCTGGCGGAAGAACGGGTCGCACGCGCTGTCTATGACGCGACCGACCCGTTGCACCGGATCGTCTGGCGTGGCGAGATCTGGGGCGCTGCGCGGCCGTTTAACGGCCCCGATGCGGCGCTCCTGAACGACGCGTCGCGACTGGGCAGACGCCTGTCCGCGCGCGACTACGCGTTTCTGGTCGGCTCGTGTGCCGAAGAGATCGCACCCACCGCTCCGTAGTATCCGGTAAGGACTCGCCGGCGCGCGTCCGCACGCGTCGTCATATCGATCCGCGCAAACAGAAACGGAGAGTCGCCCTCGCGGGCGCTCTCCGTTGGAGAACACCATGCTTTCGCATGGGTCAAGCGGCTCCACCGGTCGGCTACTGCCTGGTCTGGTCCGTCCGGTAAAGCGTCCTGCCTGTTACTGCAGCAGCTTCAGCACTTGCTGCGGCAGCGAGTTCGCCTGCGCGAGCACCGAGATGCCGGCTTGCTGCAGCACCTGCGCCTTCGAGAGATTCGCCGTTTCCTGCGCGAAGTCCGCGTCCGTGATCTGCGACTTTGCGCTCGACAGGTTCGTCGCCGCGCTCTGCTGCGTGGTCACGACCGAAGCGAAGCGGTTCTGCGCCGCACCGAGCGTTGCCTGCAGGTTGTTCACCGTGGCGAGCGCCGAGTCGATCGATTCCATCGCGGCGTTCGCGCCATCCGTCGTGCTGATGTCGATGTTCGACACGAGCGGCGGTGCGTTGTCGGCTGCGATCTGGCTGAGTTCGTCGTCGACGGTCGCGAGACCTTCCGAGCCGAGGCCCGAGAAGTTGGCCTGCGCCGACAGCGTCGAGAACGCGGGCAGGGTCGCCGAGGTGGTGGCGCCGGCGGCCTGCGTGAACGAAGCCTGGCCGAACATGCCGTTGACCGCGGCCGAGCCGATCGTCTGGTCGTTCTGGTCCGTGAACGTGAAGCCGCCGTTGCCGTCCGCGATCACGTTGACCGACGTGATTTCCGACGTCGATGCCGAAGTGGCTGCGCCACCCGTCGAGCTGTCGATATCGAGGCCGGTGAGCGTGCCGAGCGTCGTGCCGGCAGACGGATGTCCGCCGCCGAGCGAAGCGGCCGACATGTTCGTGCCCAGGTCCAGGCTCATCGTCTGGCCGGTGTTCGCACCGATCTGGAAGTTGATGTTGCCCGCACTGCCGTTCAGGAGGTTCACGCCGTTATACGTCGTCTGCCCCGAGATGCGGTTCACTTCGTCGATCTGCTGCGTCACTTCCTGTTGCAGTGCCGCCTGGTCGCTCGATGAGAGCGTGCCGTTCGACGCTTCCACCGCCAGCGAGCGGATGGTCTGCAGCGACTGCGTGATCTGGCTCAGCGCGCTGCTCGCCGTCTGCACGATCGACGTGCCGTCGTTCGCGTTCGACACGCCTTGATTCAAGCCGCTGATCTGCGTTTGCAGGGTCGTCGAGATCGCGAGACCGGCTGCATCGTCCGCTGCGCTGTTGATGCGCTTGCCCGACGAGAGACGCGTGATGGCCTGCGAAAGCGCGTTGCCCGAACCGGTCAGGTTTTCCTGTGCCGTGAGCGAGCTGATATTACTGTTGATGCTGAGCATGTTGACCTCCAGATGGCGTGGGCCGTATGTCCATCGCCGGATGGTGGAGCACAGTGCGACGCACTCTGCCGTCCTGGAGGTGATAACGACAGGTGATCCGGCTCGTTTAGCGGGTCAATCCTTCCAGGTAATTTCTGTTGAGAATTACCGCGTCATGCCTGCGGAGCATGGCTGGGCAACCCGCGCCGCAGCACGCTGCGGATAACGGATCGCCGGCGAAATGGGCGTTCGCCGTGTGTGAGGATTGGAAATGTTTGCGGTTTCTCCGGCGCGCCCGTTCGACACGAAACCGTCGCTATGCGATTTCGCCGCGAATGCGTTGCGAAGTGTTTATCAGTCGATCGCGGGGCAGGATTGGCCCTTCATCCGCATGGCCTGTCAGCCGATAACGCCACCTATAAGGAACACGAAAGCGGCGTCGCATCGCCGCGAAGACATGGAGACAGGGACGGCGCGCATGACGGCGGCGGACTTCGTCCAACCACCTATCAGGGGAGCGCTGTAGTGCAGATCAATTCGCCAGTCACGCAGAACGAGGTCCCGTTTCCGGCGGGAAGCATGCTCGTTTCGACGACCGACACCCGAGGCATCATCACCTATTGCAACGACGCGTTCGTGCAGCTGAGCGGCTTTTCGCGCGAAGAACTGCTGGGGCAGCCGCACAACGTGATCCGGCATCCCGACATGCCGGCCGAAGCATTCCGCGACCTGTGGGATACGCTGAAAAAGAAGCAGCTCTGGGTCGGCGTGCTGAAAAACCGCTGCAAGAGCGGCGATCATTACTGGGTGCAGGCGAGCGTCACGCCGATCGTCGAAGGCAGCGAAGTGGTCGGCTACCGGTCGGTGCGGATGGAAGCGTCACGCGAGCAGATCCGTAATGCCGAAGCGCTCTACGCGATGCTGCGTGACGAACAGAAGCGAGGCCGCGCGGTGCACCGGCTCGAAGCGGGCGCAGTGGTGCGCGACGACCTGACGGGCGCGATCGATCGCCTCGTTCACCCGACGATGAAGCGGCAAACCTACATCCTGACGATCGGTCTCGCGATGCTCGGCATGGTGGTGGGCGGCGCGCTGGACGGTGGCCTCGCCGGCGTCACGTGGCTGCGATTCGCGCTCGGTATCGCGGCGTGTATCGGGCTTGGCGTGGTGGCCGAATACCGGATGCGCTTCATGTTCATCTATCCGCTGCGGCGTCTGCTCGCATTCGTGAGCCGTATGGCGATGGGCGATCTGACGCAGACGCTCAGGAACAGCTGGAAGCCGACCGGTGTGGTCGGCAAGCTGGAACTGACCGTCAACCAGGTGGGCCTGAACACGCGCGCGATCGTCGGCGATGCGCGCGACCAGATGTCGAAAATGAAAGCGGCGACGCAGATCGTGAACGAAGGCAGCCAGAACCTGTCCGCGCGCACGGAATCGCAGGCGGCGAGCCTCGAGCAGTCCGCGGCTTCGATGGAGCAGATCAGCAACAGCGTGCAGCAGACGTCCGACGCCGCGCGCAAGGCGACCGCGCAGGCCGTCGAAGCATCGCAGATCACCGAAGACAGCGGCAACGCGGTGCAGGCGATGACGCGCACGATGCAGACGATCATGGAGTCGTCGCGTCGCATCGGCGAGATCACGCAGGTGATCGACGGCATCTCGTTTCAGACCAACATCCTCGCATTGAACGCCGCGGTGGAAGCGGCGCGGGCGGGCGAGCACGGACGCGGCTTCGCGGTGGTGGCAGGCGAGGTGCGCAGTCTCGCCGGGCGCGCGGCAGTCGCGGCGAAGGAGATCGCGGCACTGATCGTCGATTCCACGCAGAAGGTCGAAGCAGGCAGCAAGCTGACCGAAGCGGCGCGCGACAAGATGCAGCAGGCGGTGCACGCGGCGCGCGGCGTGAGTACGCTGATCGGCGAGATCAACGTGGCTGCCGCCGAGCAAAGCGCGGGCGTCGTGCAGATCCGGCAGGCGCTCGGTCACATCGAGTCGCTGACGCAGCAGAACACGTCGCTCGTCAACCACCTGGCGGCTTCCGCCGATTCGCTCGGCGAACGCGCGCAGGCGGTGACCGAGACCGTCGGCATGTTCAGGATCTAACGCGGGGAGTGAGCTCGCCGGTGTGACTGCCGGCGAGCGATGCTTCGGACAGGACCAGACAAAGCGGCAACGTTGAGTTGCCGCTTTGCGTTTCAGGCGGGCTCCATGCCGTGACGGAGCTTCACGGCCGCGGTATCGGTCGACGCGAGAAAAGCGAGGAACGCGCGCGCGGCGTCGGCATGCTGTGACGTGTGCGTGAGTGCCGCGGAAAACACGGTGAGCAGCTGGATGCCGTCAGGCAATGGACCGACGATGTCGATGCCCGGCATGTTCACGAGTTCGCTCAGCTGCTGGAAACCGAGTTCCACTTCGCCACGCGCGATCAGCGTGGCGACCGGCACGCCGGGCTGCGCCTGCACGATGCGTGGCGCGATCGTTCCGGCGATGCCCCAGCGCTCGAACAGACGCGTCAGATGCGCGCCGCTCGGGCCCGTGGAATAACCGATGCTGCGTGCGGCCAGCACCGCATCGCGCACGCCGTTTTCGCTCGTCGCGTCCGGCCGGGGAGTGCCCGCCTTGATCGCGATCGCGACACCGGAGCGCGCGACGTCGACACGTGTCGACGCGTCGAGATGACCGGCGGCCGCGAGCTTGTCGATCGCATCCGACGCGAGCGCGACGAAGTCGAACGGTTCGCCGTGACTCACGCGCCGCGCGGCGTCGACGCCGCCTACCGATTCGATCGCAACCGGTTGACCCGATTGCGCCTGGAAGTTGCCGGTCAGTTCCGTGAGGACGTGCCGGGTGGCCATCGACGAGATGCCACGGATCGTTGCTGCGTTGTGACGATGCGGTTCCATGCTGTGCTTGAAGTAGTGCGGTCGGGCGGTGGTGCGATCGCGTTCAGTCGATGTAGCGGAGACCCGCGTTCGCGAGCGGCTCGCGCATGCTGTACATGTCGAGACCGAGTACGCCGGAGGCAAGCTTCGCGCGCTTGCCGGCTTCGTTCGCTTCGCGCGCGGCGGCGCTTTCGAGCGTTTTTTGCGCACGCGCGGCGGGCACGACCACCACGCCGTCGTCGTCGGCCACGACGATGTCGCCGGGCGTCACGAGTGCGCCTGCGCAGACCACCGGCACGTTGACCGAGCCAAGCGTCGCCTTGACGGTGCCCTTCGCCGAAATCGCCTTGCTCCACACCGGGAAGCCCATTTCAGTGAGCACGCGCACGTCGCGCACGCCGGCGTCGATGATCAGCCCTTGCGCGCCACGCGCCTTGAAGCTGGTGGCGAGCAGATCGCCGAAGTAGCCGTCGGTGCAGTCGGCGGTGACGGCGGCGACCACGAGGTCGCCGGGGCGAATCTGTTCCGCGGCGACGTGCAGCATCCAGTTGTCGCCGGGTTGCAGCAACACGGTGACGGCGGTGCCGGCGGCCTGCGCGCCGGTGTAGATCGGCCGCACGTAGGGCTTCATCAGGCCGGTGCGTCCCATGGCTTCGTGCACGGTGGCCGCGCCGAATGCGCCGAGCTTTGCCGCGATTTCGCCATCGGCCCGCTGGATGGTGCGATAAACGACTCCGAGTTCATACATGATCAACGTCCTTGTGCTTGCAGTGCTGCATCGAGGCGCGGGTACACGCGCCGTGCGTTGCCTTCGTAAATCCGGTAGCGCGCTTCGGGTTCGATCTGCGCGGCTTCGACGTAGCGTTTCGTGTCGTCGAAGTAGTGGCCCGTCTGCGGATCGATGCCGCGCACCGCGCCGATCATTTCGCTCGCGAACAGGATGTTGTCGAGCGGAATCACGCGCGTGAGCAGGTCGATGCCGGGCTGGTGATACACGCAGGTGTCGAAGAAGATGTTCTTCAGCAGATGCTCTTCGAGCAGCGGGCGCTTCAGCTCCTGCGCGAGACCGCGGAAGCGTCCCCAGTGGTACGGCACCGCGCCGCCGCCGTGCGGAATCACGAAGCGCAGCGTCGGGAAATCGCGGAACAGATCGGACGTGAGGCACTGCATGAACGCCGTGGTGTCAGCGTTCAGATAGTGCGCGCCCGTGGTGTGGAAGCACGCGTTGCAGCTGGTGCTCACGTGAATCATGGCCGGAATGTCGTATTCGACCATCTTCTCGTAGATCGGATACCAGGAGCGGTCGGACAGCGGCGGGCTCGTCCAGTGGCCGCCCGACGGATCCGGATTCAGGTTGATCGCGACGTTGCCGTATTGCTCGACGCATTTGACGAGCTCCGGAATGCACGTCGCGATATCGACGCCCGGGCTTTGCGGCAGCATCGCGGCCGGCACGAAATGCTCGGGGAACAGCTGGCTCACGCGATGACAGAGTTCGTTGCAGATCGCGGCCCATGTGCTGGACACGTCGAAGTTGCCGATATGGTGCGCCATGAAGCTCGCGCGCGGACTGAAGACCGTGAGGTCGAGACCGCGCTCGCGCATCAGGCGCAGCTGGTTGGTTTCGATGGATTCGCGCAGTTCGTCGTCGCTGATGTGCAGCTCCGACGCTTTGGGCATTTCGGATGGGTTCTTGATGCCGGCGATCTGGCGGTTGCGCCAGGCTTCCAGCGCTTTAGGCGCGGTCGTGTAGTGACCGTGGATGTCGATGATCATGCTTGCTCCCGGGGAATCGTCATCATGCCGGCAGGCGCCGGCCAGGCCGCCCGTATCGCGATCGAACCTCGACCGCGATATGGGCTGCGCGTTCCCTCAATGTGCCGTGCTCGGCGTTGCGTTTGCGACTGCAGTGCTCGTGCGTTGCGCGAGCAGGATTGCGATTGCGGCGAGGGTGGCGGGAATGGCCAGCATCGCGAGGATCGAGCCGAAGGTCCAGCCGAGGCCGAGCAGCGCGCCGCCGATGGCCGAACCGAAGATGCTGCCGAAGCGGCCCATGCCGAGCATCCAGCTTACGCCCGTGGCGCGCGCCACCGTCGGATAGCGTCCCGGTGCGAACGCGTTGAGGCCCGTTTGCGCACCGCTCATGCAGAAGCCCGCGAGGAACACGAGCAGCGCGAGCGACGACGACAGCGCGCCGACGGAACCGAGCACGATCACGCACAGGCCGCCGCCGATATACGCGGCGCTGATCACCGGCGCGGGGCGCGCCTTGTCCATCAGCCAGCCTACCACGACGGCGCCGATCGTTCCGCCGATCTGGAACATCGCCGTGACGTTCGCGGCCACCGTGACGGTCAGGCCCGCGTCCTTGATCAGCGTGGGCAGCCAGCCGGTCAGCAGATAGATCACGAGCAGACCCATGAAGTAGGTGACCCAGAGCAGCACCGTCATGAAGCCGTAGCCGTGCGAGAACAGGATGCCGATCGGCTTGCGCGTCGGCAGTTGCGGCTCGGTGGACACGAAGCGTTCGTCGCCGGTGAAGTTCGCGTCGCACACGCGGTTGAGCACCTTCGCGATGCGCTGCGAGGGTTCGCCGCGCACGGCGAAGAGCCGCGCGGATTCGGGCAGCAGCCACAGATACAGCGGAATCAGCACGAGCGGCATCGTGCCGCCGAACAGCAGCACCGAACGCCAGCCGAACTGCGGAATCAACCAGCCCGCGACAAAACCGATCAACGCCGAGCCCAGATTGAAGCCGGTGAACATGATCGTGATCAGTAAGGCGCGCTTGCGTTGCGGCGAGTATTCGGACAGTAGCGTCGTGCTGTTCGGCATCGCGGCGCCGAGACCGATGCCGGTCAGGAGGCGCAGCAACGCCATCGATTGCGGCGTGTTCGTGAAGGCCGTCGCGATCGTGAAGACGCCGAACACGAACACGGAGGCGATCAGCACCGCCTTGCGGCCGAACCGGTCGGACGACGGACCCGCGAGCAGTGCGCCGATCACGAGACCCACCGGAGCGGAACTCATGACGAGGCCGAACGCGGGGCGCGAGATGCTCCATTCATGCAGGATGGGCGGTGCGACGAAGCCCATGATCGCGACGTCCATACCGTCCGCCGTGACGATCAGAAAGCACAGCGCGACCAGCAACCACTGGTACGCGGAGATCTTCCTTTCGTCGATAAACGTCTTGATGTCTACTGTTTGTCCAGATGTCATTCGCTATCTCCTTGCACTTCGTACAACCTGTTATGTGGCCACGCCGCTCGCATCCTCGGGGAGGCGGATCGTGCTCCAGAACTGCAAACGCAACGCGGCCCGTCCATGCTGCGGCGGGCGGCGTTGCGGTCCATGTGGCGACGTCAGAACAGATGCCGGAATCCGATCTGCGCGCCAAACTCGCTTTGTCCCGCGCCGGGCGTCAGATACGTGCCGGACGTGATGCTCGCGCCGACCAGCTTGAACGCCGCGCCGTGGTAATTCTTCAGATCCGCGACCGTCGCGTAGATGCGCGTGGCCTTCGACAGGTCGTAGTTCACGATCGCGCCGAATTCACCCGCGTCGTTGCCGAGCGCCGAGCTGTCCTTCGTGTAGGCATAACCCGCGCCGACGCTCAGGAACGGGTTGAAGCGGAAGTCCGCCGACAGCGAGAACGTGCTGTGCCAGTTGCCGGCCGTGTTGCCGACGACGCCGACGCTCGGGTCGTACTTGCCGGCAGGGTTGCTCAATGCGTTGCCGGTGGTGGACGAGATCACGTCGTTGGCCCTGAAGTAGCCGAAGTAAACCTTGCCGAGACCGTAGTCGACGTTGGCGCCGGCCATGACTTCCTGCACGCGGTTCGTTGCCGTCGCGTTCGCGGCGTTCAGGTACGCGAACGCCATGTACACCGGGCCCTGCTTGCTCTGCACCGCGGCCTGGTACACCGCATTGCCCGCGAGCGTGCCCGCCTTCCCGCCGACGGAGTAGTGCAGCTCGGCCTGCGTGCCCGCGAACTTCGGCGACTGGTAGCTGATGTCGTTGTCGACCCGCGCCTGCCAGTTCGCGAAGCCGTTGTAGCCGGATGCGTAGGTCGCCGCACTGAACGCGTCGAGATTGCCGCTCCACGCGAACATCGGCGTGTTCTGCCGCCCGAAGCGCAATTCGCCGTACGGGCCGCTGACACCCACCCAGGCCTGGCGATCGAAGAAGCGATAGGAGTTCTGCACGCTGCCCGTACCCGGATCGAAACCGTTCTCCAGCTGAAAGTTCGCGTGGTAACCGCCACCCAGGTCTTCCGTGCCGCGAAGGCCCCAGCGGCTCGTCATTTCGCCGTTGTTGCCGAGCGTGACGAGCGACGTGTTCTTGCCGCTGACCTTGGCATTCTGATAGCCGCCGAACATGTCGAGCACGCCGTACAGCGTGACGGACGACTGCGCGTGCGCCGCGGTCGAAAGGCCCGCGCCAAGTACGGATGCTGTTAGTAATCCTATAGTTCGCTTCTTCACCACGGTCCCCTTGGTCTGATCGGCTGATTTATTGAATGATGCGAATCGTATGGCTCAACGCTGCGGGTTCGACGCGAGCAGACGCTTGATGGTCAGCGCGAGCGGAACGGTAAAGCAGAAGTGCGACATGAAACCGCCGATGATCACGGCCGGATCGTAGTAGTTCGGGTGATTGTCCCCTGCGATCGAAATGGCCACGTGCATCACGATCCACGCGAAGATCGCGTAGAACAGCGCGACGAACGTGGCTTCGTAGCCGCGGCGACGGAAGTACGGCCAGATCGCGGCGAAGAGAATGCCCCACGCGGACGCGAAGAAGAAGTGAATAACCGTGCCGAGCACGTATGCCCAGATGCCGATCGCTTCCTGAAACGCTTTGCCGAACACGAGACCCGTCGCGTTGCGCGGAATGCCGGCCAGCGGCATCAGATGTTGCGCGCCGACCCAGATCAGCGCCTCGTAGATCCAGATGATGACCGCACCGGTCAGGCCGCCGATGATGCCGGCGCGAATGATGGCGCGCGTGCCGGGCTTGTCGGCCGCGCCCGCTACCTGTCCGTGATCGATTTCGTGTCCCCTGGCAGTCGCATTCCCACCCATGTCCGTCTCCTCATATAAGAATCTGTTCAACCGGCTTCGGTTGACTCGAACGATACGCAGGGCATGCGTAAATTGAAATGGGCGGGTTAACCAGAGAATAAGAGGGGCGGGCGTGCGGAAAATGCCTGGGCGGTGGTGGTCCCGTGTCGGGCGATATCGCGGCGCGGCCCGTCTGGCAAGGCGCGACGAGCGTCGGGTGGGCTACGCGTGCGCGACCGACCGCTCGCGCCGGCGCATTCGCTGATAACTTTATTCGATAGCCGATTAAGAACTTTGCAATGCGGGGAAGCCACAGCTGGGGAATCGTGCGACGCGGGTGGCAGCAAAGGTGGAGGAAATGAGTGGGCGACGCAGGCCGTTCCTGGAGCGGAACAGAAAATCCGGTTCGAAGTACAGGCAGAAAATCTGCTGGATGTTAACCGGATATTGATTCGGATAACGTATCGATATTCAAGACCTCACGATCATGCGGTCGGTGTCGAGATATCGATCCGAATGACTTCGACTGCGGGGATGTTCATCACGAAGTTTTGGTGCGGCGCACACGAAGCTGGCACGCGAAGCGATGTGCAGGCACGCGAACGTGTTTTCGGGCACTTGCCGACATGCGCCGAACCAGCCGGCATACCGCTGCCATGGTGCGTTTCGGGCACGTCGATCCAACGGGCATCGCTACGAATTCTGTGGCTTGACAAAGCCTGGGGGGAATCCTATTTTTCCTCTGCCGCCACGCATTACCAAATCTTTCCTCGGCGGCGATCGAATGACAACCGTACAACTTACCGGCGCTCATCATGCGGTGGTATTTAGTACTGTTTATCAAAAACGATCAGGCAGAACAGCTTGAGTCAGGCTGCTGCAAGAGAACCAGTCAAACGTCGAATGTCAGCCGCTGTGTGCCGACGAGTTCCGCACGTGCTGTCTGATTTCCCCGTGCCCTCGGCGAACGCGGCCCTCGTGTTGCGGTATCTCACCAATCACAGGGACTGAAATGAAACCAGACCGTAGTTCATGCGGTATCCGCCGGCAGCGTCGCGGCAGGCTGGCCGGACCGTGCGCGTTGATCGCCGGCATGCTGGTGGTCGCCGGATGCGGCGGCGGCGATGGCGGTTCCGCGTCCACGGCAACCAGCGCGATGAGTCAGGCGAACGTAAGCAGGCAGGCCAACGCGCAGCCGCAGACGGCCAACCAGCCGTACGTCGACCTCGTCGCCTATTCGCCGAACGCCACCGATGGCCTCGCGGCATCGCAGGTCAACGAGAATGCCGCGGTGATGCACTACCAGTGGACATCGGGCAGAACGACAGTCAACTACACCACGACTACGGGACACCTCACGGCACAGGATGCGAGCGGCAATCCTGAGGCCACAATGTCGTACGTCGCCTACACGGCGCCGAGCACGAACGGTCAGCCGCGGCCGGTGACGTTCATCTACAACGGCGGCCCGGGTTCGTCGTCGATCTGGCTGCGGCTCGGTTCGTTTGCGCCGACGCGTGTCGCGACGCCCGACCCGCTGCTCACGAACTGGCCGAACTACCCGATCGTCAATAACGACCAGAGCCTGATCGACACCACGGATCTCGTCTATATCGATCCGCCCGGCACCGGCCTTTCGGAAGCGATCCTGCCGAACACGAACCAGACGTTCTGGGGCTGCGATCCGGACGTCAACGTGATGCGCGACTTCGTCGAGCGTTATCTGACGGTCAACAATCGCAGCAGCTCGCCGATCTACCTGTACGGCGAATCGTACGGCACGCCGCGCACCGACATGCTCGCGCTCGCGCTGGAATCCGCCGGCGTGCACTTGACCGGCATCGTGCTGCAGTCGTCGATCCTGAACTACTTCGCCGACGCGATCGAGGCCACGGCGATCACCGATTCGACCGCTGGGTTTGCAGCTCGATACGGATACGCTGGCGGGCTACTTCCCGGGCTACGCCGAGGTCATCGAGGTGTGGAATTTCACGCACGACGGTCAGCCGCTGCCGGATACGTTGCCTGACCTGGTCGGCGCGCTCACGCTCAATCCGCAACTGAAGGGTGCTGTCGGAAAACGGCTTCCACGATCTTGCCACGCCGTTCTTCAACACCGAAAAACAGCTTGCGCGGCTGCAAACGGTGCCCGGCCTGAATCCGAACCTGCAGGTGAACTTCTTCCAGGGCGGCCACATGATCTATCTGGACGATGTGGCGCGGCCGCAGATGAAGGCCGATCTGGTCGACTACTACGCTGGCCAGCCGGTGCCGTTCGCGCTGTCGCTGTGGACGTTGCCGCCGCCGTGGCGGGATGAAAGCCCCGCGGGCACGCCGACCTCCACGCAGGTCGCGGCGACGCAGTAAGCTCGAGAGAAACCGGGCTTCGTCTGGTGTCGTATCGAACCGACGGGCCCGACGGGTCCCCGTGAAGCGGGGGCCACCTGCTCAACTCATTATGGCGAGTGATCATGTCTCCAATCGATATGCTGCGGCGCATCGTCCTGCCGCTGTTCGTTCTCAGTGCGATCGGCTCGATCGGTGCCGCGCATGCCGCGACGACCCAGTCGGTCGCGCCCGTCACGCTGCCGAAGGGCGGCCACGGCGTGGATGGCCCGTTCTTCCCGAGCAACCGGCCCGCGCCTGAAACACCGTCCACCGGCACGCAGCTTCAGCAGCAGGCGCAACAACGGATCGAAGCGCGCATGGGCGGCAATTCCGTGCTGAGCAATGGTGCGACGATTACGAAGGCGCAGGCGCAGACCAATGGCCTTGGCTTCATCGCGAAGCACTTCGACCAGATCGACAGCGCGCATACCGGGCGCGTGTCGATGAGCGACGTGCGGCAGTATCTGCAACAGCAGCAGCGCCAATGACACGCCGCGGCTAGTCCGTTGAACCAATGAAATTGCACTGATCTAAAGGTGCATGGGAAAAATGAATCTGAGTGAAGCCGAGCGCGAAGAATTGTTGTCGATGCA